>NZ_JBSKBO010000011.1:0-209729 GCF_053714255.1 Mesorhizobium sp. 43Arga
CTGCGCGGCGAAGAACTTCTCCACCTGCGCGCGGCGCAGCTGGCGCTGCACCACCACCTTCCCGGCAGCATCCACACCGTGCACCTGAAACACATTCTTGGCCAAATCGATTCCAAATCTGATAGCTTGCATGACGGACGGTCTCCTCCGCTGGGGTTCAACAACACGACCAGCTTGGCACATTCGATGCCGCAAGGGGCCGTCCACCCATCATTCTAGGGCGCAGCAAGGAGCGCAGCGACGCGGCGCAGACCCTGGAATCCATGCCGTTACACTAAGGCGCTGCAATCCTTACAGAATTCTGCACCGCAGCACTCTGCGTCGGAAGTTGCGGCATGGATCCTCGGGTCAAGCCCGAGGATGACGAAGGAAAGGGTGCGCCTGCACTCGAGCGTCGCCACCCTACCCCTTCCGCAGCGTCTCGACATCGGTCTTGCCGACATACCAGTCCCGCGCGTTGACCTCTTCGAAAACCACCCAGACATCGTCATTGCCGAGCCCGGTGGTCTCCATGATGGCCGCCGTGACTTTCTTGGCGATGTCAGCCTTCTTGCCGGCCGGATCGGCGGCGATCACTTCCTTGACGATGCGGATGTTGACGAATGGCATGACGTCCTCCCCTTGAATTGTGTCTGGTACCGCCAGCCGGCTGTTTAGACATTCGCTCTGGCGAGTCGCTTGGCGGCGGTGCCGGCAGCCGTAGCGCGGCAGGCGCTGCGGTAATACGCAGAAACACCATCAGCGGCCGCCAGAGAAGCGTGTCGAGCAGCCTCAAAAAGTCTTGGCTCCGTTCACCATCAGCCGCACCGAATAGAGCGAGGTGGTGCCAGCTATGTAGAGGCAATTCAGCTTGGCGCCGCCGAACACGCAATTGGCGGTCACCTCCGGCACCTTGACCTTGCCGATCAGCGTGCCGTCGGGATCGTAGCAATGGATGCCGTCGGTAGCGCTGGTCCAGATGCGCCCGTCCGCGTCGAGCCGGAAACCGTCGAACAGGCCGGCGGTGCAGTCGGCGAAGACCTTGCCGCCCGAAACCTTCTTGCCGTGCTTGCCGACATTGAACACCCGCATATGCGCCGGGTTCTCGGCGCCATGCGTGCGGCCGGTATCGACGACATAGAGCTGGCTTTCGTCCAGCGAGAAGGCGAGCCCGTTGGGTCGCACCATGTCGGTGATGACGGCCTCTACCTCGCCGCTGTCGGGATCGACCCGGTAGACATAGCAGGCGCCGATCTCGCTCTCGGCCTTGTCGCCTTCATAGTCGGTGTCGATGCCGTAGGTCGGGTCGGTGAACCAGATCGAACCGTCGGACTTCACCACCACGTCGTTGGGCGAGTTCAGCCGCTTGCCCTTCCATTTGGCGGCAATGGTCGTGACCGAGCCGTCATGCTCGGTGCGGCTGACGCGGCGGCCCGAATGCTCGCAGGTGACCAGCCGGCCTTGCCGGTCGACGGTGTTGCCGTTGGAATTGCCCGAGGGCTGGCGGAAAACGCTGACGCTGCCGTCCGTCTCGTCATAGCGCAGCATGCGGTTGTTTGGGATATCGGACCAGACGACATAACGGCCGGCGGCGAACCAGGCAGGCCCCTCCGCCCAGCGGCATCCGGTGAACAGCTTCTCCACTTGCGCATTGCCGTTGAACAGGCGCGCGAAACGCGGATCGAGAATTTCATAATAGTCTGCGGCCGCCATGCATTTTCCTCCCGGCATCACATGATACCGGATCAAGCCAGCCCGCGATCGATCTGGCAAGACGCGGCCTTCGCAATTTGTATGACAAAACGGAGAGGAACGCCCGTGCGACCAGGGCGGCCAGCGACCGGTCACGCAGGACGCGCCTTTAGGACTCGATTAACCGGCTATGCGCTGCGTGCAATGGTGCATTGCAACATCTTCTTTTTGCAATGCACCAATCCTATGTCATGCTTCGTATTGACCAAGGGAGGAAGAAACCGCCGCCAGAACGCGGCACGAAAGGACCCTTGCTATGATCTTCAACGACCTCATGACCCGCGCTCGCAACAACATCGCCAAGCGCAAGCACTACAATCGCCTCGTCGCCGAAATCGACAGCTTCTCCAGCCGCGATCTGGCCGACATGCGCGCCGACCGCTCGGAAATGCTCTACCAGATCCACAAGCAGATCTACGGCTGAGTATTCGGTCGACCTATCACGTTCGTCATCCTTGGGCGTAGCGACGCGAAGCGGAGCGAAGACCCCGGAGCTGCTCAGCAGCCCGAGGGATCCATGCCGTGATCTTCGAGCGCCGCAGCGGTGCGGAATTTCTGTCTACCGCTGTACGCAACGCCTGTTGTGATCCGAAGTACCCTTTGACCAACGTCTCGGCATGGATTCGAAGCGAGAGAACGCCGTCAGTTCGCTGCGGCCAATGCCTTTTCAATCTGCGGCAGCAAAAGATCCCGCGCCGCCCCCGCCGTCAGCGGGCCGACATGCTTGTAGGCAATTTTGCCGTCCTTGCCGACGACGAAGGTTTCCGGCACGCCGTAGACACCCCAGTCGATCGCCGTGCGGCCGGCTTCGTCGACGCCGATGGCCTGGAACGGATTGCCGAGATCACCGAGGAACCGGCGGGCGTTTTCCGGACGGTCCTTGTAGTTCAGCGCCGCCATGGTGAACCGCTTGTCCTGCGACAGCGCCAGGAGCACCGGATGCTCTTCCCGGCACGGCGCACACCATGACGCAAACACATTGACCAGCGTGACCTTGCCGGCGAACGCCCTGGAATCAAGCCCCGGCAGGTTTGACCCCTCCAGTGCCGGCAGATTGGTCTGCGGCGCCGGCAGGCCGATCAGCGCCGAGGGCACTTCCGAGACATCGCGTCCCGACAGTAGCTGCCACAGGAACAGGCCGGCGAGGCCGAGAAAGATCAGCAGCGGCAGCAGCACGAAGAGGCGGCGGCCGTGCGTCGGCGTTTCGGTCTCGCCGCTCACGGTTTCTGTGCCTCCGCCTTGTCGGAACGCCGCCGCACGCCGGCTGCTTCCAGCTCGGCAAGATCGCGCTTGCGCCCCTTTTGGTCGAGCAGGATCCAGCCGATCAGCCCTGCCAGAACAACCGCCGTGATGCCATAGGCGGCCGTGACATAGAGTGCGTGCGCACTCATGCCTGCCGCTCCATCGGCGCGCCTCTTTCCAGCCGTCTGCCTCGTTCGATCATGCTTTCCCTTAGCGATATGCCCATGGCTGCGCAACGCGCCGTGGTTTCAAACATACGTGGCCGCCACGCCGCCGCCCTTGATGTCGCGCAAACCATGCCAAACCTCGCTCAATCGGTTCCGTGGCGCAGCGCCAGCGCCGCCGAGACAGGTCCCAGCACGGCAAGAAACAGCGTCAGCGCGGCAAGAATGAGGAAGGGCTGCAGGAAAGGATCGGGATTGGCCGTCGCGCCATAGCTCGCCGAGACGCCGAAGATCAGCACCGGAATGGTCAGCGGCAGCACCAGCACCGAGATCAGCAGCCCGCCGCGCGGCAGCGCCACAGCCACCGCGGCGCCCGCGGCACCGATGAAGGTGATGGCCGGCGTGCCGACCAGCAGTGTCAGCGCAGTCGCGCCGATGGCAACCGGCTCCATGTTCATGAACAGTCCGAGCAAGGGGGCGGCGACGACCAGCGGCAAAACGCTGCCCGCCCAATGCGCCAGGCATTTCACCAGCACGGTCAGCGCCAGCATGTGCCGGTCATTGCCGAGCACCAGCAGATCGAGCGAGCCGTCCTCGCGGTCCGCCTGGAACAGCCGGTCGAGCCCGAGCAGGCAGGAAAGCAGCGCGCCGATCCACAGGATCGCCGGGCCGACGCGGGCAAGCAGCTTCAGGTCCGGCCCGACGCCGAACGGGATGGTGGCAATGACGGCGAGGAAGAAGATGACGCCGGTCAACGCGCCGCCGCCGGCGCGGATGTTGAGGCGGATGTCGCGGGCAAAGAGCGACCACATTACGATGTGGTCCCTTGTTGAGGACGGCGTTCTGTGGCGCCCCCCTCTGGCCTGCCGGCCATCTCCCCCACAAGGGGGGAGATCGGCAGCTCCGCCGACGGCACACTTCTAGCAATGCTCGAGATTGGCGAAAACCGAGCCAACAGCCAATCTCCCCCCTCGTGGGGGAGATGTCCGGTAGGACAGAGGGGGGCGCCGTAGAGTGCCACCATCAACCGGCCACCCCCATCTTCAACTCCGTCGCCTCGATCCCCAGCGGCAAATGCGTCGCCGCGACAATCATCCCGCCAGCCACGCAATGCTCCATCATCAGCCCCGCGAACCGCGCCTCCGACGCCTTGTCCAAACCCGCCGTCGGCTCGTCGAGCAGCCACAGCGGCCGGTGGCTGACCAAGAGCTTGGCGATCGCCGCCCGACGCCTTTGCCCAGTCGAGAGATAGCCGAACGGCAGATGGCCGATGCCGCTGAGCCCGACCGTGTCCAGCGCCGCGTCGACGCTCGAATCGCCAGGCCCATTGAAATCGCGCCAGAAGCGCAGGTTTTCCGCCACGCTCAGCGCCGTCTTCATCGCGTTCTGGTGTCCGAGATAGTGGCAGGCCGAAGCGATCGACGGAAAGTCATCGCCGCCGCCTTCGATCAGCAGCCGGCCTTCGGCCTTCGGCAGCAGCCCGGCGATGATCCTAAGCAGGGTCGATTTGCCCGATCCGTTCGGCCCGGTGACGACCAGCGCCTGGCCTGGATCGAGCGCAAAGCCGATGCCGGAAAAAACCGCCTCGCCGCCGCGCTCGCCGCCCAGATTTTCGGCGATAAGCCGCATCCCTCGCCTGCCCTGAACTCAATGTTGCGCGACCGCTGCCGCATCGCACAAATTTGCTTTTCGACTGTCTAGAACTATTCCAGAAAATTCTCTATATGCGGTGCATCCGTGCCAGCGGTCGGCGCGGGAACAGAATTAGCGCCGAACCAGCGCACGCGCCGCCTTGAACGGCTCGGGTTGCTTGGGAACGGACAGCGGAAATGGCCGTACCCGCACCTTTGCGCGTGATTGCATGCCATCGGCGTCCGTTCCCTTTCAGGCTGAACAGACAAGGACGGATCGCACGTGTCAAAATCCCTCGATAGTTTCAATTGCCGTCGCACGCTGACCGCGGGCGGCACCGAATATGCCTATTTCGACCTCGTCGAGGCCGAGAAGAACGGCCTCACCGGCATTGCCCAGCTGCCCTATTCGATGAAGGTGCTGCTGGAGAACCTGCTGCGCAATGAGGACGGCCGCTCCGTCACCAAGGAATCGATCCAGGCGGTGGCCGGCTGGCTGACCGACAAGGGCACCGCCGGCGTCGAGATCGCCTATCGCCCGGCCCGCGTGCTGATGCAGGATTTCACCGGCGTTCCGGCCGTCGTCGACCTGGCCGCCATGCGCGACGCCATGGCCTCGCTCGGCGGCGATCCGCAGAAGATCAACCCGCTGGTTCCCGTCGACCTCGTCATCGACCATTCCGTCATCGTCGACGAGTTCGGCACGCCGATGGCCTTCGCCCGCAATGTCGAGCTCGAATATGAGCGCAACGAGGAACGCTACAAGTTCCTGAAATGGGGCCAGCAGGCGTTCCGCAACTTCCGCGTCGTGCCGCCCGGCACCGGCATCTGCCATCAAGTCAATCTCGAATATCTCGGCCAGGTGGTGTGGACCAACACCGAGGACGGCGAAACCACCGCTTATCCCGACACCTGCGTCGGCACCGATTCGCACACCACCATGATCAACGGCCTTGGCGTTCTCGGCTGGGGCGTCGGCGGCATCGAGGCCGAGGCCGCCATGCTCGGCCAGCCCGTCTCCATGCTTCTGCCCGAAGTCATCGGCTTCCGCCTCACCGGCAAGCTCAAGGAAGGCGTCACCGCCACCGACCTGGTGCTCACCGTCACCCAGATGTTGCGCAAGAAGGGTGTCGTCGGCAAGTTCGTCGAATTCTTCGGCCCCGGCCTCTCCAACATGACGCTCGCCGACCGCGCCACCATCGGCAACATGGCGCCGGAATATGGCGCCACCTGCGGCTTCTTCCCGGTCGATTCGGAAACCATCCGCTATTTGACGATGTCAGGCCGCGAGGAAAGCCGCATCGCCCTGGTCGAAGCCTATTCCAAGGCGCAAGGCATGTGGCGCGAGGCCGGCTCCGCCGACCCGGTCTTCACCGACCTGCTCGAGCTCGAGCTCAGCAGCGTCGTGCCGTCGATGGCCGGCCCCAAGCGGCCCGAAGGCCGCGTCGCGCTGGAAGGCATTCCCGCCGGCTTCGCCAAGGCGATGGATACCGAATACAAGAAGGCGGCGGAGATTTCCAAGCGCTACGCCGTCGAAGGCACCGACCATGATCTCGGCCATGGCGACGTCGTCATTGCCGCCATCACCTCGTGCACCAACACCTCGAACCCGAGCGTGCTGATCGGCGCTGGCCTTCTGGCCCGCAACGCCAACCGCCGCGGCCTCAAGCAGAAGCCGTGGGTGAAGACCTCGCTCGCCCCCGGCAGCCAGGTGGTCGCCGAATATCTGGAGAAGTCAGGCCTGCAGAAGGAGCTCGACCAGATCGGCTTCAACCTGGTCGGCTTCGGCTGCACCACCTGCATTGGCAATTCCGGCCCGCTGCCGGCGCCGATCTCCAAGACCATCAACGACAAAGGTTTGATTGCTGCCGCGGTCTTGTCCGGCAACCGCAACTTCGAAGGCCGCGTCTCGCCCGACGTGCAGGCCAACTACCTGGCGTCACCGCCGCTGGTCGTGGCGCACGCACTGGCCGGCACCGTCACCAAGGACCTCACCACCGAGCCGCTCGGCGAGGACAAGAACGGCAATCCGGTCTACCTCAAGGACATCTGGCCGAGCTCGGCCGAGATCCAGGAGTTCATCGAGAAGAACGTCACCCGCGAGCTGTTCGCCCGCAAATATGCCGACGTCTTCAAGGGCGACGAGTACTGGCAGAACGTCAAGGCGCCGGAAGGCCAGACCTATGCCTGGGACGACAACTCGACCTATGTGCAGAACCCGCCCTATTTCGCCGGCATGACATCAGGTTTCGGCAAGATCGGCGACATCAAGGGCGCGCGCGTGCTCGGCCTGTTCGGCGACAAGATCACCACCGACCACATCTCGCCGGCGGGTTCGATCAAGGCCGCCTCGCCGGCCGGCAAGTACCTCACCGACCATGGCGTCGGCGTCGCCGACTTCAACCAGTACGGCACGCGGCGCGGCAATCATGAGGTGATGATGCGCGGCACCTTCGCCAACATCCGCATCCGCAACCACATGCTGGGCGAGAACGGCCGCGAGGGCGGCTACACCATCCACTACCCGTCGAAGGAAGAGGAATCGATCTACGACGCGGCGATGGAGTACAAGAAGGAAGGCGTGCCGCTGGTCATCTTCGCCGGCGTCGAATACGGCAACGGCTCGTCGCGCGACTGGGCGGCCAAGGGAACGAATCTCCTTGGTGTCCGCGCCGTCATCGCCCAGTCCTTCGAGCGCATCCATCGCTCGAACCTGGTCGGCATGGGCGTCATCCCCTTCGTCTTCGAGGAAGGCACGTCCTGGGCTTCGCTGAACCTCAAGGGCGATGAGCTGGTCGAGATCGATGGACTGAGCACGATCAAGCCGCGCCAGACGATGACCGCCAAGGTCACCTATGGCGACGGCAGCGTCAAGAACGTGCCGATCATCTGCCGCATCGATACGCTGGACGAGCTCGACTACTTCAAGAACGGCGGCATCTTGCAGTACGTGCTGCGCGATTTGGCTGCGTAGCCGCAGCCAGGGAATAGGGCTTAGGCAGTAGGGAATACGGCCCCTACTGCCTACTGCCTACTGCCTACTGCCTACTGCCTGCTGCCCTAGGTTTTCCAAATCGCGCCGTCGCATCGGCGTACTTCCCGGACACCCCATAATCCCGCTGCAATGAAAGCAAGATTGGCCAAAGCATTTATCGGCTTGGCCCAAAGTCCAGGCCCGGTCCGCTCGCAATAGAGATCGACAGGGGTCAGGAGAGTTTGCCACATGATGGTGATGCCACTCCCTAATCGAACCACGTCGTGAAATGCAGCGTCTGTCCTATTGCTGCCTTACCTGCGGCTGCAGTGGCAAAATTTCACCGCAACGTGACTTCCCGTTGACTTCCGCTTCTGCCACATATTTCAGACAATCAGAACAAAGCCGGCGCCACCGGCGGGAATTGGAATGATCATGGCCTGGCGAAGATCACTTTGGCTGGCAGCCTTCGCGCTGGCCTTCTCGGCGGTTGCCGGTGCCGGCCATGCCGGCGAGACCGAAAGAATCCAGGCCGAAAAACCCTCGCCCGACAAGCCGCTCGGCGTGGTCGAACTCTTCACCAGCCAGGGCTGCAGTTCCTGCCCTCCGGCCGATGCCTTCTTCGCCGAACTTGCCACAAGCGATGACATCGTCGCGCTCTCCTATCACGTCGACTATTGGGACTATCTCGGCTGGAAGGACACGCTGAGCCGCAAGGAAAACACCGAACGTCAATATGACTACATGCGCGCCTTCGGCAGTCGCTCCGTCTATACGCCGCAGGCGGTGCTCAATGGCCGCGCGCATGTCAACGGCGCCAATCGCGGCGAGGTCGACGGCGCGCTCGCCCGTATGGCGAAATCCGGCGAAGGCATGCGTGTGCCCGTCAAGGTCAGCCGCACCAGCGACCGCGTGATCATCGATGTCGGCGATGCCGGCGCCGGTCCGAGCGACGCCCATGTCGTCATCGTCTATTTCGAGCCGCCGCAGACGATCAAGATCGCCCAGGGCGAGAACTCCGGCCGCAAGATGACTTATTGGAACGCCGTCACCGGTATCCAGACCGCCGGCATGTGGCACGGCAAGGCGCAGCGCTATGAGTTGCCGATGAGCGAGATCACCAAGAAGGGCGGCTGCGCCGTGCTTTTGCAGTCGGTCGGCAAGGACGGCATGCCAGGCCCCATTCTCGGCGCCGCCTTCATCCACAAGCCCCCGAACAAGACCGAGAACCTGTAACCATTTCCGGCAAGCCGGATAACCTCACAATGCCCCGGCGAGTGCCGTGCATGTCAGCAGCACGCCGGTCAAAATGTTTGACAGGAAAAGCCTGAATTCAGCTCCGGGTGCTGAAAGTCAATACGCCATGCCTGCCAGGCCAAATGAGCGGCGATCACGGCCATTCCGGGGGCGGTCGATCCAAACGCGCCAGCCTTGGTATGGCCGCCACGACCAAGGCAATCGGCGATCGACCCAGTCACCGGGGTGAACATCGCTCAGGTTGGGACGGCTCAATGCGGTCATCCGCGTGCTGTCGTTTGGGACAACGACTTATGCGAAACAAGAGCCTGGGGCGCAAGCGCCGGCAAGGTTTGTCCCGATCCGGACCTTCAGGCATGAAAAAACCGACGTCAGCTTGCTTCTGACGCCGGTCATTTAGGTTTGGGATCGTCGCACCCGATCTTTCCAAGGAAAAACCGAGGTTGGTTCGATCCGACGCAGACCCGTGGGCGGGGGGCTTGGGGTTTACGAGCCGGTGCCGGACCGAACCGTCTCAGGCAACGCCGGTAAATTCGTCGGACATTGGGGCATGAGCGCGGATAAAAAAAGGCAGAAATGTGGCGAAGCATCACCAATTCCAACAGCGCGCGTTACAAAGTGACTGGACGTGACCGAAAAGGCGCGCCGCCGCCACCGCTTTGTCGGCTCTTGCAATTGCAGCGCGAAGGGGCCAATTTTGGTTGGCAAAGATTCATTTTTTGAAGGATCGAGGCATGACTGACGACAGCGGCGGGATGGGGGATGGTGACGCATCCGCAATATTGATCCCGCTGCACGAGGCGCGCTTCTCACGCCTCGACCAGCCGGTGCGCTTCGACCGGCGTGAACTGGACCAGATCCTCAGACTGTACGGACGCATGGTCGCCGCCAATGAATGGCGCGACTACGCTATCGATCATCTCACCGACAGGGCGGTGTTTTCCGTCTTCCGCCGCGCCAGCGAAGTGCCGCTGTTCCAGATTGTCAAGGACCCGAAACTGGCCCGCAAGCAGGGCGCCTTCGCCGTCATCGCCGCCGGCGGGCGCATCCTCAAACGCGGCCAGGAGCTTGGGCGCGTGCTCGGCGTCTTCGACAGCAAGCTGAGAGTGGTCGAGGCCTGAGCCGGGAATTGGAATTGGGGAAGAAGGCACTCAGCGCCTGACGTAAGCGCCATCTTCTTTGCTCTTCAATTCTCCAATTCTTCAGTTCTTCAATTCTTCTTTCTCCCCCCGGAACTTCCGCTCCGGCAGCGAGACCGGGTCGGGCGGAAGCGACGCGCCGCCATTCAGCGACAGCTGCATGAACACCGTGTCCAGCCAGCGGCCGTGCTTGTAGCCGGAGCCTTCGAGCCGGCCTGAATGGCGAAAGCCGAGCTTTTCGTGCAGCCTGACCGAGGCGCTGTCGGCATGGCCGTCGCCGATCACCGCGATGATCTGGCGAAAACCCGCCGCTTCGGCCGCCGTGACCAGGGCTTGCATCAGCTTGAGACCGACGCCCTGGCCTTTGGCGTCAGGCGCGACATAGACCGAATCCTCGACGATAAAGCGATAGGCGGGGCGCGGCCGGAAGGCACCGGCATAGGCATAACCGAGCACCGCACCGTCCTTCTCCGCCACCAGATAGGGAAAGCCGCCGGTTGTGAGCGTGGCGAATCGCGCGCCCATCTCGGCGCGGCTGGGCGGCTCCAGCTCGTAGCTCGCCGTGCCATGTGTCACCGCGTCGGCATAGATTTCGGTGATGGTGTCGAGGTCGGCGGCGCTGGCCGCCCGAATCACGATATTGCTCATTCTTTGTGCAAGCCTTATGTCTGCCTCCGATAACAGCAAACGTCGGCGCAAAAGAAAAGGGCGGCCGTTGGGCCGCCCCTTCCAAACCCGATGGTCCAGTCAGACCATGATGCGAAGCCTTAGAGCAATTCCAGGAAAAGTGTGAAACGGTTTTCCCGGGAAAAGCGTGTAGCGCTTTCCCTTGGGAATTGCGTCAAAACAAAAATTTAGAGCGGTTCGCCGTTTCCGTGAAACGGCGAGCTGCTCTAGCGGCGGTCGCCCATGAACTGCAGCAGGAACATGAACAGGTTGATGAAGTCGAGATAGAGCCGCAGCGCGCCCATGATGGCCTTGCGGCCAGCGATATCGGAAGCGTCGCCCTCGAAATACATCTCCTTGATCTTCTGCGTGTCGTAAGCGGTGAGGCCGGCGAAGACCAGCACGCCGATCGCCGAAACGGCGAAGGACAGCGCCGACGACTGCAGGAAGATGTTGATCACCGACGCGATAATGATGCCGAACACGCCCATGATCAGGAACGAGCCCATCGCGGTCAGGTCGCGCTTGGTCGTGTAGCCGTACAGCGACAACGCGCCGAAGGCGGCGGCCGTGGCGAAGAAGGTCTGCGAAATGCTGGCCGTGGTGTAGACCAGGAAGATCGACGACAGCGACAGGCCTACGAGGCCGGCATAGACCCAGAACGTCGTCTGCGCGGCGGCGACGCTCATCGACTGGATCCTGAACGACAGAAAGAACACGGCGGCCAACGGTGCCAGCATCACCACCCAGCGCAGCGGCGAGCCGAAGATCGCATAGCCGAAGGACGTCAGCATCTCGCCGCTCGGCAGCGTTGCGACGGCCGAGGCCGGGTCCGTGGTGGTGGCCAGCATGATCGTGCCGACGGCGGCAAGACCGGTGATGAGGAGGCCAAGCCCCATCAGATTGTAGACCTTAATCATATAGGCGCGCAGACCCTGATCGATGTCGGCGCGGACGCCGGGCACCGCCGACGTCTGATAATTGCGAATGGGATCAGCCATTGGAATCCTCTATTGCTTCTGCCCCGTCCGGTGTCGGGCCTCTTGCGGACCCAGGCGCCGCTGGCAGGGCTCCAGCATGCCTGTGGCGAAATATGATGGTTATTCGCGCCAAGAACAAGACCGTAACCGGATGTAACGGTTCGTGAGGGGCCGAAAGGCCGATTCCCGCGCTTTCCAGCCGGCATCCTTACCAAGATTTAATGCGCGACGGCCGCTTAGGCCATGAAATTACAGCTCGCGCAGCACCGGTGCCGCCTTGTGGCCGAGCACCCGCCAGGTGCCGGCGAGACCGATGCCGACGGTAATCACCAGCGCAAAGACGATGGTCACCACCGCCACCTCCGGCATGAAATGCGACGGCAGGGTCATGATGCGGGCGACAATGTACCAGGCCGCGATGCCGCCGGCCGCCAGTGCAAAGATGGCGGTGGCCAATCCGATCAGCATGTATTCGAGGGAGAACGCCGTGATCAGCGTTCGCCTTGTGGCGCCGAGCGTCTTCAGCACCACCGCGTCATGGATGCGCGCCCGGTTGCCGGCGGCGAGCGCGCCGGCCAGCACCAGCACCGAAGCGATCAGCGCCACGCCGGCCGCCGCGCGGATCGCCGTGCCGAGTTGCCCGACCAGCCGGTTGACGACATCGAGCGCGTCCTTGACGCGCACCGTCGTCACCGCGGGAAAGGCGCGGGTGACGGCATTGAGGACGCGCGCGTCGTCAGCCGTGGTGGCGCTCTTTTCGGTCAGCGTCGCCATCCAGCCATGCGGGGCGCCAGCAAATGTGTTGGGCGAGAACACCATGACGAAGTTGATGCCCATCGTTTCCCATTGGACCTCGCGGAAATTGGCGATCCTCGCCGTCACGTTGCGGCCGAGCACATTGACGGTGACGGTGTCGCCGAGCTTTAGCCCGATTTCCTGGCCCTCATGCGCCGAGAAGGAAACCAGCGGCTCGCCGGCATAATTGTCCGGCCACCATATGCCTTCGGTCAGTGTCGCGTTTTCCGGTTGCCTGGCGTCGTAGGTCAGGCCGCGATCGCCTTTCAGCACCCAGGCGCCTTCGGCCGGCACCTTGACCTTGTCGACATCGACACCGTTGAGCGCCATCACCCGGCCGCGCAGCATCGGCACCTTGGCCAGCGTCCCCTTTGGTGCCTCCTTGCCGATCAGCGCCGAGAACGCATCGACATCGCTGCCCTGGATGTCGACGAAGAAGAAGTTCGGCGCCCGCTCCGGCAGGCTGCCGGAGATTTGTTGCCGCAGATTGCCGTCGATCAGCGCCAGCGTCACCAGAAGCGTCAGCCCCAGCCCCAGCGACAGCACCACTGACGGCGTCAGGGCGCCCGGCCGGTGGATGTTGCCGACGGCGAGCCTGAGCGCCACGAAGCGCACGCGCGGGCTTTTTCTCGCCGCCCATTGCACCAGCGCGCCGACCAGACGCAGCACCAGGAAGGCGAAGATGGTGGCGCCGACGAAGATCGAGGCGATGCGCTGGTCGCCGGAAAACAGGATCGCCAACGCAGCCAGCAGCAGTGCTATGCCGAGCGCCGAAGCGACATAGATGGGACGCGGCTGGCCGCGGCCTTCGAGCCCCATCTCGCGGAACAATGCTGTCGCCGGCACATCGCGGGCGCGGCCGAGCGGCAGCAGCGCGAAGGCCAGCGTCACCAGCAGGCCGAACAGCGCCGCCATGGCGAGCGCGCCGGGATAGAAGCCGCCTTGCGCCGGCACCGGGATGACGGATTGGAGGACGGCACTCGCCACGAACGGCATCAGCGCGCCGAGCACCAGGCCGGCGGCGATACCGAATGCGGCGATGATCAGGATCTGCACGAGATAGACGGCAAAGACGAAGCCGCCGGAAGCGCCCAGGCTCTTGAAGGTGGCGATGACGCCGCGCTTGCCGTCGAGGTAGGCGCGCACCGCGTTGGCGACTCCGACGCCGCCGACCACCAGCGCCGTCAGCCCGACCAGCGTCAGGAATTGCGAGAAGCGTTCAATGTTGGACGACAGCGCCGGCGCCGCATTGTCGCGCGTACGGATCGACCAGCCGGCCTCGGGAAAATCCTTCGCCGCCTGATCCTGGATGGCCTTGAGCCGCGCTACGTCGGCGTCGGCGGGCAGCCGGATCTTGTAGGCGTTTTCGACCAGACTGCCTGGTTGCACCAGCCCGGTGGCGGCCAGGCCTTCGGTCGAGATCATCAGCCGCGGCGCGAAGCCGAAACCGTCGGACACGGCATCCGGCTCGGTGATCAGTTTGGCGCGCAGTTCGAAGGTGGCGGTGCCGAGCTTCAGCCGGTCGCCGGGCTTGAGATGCAGCCGTTCGAACAGCAAATCAGGGGCGGCCGCGCCAAAGACGCCGAATTCTTCGCCGAACAGTTCCTGCTTCGACAGCTTAGGTTCGGTTTCCAGCGCGCCATAGAGCGGATAGGCGTCGTCGACCGCCTTGGCTTCGACCAGTGCCTGATCCGAACCGTCGGCCAGCCGCGCCATCGAGCGCATGCTGGCTGTGCGCGAAACTGTGCCCAGCCCATCGAGGAAGCCGCGCTCGGCCTGGCTGGCGTCGCGCTGGTTGATCTGGAAGCGGAGATCGCCGCCAAGCAGCGTCTGGCCCTGGTCGGCAACGCCGGCGCTGATCGAGCGGGCAACCGAATTGACGCCGCCGATCGCCGCGACGCCGAGCGCGATGCAGGCGAGGAAAATCAGGAAGCCGGATAGGCCGCCGCGCATTTCTCTGAGCGAGAAGCGGATAGCGAGCTTCAGCGTCTGCGCCATCGGCATCAGGCGGTGACCTTCAGGGGCGCCGGCGTTTCGATCCGGCCCGAGCGCATCGAAACCTGGCGCGAGCAGCGCGCCGCGAGCGCCGGATCGTGGGTGACCAGCACCAGCGTCATGACGCGCTCGGCCGCCTTGGCGAACAAAAGGTCGGCGACCTGCCGCCCCGTCGCCTGGTCGAGATTGCCCGTCGGCTCGTCAGCGATGAGGATGCGCGGCGACGGCGCCAGCGCCCGGGCTATCGCCACGCGCTGCTGCTCGCCGCCGGAAAGCTCGCCGGGATAATGGGTGACGCGGTCGCTCAGGCCCACCGCCGCCAGTTCCCGCGCCGCCACCGAGAACGGATCGGCATGGCCTGCCAGTTCCAGCGGCACCGCGACATTCTCGAGCGCCGTCATATTGGGGATGAGGTGGAAGGACTGGAAGACGATGCCAATGTTTCGGCCACGAAACGAAGCGATCTGGTCCTCGCTTTTGCCGTTGAGCAGCTCGCTGGCGATTCGTACCGTACCCGAATCGACACGTTCCAGGCCTGCCAGCACCATCAGCAGTGTCGACTTGCCGGACCCCGAAGGACCGACGATGCCGGTCGCCTCGCCAAGTGGCACGTCGAGGCTGACGCCCTTCAGCACATGCACCGACGAAGCGCCCTCGCCGAGCGTCAGGGATACGTCTTTCAGCGCGATGATGGCTTCTGTCAAAATGAAAGTGTCCTATATGGAACGTGAAGGCTCTGTTTGCCGGAAGCCGTCGCCCGGAAGAAATCCTTTGGTCATATGGGGCCTGCCGCATGTCTTTCAAACGCCAGATAGCCGCAGGCTTGATCCTTTTCCTCGCCGTCTGCGGCGCCATTTCGTCGGCGCGGGCCGAGGCCTTCAAGATCGTCGGTTTCGGTGACAGCCTGACGGCGGGCTACGGTCTCGGACCCGGCGAGGGTTTTACCGACAAGCTTCAGGCCGCGCTGCGCGCCAAGGGCCGTGATGTGACCGTCGCCAACGCCGGTGTTTCCGGCGACACCACCAGCGGCGGCCTGGCGCGGCTCGACTGGTCGGTGCCGGACGGAACCCGGCTGGTCATCCTCGAACTGGGTGCCAACGACATGCTGCGCGGTGTTTTGCCCGATATCGCCAGGAAGAACCTCGACGAGATGCTGGCCAGGCTGAAGCAGCGCAAGATCGCCGTGCTTCTGGCCGGCATGCGCGCGGCGCCCAATCTCGGCGCCGACTATCAGAGCGCCTTCGACGCCATCTTTCCGGAGCTGGCAAAAAAATACGATGTCGCGCTCTACCCGTTCTTCCTCGATGGCGTCGCCGGGCAGCCCGGCATGCAGCTCGAGGATGGCCTGCATCCGAGCGCCAAGGGGGTCGACCTGATGGTCGAGCGCATCCTGCCGACGGTCGAGAAGGCCATTGCGGCGGTGCCCGGAGGCGCGTGAGGCCAACCGGAACCGCTTTCCGTTAGGGAAATTTTTAGCAAAGCCTGTGACCAATAAACCTCTTGCTCCGTTCGGCTATCGATGATTCGCTATAGGTGACAGTCGATTCGAGGAAGGGAGGCTCTTCATGCCGCGTCTTTTCACCGCCCTCGAAATTCCGCGTGATGCTGCCCTTTCGCTGTCCCTGCTCCGGGGCGGCCTGCCCGGGGCCCGCTGGATCGATGTCGAAAACTACCATCTGACACTGCGCTTCATCGGCGATGTCCCCGGTCACGTAGCCGACGAGATCGCCAATGCGCTCGACCGCGTCCACCGCCCGTCCTTCTCGCTGACACTGTCGGGTGTCGGCGCTTTCGGCCAGAAAAAGCCGCATGCGGTGTGGGCCGGCGCGTCCCCCTCACCCGATCTGGCAGCGCTTCAGGGCGAGATCGAGCGCATCTGCCAGCGGCTCGGCATTCCCGCCGATCCGCGCAAGTTCATGCCGCATGTCACACTGGCGCGGCTACGCAATTCGAGCCCGCTGGATGTCGCGCAATATCTCTCGGCACGCGGCAATTTCTCGACATTGCCCTTCCGCATCGGCCGCTTCGTCCTGATGTCGTCGCGCGATTCGGTCGGCGGCGGCCCCTATATCGTCGAGGAGGCCTGGCCGTTGTCCGGCAACGATGCCCGCGCCGCTAGCCGCGTCGCCAGCGCCTCCGATGCCTCGCGGATCATGCGATAGACCTCGGCAAAGGCCTCCGGCCCGTCATAATAGGGATCGGGCACGTCACGCGCCTGTCCATGCGCGAATTCTAAAAACAGGTGCACTCGATCCCGCGCGGGCGCCAGCGCCTTGAGATCGGCGACGTTCGAACGGTCCATGCCGAGGATCAGGTCGAAACGGGAGAAATCCCGTGGCGTGACCTTGCGCGCCCTCTGCCCGGAAATGTCGATGCCGTGACGCATCGCGACCGCGATCGAGCGTGGATCGGGGGCCGAGCCGACCTCCCAGCCGCTGGTGGCGGCCGAATCGAGCAGCATATCGCCGCCCTGGCCACGCTCGGCCAAGACGGCGCGAAAGACGCCCTCGGCCAGCGGCGAGCGGCAGATGTTGCCGAGACAGACGAACAGAATGGAATTTATCGGCTTTATGCTCATGATATGCGCCGTTTGTGCATTTGGAACCCCAAAACCGCAAAGCAGTTCTGGGGGACTTGCATTATGGTGAGGGTCAAATTCGAGATAGCACGGGAAATCATCATGACGAGAGAAAAACTCAGCAAGGACGCCATCACCACGGCCCTTGCCGAACTCGGCGACTGGTCGCTGGCCACGGACGGCGCTTCGATCAAGCGCAGCTTCGTCTTCAGGAATTTCTCCGAAGCCTTCGCCTTCATGACCCGCGTTGCGCTGGCCGCCGAGAAGATGGACCATCACCCCGACTGGTCGAATGTCTACAAGACCGTGGACGTGACGCTGAACACCCATGACGCCGGCGGCGTCACGGCGCTCGACATAGCGCTGGCCAAGAAGATGAACGGATATGCTGGTTAGGGTGATCAATAGGTGTGGCAACCCAACTTCGTCATCCACGGGCGAAGCGGACGCGCGGACCCGAGGATGACGACGAGAGAGGCGTTCCGCTAATCTCCAGACGGGACAATCGCAAGCGCGATTCCGATTTTCAGGCCGACGAACCGCTCGCATCTTGCAGCCGGGTCCGGCTTTCACCACATCATCCCCGCGAGGCATGCGCCAGGACACGCATGCGGCCCGCCAGGAGTGATTGATGGCGCAACAACCCGGTTTTGATTTCTTCGGCTTTGGCGACAGGCTGGGCGGCGAAAGCGAAGTGCGCGAGAAATTCTGGCGCACGGCCAAGAAGGCGGCGCGGCAGATCCCGTTCATGGAAGAGGTCGTCGCCGCCTATTACTGCGCCATGGACAAGAACACGCCGCTACGCGCCAAGGGCATATTGGTGGCCGCACTCGGTTATTTCGTCCTGCCGGTGGACCTCATCCCCGACTTCATCTTCGGCCTCGGCTTCACCGACGACATCGCCGTGCTGACCGCCGCGATCACCGCCGTCAGCGCCCACATCACGCCCGCGCATCGCCAGGCCGCCAGGGACGCCATCGCCGACAAGGGCTGAGCCGGTGTGGCGCAAGGAATGGCACGAGGCTCAGGCGCCGCGGCCGATCAAAACCACCGTCGCACACGCACCTTGTAGGCGCGATACGCATCGCCGAATTTCCGTTCCAGGTAGCGCTCTTCCCGCGCGATGACGCCGGTATTGATCACCCACAGCAGCGGGATGACCAGGGCGATGGCCCAGAAACTCCCCGCTGCGACGCCCAGACCCAGATAGACGAGGACGGCTCCCAGATAGAACGGGTTCCTGGTCCGCCGGTAGATGCCGTCGACGACCAGCGCCGTGGTTGGCAGGGTTGGAGGAATGTTGGTGCCAGCGGCGTTGAAGCGCCCCGCCGCCATGAAGATAATGACAAAGCCGCACGCCGCGAGCACGGCCCCGCCCAGATAGCGGGCGGGCCCGGCCAGGGCCGGGAGCGGAATGACCAGTTCGAGGACCACCGCCGCCGCCAGGAAGCCAAGAAAGATCAAAGGCGGCAGCGCGATGACGCCAGCCACGTCGGGTGCGCCCGATTCGCCTGCATCCTGCCCGCCACCCGGTCGTCGCGGCACTGCCGTGGCGCGGTAGGCCGCCCCTCGGATGGCAACACGTGCGCCGAACATGATCGACAGGACGACAGTGCCGCCCGCCAGGATCAGGACCGTCTCGGAAATGGCCATGACCGAAATCTCCCGTGCACCCCCAATGAGGCGCTCGGCCCGAGCGCCTTGGAAACGTACGCAGGCACCCTACCGGCCGGAGAGAAATTCGTCACGCGTCTCGCAAGCAGAACGGCTGGAGGACCTGGTTTGAAAAGTCAAACTCTTGCCGCTTTCGTGGCCTCCAAGTCGCCGAAGGGACGTCGCGCCGGCCGCTGACAAGGCGGCGGCGCGGGAATGGCGGTGGTTTCCTGGGGTGAGCGTCCTTTTTTGAGGGAAATTCACCGTTTGGTAACCCAGATTAAATCAAAATGAAGCGACGGCAGGACGCCATGCGGCCCGCCCCCGCACCATTTGGAATACGGGAAAGACGATGCGCGGATTGATAGCACTGGTTTCGAGTCTGGTCCTGGTGGCCTCGGCAGCGCCTGTTCTGGCGCAGCAGGCGACCAAGATCGGCCAGCACAATGCCTGGGGCACCTACAGCTACCAGGCATCGGGCGGCAAGGTCTGCTACGTGCTCACCGTGCCGACCGACAAGCAGCCGCCGACGCTCGACCATGGCGACATGTTCTTCTTCGTCAGCCAACGTCCCGGCCAGCAGGTGTCCTACGAGCCGCAATTCATCGCCGGCTACAATTTCCAGGAAGGCTCCAAGGCCACCGTCACCATCGACAAGAAATCCTTCTCGATGTTCACGCGCGGCAAGTCGGCCTGGGTCGAGAACGCCGCCGAGGAACCGGTGCTGATCGCCGCCATGAAGACCGGCACCGACATGAAGGTGACGGCGAAGTCCGGCCGCGGCAATCCGACCTCCTATGTCTTCTCGCTGAAGGGCATTTCGGCGGCGCTGACGTCGATCGCCAAATGCAAATAGGCAAACCTTCGCTTTGAAGCGAAAGGGCCGGGCCGCAAAGCCCGGGCCTTTGCTTTTTCAGCCCTGACCTGGCTCTGCAACTGTCTCCGCCCGCCGCCGCCGGATCGCCTCGGCAATGAAGACGCGCGAGAGCGCATGATAGAGCGGCTCGTGCGAGATCATGCGCGCCGTGCCGTAGCCCAGCATCGAGGCCAGCATCAGCGCGATGACATTGTCGTGATTGCCGGTCATTTCCAGGATGATGACGAAGGCGGTCATGGGCGCCTGCACGACGCCGGCGAAATAGCCGGCCATGCCGAGCAGCGCGGCAGCCCCCGCGCTGGCGCCAAACAGCAGCCCGAGCGAACTGCCCATGCCGGCGCCAACCGCCAGCGACGGCGCGAAGATGCCGCCGGGTATGCCCGAGACCATCGACAGCAGCCCGGCCAGGAATTTTTCCACGAAGAAGAACCATGGCAGTGGCGAGCCTTCCACGGCACTGCGCGCCTGCGCGTAGCCGGTGCCGAAGGTCAGCCCGCCCGAGGCGATGCCGATCACCGCCACGCCGAGGCCGCAGACAGCGGCCACCAGCAGCGCGCGAGCCAAAGGCTGCTGCGCGTGCCAGCGCCGGATCCGCCGCGTGATCTTCAGCGCCAGCAGCGAGAACAGCGCGCCGGAGCCGCCGCCTATGATGCCGCAGGCAAGCACCAGCGGCCAGTCGGCGGCAAACGCGATCGTCTCCTTCGAGACGCCGAAATAGGTGTAATTGCCGAGCAGGCCGAGCGAGGCGAGACCGGCCAGGATCACCGCCGTCAGCACCAGCCCGTTGGTGCGCGCCTCATAGGTGCGGCCCATCTCCTCGATGGCAAAGACGATGCCGGCCAGCGGCGTGTTGAAGGCGGCGGCAATGCCGGCGGCCGAGCCGGCCAGGATCAGGCCGCGCGCCTGCGCCATGCCGCCCCAGCGCGCCGCTTGCAGCATCAGCGAGGCGCCGACCTGCACGGTCGGACCCTCGCGGCCGATCGAGGCGCCGCAGAACAGGCCGACGATGGTGAGCGCGATCTTGCCCGCCGCCAGCCGCAGCGACAGAAGGTGGTTGCGATCGTCGTCATCACGCAAGTGGCGGGCGGCGATGGCCTGTGGAATGCCACTGCCTTGCGAGCCCGGAAAGAAGGCGTGGGCGAGCCAGGCGCACAGGACAAAGCCGAGCGGCGTCACAGCAAGCGGCAGATAGAAGCGCCAGCCGCCGCCATCGCCGATCATCATGTGGAAAAGCGCCTGCGCCTTGTCGGCCAGCACCGCGAACAGCACGCTGATGACACCGATCGACACCGCGCCGGCCCAGAACACCAGCCGCGGCTGCCACACGCGTCGCGAGCCCCACATCGCCCGCGAGCGCCGCAGCATGGGATATTTTCGCGATGTACCGGCCATGTCTGTCCTCGCTGTGAATGCCCCAGCCCTAGCACAGGCATGGGGTCGATCAAGTCGGGGAGGACGTCAGGCCACCGTCACGCACGAGTTGAATGACAGAGAGCGGGAAACAAAGCCCGGCGACGTTGGACTCGTATCAGAATGACCCGCCGGCGTGTGCGCCGGCGAGTCTCGATCGTGACAGGTCCAGTCTTACATGGCCATCTTTTCACATTCGGCCTGAGCCTTCTTGGTCGACGTGTCGATCATGAAGGCTTTGCCCTTCGCGTCGGTCATCATCATCATGCAGTGCTTGATCGGCTTTGCCATCTTCATCATCTCGGCGCCCATCTTTGCATCCGGCATCATGGTACCCATATGCCCGTCCGGCATGATCGCCATCACTTCTCCGCCCTTCATCATGGTCATCGTGCCCATTGCGTCTTCGGCAAATGCCGGCGAGGCGGAAAGGCCGACGAGGCCGGCAATGACGGCGAACTTGATAGAGTTCATTCTGCATACTCCCATTTTGTAGAGGCATGGTTGCCCCTTTCCGACTTCGAAGGCGCGATGGGAATTGTTACGCAAACACGACCTTGTGATCGCTCCTTTGCAGCGGGGACATGGGCAAGGCCGCGGATGGTCGTGGCGGGCTGTCGGCCGGCGGTTGTGTTTCCCCGGCATGACTCTGCCCTCAACCTGTGCTATGCGCCGCGCTTCAGTTCCCGGCACGATGGATGAAATCGGCCGCAAACCGCTTATATCAGTGCGACCATGACCCTTTCCTTCGACCTCACCACTGAGGGTGCCCGTGACGCGTTGCGCGCTCGCGCCGCGCCCGAGAAGCCGACGCTGATCGGCCTGACCCGCGCCGAGCTCGCGGAGGCGCTCGTCGCCTCCGGCATCGTGCCGGAGCGCCAGGCCAGGATGCGCGCCCAGCAGCTCTGGCACTGGATGTATGTGCGCGGTGTTTCCGACTTTCCCGGCATGTTCAACATCTCCAAGGACCTGCGCGCCGAACTCGACAGGCATTTCACCGTCGCCCGTCCCGAGATCGTCGAGGAGCAGATTTCTTCCGACGGCACCCGCAAATGGCTGTTCCGCTTTCCGCCGCGGGGCGCCGGCCGGCCGGTCGAGATCGAGACAGTCTATATTCCCGAGGAAGGCCGCGGCACGCTCTGCATCTCCTCGCAGGTCGGCTGCACGCTGACCTGCTCGTTCTGCCACACCGGCACGCAGAAACTGGTGCGCAACCTCACCACTGAGGAGATCCTCGCCCAACTGCTCACCGCGCGCGACCGGCTCGGCGATTTCCCCGACCGCGACACGCCGGACGGCGCCATCGTGCCGGCCGAGGGCCGCAAGGTGTCCAACATCGTCATGATGGGCATGGGCGAGCCGCTTTACAATTTCGAGGCGGTGAAGAAGGCGCTGCTGATCGCTTCCGATGGCGATGGGCTTTCCCTTTCGAAGCGGCGCATCACGCTGTCGACCTCCGGCGTCGTGCCCGAGATTTTCCGCACCGGCGAGGAGATCGGCGTCATGCTGGCGATCTCGCTGCATGCCACCAATGACGATCTGCGCGACTTGCTTGTGCCGATCAACAAGAAGTATCCGCTGAAGGAGCTGATCGCCGCCTGCCGTGCCTATCCCGGCCTGTCGAACGCCAAGCGCATCACCTTCGAATATGTGATGCTGAAGGACGTCAACGATTCCATCGAGGACGCCAAGGGCCTGATCAGGCTGCTCAAGGGCATTCCGGCCAAGATCAACCTGATCCCGTTCAACCCGTGGCCGGGCACCAACTACCAGTGCTCGGACTGGGAGACGATCGAGAAATTCGCCGACTACATCAACAATGCCGGCTATGCCTCGCCGATCCGCACGCCGCGCGGCCGCGACATCCTCGCCGCCTGCGGCCAGCTGAAGTCGGAATCCGAGCGCATGCGAAAAGTCGATCGGCTGGCGCTGGAAGCCATGATGATCGCGGGGCACGGGGAGGCGTGAGCCGTCTCGTCGCCGGGCTCAAACGCATCGCCATCATAGCCGTCGGTTACATCGCCGGCGTGCTGACCTCGATCCTGGTGCCCGTGCTGCTGATCACGCTGCTGGAAGGCATCGAATACGGCAATTGGTCCCTGGTTTTCACCTTCGACTGGCTGGGGTCTTTCCCGCTCGCCGTGGTGACCGTAGCGGTCTGCGCGCTGCTGGTCGTCGGGCCCGCGATCCTGGTCGCCGAATGGTTTTCGCTGCGCGGATGGTTCTATTTCGCGGTCACGGGCGCGATCACTTCCATCGCCTTTGGCGTTCTTGTCCCGGGCTCGGCCGGAGGCTTTGTGTTCAATCCGGGCTTTCTCGGATTTCTGGCCACCGCCGGCACCGCCGCCGGTTCAGTGTACTGGCTGTTGGCCGGGCACAAGTCCGGCAGTCTCGTGCAGCGAGATGCCGGATGACCCGTCTCGTCGCCTATCTCGTGCGCTTTGCCATGATCCTGTTCGGCTATGCCGTCGCCTCGCTGGCGGCGAGCGCCTTCCTCAACGTCCTGTTCCTGGCCTCGCTCGGCTATACGCCTGACCACACGCATCCGACGGCGACGGCTTCGCTGTATTTCTCGATTCCCTTCGTCGCCTTGTTCGTCGCCTATTTCGCCTTCCTGCCGGCGGTGATCGTCATCCTGCTTGCCGAAATCCTCGGCCGGCGCGACTGGCTGTACTATGCGCTGGCGGGTGCGATGGTGGCCGCCGTCTTCCTCGGCCTGGTCGACCATGCCCAAGAGCCCGCCTTCGCGATCACCGATACCAGCGCCATCATGGCGGTGATCGGCGGCGGCATGGTCGGCGGCATCTCCTACTGGCTGAGCGCCGGGCGCTGGGCCGGGAGCTGGTGGAAGGAGGACAACGCCTCTATTTCGCCTGGGCCGTCAGGATCTTGAGCGCGAAGGCCGAGAAAACGCCGGCGAAGAGATAGTCGACCACCCGCGTGACGCGGGGGCTGGCCTTCATCGCCGCCGAGAATTTCTCCGCCGCCAGCACCATCGGCACCGTCACCGGGATCGACAGCACGATGAACATCGAGCCCAGGAAGAACAGCTTGCCCGGCGCGTTGGGATCATGCGCGGAGACGAATTGCGGCAGGAAGGTCATGAAGAACAGGATGATCTTCGGGTTGAGCAAATTGACGCCGAGCCCTGCCGCCCAGCTGCGCAGCAGCGAGATTTGCGGGCCTGTCTTCTTCTCCGGCGAGAAGGCCGAGCCCTTGGCGATGGCCTGCCAGGCCAGGAAGACGAGATAGCCGGCGCCAAAGATCTTCAGCACGAAGAAAGCCATCGGCGAGGCGACGATCAGCGCCGAGACGCCGACCACCACCAGCGTGGTGTGGATCAGCGTGCCGCACAGTGCGCCGGCCATCGAGGCAAAGCCGGTCGCGCGCCCCTGGCTTAGCGTGCGCGAGACGAACAGGGTCATGTCGGGCCCGGGCGTGATCGCCAGGATGACCGTGGCGATGGCGAACTGGATCAGCGTGGCGGTGTCGGGAATGAAGGACATGGAGCAGCCTTGGTCGGATCCGCGCCGTTTTACGCGTAGGACACGCGCCAAACAAGACGCGTAAACAGGGGCTTGCCCTCCAATTTGGTGTGCCGACCAGAATTATCCTCAGGCCGACATAAACAAGGTATTTACTTCCCAGATGCCGACTTTCATGTATCGTCGGCGGAAATTACTGGGCGCCGGGGGGCACTTATGAAACGGTACTTCCTACCGCTATTCCTGCTCGTCGCGGCTTTGTCGCTTTTTGCGATCGTCTCTAAAGCCGATACCAACCATCACCCAATTTGCGATAAGGGTGGAGCGGCCGCGGACTGCTACAAACCCGAAAACTTCGTTCAGAATCGCTTGTGCAACGATCCCGGCAAGAAACTGTGTTTCGGGACTGCGGACGACGGTTGGGACACGGATCGGATGGGGAGCCTCCCGGGACTGTGGCCGGAGCCATTCGAATATGCCGCCATCGAGTATCAAACCGACTTGCCAGGAGAGGCAAAGCGCTTTGAACCACCACAAGTAGATGCGGTGGTTGCACACATAAACGAGATGGTGCATTCCAATAAATCCGTGTTGCTTGTCGTCTTTGTTCATGGCTGGCATCACTCCGCGCGAGAAGACCGCAACGATTTGGAGAAGAATGGTGAGCCTGAAGTCGGCTCTACCGGGGCTTCTCTCCAGGACGGCAACCTTCTCTATTTCAAACACATTCTGGCAAAGAGCAGCCATGAGCTTACGGTGCGAAAAAATCCGCAGCATGTGCTGGGGATTTACATCGGCTGGAACGCAGGTCCAGAGAATGCCTACCTGAACATCGGCGCACGCGCTCGCGCGGCTGATCGTCTGGGCAATTCGGTTGATTTCGCCACGGACATGCAAAAGCTGAGAGATGCTCTTGGGCCCGATCCCAACAACAGGATGCTTGTGCTCGGCCATTCCTTTGGCGGACGTGTTTTATCGCGCTACATGCTCCGCCAGATTTCCAAGGAACACAATTGGGAGCCGCTCGGCTCTCGAAGTCTTGTCGCTACGATCAATCCCGCGATCGGCGCGGACGCCTTCGACGACGTTATGAACACACCGATCGACGAAACGAAGCCGCTGCCATCCTGGATCAACCTGACCTCGAAAGACGACCCGGCAACGGGCTTTGCATTCCGGGTAGCGGCATCCCTTGGCCGCGCTGCCCTGGTGGGCTGGGGCGTCTCGGATAAGGTATTGGCACGCAGCGCCTATTCCGCGATCGGCCATTTCAGGCCTTACCAGACACATAGTCTGGCGCTGCGACATGTGCCGTCCGAGGATAAGCCTTGCAGCGACAGCGTCAATTGTACCGACCATTGCCCTTTGGCGAGGACGATCGAGAACGAGAAGCTTTTTCTTCCGCCTGTTGGCCGCCAGACCTTGTGGTACGAGACAGCGGACAATCCTCGGCCTCTGAAGTATTTAGCCGGCGCGGGATGCTCATCAAAATTCTATTTCACGACGCTGACTGCAGCTTCCCATCCAGTGCCTGGGCGGCTGTGGAACATCACCACCGATCGCAACATGATCGATGTTCAGCCGTCAGAAGACGGTAAGAGGGCGACATTCGCTCGTCACAACGCATTTGTCCAAACGAGCCTGGTGAGAATGCTGATCGAGATGCTGTTCGCTAAACAGCCTGTCCAATCCGGCGCCGGCTGATAGCTGGCACCAGGCCGGCGCTCGGAGCGTGCGGCAGTCCGCCAGATTGCTGGCGGGCGGCAATCGAGCCGGCCCGCGAGCAGATCCTATGCCCGCTTGCCGAGGCGCATCCTGATAGGTTCCTCGACGGCTGCCCGATGGCTCGATGCATCAGAGCCGCCGATGAGCACGATCTGATCGATCGGCTTGGGGCGGCCGAGGAAATAGCCTTGCGCCTCGTTACAGCCTTCGACCTGCAGGATGGTGAGCTGGACATGGGTCTCGACGCCTTCGGCAAGCACCGGAATGTCGAGGCTGCGCCCCAGCGTCAGCACGGCGCGGATGATCGCCTTGGCCTGCGGGCTGCGCTCGACATCGGCCATGAAGGAACGGTCGAGCTTGATCTTGTCGAACGGAAACGAGCGCAGCGTGTCGAGCGAGGAATAGCCGGTGCCGAAATCGTCGATAGCGATCGTCACGCCGAGCGCCTTGATCTGGCGCAGCACGTGCAGCGTGCGCACCTTGTCGGCGACGATGGTCGATTCGGTCAGCTCGAGCTCGAGGCGCTTCGGCGACAGGCGGGTCTCGATCAGGATCTGGTGGACGAGCGTGGCGAGATCGGCATGGGCGAACTGCACCGGCGACAGATTGACCGCGATCTTGTGGCCATTGTCCCAGGAGGCTGCCTGGCGGCATGCGGTGCGCAGCACCCATTCGCCGATCGCCAGGATGGAGCCGTTCTCCTCGGCGATCGGAATGAATTCGGCCGGCGGGACCATGCCGTGCACGGGGTGCGTCCAGCGCAGCAACGCCTCGTAGCCGCACGTGGCGCCGGTCTGCACCGAGGTCTGCACCTGATAGTGCAGCGACAGCTCGCCGCGCTCAATCGCCTGGCGAAGGTCGGTGGCAAGCGTGCGGCGCGCCCGCGCCGTCTCGTCCATGACCGATTCGTAGAAGCAGACGGCCCGCGTCACGTCGTTCTTGGCCCGGTACATGGCGAGATCCGCATTGCTGACCAGCCTCTCCCGGTCCGCCCCATCACGCGGATAGACGGCAACGCCGATGCTGGCACCGGTCACGGTCTCGAAGTCGTCGATCCGCAACGGTTCGAACAATGATTTCTCAAGGCGCGACACGAGGCCGAGCAGGTCGTTCTGGTCCTTGAAGCGCTTGATGGCGGCAAATTCGTCGCCGCCGAGCCGGGCGACGAACTCGCCATCGCTGGCCAGCTTCGCCAGCCTGCGGGCGATGATCTTGAGCGCCTGGTCGCCGGCGGCATGTCCCCTGAGGTCGTTGATTTCCTTGAAACGGTCGAGGTCGATGACGATGACGGCCATCATGTCCTGATCCTCGCGCGCCCGCTCGATCTCATGGTCGAGGCGGTCGTTGAAGGAGACCCGGTTGGCAAGGCCGGTGAGCGCATCGTTGAGGGCAAGATGCTGCAGCCGCTCGAAGCTCTCGAGCCGGCCGCGTTCGTCGATCAGATAGCTGGCAAAACCGGTGGCGGCGACGATCAGGCCGACCACGGCGACCGCGACGGCCATCGCTTCGAGGATATCGGGATTGGTGCCCGTTGTTATGAACGAGATCGGCGTCACCGCCACCGCCGCCATCGCCGTGAAGTGCAGGCCGACGATCGCCAGCACCAGCAGGCCGATGCCGAGATAACGCGACCAGCGGTGCGGCCGGCGCACCGCCTGGCCGACCGCCACGGCGGAGAACGCCATCGCGATCAGCACCGAGGCGACGACGTAGAAGGCGTCCCATTCGACGATGCCGGCCACGTGATAGGCCATCATGCCGGTATAGTGCATGGCCGAGATCGCCAGCCCAACGGCACAGCCGCCCCATTCCGGCGCCAGGCCGCGGCCTTTGTCGAGCGCAAGGCCGAAGCCGGCCCCGGTTCCGACCATGGCGATGACCAGGGAGATCATGGTGAGCGCCGGATCGAAGGTGATCGGCGCGCCGGGCTGGTAGGCCAGCATGGCAATGAAATGCGTGCACCAGATCGAGGAACCGGCCGCGACCGCGGTCAGGAACAGCCATCCCCGCATCTGCACGCCGACGGTTTTCCTGGCGCGGTCCAGGAGGCCGATCGTCACCCAGCAGCCGGTGACGCACATCAGCGCCGCCAGCAGGACGAGCCACAGATTATGCTCCGTGACGATGCATGATATGACGCGCATCAGCAATGGTCCAAGCACGAGGACGCCCGTGACGAACGGGCAAAAGCCGCTTCGCCACCGTTGCGTGGCCAGGGCAATTCTGTGTCGCCGGTCTAGCGGCAGGACATGAAAACTTGCTTAAATCCCGGGCATAAATGCAGCCCATGATTGTAGCGGGTTGTTTTCCCAGGGGGTATGATCGCGAACCGAAGCACCGCGCCTGCGAAAAGCATGGCGCGGTTTTCACGCCCTCGCTTCCCTTCTGGATCAGCGGTCCGGCGTCGCGCGTGCTTGCTCGCTTTGCCGTTCCTGCTAAAAGGCGCTCCGACAATGCGCGACGCCTTGCCCAGGCGTCCGCCACCGACGGAGCAGAAATGTCCAAGACCAAAGACGTCAAGAAAGTCGTGCTCGCCTATTCCGGCGGCCTCGACACATCCATCATCCTGAAATGGCTGCAGACCGAACTCGGCGCCGAAGTCGTCACCTTTACCGCCGATCTCGGCCAAGGCGGCGAACTGGAGCCGGCACGCAAGAAGGCCGAGATGATGGGCATCAAGGACATCCGCATCGTCGATGTGCGCGAGGAATTCGTCACCGATTTTGTCTTCCCGATGTTCCGCGCCAACACCGTTTATGAAGGGACCTATCTGCTCGGCACCTCGATCGCGCGGCCGCTGATCTCCAAGCACCTCGTCGAGATCGCCAGGGAGACCGGCGCCGATGCGATTGCCCATGGCGCCACCGGCAAGGGCAACGACCAGGTTCGTTTCGAGCTGTCGGCCTATGCGCTGAACCCCGACATCAAGGTCATCGCGCCGTGGCGCGACTGGTCGTTCAAGTCGCGAACCGACCTGATCAACTTCGCCGAGCAGCACCAGATCCCGGTGGCCAAGGACAAAAGGGGCGAGGCGCCGTTCTCGGTCGACGCCAACCTGCTGCACTCCTCTTCCGAAGGCAAGGTGCTCGAGGATCCGTGGAGCGAGCCGCCCGAATTCGTCCACCAGCGCACCGTTTCACCGATGGACGCGCCGGACAAGGTCACCGAGATCGAGATCGAATTCCTGAAGGGCGATCCCGTAGCGCTCAACGGCAAGAAGCTGTCGCCGGCAACCATGCTGGCCGCCCTCAATGACCTTGGCCGCGACAACGGCATCGGCCGGCTCGACCTGGTCGAGAACCGCTTCGTCGGCATGAAATCGCGGGGAGTGTATGAGACCCCCGGCGGCGCCATCCTGATCGTCGCGCACCGCGCCATCGAATCGATCACGCTCGACCGCGGCGCCGCGCACCTCAAGGACGAGTTCATGCCGCGCTACGCCGAGCTCATCTACAACGGCTTCTGGTTCTCGCCCGAGCGGCTGATGCTGCAGGCGATGATCGACAAGAGCCAGGAAGACGTCGAAGGCACGGTGCGGCTGAAGCTCTACAAGGGCAATGTCATGGTAACCGGCCGCAAGTCGAAGAAGACGCTCTATTCCGACGCTCTGGTCACCTTCGAGGACGATCGCGGCGCCTACGACCAGAAGGACGCCGCCGGCTTCATCCGCCTCAATGCGCTGAGGCTGCGCACGCTGGCCGCGCGCAACCGTAAGGGCTGAAATCCAGACGGCGGCCTGGCGCTTTGCCAATCCACGTTCAAGAAACCCGGCGGAGACGCCGGGCTTTTATTTGGCATCGCTAATATAGGCAAAATAAAGCCGCCCGTAGTCGGTTCCTGTTTGACCTTTTGGCGGCTTCATTTAAGTTCATTTGCGGGTTTGGGGGTTTTGACAGTGAAAAATAGCCTTTCTCTTCTGCTCGGCGCGGTCGTCGTCTTGATAGTATGCCAGTCCTCACACGCAGGCGCGAAGCGTGACCCGAAGGTGGATATGAACCAATGTATCGCCTCCGCCCGCACATCGGACCTTACGTTCAAGCATGACATGGCTTTGTTCATGGGCGTCTCGCAGGAGCGCATGCCCGCTTTGTTTTGCCAGCGTCTTGCCGATGGGGTACGCAGCGGCCGCATCAGCTATTCGGACATCAACAGACTGCAGCTCGACCAGGCGACCGAAATCTGGATGGTCCTCAAGGGCAAGCCAAAGCCGGCTAAGGTCACGCAATCCCAGGCGCCGCGGTCGACCAACTTTCGCAACTGCAGCGGGATTGCCGGCGCCTTCCAGGTTCCCGTTTCCCAGAAATGCCCGATAAGCGGCTATGCCAAGCTCGACCAACCGACCAAAATCGATATGAAGGGCAGGCCAAAGGCGGCTCCTCCAGCACGGCGAAACGCCAAATTCCGTACCTGCTCAAATGTTTACGCCGGCACCTTCGAGGTTCCCGCTTCCAAGACGTGCCCCTCGGGCGGCGGCTAATCGCAAGCTACCGGAGTTCCGACGGTGGTCGAGGGCACGCCAAAGGCGGCGGCTACCACTCCGAGGAACTCAGCACTCCCGTTTCCCGGAAATGCCCGTTGAGCGGCTACGCGCATCGTTGAGGGGGATTTGGCGGGATCGAACCTGGTCGTTCGAGCAATTGGGTTTCAATCCTGGTCCATGACCAAGAGCCCGGCGCATGGCCGGGCTCTTGCCGTCGAACAGAGCTTTCAATCAGTCGCCGTCGATCGCCGTGGCGATGCGCACGATCGCCTGCTGGTAGACGTTCGCGTCATTCCAGCCGGCAATGGCGCCGATATTGTCCGCCGCGCTCGCGCCCCGCCGCCAGCCATGGGCCTTGAGGAAGTTGGCGGTGGAGGCCAGTGCTGTCGCCTTGTCGCGCAGGTTGCCGCTGCCCACGCCATATTTCAGGACATTCCCGGGCAGGAACTGCGTATGGCCGATCTCGCCATGCGCGGCGCCGACCGACGAGGCGCTCAAGGCACCGCGATCGACCAGCTTCAGCGCCGCAATGGCGTGCGGGTGGAAGAATTCCGGGCGGCGGCAATCATAGGCGAGCGTCAAAATGGCCGAGACCGTATTCTGGTTGCCCATGGACGAACCGAAGCCGGTCTCCATGCCCCAGATGGCCAGCAACACGCCGGGCGACACGCCGTAATTGCTCTCGATCTGGCTGAACATCGCCGCGTTCGCCTTTTTCAGCGAACGGCCCTTGGAAATGATCGCCTCGCCGCCACGGCGCTTCATGAAGGCATCCACCGAGCCGCTGAACGCCTTGTGAATGCCGCGGTCGACGGAAATTGTCTTTGTCGCGTAAGTGGCGCCGGCCAAGGCGGCCAAGCCCTTCGCGCCCACACCTTCGGCTTTCGCCTGTGCGGCGAAGCCCGGCTTCCAGGCATCGAAGCCCGCACCGGTGCTGCCACAGCTGGCCGCCGCCTGGGCGCCCGTCGCCAGCCCAAGCACGGCCACCATCGCGGCCGCTAAAATCCTACCCTTGGCAAGAAATGCCATGTTGTTCTCCTGATTGCCTGATTCACGTCCCATCTGCGAATTTGCCAGCGAAACGTGCATTTGTCACCGTCCGCGGCACGATGCTGGCGAATGCCGGGGAATTTGCCTACGATCAAGTGATTATTGTGGCGGGGTCGAAACAGCCATGGAAGACGTTGATGTCGCATCGGCGGCAGCGCCTGGGCCAACGCCCGGCATTCCGGCGTGCCTTTCGACATCGGCGGCGTGATCATCGGCGGCGCGGCGGGGCCTGCCACGGCCGGCGCCCTGCAGGCGATGGGCGGCTTGCGGCGAAATAGCATCGAAACATGCGGAACGCCGGTCGGCGATTGGCGTTGGGCACCTGCCGCCCGACACGACAGGCTAGCTCTGAGGTTTTGAGACCGACATGAAACTCTTCGACTGCCCGCATTGCGGCCACCGTCTCTACTTCGAGAACGCGCAATGCCTGAACTGCTCCAGCCTCGTGCTCTATGATCCCGAACACGCCCGCTTCGCCCTGTCGGGCGCCGACGGCATCTTCCAGTGCACCAATGCCGATGAATGCGCCTGCAACTGGATGGCCGAACCGGGGCAGGGGTTTTGCCGCGCCTGCGGGCTGAACCAGCTGATCCCCGATCTCTCCGTCGACGGCAACCGCCGCCGCTGGATCCGGGTCGAGGCGGCCAAGAAGCGCGCCATCTATTCGCTGCTCGCCTTCGGCCTGCCGGTGGCGCCCAAGCAGGGGCCCGCGGACGAGGCGGGCCTCGCCTTCGACTTCCTTGCCGATCCGATCGGCGGCGGACCGGGCGGCGAACGCATCCTGACCGGCCATGACAATGGCCTGATCACACTCAATGTCGCCGAGGCCGATTCAGCCGAGCGCGAGAAGCGCCGCGTCGAGATGGGTGAGAATTACCGGACGCTGCTCGGCCATTTCCGCCACGAGCTCGGCCACTATTACTGGGATCGCCTGATCCGCGACGATGCGCAAAGGCTGGACGCTTTCCGCGCTTTGTTCGGCGACGATCGCGCCGATTACGAACAGGCGCTAAAGACTTATTACGCCAACGGTGCGGCGCCCGACTGGCAGCAAAACCACATCTCGGCCTATGCCACCTCGCATCCCTGGGAGGATTGGGCCGAAACCTGGGCCCACCATCTGCACATCACCGACACGCTGGAGATGGTCCACGCGCTGAACTTCCCGCTCGGCCGGCTGGAGACGGTGGAAGCCAATGATTTGCCGCGGGGCGACACCGGCGGCGAACTGCAGGCGGCCCCTTCGGAGCCTGCCAACACACCCGAGCCGTTCGAAAAGATCCTTGCCCGCTGGCTGGTGCTGTCGGAAGCCTCCAATTCGATCAACCGCTGCATGGGTCTGCCCGACCTCTATCCCTTCGTCATTTCTGACGTGACGGCGCGAAAGCTGGCCTTCGTTCACGAGCTTTTGACCGGTTTGTCACAAGACGTGGGAACAAATCGTGAGTTGGCGCGGGCGTTTTAGCCGGAACGCATGCGCCGCTGCTCCGTTTTCACCGCCGAGGGACCATGAAAACGGAGTGAGACCATGAAATCCGTCTTGTTGCCCGCGATCGCCGGGATGATGACCGTGATGTCGGGCGCGGCTTTTGCCGACACCGCCGTCTCGGCCGTCACCGATCTTAACGTGCGTGCCGGCCCCGGACCGCAATATCCTGTCATCGGCGTGCTCGCCGCCGGCCAGTCGGCGACGCTCAATGGCTGCATCGAAAACAGCAAATGGTGCACCATCGCCGAAGCCGGCGGCCAGGGCTGGGTCTATTCCGACTATGTGACGGCCGATTTCAGCGGCAGCCGGGTGATCCTGACGCAGCGCCCGCACGGTTCCAGCGTGGCCATCGTCTCGCCGCCGAAAGACATCGGCAATTATTCGACCGACTATACGGGGGCGATTGTCGCCGGCGAGCCGGCCGAGGACGCCTTTCCCCCGCCTCCGGCCGAAGTCCGCACTTACGTCGATACCCATCGCCTCGACCCGGTCTATCTCGACGGCGAGGTAGTGACCGGCGCGACCCTGCCCGACACTGTCGAGCTGCGCGAAATTCCCGACTACAGCTATCGCTATGTCTATGTGAACGGTCAGCCGGCGCTGATCGACCCGCAGACGCGGCGCATCATGTACGTGGTGCGTTGACAAAAACCAGCGGTCGCCAAGGCGGCCGCTGGCGACACTGGACAGTCGATCCGCGGCACCCCGAGCAGCGCCTGGTCGCTTGGAGTTCATTGCGCATTGATCTCGGACGAATAGCGATTCCGATTCCCGAGGCCACCGGCTAGATCAAAAGCGATGGATTCAGGTGAGGGACCGAGCGTGACGATCGACGACACTGCCTTCGAGCGCTACCGCCAGTCGCCGAACGCCAGGACGACCTTGCCGCGCCTGTTCCTGGGAATGCTGGTCGTCGTCGTATTGTGGGGCGTCACCACCGCGGGCGTGCTGTATGGCGGCGCCTATGCCTTCTTCACCTGGCAGACACCGGCGACTCTTCCCGCCGACGGAGCGATGCAAGGCTTCCTCGCCTCGCCGATCGGCATCCTCACCGCGCTCGCCTCCTTCGCCGGCATCTGGATCGGACTGGGGATCGCCATGCGCTGGGTGCATGGAGAACCGCTGTCGGCGCTGCTCGGCGCCAGCCGGCGCGTGTCGTGGCCGGATTTCCTCAAGGGACTGGTCGCGGTGCTGATCACTTCGGCTCTGTCCGAAATCCTGCTCTATCTGCTGCAGCCCGGGCTCACGCGTGGCACGATCAGCCTGTCGTCCTGGCTGCTGTTCGCGATCCCGATCGTCGCGCTCACTCTGCTGCAGACGTCCTCGGAAGAGGTGCTGTTTCGCGGCTATCTGCTGCGTGGCCTGGCCAACCGGTTCAGGAGCCCGTTGATCTGGGCGCTGCTGCCCGGACTCCTGTTCACCTCGCTGCACTGGAGCACCGCCTCGTCGCTCGCCATCAACGTCTGCGTGCTGGTCTCGATCGCTGCTTTCGCGCTGCTTCTGACGCTCGTCGTCTACGCCACCGGCAATCTCGGTGCCGCGCTCGGCACCCATCTTGGCAACAACCTGACCGGCTTCCTGCTGATCTCGCATCAGGAGAGCTACAATTCCTTCGCTCTGTTCACCGCCAGGCCGCTCGAAGGGCCGGGCTGGATGATGTCGGATGCCATCCTCATCGCCCTTATCGGCATCGCCTGCAGCCTGCTGACGATCATGCTGCTGCTGCATTCCCGCTCGCCGCTCAGGATCACGGCCGAGCTTCCGGACGCCAAGAGCGCGGTCTGATCGCGGCGCAAGCAACGGCGCCGCCTGGCCCTTGTCTTGACTCTTCAGCCGATTTCCTGTCTACACGCCTCGAATTCCGCGACGAGTATCCCTCCGAGCAAGCCGACCAGGACGCCGAAGCCTCTTTGAGGCCAAGTGCTGTAAATCGATCCTGGAGGCCAACACCCGGCAGCGCAATGCGCCCCCGGGTGCTTTTTGGCTTTGCGCTTGCACGGGCTTTTGCTTGGACACTTGGCGCGAACGCATTACTTCTCGGATCGAACCCCGAACCGAGATCGAAGGACGATAGATGTTTGAATCGCTGCAGGAGCGCACAAGAGGCGTGGAGGGCCATCGGCCCGACAGGGATCACTATGAATCCAAGGCGCTGTCGCGAGACGGGTTGACCAATGTTTGACTCCCTACAAGAGCGCCTTGGCTCCATCCTGAACGGCCTTACCGGCCGCGGCGCGCTTTCCGAGGCTGACGTCTCGGCGGCGCTGCGCGAGGTGCGCCGTGCGCTGCTCGAGGCCGACGTGGCGCTGGAAGTGGTGCGGTCCTTCACCGACAAGGTGCGCGAGAAGGCCGTCGGCGCCGCGGTGCTGAAGTCGATCAAGCCCGGCCAGATGGTCGTCAAGATCGTCCATGACGAGCTGGTCGACATGCTGGGCGCCGAGGGCGTCGCCATAGACCTTAATGCGCCGGCCCCCGTCGTCATCATGATGGTCGGCCTGCAGGGCTCCGGCAAGACGACCACTTCGGCCAAGATCGCCAAGCGGCTGACCGAGCGCCAGAACAAGAAGGTCCTGATGGCCTCGCTCGACACGCGGCGGCCCGCCGCGCAGGAGCAGCTGCGCCAGCTCGGCGAGCAGACCAAGGTCGCGACGCTGCCGATCATTGCTGGCCAGAACCCGGTCGACATCGCCAAGCGCGCCGTGCAGGCGGCCAAGCTCGGCGGCCATGACGTCGTCATCCTCGACACCGCCGGCCGCACCCATATCGACGAGCCGCTGATGGTCGAGATGGCCGACATCAAGAAGGTGTCGAGCCCGCACGAGATCCTGCTGGTCGCCGATTCGCTGACCGGCCAGGACGCCGTCAACCTGGCGAAAAGCTTCGACGAGCGCGTCGGCATCACCGGCCTTGTGCTGACCCGCATGGACGGTGATGGCCGTGGCGGTGCCGCGCTTTCGATGCGTGCCGTCACCGGCAAGCCGATCAAGCTGATCGGCACCGGCGAAAAAATGGACGGGCTGGAGGAATTCCATCCCAAGCGCATCGCCGACCGCATCCTCGGCATGGGCGACATCGTCAGCCTAGTCGAAAAGGCCGCCGAAAACATCGACGCCGAGCAGGCGGCGGCGATGGCCAAGAAGATGCAGTCGGGCAAGTTCGACCTGAACGACCTCGCCCAGCAGCTTCAGCAGATGTCGAAAATGGGCGGCATGGGCGGCATCATGGGCATGATGCCCGGCATGGGCAAGATGAAGGACCAGATGGCCGCCGCCGGCCTCGACGACAAGATGTTCGGCCGCCAGCTCGCCATCATCTCCTCGATGACCAGGGCCGAGCGCGCCAATCCCGATATTCTCAAGCATTCCCGCAAGAAGCGCATCGCCGCCGGCTCCGGCACCGATGCCGCCGAGATCAACAAGCTGTTGAAGATGCATCGCGGCATGGCCGACATGATGAAGGCGATGGGCGGCAAGGGCAAAGGCGGCGGCCTGATGCGCGGGATGATGGGCGGCCTCGCCTCCAAGATGGGCCTCGGCGGCATGATGCCTGGCGGTATGGGCGGCATGGGCGGCATGCCCGATCTCTCCAAGATGGATCCCAAGCAGCTCGAAGCCTTGCAGAAGCAGGCGCAGGCCGCCGGCCTCGGCGGCATGAAGGGCCTGCCCGGCGGACTTCCCGGCGGCGGCCTGCCAGGCCTGCCCGGCGGCATGAAACTTCCGGGGCTTCCCGGCCTCGGCGGAGGCGGACTGCCAGGCCTTGGCAAGAAGAAGTGAGAATACGGATGAACGAAGAAAAGGACATGGCCGACGCCCGCACCATCCTGGCCGGCTACCGCGCTTCGATCGACAACATCGACGCTGCCCTTATCCACATGCTGGCCGAGCGCTTCCGCTGCACCAAGGCGGTCGGCGTGCTGAAGGCCGAGCATGGCTTGCCGCCGGCCGACCCGGCGCGCGAGCAGCAGCAGATTGCCCGTCTGCGCCAGTTGGCCAAGGACGCGCATCTCGACCCCGATTTCGCGGAGAAATTCCTCAACTTCGTCGTCCGCGAAGTGATCCGCCACCACGAACAGATCGCCGCTGCCAACGGCGTGACGAAAACCGGCTGACCGGTGCATGTCGCCCAAAAGTGCTTAGCGGTTTTGGGACAACGACATGCACAAACAAAAAATTCAGCCGAAACCATATCAACGAAATCAGAGCTTTTAGGAGATAAAGAAATGGCACTGAAGATCAGACTGGCCCGTGCGGGCTCGAAGAAGCGTCCTTACTACCACGTCGTCGTCGCCGACGCCCGTTCGCCGCGTGACGGCCGGTTCATCGAGTCGCTGGGCTCGTGGAACCCGCTGCTGCCGAAGGACGGCGAGCGCGTCAAGGTCGACGCCGACCGCGTCAAGCACTGGTTGTCGCACGGCGCCCAGCCGACCGACCGCGTGCTGCGCTTCCTCGACGAGGCCGGCCTTGCCAAGCGCGACGCCCGCTCCAACCCGAAGAAGGCCGAGCCGGGCAAGAAGGCGCAGGAACGCGCCGCTTTGCTGAAGAAGGCGCAGGACGACGCTGCCGCCGCCGTTGCGGCCGCTTCCGCGGCACCGGCCGAGGCGGAAGCCGCCACCGCCGAATAAATATCGCTTCATCGCATCGACGAAACGGCGGGCCTGCGCCCGCCGTTTTGCTATTGTCCAGCAATGCCATGGCGGCATTCAGGTTGGTTGGATGAGCGAACGGCCCGTCACCGAAGAAATCCTGTCCGGCGGCGTTGCCGGAACGCTGCTGCGATGCGCTGACGCCACGACGGGCGTCGTGGTGCTGAGCGGAGCGAGCGGCCGTGTCGACGTCGCCCGCGCACGGCTGTTTGCCGGCGAGGGCGCGTCCGCCCTGGCGCTCCAGTGGTTCGGCGGCGAAGGCCAGGTTCCCGGCATATGCGAAATCCCCCTGGAGACTTTTTTCGCCGCGACCGACCATCTTGTCGGATTGGGCTGCCGGCGCATCGTCTATGTCGGAACGTCCAAAGGCGCAGAGGCATCACTGCTTGCGGCGGCGTTTGACCCGCGCATCGACGCCGTGATCGCGATCAGCCCGACATCGGTGGTCTGGGGCAATATCGGGCCGGGCCGCGACGGCATCAGTTGGCCCGAGCGGTCGTCATGGACGCTGAAGGGGCTCCCGCTCCCATTCGTTCCGACCGAACCGAACTGGCGCGCGAGCCATGTCGATGGCCTTGTGTCCTACAGGGGGCTTTTCCAGCACTGCCTGGCAAGCTTCGAGCAGGAAGCGGAAAGGGCCGCCATTCCCGTCGAAGCTATCTCGGCGAAGCTTGTGCTGGTCGCGGGCGGCGACGACGCGCTTTGGCCATCGCTCGATTTTGCCCGGTCGATTGTTCGGCGTCGCGAAGATGCCGGAAAGACCACGCGCCTCGTTTCGAGCGGCCACCGCATTCTCTTGCCGGGTGAAACCACGGTCCGCATTGCACGCCCATGGCGGCAATGACCAAGCCGATGTAAGTCTCGGCCGCGACACCTGGGAATTGATCCGAGACCTGTTGTAGGGCGATCTCTGACGGAGACGGCGGGCCCATGCCCGCCGTTTTGCTGTTTTCAGTGCTGGTCGCCGCTCAATAGCCGCTTGGGCAGCGGTCGACATAGACACGGCCGTTACGGTCGCGATAGCGGCATTGGCCACTTTCGCTGGCGTGCCCGATCAGGGCGCCCGCAATGGCGCCAGCCGCGCCTCCGACGATAGCCCCCTGGGTCGGATTTCCGGCCACGGCCGCGCCGATCGCCGCACCACCAAGGCCGCCTACCGCAGCGCCTTTTTCCGTTTGCGAGCATGCGCCCAGCGCCGTCGTCAACACGAGAATGGTCAAGATTTTCTTCATTGTCGCTCCTCTCACATGCGGATCGCCGTCTCGCCGCCAAGGGCTTAACTCTCAGACGGCTAATTTGATCCCGAGAAGAATGAAGATCGCGACACCACCCGCTTGGACAAGCAGTGGCGCCCCACGCCGGTCATGCCTCGGTGTTGCGCTTCAGATTGGCGAGGCCGACCTCGAAATCCCGGCCGATAAGCGTGTCGAAATTCATGAACAGGCCCATGAGCTTGGCGATGAAGGGCCGGCTGCCGCGCATCGCCCAGGTCACGGCGGTCGTGTCGCCCGATGGCGTCAAGGTGAAGTCGACACTGTTGTTGGCCCGGAACGGCTTCTCGAAATCGAGCTTGAGCGCGACCAGCGAGGACGGCACCGAATTGACGATCTCCATGCGCCCCTTGCCGGCCTTGCCATTGCCTTCCCAGGCATAGGCGGCACCCTTGCCGCTTTGCGCGCCGGAGAGCGTGCGCTTCATGTTGGGGTCGAGCTTCTCGTAGGGCGACCATGTCGGCCAGCGGCTGAAATCGTTGATCAGCGGGAAGATCGCCTCCGGCGCGGCCTTGATGGTGGCCGTGCGGGTGACGACGAAATCATTCGGCCGTGTCGCGGCATAGATGAGGATCGCGGCGATGATGACGACGAGGATGATGAAGATGGTGCTGAACATTTTTCTCTCTCTGAAAAATTACCTGAAAAACTATCGGCTGAACGGGATCAGCGCGCGCACCTTGGGGTCGCGCAGATAGAGGCCGCCCCACAGGATGATGCCGAGATAGACGCCGAACAGCGTGTGCGAGAACAGCGGATTGCCGATCCGCGCGTTGGTGGCGATGGCCCCGCCCATATAGGCGGTAAGCAGGATGGCGCCGAGCACCGATGTGCGCGGCAGCGCGTAGAGCGCGGTCGCGATCAGGCCGATGACGCCGAGCAGGCGCGCGACATTGGCGTCGGCCGGCCAGCCGAGCGGCACCATCGTCTGGGTGACGACATCGAGCGGCGGCAGCTTGATGGCACCGTCGAAGATCATGAACAGGATGATGAGGCCGCTGAGCACGCGGCCGGTCCACAAGGCGCCGGACGAGGCAGGCGCGGTTTCGGAAATGCTCATCGGTGTTCCCTCCTGATGGTTCAACCCCTTTTCGCCGGGGTCGAACCAAGGACGCGGCATGGGGCTGTGATCCGACACGGTCCGGAATACTTTTTGGTGCCGGTGGTAGTGCCTTCGTCATCCTCGGGCTTGACCCGAGGATCCATGCCGCGACGTTTCGGCCAATCTCGAAGGGCGGAACCCGGTGTCGAGCACCTACGAGAAATAAAACTTCTCCGCCGGCAGCATTTTCGGCGGCACCTCCCCCAGCGCCTCGAACACCGAGATCTCGCAAACGCGGCACAGGCCGTCGAGCGCGAGGTCGTTGGCTTCGGTGCCGAACGGGTCCTCGAGTTCCTCCGAAAGCGCGTCGAGGCCGAAGAAGGTGTAGGCGATCAGCGCCGTGAACAGCGGCGTCGCCCAGCCGGTGGTCGAGATCAGCCCGATGGGCAGAAGCAGGCAGACGATATAGGCCGTGCGGTGCACGAGCAGCGTATAGGCGAAGGGCAAGGGCGTGCCGGCGATCCGCTCGCAGCCGGCCTGGATGGCGGTGATCGACGCCAGCCTTTCATCGAGGATGCGGAAGCCGATCGGATCGACTTCACCCGCCCGGCGCTGTGCATTGGCGCGCCGCCCCATGCGCCTGACCATCTCGTCGGCCGGATTGGCGAAGCTTGCTACCGTCTCCGCCTCGGTTTCGATGAAGGCGCGGGCGTCCTTGATGCTGTCGGTCTTGCGCAACTGGCCGCGCAGGAAATGGCAGAAGGCCAGCGCCTCCATCAGCAAGGCGCGCTGTTCGGCCGGATCGGGAAAGAGACTGGTCGTGGCGCGCGCCAGGTTGCGGATTTCGAAAACCAGCGTGCCCCACAGCTTGCGCGCTTCCCACCAGCGGTCGTAGGCGGCGTTGTTGCGGAACGACAGATAGATGGACAGCGTCACGCCGACCAGTCCGAAAGGCGTGATGTTGAAGACGCCGAGATCGAGCGCGAACCATCGCGCCAGGCCCAGGATGACCGCCGAATAGACAGCGAACCCAAAGATCTGCGGCAGGATGCGCGGCACCACGGAGCCGCGCATGATGAAGAACAGCTGCAGGAAGTTGGGGCGCGGGCGAACGATCATGGACGGGCCTTTCACGGACCGGCATCGGCCCTCAGCGCCTCTATTGTGCGATGCGACGGATCCGCAAGCCCGGCCGCCAGCGACATCGCCATGTCGTGCGCGTGGACTATCGGCATGTGCCGGTTGCGGATATTGAGAAGCCCGTTGCCCGTTCCTGTTCAGGCGAGAGAAATGACCGGCGAGACCGATCTGAAGACATTGCTGGCATCGATGACGCCGGAACTGCTCGACGGCATCCATGTCTTCGCCACGCTGGCGCCTGGGGTTCCCCGGCCGAAGAACCTCGACCCGGTGATGGTGTTTCGCGAGCGCGAGGGCACGACGCTGATCGTGACCGAGGACGCGGCGAAGGCAGCCGGACTGGCCACCTCGTTCCGCTGCCGGATGATCACGCTGAACATCCACTCATCGTTGGAAGCCGTCGGCTTCCTCGCCGCCATCACCAAGCGGCTGGCTAGCGCCGGCATGGGCGTCAATCCGGTCTCGGCTTTCTACCATGATCATCTGTTCCTGCCGGCGGACCGGGCCGAGGAGGCGCTAGAGCTGCTGCGGCAACTGCAGGCGGATGGCGCAGGCTGAAATTATAGCAATGCCTCAGTTTGAATTCTGTTTCGTTGTCATTGCAACTGTCACTGAGATTGTAAAATCTAGAGGCCGATGAACATTAAAAATCCTTCGGTCCATACGATGTTTCCTTGCCCATCAACTTTCCAAAACACCGATGAGTCGGTGCGATATAAAGAATAAAAACCATCGGCTTCCAGTGTATAATTTGCCACTCGAATGGAATTATCTTTTTCGCAACGCGGTCCGAGAACGAAGCCTTGGACCACAAGGGTTGCCGAAAGCTTGCTTTCAGAGGTGCCGGGGGGAAACTGCTGACGCAAACGCCCATCAAGTTCCGGCGAGAGCGCAAGTGCTTGTTTGTCGACCGGGGCTGGACGTGGACAGCCCCCGTACAAGCCGCCTCGGGCCGAGGCTCCTTCTAGCAGAGGCGGAAGCGCTGGCCCGCATGATGTTGTTGCCACACAGCCGATCAAGCAGAACGTGAGCCGAAACAAAGCGACTGTTCTGGTCACGCCTATCCTCATAGATGCAATCTCAGTGAAGCATTCTCATGATAGGCCAATTCTTGATGCCAGCAACTGAGCCCTGCTGACATTCAAACTGATTAGCATCGACGCAAACGAACCAATGCCCGAACGCAACACGACCTTTGGCGTTGTCGCTCACATTATAAGTCCGCGACCGCGGGCCGCCGGTCTTCCGGCGCCCCCGCGGAGGGCCCGCCGCGGCAGCGGCGGTGCGGCCCGTGAGCGGAATTAAGCCGCCTTCTTCTTCGGCTGGATCAGGCCGCGCTCGACGAGGAGCTCGGCGATCTGCACCGCGTTGAGCGCCGCGCCCTTGCGCAGATTGTCGGAGACGACCCACATCGACAGGCCGTTGTCGACGGTCGAATCCTCGCGGATGCGCGAGATGAAGGTGGCGTCCTCGCCAGCCGATTCCAGCGGCGTGATGTAGCCGCCATCCTCGCGCTTGTCCAAGACCTGGCAGCCCGGCGCATCGCGCAGGATGTCGCGCGCCTCGTCGGCGGTGATCGGCTTCTCGAACTCGATGTTGACCGCTTCCGAGTGGCCGATGAACACCGGCACGCGCACGCAGGTCGCCGTCAGCTTGATCTTTGGGTCGAGCATCTTCTTGGTTTCGGCGACCATCTTCCACTCTTCCTTGGTGAAGCCGTCGTCGAGGAAGACGTCGATATGCGGAATGACGTTGAAGGCGATGCGCTTGGTGAACTTCTTGACGTCGACCTGGTCGGCGACGAACACCGCACGGGTCTGCGTGAACAGCTCGTCCATGCCTTCCTTGCCGGCGCCCGACACCGACTGGTAGGTGGCGACGACGACGCGCTTGATGGTGGCGACATCGTGCAGCGGCTTCAGCGCCACGACCAGCTGCGCCGTCGAGCAGTTCGGGTTGGCGATGATGTTCTTGCGCGTGAACAGCGAGATCGCGTCCGGATTCACTTCCGGCACGATCAGCGGCACGTCCTGGTCATAGCGGAAGGCCGACGAATTATCGATGACGACGCAGCCCTGCTTGCCGATCTTCGGCGACCATTCCTTGGAGACATTGCCGCCGGCCGACATGACGCAGATGTCGGTGTCGGAAAAGTCATAGCTGTCCAGCGCCTTGACCTTCAGCGTGCGGTCGCCGAACGACACTTCCGTGCCCTGGCTGCGCCGCGACGCGAGCGCCACCACTTCGCTTACCGGAAAGCCGCGCTCTTCCAGTATGTTGAGCATTTCCCGGCCCACATTGCCCGTGGCGCCGACGACTGCAACCTTGAAACTCATAAAGATCTCCTGTCCCTCTCCGCTTGGTTTTTTGGAGAAAACCCGCCGGCCAATGCGGGTTCCGTCCCCCGGGCCGAACCCGGGAGAGGGTGGTTAGGCCAAGGGAATCACACCGTTTTGGTGGTGGTTTTTTTGGCCGTGGTTTTGCTGGAACGAGGGGACGCGCCGACGCGCCCGGCCCAATGGTTCGCATTGAGGCTAGGGGCGTCGAATGCAAGAAGAGCCATCAAAAGGCCGCGCATCGAAAAACGATCCCGTTCGAAGCGGGCTTTTACGCGGTTTGCGGCAGGAGTCAATGCGCGGCGCGTCGCATGGCCTTCATGGCGCGCCCTGTACAAGAGCGGCGGCAGGAAGTACGAACGGCCAAGATTGTTGGGCTGGCGCGGCGCCGGCCCCGATGTGCTCCATGATGAGCGCAGAACCCTGAATTCCGAAAGAGCGAGATGTCCAACTTTGAAGGTATCGTCCCGGCGCTGGCAAAGGCGCTGGAAAAACGCGGCTATTCCGAACTGACGCCGGTGCAGAAGGCGGTGCTGGAACTTGGGTCCGCCGATGCGCTGGTGTCGGCGCAGACCGGCTCCGGCAAGACGGTGGCCTTCGGCCTTGCCATGGCGCCGACGCTTCTCGACGGCGCCGAGCGCTTTGGCGCGGCCACGGCACCCCTGGCGCTGGCGGTGGCGCCGACGCGGGAGCTGGCGCTGCAGGTGACGCGCGAGCTGGAATGGCTTTACGAGCCGACCGGCGCCACGGTGGCGTCCTGCGTCGGCGGCATGGACATGCGCACCGAGCGGCGCGCGCTGGAGCGCGGCGCCCATATCGTCGTCGGTACGCCCGGCCGGCTGCGCGACCACATCACACGGCAATCGCTCGACATGTCGGCGCTGAAGGCCGTGGTGCTAGACGAAGCCGACGAGATGCTCGATCTCGGCTTCCGCGAGGACCTCGAATTCATCCTCGATGCCGCGCCGGCCGAGCGCCGCACGCTGATGTTCTCGGCCACCGTGCCGCGCTCGATCGCCACGCTGGCGCAAGGCTATCAGCGCGATGCTGTGCGCATCTCGGCCGCCGGCGAGGAAAAGCAGCATCTCGACATCGAATACCGGGCGCTCAACGTCGCCCAGGCCGACCGCGAGAACGCCATCATCAACGTGCTGCGTTTCTATGAGGCGAAGAACGCGCTGGTGTTCTGCAACACGCGTGCCGCGGTCAACCACCTGACCGCGCGCTTCAACAACCGCAATTTTTCGGTTGTCGCGCTTTCGGGCGAGCTCAGCCAGAACGAGCGCAGCCATGCGCTGCAGGCGATGCGCGACGGCCGCGCCAAGGTCTGCATCGCCACCGACATCGCGGCGCGCGGCATCGACCTGCCAAATCTCGAACTGGTCATCCACGCCGACCTGCCGACCAATCCCGAAACGCTGCTGCACCGCAGCGGCCGCACCGGCCGCGCCGGGCGCAAGGGCGTCAGCGCGCTGATCGTGCCGGGCAGCGCCCGCAGGCGCACCGAGCGGCTGTTGCAGAACGCCGGCCTCAAGGCGACATGGGCCAGCCCGCCCTCCGCCGACGACGTGATCCGCCGCGACGATGAGCGCATTCTCGCCGATCCGGCTTTCGACGAGCCGGTGAAGGACGATGAGCGCGGCTTCATCGACGCGCTTCTTGCCAAGCACGGCCCTGAACAGGTGGCCGCCGCCTTCGTGCGCCAGTGCCGCGCCAGCCGCTCGGCGCCCGAGGACCTGATGGACGTCGCGCCTTTCACGCCTTCGCGTGAAGGATTGGCGCGCGAAAGACCGGCGGGCGAAAAGTTCGCGCAGCGCGACGAGGCGCCGAGCCGCCGCGACGATTTCGGCGCCAGCGTCTGGTTCTCGCTGTCGGTCGGGCGGAGGCAGAATGCCGAACCGCGCTGGCTGATCCCGATGCTGTGCCGCACCGGCAGCATCTCGAAGCGCGAGATCGGCGCCATCAAGATGCAGCCGGAAGAAACCTTCGTGCAGATCGCCGAGGACTGGGCCGATCGCTTTCTCGCCGCCATCGGACCCGACCGCAAATTGCAGGGCAATATCGTGGTCAAGCGGCTGGAGGGCACGCCGGACTTGTCGCGGGCCGGCTATCAGCCGCCGAGCCCGGACAAGAAGCCGCATCGCGGCAAGGCGCCATTCGACCCGAACGCGCCGAAGCGGAAGTTCGAGAAGCGCGCACCGGCTTCGGCCGATCAGCGCCCGGCAGCCGCGCATGAGGCAAAGCCGTGGGCGAAAAAACCGGGCAAGCCGAAATTCGACAATGCCGGCCCGCCGAAGCATAAGAAGCCGAAGAAGCGGCCTTCCTAGGACAGGGATGACGCCGCAGCCTGGCGTCAGAATGCTCGACTGTCGTGGTCCGATTTGGCGAAGACGACAGCACCTGAAGCTTTGCGCCTGATTTGCCGCTAATGTGGCAGCTACGTCGCGCCGTCTTGCCCGCGGGCTCGGCCCTGTGCCACACCTTGGCAGGGACGCGGCGACAAGGGGGGTGGGCGATGCGTGGCGAAGTGCTTCACTATGACGAGGACCAGGGTTTCGGCTTCATCACCGGAGCCGACGGCAACCGGTACACATTCACCCGCGAAGACCTTCGCCGGCAAACCGCGATGGCCAGGGGCACTGCGGTCGAGTTCCAGCCGGGCGGCGGCCAGGCGCGTGACGTTTTCTCGATCGCCACCCAGACAGCAAGCCCGGCCGCCGACCCAAGCCCCGCACCGGCTCAAGCAAATCCCAAGGCCAACCCCGCACCAGCGGCCGGCGGCGCAGCGCCGGCACAGCATTTCGGCCGGACAGCCGACCCGGCCGAGCCCACCGATCTCTGGTCCTATTTCTGGCGCGGCTTGACGCGGAACTACTTCAATTTCGCCGGCCGCGCCCGGCGTAAGGAATATTGGAGCTATTGCCTGTTCTGGACGATCGCGTTGCTGGTGATCATGGGCATCGGGGTTTTCGCCGATGTCGGGATGGGCAATTTCGACAACGCCGAGGTGCCGGCGATGACGGTCGGGCTTTTCGGCCTTTTCCTGCTGGCCACGTTCCTGCCCAGCCTCGGCATGATCGTGCGCCGCCTGCACGACCTCGGCCTGACCGGCTGGCTCTGCCTGCTCATCCTGATCCCGACCTTCGGCAGCCTGATCATCCTGGTCTTCGCATTGATCCCGACACAGGGACGCGAAAACCAGTGGGGGCCGGTGCCGGCGGGGGTCAGAATTTAACCTAAACGTGCATATTGCAACTTGTCGCAACTTCAGATAGAGTCCCCGCTCTGCATGGCGGGGGCAAAGTATGCGTGGCGCGGTCTATCACTACGACCAGGATCAGGATTTCGGTTACATCAATGGTGTCGACGGCAAACGCTATATGTTTGCCCGTAGTGATCTGAGCCATGAGGTGGCTCTCGTCAGGGGCACCCTCGTCGAATTCCAGCCAGACGACGGCACGGCTCACAATATAGCCGCCGCGGCCTCAACCACGTCGTCGTCAGCCACCGGTCAGCCGCCACGTTCCAGGCCGGCTCGCCGAAAAGCGGACCGCCAGTTCCACAGGATTGTGTGCCTGCTTCCGACGAACGGTGAGCTTGGATTATTTCAATTTCGACGGACGCGCCCGCCGCAAGGAATTCTGCGCCTTTTGGCTCTGCTTTGTCATTGTGCAGTTAGCACCTGTTGGCTTCGGGATACTCGTCAATCTGGCCATTAATGGCTTCGGCATCAACGCGGGCCGGAGCTCGGTAGGGTTTATACCAGCTCTTCTCTTCACATTGGCATTCGGCCTGTCGTGGATCGCGCTTGTCGTGCGGGGTCTTCACGACATCGGCCTGAGCGGCTGGCTTGTGTTGATCTGCTTCATCCCGGCTATCGGCGGGGTGGCCGTGCTGGTCTTGGCGCTTGTGCCGTCTCAGGTGGGCGAAAATCAGTGGGGGCCTATGCCGGCGGGGGTCAGGGTTTAGCGACTTCGGCAGCATGCGGCTCGAAACTGCATAAAAACAAAGAGTTGCATTATCCTGGCGGAGCAGCAAGATTCTTCTTGCAATTTAATCCGCGCACAGATAGTCTGTGCGAAGATCGAATGATCGATCAGGCAAGATGAATGGAGCCAAGACAATGTGGAGCAATGAATACACCGCCATTTCCTCCCTTTCCGCAGCAGCCATCTGGAATGCGCTGAAGGCGTTGCACGAGGGCCGCCTGACCTATGAAGGGTCCGACACTTTCGTGCTGCACGGCCCGTTCGCCAAGGGCACTCGCGTCTCGGTGACGCCGGTCGGGCAGGGCACGTTTGAATCTGTTATCGTCGATCTCGTCGATAATTTCACCTATGCCGACGAAACCATGTTCGGTGACACGAAATTGCTGTTCCGGCATACGCTGGTCCCGGTCGAGGGCGGCACGCAGGTGACGCACCGATTGGAAATTTCTGGCCCCTCGGCAGCCGAGGTCGGACCCGAACTCGGCCCGCAGATCAGCGGCGATTTCGACGTGTCGATGGCTAAATTGCTCGAGCAGGCAAAGGAGTTGGCGAACGGTGGCTGATGGACAGGATTTGAAGACGCGCGTCAGCGGACCTTCGGAGAGCCCCGGCTTGTTGTTGTGGCGAACCACCATGCGCTGGCAGCGCGTCATGACGGCGGCATTGGCGCCGCTCGACCTGACGCATGTCCAGTTCGTGCTCTTGGCCTCGGCCATGTGGCTCGGCCGCGATGGCGAGCCGCCCAACCAGGTGCAGCTCGCCGCCCAGGCCGGCACCGAGGTGAAGATGACCTCGGATGTCGTTGCCCGGCTCGAGGCCAAGGGTTTGATCGCGCGGGAGGCCGACCCCAGGGATTCGCGTGCCAAGGTGATCCGCGTCACCCCGGCCGGGGCCGCCGCCGCGCAGCGCGCCATCGTTGCCGTGGAGACCGCCGACGCGGCCTTTTTCGAACCGGTGGACGAAGCGCAACTCGTCGGCCTGCTGCAACAGCTGGCCGGCGATATCCGCTAAACCGGGAGGTCCTGCGCCAAGGTGTGTTGAGATTCGCCTTAGCCCAGGAACTTGGCGATGATCGCGTCGCCCATCTCGACCGTGCCGACTTCGGTCATGCCCGGCGAGAAAATGTCCTTCGTCCGCAGGCCCTGATCAAGCACGGCGGCGATCGCGCCCTCCAGCCTGTCGGCTTCATCGACCATGCCGAAGGAATAGCGCAGGCACATGGCGAAGGATGCGATCATGGCGATCGGGTTGGCGATGCCCTTGCCGGCAATGTCGGGCGCCGAGCCGTGCACGGGCTCGTAGAGCGCCTTGCGCTTCTTGGTCTTGACGTCGGGCGCGCCGAGCGAGGCGGACGGCAGCATGCCGATCGAGCCGGTCAGCATGGCGGCGATGTCGGACAGCATGTCGCCGAACAGATTGTCGGTGACGATGACGTCGAACTGTTTTGGCCAGCGCACCAGCTGCATGCCGCCGGCATCCGCCAGCATGTGGTCGAGCTTGACATCGGAATAGCGCGCCTTGTGCGTCTGGGTAACGACCTCGTTCCACAGCACGCCCGATTTCATGACGTTGCGCTTTTCCATCGAGGTGACGTGGTTCTTGCGGGTCCGCGCCAGCTCGAAGGCGACGCCCGAAATGCGCTCGATCTCGAACGTGTCGTAGACCTGCGTGTCGATGCCGCGCTTCTGGCCGTTGCCGAGATCGATGATCTGCTTGGGCTCGCCAAAATAGACGCCGCCGGTCAGTTCGCGCACGATGAGGATATCGAGGCCTTCGACCACCTCCTGCTTGAGCGAAGAGGATGCGGCGAGCGCCGGATAGCAGATCGCCGGGCGCAGATTGGCGAACAGCTCCATATCCTTGCGCAGCCGCAGCAGGCCGGCCTCGGGGCGCACCTCGTAAGGCACGGCATCCCATTTCGGTCCGCCGACCGCGCCGAACAGCACCGCGTCCGCCGCCATCGCCTTGGCCATGTCGGCATCGGAGATCGCCGCGCCATGCGCGTCGTAGGCGCAGCCGCCGACCAGACCCTCATCGGTGGCGAAGCCGCTGCCGAGCTTCTCGTTCATGGCCGATATCAGCTTCTTGACCTCGGCCATGGCCTCGGGGCCGATGCCGTCGCCGGGGAGCAGGAAAAGATGCTTCGTTGCCATGGAGAACCGTCTCAGAAAGATTTGAACCGCGGCCTTGCTAAACGCCAAGCGCTTGCGGCGCAAGCCTGCGGTTCAGAACCACGATCACCGATGTGATAGAATGTTGACCAGCCGGCCCAGGGGATCGCGCACATAGAAGCGCCGCACGCCCCACGGTTCGTCGGCCGGGCCGTATTCGATGGCGAAGCCGGCGGCCTTCATGCCTTGAAGTGCAGCCTCGACATCGTCGACCTCGATCGACAGGTCCGGCACCGGCGTGCCGGAGCCGCCTTGCGCCATGAAGGAGACCTGCACCTGCATCTTTTCCTCGGAGCCGTAGGTGGCGATCCAGCCCTGATCCATCAGCATGTCGAGGCCAAGCACATCCTGGTAGAAGCGTTTCGCCGCCGCTGCGTCCTGCGTCTCGATGTTGGCCACGATGCGGCGGACCTTCATGGCCTTGGCCTCAATGTCCCGAGTGCCGCAGCGCCGTGACTTCGATCTCGATCTTCATTTCCGGCTTGTTGAGCTGGCACACGATCATCGTCGCCGCCGGCCTGATGTCGCCGAACGTCTCGCCGAGGATCGGGAAGACCACGTCGACGAAGGCCTGGTCGGTGATGTAGTAATGCGCCCGCACCACGTCGGCCATGTCAAACCCGCCGTCGGCAAGCGCCTTGCCGATCGTCGCCAGGCAATTGCGCGTCTGCGCCTCGACCGTCTCCGGCATCGTCATCGTCGCATAGTCATAGCCGGTCGTCCCGGACACGAAACACCAATCGCCCTGCACCACCGCGCGCGAATAGCCGGCGGTCTTTTCGAACGGCGAACCGGTGGAGATCAGTTTGCGCATGGGAGGCCTCGCGGTTGTTATAGCAATCTGTCGGACAGCCGGTTGCCTGGCTATATGCCAGGGAAAATTGGTTGTTGTCCTGCTGGGAAAGAAACTTGCCGGATCATTCTGTTTCGTCGTCGTGTCGCAATTGGCGTGTATTCAAAACGAATTGAAGTCCGGCAGGGTTGCCGCCCGTCTGCTGTTAATCCAGTGCGAGTTGTGTCATTCTTGTTGTCTCAATACTTGGAGGCCGCCATGATTACGCATGTGATCGGGATTCCGGACAAGAACGGTATCATTCGGGTTTCATGTGGCTCAGACATCATTGAAATTCAGGTCGTTCCGCCCACCGGGGGTTCGGCCGGCGAGCCTGCCGGTGGAGAGGTCGACCTGCCCCCAGGTCCTGTTGGAATAAACCCGGGTGACATACCAGTAATCTATCTCACCGTACCGAAAAAGGCGGGCGGCGAACTGGATCTCGAGCAACTCCTGAAAGATTATGAGGGTCGAATTTCCGACCCCGACAAGCCCAATCCGAGCATGATCCTTTTTCAAGCTCAACAGGCTGACCTTCATGAGGTCAGTCGATTGAAACAGCAGATCGCAAAGGAGATGAGGGATCTTCCCCTGGCGATCGATTTCGGCGATCTGGGATACTTGGAGAAATGAGCGATCCTATACCGCCCGTTGTGACGGCAATGGCGGCCGGGGCGCAATCGTTGAGGGATACCGCCAAATGGCTGGTCGGTGGGGTGGTGGCGACCGCGGCGGCCGTCTTTGCCGGCAGCTCCCTGACATCGTTTGGAGCGCTTGATCCGACGGCAGACGAGCACCGGATGGTGCTGGCCGTCGGAGGTCTTGCCGCGGGATTTGTCGGCCTCTGCGTCGTCATGGTGCCGGCACTTCGGGTTCTGGTCGTCGAGGCCAGGACGTTTCGCGATTTCGCCACCACCATGGATGCGGAAATCCAAACGGTGCGGAATCGTCTGATTCCGCGCTACCGGAAGGAGTTTCCGCCGACTGTGGATTCCTTCGACGGCTATCAGCGAGTTGTTGATGACGCACAGACGCGAATAAAAGCGGGCGGAAGAGATGAAAAAGATGCGACCTTGATCGCCGACAAGACGTTGGTCGCCAAGGCTCAAAACGACTTCGCGACAATCAACGCCGACGCCGGGTTCAATGTCGTGCGCGACCGGGTGACGAAGCTTTGGTACGGGCTGGCGATCGGCACGATAATTGCGATCCTCGGCTTTGGCCTGTTCGCGTGGGCTGCAAATCCCGGCGCGCCAAAATCCCCACCTCCGGCTTTCTCGCTGACCATTCAGGGCAAACAATAGCGTCGGCCGCCGGAGTGGTGACCGAGTACCGAGGCTTCGCAAAAGAGACCGTTCTGACACAATTGCCAAGGGAAAGCGCTGTGCGCTTTTCCCGGGAAAGCGTTCACACTTTCCTGGGATTGCGCTAGTTTCCCGACCCCTGCGCGTCGCCCAGCGCCTTCTTGATGTCGTCCGGCCAGTCCTTCAGCGGCGGCCAGGCTGCTGGCTCGCCATTGTCGCCGCGCCGCGAGAAGTAGAGCTTGTGCTTGGCCGGGTCGACCGCCATGAAGCCGTCATTGCCGCCGCAGTCATGCGGCACGCAGCCGGTGGCGTAGAAGGCGCCGGAGGCCGTCTTTTCCGTGCCGCCACCGACCAGCAGGCTGGTTGCCATGTCAGGCATGGTGTCGCCGAGCAGCGCCTTGGCCGCCTTGTAGACGGCCTCGTTGTGGAAAGCATCGATGATGTTGTCGTATTTCGAAGGGTCGATATCTTTCCAGTCGGTGCCGGGTTCGGGCGTGTAGGCGAGGTTGCCGGAGGTCGTCAGGCCTTCGGTCGGCGACCATTGCAGCGCCGCCTTTATCTCGCCCGGCAGCAGGTAGGGCACGAAATAGATGGCGCTGTCGGAGATCGCCGCCGGCGGCGCGCCGCATTCGTCCTGTTCGACCGTCGTGGTCTTGATCTCGCCGTCCTTCGGCTTCCAGACGATGACCTTGGCCGGGCCGCATTGATTGCCGCCATCGCCGACATCGACCAGCGCCACGTTGACGTCGCCGATCTTCACGATCTTGTCGAAGAACACATCGTAGTTGCTGGCCAGCTGCTTGCCGTCATAAGCGAGCACCTTCTCGCCATCCTGCTCCGGTTGCGTGATGGTCAGCTGGCCGCCCTCGAACGCTATCGGCGCCTGCTTGTCGTCTTCGGCGGGCGCAGCGTCGCTGGTGCTCGATGATCCCTGGTCGGTCGCCGGTTGTTCGGCCGGCTTCTGGGCTGCAGCTGGCGTCTGTTGCGCCGCGGGCGTCTGTGTCTGGGCAAAGGCGCTCGCGGCGGGCACCAGCAACAGCGCCGGCCCGCAAACGCCGGCAAGAAGCGAACGTGCCATGACTGTCCCTCCCCTCAGTCGCCATCAAACCCGGCCGGAAAGCGGCCGGGCCTATCCTCGGATGGTGCCGCTCAGGCCCAGGGGCGCTGTTCGGCGTTGCGCTTCTCGAACGAGGCGATGGCGCCGGCCTTCTCCATGGTCAGGCCGATATCGTCGAGCCCGTTGAGCATGCAGTGCCGCTTGAAGTCGTCGAGGTCGAACTTGACGACGCCGCCATCGGGGCCACGGATTTCCTTGGCTTCGAGGTCGACCGACAAAGTGGCGTTGGAGCCGCGCGAGGCGTCATCCATCAGCTTCTCCAGATCCTCGGGGCTGACGGTGATCGGCAGCACGCCGTTCTTGAAGCAGTTGTTGTGGAAAATGTCGGCGAACGAGGTCGAGATGACGCAGCGTATGCCGAAGTCGAGCAGCGCCCACGGCGCATGCTCGCGGCTCGAACCGCAGCCGAAATTGTCGCCGGCGACCAGGATCTGCGCCTTGCGGTAGGCCGGCTTGTTGAGCACGAAATCCGGATTTTCAGAACCGTCGTCATTGTAGCGCATTTCGGCGAACAGGCCGGTGCCGAGGCCGGTGCGCTTGATCGTCTTGAGATAATCCTTCGGGATGATCATGTCGGTGTCGACATTGACGATCGGCATCGGAGCGGCGACGCCGGTGAGCTTGGTGAATTTTTCCATGGCTTTGGCCCGTGTTTTCGTTGCGGGGGATTTGCTGACGCCCCGTTTACACAAAGCCGAGGGCAAATAAAAGGCAACTGTTCGTGCGCGCTGGTACAAGAGGTGCCCACAAAACGGCTTCGAATTCGCGAGGCTATGGTGCAGTCTGCCCGGCATGGCCGAAAACACCCATGTCCTCTACGCCCGCGAACCCGCGCTCGACATCGCCGAATTCCGCCGCGTGCTGGTGGAATCCGGCCTCGGCGGGACACGGCCTGTCGATGATCCCGCCAGGCTGCGGGCGATGCTGTCCGGCGCCAATCTTGTGCTGACCGCGCGTCTCGATATCGAAGGCAAGCCGCTGATCGGCGTGGCGCGTGCGGTCACCGACTTCTCCTGGGTCTGCTACATCTCCGAGCTCGCCGTCTCCAGATCGGCGCAGGGGCTCGGCATCGGCAAGGGCCTGATGGACGAGGCGCGGCGGCAGCTTGGGCCGTCGGTCGCCATCAGCCTGATCTCCATGCCCGACGCCGTCGGCTTTTACGAACGCATCGGCATGAAACGCATGGCCGACGCCTTCTGGTTCTCCCGCAAGGGCTGACTTTTTTCTCCCGTGGCCGCGCCCGGCCACCGACGGCGTGCGATCTTGCGTCTTGACATGCAACCAAATGGTTGCATATTAAAGCCATGAGCATGGATGCAGTCTTTCGCGCCCTGGCCGACCCGACACGCCGGCAATTGCTGGACAACCTCCATGCCCGGAACGGGCAGACGCTGAACGCGCTGTGCGCGGAGATGGACATGACACGCCAGGCGGTGACCAAACATTTGGCGATCCTGGAGGAAGCCAACCTCGTCACCACGCTCCGCAAGGGACGCGAGAAGCAGCACTACCTCAACCCGGTTCCGATCAACGAGATCGCCGAACGCTGGATCGGCAAGTTCGAGCGCCATCGGCTGGATGCATTGAGTGATCTGAAGAAACGCCTCGAAAGGGAAGACTGATGAGCAACAGCTTCGTTTACGTGACCTACATCCGCACCACGCCCGAAAAGCTCTGGGAGGCGCTGACCGACCCGGAGTTCAACCGGCAGTTCTTCCTCTGCTCCCATCAGGAGAGTGAGTGGAAGGTCGGCTCCAGCTGGAAACTGATCTTCCCCGACGGCCGCGTCGCCGACTCTGGTGAGATCCTCGAGGTCGACCCGCCGCGACGCCTTGTCATCAAATGGCGCAATGAATGGATGCCGGAGGTCAAGGAAGACGGCTACACGCGCTGCACCTTCGCCATCGAACAGGACGGCGAGCTGATGAAGCTTGCCGTCACCCACGAGGCTGACGGACCGCACCGGCTGATCCCGAATGTCACCAAGGGCTGGCCGCTGGTGCTGGCGAGTCTGAAGAGCCTGCTCGAGACCGGCAAGGGTTTCGAGAGCCCACCATCGAAAGGGTAAGGCTCGTTTCGATACCGAAACAAAATGGATACGGAGGCAATCGATGATGCACGTCCTCGGGATACAGTGCATGACCAATGGCGAGACGATCATGGCATCCGCCGAGATCGAAGCGCCCGCAGAACGCATATTTCGCGCGCTGGTCACGAGAGAAATCGAGCAATGGTGGGGGACCGCCGACACCTACCGCATGGCCGACTGGTCGGCCGACCTTCGCGTCGGCGGCCGCTGGACGGTTGTCGTCCGCACGGCCGACGGCAGGGAGCTGCCGGCCGGCGGCGAATTCCTCGAGATCGAAGCGCCGCGCCGGATCGTGCAGACACGGGCCTATGCCTGGGACCATCCGGCGCTTGGCCGGCGGCAAACCACGGTCGCCTGGCTGTTGGAGCCGACCGCCAAGGGCACGCGCCTCACCATCTGCCATGGCGGTTTTGCCGGCTTGAGCGATGCGGCGGCCGAGCATGCCGAGGGCTGGGGCAGGGTGTTGGCCTGGCTGCAGGCTTATGTCGAGACCGGGAGACTGGCGGCGGCCTGAGCAGCAGGGGTGGCAACGGCTCTTCGTGCACACCTCGCCTTGACCCACACTTCATTTGGTCCACATCCCATGCATGGACAAGCAGGGATGCTTCATAGGCACGGCCGGCTGGGGAATTCCAACCCGATATAAGGACGACTTGCCCCAACCCGGCTCGCATCTCGAACGCTACGCCCGCCGCTTTCCGATCGTCGAGATCGACACGTCCTTCCACAAGCCACACCGTCGCGAGACCTATGAGCGCTGGGCACGCTCCGTGCCGGAGGACTTCCGCTTTGCCGTCAAGACGCCCAAGGCAATGACCCATGAGCGTCGTCTCGCGGATTGCGATGCGCTTGCCGAAATGTTCATCCCACAGGTCGAAGGTCTCGGCGAAAAACTGAGCGTGCTTTTGGTGCAGCTGCCGCCGAGCTTGCCGTTCGAGCCGGACATCGCCGGCGGTTTCTTTGACATGCTGGGCAAGCGGACAAAGGCAAAGCTGGCATGCGAGCCACGCCACCCGAGCTGGTTCGAAGCCAAGGCGGAGGCGCTTCTTGCTGACCGACGGATCGCGCGTGTTGCCGCCGACCCCGCTCCAGTGCCGACTGCTGCGGTGCCGGGCGGTTGGGCCGGACTTGCCTATTTCCGCTGGCACGGCGTGCCGCGCGTGTACTACTCGGACTACGACACCGAAAATCTCGACCGGATCAGCCGGCAGGTGCATGCAGCGGCCGCTTCGGGCGCCGAGGTCTGGGGCATCTTCGACAACACGGCAGCCGGCCACGCACTCGGCAATGCTCTCGCTATCGCTGCGATGGTTGACTAGGCGCTTCTCAAATCACGTTCAATTCCCGGAATGCCCGTCCCTCGGCCACCCGCTCATAGCCAAACGCCGAGCAATCGATCGTCCGATACCCGCCATGTACCAGCAACTCGGCCAGCGCCTTGCCGACCGCCGGCGCCTGCTGCAGGCCGTGGCCTGAAAAACCGTTGGCGAAGAGGAAATTGCCGACCTCTGGATGCGGGCCGATCACAGCGTTCTGGTCGAGTGTGTTGTAGTCATAGTGCCCGGCCCAGGCGCGGGTCGCCTTGATGGCCTCGAAGGCGGGAATGCGGGTCGCCAGCACCGGCCAGATCACCTCTTCGAACAGCGGCCAGTCGACCTCGAAATCGGCGGGATCGGCCGGGCCGTCGCCTTCTTCCGGCTCGGCGCCGCCAGTGAGGTAGACCGAGCCTTCCGGTCGCACATAAATGCCGGAGGGATCGACCAGCAGCGGCATGTCGGCATATTTCTCGCGCGCCTCGAAGACGAAGACGTTGCGCTTGCGCGGCTCGACCGGCAGCGCCAGCCCGGCAAGGGCCGCGACCTTGCCGGCATTCGGCCCGGCGGCGTTGACGACGATGCCGGCTTCCAAGGTCTGGCCATTGTCGAGGGAGACGCCGGTGACGCAGTTGCCGTCGCGCGCAATGCCGGTGACCGAAGCAGCGATGAAATCGATCTTCTTGTCGCGCAGCGCCTTGCGGAACAGCATCAGCATCGCATGCGCGTCGAACCAGCCTTCGCCGGTCCGGCCATAGGCGCCGGCGGAAATGCCCTCGGCCGACAGCCAGGCGAAGCGCCGTGTCAGCTGCCCGGCGTCCTCCAGCACGATGTCGGCTCCCTCGGCGACCTGCGCATCATGGTTTGCCTTGAGGACCGGCAGGCCGTTCTCGCCGGCGAGGATAAGATAGCCGCCCTCGCGGAAACCGATATCGGCATCGGTGCCGAACGTCTCCTTCAGCCGCCGGAACAGTTTCAGCGTGAATTGCGACAGCCGGATGTTTTCGGGAATGGAGAATTGCTGGCGGATCGAGGCCATGGACAGCGTCGTTGCCGCATGGGCGAATTGCGGATCGCGCTCGATCAGCGCGATGGAGCCGGAAAAGCCTTCCTCGCGCAGATAATAGGCGATGGAGGACCCGACGATGGCCCCGCCGATGATGACGATGTCGTAGCGCATTTTTTCTCCGATCCGGTCGGCGGCCTCTCTATGCCGCCGGCAGTGTGATCTCGAAGCGCGTGCCGCGCTCGGAGTCAACCAGCCGGATCATACCATCATGCGCTTTCAGGAGGGCCAGCACGATGCCGAGGCCCATGCCGGTGCCGCCGGTCGAGCGCCGCGTGGTGAAGAACGGCTCGAAAATGCGTGCCCGGTTGCTCGGCGAAATGCCGGCGCCATCGTCGCCGACCAGCACCGTCGCCTTGCCGCCGGCGCTCGCCGCCGTGATCGAAACCAGCGTCGCGCCATGCCTGGCGGAATTGTCGATGAGATTGGCAAGCACGATCGCCGCGTTCTCGGCCGAGATGCGCAAGGCGACATCGCCGCCCGCCTCGATGCGGACCGCCAGCCTGGTGTCGACGGGCAGCAGCGCCAGCGCGGCACCGATCGAGGTGCTTTCGCCGCTCGGTGCAAAATTTTCGGCCTTGGCCAGGTCGAGCAGCCGCCGCACCAGCAGGTTGAGCCGCCCGGCATCGGTGACGATGTTGTTGGAGAAGCGCCGCCGCTCCTCGTCATCCATCGCGCTGCCTGAATCGCGCAGCAATTCGGCCGCGCCCTGGATCGCCGTCAGCGGCGATTTGAGCTCGTGCGAGACATGGGTGGCGAAGGTCTGGATCGAATCCGAGCGCGCCTGCAGTTTTTCCGCCATGTCGAGGAAAGCGGCGGACAGCTCGGCCATTTCATAGGTGCCATGGTGGTCGAGCGGCCGGATCGCATCGCGCTCGCCGGCGGCGATGCGCTGTGTGCGGTCGATCAGCGCGTAGATCGGCCGGCTGACGGTGCGCAGGAACACCAGGCCGATGAGCAGCGTGCCGCCGAGGATGGCGATCGCCGCCAGGGTCACCTTGCCGCGCTCGCCATAGAGATGCTTGATGATGTTGTTGGGCGTCCGCGAGACATAGACCACGCCGACGACCCGGCCATCGACGGCCACCGGCAGAGCGACGAAGACCCGCACCTTGGTGCCACGGCTGACCGAATAGAGCGGTGGCGTCGGCTGGTCGGGAATGCGCAGCCTGAGCGCGCTGGCATAGCGGCCGGCAAGTGCCATGCGCACCTCATCGACCTCGCCGAGCGACTGCCCGACCTCGCCACGTCCGGCAATGACGACGCCTGTGGGATCAAGCAGCCGGAAGCCGGCCAGCGTGGTTTTCTGCGTCGCGTCGAGAATGCCCGACAGGCTCATGCCGATCGCGGCGAAGGCCGGATCGGCGGTAGCGGCGACCGCCGCCGGCCGGGTCGGAAGCACAGTGTCCGAAGCGAGATCGAGGCGCGGCTCGATCGGCCGGTACGGTCCGTCGGGATTGGCGGCGCGGCTGGCGCTGCCATTGGCCTGCGGCATCGGCGCGCCAAATTTGTCCGGAGGAATGTGGGCGTCGCGCACGTCCTGCGCATAGATGGCGGCGATGGCCGCCCCTTGCGCGATCAGTTCCGCCTCGGTCTGGCGGATCAGCTGGTTTTCGTAGAGGCGGAAGAAGAACAGGCCGACCAGCGGCAGCGCCATCACCATGATCAGGATGGCGACGACGACCGTGGCAAGCCTTGGCCGCCATTTGCGGCCGATCCATTTGCTGGACGTGCTCAGCCGCATCGGCCGAGCCGGAAGCCGACGCCGTGCACGGTCTCGATGGCGTCCATGCAGCCCACCGCCGCCAGCTTGGCGCGGATGTTGCGGATATGGCTGTCGACGGTGCGGTCGGCGACATGGATCTTGCCGGCATAGGCGTTTGCCATGACCGCGTCACGGTCGAGCACATGCGCCGGCCGCGCCAGAAACCCTTTCAGGATCGAGAATTCGATACCCGTCAGGGCAAGCGGCTGGCCGTCGAAGGCGGCGGCGTGGCTGGCCGGCGCCAGGGTGAGCTTGCCATGCGAAAACTGCCGGTCGACGGCCGCTTCGGGCGCCGCCGGGCGAGCGCGGCGCAGGATGACGTTGACGCGGGCGACCAGCTCGCGCGGGCTGAACGGCTTCGTCACATAGTCGTCGCCGCCCATTTCGAGCCCGAGGATGCGGTCGATTTCTTCATCGCGCGCGGACAGGAACAGCACCGGCACATCGGATGTGTGGCGCAGCCGCCGGCAGACCTCCAGCCCGTCCATCTCCGGCATGCCGATGTCGAGCACGACCAGGTCCGGCGCCCGGCGTCCGATCTCCTGCAAGGCAGCGGCGCCGTCAGCCACGCCAAACGTCTTCATGCCGGCCTTTTCCAGCGCGAAGCAGATCACCTCGCGGATATGCGGGTCATCGTCGGCGACGAGGATGTGATGCGGCATCGGTCAGCGGCCCGGCAAGGAAGGTTGCGAAGGCTGAGGAAGCACGAGCGACCCCTTGCTGTCGAGATAGGCAAGCAGGCGCCAGTCGCGAAAGCTCCAGGCCCGCCAGTTTTGGTGAACGGTGCGGTACCAGCCTTCGTCGCTGCCGCGCCGCCCTGCCAGTTCGCGGAAGATCGCATCGTTGGCGGCCCGGCGCTGATGATCGAGGAAGCGATCCATCGCCGGAAACGCGCCCGGACCGAGCGAGCGCACATACCAGGCGTCGAGGGAAATGCCCTGGCCGGTCATTTCGAGGGAGTGGTCGACATTGTAATTGGCGATCAGCGCTGCGAAATTGATGAAGCAGCAGGCATAAAGCGTCAGGGATAACGTCAGAAGATTGGCGGAGAACAGCCATTCATTGGATTTTCCGAGCGCGGTGCGGGCGATGATCAGCGCAAGGCCTGATGCCACCAGCCCCATCCAGGCGAAAGCCGCGATGCGCCAGTAGGTCAGCGCATAGATGCCGATATAGAGGTCGAGCCGCAGGATCGACGAGATGACCAGCATGATGTTCTGCGCCACCCAGGCATAGACCAGCCGGCGGATGAGCGGATCCTTGGACGTTTCATTGCCGGGCCGCAGCGCCGCAAGGACAAAACCGGCGGCAAGCAGCGCGGTGACGATCAGGGGATAGGCGCCGCGATGCGCGTAAACCGCGTAGCTCAAGCCGACGGGAAGGGCTGCCCCGCCCCAGAGATAGGTGGCGTCGAGCCCGGTCTGCAGCGCGAACAGCGCGTTGAAGACAATCAGCGCGCGCAGGATGGCGCCTTTGCCGAACACGATGTCCTCGACGACGTGCCTTTGTGGATTGATCGCCGGTCGAGCACCGGCAAGGGGTGGCCGCGAGATGCGCCGCGAAAAGCGCGGCAGACGTGGCCGCAGAAAGGCCCAGACGCCGGCGAGCACGAACAGCCAGAAGGCGATCCGCGCCATCTGGATGAGATCGAGCAGTTTTAGAAGATCGATCAGCGACAGCCAGTATTCAATGACCGGATTGGCGGCACCGAACAGCGCCAGGAAGACCGCGCCCAATGTCAGCGGCATCACCCAGACGGCGATTGCCGCCAGCCGCACGCGTCGCCGGCCGAACCGGCGCGCCGTCTTGCGCCAGCGGATGAAATCGTTGATGAAGCGGAACGGCGCCGCCAGCCCGAACAACGCGATCTGGCCGGCAATGCGCGCCAGGCTGGGCCGCAGCCGGCCGCTTAGCGAAAGCGCGAACACGACCAGCGCCGCAAGCGCGATCGATACAGACAGGGCACTGACATTTTCGGCGAGCGGCAGCAACGCGACAAGCAAAGCGGCGGGCTTGAGCCAGAGCCTGATGTCGCTGAAGGCCGCCGGATGCACGGCCACGACCGCGGCGGCGATCAGGATGGCGAACAGGAACACGGTGATGCCGGCGGGCTGGCCGTAGAACAGGAAATCCGCCAGCACGACCAGCAGCACGGCAACACCGAAGCGGCTGCAATAGCTTGGCGCGGCAGAGAAAACCGCCGTCATGACCTGACCCTCCGGATGGCTTGCAGCCGGACGGTCGGCGGATACTTGCGGACGAAAGGGATGAGAATCGCCATGGGTTTGGCGCGTGGCGGATCGACCAGCCACCAGCCTTCGCTGCGCAGGCGCTGTGGCAGGGACCAACGGGGTTTTGCTCGCTTGTGCATGCCGCCTGTCTCGCAGGCCGGCAGGGAGGTGGCAGGGCGGATCCGAGGAGCTTTTCCGCAGGCCTGTGCAGTTTTCGTGCAGGGCAAGTTTCCGTGCGAGCCGGTTTTCATGCGGGCTTGGACGACTTGCCTCGACCGGCCCCAGGCGGCATAGATCGAATATGACCGAACCCTACCGCCCGCGCCGCTCGGTGCTTTATATCCCGGCCTCCAACGACAAGGCGTTGGCCAAGATCGGGCTTCTGTCCTGCGATGCAGTCATCATCGACCTCGAGGACGCCGTCGCGCCGGCCGACAAGATCGCCGCCCGCGAAAAGCTGCCGGCGATCTTCGCCAGCCGCCCGGCTGCCAACCATCTCGGCCACCGCTGCGAGCTGGTGGTGCGCGTCAATGCGCTGGCCAGCGAATGGGGCGCCGACGACCTCCTGGCCGTGGCAAAAGTCGAACCCGACGGCATTCTGTTGTCCAAGGTCGCAGCGCCGCGCGACATCCTCGAAGTCGGCGACATGCTCGACGACAATTTTGCCCCCGACAGCGTGAAACTCTGGGCGATGATCGAGACGCCCAAGGCGTTGCTCAACATCGGCGCCATTGCCGAACTTGGCCGCGATCCGGCCTCTCGGCTCAATTGTTTCGTTGCCGGAACGAATGATCTCGCCAAGGACACCGGTGTGCTGGCGACGCCGGACCGGCGCTACCTCATGCCGTGGCTGATGCAGATGGTGCTGGCCGCGCGCGCCGGCGGCCTCGCCATGCTCGACGGCGTAGCCAACGATTTTCGCGACCTCGACGCCTTTGGCCGCGAGTGCGCGGAGGCGGCGGCCATGGGTTTCGACGGCAAGACGCTGATCCATCCGGCTCAGATCGATGCGGCGAACCGCGCCTTCGCGCCCTCGCCGGAGGCGGTTGCCGAGGCGCGCCTGATAAAGGACGCCTTTTCACGTGCCGGGAATGCTGGCAAAGGCGTGATCGCGCTCAACGGCAAGATGGTCGAGCGGCTGCATCTGGCGCAGGCTGAAAAACTGCTGGCGAAGGCGGCCGCCATCGGCGCATGATATCAGCCCCATGCTCGCGGGCTATGGCACTTACGACAGGACTTGAGACATGAAACTCTACCGCTTTCTGACCGGCCCGGACGACGCCAGCTTCTGCCACAAGGTGACGGCGGCGCTGAACAAGGGCTGGCATCTGTTCGGCTCGCCGACCTACGCCTACGACAAGAATGCCAAGACCATGCGCTGCGGCCAGGCGGTGGTGAAGGATGTCGACGGTCAGGAATACGGACCGGACACCAAGCTCAGCGACTGGTAGATTTTGCAAAGCGCCGACGCAGGCTGCGCCGAGGTTCAGGTCAGGCCGAGTCGAAAATGGTGGTGCCCGAGAACCGGAGCGGAGCGTACTTTTGGGTACGTGAGCTCAGTTCTACTGCGACGCAGTAGAACTGGGAAGCGCAGGGGACCGCCATTTGCAGGCCGGCATCACCTGAATATCGGCGCAGCCTATTCCGCCGCTTCCTCGATCTTCTCCATATCCTCATCCGACAGGCCGAAATGGTGGCCGATCTCGTGGATCAGCACATGGGTGACGATGTCGCCCAGCGTCTCCTCGTTTTCGGCCCAGTAGTCGAGCATGGCGCGGCGGTAGAGCGTGATGCGGTTCGGGCCTTCGCCGGTCTGCGGGTTCCAGCGCTCGGCGATGCCGCGGCCCTCGAACAGGCCGAGCAGGTCGAACGGCGTCTCCAGCGACAGGTCGTCCATGATCTCGTCGGTCGGGAACTCGGCGATCTGGATGACGATCTCGCCGGTCAGCTTGCGAAAATCCTCCGGCAGATGGGCGTAGGCCTCCAGCGCCAGGAATTCCATCTCCTCCATCGAGGGCGCGAGTTCGCCGTGCCAGGTGCGGGTCTTGTAGATGCGGGCCATGCTTTGTCCTTTGACCCGGCATATAGGCTTTCGCACCGGGCGAGGCAAACGGCACGGCCGATACGCCCATGCCGTGCAGGGTCTTGAGGAATAAATTCCTTGTGACTCTGCTTGACTCTTCGGATCGGCTCTGGAATCCTAGGGAACATAACAGGAACAATTGTGAGTGGACACTGACCGTCATGGCGATGACCGCCGTGGCGCGGGAGACTGTTTTTGCCCTGCGCCGCCAGATCGCGAAGATCGAGGGAACGCTGCCCGAACGCCTGCAGGCGCCGGCTGGCGCGCCGCTTGATGCCGACGCCGGCGCCGATCTCACGATCGTGCGGCGCGGTCTTGCCGCGGCCTTGCCGGATGCCTTCCTGCCGATCGGCATCGAACCCCTCGATGCCGCCCTGAGCGGTGGGCTGCCGAAAGCAGCGCTCAGCGAAATCCATGGCTTGGAAACCCGCGATGCCGGAGCCGTCGTCGGCTTTGCCTTGTCGCTCGCCAGCCTGATCCTCAAGCAGGCGCAAGGGCTGCCGGTGTTGTGGATCGGCACCACGGAAATCTTCCGCGAGGCGGGCTTTCCCTATGCCAGGGGGCTGCAGGCCTCCTTCGGCATCGAACCGGAACAATTGCTGTTTTCCGAGGCGCCGAAACTCGTCGACGCGCTGTGGGTCGCCGAGGAGGCGGCGCGGATGACGACGCTCGCCGCCGTCATCCTGGAAATCCGTGGCAACCCGCAACGGCTCGACCTGACCGCGACGCGGCGGCTGCATGCGAGGGCGCAAAGTGCCGGCCGCCCTGTATTCCTGCTGCGGCAGGCGGCCGAGCCCGAACCGACGGCGGCGCCCGTGCGCCTCATCGTCTCGCCGGCGCCGGCCGCGCCGCGCGAAACCGTCGCCGGGCCGCTCGCCGGATCGATCGGCCGCCCGGCCTTCACCATCAGCATCGGCAAGAGCCGCACGGCCCTGCCTGGACAATTCACACTGGAGTGGAACCCCGATGAACGCGTATTCGACGAAAGAAGGGGCGAAGAAGACCGGGCAAAGAATCCTGTCCCTGTGGTTTCCCTATCTGGCGGCCGAAAGGATCCTACGGCAGCGTCTGGGGCGGTCCTGGCGTTCCCGGCCCTCGGATCATCCGACGCCATCTCATCCGCCACTGGTGATCAGCCACCGCCAGGGCAACGCGCAGCGCATCTCGGCCCTCGACGAGCGGGCTGAGGCGCTGCACCTGAAGCGCGACATGGGTATTGCCGACGCGCGTGCCATGCATCCGTCGATCGACATCGTCGAGGCCGATCCGGAGGCAGACCGGCGCTTGCTCGAAGGCCTTGCCGACTGGTGCGACCGCTACACCCCGCTGGTGGCGATGGACGGGGCGGACGGCCTGTTTCTCGACGTCACCGGCTGCACCCATCTGTTCGGCGGCGAACGCGCCATGCTGGACGACATCCTGTGGCGCTTCCTGCATCAAGGGTTCGATGTCCGCGCCGGCCTTGCCCCGACGCCGGGCGCGGCCTGGGCGGCGGCCCGCTTTTGCGGCAACCGCATCGTCGATGGCGGCGAGGAGGAAGCGCTGCTGGCGCCTCTGCCGCTCGCCGCGCTGCGCATCGCGCCGGAAACCCGCGCCAGCCTGGAAAGTGTCGGCCTGCGCACGGCGGGCGCCGTCATGGCCGCACCCCGCGCGCCGCTTGCCCGCCGCTTCGGCGCCACCTTGCTGCTGCGCCTCGACCAGGCGCTTGGCCGTCTCGACGAGGCGGTATCGCCGCGGCTTCCCGTGGCGCCGCTTTCGGTCGAGCGGCATCTCGCCGAACCCATCACCCTCACCGAGGACATCGAACGGCTGGTCGGCCTGCTGGCGACGACGTTGAAAACCGATCTCGAGCGCCGTGGCGAGGGCGCCCGGACGCTGGCGCTGCTGCTTTTCCGTGTCGACGGCGCCGTCAGCCGCATCGCGCTCGGCACCTCGCGGCCGATGCGCGACCCCCGACTGATCCAGAAGCTGTTCCATGAAAGGCTGGCCGCCCTCGAGCAGGACATCGATGCCGGCTACGGTTTCGATCTGGTGCGGCTTTCCGTGCTGGCCGCCGCCGCCTTCGACATGGCGCAGGCCGATCTGACCGGCGAGGCGACCGACGACGGCGCCGACATCGCGCTGTTCGCCGACCGCATCCGCGTCCGGCTCGGCGAGGGCGCCGTGCTGCAGCCGGTCGTGGTGGAAAGCCATCTGCCGGAGCGCGCCGTCGCCATCGTCCCCTTCACCGAGGCGCCGCGCCGGACCACGCCGCCGAAGAAACCGGACAGGGTGCAGGCGCCCAAAACCATCTTCCCGCCGGAACGGCCGATCCGGCTGTTCCGCGCGCCCGAACCCATCGAGGTGCCGGCCACCGAAATGCCGGAGGGGCCGCCGCTGCATTTCCGCTGGCGGCGCGCGCTCTACCGCGTCACCCGCGCCGAGGGTCCCGAACGCATCGCCGCCGAATGGTGGCGCGAGGCGCCAGGCGACGCGGCGGCCTCGACACGCGACTATTTCCGCATCGAGGATGCCGAAGGCCGCCGCTACTGGCTCTACCGTCAAGGGCTTTACGGCGGCTCGCAAGTCGCGCCGCGCTGGTTCATGCACGGGGTCTTCGCATGAACGCGCTGACCGTCATTCCCTATGCCGAGTTCGGCATCCAGTCGAATTTCTCCTTCCTGCGCGGCGCCTCCAAGCCGGAGGAGCTGGTGGTCGCGGCCAAGCTCATGGGTTTTTCGGCGATCGGTGTTGCCGACCGCAACACGGTGGCCGGCGTGGTGCGCGCCTGGCAGCAGGCCAAGGTCGAAAAGCTTGCCTATCACCCCGGTTGCCGGCTGGTTTTTGGCGACGGCACGCCGGACATTCTCGCCTATCCCAGGAACCGCGCCGGCTGGGGGCATCTGTGCCGCATGCTGACGCAAGCCAATCTGCGCGACGAGACCGAAAAGGGCGCCACCCTTCTCCAGCGTGGCGATCTGCTCGAATGGGGAGATCTGATGTCGCTGGCGGTCCTGCCGGATCTGGCGGCGGGAGCGCAGGACAGTCTTGCCTTGCTCCTCGAACTCCAGGACCGCTTCGGCAAGGCCCTGCGGCTCGGCGTCTCGCCCTGTTATGCGGGCAATGACCGTTTCCGCATCGAGCAGGCAGCGGCGTTTGCCGAGAGCACCGGCATCCCGCTGATGGCGACCAACGATGTCCTTTACCACACCGCCGAACGCCGCCCGCTGCAGGACGTGCTGACCGCGATCCGCCTCAACACGCCGGTCGCCGAGGTCGGGCTGGAACTCAGCGCCAACGCCGAACGCCATTTGAAGCCGCCGCTGGAGATGGCCCGCCTGTTCCGCAGGTATCCGCGGGCGCTGGCCGAGACCTTGCGGTTTGCGCAAGAGCTGACCTTCTCGCTCAGCGATCTCCAGTACAATTACCCCGACGAGCCGACGGAATCCGGCCTCGGGCCGCAGGCAGAGCTGGAAAGGCTGGCGCGGGAGGGGGCGGCCAGGCGCTATCCTTCAGGCGTGCCTCACTCGGTGATCAAGCGCATCGAGGAAGAGCTCGCCCTGATCGAGCGCCTCAACTACGCCCGCTATTTCCTGACGGTTTACGACATCGTCAAATACGCCCGCAGCCAGGACATCCTCTGCCAGGGGCGTGGCTCGGCCGCCAATTCGATCGTCTGCTTCTGCATAGGCATCACCGAAGTCGGGCCGGACCGGATCGACACGCTGTTCGAGCGCTTCATTTCCGAGGAGAGGAACGAGCCGCCCGACATCGATGTCGACTTCGAGCATGAGAAGCGCGAGACCGTCATCCAGTACATCTACGAGAAATACAGTTCCAAGCGCACCGCGCTCGCCGCCGCCGTCATCAGCTATCGCGGCCGCTCGGCGCTGCGCGAAGTGTCGAAGGCGATGGGCCTGTCGGAGGATGTCCGGGCGTCGCTGTCCGGTTCGATCTGGGGCTGGTCGACCTCCGAGCTCGGCGAGAAGGAAGCCAGGGCCGGCGGTCTCGACCGGAGCGACCCGACATCGCGCCATGTGATGGAACGCGCCAATGAGATCATGGGCTTTCCCCGTCACCTCTCCCAGCATGTCGGTGGCTTCGTCATCACCAGGGACCGGCTCGACGAGATCGTCCCCATCGTCAAGACGGCGATGGACGAGCGCAAGATGGTCGAATGGGACAAGGACGATCTCGACGCGGTGAAGATCCTGAAAGTGGATGTGCTGGCGCTCGGCATGCTGACCTGCCTGCAGCGCGCCTTCACCCTGCTTACCGACCACTATCCCGAAGCGCGGGATCCCTATGGCCAACCCTATGTGCTCGCCACCTTGCCGCCGGAAGACAGGCGCGTCTACGACATGATCGGCCGCGCCGACACGCTCGGCGTCTTCCAGATCGAATCGCGCGCCCAGATGTCGATGCTGCCAAGGCTCAAGCCAAAGGATTTCTATGACCTTGTCATCGAGGTGGCGATCGTGCGGCCGGGCCCGATCCAGGGCGATATGGTGCACCCCTATCTGCGCCGTCGGCAAGGCAAGGAAAAACCCGAATATCAGAAGCCGGAACTCGAGGCGATTCTCAGCAAGACGCTCGGCGTGCCGCTGTTCCAGGAACAGGCGATGAAGATCGCCATCGTCGCCGGCGGCTTCAGGCCGGGCGAGGCCGACGAGCTGCGCCGCGCCATGGCCACCTTCAAGCGCACCGGCACCATCGGCAATTACCGCCAGCGCATGATCGACGGCATGGTCGGCAAGGGCTACACCAAGGACTTCGCCGAGCGCTGCTTCAAGCAGATCGAGGGTTTTGGCGAATATGGCTTTCCCGAAAGCCACGCCGCCTCCTTCGCCTTGCTCGTCTATGCCTCGTGCTGGTTCAAGACCTTCTATCCCGACGTGTTCTGCGCCGCGATCCTGAACTCGCAGCCGATGGGGTTCTACCAGCCGGCGCAGCTGGTGCGCGACGCGCGCGACCATGGCGTCGACATCCGCGAGGTCGACGTCAATTATTCCGTCTGGGACTGCACCCTTGAAAAAGCGCCGTTCGATCCGGCCCGTATCCTGCCGCGCCATGCCGATATGCGTGGTGTCATCGAGACGAACCATGCGGTGCGGCTCGGCTTCCGGCAGATCAAGGGTCTTTCCAAGGAACGCATGGAGCAATTCGTCGCGCGGCGCGGCTCAGGTTACGAAACCGTCCGTGACGTCTGGCTGCGCTCCGGCCTCGATGTCGACGAGATCGAGCGGCTGGCACAGGCCGATGCCTTCCGCTCGATCGGCCTCGACCGCCGTGCCGCGCTGTGGGAAGTGCGTGCGCTGGGCGCCAGGAGTGCGGCCGAAAAACTGCCGCTGTTCGACCAGCCGGCGCTGCGCCTGCGCGAACTGGAGCCGGAGACGAAGCTGCCGAAAATGCCGCTCGGCGAGCATGTCATCCACGACTACCGCTCGCTCGGCCTGTCGCTGAAGGCGCATCCCGTCGCCTTCCTGCGCGAGCGGCTCGACCGCGCCGGCGTCACCCCCAATGCCAACCTGCCATCCCAGCGCGACGGCAGGCGGGTTTCGGTTGCCGGCCTCGTGCTGGTGCGCCAGCGCCCCGGCAAGGGCAACGCGATCTTCCTGACGCTGGAGGACGACAAGGCGGTCGCCAACGTCATCTTCTGGGAGCGGACCTTTACCCGCTTCCGCCCCATCGTCATGGGCGCGCGCTTCGTCAAGGTGACCGGGAAATTGCAGTCGGAATCCGGGGTCATCCATATCGTCGCCGAAAAGATCGAGGATCTGACGCCCTGGCTGACCGTGCTGCTGGAAAAGGTCAGCGGAGCCGGAGCGCCGGGCGTCTCCCCTTCAACCGCGAAAGCAGAGGCTCCGGATCGCGACAGCCGACCCGCGATACGCAACGCGCCGATCGGGCAGGATATTGCAGTGCTGTCGGAAGAGGCCGAAAGCGTCATGCCCAAGGGGCGCAATTTTCAGTAGGGGAGGCCACATGCGCCTTCGTCATCTGAAGCGGGGGATGGCTTCGCCAATTACGAAGGCCCACTCAGCCTCGGCGGGGCCAACACATCCTCGGCCGACAGCGTCCGCGCCTCGGAAGGCAGCATGATCGGGATGCCGTCGCGCACCGGATAGGCGAGCTTGGCGACGCGCGAGATCAGTTCACCGCGCTCCGGATCCCAGGCCAGCGGCCCCTTGGTCAGCGGGCAGGCCAGGAGTTCCAGCAGCTTGGGATCGACATCGATCTTCTTTCCGTCACGCCCATCCGCCGCCACTATCTTGCCTCCTGACCAACTATCGAAGATGTGTTGAGATTCAGGTCAGGCCGAGTCGAAAATGGTGGCTCCCGAGAACCGGAGCGGAGCGTACTTTTCGTACGTGAGCACCGGAAGCGCAGGAAGCCGCCGTTTGCAGGCCGGCATCACCTGAATATCAGCACATCTTACTGTAGGCTCGAGCCAAAGTCCTCATTCTCGCGCGCCAGCGCCATTTCGGTGATGGCGATCAGCGTTTCGGCCCGCGTCTTCAGGTCGGCGGCCTCCAGCAGCGCCTGTTTCTCTGCCGGCCCGTAGGGCGCCATCATCGACAGCGCGTTGACCAGCATGGCATTTTCGGCGCGGCTGACGCTTTCCCAATCGGCCTCGAGATCATTGGCCTGCAGATAGGCGCGAAACGCCTTGAGCAGGGCCGGCCGGTCGATCTCGTTCGCCGCCGGGTCGTCATCGAGATCGGCAAGGAAGGGCGCCGGCTTTGCTTGGCGAAACGGCGTCTTGACCGTCAGTTCATGGGCAATGCGGAAGCGGAACACGCCCTGCAGCGAAATCAGGTAACGGCCGTCGCCGGTTTCGGAGAAGGCGATGATGCGGCCGGCGCAGCCGACATTGCACAGTTCCGGCTCGCCATCCTCGCGCAGCGCGCCGTCGAGACGGGGCTGGATGACGCCGATCAGCCGCGAGCCGGCAACCGCTTCGTCCACCATCTGCAGATAGCGCGGCTCGAAGATGTTGAGCGGCATGCGGCCGCCCGGCAGCAAAAGCGCGCCCTCGAGCGGAAAGAGCGGGATCGTCGACGGCAGATCCTTGGCCAGCCGGTAATGCGCGTTTCCCGCTTGCACCACATTCCTCCGATCGACTTCTCTCGCCCGCCGCCGGGATTGTCGGCTTGGCCGATGTCAGCTTCCTAATCTGGCGCGGCCGCCGCCGACCACAAGCCCGTGCGACGAAACAGCCGCCGGCTCAGGAAAACAGCAGCGCCGACAATTTGCGCCGCGCCGCCAGCGTCGCCTCGTCGGTCATGCCCCAGGCTTCGAAGAATTGCAGCAATTGCGTCCTGGCGCCATCCTCGTTCCAGCCGCGATCGGCCTTGATGATGGCCAGCAGATTGTCGGCTGCCGCCGTGCGCTCGCCCTTGGCGTTCTGGATCATGGCCAGGTCGAAACGCGCTTGATGGTCCTTGGGGTTTTCGGCGAGACGGCGCTCGAACTCGGCCGGATTGCCCAGTTCCGCCGCCTGCGCCGCCAGCGCCATCTTGGCGCGCAGCGCGGCGAGAACAGGCGCGTCCTTCTTGGCCTCGGGTGCCGTTGCCAGCAACGCCTCGGCGCCTTCCGTGTCGCCGGCCTCGAACAGCAGCTCGCCCAGTCCGGCGATTGCCTCGATCGTCTCCGGCGCCTGCGCCAGTATGGCGTCAAAAATGTCGGCGGCGGTCTGCATGTCGCCGGCCTCGCGCGCTTCGGTGGCCGCGGCGAGCGCCTCGGCCACGGCCGGGGCGCCATCGCCCTTACCGCCGACCTTCGTGATGAACTCGTTGATCTGGCTCTCCGGGATCGCACCCATGAAGCCGTCGACCGGCTGGCCGTCCTTGAAGGCGATGACCGCCGGAATGGACTGGATGCCGAGCTGGCCGGCGATCGAGGGGTGATCGTCGATGTTCATCTTGACCAGCTTGACCTTGCCGCCGGCGGCCCGAACCGCCTTTTCCAGCTGCGGCGTCAGCTGCTTGCAGGGGCCGCACCACGGCGCCCAGAAATCGACAAGCACCGGCTGGCGGCGCGATTCCTGGATGACGTCTGCGGCAAAGGCGGCGGTCGTGGTGTCCTTGATGACATCGCCAGTGGCAGAAGGCGCGGCCGGCGCATCGCCAAGCGAGACCTTCGCCGGCGCGGGGGGCGCTGCGCCATACTGAACGGTGGTCGCATACTGGCCGCCACTGCTGCCGTATGACCCGCCAAACGGCTTGTTGTCGCTCATCTCGTCACCCTTTCGGTCGCGCCGCCGGCCCGCGGGTCGGCGCCATGTCATTGGAAGTCGGTTTCGCCATGCATGTGGCGATCATGCCGAGACTTTCAAGATAGCAGCATCGTGCCCGGTTGCCTCGACGAATCTGATGAGGTCGGCCGAGGCGATCGATGTCGTCGCCTCATTGGTCAGCGGATGCGCGTTGATGACGGCATGCGCCATCAAATCCTCGTCGAGCACCAGCTTGACCCGGTTCGCGGTGTCGTTGATGACGCCGAAGACGGTGACGGCGCCCGGCGATACGCCCAGAAGCTCCATCAGCATCTCCGGCTTGCCGAAGGAAACACGGCTGGCGGCGCCGATCAGCTGGTGGATCTGCTTGAGATCGACGACCGCCTCCTCGCCGACGGTGACCAGGAAGAAATTGTCCTTCTTGTCCTTCAGGAACAGGTTTTTCGTGTGCCCGCCGGCGATTTCGCCGCGCAGCGCCTGCGAATCGGCGACCGTATAGAGCGGCGGATGGCGTTTCGTCGAAACGGCGACGCCAAGTTCGGCAAGAAAGGCAAAAAGTTCGGCTTCGGTCTTCGGCATCGGTCTTCTTCTTCGTCGTTTTCCGCCTTGCCGTTTACGGCCAATGCGGTGGCCGACACAAGACCATCGCCCAACGGCGCCGCAAAAACCACGCGGCACCGGCGGTTTGCCGGCATCGTTTGGCGTGTTGAAAAAAGCCTGCGATTTCCCTGTTGCAATCGCCGCGCTCTTCAGCCATATAGGCCCGGCTTGCGGCCAAGACGCCGTGTGAGCGGGTGTAGCTCAGGGGTAGAGCACAACCTTGCCAAGGTTGGGGTCGAGCGTTCGAATCGCTTCACCCGCTCCAATTTCCCTAGGGGAAATCAAGCATCGAAAAGCCGCGGCCCGCCGCGGCTTTTTCGCGTTTTGGGCCGACGGAAATCGCGACCGATAACCGCAGCACGACGTATTCTATTTCTATGCGAGCAGAGCGCATCGCCGAGGTGTCGAGGAATCGTCAAAACGCTCAGAGCCTATCTGGAAACTCCACTTGTTCAGTCTTCTGCAGGCGCTTTCCGCACTTCCGGCGTTCTGTACCCTCACATACGCTCCGCTCTGGTTTTCGAAACCGCTTCCGATGACTCGGACGAGTGGGTTTCGAAACAGGCTCTTCGAATGTCGTAAACCTGAAATTCGGGTTATCGTGTATGACAGGCAGGGGGAAAGTCGAATGACGAGCGATACACTGGCGCTTTTGATAGACGGTGACAACGCATCACCGAAGATCATCTCAGGGCTTCTCGCGGAGATCGCCAATTACGGCACAGCAAGCGTCAGGCGAATCTACGGTGACTGGACGAAGCCGGACCTCAACGGCTGGAAGGAATGTTTGCTTGAGCATTCCATTCAGCCCGTACAGCAGTTTGCCTACTCGAAAGGCAAGAACGCGACCGACGGCGCGATGATCATTGACGCGATGGACCTGCTCTACACAGGGCGGTTCTCCGGTTTCTGCATCGTTTCGAGCGACAGCGATTTCGCGCGGCTCGCTTCCCGCATCCGCGAACAGGGCATAACCGTTTACGGGTTCGGTGAACGTAAGACGCTACGTCCGTTCATAACGGCCTGCGACAAGTTCATATATGTCGATGTGCTCGGCGACGCGGTAGCAGAGCCGCCGCAGACAACCCAGATAACGCGCGAGAAGGCCGTTGGGGAGCCCGCCAAGGCTGCCGCCGTACCCGTCAAAATCGAGGCGGAGAAAGCCCGTCCAGCACAGGGTGGAGCGGCGGCCAGTGGTCGGCTGGACGAAGCCGCGCTGACCATGCTCCAAAAGGCAGTGGAGGCATCGGCGGATGAGGACGGCCGCGCCAACCTCGGGCTCGTGGGCACTCATCTGGCAAAGCAGTCTCCAGATTTCGACGCCAGAAACTACGGCTATAAGCGATTGAGCGATCTGGCCGATGCTTCCGGTATACTCGAAGTGGAGCGCACGGGCGACCAGACAAAGGTTGTCACGGTACGACTGAAGACGAACTAACCCGGCTTCAGGACGGCGATCAAAGCGCTGCCATTAGAGCAATTCCAGGAAAAGTGTGAGCGGTTTTTCCGTCTGGAATCGCGTCAAAACAAAGAGTTAGAGCGTTTCACCGGTTCGATGAAACGGTGAACCGACGGACATTCTCGTTCATCGCAAACTTCCGCAAGCGATTGAGTGTCCAGGCTGTACACGAGGTCCATCACCAGCACGTCCGTGACGATTTCCTCGACGCGGGTGATGGTATCGAATGTCAGGTTGGTCATTCCTTTTCGCAGGTCACCATGGCGCTTTTTTCAGGCGCCCTCACCCCGCCTTGCGCAGCGATGCCTGGTGCACCAGCGATGTCCAGCTGTTGGTCGAGGCGAGGTGGCAGTAGAGCAGGCCGAGCGCGCCTGACTTTCTCAGGTCGAGGAAGGCCTCGTCGCTCAATTTGTTGAAGGCCGGCTCGTCGATCACCTGGAAATCGGTGAGGTTGAGCACTTCGCCGCCTTCCAGCGTCACCTTGCTCTGGCGCGGCGAAAACAGGCCATGCGCGTCGATCCTGTCGATCATCTCGCGCGTGGCTCTGAAGTCGGTCTGGAACTGGTCGCAGAAGGCGAGCGCCTGCCTGGTTGCCTCGGTCGGCTCGTTGCCGCTGAAGAACGGCGCGATCTTGTCTTCGCGAAACGGCGCCATGAGCTGGTCGATCACCCGCCCGCTGGCCCTGTCGACGCACAGCGTCAGCCGGCCTGCCGTGGTCGGGTCCTCGGCAAGGATGAAGGGATAGCGGCGGACATAGGCGGGGATATAGTGCGGCGCGGTCCACTGCCCGTCGGCGTCGACGAACAGGTTTTCGCCCTGGCGCACGCCGGTGATGATGACAGGGGATTTGGCCGGGCCGATGAAGACGATCGGATAGGAGCGCATCGCCGCCGGCATTTCCGTCGCCACCACCGGAATGGCGTGCGCGGCGCGGGCGAAGGCAAAATCGCCGCGCGCGGTCAGGCCCAGTGAACCGTGCCGCGCCGGGTTGAGCGCTTCGGGCCTGGAATAGAACAGCGGCATGGCCGCGTCCGCCGGCGCCGTTTGCGTCTTTGTCCCGATATCAGCCATGGTCCGTCCCTTTCTCCCGCCGGCCGATCAGGCCGGCTTTCCGCATCAGACCCCAAGACTGGTATCTGCTCTTGTTGCGCTGATCTTGGTTGGGCCAAGACTCCGGCACAGGAACAAAGTACTACAGTGTCTCCGGTGCGCATAAAAGCACGACCGTTGCGGTATTTTGCGCTTTACCCCGGCGAATTGTCTCGCCGGCGCGCGGGGCTGCCCCGGCCTATGGACAGCCTGCCGCGAAGCGGCGAGATTGCGCCCGCAAAGTAGGTGGATTGAGGCGGATGGCATGGCGTCGGTAGCGGATTTCGAACAGGGGCAAGAGTTCACCGTTGAAGCCAGCGGCCGGCAGGTCTTGCTGGAACTGAGCGCGGTCAATCCGATCGCCGCCAGCCCGCGCCCGGGCGGCGGCTTTTCGCTGATGTTCCGCGGCCCACGCGAAACGCCGCTGCCGCAGGCGACCTATCGCTTCACCGGCAAGAACGGGGTGCACGACATCTTCATCGTGCCGGTCGCGCCCGACGCGACCGGACGGCTTTATGAGGCGGTGTTCAATTAGCGCGCGGTCTTGGGCGACATGCATTGAGGCCTGCCGCATTGTGACTGGGCCGAATGTGACAATCTTTGCCGTCGGCGCTACCCCTCACTGTCCTGCCGGACATCTCTCCCCGTAAACGGGGCGAGAGGGGCAGGCGGCGATGGCGGCGCCTTTCTTGCGGCGCTGGCGATTGGCGAAAGCGGCGATGACAGGCGTCCCTCGCCCCGTTTACGGGAAGAGGATGCCGGCAGGCAGGTGAGGGCCAGCGCCAATGGCGATCATGGAGTGCCACCCCCGGGCGGCGCACAGGCCATCAGATCGTAGACACCCTTGTCCTCGACCACCTTGAAGCCGAGTTCGACATAGAGGCGCCGCGCCGGATTGTTCTTCTCGACATAGATCGAGGCTGATTTGCCGGCTAACCATGCCTCGCCGATGAGGTCGCGCAGCAGCGCCGAGCCGTATCCCTTGCGGCGATGCTCCGGCAGGAAGGCAATGTCGATGATACGGTGCTGGCTTGGCCAGCGCTCGATATAGAGGCGGCCGACGTCCTGGCCGGCCCGCCGCACCACCAGCCAGTCGGCCTCGGGATAGTGTTTGCGATAGTGGGCGTGCTGCGCCTGGAACTGCATGTCGAGGAAGGCCGCCTTCTGCGCCTCGCTCCACGACGTCACAGCGAGTTCCTCCAGGCGCGTCGAGGCGTAGAGAAGCGACAGGAACGGCAAATCCGCCTCGGTTGACGCACGGAAAACGAGCCCGGCCTGCCGCGACCGGAGCCAGGCCGGATGAGAATGTTCCAGGCTGGTACCTGTCACGCTGCCGGCGCGTCAGACCGGCGGCGTCAGGTCGCGCACCACGACGATCTGCTTGAGGTTGCTGGTGGTCAGCGCCGTCCAGTCATATTCCCATTCGGAGCTGTCGATGGCCATCTGGTTGATCGTCCAGAGCCCGCTTGTGCCGTCCGGCATGACCATCAGCATGAACAAAGCGAGCCGGCCGTCGGCATTGTAGTTGAGCGACAGGCGCGCCGAGTTGAGGGCAAAGCCGAAATCGCGCCATCCCGACCAGTTCTGGGTATAGGCATCCCACTGCGCGTTGAACTGGAGGACATGCTGCTGGTCGGTGGCGACCAGCACGATGTCGCCGTCGCCCTGGATGCCGGCGGCCAAGGCGTTTTGGCCTGCCCGTGAGTAACCGGGTGTCGCCCATTGCGTCCAGCTGTCCGATCCGGCGGGTTGCTGGCGCGTGTGCAACACCTGCCCGCCCTTGTTCAAGGCAAACAGATTGGTGGCGCCCAGCGGCCCGACCACCGGCGCCATCTCGGTGAAGCCGGCGGTTTGCCCGGTGTCGATCTGCACCCATTGCGTCCAGTCGGCCACCTTCAGCGCCTGCGGCTTCGTCTGCTGGCAACGATAGAGGTGCAGGCCCGAATTGATGCCGAACAGTGCGATGCGGCCGTCGCCCTGGCGTATGGCGGTGACCGTCACCAGCTGACCGGTCAGCAGCTGCCAGTCGCTCCACGGCTTGGCGGGCGGCGCGAGCACATCGACGGTGACGACGATCGGCGTCGTGGTGCCGGGCGGGGTGATGGTTTTCTGCACCTGCACGATCTGGTCCGGATTCTGGTAGATCCACCAGATTTTGCCCCAATTGTCGGTCAGGAAGATTTCGATGCGGCCATCGGCATCGCGCGCCATCGACAATTTCTGGTAGCTGGTGGCGCCGGGCGGCGTGCCTATGCTGACCGGCGGGTTCCATTTCTCGACCGGGCCGACCTGGTTGGCGTCCTCGGTGATGAAGGACAGGTTGGTGGTGCCCGAAGGCTGCGCGACGACGGCGACGCGGCCGTCCTTGGTGAGACCCGCCGTCATGATCACCCAAGCGCCGGGCGCGATGGGCGACCAGGCGGAGGGCCAGGGTCCGTTCGGCGCGTCCTGAGCCTTCTGGATCAGGCGCCCGGCGGCGGAATCGATGCCCACCACCATCAGCCGCGACAGTTCGAAGAACGGCTTGCCCGCCGCCGGGCCCGAGGGGCCGGACAGCACCGCGGAAGCCGTCCCCGGCGCCGCGGCCACCTTCTTTGCCTTCGGGGCCGACGCTTCTGACTTTGGTTCTGCTTTCTTGGCCATGGTCTCGGTCCTGCCCTGTTGGCTCGGAATTCAGGTTCTCGGCGGGAAGACGCCTTGCAGCGCGATGCAGAAACTCAAGGTAAGATACGGCATCATGTTGTTGTGCGGCTGGTCGCCGCCGGCGGGAGCCACCGCTGAAGGACTGAATTGCGTGTTTGGCTGGTTCGTCCCCCATATCGACACACCAGCGCCTTGGGCAAATAACTGACCCGCCGGCTTGGTATTGATCCCGTCCGATGCCGACGCCACGAGCCCATGTGAGTGCATTGGAATTTCACTTTCCAGCAATGACACGGTTTCCGACCCGCCAGTCTCACCCAGGTCGTGGAGCGACAGGCCGGGACCTTGGCCGGGATGCATCGGCACATTGCCCTGCATGTCCGGCAATGCGAAGTTCGACTTGCCATCGCCGCCATAGGTGGTGCCAAGCAGCGAAAACAGGGCGGTGTTCTGTGAAAGCGGCAGGATTTGCCCATCGCAGAACGCCCAACCCTGGGGCGCAAAATTGAACGGGAAAATCCGGATTTCTGCGACGAACGGATCGGCCATGGCGTCCTCTCAGGTCTGTGACGGAAATATGCCGAAGAGCGAGATGATGAAGTCCACGCACAGATACGGCTGGAAATTAGTGTGCGGCTGGCTGCCGCCGGTCGCGGATATCGACTGAAAACTGACGGGCGTGGTTGGCTGGTCGGTACCATAAGCGTCGATGTTCACGACACTTGCCGCCGCCGGTACATTGTTTTGAGGGCTTGTTGTGCCGGCGAAGTCGTTCGATGCCAGCAAAGGATGCGAATGCGAAGGAATTTGCGTAATCGTAAGCGTGACTTCTTCCACTCCGCCGGTTTCGGCCAGGACGAAGCCACTGCCTTGATGGATCGGCACGCGGCCGCGCAGGTCAGGCAATGCAAAGGTACTCTGGCCATCGCCGCCATAGGTGGTGCCGAGCAGTTGGAACAGCGTCTCATTTTCTGAAATCGGCAGGAGCTGTCCTTCACAGAACATCCAGCCGGCGGGCGCGAAGTTGCCGGCAAACATTCGGATCTCGCCAACGTAAGGCTGTGCCACGACGCGTCTCCGTCAATTCTGCGAGGGGAAGATGCCCTGCAAGGCAATACAGAAGTTGAGCACCAGGAATGGCTGCATATTGAGATGCGCCTGGCTTCCGCCGACATTTGCGATGGCGTTCGGTGCCATTGCGGCAAGGTGGGCGGCACCTGCATAGATGTTTTGTGGGGTCGACCCCGAAAGAACCGTGTTCGTATCCGGCGAAATAGTCGTCGACTGGGTTGTCGATCCATTCAAGGTATGGAGATGGGTGGGCATCTCGGCGATTGAAAGCGTATGCGCCTGTTCGCCGCCACGCTCGCCGAGGACATGGCCGCTACCCCCGGTATGGTTCGGCACGCGACCGCGAAGATCGGGAAGTCCAAAGGTGACTCGCCCGTCGCCACCATACGTCGTTCCAAGCAAGGAAAACAATGCCTGATTTTGGTTGATCGGCAACAATTGTCCGTCGCAAAAAGCCCACCCTTTGGGAGGGAATCCGAAGGACATTATTCTGATCTCGGAGAGAAAGGGTTCCGCCATACACCACCTCTGTCGCCTGCGCCTCACCTTACGTCATGTTCTACGAAACACAATCTACATTTGTCGGCTGGGGTCGAAATTTCTTTGGATTTACTGTTGCCTCCTTTACAGGCGAGCAACTGGGAGCAATGTCCAAAACATAACTGTAAAGCCGGCTGAACACATTTGATACAAATTGTGTTCAGCATGCGTACAAAGAGTTATGGGAACACCGGCAGAACGCCAATGGTGTAAGTAGCTCCACTTGAGATCGAGGCGGTTCCACCGGTCCCGAATGTACCGGCGGCACTGCCCGGGTTCTGCCCACTGACATACGCCTCCATCTGCGCATCGTTTGCCGGCGAAGGTGCAAGGCCGACAATCTGCAATGTGCTGATCACCCCGGTATGTTGCTGGCGAATGCCGATACCCGGATCGGTAATCGTACCGCCCGCGTTGGAGTGGCCAACCGCAGTGTTGCCATCGATCTGAAGGATCACATGAGCACCGGTCGCTTCCGAGCCGTTGCCCGAGTCGACACGAATGCCGTACTGGAGCCCCGGCGCGGTCAGGTTGGTCACCGAATTGTTCTGGATCTTGAAGTAGCCCGTGCCATCGACGCTGCGGATCGTCGACAGAATGCCGGCACCCTGGGTGTGCTGGACGTTATTGTTGTGAATGTTGAGATAGAGCGTCGGCGTGTCCGTGTTGCTCGTCGCCGAGTCGGCGCCGGTATTGATGCCAGCGGAGCCAGCGGTGTTGTTGGCATCGATCGTATTGTATCCAATATCATAAGATGCCGTTCCGGTGCCAAACAGGCTGGCCGCGATACCGTTGCCTGCGACATTGGTGATGGTGTTGCCGTGCCCGGTTTCACCAATGGTGAAGTACCCCGAACTGAGATGACCGATGGTGACTTCGATACCATTGGTTCCGATACCGGCCAGGCCGGTGCCAAATCCGGTAATGACGTTGCCGTCGATCTTGAAGTGATTTCCAGAGCTTCCGATGTTCACGGCCGGAAGGGCGGCAGTGCTGCCGCCGTGAACCATGATACCGCCGCCGCCCGGGAAATTGTTGATGGTGTTGTCGCTGATGCTGCCGCCGGTGATCTGTGCCGCCGCCGACGCGCCTTGCTGGGCAAGAACCTTGATCGCCGTGCCCGCGGAGCCAGCCGCGAACGCCGAGGCACTCGTAAGGCTGTTGCCAGTGATCGTCAGACTGCTGATGGTGCCGGCAAAGTTATTGATGCTGATCCCATCCTGCCAGGAATTGTTCAGAACGTTGCCGGTGATGGAAACCGCGCCCGACAAATTCGTCTCGGTCGAACCGCCGGCGCTCAGGTTGAACGTGACGTTGCCGTCCGTCGTCGTGTGGGCGGTGTTGACATTGTTGATCGTGCTGTTGGCCAGCGTGAAGTTTGTGACAGTCGTTCCCTTGATGCCGCTGTTGGCGGCATTCTGAATGTTGATGTTGGTGAACGACGGACCCTTGGTATTCGTCAGCAAGATAGCGTCGCCGGTGGTATTCTGAATCGTGCCACCGGAGCTGTTGCCACCCAAGGCAGTGTTGCCGCTACCGGTAACGATCAGCCCGCCGCTCGTGCCGGTGTTGTTGAGCACGATGCCGTTGACGGCGCCGTTGGCCGAAATGCTCTGGAACGTGACGTTGCTCGCACCGATCGTCGTGTTGGCGATGTTGAGCGCCGTGCCGGTGGTCGACACGATCGTGTTGCCGGTACCCTGGACCGTCACCGTGCCGCCGCCGGTGGCGTTGAAGCCGGTGCCGCTGGCGGTGTTGATGACCAGGCCGTTGCCGGTGAAGTTGATGGTCGCTCCGGTGTTGCCGGTCAGGTTGACCGCCGTATTGGCGCCCGTGGTCAGCGTCTTGGTGGCATTCGAGAAGTTGATTACCGCCGTGCCGGAATTGCCGCTGACATCGATGCCGTTGGCGAAGCCGCCGGTCGCACTGAGGCTGCCGCTGAATACGACGGTTCCGGCGGTGCGGCCGCTCACATTGACGATGTTGCCGGTGCTGGTCTTCGTCACCGACGCCGCGATGGTTACGCTGCCCGTGCCGCCATTGATGTCGACACCGTTGCCGGTCGGGTCGTTGGTCGCGCCGATCGAGCCGCCATTCACGGCGACCGCATTGGTGTTGTTGTCGATCCTGATGCCGGCCTGGCCTGTGTTGTTGATCGCCACCGTCGAGAAGGTCACCGCGCCGTTGGCGCCACTGAGGAAGATGCCGTTGCCGGCCGCCGCCGCTATGGTCGCCGAGGTGAAGTTGAACGCCGCGCTCGAGCCGTTGATCTCTATTCCGTCGCTGCCGACGCCCGTGGTGCCGGCAACTGTCACCGCGCCGCCATTGAACGTGCCGCCGCTGACCCCGGTCAGGTTGACCCCGTCGCCTGTAACCGAACCAGTCGATTGCAGCGAGGTGAAGGTGGCGCCGCTGCCGCCGATGATCATGCCGTTCCAGTTCAGGATCTGGCCGGTCGCCGTCTGCACGCTGTTGCTGCCGGTCACGTTGATGGTGCCGCCGCCCGTGGCGTTGAAGCCGATGCCGGTGGTGGTGGTGATCGCCAGGCCGCCGGTGAAGTTGAACGTCGCGCCGGTGTTGCTGCTCAGGTCGACGGCATTGTTGACGCTGGTGGTCAACGTCAACGCACCGCCGAAGGCGATCGTGCCGCCGGCATTGCTGGTGGCGACGATGCCGAGGCCGCCATCGTTGCGGGTGATCGTGCTGGCGCTATTGAACGTGACCGAACCGCCGCCCATGCCCTGGATGTTGACGACATTGCCGCCCGGGTTGGTGATGTCGACATTGTTCAGGTTGACGACCGCGCTGACGTCGTTGTTGCCCGGTGTGCCCTGGTCGCCATCGACGACGAAGGCATGGTTCGTCGCACCGGCCGTGGTATCGATCGCGACATTGTTGAAGGTGAAGGTGCCGGTCGCGTTGTTGGCCGCGTCGCCGAGGATGGTGATGCCGCGCGTCCCGGTCAGGCTGGCATTGTTGACGGTGACGTTGCCGGCCGCGCCATCGATCAGGATGCCGGTGCCGCCGGTAGCATTGAGGCCGTTGGCCACGGCGGTGGTGAAGCTGACCGCGCCGCCGGTGGTGTCCGCCACCGCGATGATGCGCTGACCGGCCGTGGCCTGGGTAATCGTGCCGGCATAGGTAATGCTGGCGGCGCCGCCGGCGACGTTGAACGCGGTCCCGCTCGGGCTGGTGATCGAGGTGCCCGTGCCGAAGCCGAACGTGCCGCCTGAGCCGTTGAGGATGTCGACGCCGGCATCGCCGCCGTTCAGCGTCGTCGGGCCGTTGAAATTGTAGGTGCCGTCGGCATTGTCGAACTGCAGGCCGGTGCCGCCGGTCGCCGAAAGCGTGCCGGTCTGGAAGGTGATGGTGCCGCCGGAATGCCCGGTGATGGCGACCATGGCCGCGTTGCTGGCCTGGGTGATGTTGCCGCTGTAGGTGACATTGGCGGTGCCCGTGTCGACGTTGAACGCCGTGCCGCTCGGGCTGGTGATCGTCGTGCCGGTGCCGAAGCTGAACGTGCCGCCCGAGCCGTTGACGATGTCGATGCCGGCATCGCCGCCGTTGAGCGTCGTCGTGCCGTTGAAATTGTAGATGCCGTCGGCATTGTCGAACTGCAGGCCGTTACCATTGGTCGCCGAAAGCGTGCCGGTCTGGAAGGTGATGGTGCCGCCGGAGTGGCCGGTGATGGCGACGAGCGCAGCACTGTTGGCCTGGGTGATGTTGCCACTGTAGGTGACGCTCGCCGAGCTTGTGTCGACATTGAACGCGGTGCCGCTCGGGCTGATGATCGTGGTGCCGGTGCCGAAGGTGAAGGTACCGGCCGAGCCGTTGAGGATGTCGACGCCGGCATCGCCGCCATTCAACGTCGTCGTGCCGTTGAAATTGTAGGTGCCATCGGCATTGTCGAACTGCAGGCCGGTGCCGTTGGACGCCGACAGCGTGCCGGTGTCGAAAGTCAGCGACCCGGCGTTGCCGCCGGAAACGCTGACCAAGGCGGCGTTGTTTGCCTGGGTGATGTTCCCGCCATAAGTAACGGTGGCCGTGCCGCCGACGACATTGAACGACGCGCCCGAAGCGCCGCTCAGCGCGCCGCCGCCGAGGTCGACGGTGCCGCCGACACTGGTCAGGCTGACATTGTTGACGCCGCCGGCCGACGAGGTCGAGTCGAGCCCGATGCTGGCGACGACCCCGGAGAGGTTGATCGCCTGGCCACCGGTCGAATTCACCGTCTGGCTGGCGGCGGTGGCGAGGATATTCATCGTGCCGCCGGTGCCGGTAATGCCGGTGCCGGTCGTGGTGTCGATGGTCAGGCCATTGTTGAAGTTGGTTGTGCCGCCGCTCTGCGAGAGGCCGACGCCGCTTGACGTGTCGATGTTGGCAAGGCCGGTGACATTGAGCGTGCCGGATGCGACATGGATGCCGCCGCCGGTGTTCAAGTGGCTGTCGATCGTCACCGTGTTGAAATTGAAGGTGCCGGTGTTGGTGTTGATGGCATCGATGCCGAAGCCCGTCTTACCATTCAGGGTCGTCACACCGGTAATGGTGAAGGTGCCGGCGACGCCGTCGAAGATAATGCCGTTGGCGCCGCCGTTGGAGATGATGCCGGAAAGCGTCATGTTGACTGTCAGTGGATCGAGATCGAAGGCCGTGCCGTTCAGGGTGTTGACCAAGCCGCTGCTGCTGTTCAGCGTGAAGGTGGTGGTCTTGGTGTTGGCGATCACACCGGTGCCGCCAGCGTTGGCGAGGGCGAGCGCGCCCACATCAAAGGTGCCGCTGGTGTTGGTGAAGCTGAGGCCGTTGCCCTGAACCCGCGCGGGGGAAGTGCCGATGCCGAGCGAGACGGCGCTGACGGTGCCGCCGATCCCGTCGGAGTCAAACCGGACATTGTTGAAGGCTATGCCGCCACCAGTGCCGCCGATCACCTTATTGCCGGCGAAGGTCCGGATCGCGATCGAATTGTCCGTCGCATTGATGTTCTGGCCGACGAACGAGGCTGCCAGCGCCGATCCCGTCGACTTCAGCGTGTTGCCGTCGATCGACAGCACAAGTGTATTGGCCGGCGCGCCGGTCGTAGCGAAGTCGAGAGCGCTGCCGCCGGCCGCGATGTCGTTGTTCCTCAGGAAGAAACTGGAAGCCGCGGTCGCATTGACACTGACGCCGGCGCCGCTGCCGATATTGCGGACGATCAAATTCTCGATGCCGCCGGTGAAGGTGCCGGTGCCGCTGGTGGCAAAATTGATCACCGAGGTGGCGTTGTTGCTTTGCAGCACCGGCCGCAGCGTATCGATGCTAGCCGGGGCCGAGATGATCGGCGTGTTCTGGATCGTGGTGAAGTGGAAAGCCGCGGATGCGCCGCCGCTGGCGTCGACGCCGAGTTGCGAGACATCGATGGCCGCGTCACCGCTCTTGAAGGCAAGCAGCACCTGCCCGTCATGGAGCTGGTATGAAGTCCCGCTTAGGTCGATCGTCTCCTGGCTGCCGTTGACGTTCTTGTCGATCAGAACGATCACGTTGGCTGTCGAGGCCTGGGCCTGCGCGAGGCTGCCCGGGTTGGCGAGGCTGCCGTCACCGGTTCCCGAATTGTTGCCGTCCAGGTCGACATAATAGACGCTGATCGACGACAGGTTGGCGGTGTCACCGCTGAAATTGACGTCGTTGAAATTGTAGTCGCCCGATGTCGGCAAGGTGTCGACTGTGTGGATGACCTGGCCGCCGGTGGTCGCGATCGACGATTCGGCAGGGCCCTGGCCGTCGCCGAACACCAGCTGGGCGTTGGTGGTGCTGGAGAACTGCACGCCATAGCCGACATTGGCGATGGTCGAGGTCTGGCCGGCCGGGTTGTTGTTGACGGTGTCGCCGAGCTGGATCGTGCCGGTGCCGGTGGTGCCGGCCATGTCGATGCCGATCGTGCCGGCGAAGCTGCCGCCGTCGACGTCGAAATCGCCGGTGGTGATGTTGCTCGCGCCGAGCGTCGCGCCGTTGAGGTCGAGACCGACGGCGTTGATGGCGTTGAGTCCGATATTGATGCTGGTGGCGTTGACCGCGGCGCCGAGCGTGCCAGAAATGTCGATGCCGCGCGAGGTGATGTTCTGCAGGTTGACGACGCCAAGGCCAACGGCGCCGCCGCTGACATTGTTGAGCGAGACGCCGGTCGCCGCGCCATTGACCGAGATGGAATCGAAGGTGACGCCGCCGGCGCCGACCGTAGCATTGGCGAGGTCGAGCGCGGTGCCGGTCGTCGTGGTGATGGTGTTGCCGCTGCCGGTGACGCTGACCGTGCCGACGCCGAAGGTGCTGGCCTTGAAGCCGGTGCCGCTGGCGGTGGTAATGACGAGGCCGCCGCCGGTGAAGTCGAGCGTGCCGTCCGGATTGCCAATCAGGCTGACGGCATCGGTCGCACCCGAGCTGATTTGCTTGGACGTGCCGGAGAAGGTGACGGTCGCCGCCGTGCCATTGTCGATGCCGGCAACGACGATGTTGCCGCCAACGGCCGCGTTGTTGTCGGTCAGGTTGCCCGACAGTGTCACCGAGCCGCCGGTCAATTCCTGGATCGAAACCGCGGCACCGGTGCCGTTGCTGGCGATGGTGCCGCCATAGGAGATATCAGCGTTGCCGCCGCTGAGGTTGGTCGCCGAGCCGACATTGAACGAGGTGCCCGCACCGGTGTTGGTCAGCGTGCCGGTGCCGAAGCTCGCCGTGCCGCTCAGATTCTGCAGGTCGATGCCGTTGCCGGAAGCGAATGTGGCACTGGTCGAGGCGAAGTTGATCCCGGCCGTGATGCCGTCAAGCGCCACCGCCTGCGCGTTCGTGGCATTGATCGTGCCGGTCGTGACATTGACCGTGCCGCCGCCGCTGGCGCTGAACGCCGTCGCGCCGCTGGTGGTGATGTCCAGATCGGCGAAGGTGACGGTGGAGCCGGTATTGCCGGTGAGCGAGACGCCGGTGCCGCCGACCGTCACCGTGTCGGTGAAGTTGACCAGGCCGCCGGTGCGGTTGGCGATCGAGATGCCGCCGCCGGTCAGCGTGCCCGGCGTCGCGCTGTTGGGCAAGGTGCCGCGCGTGACCGTGATATTGCCGGTGCCGCCATTGACGTCGAGCAGCGTGCCGGCGACGTTGACGTTGTTGTTGGTGATCGACAGGTTCGAGTCGAGGCCGGCGACCTTGAACGCCGTGCTGCCGGCAGCGACGTTGCTGACGGTGACGCCTTCGATGACGATGCCGCCGGCATTGTTGAAGCCGCCGGCGCTCTGGTCGACGGTTAAGACCGAGCCGCTGGCGCCGCTGAAGTCGAAAGCGGTGTTGCGCACCTGGTTGCTGCCGAGCAGATGCAGGAAGTCGCCCGTGCCGGTGACCACGCCTTCATTGCCGGTGACATTGCCGCCGGTGGCGCCGAGATTGCCCTGGACATTGACCGGCTGGATCGTGCCGGAGACGTTGATGGAGGTGTTGTTGCCGAAGCCGGTGATCGACTGGCCCGAATCCAGCGTGAACGGCGTGCCGCTGAGATCGACGGTGCCGACAAAGGCGAAGGTCTGTGTGCCGAGCAAGGCGTCGGCCTGGGCGACCGAGATGGTTGTCACCGATTGGCTGAGCCCGTCCGTGCCGGCGGCGATGACGCCGCCGTTCTGCGACACCATGGTGACGCCGCCGCCCGCGCTGGTCAGATGCGCGCTGCCGGTGAAGGCGACATCGTTGAAATTGTAATTGCCGAGCGCCGGATTGAGCCCGACCGTGTTGACCGTATAGCCGCCCGCCGCCGCGCTGATGGAGGACTGCAGCCCATCGGCGGAAGTGCCGTCGCCGAAGGTGAAGTTGGCGTTGGCCGAGGTCGCCGTGGTGCCGCCCGACGACAGCTCGACGCCGACGCCGACATTGGAAATGCTGGAGCCGCGCGCGAAGGTGATGGTCTTGTCGGCTTGCGTCGACGACAGGTCGATGCCGCGCGAGGTCAGGTCACCGGTGCCGGTGATATGAGTCACGCCGAAATCGGCCGTGGCAAAGGCGCCGTTGAAGTTGATGCCGGTCTGGTTGGCGCCAGCGCCCATCGTCACGGTGGTCGTGCCGAAGCTGGCATCGGCACTGGCAGTTGCGAAGCTGATGCCACTCTGGTTGGCGCCGGCGCCCATCGTCACGGTGGTCGTGCCGAAGCTGACATCGGCATTGGTGAATACGAAGACGATGCCGGCCACGTTGGCGGCAGAGCCCAGCGTGACCTGGGTCGTGCCGAAGGTGACTGAACCGGCAGTGTTGGCGATGGCGATGCCGGGGCCGGCGCCCGTCACCGTGACCGCTCCGAAGGTTGCCGATGCGGTGCTGTCGACACTGCCGACAACCAGGCCGGTGCTCGCGGCATTGGTGATCGACAGCGGAGCGGTAACGTTCAACTTGGCCGTGCCGATGAGGTCGATGGCAGACGCTCCACCGCCGCCTGTCGCCGACAGTGACGGGCCTGTGAAGCTGATCGTGCCGCCGCTCAGGAAAGCCGCCGAGCCGATCTCGAAAAGCCTACCGGTGCCGGTGGAGGTGACAGTGCCGCTGAAGGTGACCGAACCGCCGCTGATGCCGTCAACCTTGACCGCCGTGCCCGGTGCTGTGGCTGAACTGGAGATATCGGCCGAGACCGTGATCGCGGCGCTGCCGCCGGAGACGACGACGCCATCGCCGGTGCCGGAGTTGGTGATCGTGCCGCCGATGCCGATCGTGCCGGTGTTGCCGCTCAACTTGACATCCGCACCGGCAACCGACGTCGTCGCCAGATTGGCGATGCCGATCGTGGCCGAACTCGTGCCGATAGAGACGCCGTCCGACGTGGTGCCGGAAACCGTCGTCGTGCCGGTAACAGAGAAATTGCCGCTCGCGGCGGCGATGTTGATGCCGGTCTGTCCGCCGGACTGGCTCAGCGTATCCAATGCAACGTCGAGCTTGATGTTGTTGGCCAGGAAAGCCGAACCGGCGTTTCCGGAAATCGTCCCGCCGGTCGTCGTCAGCTTGCCGGTGCCGTTCGACAAGGCGTTGACGCCGCTCGAGCCGTTATTCTCAGCGTTGAGCGTCTCGAAGCCGTAGGTTCCGTTGCCGCTGATATAGAGGCCGTTGGTGCCATTGCCCGACAGCGTCGTCGTGCCGTTGAACGCATAGGTGCCGTCGCCCTGGATGGACAGGCCGCCGCCGGTGTTGTTGCTCGAGTTCAGATTGGTGGCGGTGACGGTGTTGGTGCCGTCGAAGGCCACGCCGCTCAAGCCCATACCCGAAACATTGACGCCGGAGATCGTTACATTGCTGACGCCGCTGCCGTGGACGCCGTTGCCGGCGCCGCCGCTGATGTTGAAATCGAGCAACGAGCTGTTGTTGGCTGCCGTCACGACATCGCCGGCGCCGGAATTGGTCAGCGTCGCCGCGCCGCCGCCTGGATCCGAAACGACCTGGTCGTGCTGGATGTTGTCGCCGGTGATGTTGACCGGAATGCCGCCGAGCGAGAAGGAGCGGCCATTGCCGAACGACGCCAGCGTCTGGCCGTCGCTGAGCGAGAAGCCGCCGGCGGCATCGATGGGAGATCCTTCGTTGACCAGCACGAAGATCGCATTGTTCTGGGTGTTGGCGTCGGCCAGGTCGATCGCGAGCAGGCTCGATGTCGAAGAACCGTCCCCCGACGAGCCGACGGCGCCGACGAAGATCACATTCTGCGGATCGAACAGCTGCGGGCCGTTGAAGGTGGTCGAGCCGAACGCGTAGTGGCCGAGCGTCTGGTTGAGGCCGCGCGCGTCGAGCGAAGCGGTGCTGCCGGCAATCGAACCGCCGCCGAAGCTGAATTCGGCATTGGCCGAATGGGCCAGCGAGCCCGCTATGCCGAAGCGCACACCGGTGTCGACACCCGAAATGGAACCGCCATTGGTGATGATGATCGTGGCATCGCCGGTGGCATCGGCGAGATCGATGCCGATGGTGCCGGCGGCGCCCGGGCCGGTGATGTTGAGTGACTGCGCGGTGAAATTGGTCTGGCTGCCGGAGAAATCGAGACCAGAGCCGACGCCCAGCCCGGAAATGACGATGTTGCCGGCCACCACGGCGGCGTTGACGCCGCTGAACGACATGCCGCCGGCGCCGGGATTGGTGATGTTGATGTCGCCGAAGCGGATTGTCGCCGGCGAATCCGTGATCTGGATCGCCGCTCCGGTCGTGTTGGAAATCATCGTCGAACCGTTGACGGTGAAGCTGCCCGAAACATGGTCGAGCACCACGCCCGACGTGCCGCCGGTCTGACTGATCGAATCCAGCACCACATGGGCGGTGATCGGGTCGATGAAGACGGCCATGCCGCCATTGCCGGAGACGGTGCCGCCGGTGGTGGTGAAGCTGCCGCCGCTCGACGTGCCCTGCACGGTGATGCCGCGGTCGGTGTTATCAAGCGCATTGACGGTGGCGAAGGTGTAGGTGCCCTGGCCCGTGATATCGAGGCCGTCGTCGTGGTTGCCCTGCAGCAGCGTCGTGCCGGTGAAATTGTAGGTGCCGTTGTCTTCTATGTGCAGGCCGTCGAGGCCATTGCCGGTCGCGGTGAAATTGGACCCGCTGACATTGGTTGAATTGCCGGTGAACGCGGCGCCGTTGCCGCCGGCGCCCGTCACCGTGACATTGGTCAGTGTTGTGCCGGTGGCGTTGTTGCCGAAGATGCCGTTGGCGCCGCCGGTGATGGTGATGCCGTTCAGCGTGTTGCCGGTGCCGAGCGTGATGACATTGTTGGCGACATTGGTGCCCTGGATCGTGCCGTTGCTGCCGCCCAGATTGAAGGTAGCGGTGCCGCCGCCGGACAGTTTCGCGGTGACGCTTTGGCCGCCGCCGATCACGGTCTGGCCATTGGCAAGTGTCACGCCGGCAGTCGTCAGGTTGCCATTGCCGCCCAGCGCAACGACAAAACCGCCATTGCCGGCCTTGGTGACCGCGTCGTCAAGCGTCGTCGGGTCGGCCTGCGTGCCGGCGCCCGCCAAACCGCCATCGGCGAAATAGAACTTGCCGAACGCCGCATTGGTGGCGGCGTTGATGGCGACGCGGGTCGTCGAGCCGCCGATCTTGTCCTGCGACTGGACCCTGACGCCGATATCGCCGCGCACGCGCTCGTTGACGCGCTTGCGCAGGCCTTCGCTGACCGGATAGACCGGGTCCGTACCGATGGCCCCGGTAGTGTCCGAGCCATGGCCGGGGTTGAACGGGATGTTCAGCCGCACGCTGCCGGCGAACTGGGTATCGTCGCGATTGTCGTTGCGGACCTCGCCGGCAAAGACCAGCTCGGTACCGCTGCCGAAGACATCGCCGATCGTGTATTCGAACCCGGCCTTGGCGCCGGTGACGCTGCCGTCGTCGCCATGCGGGTCCTCGAAATGGTAGCCGCCAATGTCGAGCCGCAGTGAATGCTTGTCGGGCAGGTTGACCGGAACCTGGGCGCCGATCTCGCCTTCGATGCCCCACGCCGCGTAATCGCGGTGGTCGAGCACCGATATCTGTTCGATCAGCTGGTTGCTGACCATCGACAGGGTCGAGCCGGTCGTATGATCGGTCGAGTCGCCCTTGATCGGCACGAAGACATTCACATGCGCGTCGAAGTTCGGCGTGATCGCCTCGACGCCCAGCGTGGCCGCGGTGAACTGCGTGCTGTTGTAGTTCTCGAGGTTGATATAGGCGTAGCCGCCGAGCATCAGGTCGGGATTGACGATGCGGCGAATGCCAAGGCCGATGTCCTGGCCGGAGGCATCCTTGAAATCGTGCTTGGCCCGGACATCGAGGAACAGCACCGATTCGGCCGTCTGCTTGATCGGGATGAAGCCTTCGAGCGCTGCGTTGCCGCCATTGTCGTCGGCGCCGACGATGGCGCGGATCTGCGGCTGCCAGAGCCCGTCGGGATCGGCATGGGCAAACACGCTGGAAAGGCCGAGCGCCAGCGTCGTCAGCGCCGTCGTCTTCCACAGCTGTCTTGCAATTCGCGAACGGCGATAGCCGGCGCGCATATGGAAAGCCTCCCCACGCGCCACCATCCCACCAACCTGCCGAGATGTCTCGGTAGTTCCCATCCCCGGCGAGTCCCTTCTGGGACTGCACGTCCCGCGTGTTAATTCTTACGCGAATTCTATTGTATAGCGAGTCTGGAACGTTGCGAGTGTTGTTGTCGGACTTCAAAGTTCTGTCCTGTGGCCATATTGCCACAGTAGATTTGCCGGCTTGCTTGGCTGGGGACTCGGCTTTCGGAGCACTCGCCATTGCTGTATCCAGCCTTTTCCAGGAGAATACCTGCCGGGGCAAGGAAAATTGCGGGGCATCAAGAACATGGCAAATATTTTAGCTATCGCTAATCTTCGCGGCTCGGCCGCGGCATCGGCTGCCCTGTGGCTGCTGTTGGCCTCTGTCGGGCCGGCGCTTGCCGAAGACGCCGCCAAGGAGTCTCAATCCAAACAGTCTCAACCCAAGGAGGCCGAACCCAAGCCGGCCGACGCCAATCCATGGGCGGTGAACTGCTCCAGCGGTTCGGCGACCGGCGAGCTTCAGTGCCAGGTGTCGCAGAATCTCACGGAAGCCAAGACCGGGCAGCGCGTGCTGACCGTGACCGTGCGCCGCGACAGCGCCAATGGCAGCCTGGCCATGCTGCTCGCTCTGCCGCACGGCCTGTTCCTGCCGTCCGGCGCCAGCTATCAGGTCGACCAGGGGCAAAAGACGGTCATCGCCGTCCAGACCAGCGACCAGAACGGCGCCTACGCCGCCACACCGCTGTCGCCGGACCTGGTCAAGGCGATGAAGTCGGGAACCAATCTCAACATCGGCATGGAATCGGTCACCCGCAAGCCGGTCACCATCCCGGTGTCGCTCGCCGGCTTCACCGCGGCCATCGCCAAGCTGGAAACGATCAAGTAGCGGCGTATTTGTGTCTTCGCTAGCCGTCAAGGCATGCGGCGCATCGGCATCAAGCAACTGGCTTGATTGTCCGCACCGGCAATGCTCCGTTGTCGCTTCGGCCATCCGGAGAAACCCATGACAGGCTTTGTCGACCGCCAGCACGCCGCGCAGTTGATGGAGCGCGCCGGCATCGGGGCGCTGCTGCTTTGCGCGCCAGAGGCTTTCCACTATGCGACCGGCGCGTGGATCGGCCCGGCGGGACTGTTCCGGCGCGCCGGCGCCGGCTTTGCCGTCATCCCGGCCAAACAAGACCTGCCGATCGGCGTTGTCGTCGCCGACTTCAACGCGGCGCAGCTGCGGCTCGCCGCGCCCGAGCCAATCGTGCGGTCGCACCCGATCTGGATCGAATCCGCGCCGGTCGAGACAGCGCACGGACTGCCGCTCGCCGAGCGAATCGAGGCCGGGCTGACCTCGCTTGGCCGCGCGCCGGATTTCTCCCGTCCCGCCACTTTCGATCTCGCCGGCTCGGTGCGCCAGCTGCAGGCCTTGCTCGAGGAATTCGGACTGGCGCGCGCAACGCTCGGCATAGACCTCGACTTTGTCCCGGCCGCCGATTTCGCCGCCATCCAGGCGCTGCTGCCGCATTGCCCGATGGTCGACGGCGCGCCGCTTCTGGACAGGCTGCGGGCCATCAAATCACGGCGCGAGATCGATCTCCTGCAGCAAGGCATTTTCCTCTCGGAAGCCGGACTGGAGCGCTTGCAGGTCGATGCGATGGCCGGTATGCGCCAGACCGATCTCGTCGCGCTCTACCGCAAGGGCGTAGCCGACGCGGCCGCCGGGCTGTCGCATCCTGTCGCGACAGCCGAGTATGTGACGCTGGGCGCTCGCGCCAAGGGCGCCGATGCCAGGGCCGTGGCCGGCGATCCCTTGAAATGCGACATGGTCTGCACGGTCGGCGGCTACGCTTCCGACATGTCGCGCAATTTCACCTTCGGACCGCCTTCCCAGGACCAGGCCGAGCTGCATGCCATCGCCGAGCGCGCCTTCGAGGACGGGCTGGCGGCGCTGATCCCGGGAAACACGCTCGCCCATGTCCACCGCGTCGCCACCGACAGCCTGGCGCGGCAAGGCCTGCGCGGCTTCCGCCGCGGCCATTTTGGCCACAGCGTCGGCCAATCGGTGTTTTCCGAGCAATGGCCGTTCATTGCCGCCGACAGCGATGTCGCCATCGAGGCCGGCATGGTGCTGGCCTTCGAAATTCCGCTCTACATAGACGGCCTCGCCAGCTTCAATCTTGAGGACCAGTTCCTGATCACGGCGGACGGGCCGAGGCCGATGAACCGGCTGCCGAGGCGGCTGGAGAGGATTGGGTAGCCGGGGGCCGGGTTGGTCCATGTCATCGTTGGCGGCGCCGAAGCCGCCAATTTCCCCCATGTGGGGGAGATGTCCGGCAGGACAGAGGGCGGCGCCGTAGAGCGCGACCGCCGATGATCGCCCAGGTCACGCTTCAATATTGCCAAGGCTCGAGGTCACCGCCGTCCGCATGTTGGTGTCGGTGGCCCACACGCCGTCGAGCGGCATGTCGTGGAACGACAGCGTGCAAACATGATAAGAGGTCAGGTCGAAAAGGCAGGGAACAAGAGGAACAAAATGCTCGAAATGGCAGCGACGAAACAGGCAGCCGCATGGCTGGACTCCCTGGCGCAGGCGCTCGCGGCCGGCGATGCGACCGCGGCAAGCAATTTGTTCGTCGACGACTGCTACTGGCGCGATCTTTTGACCTTCACCTGGAACGTCACGACCATGGAAGGCCGCGAGGCCATCGCCGACATGCTCGAGGCAACGCTGCCGACGACCAACCCCACGGCATGGCAGCTTACCGGCGAAGCGACGTCCGACGAGGGCACCATCGAAGCCTGGTTCACCTTCGAAACCGCGGTGGCGTCAGGCCAAGGCATCATGCGCCTGCGCGACGGCCGTTGCCGCACACTGTTCACGGCGATGACCGACCTGAAAGGGTTCGAGGAGCGCAAGGGTTCGGCGCGGCCGCTCGGCGTGCGCCACAAGGCCGACCCCGAACGCGAGACCTGGTCGGAGGCGCGGGCGCGCGAGACGCGCGAGCTCGGCGCTTCCGAGCAGCCCTATTGCCTGGTCATCGGCGGCGGCCAGGGCGGCATCATGCTGGGCGCACGGCTGCGCCAGCTTGGCGTGCCCACCATCGTCATCGAGAAGAATGCGCGCCCGGGCGATTCCTGGCGCAACCGCTACCGCACGCTCGTGCTGCACGACCCGGTCTGGTACGACCATCTGCCCTACATTCCGTTCCCGGAGAACTGGCCGGTCTTCACGCCCAAGGACAAGATGGGCGACTGGCTGGAAATGTACACGCGCGTCATGGAGCTCAACTACTGGGTCGCCACCAAATGCCTCAGCGCCTCCTATGACGAGGCTCGGAAGGAGTGGACCGTCGTGGTCGACCGCGTCGGCCGCCGGATCACGCTGAAGCCGAAACATGTCGTCTTCGCCACCGGCGCCTACGGCCCGCCGCGAAAGATCGACCTGGCCGGCGCGAGCGAATTCAAGGGCGAGCTGCTGCATTCCAGCCAGTATGCCAGCGGCGACAAATTCCGCGGCAAAAAGGTCGCCGTCATCGGCGCGGCCAGTTCGGGGCATGACGTCTGCGTCGACCTCTGGGAAAGCGGCGCCGACGTCACCATGGTCCAGCGCTCGCCGACCACCGTGGTCAAGTCGGACACGCTGATGGAGGTCGGCTTCGAGATCTTTTCGGAGCGCGCGCTGGCGCGCGGCATCACCACCGAAAAGGCCGACATGATCGTCGCCTCGACGCCCTTCGCGCTGGTGCCCAAGGGCCAGCGCGCGCTCTACGAGGTGATCAAGGCGCGCGACGCCGCCTTTTATGACCGCTTGCGCGCCTCCGGCTTCGCCATCGATTTCGGCGACGACGAGACCGGCCTCTTGATGAAGGCCTACCGCACTGGCTCCGGCTTCTACATCGACGTCGGCGCCTCGGAGCTGATCATCGACGGCAAGATCGGCATCCGCAGCGGCGTCGCCATCAAGTCTCTGACGGCGACAGGCATCCTGTTCGAGGACGGCAGCGAGCTCCAGGCCGACGCCATCATCGCCTGCACCGGCTACCAGTCGATGAACGAGAATGTCGCCGCACTCGTCTCGCGCGAAGTCGCCGACAAGGTCGGCCCCTGCTGGGGCCTCGGTTCCGGCGTCAAAGGCGACCCCGGCCCCTGGCAAGGCGAATTGCGCAACATGTGGAAGCCGACGGCGCAGGAAGCGCTGTGGTTCCACGGCGGCAATCTGGCGCTGTCGCGGTTTTATTCGAAATACGTGGCGCTGCAGATCAAGGCGCGGATGGAGGGGATTGCGACGCCGGTTTACGGGAAGCCGAGTAATTCGCGCGAGTGAATCTGCCGATCTCCCCACTCGAGGGGGGAGATTGGCCACTCATTCATGCCGGTGCCCGAAATGCCGGGCCGCAACCTCGACATGCGTATGCGCCACATGCGCCTCGAAGCGTTCCGTCTCATCCAGATCATTCAACGCCCCGTTCGGCCACCAGGAGCCGCCGATGACGATGCCTTCCGACACCAGCCGCTGGTCGGCGACCAGCGCGGCGCCGACAGCATCGACGAAGGTGAAACGGCCCGCGCGTTGCCGGAGCACCGCGACATCGCCGACGGTGCCGACCGCCAGCGTGCCGAGGTCCGGCCGGGCGATCGCCCGCGCCGGCGCTTGTGTTGCCGCGCGCAGCACCTCGACGAGCGGCATGCCGAGCGCCATCAGCTTCGACATGCAGACCAGTATGTCGAAGGCCGGCCCGTCGACGCAGTAGAGATGCACGTCGCTTGAGATGACGTCCGGCGCCAGCCCTTCGGCGAGCATGGCGCGCGCCACGTCGAAATCGAACGAGCCCATGCCGTGGCCGAGATCGAAGACGACGCCGCGCTCGCGCGCCAGCCGCATGTCGGGCCGCACCGCGCCGGAGGCGAAGACCGGCGCGTTGGGGAACGGCCGGAAGCAATGGGTGAGGATATCGCCGCGGCGCAGCCGCGGCATCACTTCCGAGCGGCCGGGCGGCGGCTCGTCAATATGCGCCATCAGCGGCAGGCCGGCCTTGTCGGCGGCCTCGAGCGCTAGATCGACCGGCGCGATGCCGCTGGTGCCGCCGGCATGCTTGCCGGAGCGGACTTTCACGCCGACCACCACGTCCGCGTGTTCCCGCACTGCCGCCACCACCTCGCGCGGCTCGCAGAGCCTCAGATCGCTGCACTCGCCGACCGACACCGACTGCGAGAAACCGAAAATGCCGGCAAAGGAAATGTTGACATAGGCCAGGATGCGCACCCTGGACCGCTCCATGACATGGCGGCGGAAGCCGAGGAAATTGCCGGCGCCCGCACTGCCGGCATCGATGAAGGTGGTGGTGCCGCTTTTGGCGGCCAGCCGGTCGGCATCGACGCCGAGCGAGGTGCCACCCCAATAGACGTGGCTGTGCAGGTCGACCAGCCCGGGCGCGACGATGTAGCCCGTCGCCTCGACCACCTGCTTGGCGCGATCAGCCGGGATATCGGCGTCGACCGCCGCGACCCGCCCGTTGGCGATGGCGACATCGCGCGGCGCGTCGATGCCGGACGCCGGATCGATCAGCCGTCCGCCCTTCAGCAGGAGGTCGAATTGCATTTTTGGGAACCTCCGCTTCGTTACCTTATCGTCTCAAACTGGTCGATAGGCGACCGCCTCGACCTCGATCTTGATGTCGATCATCAGCCGCGATTCGACCGTGGTGCGGGCCGGCGGGTTCTTCGGGAAGTGCCTGGCGTAGACCGCGTTGAAGGCACCGAAATCGCGCGCGTCTTCCAGCCAAACGGTGGTCTTCACCACGTCGTCCAGGGTGCAGCCGGCCAAGGCCAGCGCCGCCTTCACATTGGCCAGCACCTGCTCGGTCTGTTCCGTGATGCCGCCCTTGACCACGATGCCGTCGCTGCCGACCGGAACCTGGCCCGAGACATAGACGAAGTCGCCGGCCCGCACGGCGGGCGACAGCGGCACATGGGATGTTCCAAAAGTCTGCTTGGGCAAGAGATTGCCTCCTCTGATGACGCAACAGGGCACCAAAGCGGCGCCCGCTTCTGCGCAGATTTACCGCGATCGGGCCGGTCCCGATAGGGTCCTTGTTGGAAAGCAACATTCTTCGGAAAAAGTCTGTGTTGCTTTATTACAGGAGCGCTTGCATCGTGCGCACCTGCCGGACGGCTTCCAGGCCGCGGCGACAGACGCCTGCGCGAGACCGGAGAAACCGAGAATGACCTTCGACAAGAACCCGTTTCCTTCGGGCGATGCCGACCGCCATGCGCTGTGGGAGATGCTGGTGCGGCGCGACATCGACGCCTTCATCGGCCAGGACTGGTCCATGGTCGAGCACGATTTCATCGCCGAAAGCTTCTTCGGCATGCATGCGCATTTCCTCGCCAATGCCGATGCCTGGCGGCTGCAGTTTCCGAGGCTGGAGATCTATCGCGACGAGTGGCTGCGCCAGGCCAGGGAAACGGCGGCGACCAAATTCGCCGAGCCGCTGCGCGAGGCGATTTTTCGCGTCACCAATCTGCGCGACATCGATGTCGACGGCGACCGCGCCGTGCTGCACAAGAAATTCGACGGCTCCATCGCCAAGGCGGATGGCAGCGTCGACCGGCTGAAATGGCAGACGCTGTATTTTTGTCGGAAGGTCGAAGGCAGCTGGAAGATCGCCGGCTTCGTCGGCTACATGCCCTATCCGCTGGGAGCCTGAGAACGCCAAGCGGGGCGGGTTGAAGGCCGTGGCGACAGGATCCGTCATTCGTGGTCGGCTTATCATAGACGTTCGGGATTAGCCGCGCCTTCCCGACTTCGTCATCCACGGGCGAAGCAGCCGCGTAGCGGCGTCGCGAAGACCCGGGGATGACGAAGCAATGGGAAGCCTCCACCAATCCCCCAAGCCGTTATCGCCCGACCAGCACCGCGGCGCGGTAGGCCGGATTGCCGTACCAGGCCATCCGGTCGAGATCCGCCGCCCTGACCGGGAGGTCGACGACATCCATAGGCTGTTCGAGCCGGTCGGGCTCGATCCAGGGATCGTTGAGGAAATAGACGCCGTCGCCATGGTCGTGGACGAGCACCCAGTGCGGGCAGGTGTGGCCCATCATCGGCGCCTGGTCGATCAGCACCAGCGCCAGAAGGCCGCGATCGAGCGCCTGGCCGATTTCTTCGACGACAAAGGCGCGCGTCTCGATCGGCAATGACGCGACTTCGGCCTCGCGCTTGAAACCGGCCTGCACGAAGCTCATCAGCCCGCGCCTTTCCTCCGAGCTGGCCCGGTCGAGCAAGATCGGTTCGGCGCTGCTCATGAAGATTTCGACCCGCAGGCCGCGCCGGTGCGCCGCCAGCGCCAGGCCGTAGGGGTCGCAGCCGCCCGGGCCGCTTGGGCCGATGATGGTGGTCGCCTCGCGCCAGAGCTCGACCTCCAGCGCCCGGTCCGGCCGCAAGGCCTGGTCTAGCCCGGCCATCGCCATGGCCAGCGCCGACGGCCCGCAGGTAAAACCCGCCGTCTGCGGCCAGGATGGCGGAACCTGCCGGCGGGTCGGGTCGCAGCCGATCCAGCGCTGCAGGAAGCCGTCGCGGCGCTGCCAATGGCCGCCGATTTGCTGCACCGTATCCTCGTCGGCGCGCAGGCAGAGCACGCCTTGCGCAAGCGCCTCCTTCTCCAAGGCCTCAAGCAGGCGCGAGCCGTCACCCGCGATGACGTTCGGAGCCGACCAGAACAGTGCAATGCGCATCATTGCAGCCGCCAGCCGGCGCTGGCCGAGCACGAACGCTTGCGGGCGGCCGTCTCCGTGTTGCGCCACGCCGGTGACACCGGCAACCTTCCGCAGCGCCGCCAGCCGATCGCCGGTCTCGGCCGGCACCGCCGCGATCAGCTCGGCCCAGACGGCCGCGTGCTCGGTCGTGAACACTGTCACACCGCCTTCAGCCGATACGACAGGCTCTTCGAAGTGCTGCATGACCCGCAAATTAGCCGGACAACGGCCGATCAGTACAGCGTGAAGAAGGCCGGGAACAGCAGGCCCGTCTCCCGCAAATACTCGATCAGTTCGATGGCCGGGAAGATGGCGAGGAAATAGAGCCCGTCATAGAAGGTGCGCTTGAGCGCGCGCGGCGAGAACTGCAACTGGTCGTCGTCGCGGTAAAGCAGCGGGTTTGGCCAGAAGCGCGGCGTCGCCTTGATATAGGCCGTATAGGCCGGGCCGAACTTCCCCAGCAGGTATTCGGCTTCCTTGCGCGCCGTGACGCGGAAGATGAGAAAGCTGGCCACGCCAAGCACGGCTGCCGCCACCAGCGAGCCGTAAAGCAGACCGATGCCGACCGCGCCCACCGTCGAGAAGAAATAGAGCGGGTTCTGGCTCATCGAGAACGGCCCCGTCGAAACCAGCTCCTCGTTCTTCTTGCCGCCGACATAGAGGATGCTCCACAGCCGGCCGGCAACGCAGGCGAGCACCAGGCAGAAGCCGAGGAATTCGAGCGTTTCGTGTCCATTCGAGCCCTCGCTGAGCGCCGGCTTGGTGATGAACAGCAGCAGCACCGCCAGCACCGCCGCCACCCGAACGAAGATCAGCCGCTTGCGCTGCACGAAGGCCTGTGAAGCCGGCTTGAGGGAGGCATAGCTCATTCGTGTTTTCCTGGGCACGGATTACGGGTTCAGCCACTGGGGCGCGCCATTGATGGCGGATACAAGGCGGTCGACTTCTATCAGCGCAGCGCGCGGCGTTCGTAAAGGCCTTACGCGCCAATCACGGCCATCCTTACGAATTTGTATGCCCCGGGACAGGCTGGAGTGAAGTCGCTTCCTTATCGTTCGGATGCCGGTCCGCCAGTTAGGGGCCGGCTTCAATTACCGCAGCCGGACCACCGGCATCAGATAGGGAATGGTTTCATGAGAAGATTTTCACTTGCCATCGCAGTGGGGACCCTCGCTGTCTCGGCAGCAATTTCCACCGCTTATGCGGCCCCCGCGCCTTGTGAGGAAAGTTTGAAGGCCCTTCGTGCCGCTGAAGCGGCAGCCAAGCTCAACGACGCCGACAAGAACAAGGTCTCGGAGCTGGAGACCAAGGGCATCGAACGCTGCAATGCCGACGACGACAAGCGCGCCGACGAGTTCTTCGCCCAGGCCATGAAGGTCATGGGCAAGTGATCCGGCAACCATGAGGACGGCCGCCATGCTCTCTCCCAACAAAACCGCCGGACCGAGCCAGAACAGGGTTCCGGAGGTTACGCTCGATTTCTGGCTGATCAAGCTGATGGCGGTCACCATGGGCGAGACGGCGGCCGACTATCTCGCCGTCAATCTCGGGCTCGGGCTGACCGTCACCTCGCTGATCATGACCGGCGTGCTGATCGTCGCCCTTGGCCTGCAGTTCGCGCAAAAGCGCTATGTGCCGTGGGCCTACTGGCTGGCAGTGGTGCTGATCAGCGTCGTTGGCACGCTGATCACCGACAACCTCGTCGACACTTTCGGCGTGCGCCTGCAGACGACGACGATTGCCTTTTCGGTCGCGCTCGTGGCGACGTTCGCGGTCTGGTACGCCAGCGAGCGGACACTGTCGATCCATACCATCTTCACGACGAGGCGCGAGATCTTCTACTGGCTGGCGATCCTGTTCACCTTCTCGCTCGGAACCGCCGCCGGCGACCTCATCGCCGAGAGTTTCGACATGGGCTATCTCGCGTCAGGCCTTATGTTCGGCGGCGTCATCGCGCTGATCGCGCTTGCCTATTATCTCATTAACCTCGACGCCATCCTCGCCTTCTGGCTGGCTTACATCCTGACGCGCCCGCTCGGCGCCTCCTTCGGCGATCTTCTGTCGCAGCCGGTCGAATATGGCGGCCTCGGCTTCGGCGCCACCTTCACCAGCCTGATCTTCCTGGGCTGCATCGCGGCACTCGTCCTCTACATGACGCTGAAGAAAACCGCCGACGATGCCGACGAGATCCTGCTGGAGTCGGACTGAACCTTGACGAAGGTAGGGAAAGCGCTACCCGGCCATCCTAGGAACGGGGCCGTGCCGGTGATAGCCTGTGCCCGATATCGGCGATCAACCGGAACAGCGATGCGACTTCTTCTTGTCGAGGACGACCACAAGACAGCGGACTATATCGTCAGGGGACTGACCGAGGCCGGCCATGTCTGCGACCTCCTGCGCAACGGTCATGACGCGCTTTTCGCCGCCACCACCGGCAGCTATGACGTGATCGTCGCCGACCGTATGATCCCGGGTCTCGACGGCCTGTCGATGGTCAAGGCGGTGCGCGCGGCCGGCGTGCGCACGCCGGCGATCTTCCTCACCTCCGTCGGCGGCATCGACGACCGCGTCGAGGGGCTGGAGGCCGGCGGCGACGACTATCTGGTCAAGCCGTTCGCCTTTTCCGAGCTGCTTGCCCGCATCAACGCGCTTGGCCGCAGGCCGGCGGCACAGGAGCAGAAGACGGTGCTGCGGGTCGCCGACCTCGAAATGGACCTCATCATGCGGCGTGTCACGCGCCAGGGCCAGCCGATCGACCTGCAGCCGCGCGAATTCAGCCTGCTCGAGGTGCTGATGCGCGGCGAGGGCCGCGTCATCACCCGCACCATGCTTCTGGAGCGCGTCTGGGACTTTCATTTCGATCCCAAGACCAGTGTCGTCGAGACCCATATCAGCCGGCTGCGGGCCAAGGTCGACAAGCCGTTCGAGGCCCAGCTGATCCATACCATCCGCAACACCGGCTACAGCCTGCACGCGCCGCTTGCGCCATGACCGGAAGCTGGTCTCGCCTGCTGCGCAGCACGCCGTTCCGGCTTGCCTTGACGTTCGCTTTCCTGTTCGTGCTGGCTTTCGTGCTTTCGGGTGCCATCGTCTACCGGATGATGAGCGCCGATCTTGCCGAACGGCTCGATGAAACCATTAGGGAAACCTACTCGATCGTGACGGCGACCTATACCGAGAGCGACATCGAGGACCTGGTTTCCACGGTCGAAAGCCATTCGCAACTCAGCCCCAAGAAGGAACAGCTCTTTTCATTGACCGACGCAGCGGGAAAGCATCTGGCCGGCAACTTCACAGCGGCCGGGCTTCCCGATGGCTTCTCGATGTTCGATGCCGAAATGCCCGGTGTGCCTTCGGGCTCAGCGTATAGAGCCTTTTCCGGCTCGATCGGCGGCAACAACCTCACGATCGCCTTCAGCCTTTCCGAGACAGAGGAGCTGGAAACGGTGGTGCTGATGAGCTTCGGCTGGGGAACGCTGATCATCACCGGGCTGGCGATCGCAGGCGGCGCCCTGCTCGCCTCCCGCGTCCAGCGCCGCCTCGACGGCATCGCCGCCACCATGGTCGATGTTTCGCATGGACGGCTGGATACCCGCATTCCGTTGACCGGCAATGGCGACGACATCGATGTCGTCTCCAGCCAGGTCAATGCGGCGCTCGACCGCCTGTCGGCGCTGGTCGACGGCATGAAACAGGTCAGCGCCAACATCGCGCACGACCTGAAAACGCCACTCAATCGCCTGCAGATGATCCTGGAAGGCGCCGCCGACAAGGCAGCGCGGGATCAGGACGTCTCCGACGATCTGGCCGATGCCCGCGCCGAGGGCTACCAGATCAACGAGACCTTCGATGCGCTGCTGCGGATCGCCCAGATCGAGGCCGGTGCGCGCAAGGCACGCTTTACCGATCTCGACCTCGACGAAATCCTGCAAATCATTGCCGAGATCTACACCGGCGTTGCTGAAGACGACGGAAAAGTGCTGTCGCCCGCCCAATTGAACGAAACGGCGGACCCGATCCACGGCGACCGGGAACTGTTGACGCAGATGTTCGCCAATCTGGTCGAGAATGCGCTGCGCCATTGCCCGCCCGGCACGACCATCAAACTGTCGGTGAAGCGGCAAGGCGAGCGTGTCCTCGCCAGCGTCGCCGACAATGGACCCGGCATTCCTCCGGACGAGCGCGAACGGGTGTTTCAGCGACTCTACCGGCTGGACCACAGCCGCTCGACGCCGGGCAACGGCCTTGGCCTCAGCCTGGTGCGGGCCATTGCGGATTTGCATGGCGCATCCATCGCCCTTGACGATTGTCAGCCTGGCCTCGCGGTGGTGGTGAGCTTTCCGCTGGTAAGGTCGGCGGCGTCATAGGGCCGAGAGCTGGCGCCGGAAACTTGCCAAAGCGCCAATAGCTTACGAAAGGGTATGCGGCCGGCGACCCGCCCGTAAGCTTGCAGCGGCATAATGAATGGACCTGACCGTCCATCGAAAGGCCGCGGAAAATGAAAGACTTTTTTCGGAAAACCACCGGCATCTTGCCCGCTCTCGCCGTCGCGGTGTGCCTCGGCACGACAGCTCTCCTGGCTCCGGTGCTTGGCAGCCTGCCGGCCTCGGCCGCCGAGAAGCCCGTCCAGCCGGAGAAGAACCCGCCGGGCGACATTCCCGATTCGCAGGTCTTTATCGACTACACCTCGCCGCAAGGGTTCGCCCTGAAGGTACCGGAGGGTTGGGCACGGTCGGACCGTGCCGACGGCGCCAGCTTCGTCGACAAGCTGGATGGCGTCGTTGTCTCGGTTTCCAAGGCGGACGCCGCGCCCACAGTCGACAGCGCCAAGGCGGACTATGTCGCGAAGCTCGAGGCCGCCGGGCGCGCTGTGAAGGTCAGCGCGGTCAAGCAGGTCAAGCTGCCGGCCGGCACCGCGATCCGCATCGTCTACACCTCGAACTCCGAACCGAACGCGGTAACCAACCGGCAGGTTCGCCTCGAAAACGAGCGCTACCTCTATTTCAAGGACGGCAAGCTCGTTGCGCTCGAACTTTATGCGCCCAAGGGCGCCGACAATGTCGACCAGTGGCAATTGATGTCCAACTCGTTCCGGTGGAAGTGAGATGCACGCGCTGGACGCGCATGAGATCTACCGCTTTTTCCATATCGGCGACGACGAGACGGCCGCCTTGCGAGGCGTCAGTTTCCATGTCGCCGCCGGCGAGATCGTCGCCCTGGTCGGGCCTTCCGGCAGCGGCAAATCCACCTTGCTGGCTTGCGTGACCGGCCTCGATGAACCGGATGGCGGCTATGTCGAGGTGGGCGGCGTCCGGCTGACGCGGCGACCGGAGGCGCATCGCACGCGCGTTCGCGCCGCCAGCTTCGGCATTCTGCTGCAGTCCGGAAACCTGTTTGGCCACCTGAACGTCGAGCAGAACCTTCGATTGCAAATGCTGCTGGCGAACAAGCCGGACGACCGGCGAATCGCCGGCCTGTTGGAAAGTGTCGGCCTGTCGCATCGCGCCCGCGCTTTTCCGACCGAGCTGTCCGGCGGCGAGACCGCGCGCGCCGGCCTTGCCGTGGCGCTGGCCGCCGACCCGCCCATCCTGATTGCCGACGAGCCGACCGCGGAGGTCGATAGCGAGACCGAATCCCGGCTGATCGCCCATTTCGAGGCGAGGCGCGACGCCGGACTGGCGACACTGCTGGCCACCCACAGCAAGGTGCTGGCGCAGAGGGCCGATCGCATCATCAGGCTGAAGGATGGGAGGATCGTCCGTGGCTGAAACGCTCGTTGTCGCGAAAGGCCTCGGGCGGGACTTCCGCGATGGCAACGCCGGCCGGATCAGCGCGCTGCGCGATGTCGACTGCGAGATCGCGTCGGGTGCGCGCATCGCGCTCGTCGGACCTTCGGGCAGCGGCAAGACGACGCTGCTGCATATTCTTGGCGGCCTCGACCGGCCGACGGCCGGCACCGTCGAATGGCCCGGACTCGGTTCATTCGAAACTCTGAGGCCGCGCCAGATCGGCTTCGTGTTCCAGTCGCCCAGCCTGTTTCCGGCCCTCACCGCGGTCCAGAATATCGGCCTGCCCATGCTGCTGGCCGGCGAGTATGCCGGCGCCGACGACATCGGGGCATCGCTTCTGCAATCGTTCGGTCTTGGCGAACTCGGCGACAAGCTGCCGGAAGAACTGTCCGGCGGCCAGGCCCAGCGCATTGCCATGGCGCGCGCTCTGGCCATGGGTCCGAAGCTTGTGCTGGCCGATGAACCGACCGGGCAGCTGGACAGCCGAACGGCGCTGCGTTTCTTCGACGCCGTGTTCGACCGCCTGGAAGACACCGGCATCGCCCTGGTCGTTGCCACACATGACGAAGCCGTGGCCAACCGCATGGCGACGCGCTGGGTTATGGATCACGGCCGGCTCACCACCGGGCACCGGCCAGGGGCGGCGGCCGCATGATCGTCCTGCTGTGGATTCGGGGTGTGCTTGCCCGCCGCTTCCTGCGCGTGGCCGGTGCTGCCGCCGGCATCGCGCTGACGGTCGCCCTGCTCGCGGCGATGGCGCTCTTCCTCGCCAACGCCGGGGCATCGATGACCGTGCGGGCCGTATCGGCGGTTCCAATCGACTGGCAGGTGCAAATGATTTCCGGTGCCGATCCCGACCTCGTCGGCAAGGCGCTGACGGACGCTGCTCCGGTCACGGCCGTGCATCAGGTCCGCTATGCCGATGTCGCCGGCTTCGAGGCACGGACCGGCGGCACGACCCAGACCACGGGGCCTGGCCAGGCGGTTGCTTTCGACAACCGGTATTCCAGCGATTTCCCGGCGGAAATCCGCCCGCTTTCCGGCACCCTCGACGGCGCGCTGATTGCCCAGCAGACAGCCGCCAACCTCCATGTCGGTCCTGGCGACGCTGTCTCGATCCAGCGGATCGGCCTGCCGCCGGCGGAGGTCAGGATTGCCGGCGTCGTCGACCTTCCGGACGCCGACGCTTTGTTCCAGGCCGTTGGCCTGCCGCCCCAGGCAGCGCCGCAGGCTCCGCCCGACAATGTCCTCATTCTGCCACAGGAAGCCTGGCGGCAATTGTTCGATCCGCAGCATAAGGCGCGCCCCGACACCACCCGACTGCAATTGCATGTGCGGCTGGCCCACAAGGCGCTGCCGCCGGATCCCGTCACGGCCTATACTTTTGTCACCGCCGCCCAGCACAATCTCGAGGTGCGGGTCGCCGGTCAGGCCCTGGTGGCCGACAATCTCGGTTCGCGCCTCGGGGCGGTCCGCGAGGATGCGCTGTACGCCTCCGTCCTGTTTCTGTTTCTCGGGCTGCCCGGTGTCGCGCTGGCGGTTGCCCTTACCTTTGCCGTCACGGCGTCCGGTGCGGCGCGCCGGCGCACGGAGCAGGCGCTGCTTCGCGTCCGTGGCGCGACGACCAAAGCCGTCTTGCTTCTGTCCGCCACGGAAGCCGCCGTCGCGGCCATTGTTGGCACCGTGATCGGCATGGCCGCGGCATCGCTGCTTGCCATCATCGTTCCGGGTCTCGAGGGGGTGCTTGGCGTCAACGTGCCGGCGCTGCTCCTTGTCGCCTTGTTCGGGCTTCTGGTCGGGTTCATCGCCTTTCTCTACCCGGCCTTGCGGGACGCGCGCTGGGCGACCGTGACCGCGGCGCGGCGGACCGTGAGCCGGGCTGGCGCGCCGCTCTGGCAGCGCCTGTGGCTGGACATTCTGCTGCTCGCCGCGGCGGAATTGTTCTTCTGGCAATCGGCGAGCACCGGATACCAGATCGTTCTTGCGCCCGAAGGCGTGGCGGCGACAGCGGTGGACTACAAGGCATTCGTCGCGCCGGCCTTGTTCTGGCTCGGCATGGCGCTGCTGACGATCAGGCTGTCGGCCACGGTGATCGCCCGCAATGGCGCGCTCCTGCGAACGATCGTTGCCCCGGCATCGGGGGCACTGGCGCCCATTGTATCGGCCGCCCTGTCGCGGCAAGCGGGGCGGCTGACGATCGGCATTGCGATGACCGCGCTGGCGATCTCCTTCGCCACATCGACCGCCATCTTCAACACCACCTACAATGCCCAGGCGCGCATCGACGCCGAGCTCACGAATGGTTCCGACGTCACTGTCTTCGGCACGACGGACAGACCGGCCGGAGCGCACCTTGCGGCACTTGCCTCGCTGCCCGAAGCGGCGGCGGCCGAGCCCATGCAGCATCGTTTTGCCTATGTCGGCGCGGACCTGCAGGACCTCTACGGCATCGATCCCGCCCACATCGGACGCGCCACCGGTCTTTCCGATGCCTATTTCAGTGGCGCCGGCGCGGCCGGCACGCTCGCCCTGCTCGCCGCGACGCCGGACGGCGTTCTGGTCTCGGAAGAGACCGTACAGGATTTCCAGCTCCAGCAGGGCGATACGATCAATTTGAGGCTCATCGATGCCAGGGATCACCAGTATCATCCCGTGGCCTTCAGGTTCATCGGCGTCGCCCGCGAATTTCCGACCGCGCCAAAGGATTCCTTCCTCGTCGCCAATTCGGCCTATGTGGCCCGGATGACCGGCTCCGATGCGTCCGAATACGTGCTCATGCGGGCCAGGGCCGATCCTGCCGCATTGGCCCGGCAGGTTTCGTCGGCGCTGACCTCCGATCCGTCGCTGAAGGTGGCCGATATCGGCCAGGCCGCACATCTCATCGGCTCAAGCCTGACCGCGGTCGATCTCGGCGGATTGACGACAATCGAGTTGGGTTTCGCCGTCGTCATGGCCGCGGCGGCCGCCGGGCTGATGCTGGCGCTGGGGTTCTTCGAGCGTCGCCGGCCTTTCGCCATCCTGGCCGCGATCGGCGCCAAACCGCACCAGCTCGCCGCTTTCCTGTGGAGCGAAGGTCTGCTCATCCTCGTTGGCGGCATGACGTTCGGCCTGCTTTCAGGCCTGCTGACGGCGTGGATGCTGGTCAAGCTGCTGACCGGCGTTTTCGATCCGCCACCCGAAGCACTGTCGATCCCCTGGCTTTATCTGGCGGTCATGCTCGGTCTCGTCGCCGCTTCGGTGGCTGCCGCCGTTTGGTCCGCCAAGCCGTCGGCGCAACAGGCAGCGGAACAGCTGCGCGATTTGTGAGGCCGGGCGTCGACTTACCTATTTGTAAACTCGCGGCCAGCCCCTCGCCAACTCCACGGCCTAAGCTCGTTTTGTCTCTCGCTAAAGCAAAACGACGAGACAGATCCGGCGGCCAAACGGCCCGGATACCGGAGCCGCTCCAGGCCAAGGGCCAGCGGCTCCACAACCAAGTCAAACAGGAAAAAGACCATGAAGAAGTCAGCTATCGCAGCCGCAATGATACTCGCCGTCGTATCCTCGACCAGTGCTTTCGCCAAGGCGGCCACCGGCACCATTGCCAGCATCGACAAGAAGGGCGACTCGATCACGCTTTCCGACGGCAAGACCTTCGTCCTGCCGGAAGGCATCGAGGCCGAGTCGCTGAAGGTCGGCGAGAAGGTGGTGGTGACCTATTCGGCCAAGGCCGGCAAGCTGGCGGCATCGAGCATCCAGCCGGCTAAATAGAGGGAATGGGACCGAGCCGGGAGCGGCTCGGTCCTCCGCCGGGCTCAATGCAACGTGCCGGGCGCCATCGTCCTCAAAAGCCCGCTCACCGATCAATCCGTGTCGACAAAATAATCGACGACGAGGTCCGCTCGACACCGTCCATGGCGCCGATCTGGTCGAGCAGTGCGTCGAGGTCGCGGATCGACGGGGCGTCGACAACGACGATCATGTCGAAATTGCCACTGACCGAATGCAGCGTCCTGACCGGCGGCAGCGCCTGCAGCGCGCGCACCACCTTGTCGGCGAGCTTGGGCGTCACGGTGAGCAGCACATGCGCCTTGACCAGGCCCTGCTCATAGTCGGCGGAGAGCTTGACGCCGTAGCCTGAGATGATGCCGCGCTGTTCCAGCCGCTCTATCCGGCTCTGCACCGTGGTGCGCGACACGCCGAGCCGCCGCGCCAGTTCAGCCGTCGAGGCGCGGGCGTTGGCGCGCAGCAGGGAAAGTAGGGCTTGTTCGGCTTCACTGAGCATTTCGACGAACTCCGTCGGCGGATCGGCTAGAAAAGGGGTTCACTCTGCCAGATTCCACGCTTCCTTTCGACAGGCAAGCTGCGATGATTCTGCCAACTTGAAACTGGCAGGGGTATTTGGCCATGAACAACATCGTTATCGTCGGCGCCGGCAAGATCGGCTCGACCATCGCCGGAATGCTCGCCGCAACAGGCGACTACCGCGTCACCCTCGTCGACCGTTCGGCGGCACAGCTTGCCGCGGCCGAAGTCCCCGCCGGCGTCGAGACACTCGAACTCGACATCGCGGCGCCCGGCGCGCTGGAAGCAACGCTTGCCGGCAAGTTCGCCGTGCTGAGCGCCGCCCCCTTCCATCTCACCACGCGCATCGCCGAAGCGGCGGCCAGTGCCGGCGTGCATTATCTCGACCTGACCGAGGATGTCGTCTCGACCCGCCGCGTCAAGGAACTGGCGCGTTCGGCCAAGACCGCCTTCATCCCGCAATGCGGGCTGGCGCCGGGCTTCATCTCGATCGTCGCCAATGATCTCGCCAGCCGCTTCGACACGCTGGAAAGCGTGCGCATGCGCGTCGGCGCGCTGCCGCAGTACCCGTCCAATGCGCTGAACTACAATCTGACCTGGAGCACCGACGGCGTCATCAACGAATATTGCGAGCCCTGCGAGGCGATCGTCGAGGGTGAGCTGATCGAAGTGCCGCCGCTGGAAGAGCGCGAGGAATTCTCGCTCGACGGCGTCACCTATGAGGCGTTCAACACGTCCGGCGGGCTCGGCACCTTGGCCGAGACGCTGAAGGGCAAGGTGCGCACGCTGAACTACCGCACCATCCGCTACCCCGGCCACGCCGCGATCATGAAGGCGCTGCTCAACGATCTCGGCCTGCGCCACCGCCGCGACGTGCTGAAGGACATTTTTGAGAGCGCGCTGCCGGCGACGCTACAGGACGTGGTCATCGTCTTCGTCACCGTCTCCGGCCGCCGCAACGGCCGCTTGCTGCAGGAAACCTACGCCAACAAGATCTATTCGCAGCGCGTCGGCAACCAACTGCGCAGCGCCATCCAGATCACCACCGCGTCCGGCATCTGCGCCGTTCTCGACATGCTGGCCGACGGCAGCCTGCCGGCGACGGGTTTCGTCAAGCAGGAAGACATCGCGCTGGATGCTTTTCTGGCCAATCGTTTCGGCCGGGCCTATGCGCAGCATGAGATGGTGAGCCGGCTGGCGGGGTGAGCTTTTCACCCTCCCCCCTGTGGGGAGGGTCGGCTCTCAATCGGAGCGAGGCGGAGATTGGGAGACGGGGCGGGGGTGAGCGCCGACGATCGGAGAAGACCCCACCCCGCTCCGCTTCGCGGATCGACCCTCCCCACAAGGGGGAGGGTAAAGCTCTAAATATGCAGCGCGTGGCCCAGCGCCTTCAGCGCCGCTTCCTGGAACCCCTCGCCTTGCGTCGGGTGCGCATGGATGGTGCCGGCGATGTCCTCCAGCCGCGCCCCCATCTCCAGCGCCAGGCCGAACGCCGCCGCCAGCTCCGACACCCCCTGCCCGACCGCCTGGATGCCGACCACCAGATGGTTGTCGGCGCGGGCGACGACGCGGACGAATCCATCCTCGCCGAGCTTGGTCATGGCGCGACCGTTGGCGGCGAACGGGAACAGCCCGACCGTGATCTCGCTTTGGGCCTTGGCTTCCTCGGGTGACAGCCCGACCGTCACCAGCTCAGGATCGGTAAAGCACACGGCGGGGATCGCGCGCTTGTCCCAGCTGCGCTTGTGGCCGGCGACGATCTCGGCGACCATTTCGCCTTGCGCCATCGCCCGATGCGCCAGCATCGGCTCGCCGGTGACGTCGCCGATGGCGTAGATGCCGCGCATCGAGGTGCGGCACTGGTCGTCGATCCGGATGAACTTGCCTGACATGTCGAGGTCGATCTGGTCGAGGCCCCAGCCTTCGGTCACCGGCTTGCGGCCGACCGTCACCAGGATCCTGTCGGCGGAAACCTTCGCATTCTTGCCGTCCGCCGTCTCGACCAGCAGCGCATCGCGTTTTGTCGACAGCCCCTTGGCCTTGGCGCCCAGCATCACCTCGATGCCGAGCGCGGCAAGCCGTTTCACCACGGGCCGGGTCAGTTCGGCGTCATACTGCGCCAGCAGGCGCGGCAAGGCCTCGACCACAGTCACCTTGGCGCCCATTTTGGCGAAGGCCATGCCGAGTTCCAGCCCGATATAGCCGCCACCGACGACCGCGAGTTTTCCGGGCACCGCACTCAAAGCCAGCGCATCCGTGGACGATATCACAGGCCCGCCAAAGGGCAGAAATGGCAGTTCCACCGGCGCCGAGCCGGTGGCGATGACGATCGTCTCCGCTCGGATCACCTGGCTTCCCGTCTCGGTCTCGACCCCGACGGTCTTGCCGTCGCGGAACGTCGCCCAGCCATGCACGGTCTTGACGCCGGCCTTCTTCAGCAGGCCGGCGACACCGCTGTTGAGCCGGCTGACGATGCCGTCCTTCCAGGCGACGGTTTTGCCAAGATCGAGCGCGGGCGCCGCGACAGAAATGCCGAGCGGGCTCTTGCCGCCGGCCATATGCGAGACCTTCTCGAACTCTTCCGCCGCATGGATCAGCGCCTTGGACGGGATGCAGCCGACATTGAGGCAGGTGCCGCCCGGCTTCGCAACCTCGACGATGACCGTGTCGACGCCAAGCTGGCCGGCACGGATCGCGCAGACATAACCGCCCGGACCGGCGCCGATGACGAGCAGCTTGCAGGAGATTTCTTTCATGTTGCGACCCTTCGATCCGAGGGAATGTTCCGTCGCGATCCTTCACGCCCCCCTCTGTCCTGCCGGACATCTCCCCCACGAGGGGGGAGATTGGCAGTTTCGTCGCTGCGCCCATTTCGCCAGTATTGGAGTTTGGCGAAAGCCGGCGTGATATCCGATCTCCCCCCTTGTGGGGGAGATGCCTGGCAAGGCAGAGGGGGGCGCTGGCCCGCGGTCATCTCGGTCATTCCACCCTCAATCCACAAAGATCAGCGCCGGCGTTTCCAGCAGCGCCTTGATGCGCTGCACGAACACCGCGGCGTCCCAGCCGTCGATCACCCGGTGGTCGAAGCTCGACGACAGGTTCATCATCTTGCGCGGGATGAACTGGGTCCCGTCCCACACCGGCCGCACCATCATCTTGTTGACGCCGATGATCGCCACTTCCGGATGGTTGATGACCGGCGTCGTCGCGATGCCACCCATGGCGCCGAGCGAGGTGATGGTGATGGTCGAGCCGGACAGTTCGTCGCGCGTCGCGGTGCCGGACTTGGCCGCCTCGGCCAGCCTGACGACCTCGGCGCCGCAATCCCAGATGTCGCGTGCCTCGGCATGCTTGACGACAGGCACCACCAGCCCGGATGGCGTCTGCGCGGCGATGCCGATATGGATGCCGCCATGCTGGTGGATGATGCCAGCCTCGTCGTCGAACAGCGAATTGAGCTGAGGCTGGTCCGCGATCGCCTTGACCATCGCCCGCATCAGGAACGGCAGCAATGTCAGCTTCGGCCTCTCTCCAGCACCCTTGGCGGCCCGCTTCTCCTTGTTGAGCGCGGCGCGCAATTCCTCGAGTGCCGTGACGTCGATCTCCTCGACATAGGTGATGTGCGGGATGCGCGATTTGGACAGCGTCATCTTCTCGGCGATCTTGCGCCGCAAGCCCACCACCTTGATATCCTCGACGGCATCGTTGCGCGCGAGGCCCGATGCTTTGGCGACCTGCGGGCCGCGCGCCAGGAACGCCTCGATGTCCTCATGGCCGATACGGCCGGCCGGGCCGCTTCCCCCGACTTGCCTGAGATCGATGCCGGCCTCCTTCGCGCGCAGCCGCACGGCGGGCGACGCCAGCGGCTTTTCACCCTCCGGGCGCGGCGCGCCGGAAACGGACCTCTGCCCGCTGCCTTTCGAAAAGGCCGGAGCCGATTTCGCCTCAGGAGCAGCGGCTTTTGGCGTGGTCTTCGCGACCGGCGCGGCGGTCTCCGGCTTCGGCGTCGGAAGCTTGGCCGGCGGCTCGGCGGCCACCACCTCCACCGCGCCGCCCTGCGGCTTTACATTGCCCTCGCCCGCCACTTTCAGCCGCACGATCGGCGAGCCGATCGCCACCGTGTCGCCGATCTCGGCGCCCAGCCACAGGATCTCGCCATCGACGGGGGAAGGGATCTCGACCGTCGCCTTGTCGGTCATGACGGCGGCGAGCACGGTGTCCTCGCGCACGATGTCGCCGACCTTGACATGCCATTCGACGAGTTCGGCCTCGGCAACGCCTTCGCCGACATCGGGAAGCTTGATGATGTGTTCGCCCATGTCAGGCCTCCCCCATTTTAGGCTTCCAATGTTTCTTTGAGCGCGCGGCCGACCCGGGCGGGACCGGGGAAATAGTCCCATTCCTGCGCGTGCGGATAGGGCGTGTCCCAGCCGGCGACCCGCGCCACCGGCGCCTCCAGATGGTAGAAGCAGTTTTCCTGCACCAGCGCCGACAGCTCGGCGCCGAAGCCGGAGGTCAGCGTCGCCTCATGCACGATGACGCAGCGCCCGGTCTTTCTGACCGATGCGACGATGGCGTCGAGGTCGAGCGGCAGCAGCGTCCTCAGATCGATGATCTCGGCATCGATGCCGGTCTCCTCGGCCGCGGCCTGCGCGACATAGACCATGGTGCCGTAGGCGAGCACGGTGACAGCGGAACCCGCCCTGCGGATCGCCGCCTTGCCGAGCGGTACGGTGTAATGGCCGTCGGCGACCTCGCCGAGTTCATGCTTTGACCACGGCGTCACCGGTCGGTCGTGATGGCCGTCGAACGGGCCATTGTAGAGCCGCTTCGGCTCGAGGAAAATCACTGGATCGGGATCCTCGATCGCTGCGATCAGCAGCCCCTTGGCGTCATGCGGATTGGACGGCACCACCGTCTTCAGCCCGGATACATGGGTGAACAAGGCTTCCGGGGACTGGCTGTGCGTCTGGCCGCCGAAAATGCCGCCGCCGGTCGGCATGCGGACCACGATCGGGCAGGTGAAATCGCCGTTTGAACGGTAGCGCAGCCGTGCTGCTTCCTGGGTGAGCTGGTCGTAGGCCGGATACATGTAGTCGGCAAACTGAATTTCCACACAGGGCTTCAGCCCGTAGGCGGCCATGCCGATGGCCGAGCCGACAATGCCGGATTCGTTGATCGGCGCGTCGAAGCAGCGGCTCTTGCCGTATTTGGCCTGCAGGCCCTGCGTGCAGCGGAAGACGCCGCCGAAGAAGCCGACATCCTCGCCGAAGACGACGACCTTGTCGTCGCGCCCCATCGACACGTCCATGGCATCGCGAATGGCCTCGATCATGGTCCGTCTCGGCATGGCTCAGACTCCCGCCTGCTGGCGCTGGCGCCTGAGATGCGGCGGCATCTCGGCATAGAGGCCCTCGAACATGTCGCGCGTCGACGGCTTGCCGCCGGCATGCAGCGTGCCGTGGCTTTCCGCCTCCTTCTGCGCCGCGATCACCGTGTCGAGGATTTCGGCCTCGGCCTGCGCGTGGCGCTCGTCCGACCAGACGCCGAGCCCGATCAGATGGTTCTTCAGCCGCACGATCGGGTCGCCGAGCGGCCAGGCGTCGGATTCGGTCTTCGGCCGGTAGGCGGAAGGATCGTCCGAGCTCGAATGGGCCCCGGCGCGGTAGGTGACATATTCGACCAGCGTCGGCCCGAGATTCTTGCGCGCGCGCTCGGCCGCCCATTTGGCCACCGCGTGCACGGCGAGATAGTCATTGCCGTCGACACGCAGCGACGGGATGCCGAAGCCGAGGCCCCGCGCGGCGAAGGTTCCGGAGCCGCCGCGCGCAATGCCTTGAAAGGTCGAGATCGCCCACTGGTTGTTGACGACATTGAGCACCACGGGTGCCTTGTAGGTGGAGGCGAACACCAGCGCCGAGTGGAAATCGGATTCCGCCGTCGAGCCGTCGCCGATCCAGCCCGCCGCAATCTTGGAATCGTTCGAGATCGCCGAGGCCATCGCCCAGCCGACCGCCTGGATGTACTGCGTCGCCAGATTGCCGGAGATGGAGAAGAAACCATGCTCCTTCGACGAATACATGATCGGCAGCTGCCGGCCCTTCAGCGGGTCGGCCTCGTTCGAGTAGATCTGGTTCATCATCGTGACCATCGGATAGCCGTCGGCGATGAGCAGGCCGGCCTGCCGGTAGGTCGGAAAATTCATGTCGCCCGGCTCGAGCGCCTTGCGGAAGGCGCAGCTCACCGCCTCTTCGCCGAGATGCTGCATATAGAAGGACGTTTTTCCCTGGCGCTGCGCCATCTGCATGCGGGCGTCGAAGGTCCGCAGAGTCATCATGTGGCGCAGGCCTTCCAGCAGCTCCTCACTGGAGAGCAGCCCGGCCCACGGTCCGACGGCTTCGCCATCGCGGTTCAGCACGCGGATGATGGAAAAGGCCATGTCGCGGATTGTGCGCGGATCGACATCGATGTCGGGGCGCGGCACCGAGCCGGCCGCGGCGATGGTCACATTGGAGAAATCAGGCGTGCCGCCCGGCCGCACTTCCGGCTCCGGAACGTGAAAACGCAACATCCCAGCGTCGGCCATGACCTTCGTCCTCCAATGTTGCCTGGTGCCGATATTTGCACATCCGCGCGTCCAGTGCGAATTCGCCGAAGGTCATCGGACCGGCCGCGCCGGCCGAGCCAACCTCCCCGCACCAAGATGAAGATATGTCCGCGAAATTTCTTGTCGATGTTTCACGACAGCGCGCAATTTGACGCAAGGTTGCGCAGGGGTTTCCGCCAGATAAGGCGATTCACTGTCGGGCGCTGCGGTTGAAGCCGCCAATCTCCCCCACGAGGGGGGAGATCGAACTCTGTTCACGCCGCCGCCGTGCCATGCTAACCACCCCCCATGGCACAGAAGAAAGCTTTCGAGGTCGATTCCTGGCTCGCGCGACCTGATGCGCGCTTCTCCATCGTCCTGCTTTATGGTCCCGACCGCGGCCTCGTCTCCGAGCGTGCGAAAGCCTTTGCCGAAAAGACCGGGCTGCCGCTCGACGATCCTTTTTCCGTCGTCCGGCTCGAGGGTTCGGAGGTCGACCGTGACGAAGGCCGCCTGCTCGACGAAGCCCGCACCGTGCCGATGTTTTCCGACCGCCGGCTGCTCTGGGTGCGCAATGCCGCCGGCCAGAAGGCGCTCGCCGAGGACGTCAAGGCGCTGACGGCGGAGCCCGCGCGCGATGCCATCATCCTCATCGAGGCCGGCGACCTCAAGAAGGGCGTCGGCCTGCGCGCCGTGGTCGAGGGCGCCGACAACGCCATGGCGCTGCCTTGCTACGCCGACGAGGCCGGCGACATCGACACGGTCATCGACGACGAATTGCGCAAGGCCGGCATGTCGATGACGCTGGAGGCCAGACAATCGCTGCGTCGCAATCTCGGCGGCGACCGGCTGGCCTCGCGCGGCGAGATCGAAAAGCTCATCCTCTACGTCCACGGCCAGAAGGAGATCGGCCTGGAGGATGTCAGGGCGATGTCAGGCGACGTCTCCGGCGCCTCGTTCGACGATGCCGTCGACGCGCTGCTCGAAGGCAAGATCGGCGACTTCGACACCGCCTTCACCCGCCACTGCCAGTCCGGCGGCCCGCCCTTCCTGGTGCTGTCCTCGGCGATGCGCCAATTGCAGCAGATCCAGGTGATGCGTGGCCAGATGGACTCCGCCGGGCGCAATGCCGCCTCGGTCGTCGCCGGCGCCCGCCCGCCGGTTTTCTTTTCGCGGCGCAAGCTGGTGGAGAAGGCACTGGAGCGCTGGAGCAGCGAAGCGCTAAGCCGCGCGCTGACCCGGCTGCAGACCGCGGTGCTGCAGACCCGCAAACGGCCCGATCTGTCCGAGGCACTGGCGCGTCAGGCACTGCTCGGCATTGCGGTGGAGAGCGCGAGGCTGGGGCAGCGTTAGGAGGGCAATCCTCCCGTACTGTGCGGCCAACAGCTACTCGCCGGACCAATTGATCGGGGCGTAATGTCCGTTTTGGCCCGAATTGTCCCAGCTCATGCCATGGTCGCTGAATGTGCTGCCTTGCGCCCCCATCGCCATGGCCAGCCAGTCGGGATTGACGGGATGGCCGGTGGCCGCCCACATCTGCCCGTCCTCGCGCATCGTCGGCAGCGGCTCGACCGCCATCCGCATGACGCCGGCAATCGCCGCCGACCGCTTCTTGCCGTCTATCCGGTAGTCTATCGGCACCTTCCTGGCGCCGAGGTTCGTGCCGATCATCGGTGCCAACACCGCCATGGGGCCGCCCGCGGCGCCAGTGAAGATGGCACCCAGCGCCTCTGTCTGCCTGTCATCGGCCCGTTCGTCGATATAGGCGGCGGCTGTCCAATTGCCGTCTGCCATCGGACCCGGCGTGTGGGCGACCAGCGCGACGCTCAGCCCATCCAATCGAACGTCGCCGTAATTGCCCGTATCGATATGAAAGACCAGGCCGACGTCGCAAACGCCTTTCGTCGGCTTTGATGTCAGCTGCGCCTTGGTGGACAGCAGGCAAGGGCACACGACATCGCAGCTGCAATTTTCGAAGTAGCTTCCGGACAATTGCCAACGGACTGCCATTTGCACCTCCCATGCGTCAGGCGCGTCGGCATATCATTTTGGCGAGGCGGTGCCATTTCACGACGACTGCAGGAATGGCAAATAGCCCTCGCCGCGACCGGCACGCCTGGGCAATTTATTTAAGCCATGTCTAAAACAAGTTACGCCGTTGCCGGGCACTGTCAAGCCGCGGGTTAGGCTGGGGCTGCGGTCGGCGATTGGCCCATCTCCCCCCTCGTGGGGGAGATGGCTGGCAAGCCAGAGGGGGCGCTGACCCGCCGACTTCTCGATCAATCGCGATGCAGCTTCAGGTGAGTTCTCGGCCAGTCTAAGATGAACAAGGCAGCGCCCTACGACGCCCCCCTCTGCCCTACCGGGTATCTCCCCCACGGGGGGGGATCGGCGGTTTCGCCGATTTCGCCAGTCACCAGCGCCGCAAAACGAGGGCTGGCCCAACAGCCAGCCCTCGCTTTTTCTGCGTCAAATCAAGCTTCCGCTTGATGTCATTCGCCGGCTAACTACCGCTCCTGCTTCAATCTCCGGCACAGCTCATCGAGCTGCTCCAGCGACCGATAGGACACCCGCAGCTCGCCGCCCTTGCCCTTGTGGTCGATGGCCACGATCATGCCGAGCGTGTCGGTCATCAGCTTTTCCAGGGCCAGCGTGTCGGCATCCTTTTCCGGCACGGCTTGCGGCTGCTTCGGCTTGGCCGGCGTGGGGCCGGCCGGCATCTGCGCCAGCGCTTCGGCCTGGCGCACCGAAAGCCCTTCCTCGACGATGCGCTTGGCAAGGCCGGCCGGATCCTCCGCCGTCACCAGCGTGCGGGCATGGCCGGCCGACAGCGCCCCGTCGACCAGCATGTCGCGGATCACATCCGGCAGCTTCAGCAGCCGCAGCGTGTTGGCGACATGGCTGCGGCTTTTGCCGATGACATTGCCGAGATCGGCCTGGGTGTAGCCGTGCTCGTCGATCAGCTGCTGGTAGCCCAACGCTTCCTCGACCGCGTTGAGGTCGGTGCGCTGGACGTTCTCGATGATCGCCAGCTCGAGCGCGGTGCGGTCGTTGACCTCGCGGATGATGACCGGGATCTCGGTCAGCCCGGCGCGCTGCGCCGCGCGCCAGCGCCGCTCGCCGGCGATGATCTCGTAGCGACCCGCCTGCGTCGGCGACGACCGCGCCACCACCGGCTGCACCACGCCATGTTCGCGGATCGACTGGGCAAGGTCCGTCAGTTCGGCGTCGCCAAAGTGCCGGCGCGGATTTTTCGGGTTGGGGCTCACGAACTCGATCGGCACCTTGCCTTCGGCGCTCATGCCGGGCTTCTCCGGTGCCGCCGGGCGATCGATCTCACCGATAAGTGCCGCCAGGCCACGGCCCAGTCTTTTCCTCGAAAGGTCTTCGCTCATGTCTATTCCAAGTCTATTTTGGATAAGTCTGTTTTGGATAATCGTCTTGGGATCGTTTCGGCATCGAATCGGCTGTTAATTCTGGACCCGATCCAATCAAGCGGCGCGCAATTTACGTTCGCGGCGGATCACTTCCGAGGCCAGTTGCAGATAGGCCTGGCTGCCCGAGCACTTCAGATCGTAGAGGATCGCCGGCTTGCCGTAGGACGGCGCCTCCGACACACGCACATTGCGCGGAATGACGGTCTCATAGACCTTGTCGCCCATATGCTCCCGCACATCCTGCACCACCTGATTGGCCAGATTGTTGCGGCCATCATACATGGTCAGCACGATGCCCTGGATGGTGAGCTCCGGATTGATCGACCGGCGCACCTGCTCGACGGTTTCCAGCAACTGGCTGAGACCTTCCAGCGCGAAGAACTCGCATTGCAGCGGCACCAGCACCGAATCGGCCGCCGCCATCGAATTGAGCGTGAGCAGATTGAGCGACGGCGGGCAGTCGATCAGCACATAGCCGAAACCGGCCGACCGTGCCGAGGCGGCACGCAAGGCGTTGCGCAGCCGCAGCACCCGGTCGGGCGCCGAGGCGATCTCCATCTCGATGCCGAGCAGGTCGAGCGTCGACGGCACGATCGACAGGCCTGGCACGGCGGTCGGAATGGCCGCGGCTTCCAGCTCCAGTTCGCCGGTCAGCACGTCATAGGACGAGACGGTGCGGTCCTTGCGGTCGATGCCAAGGCCGGTGCTGGCATTGCCTTGCGGATCGAGGTCGACAATCAGCACCTTTTCGCCGATCGCGGCCAGAGCGGTGGCCAGATTGATAGCGGTGGTGGTCTTGCCGACACCGCCCTTCTGGTTGGCTACGGTGATGATTCGGGGGCCGTTCTTCATCATGGGTTTATGCCAGAAATTCATTTTTGGGTCGCCAAATAGCCCGACAGGTCGAAGATCAGACAGGTCGCAGGTTAGACAGGTCCAGGATGACGCCATGGGGGTCCGTCACACTGGGATGTTCTACCAGATCGAAGGCCCATCGGTTAACGCTTTCTTGCACTTCCGCTCGGTAATCCCGGCCTTTGTGGAACAGTCCGTGCGCACCTGCCATCAGCCAAGGCGCGGACAGGTCGAGCAGGACCGAAAGCGACGCCAGGGCCCGGGCCGTAACGATTTGCGGTGCTGGAACAAGCGCGTGGCTGTCCTCGATGCGCCGCGCCACGACCCGCGCCGGCAGGCTGAACTGGCCGATGACGGTCTGCAGGAACGACGCCTTTTTGCGGTTGCTTTCGACCAGATCGATGCTGGCGCCGTCGCGCTCGGCGAGCAGGAAAGCCACGACCAGGCCCGGAAATCCGCCGCCCGAGCCGATATCGACCCAGCGCGTGGCATTGGGCTCTATGCGCGCCAGCTGCGCACTGTCGAGGATGTGGCGCTGCCAGACATCGCCCGCGGTCGACTGCGCCACCAGATTGATGCTGCGATTCCATTTCTGGAACATGGCTTCGAACGCCACAAGGCGATCGAATGTTTCACGTGAAACCGGACCGGCCGCCTCCTGCAGGCTCTTCCAGGAGACAGAGCTCACGCAACGTCCCTCTGCGCGTTCTCGTAGTGGCGGACATGCGCGACAATGATCGCCAGTGCCGCCGGCGTCATGCCCTCCATGCGCTGCGCGTCCGCGATGGAACGCGGGCGCCGCGCCTGCATCTTCTGCTTCAACTCGTTGGACAGCCCAGGCACACCGGCGAAATCCACCGTCTCGGGGATCAGGCGGCTCTCTTCGTGCCGGATCTGCGCAACGTCACTCTTCTGCCGGTCGAGATAGACAGAATATTTCACTTCCGTTTCGAGACGCTCCGCAGTCTTGACGTCGATCGCCGCAAATCTCGGCTCAATCCTGGCCAGCCAGGCGACATCGACGTCGGGATAGGCCAGCAGCTCATACCCCGATCGCCGGACACCATCCCGGTTGATCTCCAACCCGTGCCGCGCCGCTTCATTGGGGGTCATCGCAACCGATCTGGCCAGTTCGCGCGCCGCGTCGAGCCGCTGCATGACATCGCCGTAGCGTTGCATGCGTTGCGCCGACGCGATCCCCAGCTTCGCGGCGAGCGGCGTCAGCCGCTCATCGGCATTGTCGGCGCGCAGCGACAGCCGGAATTCGGCCCGCGAGGTGAACATGCGGTAGGGTTCGCTGATACCGCGGCTGGTCAAATCATCGACCATCACGCCGATATAGGCCTCGGTGCGGCTGAGCACGATCTGTTCGCTGCCCGACGCGCGACGCGCCGCGTTGAGCCCGGCGAGCAGGCCCTGGCCAGCCGCCTCCTCATACCCAGTCGTGCCATTGATTTGCCCGGCGAGAAAGAGGCCGGCGACGCGCTTGGTCTCCAGCGTCTGCTGCAGCTCGCGCGGATCGACGTGATCATATTCGATGGCATAGCCCGGCTGCAGCATGGTCGCATGCGCGAGCCCGGGGATTGTCTTAAGGATCTCAAGCTGGACATCCTGCGGCAGCGAGGTTGAAATCCCATTGGGATAGACGGTGTCGTCGTCGAGCCCTTCCGGCTCCAGAAAGATCTGGTGGCCGTCGCGGTCGCCGAACTTGACGATCTTGTCCTCGATCGACGGGCAATAGCGCGGCCCGACGCCTTCGATCGAACCGGAATACATGGCGGAGCGGCCGAGATTGGCGCGGATCAGTCCATGCGTGGCTGGTGTCGTGCGGGTGATGCCGCACTCGATCTGCGGTGTGGTGATACGGTCGGTCATCAGCGAGAACGGCACGGGATCCTCGTCCGCCGCCTGGCTTTCCAGCGAAGCCCAGTCGATGGTCTTTCCGTCCAGCCGAGGCGGCGTGCCGGTCTTCAGGCGACCGAGCTTGAAGCCGGCGCGGTCCATCGTCGCCGACAGGCCGAGGCTCGCCTGCTCGTTCATACGGCCGGCGACGATCTTCTTCTCGCCAATATGAATGAGACCGCGCAGGAAGGTGCCTGTCGTCAGGACCACGGCGCCGCAGGCGAGCCTGCGGCCGTCCGCCAGCAGAACAGCGGCGATCCGTCCGTTGTTGATCTCGAAATCCAGGACTTCGCCTTCGACCACGTCGAGATCGTTCTGCTGCCGAATCGCTTCTTGCATGGCAAGGCGATAGAGCTTCCTGTCAGCCTGCGTGCGCGGCCCGCGCACCGCCGGACCCTTGCGGCGGTTGAGCAGACGGAACTGGATGCCGGCCGCATCCGCCACCCGGGCCATCAGCCCGTCCATGGCGTCGATTTCGCGGACCAGATGGCCTTTCCCGAGCCCGCCGATGGCCGGATTGCACGACATCACGCCGATCGTGTCGAAGCGCAGCGTCACCAGCGCGGTTCTGGCACCAGCGCGCGCGGCGGCACTGGCCGCCTCGCACCCTGCATGGCCGCCGCCCACCACAACCACATCATAGTGATCGGTCATTTCAAATCCTGGACTCGAAAAAGAGATTGACGGACACATGTCCCCGCAGGGCCAAACTGTCAAGAAAACTTCAAGGCAAGTTTCACGTGAAACAGGGTAGGAGGTGCACCCCGCGATGTTTCACGTGAGTCATGGCCGCAGCGCGTGTTTCACGTGAGTCGTGGCGTTGGTGGTTTCCCGAGGGCCTCCATACATTCGTCATCCCAGGGCAAAGTACGAGCGAAGCTCCGTCACGGAGATCCAGGATGACGAAGCGGCGGGCATTACTACAGCGGAAACCCCGGCGTGCTCAGCCACGTCACTGTTTCACGTGAATCATTTCCCGATGCAGAACTGCGAAAAGATCACGTCGAGCATGTCCTCGACATCGATCGCCCCAACGATTCGACCCAGCCTGTCCGCCGCCAAACGCAGCTCTTCGGCCCGCAGTTCCTGGCCGCCGATGTGCTCTTCGATCGCGCGAAGCAGATGGCGATTCGCCTCGCTGAGCAGTTCAACATGGCGCAGGCGCGACGGCAGAACATCGCCGACATCACCCGCCGCTTCCGCCGCGCGACGGCCAATCTCCGCCAACAGCGCCTCCACGCCAATGCCCTTCATAACTGAAATGCCGAAATCATACTTGCTGGCCGCATCACCCGACGCCTGCCCATCCAGCAGATCGAGCTTGGTGCCGACGCGCAACAGCGGGGCTGTGGCCGGAACCAGGCCGACGACCTTGGGGGACAAAATGTCCTCCAGCAGCAACAGGAGATCGGCTCGGTCGGCCTTGGCCCGCGCCTTCTCGATGCCGATCGCCTCGACCTTATCAGGCGCTTCGCGCAGGCCGGCCGTATCCGTCAGCCGGACACGCAGGCCGCCGAGGTCCAGCGTCACCTCGATCAGGTCACGGGTCGTGCCGGGCTCATCCGTTACAATAGCTGCATCGCGCCGCGCCAAGGCGTTGAACAGACTCGACTTGCCGGCATTCGGCGCGCCGAGGATCACGACCTCAAAACCGTCGCGGATGATTTCGGCCGCGTGGAATCCGGCGATGTGGCGATCGATCTCGCCGATCATCGCCCTGACATCAGACCAGACCGTATCCGAAACGGATCCCGGCACGTCGTCTTCGTCGGCAAAATCGATCTCAGCCTCTATCATGGCACGCGCGTGGATCAGCCGGCGGCGCCAACTCATATACAGATCGCTCTGCACGCCCTCGGCGTTCTGGACCGCGAAGCGTCGCTGCGCCTCGGTCTCGGCATTGACCAGATCCGCCAGTGCCTCCGTCGCGACGAGGTCGACCTTGCCGTTGAGAAAGGCGCGACGGGTGAATTCGCCTGGCTCGGCATGCCTGACGCCGTCGAAGCCGGCGATGATCTCCAGCATCCGGGTCACCACGGCGCGTCCACCATGGACATGGAATTCGGCGACATCCTCACCGGTAAAACTGGCTGGGCCGGGAAAGAACATGACCAGGCCGCTGTCGAGCACGGTTCCATCCGGCGCCCTGAACTTGCGCAGGACCGCCGCCCGGTCCTTAACCATGCCGCCAGCAATCGTTTCGACAACGAATCGAGTCCGCGGGCCGGAGATACGCAGCACGGCAACACCGGCCGGAAGCCGGCCGCTCGACAACGCAACGATCGAATCGCCTGAAATCATTTGCCCGCTCTGTTGAACCGCCCTAGCCTCGCGCCTTCAAACAAACTGAGTTGCCCATTGTGACATTGCCCGCGCAAAACCTGCTTGCCGAAGAGGCCAGCCCTTATCTGCAGCAGCACAGCGGCAATCCCGTCCATTGGCGGGCCTGGTCGCCGGCATCGCTTGAAGAAGCAAGGACGCTCGATCGCCCGATCCTGCTCTCCGTCGGCTATGCCGCCTGCCACTGGTGCCATGTCATGGCGCACGAAAGCTTCGAGAATGACGGCGTCGCCGCCGTCATGAACCGTCTGTTCGTCAATATCAAGGTCGACCGCGAGGAGCGTCCCGACATCGACCAGATCTATATGGCCGCGCTGTCCTCGATGGGTGAGCAAGGCGGCTGGCCGCTGACCATGTTCCTGACGCCGGACGGCAAGCCATTCTGGGGCGGCACCTATTTTCCGCGCGAGGCGCGCTATGGCCGCCCGGGCTTCATCCAGGTCATGGAAGCGGTCGACAAGGCCTGGCGCGAGAAGCGCGACAGCCTGCACCAGAGCGCCGACGGCCTGACCTCCCATGTCGAGGCACGGCTCTCCGGCACGCATGCCAGGGGAAGCCTCGACCGCGGCACGCTCACCGACCTCGCCGGCCGCATCGACGGCATGATCGACCGCGACCTTGGCGGCCTGCGCGGCGCGCCGAAATTCCCCAACGCGCCGTTCATGCTCACGCTCTGGCTGTCATGGCTGCGCGATGGCAACGCCGCGCATCGCGACGACGTGCTGGTCAGCCTGGAACGGATGCTAGGCGGCGGCATCTATGACCATATTGGCGGCGGGCTCAGCCGCTACTCCACCGATGCCGAATGGCTGGTGCCGCATTTTGAAAAGATGCTCTACGACAATGCGGAGCTGATCCGCTTCTGCAACTGGGCCTTTTCGGCAAGCGGCAATGATCTGTTCCGGATACGAATCGAAGAGACGGTCGACTGGCTGCTGCGCGAAATGCGCGTCGCCGGCGGCGCCTTCGCCGCCAGCCTCGACGCCGACAGCGACGGTGAGGAAGGGCTTTTCTACACCTGGAGCAGGCAAGAGATCGAAGCCGTTCTTGGTGACGATTCCACCTTGTTTTTCAAATACTTCACGCTTTCTGCCCCGCATGGCTGGGAAGGCAAGCCGGTTGTCCACCAAACCAGCGCCCAGCAAACCCAAAGCGTGGCCGATCGCGAACAGTTGATCCCGCTTAAGGCAAGGCTGCTCGCCGCGCGGGAAGAGCGCGTCAGGCCAGGCCTCGATGCCAAGACCCTCACCGACTGGAACGGCCAGATGATTGCGGCACTCGCCGAGGCCGGTCGCTCGCTGGCGCGGCCCGACTGGATCGAGGCCGCGGCCAAGGCCTTTACCCATATCTTCGGAGCAAGCCGCGACGGCCGCTTGCCGCATTCCATGCTCGGCGCCAGAAAACTGTTTCCCGCTCTGTCGAGCGATTACGCCGCCATGACCAATGCCGCCATCTCGCTGTTCCAAGCGTCTGGCGATTGGAGCTATGTCGACCAGGCGAAGCAGTTCATCGACCAGCTCGACCGTTGGCATGCCGACGACGCCGGCACAGGTTACTATCTGACCGCTTCGGACAGCACCGACGTGCCGATCCGCATCAGGGGCGATGTCGATGAGGCCATTTCCTCAGCGACGAGCCAGATCATCGCCGCGCTTGTGCGGCTCGCCTCCATTATCGGCGATCTCGATCTCGGCGAAAAAGCCTGGAAGATCGCCGAACACGCGGCTGGCCGTGCGGCACACCAGGCCTATGGCCAGGCCGGCATCGTCAATGCCTGCGCGCTTGCCATCGAGCCTTTGAAACTCGTCATCGTCGACAGTCCGGAGGATCCAAAGCTCGTTCCGGTCGCGAATCGAAGCCCCGACCCGCGCCGCGTCGACATCATTGCCGCGATTGGTTCGGAAACGAATAGACCCTTGCTGCCCGGCGGTGTCTTCCCGCCGACCAACAGGCCAGCCGCCTGGCTTTGTACGGGGCAGGTGTGTTTGCCGGCGTTGACGGATGCCGAGGAACTAGAGCGGCTGTTGCGGCGTCGATAAGGTCGTCATCCCAGGCGAAGCAAGGAGCGAAGCGACGCGGCGCAGACCCCTGGAGCTGCTCCGCAGCCCAAGGGATCCATGCCGCGACATTTGGGCGCCGCAACGGTGCAATTTCTGCTTCCGCCGCTTCTTCCGGTTGAGACCACGGCATGGATCCTAGGGTCAAGCCCGAGGATGACGAAGGCGGGAATGTGCTCCCGCCCACCCAATCACGTATTCATCGAATCGAAGAAATCCGCATTCGTCTTGGTCTGCTTGAGCTTGTCGATGAGGAACTCGATCGCGTCGGTGGTTCCCATCGGCGCCAGGATGCGCCGCAGCACGAAGATCTTCTGCAGATCCGAACGTGGGACCAGCAGGTCTTCCTTGCGGGTGCCGGATTTGAGGATGTCCATCGCCGGATAGATGCGCTTGTCGGCGACCTTGCGGTCGAGCACGATTTCCGAATTGCCGGTGCCCTTGAACTCTTCGAAGATGACTTCGTCCATGCGGCTGCCGGTATCGATCAGGGCGGTGGCGATGATGGTCAGCGAACCGCCTTCCTCTATGTTGCGCGCGGCACCGAAGAAGCGTTTCGGCCGCTGCAGCGCGTTGGCGTCGACACCGCCGGTCAGCACCTTGCCGGATGACGGCACCACGGTGTTGTAGGCGCGGCCGAGGCGGGTGATGGAATCCAGCAGGATGACGACGTCGCGGCCATGTTCGACCAGCCGCTTGGCCTTTTCGATGACCATTTCGGCGACCTGGACGTGGCGCACCGCCGGTTCGTCGAAGGTCGAGGAGACGACCTCGCCCTTCACCGAGCGCTGCATGTCGGTCACTTCTTCCGGCCGCTCGTCGATCAGAAGCACGATCAGATAGCATTCCGGATGGTTGGTGGTGATGGAGTGGGCGATGTTCTGCAGCAGCACCGTCTTGCCGGTGCGCGGCTGCGCGACGATCAAAGCGCGCTGGCCCTTGCCGAGCGGCGCCACCAGGTCGATGACGCGCGGCGAGATGTCCTTGGAGGTCGGAACCTCCATTTCCATCTTCAGCCGCGAGGTCGGATAGAGCGGCGTCAGATTGTCGAAATGGATCTTGTGGCGGATCTTTTCGGGATCGTCGAAATTGATGGTGTTGACCTTGAGCAGCGCAAAATAGCGCTCGCCCTCTTTCGGGCTGCGGATCGGTCCTTCGACCGTATCGCCGGTCTTCAGCGAAAAGCGCCGGATCTGCGACGGCGAAATATAGATGTCGTCGGGACCTGGCAGATAGTTGGCGTTGGCCGAACGCAGGAAGCCGAACCCGTCCTGGAGCACTTCGACCACGCCGTCGCCGATGATCTCGACGTCCTGGGCGGCAAGCTTCTTCAGGATCGCGAACATCAGCTCCTGCTTGCGCATGACGCTGGCGTTCTCGACCTCGAGCGATTCGGCATAAGCGATCAGCTCTGGCGGCTTCTTGTTCTTGAATTCGGTAAGTTTCATTTCTTGCATAGACGGACTCTGGGTGAGCTTTGGGAAAAAAATATCGGCGGGATGCGACAAATGCCGGGCGCGGCCGAAAACAATGAAGGGCGGCGCATGACGGGAAGGAAGACCCGTCTTTTATCGTCGGTCGGATGAAAGAGCAAGCCGCGTTTTAAGCGGCCTGATCGGCCTCAGAACGGCTTGACGACAACCAGGATCACGATGGCGATCATCAGCAATGTGGGGATCTCGTTGATCATCCGCCAGTGCTTCGCGGATTTTTCGTTGCGATCTTCGGCGAATTTGCGCACCGCGCCGGCCAGATAGCCATGAACGGCTGACAACAGCAGCACCAGGCCGATCTTGGCGTGCAGCCAGCCGCCCTGGAAGCCAAAGATTTTCCAGGCGAGCCACAGGCCGAACACCCAGGTGACGATCATCGCCGGATTGATGATGCCGCGCAGCAGGCGCCGCTCCATCACCTTGAAGGTCTCCGACTGCACCGAGCCCTTCTCGGCATCGACGTGGTAGACGAACAGCCGCGGCAGATAGAGCATGCCGGCCATCCAGGAAATGACGGCGAGGATGTGGATCGCCTTTGCCCAGGAATAGAAACTGTCGGGCGCCACGAAAAACAGAAGCGCCGTCAACGCGACCAGCACGCCGATGCTGACGACCATGCGCATCATCGCCTGTCCGGTGCCGTTCGGATTGTGCATCTCAGCCATCAGCGTGCCGCGCTCCTCACCTGCTTCACCATCGCCTCGACATGCGCGATCGGCGTCTCCGGCGTGATGCCGTGGCCAAGATTGAAGATCAGCGGCCCGTCTCCCAACGCCTTCAGGATCGCCTCGACGCCATCCGACAGCGCCTTGCCGCCAGCCACCAGGCGCAAGGGATCGAGATTGCCCTGGACCGCACCCGAACGCTGCAGATCCTTCGCCGCCGCCAGCGGCACCGTCCAGTCGATCCCCAGCCCCGTCACGCCGGTCTTCTGGCGATAGGTCCGGTAGCGGGCGCCGGCGCCCTTGGGAAAGCCGATGATGGGAACATCGGGATGAACAGCCCTCACCTGCCGGACGATCTCCGCCACCGGCCAAACGCAGAACTGGTCGAATGACGCATCGTCGAGCACGCCGGACCAAGAATCGAAAATCTGCACCACATCCGCGCCGGCTTCGATCTGGCGGATCAGATAGGCCGCCGAATGATCGGCCAGCACCTTCAAGAGATGTTGAAACGCCGCCGGCTCGCGATAGGCAAACAGCCGCGCAGGCGCCTGGTCGGGCGTGCCATGGCCGGCGATCATATAGGTCGCCACCGTCCACGGCGCGCCGCAAAAGCCGATCAACGTCGTCTCATCAGGCAGTTTTGCCCGCAACCGGCGAACCGTCTCGTAGACCGGTTCGAGATTCACGTGAAACACATCGCTTTCCACAGCCATGATCTCGGCCACGGAGATCGGCGTCAGAAGCGGTCCTCTTCCCTCTTCGAAGCGCACGTCGCGGCCGAGCGCATGCGGAACGACGAGGATGTCCGAGAACAGGATCGAGGCGTCGAAGCCGAAGCGCTCGATCGGCTGCAGCGTCACTTCGACAGCAAGGTCGGGATCGTAGCAGAGGTCGAGGAACGAACCGGCGCGCCGGCGTGTTTCACGGTACTCCGGCAGATAGCGCCCGGCCTGACGCATCATCCAGAGCGGCGGCGGAAAATGAGCCTCGCCCTTCAGGACGTCCAGCATGATCCGGCTTTTGGGCATCGAGCGCTTACCCTCTCCCAGCCTTCCTATAATCAAAGATTCTTATATCTAAGATTCTTCTGATTCTAAGAGTCTGTTGGTTGTGGTGGTTGTCACCTGTCCCGCTTCGCCAGCCAAAAAGCCAGCAAGCATATTGTCGCGCGCCTTCGCTCTCCCAACTGCAGGGTTCTGGGGACAGTCCGGAATCCATGATCGGAGTCAAGGCGTTAGGACGCCCAGGGAAAAGTCGTCCCTGTGTACGGCCGAAAGGCAAAGGCGGCCGTCCCCAGACTTGTCCCCAGCCGCCCGGCCAAGCTGACAGCACGGCGAATTGTGGACAAACTGCCATCTGATACAGTCGCCTCCGACCGGCGCCTCTTTCTGTCCCGGCTTATCCACATCCGCCCACAGCCCCAGGTGATCCCTTGTGAACAAACCCCAGAGCTTCTTTCACCTGCACCTGATTTCAGACGCGACCGGCGAAACGCTGCTCGCCGCCGGGCGGGCGGCTTCGGCGCAATACAAGGACGCGCGGGCGATTGAACATATCTACCCGCTGATCCGCACCGAAAAGCAGGTGGCCAAGGTGTTCGAGGACATAGAGGAGGAGCCTGGCATCATTCTGTATACGGTCGTCGACCAGAAGCTGGCGCGCGGCATCGACGAGCGCTGCGCCGCCATGGGCCTGCCCTGCGTGTCGGTGCTGGAGCCGGTGCTCACCGTCTTCCAGTCCTATCTCGGTACGCCGGCTGGCCGGCGCGTCGGCGCCCAGCACGTTCTCGACGCCGAATATTTCCGCCGCATCGATGCCCTCAACTTCACCATGGACCATGATGACGGCCAGCTGCCGGCCAATATGGACGATGCCGATGTGGTGCTGATCGGCATTTCGCGGACGTCGAAGACGCCGACCAGCATCTATCTCGCCAACAGAGGCATCAAGACCGCCAACATCCCGATCGTGCTTGGCGTGCCTGTGCCCGATAGCCTGGTTGCCGCCAAGACGCCGCTGATCGTCGGGCTGATCGCCACCGCCGAGCGCATTTCGCATGTCCGCCAGAACCGCATCCTCGGCAACAGCAGTTCCTATGTGCCGACCGACTATGTCGACCGCGCCGCCATCAACGAAGAGCTCGCCTACGCCCGCCAGATCTGCACCCGCCATGGCTGGCCGATGATCGACGTCAGCCGCCGCTCTATCGAGGAGACGGCGGCGGCGATCGTTGCCCTGCGCGGGAAGAACAGATAATTGGAGCCGGGCTGCGCGTCGCCAACACCCACCGTCGCGAAGCTCCTACGATCCATGCCGTTACAGTGGCCGAGGAGCGCAACGGTTTTCTGCTTGGGTGAACATCCCGTCGGCGTTGGACGGACAACCAGGCACACAAACCATGACCGAAAAAATCATCCTCGCCTCAGGCAGTCCGTTCCGCAAGGCGATGCTTCTCAATGCCGGGCTCGACGTCGAGGCGGTGCCGGCCGAGGTCGACGAGCGCGCGCTCGAGGCACCGTTGCAGGACAGCGGCGTTTCGCCCGAGGATGTCGCGCTGGTGCTGGCCGAGGCCAAGGCCACCGAGGTCAGCGAACGCAGGCCCGGCGCGCTGGTGCTCGGCTGCGACCAGACCTTGTCCTTGAGTGACGAGGTGTTCCACAAGCCGGCCGACATGGAAGGTGCGCGGCGCCACCTTCTGGCGCTCTCGGGCAAGACCCATCAGCTCAACAGCGCCGCCGTGCTGGTGCGCGACGGCAAGGTGCTGTGGCGCCATGTCGGCATCGCCGGCATGACCATGCGCAAGCTCGACCCTGGCTTCATCGGCCGGCATCTCGCCCGTGTCGGCGCCAAGGCGCTGGCCAGCGTCGGCGCCTACCAGATCGAAGGCGAAGGCATCCAGCTCTTCGAGAAGATCGAGGGTGACCATTTCACCATTGTCGGCCTGCCGCTTTTGCCGCTGCTGGCGGAACTGCGGACGCTGGGGGCCATCGATGGCTGAGGCAACGAAGAAGGCTTTTGTCACCGGCCACCCGATCAAGCATTCGCGCTCGCCGAAGATCCATGGTTACTGGCTGGCCCAGCACGGCATCGACGGCAGCTACCAGGCGATCGACGTGGCGCCGCAGGATTTTGCCGAGTTCATCGCGACGTTGCCGGCAGACGGGTTTCGCGGTGGCAATGTCACCATCCCGCACAAGGAAGCCGCCTTCGCTCTATCCCACTGCCGCGACCAGGCGGCCGAGGAGATCGGCGCCGTCAACACGCTGTGGTTCGAGGACGGCGTCCTGTGGGGCGGCAACACCGACGGTCACGGCTTTGCCGCCAACCTCGATGACTACGCGCCGGGCTGGGCGGATACCGGCCCCGCGGTCGTGCTCGGCGCCGGCGGCGCGTCGCGCGCCGTCATCCAGGCGCTGAAGCAGCGTGGTTTCAGCGACATCCGAATCGTCAACCGTACCCTCGCCCGGGCCCGGGAATTGCGGGATCGTTTCGGCGCCGGCATTTCGGCGCATGGCACGGCGGCGACCGACGAATTGCTGGCCGACGCCGGCCTGCTGGTCAACACCACCGCACTTGGCATGGTCGGCAATGAAGGTCTCGCCGCCGATCCGGCCTTGCTGCCGGACCATGCCGTCGTAACCGACCTCGTCTATGTGCCGCTCGAAACCCCGCTGCTCGCCGCCGCGCGCGCCAGGGGCCTGACGACGGTCGACGGCCTCGGCATGCTGCTCAACCAGGCCGTGCCCGGCTTCGAACACTGGTTCGGCGTCAGGCCGCGGGTCACGCCTGAGCTTCGCGCACTCATCGTTGCCGATCTGGTGCCCAAACCATGATCGTGCTCGGTCTCACCGGCTCGATCGGCATGGGCAAGTCGACGACGGCAAAAATGTTCGCCGAAGCGGGCGTGCCGGTCCACGATTCCGACGAGGCGGTGCATCGCCTCTATGCGGGCGCGGCGGCGCCTTTGGTCGAGGCGGCTTTTCCCGGCACCACGGTTGGCGGTGTGGTCGACCGCGTAAAACTTGGCGCTCACGTCCTTGGCGATGCCGCCGCGCTGAAGCGGCTGGAAGCGATCATCCACCCGCTGGTGCGCGCCGATGCCGACGCCTTCCTGGCCAGGCATCGTACCGCAGGCGAATCGATCGCTTTGCTCGACATTCCGCTGCTTTTCGAAACCGGCGGCCGTGGCCGCGTCGACAAGGTTGTCGTCGTCACGGCGCCCGCCGAAGTCCAGCGCCAGCGCGTGCTGGCCCGGCCGGGCATGACGGAAGAAAAACTGGCGGCGATCCTGGCCAAGCAGGTGCCGGACGAGGAGAAGCGCAGGCTGGCCGATTTCGTCATCGATACCGGCCAGGGGCTGGACGCCGCGCGTGCCGCCGCCGTCGCCATCATCGCCGAACTTCGGGGACAAAGGGGTTCCTGACGGCGGGCTGTCAGCATTGCCCATTGCCATTTTGTTCCGGTCTCGTGATTCTGCTCCCCCAGGAGCAAACTGATTCGATGCGCGAGATCATCTTCGATACGGAAACCACCGGCCTTGATTCGCGCGACGACCGCGTGATCGAGTTGGGCGGCGTCGAGCTGGTCAATCGTTTCCCGACCGGCAGGACGTTCCACCACTACATCAACCCGCAAGGCCGGGCGATCCACGAGGAGGCGCAGGCGGTGCACGGCATCAGCGCGGCGGATCTCGCGGGCAAGCCGACCTTTGCCGAAATCGCCGAGGAATGGCTGACCTTCACCGACGGCGCCAAGTTGGTCGCCCACAACGCCACGTTCGACATCGGCTTCCTCAATGTCGAATTCGGCCGGCTCGGTCATCCGGTCGTCGATCCCGGCCGCGTCGTCGACACGCTGGCGCTGGCGCGCCGCAAGCACCCGATGGGGCCCAATTCGCTCGATGCGCTCTGCCGGCGCTACGGCATAGACAATACCAAGCGCACCAAGCACGGCGCGCTGCTCGATTCCGAACTGCTGGCCGAGGTCTATATCGAACTGATCGGCGGCAAGCAGGCGGCGCTGATCCTCGACAGCGCCACCGCGCCGGCGCAGGGCGAGAATGTCCGCCACATCGAGATCATCGTCGCCGAGCGCCCGAGGCCGCTGCTGCCGCGCCTGACCGAAGCGGAGCGCGCGGCGCATGCCGCCATGGTCGTCACGCTCGGCGAAAAGGCGCTCTGGCTGAAAGCCAGTTCTTCCGAAAAGAGCGTCGCGGCGTCGTAGGCCTCAATACGGCCACTCACCGCGCCCCAGTGCCGCAATCGCTGCGATGATTCGGCCAAAAGCCTCCGCCGCGGCGGGCACCGTGGTGCGGGCGCGCAGGAAGCTGTGCACCAGGCGCTTCTCCTCATGCCACCAGGCCTTGCCGCCAGCCCCGACAATGCGGTCGCGGTAGGTCTCGCCATCCGACGATAGCGGGTCGCACTCGGCGGTGATGATCACCGTCGGCGGCAGGCCGGAAAAATCACTGTCGCGTAGCGGTGAAAATGTCGGGTCATCGGGCGATTGCCGCTTGGCCGAACGGACGTCGCGGTAGAAGGCGATATCGCCGACGGACAGCAGCGGCGCCTCGGCATGTTCGACATAGGAGCCAGCGCCCTCGTCGCCGCCGAGGCCGGGATAGATCAGCACCTGGCCGACCGCGGCACGACGGCGCGTTGCTTGCGCCACGGCGGCGGCGAGATTGCCGCCGGCGCTCTCGCCGCACAGAACGAGCGGCAGGCCGGACGTCTTCGCCGCCCATGCGAAGGCGGCCATCGCATCGTCGAAGGCGGCGGGGTGGACATGCTCGGGCGCCAGCCGGTAGTCGACCGACACCACGTCGAAGCCGGTGCCGGCGCAGATCTCGGCGCAAATGTCGTCATGGCTGTCGAGATTACCCAGAATGAATCCGCCGCCGTGGAAATAGAGCACCATGGCCCGCGCCGCCTTGCCGGCAAGCCGGTAGTGACGGATCGCTATGCCGTGGGTCGGGGCGGCGACCAGGCCGTCGCTGGCCTTGACCCCGGCCGGGCGGCCCTGATGGAAAGCCCGGCACATCCTGTCATAGACCGCGCGCTGCTTGTCGATCGGCAGGCCGGTGATTTCGGGCGGGTACCAGGCGTTGACGCTGTCGATGTAGGCCCACAGCGCCGGGTCGAGCCGTGTTTCATATTTGCCGCGGCCGGTCATGTCGGTCTGCCGTCATAGATCGGCGTAGAGCGCCGCCGCATTGTCGAAGGTGAAGCGCAGCGGCACCGAACCCTCGACCTGCCAGGCGGTGACGGTCTCGCCGGCCAGCAGCTGGCAGGCGCCGTGCGTATCGGTGACCGCGCCGCCATAGAGCCGGTTGGCGAGGTTGAGGATCCCGGTCTGGTGCATGGCCGCGCTGCCGCTGCCACAGGCATCCTTGACCAGGAGCACGCGAAATCCGCCTGCCACGGCGTCCTTCACGGTGGCGTCGATGCAGGCCTCGGTCCAGACACCGGCGACGACCAGCCATTCGATGCCGGAAGCCTTCAGCCGGTCAGCGGCCGGACCGCTGCGGAAGGCACTGGCCTCGGCCTTGATCAGCAGCGCTTCGTCCCCGGCCGGCGCCACCTCATGGCAGATCTCGGTCAGCGGATCGCTCTTGTCGGAAAACGCCGACCTGCCGTCGGCACCGAGCGGATGAAAGGGCCGGTCCTGCTTGTCGAGATCGACAATATAGGCCCAGTGCTGGAGCGGCACGTGGTTGGCGCGCGCCGCTTCTTGCAGGCGCTGGACGTTGGCGAGGATGGCGGCGAAACCCTCGACGAGATAGCGCTTGTCCTGCCGGTGCTCTTCCTGCAGGTCGATGAAGATTGCGGCCACGGTGCCTCTGCTGATGGAGATGGGAGCCTTCACGCCAGAAACTCATCCTCATAGGGAAAGCGCGACAGAAGCTCCGTACCCGTGTCTGTGATCAGGATCTCGTCCTCCAGCTTGACGCCCTCGCGGCCGCCCTTCTCGCCAATATAGCTTTCCACGCTTACCACCATGCCTGGCACGACATGGCCGTCGCGGCCATAGGTCTCGTAATCCATTGCATGCGCGATGAACGGCGTCTCGCCATGCATGCCGACGCCGTGCATCACGGAAGTGTAGCGCTGGTCGACGAAGCGGTCGGGGATCTTCCAGGCCTTCTCGGCGATCTCGCGAAACGCCATGCCGGGTTTGACGATCGAAATATTGTGCTGAACCTGGTCATGCGCCATGCGGTAGAGCGATTTCTGGTAATCGGTCGGCTTTCCCGGGCCGCAGCGGAAGGTGCGGGAGAAATCCGAATAATAGCCGTAGCAGCCGATCGTGTCGGTATCGAGCGCGAGCAGCTCGCCGGGCCGGATCTTGCGGCCGCTGGCCTCGTTGAACCAGGGATTGGTGCGCTGGCCTGAGGTCAAGAGCCGCGTCTCGATGAACTCGCCGCCCTGGCGGATCACCTCGCCATACATGATGGCGAACAGCTCGTTTTCGGAAACGCCGGGCTTGATCGCCTCGCGCACCGCATAGACGGCGGCCTCGGCGCCAGCCATCGACACTTGCAGGCATTTCACCTCTTCCGGCGTCTTCACCGCGCGCACCGCCAGGATTTCGCCCTGGCAATCCTTGACCTCGCAGCCGCGCTTTTCCAGCGCCAGCGCCTGCAGATGGCTGCAGCGGTCGAGCCCGAGCTTCATCGAGCCGCCGCCATGCTTCTTCAGGAGCTCGGCGATCTCGTCGGCAAAGGGGCCGGCGGTCTGGTCGTCGCGGCCGGAGACCGACGACCAGACGAGTTTTGAGGGCCGCGCCTCGTCGATCGTGTCGAGCACCATCGAGACATGGTAGCTCTGCGGATATTCAAACAGCACGATCGGCCCTTCGGTCGGGATAAAGAAATAGCGGGTCGAGTTGCGCAGGAAATAGCCGAACATGTTGCGCGAGCCGGTGGCGTAGCGCTGGTTGTACGGGTCGAACAGCACCACCCCGCCATAGCCGGCCTCGCGCATCCAGCCGCGCAATTTGGCCAGCCGGCCGTTGCGCAGCGCGTCCGCGTCAATGAAGGACGGCTCGGTGTCCGACAGCCACATGCCGCCGGCCGGATCGGCCGCCGCCGGGTGGCGCATGCGGTCCTTGAAGTCGACGTCCTCGGTGCTGTCGGGGTCGAATACGACGATGCTCATGGGGTTCGGCCTTGGGTGGTTGCTAGGTCCGACCATGGCGCAGGCGCGATGAAGGGATTGTGCGGAAAACCGCGTTTGTTGTGCGGGATGCCGCTGACCACTTGGTTGCGCCGCGATCCTTCGCGCCCCCCCTCTGCCCTGCCGGGTATCTCCCCCACAAGGGGGGAGATTGGATGTCGCCACGGCTTTCGCCAATCTCCAACGTTGCAAGACTGAGCGAAGCGCCGAAGCTGCCAATCTCCCTCCAAGTGGGGGAGATGTCCGGCAGGACAGAGGGGGGCGCTGGCCCGCAAACGTCTCACAGAATCAGCGAGCTCGACCCTAATGCCGTCTCGCCAGCTTCGGCGGATGGCCATGCTCTTCGCGAAACGCCCGGGCAAAGCTCGACATCGAGGCAAAGCCGCAGGCCAGCGCCACGTCGCGCACGGCGAGCGTCGAATGCGCCAGCAGGTCGGCGGCGCGCTTCAGCCTGAGCCGCCGGTAGTAGCCATTGGGCGAGATGGCGAGTTCGGAGCGGAAGGAGCGCTCGAGCTTGTCGGAGGAGACGCCGAGCCGCCTGGTCAGCTCGGCCATGCCGAGCCGTTCCTCGACCGCGTCTTCCATGATGGCGATGGCCGACAGCACCAGCTCGTTCTGCACGCCGGTGCGCAACCTGAGCGGCATCAGCTTGCGGTCGACGCTGGAACGCAGCTGGCTGTGCACGAACCATTCGGCGACGCCGCCGGCAAGCTCGGCGCCATAGTCGCGAGTAATGATCTCCAGCATCATGTCGAGGCTGCCGACGCCGCCGGCCGAGGTGAAGCGCTTGCGATCGATGACGTAGAGATCGCGCCGCAGTTCGATGTTGGGAAACGCCTCGGTGAAGGCCGCCTGGCTGGTCCAGTGCAAGGTGCAGGCATGGCCGTCGAGCAGGCCGGCGCGCGCCAGGAAGAACGCCGCATCCGCCACCGCGCCGATATGGGCGCCATTGCGCAGGCTGCGGCGGATCCAACTCGCGGCGTCCTCGGCGACGAGATGGTCGGCATCGCCGCCCGAGCAGACGACGATGCGATCGACCTTCGGCGCATCCTCGGCATAAAAGCCCGGCTGGATGACGACGCCGTTCGAGGCTACGACCGCCCCTCTCGTGCCGCCGACGATGATCCAGCGATAGCATTGCCGCTTCGCCAGAATGTTGGCCGCGCGCAGCGGCTCGATGACGGAACTGAACGCCATCATCGGAAAGCCGGGGAACACCAGCACCGCGAAGGTCAGGGGTTCGATGGGTTTTTCAGATTCGCGCGTGGCCATGGGCGCTACATCTCGGGCGAATGGTGCGCCAGGTCAATCGGGCTGATACTTGGCGTCGCCGCCCGCTATCCCCCCAGCGCCTGCTCGAGATCGGCGATCAGATCATCGCCGTCCTCGATCCCCGCCGACAGCCGCACCAGCGAATCCGAAATGCCGATCTCCGCCCGCTTGTCGGCCGGGATCGACCCATGCGTCATCAGCGCGGGGTGTTCGATCAGGCTCTCCACCCCGCCGAGGCTTTCTGCCAGCGTGAACAATTGCGTGCGTTCGAGGAAGCGTTTGGTTCCGGCGAGATCGCGGTCGAGCACGGCTGATATCATGCCGCCGAAGGCGTGCATCTGCTGGACGGCGATGGAATGCTGCGGGTGGCTGGCGAGGCCGGGATAGAGGACCCGGCGCACATCCTTGCGCGCCTCCAGCCACTGCGCGATCTTCAGCCCGTTGTCGGAATGCCGTTCCATCCGCAGCGCCAGCGTCTTCAGGCCGCGCAGCGCGAGAAAACTGTCGAACGGGCCCGATATGGCGCCGATGGCGTTCTGCAGGAATTTCAGCTGGGTGGCGAGCTCCTTGTTGTCGCCGACGACAGCGACGCCGCCGACCATGTCGGAATGGCCGTTGAGATACTTTGTCGTCGAGTGGACGACGATGTCGATGCCGAGTTCCAGCGGCCGCTGGATATAGGGGCTGCAGAACGTGTTGTCGGCGACGGTGAGGACGCCCTTGCGTTTGGCCAGTGCGGCGACGCCTTCAAGGTCGACGATGCGCAGCAGCGGGTTGGTTGGGGTCTCGACCCAGAGCAGTTTCGTCTCCGGCCGGATCGCGGCTTCCACGGCTGCTAGGTCGGTGAAGTCGACGAAAGAGACCTGCAGACCCGCCGAGCGCTTGCGCACCCGCTCCATCAGCCGGAACGACCCGCCATAGATGTCGTCGGTGGCGACGATATGCGCGCCGCTGTCGAGCACCTCCAGCACAGTCGAGATCGCCGCCAGGCCGGAGGCGAAGGCGAAGGCGGCCGTTCCGCTTTCGAGATCGGCCACCGCGCGCTCGAAGGCGAAGCGCGTCGGGTTCTGGCTGCGGGCGTATTCGAACCCCTTGTGCACGCCGGGCGACTGCTGGCCGTAGGTCGAGGTGGCATAGATCGGCACCATCACCGCGCCGGTCAGCGGGTCGTGGCTCTGGCCGCCATGGATGGTGCGCGTCGAGAAGGCCAGGCGGTTCTTGCCCGATGGTGGTGGTGTGTGGCTGGTCATCGTGCGCGCCTCAAATGGTTGATCAGGTCGATGCGGGTGATCAGGCCGACGAACTCGTCGTCGTCGAAGATGATGGCAACCTCGTTGCGATCGAACACCGGCAGCAGCGCATCCAGCGTCTGGCTGGCCTGCAGCGTGTGCAGGTTGGAGGTCATGGCCGTGCGCACCGGACCGTTGAAGCGCTCCCAGCGCCCGTCATAGGGACCGTCGACCTTGGCCAGAATATCGCTTTCGTCGACGATACCAATGAGCTTGCCGTTTTCCAGAACCGGCAGCTGTGAGACATCGGAGCGGCGCATGCGGCCATAGGCGTTGAGCAGGCTTTCATCCGGGCCGACATAGACGGTGTCGCCGGTGCGGTGCGAGCGCATGACCAGGTCGCGCAGATCGCCATGCTGCTCGTGTTCGGCCAGCCCTTGCTCGGCCAGCCAGAAATCGTCGAACACCTTCGACAGATATTTGTTGCCGCTGTCGCAGACGAAGGTGACGACGCGTTTCGGCACCGTCTGCTCGCGGCAATAGCGCAAGGCCGCCGACAACAGCGTGCCCGAGGACGAGCCGGCCAGGATGCCTTCGCGCGACAGGAGATCGCGCACCGCCAGCATGCTTTGCTTGTCTGATATCGAATAGGCCTTTTTCACCAGCGACAGATCGGCATTGGGCGGCACGAAATCCTCGCCTATGCCTTCCACCGTCCAGCTGCCGGCCTCTTCCATCTTGCCGGTCTTGATCAAGGGCGCCAGCACCGAGCCGACCGGATCGGCCAGCACCATTTCGGTCTTGGGCGACACTTTGGCGAAGTAGCGGCCAAGCCCGGTCAGCGTGCCGCCCGAGCCGACGCCGACGACCACCGCGTCGACATTGCCGTCGAGTTGCGAAAAGATCTCCGGGCCGGTCGTCGTCTCATGCGCCAGCGGGTTGGCGGGATTGGCGAACTGGTTGGCATAGAAGGCGCCAGGCACCTCAGCCGCGATCTTCTCGGCCATGTCCTGGTAATATTCGGGATGGCCCTTGCCGACATCGGAGCGCGTCATGCGCACTTCCGCGCCCAGCGCGCGCAGGTGCTGGATCTTCTCGCGCGACATCTTGTCGGGCACCACCAGCACGATGCGGTAGCCCTTGGGGATGCCGACCTGGGCAAGGCCGAGGCCGGTATTGCCGGCGGTCGCCTCGACGATGGTGCCGCCGCGCTTGAGCTTGCCCTCTCTCTCGGCCGCCGCGATCATCGACAGCGCGATGCGGTCCTTGATGGAGCCGCCGGGGTTCTGGCTTTCGAGCTTGATGAACAGCCGGCATTTTCCGGTGTCGAACCTGGTCAGCTCGACCACCGGCGTCTGGCCGATCAGGTCGAGAACCGAGGCATAGGGCAGGCGCAGGCGCGAGGATTGGCCATCCGAGGGGGTACTGCCTGGCGCAGCCTTTCCGTGCTCGCTCATATCGAAGCTCCCTGATCAAGCGACCGCCCAGAGCATGATGCCGAAAAGTGTGAAGCGGTTTTCGGACGACATCATGCTCTATTTCTTTGATTGAGCCGGCAGAGCGGCAACGTAGCCTCTTTTCCAGCCGTTTGTCGCGGGAAAGAAGATAGAACGTGCCAATCAGACGGCCAGACGAGGAATGAAATTCCAAGCGGCAGCTGCTTATCCGCCACGGCGCCAAAGCGGGGCGTCTACACGATCGCGGCCTGGCCTTCGATCTCGATCAGGAAATCCGGATTGGCGAGGCCGAGCACGCGTATGCCTGTCACCACCGGCGGCGGCCCGCGATCTGCCCAGAATGTCATCCAGGCGCCGAAGGCCGGCCTGATGTCGGCGTCGCCGACGAAGTAGATCGACAGGCGGACAAGGTCTTCCGGTCTGGCGCCGCCGGCTTCGAGCACCATCGCCAGATTGGCGAGCGCCTGCGCGGTCTGCGCAGCGATGTCGCCCTTGCCAACGATCTGGCCATCGGCGTCGATGCCGTTCTGGCCGCCGATCAGCACGATGCGCGCCGAGGCGGGCAGCGCCACGCCTTGCGAATAGGCCGGGTTGCTGTGCATGCCCTTCGGGTTCAGCCGCTCGATACCCATTCTCATCTCCTCGTCGCGGGATGCCGCGCGCCACGAAAGGGTAGCCGGCCGGCTCGTTCAACGAACCATCTCGTTCGTTGAAGCCGCCATTTTCGACATGCTAGCCGAACGGGACGCGGCCGAAACAAACAGGCCGCGCGATCCTGACATCCCGCAAGGAGCCTGCCGATGAAGATCATCGCCTATGACAACTTCAAGCCCGGCGTCACCCTCGACGATTTGAAACCCTATCTGCGTGATGAGGTGTCGAATGTCTGGCGGCTGTGGAAGGCAGGCATCGTGCGCGAAAACTATGCGCGCGCCGATGTCGGCGGCGTCATCATCGTCTTCGAACTCGACAGCGTCGAGGAGGCCAGGCGCTATACGGATGACTTCCCGCTGTCGAAGGCAGGGCTGCTCGAATGGCATTTCCTCGCCTTCGACCCGGCACCCTTGCCGCTCGAATATCTGTTCGACCCCAGCGTCGACATCGCCCAGCCCTGGGATCGGACCGCGGCATGATCCGGTCGAGCGAAGGCATCGAAATCCCCGCCAAGCTGGCCGAATGGTGCGATCCGCACCGCATGGCGCTGGTGGTCTACGACATGCAGGTCGGCATCTGCCGCCAGATCGCCGGCGCGGCCGATATCGTCGAGCGCACCGGCATCGTGCTCGAAGCCGCTCGCTCGGCCGGCATGCGGGTGGCGTTCACGCGCCATCTCTCCTTGCCGCGCAAATGGATGGGCGCCACCCAATTGCGCACCGCCATGGCCTGGCAGCGGCGCGACAGCCCCGACGCGGTCGAGCCGTGGTTTTTGCGCGACGCCGAAGCGACCGGGATCGTCCCCGAACTGGCCCCCCGCGCCGACGAAGCCGTGTTCGACAAGCTGACCATGTCGGCCTTCGATTCCACGGCGCTTGGCTTTGCGCTCAGCGATTGCGGCGTGCGCGCCGTCGCCCTTGCCGGCATCGCCATGGAGATCGGCATCGAGCCGACCGTCCGCCAGGCGACCGACAATGGTTTTACGGCTCTCCTGATCGAAGATGCCTGCGGCTTCGGCAACCGGCAAGCGCGCGACCGCTCGATAGCGACGCTGCGTTTCCTCGGCGAAGCCGTCATCACCGATGTCGCCGGCTTCTGCGCCGCGCTGGTCGCTGCGGCGTGAGGGACCGAATTTGTCAGGCCGCCGCCTCGATATCACTGCGGAAGCGCACGCCCTCGGCGCGGCCATGCACGCTGCCCCAGTCGTAAAGCGCCTGGAGTGCCGCGGCCAGATCGTGGCCGCGCTTGGTCAAGGCGTAGCGCGCCTTGCCGTCGGGCGACGGCTCGAGCACGACGAAGCCGATCTCGACGAGATCGGCCAGCCGCTGCGTCAGCATCTTGTCGGAGAGCGAGGGGATCATTCGCCGCAGCTCGGAATAGCGCAGCGGTCCTTGCTTGATCCGCGCGATGATCACCGTTTTCCACTTGCCGCCGAGCGCGTCGAGCGCGAACTCGACCGGGCAGCCATAGAGTCTACCGCGTTGTGTCATGCCGCCATCGTAGGCAAGGCGCTGCGGCGACGGAAGCGGAATTTGCCCGGCCATGTGGCCAGATTGCCGGGCCCTGCTTTGTCGGCGACAGTTTCATAAGGGAGAGCAGAGATGAGTGTCAGGGATGCCAATCCGGTCAATGCGCTGAGGCCAAAGCGTGTGGCCATCGTCATCGCCAATCCAGCCATATCGACAACGACCGGCTGGCCGGTCGGCTTCTGGTGGAGCGAACTGACGCATCCCTGGTTCGCCTTCACCGAGCGCGGCTATGCGGTGGAAATCTTTTCGCCCGACGGCGGCGGATGCGAGGCCGACGCGCTGAGCGACCCGCGTGATCCCTCGGGCTATTCCGAAACCGATCTCATCTCGCTCGGCTTCCTGTCGAGCCCGAAACTGGCGGCCCTGGTCGAGACCACGCGGCCGGTGGCCGAGATCGATGTCGACGGCTTTGACGCGATTGTGGTCGCCGGCGGCCAGGCGCCGATGTTCAGCTACGACCGCGCGGAAACATTGCAGCGAACCTTCGTCGCCTTCCACGAGGCCGGCAAGGTGGCCGCCGCACTCTGCCACGGCACCGCGCTGCTGCGCTATGCCAGGCGCGCCGATGGGTCGCTGCTTGCCGCCGGCAAGACGGTGACCGGTTTCGCCAATGCCGAGGAGGACTTCGCCGACAGGGCGACCTGGGAGATGGGCGCGCTCGAGCGCGGCAAGCATCTGATGCCCTGGCGCATCGAGGACGAGTTGAAGGCGATCGGTGCCAATTATGTCCAGGCCGGGCTGTGGCGCGGCTTTGCCGTGCGCGACGGCAATCTGATCACCGGCCAGCAGAATTTTTCCGGCGCCGAGACCGCGCGCCTGGTGTGCGAGGCGCTGGGCGGCTAACCCAGCAACTGCTTGCTCAGCCGCGCGCACTGGACGCGGATATCGGGAATGGCGTCGATCTCGAAGAAGGTGCCGCGCGTCAGCGGGCCGACGGCGAGGATCTTTCGGGAGACCGTGCCGTCGCCGGCGATGATCTCGCAATTGGCCGAGACGTCGAGGCCGATGCGCATCGGATCCGGCCGCGCGAGCCCGCGGTCGACCAGCGAGCGCACCACGCTGTTCGACGAGGTCGAAATGTCCCTGACGATGCCCGAACAGTCATAGATACGGGCGACGTCGAAAGTCTCGACAAGCTGGCTGTGGCGCGACTGGACGTCGACGGCGAAAGCCTCGTTTGGCGTGATGCCGACGACGCGCCCGGCGACAAGCCGGATGCGGCCGGATTGCACGGCTTGCGTCACCTTGGCGTAGACCTCGGGCGCCATGCGATGGCGGTGGATGTCCCACCAGGCCTTGGTGTGTTCGACGAAGCGGCGCTTGGCGGAAGCCGGCCAGTTCTGCCAGATCTTCTGGTTGAACGGCCTGAGGCCGTCGACCACGTCGCGCCAGTCGATGCCGGCCTTCTGGTTCTCCCGGATCAGGTCGCGGAACCAGCCGACGAAATAGGAAAGCTGGGTGCCGAGCGGGATGTCGGCGACGTCGAGCTTGATCGGATTGCCCTTGCGGTGCGGCGACGGCAGCAGGCCGCGCCGCGACACGGCGACGATCTCACCCGTGTGGCCGCGCTGTTCCAGCGCCAGGAACGCGTCGACCATGCTGAGGCCGGTGCCCAGCACCATGACACGGCTTTCGGGATCGAACGCGGTGTCGGCCTCCGAGCCCATGCGGATCGCATGGCCCTGCGCCGGCTGTTCGTCATGGCCGGTGGCGAGTATGGCAAGATGGGCGACGACGCTGGTGCCGTTGGCCAGCGCCACCTCGACGCCGGACGGGGTCGGCGTGATCGACAGGCTCTCTTCGTGGATCAGGCGCAGCCGACCGGTCGGCTGTTCGCGCGCTTCCAGGTCGTCGAGCAACTCGCCGAGATAGCGGGCATAGAGGCTGCGCGGCGCGTAGAAGGGTGTCTGCGGTGTCTGTTCCGGGTCCACCAAGCCACGCCCCTGCAGCCAGCGCCAGAAATTGCCGGGATCGTCGGCATAGGCGCTCATGCCGGCGGCGCTGACATTCAAGACATGCGCCGACAGCAGCGTCGAATAGGCGATGCCCTGGCCGAAATGCGGGCGCTTCTCGATCAGCGTGACGCGCAGATCCGGATTGGCTGATTTCAGGAGATGCGCGGCCATCACGACGCCCGAGGCGCCGCCGCCGACGATGATGATGGAACTGATCGAATTGGCGCGCCCGCTCATGCGCGCACCTGCGCAATGCGAGGCGTCAGGCCTGGACCTTCACTGGCAGGTCGTCGATATCCCTCGCGACCGTAAGGTCGTCGAGACCAATGTCGCGCATTTCGGCGAGGCTGCGCTGGTCGAGCACCTCGGCGATCGCCTGCCGGACCTCGAGCATCAGATGTCGGACTTGGCATGTCGCCTCGTTGCAGTCTTCACAGCGCTGATATTGTGTGCGGCTGGCGCAGGGAATTGGCGCCAGCGGCCCGTCGAGGACGCGCACGACATGGCCGACCTTGATCTCGTCGGCCGGCCGCGCCAGGCGGTAGCCGCCGTCCTTGCCCTTGCGGCTCTGGACAAAACCGGCATTGCGCAGCTCGCCCAATATGGCGTCGAGAAATTTCTTCGGGATGTTGTTGCCGGTCGCGATGTCGTTGACGAAAGCCAGCTGCCCGGCCGGCATGTGCGCCAGGTGGACGAGCGCCTTGAGGCCGTACTTGCCTTTTTTGGTGAGCATTGACCGAACGTTTCTCTGTCATGCGATGGCACGAGGCCATCCGTTGCGAAACGCCTGGCGAGCCTCCCCGCCGCGCCCAAGCATCCATGACACATAAATTCTAGTGACATGATATACAAGCCAAGAAACGTTGAATTTGCTGCGTTTTCAAGCCGCAATAGCCATTTTGTCAGGCTTTTGTGCCATTAAGAGCACAGAACTGCACTGCGACGGCGACAAAGCGATAAATGGTTTCCCGCAGACCAGCCGTGCCGCGCGCAGGGTCCCGCGGCGCCGGAAGCCGATGCATGCCGCGAGCGATCCTGGTGATGGGGTACCTCGCTCATCGTCGCCTCCAATCCCTCATGTCGATAAGGATACTATACTTACCCTCGAACACGCGGAACGGCTTGTCAATTCCGTTGGCTGTTTGAGGCATGGATTTGCGTGGCAATCGCAAAGGCGAAAATTGTCGTTCGTAGGTGACGACGCCGACGGTTGTCGAACTGCCCGCTCGCGGAGCGTCATTCCCATTCACGTCGAGGTGACCATCGGAGGAGGGTGACGGCCGCTGCAGCCGCCCTATGCGCTCCGACGATCCGCCACCGGCAGATTTTTTCCAACAAACCCACCTTCGTTGGAAGGATTTAACTCTACAAGAACGATAGAATTAGCGGACTATCATAGGGCAATCCGGTTTTCTCTGTTTCATGGAGCCCTTTGATGTCCACCATTTCGCGACGCATCCTCCTCCTGTCGTCGGCCGTCCTTGCCGGCGCCGTCCTCCTCAGCCCCGCTTCGGCCGATGATCTGAAGATCACCATCGGCTACCAGACGGTGGTCGAACCCTCTAAAGTGCCGCAGGCCGACGGCGCCTATGAAAAGGCCACCAAGGCGACGATCGACTGGCGCAAATTCGATTCCGGCGCCGATGTCATCGCCGCGGTCGCTTCCGGCTCGGTCGATATCGGCTATGTCGGTTCGAGTCCGTTGGCGGCGGCGGCAAGCCGCGAATTGCCGATCCAGACCATCTTCGTCGTCGGCCTGATCGGACCGTCCGAAGCGCTGGTCGCGCGCAACGGCGCCGGCATCGAGAAGGTCGCCGACCTCGCCGGCAAGAAGGTCGTCGTGCCCTTCGTCTCGACCACGCATTACAGCCTGCTTGCCGCTCTCAAGCATGAGAATGTCGATCCGAAGTCGGTCCAGATCCTCAATCTGCGGCCGCCCGAAATCGCCGCCGCCTTCGCCCGCGGCGACATCGATGCGGCCTATGTCTGGGATCCGGCACTCGGCCAGATCAAGACGAGCGGCAAGGTGGTGCTGGATTCCTCGCAGGTCGCCGCGTGGGGCGCGCCGACCTTCGACGCCTGGATCGTACGCACCGATTTTGCACAGAAGAACCCGGAGGCCGTGCGCGACTTCGTCAAGGTGACGGGCTCGGCCTATGCCGAGTACCTCGCCAAGCCCGACGCCTGGTCGGTGTCCTCGCCGCAGGCCGGCAAGATCGCCAAGCTCACCGGCGCCAAGCTGGAAGAGGTGCCGGAGCTGCTGAAGGGCTATGTCTTCCCGACCCTCGAAGAGCAGGCCTCCGACAAATTCCTCGGCGGCGGCACGGTCAAGGCGGTCGCGGCGGCCTCGGCCTTCCTGAAGGAGCAGGGCAAGGTCGACGCCGTGCTGCCGGACTATTCGAAATATGTGACGTCGAAATACGTCACCGAGGCGCTGGCCTCGAACTGAGCGCCTGACGCCACCTGAACGCGCGCGCGGATCTCCTTCCCTGACGCCGCGCGTGCCTGCCCCGGAACCGCTGACGAGGCGCGGTTTCGGGGCGGGCTGATTTCCCTCTGAGAGGCCCCATGCCGCATCTCGTGCTCGACAAGATCTCGATCCACTATGACGGCCAGCCGGCACCCGCCGTCGAGCGCGTGTCGATCGATGTGGCCGGGGATGATTTCGTCGTCCTTGTCGGCCGCTCCGGCTGCGGCAAGACCTCGCTGCTCAATGTCGCCGCCGGACTGGTCACGCCGGCGCGGGGCGCCGCCACGATCAACGCCCGGCCGATCACGGCACCCGGTTCGGATCGCGCCGTGGTGTTCCAGAACGATGCCTTGTTTCCCTGGCTGACCGCACGCGAAAACGTTGCCTTCGCGCTGCGCCTGCGCGGTGTCCGGCCGGTGGAGCGGGCGCGGCGCGCCGACGAGCTTCTGGCACTGGTCAAACTCGGTGATGCCGGCGACAAGCGCATCTGGGAGCTCTCCGGCGGCATGCGCCAGCGTGTCGGCCTTGCCCGCGCGCTTGCCGCCGAACCGCAATTCCTGCTGCTCGACGAGCCGCTCGGGGCACTCGACGCGCTGACGCGCGAGCGCATGCAGACGACGCTGCTCGACCTCTGGACGGCAAGCCATGCCGGCGTGCTGATGGTAACCCACGGCATCGAGGAGGCACTGGTTCTCGCCACCCGCATCGTCGTGCTGGCGCCGGGCCCCGGCCGCGTGGTCCGGACCTTCGAGCCAGGCTTCTCCAGGCGCTACGCCGCCGGCGAGGCCATCCGCGCGATCAAGGCCGACCCGGCCTTCGCCGCGGCGCGCGGCGAACTGACCGACGCCATTTTCGAGGGAGAAGCGGCATGACGATCTCCTCCTACACCGAGCGCGCCGGCCACAGGACCGAAGAGGCCGACCGCCTGTCGGTGCCATGGTCGCGGCCGAGCCCGAAACACAAAGGCGTCTCGGCGCGCGTGATCAGCGCGATCACAATCCTGGCTGTGCTGGCGGCGTGGATGCTGTCGGCCCGCCTGCAACTGGTGTCGCCGGTGTTCCTGCCCTCGCCCGTCGCGGTGTGGAACAAATTCATCGTCGTCATCAACGACGGCTTCGTCGACGCGACGCTGCTGCAGCACACTGTTGCCAGCCTGGGCCGGGTGTTCGCCGCATTGGTCGTCGCCATCCTCGTCGGCGTGCCGGTCGGTCTTGCCATCGGCATCAGCACGGTCGGCCGCGGCATTTTCGATCCGCTGCTGGAATTCCTGCGGCCGATCCCGCCGCTGGCCTATCTGCCGCTGGTCATCATCTGGTTCGGCATTGGCGAGCCGTCGAAGATCCTGGTGATCGCCATCGCCATGCTGGCGCCGGTGGCGCTGTCGACTGCGTCCGGCGTTCGCGGCGTCTCGCAGGAGCGCATCAACGCCGCGCGCTCGCTCGGCGCGACCAAGCGCCAGGTGGTTCGCCACGTCATCCTGCCCAGTGCGCTGCCGTCGATCCTGACCGGGCTGCGCATCGCGCTCGGCGCCGGCTGGTCGACGCTGGTCGCGGCCGAACTGGTGGCCGCGACGCGCGGGCTTGGCTTCATGATCCAGTCGGCGGCGCAGTTCCTGGTCACCGACGTGGTGATCATGGGCATTCTGGTGATCGCGGCCATCGCCTTCGTGCTCGAATTCGCCATCCGCCGGATCGAGCGCGCGCTCGTCCCGTGGGCGGGACGGGAATGATCAACCGCAAGCGCAGGAGAATGACGATGACGACCCATTCCACCGCAGTGCTGTTCGCCCATTTCGGCGCCTGGCTGCTCGGCCTTGCCTCCGACGACAAGGCGGCGAGGCAGGAGCGCTCGCAGGCTCCGGTCCAATTCCCAGCCAGCCGCGACCGCCTGCCGCCGCGCGACGAGAGTTTCTACTGGGCCTGGCAGTATTGGTCGCAGTGAGGGCCAAGGAGCTTCGCTCTGTATCGCTAACTCTTTGTTTTTGAGCCAATTCCGGGACGGAAAACCGCTCACACTTTTCCTGGAATTGCTCGGGGACGAACACTTTAGCACCGCGTCAGTTCCGCAGCCTGTACCCGGTCCTGAAGATCCAGGCGACGATGGCGATGCAGACGGCCAGGAAGACCAGCGTCATGCCGAGGCTGATGCCGACCGAGACGTCGGCCTTGCCGTAAAAACTCCAGCGGAAGCCGCTGATCAGATACACGACCGGGTTGAACAGCGTGATCGTCTTCCAGATGCCCGGCAGCATGTGGATCGAATAGAAACTGCCGCCAAGGAAGGTGAGCGGCGTGACGATCAGCAGCGGCACCAGCTGCAGCTGTTCGAAGCTTCTCGCCCAGATGCCGATGATGAAGCCGAACAGGCTGAAGGTCACCGCCGTCAGCACCAGGAAGGCGATCATCCAGAACGGATGATCGATGCGGAGCGGCACGAACAAAGAGGCGGTGGCCAGGATGATCAGGCCGAGGATGATCGACTTGGTCGCCGCGCCGCCGACATAGGCGATGACGATCTCCAGATAGGAAACCGGCGCCGACAAAAGCTCGTAGATCGAGCCGACGAATTTCGGAAAGTAGATGGCGAAGGAGGCGTTGGAGATCGACTGCGTCAACAGCGACAGCATGATCAGACCCGGCACGATGAAGGCGCCGTAGCTGATGCCGTCGATCTCGGTGATGCGCGAGCCGATGGCCGAGCCGAAGACGACGAAGTAGAGCGATGTCGAGATGACCGGCGAGATGATGCTCTGCAGCACGGTGCGGAAGGCACGCGCCATCTCGACCCGGTAGATCGCCCATACTGCACGGAAATTCATGGCTGCGCGCAGGGTCATGGCTCTCTCCTCACCAGATTGACGAAGATCTCCTCGAGCGAGCTGTTTTGCGTGTCGATGTCGCGGAACTGGATGCCTGATGCCTCGAGGTCGCGGATCAGCGAGGCGACGCCCGGCCGCTCGGCCTGGTTGTCATAGGTGTAGGTCAGCCGCCCGCCATCCGGCGATAGTTCCAGCGCGTAGCGCGAGAAGGCTTCCGGGATCGCCGCCAGCGGATGGCGCAGCTCCAGCACCAGCCGCTTGCGGCCGAGCTTGTGCATCAGCTCGGCCTTGTTCTCGACCAGGATGATCTCGCCGCGGTTGATGACGCCGACGCGATCGGCCATCGCTTCCGCCTCCTCGATATAGTGGGTGGTGAGGATGATGGTGACGCCATCCTCGCGCAGCCGGCGCACCATCTCCCACATGTCCTGGCGCAACTCGACATCGACGCCGGCGGTTGGTTCGTCGAGGAACAGGATGCGCGGCTCATGCGCCAGCGCCTTGGCGATCATCAGCCTGCGCTTCATGCCGCCCGACAGCGTGATCGCCTTGGCGTCCTTCTTGTCCCACAGCGACAGATCGCGCAGCACCTTCTCGACGAAACCGTGATTGGGCGCCTTGCCGAACAGGCCGCGGCTGTAGTTGACCGTCGCCCAGACGCTCTCGAAGGCGTCGATGGTCAGTTCCTGCGGCACCAGGCCGATCAGGCTGCGCGCGGCACGGTAGTCCTTGCCGATGTCGTGACCGTCCACCGTGACGGTGCCGGTCGACCGGTTGACGATGCCGCAGACGATCGAGATCAGCGTTGTCTTGCCGGCGCCGTTCGGCCCGAGCAGCGCGAAGATCTCTCCGCGCTGGATGTCGAGATTGACTTCCTTGAGAGCGGTGAAGCCGGTGGCGTAGGTCTTGGAGACCCCGGAAATGGACAGAATGGAGGGCATGGGCTGAAAACGGCTGCCTGAAAGAGGTCCCCTGATATAGGCCGAATGTCGTCGCGCGCAACCGCAAGTCAATTGCGTTGCTGACAGTTCTGGTCAGCCAGTGCGGGAAGCGCCTGGAGACGAGCCGTATGAACCGGTAAAATTGTCCTGTGGCGTTCAGCCTCGCGGCAGGACGCCGCTTTGACCAACTCGCATTACGGGCATACGCTGCCGCCAGCAAATAGCAGCCGGAGCCCGCCATGGACCCGCTCATACTGTCGCGCATCCAGTTCGGCGCGAATATTTCGTTTCATATTCTGTTCCCGACGATCACCATTGCACTTGGCTGGGTGCTGCTGTTCTTCAAGCTGCGCTACAACGCGACCAACGATTCCGCCTGGATGCGCGCCTATTTCACCTGGGTGAAGGTGTTCGCGCTGTCCTTCGCCATGGGCGTGGTCTCCGGCGTCACCATGAGCTTCCAGTTCGGCACCAACTGGCCGGGCTATATGGAAACGGTCGGCAACATCGCCGGACCGCTGCTGGCCTATGAAGTGCTGACCGCCTTCTTCCTCGAGGCGGCCTTCCTCGGCATCATGCTGTTCGGTTTCCGCCGCGTCTCCAACCGCGTTCACACGCTGGCGACGGTGCTGGTCGCCGGCGGCACCACGCTGTCCGCCTTCTGGATCATCGCGCTGAATTCCTGGATGCAGACGCCGGCCGGCTTCGAGATGATCGACGGCAAGGCGCATGCCGTCGACTGGTGGGCCATCGTCTTCAACCCGTCCATGCCTTACCGGCTGGTGCACATGCTCCTGGCCTCGGGGCTGACGGTCTCGTTCCTGGTATCGGGCCTGTCGGCGCTGCGTTATCTCAACGGCGACCGCTCGGAATCGATGTGGAAGGCGCTGCGCACCGGCGTCTTCACCGCCGCGACCCTGATCCCGATCCAGATCTTCGCCGGCGACCAGCATGGGCTGAACACGCTGGAGCACCAGCCGCAGAAGATTGCCGCCATGGAGGCCAACTGGAACACCGGCCCCAACGTGCCGCTGGTGCTGTTCGCCCTGCCTGACGAGGCGGCCAGGGAAAACCGGTTCGAGATCACCATTCCCGACGGCGCCAGCCTGGTGCTGCGGCACTCGACCAGCGGCGTGGTGCCGGGACTGGACGCCTTTCCCGGCAACCATCCGCCGGTCTTCCCGGTGTTCTGGGGTTTTCGCATCATGGTCGGCACCGGCCTGTTGATGCTTGCGGTCTCCTGGTCGGCCGCCTTCTTCCTCAAGCGCCGGCACAGCCTGCCGAAGCCGCTTGCCATGCTGATGGTGCCGATGGGGCTGTCGGGCTGGCTGGCGACGCTGGCCGGCTGGTACACCACCGAGATCGGCCGCCAGCCCTGGCTGGTCACCGGCGTGCTGAAGACCGCCGACGCCGTCGGCCCGGTGGCCGGCAGCCATGTCGCGCTGACGCTCGCCATCTACCTCATCCTCTACGTGCTGTTGCTGATCGCCTATCTCGGCGTTCTGGTGCATCTGGCGCTGAAAGCGGCGAAGGATGGTGATTCATCACCACTGCCGGGCGTCATGAAAGCAGCCATGTCGCAACCGGCGGCTGGGGAGTAAGAAAAATGACCTTCGACTGGCCCACCGCTCTCCCCCTCATCTTCGCCGGCCTGATGGGGCTCGCTATCTTGATCTATGTCATTCTCGATGGCTTCGACCTCGGCATCGGCATCCTGTTCGCCTTGGCCGGGGACGCAGAGCAGGACACGATGATCGCGGCGATCGGTCCGTTCTGGGACGCCAACGAGACCTGGCTGGTGCTGGCCGTCGGCCTGCTGCTGGTCGCCTTCCCGATGGCGCATGGCGTCATCCTGACCGCGCTCTACATTCCCGTTTTCGTGCTTTTGGTCGGGCTGATCCTGCGCGGCGTCGCCTTCGATTTTCGCGCCAAGGTGCCGAGCGGCAAGAAACACCGCTGGAACCGTATTTTCTTCGTTGGCTCGGTCATCGCCTCGCTGGCCCAGGGCTATATGCTGGGCGTCTATGTGCTCGGCCTCGATGTCGGCCTTGGCGGCGTGGCGTTCGGCGTGCTGGTGGCGTTCTGCCTGGCCGCCGCCTACGCTGCGATGGGGTCCGCCTGGGTGATCTACAAGACCGAGGGCGATCTGCAGAAGAAGGCGGTGCGCTGGCTGCGCACCGCGCTGGTGCTGACCGCGCTCGGCATGGCGGCGGTGTCGCTGGCAACGCCTTTCGCCAGCCCGCGCATCTTCGACAAATGGTTCGTCTGGCCGCAGATGCTCTATCTCTCGCCGCTGCCCATCCTGTCGGCGCTCCTGTTCCTGTGGCTGTGGCGGCAGACCTTCCATCTGCCGAAGCCCGACGACCGCCATGCGCTGACGCCGTTCCTGACGCTGGCCGCCATCTTCACACTCGGCTTTGCCGGCCTCGCCTGGTCGTTCTACCCGTTCGTCGTGCCCGACAAATTGACCATCTGGCAGGCGGCGTCGGCCACCGAAAGCCTGGCCATCATCCTGGTCGGCACGGCGGTGGTGCTGCCGATCATCATCTTCTATTCCTTCTATGCCTACCGGGTGTTCGGCGGCAAGGCGACGGATCTGACCTATGATTGAGGTGCCGGCCGTTCAAACTGGCCTGCCGCCTTCAGATCAGCCCGCTGTCACGGGCCGCCGCCGTGGCCTCGCCGCGTGAGACGGCATCCAGCTTGCCCAGCACGGCCGAGACGTGGTGATCGACCGTCTTGGGTGAAATGGCGAGATGCTCGGCTATGCGCTTGTTGGAGAGACCGCGCTCGATCAGCTGCAGCACTTCCATCTGGCGCTGGGTCAGGCCGGCGCTGTTGGCGCGCGTGGCGCGGCGCGGTCCACGCGCGATGCGGATGACGCCGTTTCGCCGCATGATGTCGCGCACATGGCTCGCGACCGGCCGAGCGCCGAGCGCCTCAAGGATCTCCAGCGCTGCCCGCTGTGCCGCCTCATCGCCCTGTGCGAGCGCCAGGGCGCGTTCGTAAGGCGCGTCGAGTTCAGCCCACGCCGTGGCCGCTCCCCGCCAGTCGCCGGCCAGGAACATCCGGTAGGGCGCGGCCATGCCTGATGTGTCGTCCGGATCTGCATCGGGTGCCAGCATCCGCCGCCAGCAGGCCAGTTCGGCGAAGACCGCCCGGGTCGGCGACATGCCCTCGGCAAGGCCGATCAGCCGCAGCGCCTCGTCCTTTTCCGCCTCCCCAAGCCAGGCCAGTTCGGCCATCACAGCCGCGTAGGGCAACAGCCGCTGCAGTTCGGCGCCCTTCTCCAGAAACCGCTTCATCTCCGCCAGGAGCGGCTCTGCCGAGGGGTCGCCGCGGCGGACCCTCAGCCGCGACAGCGCTACGAGGGCGGGATAGCGCACCAGCGCCGTCGCCCGGTCGTTGGCAATCACATCCAGCGCCTCGGCAGCCGCGTCATCCCAGCGTCCGTTGCGCACCAACAACTGGGCCCGCACGCCACGCATGTAATCGCGCCAGGTCGCCAGATCGTTCTCGACGCAATAGTCGATGCCGCGATCAAGGAAGGATTGGGCCTGGCTGTAGCCCAACTGGTTCATCTCGCTACAAGCGCAGTTGGTGAAGGCCCGCGCGGCATGTTCCTGAAAATTCTGCTCGAGCGCCATTTCGAGGCTGCGGGCAAGATGCAGCCTGCTGCTGCTCAGGTCCAGCCACTGCTCGGCGGCGCCGACATTGTTGAGAGCATGGCAAACGACTTCCGGCCTGTTCAACCGTTCGGCGAGTTCGATGGCCCTGGCGCCGAGCGACAAAGTCTCGTCCAGCCTTTCGGCCAGCATCGCAAGCTGCGAAAGGTTCGAATAGGCCATGGCAAGTTCGGTGCTGGCCGGAACGGTTTCCAGCAATGCGGCCGCCTGGGCGCCGAACATGTCGGCTGCCTGTCGGTTCCCCAGAAGATAGGCGAAGCGCGATAGCCATCTGAGGCTGTCGCCTTCCTTCAACCTGTTGCCAAGCGCCTGGTGCAACACACGTGCCTGTTCCTGCGCCTTGATGGCCTCGTCTATGCGAGCGATCAAATGGCACTCGAACGCATATTGCTCGTAAAGGCCAGCGCGCTCATCTTGCGGCAAGCTATCGGCCTGGCGCAGGGCAACCTCGTAGTAGCCGGCGGCGTCGCGATGGGCACCGACACGCGAGGCCTCCCGCGCCGCAACCGGTGCGAACTCACGCACCGATTGCAGATTGTGCGCCTCGACCGCATGGTGGACGAGGCGCGCGGTGGCGACACAACCATTCTCGAGCAGCGCCGACAGCGCACGCTGATTGAACAATCTCCTGGAACTCGTCGTCAGCATCATCTCGATGGCGCGGCGCGCGATCTCATGTCGGAAGGCGTAGCCGTCGCCGAGATCGTCGAGCAGGCCGTTTGACACGCATTCCGCCAGCTGGCCGGCAGCCGCGACGCCGCACAGGCCCTGCAAGGCCCATGCGTCGGCGCGTCTGGGAAACACCGAAACTGCATCGAGCATCGAGCGGGCGCCGGCCGACAGCCGTTCGGCCCGTGCGACAACGGCGTCGCGCACGCTGGCAGGTGGCGTCATCTCATTGTCCGCGCACAAAAGCTCGGTAACGAAGAAGGCATTGCCCGCCGTCGCTCGGTAGATGGCATCGCCATCACGGCCGGCGGCATTGGCAAGCGAGAGCACCGCCGCCTCGCTCAGCAGTGGCACATCGATGCGCACGACGTTGCCGGCGGGGATTTCGCCGAGCGCGCGGCGCACGCGCATCTGCCCTTCGCTACGGTCGGTGCGCGCCGTCAGGGCGAGCAGGATGTGGGTGTTGGCGATGCGGCGCCCGAGGAAGCGAACGAAATCCAGTGTCGCGTCGTCGGCCCAGTGCAGGTCCTCGATTACCAGGAGCGTTGGCTGCGTCCTTGCCTCGAAGACTCCCAGCGCGTCCGAAAACAGGGGCAACCTCTGCCCCTGCCGGGCGTCGACCGCCTGCGGCATCGCCCATTGCGCCTCGCGGGCAAGATCGTAGAGCGGGCCGAGCGGATCGGGGATCGACAGATCCTCGCAGGCGCTGCGGAAGATGCGCGTGCCATCGGCAACCCTGCCAACGAAAGCCTCGACAAGCGCCGACTTGCCGGCGCCTGCCTCGCCCGATAGCGCCACCACGTGGCCGCGGCCAATCGCGGCCTCCGCGAGAAGTTCATCCAGCTGCGCCAGCTGTGTTTGCCGTTCCAGAAGCATCATCATACGCCCAGAAAGGATTGTGTTTCGGCGGTTCCCCCGACGCCCGCCAGAAGCGTCCAGGACCATGACCGACAATGTGACCCTCCACACATTGCGGTGCAACCTCACACATAACGTCGCCAGCATAGGGAATCTTCCCACAAAACATAGGGAAAGGCTCCGATGCGCGTCCATGGCGAGCGTGGTCAATGTCCGGCACGCTCAAAATCGAGCGTGAAACCATGGAAAAGGAAAACCAATATGCCTCGCTATGTGGTTGAACGCACATTTCCCGATGGCCTCAGCGTGCCGATGAACGATGTCGGCGCCGACGCGCTTGGCGGCGTCATCATGCGCAACGCCGAGAAGGGCGTAACCTGGGTGCAGTCCTTCGTCTCGCCGGACAAGAAGCAGAGTTTCTGCATTTATGATGCGCCCTCGCCGGAAGCAATCCGCAGCACTGCGCAGAAAAACGCGCTTCCGGTCGACAAGATCACGGAGGTGCGGGTTCTTGACCCTTACTTTTACCGTTGATCGCGGCAATGAGCATCCAACTGCCCTTCGCGGCGATGGCAGCCTGCCTGACAACGCGTCCAGCGAAGTGCTGGCGGTTTCGAGACCAGTCGGACGAGGCCCGTTACTGGGCCGGCTTTTCCAGGGGCTTGCCGCCTTGCTGTTGGCGCCATTGCGCTCGAGTCGGCGCCGATTGCCACCGCAGGACGATCATCTGAGGCGCGACATCGGCTTGCCGGAGCTCGTGGAACTGCCGCAATACTGGGACTTCATCCGGTCAGACAGATGATGCCCAGCCCAGACTTCGCAGCGGGGCGGCTGTCCCCGCGCGTAATGGGGCGGGTGGCATGCCGGCTGGCTCCAGCGGCGCGGGGAGCTTTGGCTCCCCGCGCATTTTTCCCACTGGTTTCCTGCTGTACCCGAAAACGCTGCAAGCGCTTGGGTGCTGTGGATCAATTGCTCGCCGACAGCACCAGCACCGGCTTCTCGCTGTACAGCGCCGGGAACAGCTGCTTCAGGTTCGCCACCTTGGGCAGGTCGTTGTAGACGATGTAGGGATAGGTCGGGTTCAGCGTCAGAAAATCCTGGTGGTAGTTCTCGGCCGGGTAGAAGGTCTTGCCGGTCTCGATCGTGGTGACGATTCGTGCCGGATAGAGCTTGGCCTTGTCGAGCTGGTCGATATAGCTCTGCGCGATCTTCTTCTGCGTGTCGTTCTCGGCGAAGATCGTCGAGCGGTACTGGGTTCCGGAATCCGGGCCCTGGAAGTTCAGCTGCGTCGGATTGTGGGCGACCGAGAAATAGACCTGCAGCAGCTGGCCGTAGGTCACCTTCGACGGATCGTAGGTGATCTCGACGGATTCGGCATGCCCGGTGCGGCCGGTGCCGACGGTCTCGTAGACGGCGTCATCCTTGGCGCCGCCGGTGTAGCCGGAAACGGCCTTGCTGACGCCCTTGACGTGCTGGAACACGCCCTGCACGCCCCAGAAGCAGCCGCCGGCGAAGATCGCCGTCTCGCTGCCCGGGGCCGCCTTTTCGTCCATTGCCGGCGGCGGGATCACCACCGCGTCCTCGGCCGAGCGGGCCGGGGTCTGCCAGAAGGCCGCCGCCGCCGCAAAACCGAGCACGGCCAGCGCGCCGCGGGTAAAGAACGGCCGTGTCTTTTCGATACCGGTCATGTTCAGATCTCCTGTTATTGTTCCAATATATACGACACGAGCCGCCAAGAGCTTCTCAATTTGCCGTGCGGGCGGCCCCCCCGCCGGCACTCCCCATCATCCGGCCCTTCGGGCCACCTTCTCCCCGAGGGGGAGAAGAGAAGAAATGGCGCCGGCGCTCACAGTCTCCTCTCCCCGCCGGGGAGAGGTCAGCCGAGCGAAGCGGAGGCTGGGTGAGGGGCAGCCGACCTGGCTTACTGTGCCGGCTTCATCGCGTCGGTGGCCGGCTTCATCGCATCCGCCGCCGGCTTCATGGCATCCGCCGCTGGCTTCATCGCATCCGCCGCAGGCTTCATCGCATTGGTTGCCATCGGGTCGGCGGGCTTCATCGCGTCGGTCGCGGGCTTCATGGCATCCGCCGGCTTCATCGCATCCGTCGCCGGCTTCATGGCGTCGGTGGCCATCGCATTGGCGGGCTTCATGGCGTTGGTCGCGTCGTCGGCACGGGCGCCGGCGACGAAAACGGCGGCCGAAAGCGCGAAGGCGAGCGCCGGCAGGGTCAGGTACTTGGTCATCAGGAGTCTCCTTGGGTTTTGGCGCGCAAGCGGGCCGGGTGATGCGTTGCCGCTGCATGCGGCCCCGCGCGAAGAGAAAGAAAAATCAGTTGGTCGCGGCGGCCAGGATCGGCCCGCCGCCCGGAGACTGCACCAGCACGGCGGTGCTCAAGCCAGCGGAGGCGGCGGGCAGCGCATAGGCGGTGGCGTCGCCGGTCCAGCTGCCGAGCCTTTCCAGCGCATGCACGACATTGGCATGCGGCAGCGTGCGGCCGGTGTTTTCGCCGCGCGCCACCGGCACCTGCACGACGCCCTTGGCATAACGCACCAGCCAGACATCGGCCTTGCCGCCTGGTGCGGCACCTGCGCCGATCGCGACCTTGCCGCCCTCGAGCGACAGCGTGGGGCCGCCGGTCTTGCCGGTCGTGGAAATCAGATGTTCGATCTCGCCCGGTGCCGCGCCGACGACATCGGCATGGCCATTGACCACGACCTGCGGCGTGAACGGGCCGTCATGGCCGAGCGGCGGCTCGTAGGAAACCTGGCGCTGGGTGAACTCCTGTTTCCCAAAAGTGTCCTTCCAACCGAGATAATCCCAGTAGGTGACGTTGAAGGACAGCGCCAGCACGCCGGGCTGGTCCTTGACCTTGATCAGATTGGCATTGGCCGGCGGGCAGGACGAGCAGCCCTGGCTGGTGAACAGCTCGACCACGCTGAGCGGCTGCGCGGCGGCGGCACCGAGCGAGGCGGCGAGCGCCAGCGCTCCCAGGCTGGACAGGGCAATGAACTTTGAGGCTCTCGGCATGGCTGGGCTCCGTGGGGGCGGCGCTGCGATGCGCCGGTCATTCCCCCACTTCGCCGCCATTTGCCGCTTCGTTACAGCGCTCACCGGTTTGTGATTGGAGCGCGCCTCGCCAGGCCTACGCGAGTGGCCCGAAACGCCACAGCGAGGTGTAGTGCATGATCGGCCGCTCAAACCTTGCGCCCGCGGCGACAAACAGCTTTCCCGCGTCCAGCATGGGCTGGAAGGTGTCGAGCTGCCTGGCGTGCTCCAGCGTGTCCCACACACTGGTGTTGATCAGCGACGCTGTCGCCTCGTCCGCGCCGGCGTAGAACACGAGCAGCCCCGGCAGTGCCTCGATGCCGGGCCGAAGCTCCGCCTCGGCGTCCACCATCATCGCTCGCAACGACGCGAACTTCGCTGCATCGCAGCGCAGGATGGACACACGCAGCACGGATTGAGGCATCGGGTTCTTCTCCAGGAGTTGACGTGCCCACGCTAGGCCACGCCGACCCCGGCCGCCAATACCGTGCCCAATCAAGATTGAGTGCGCATTGAGCCTGCTCTTCCCTTCTCCCCTTGTGGGAGAAGGTGGATCGGCGCGCAGCGCCGAGACGGATGAGGGGTGGTCCAGCGAAGTGAGGCGTTGGCGTTCCCTGGAGCGCACCCCTCATCCGTCGCCTTCGGCGACACCTTCTCCGACAAGGGGAGAAGGAAGAGTGCTCTTACCGCCAGGGCTGCAGACTGGTGTCCCTTACATAGGCGACGATCGTGTCGCAGACGGCGTTGAGGTCTTTCAGGACCTCGTCATTCCAGAAACGCAGAATCCGAAAGCCCTTGGCCTCGAGTTCGGTCTTGCGGATCTGATCCGTGTCCGACTCCGCATGTTGGCTGCCGTCGATCTCGATGATCAGTCGAGCTTCGGGACAAACGAAATCGGCGACGTATTTTCCTATCGGGGCCTGGCGCCGGAATTTTATCCGGTCGAGCCTGCGGTCGCGCAGCTCCTGCCAGAGCTTGCCTTCCGCTTCCGTCATCTCGCGCCGGAGCGAACGGGCAAATTTACGCTTGGCTTGGGTGACGGGTTGATGCGGCATGGCGCCAGATTAGCCAGACGGCGTTCCGTCTAACACCCCTCATCCTTCTCGCCGCTACGCGGCGATCCACCTTCTCCCGCAAGGGAGAAGGGAAGCCGCGTCTGTGTTACTGCGTCAGCGCCGTCAGCGACGGCCGCTGGTTGACGTCGCACTTGCCGCTGATGTTGTAGACGAAGTCGGCATTCGTATAGTCCGCGGGAAGGGTTGTACCGCCGTCTTCCCAGGCCTGGTAGCTGGTCTGCGAGCAAGGCACGACGCTGAAGATGTCAATCAGCTTGCCGGCGTCAACCTCGATCAAAGGCGTGGGTGTGGTGCCCAGATAGAGGTGGTCGGAGGTGGTGGCGTCGTTCGATTTGAACGTCGCCTTGGTGCCGGTCGTGACATCCATCTGCAGGTAAAGCTGGCCCATCTGGCTGACGTCGACGGCGGCGCCGGCACCGGTGGCCGGCACGTTGACGGTGACGCAGGTGGTCTGGAAATAGACCGTCTTGCCGCTGTTGCTGTCGTACTGCCCGGCGCTCAGGATCGCGCCCGACGGAGGGCTGGTGAAAGCGGCCGTCGAGCCGATGGTGGAACACGTCTGCGTCTGGACCACCGTCGACGTCGAACCATTGACAAGCGATGTCGTCGTCGTGCCGTAACCCTTCGGTTCCGTCATGGAATAGGACTTGCCGTTCACCTTGTATGAATAGGTGTAAGGCGAATAGACATAGCTGGCCGTCATCAGTTTTTGCGGCGTCGTCGCGCCGAAGTTCGTGCCGTAAAGCGTCATCGTCTTGTTCCAGTAACCCGACACCTTGTCGATCTTGAACGTCGCCTGCACCAGGCCGGGCGCCTTGTTGACGCCCGAGGTGACGCCGATCGGCACGCTGTTGATCCTGGCGATGGTCATGAAATTGGTCGGCATGGCAAAGCTGGCCGAGGTCTGCGCGGTGACGGTGCCGTCGGCGGCGGTGTTGTAGCTCACCAGCGTCGTGGTGCCATTGCCATTGTTGGCGGTGAAATTGTCCTGCAGCGCCTGCTGGCGGGCCGTCTGCGTCGTGCTCGGCGGCAGCGTGGTGATGGCCAGCGTCGCGGCATCCAGCGCTTCCTGCATGTTGGAGCGGGTCTGGACGGCATCGGTGTAGTCGACGGAGAAGCCGACGGCGGCGATCAAGGGCACCAGGCTCAGGAAAAACAGCGGCATCATCGAGCCGCTGCGCGAACGGCCAAACCCGCCTGCAACTTTCAGCATTTTCTTACCCCGCGGATATTAGTGATGGCGCATATACCACGCGGCGGCAAACCAAGGTCTAAACGGATCGATCAAAGTTTAAGCATCTGTGGCCGCCGGGCTGGTGTTCACCGCTTTGTGACCGCCGGGGCAGCCCCCTGCGCCGCAAGCGGGCCGCTCGACCGCGCGACGCAAAATCGCCATAGGCGATTGCCGTGTGACGAGGGGGGCGATCGGCAGTTCCAGCCTTACTGCGTCAGCGCTGTGTCCGAGGGCCGCTTGTTGAAGTCGCACTTGCCGGTGACGTTGTAGAAAAAGTCGGCATTTGAGGACGGAGTGGGCACCGTTGTGCCGCCGTCTTCCCAGGCTTGATAGCTGGTTACGCCACAAGGCACGATGCCGAAGATGTCGACCTTCGTCCCGGTCGCGGTCTCGACCAGGGAGTTCGCGTCCACCCCGCTGAAGAGTCGGTCGGAGGTGCTCGCATCGTCCGATTTGAGGTATTGCGGGTTGCCCGATGGCACGTACATCTGCAGAGAGAGGCCACCCATCTGGCTGACATCAATCGCAGCGCCAGCGCCGTTGGCCGGATACATGGTGTTGACGCAGGTTGTCGAATATTTCCTGGTGCCACTGGTCTGGAGGATCGCATCGGCGGGCAGACCGGTGAAAGTGGTCACGCTGGCGGTGGTGCAAACTTGCGACTGGACGAGCGTCTTGATGTCTGCGCCACCATTGTTGGTGATCGTATACACGTTCGTGGTGCCGTAGCCCTTCGGATCCCCGAAGCGGTTATAGGTATACTCGATAGACATCAGCGGCTTGGCCGCCGTCGCTGCAAATTGGGTGCCGTAGAGCGTCATCGTCTTGTCCCACCAGCCCGACACCTTGGAGATCTTGAAGGTCGCATTGACCAACGCCGGCGGCTTGCTGACCGCCGCCGTGACGGCAACCGGCACGGAGTTGATCCTGGCGATCTTCATGAAAATGGTCGGCATGGAGAAACTTGCCGAGGCCTGGCCGGTGGCGGCGGCGGTGGTGGTACCAGCCACAAAACTGTTCAGCGTCGCAGTGCCCTGGCCACCATTGGCGATGAAGGAATCCTCCAGCGCCGTCTGGCGCTGCGCCAGCGTCGAGGTGGTGTCCATGGAGGTGATCGACAGCAGCGCGGCATCCAGCGCCTGCTGCTGGTTGGACCGGGTTTGGATCGCGCTGGTATAGTCGACCGCGAAGCCGACCGCGGATATAATCGGCACCAGCGTGAGAAAGAACAATGGCATTATCGAGCCGCCGCGCGACTCCAGGAACCTGACTGCAACCCCCCGCATTTCCTGCCCCTTTTTAACGCACCATCCGGCAGAGCTAACATACGGTTCTAAAATTATGCTCTAATGCGTTTGGTTAAAGTTTATCGATATTCCCGCAATTCCGCCGAAATGATCGGCAAAGGCCGCCGCTTGCCGCCGCTTTCCACCCCTGCTAAAGCGCGCGGATGAGCACGCCCCTCGACCACATCCGAAATTTCTCCATCGTCGCCCATATCGACCATGGCAAATCCACGCTTGCCGACCGCCTGATCCAGCTGACCGGCGGGCTGGAGCTGCGCGACATGAAGGAACAGGTGCTGGACTCGATGGACATCGAGCGCGAGCGCGGCATCACCATCAAGGCGCAGACGGTGCGGCTGAAATACCGTGCCAACAATGGCGAGAACTATATCCTCAACCTCATCGATACGCCCGGACATGTCGACTTCGCCTATGAAGTGTCGCGTTCGCTCGCCGCCTGCGAGGGCTCGCTGCTGGTGGTCGACGCCTCGCAGGGCGTCGAGGCGCAGACGCTCGCCAATGTCTACCAGGCCATCGACAACAACCACGAGATCGTCGTGGTGCTGAACAAGGTCGACCTGCCGGCCGCCGAGCCCGAGCGCATCCGCGAGCAGGTCGAGGAGGTGATCGGCATCGACGCTTCCGGCGCCGTGCTGATCTCGGCCAAGACCGGGCTTGGCATTCCCGATGTGCTGGAGGCCATCGTCCACCAATTGCCGCCGCCGCGCGAGGGCGATGCGTCAGCACCCTTGAAGGCCATGCTGGTCGACAGCTGGTACGACGCCTATCTCGGCGTCATCGTGCTGGTGCGCATCATCGACGGCGTCTTGAAGAAGGGCCAGACCATCCGCATGATGGGCACCGGCGCCAAATATCTGGTCGAGCGCACCGGCGTGTTCACGCCCGCCCGCATCAATGTCGACGAGCTCGGCCCCGGCGAGTTCGGCTTCTTCACCGGCTCGATCAAGGAAGTGGCCGACACCCGCGTCGGCGACACCATCACCGAGGACAAGCGCGCCACCGCGCATGCGCTGCCCGGCTTCAAGCCGGCGCAGCCTGTGGTGTTCTGCGGCCTGTTCCCGGTCGACGCCGCCGATTTCGAGGATCTGCGCGCCGCCGTGGGCAAGCTGCGCCTCAACGACGCGTCCTTCTCCTATGAAATGGAAACCAGTGCCGCGCTCGGCTTCGGCTATCGCTGCGGCTTCCTTGGCCTCTTGCATCTGGAAATCATCCAGGAGCGGCTGGAGCGCGAGTTCAACCTCGACCTGATCGCCACGGCACCCAGCGTCGTCTACCGGCTGCTGCTCAATGACGGCTCGGTCAAGGAACTGCACAACCCCGCCGACATGCCCGACGTGGTGAAGATTTCGGCGATCGAGGAGCCGTGGATCCGCGCCACCATATTGACGCCCGACGACTATCTCGGCGGCATTCTAAAACTCTGCCAGGACCGGCGCGGCATCCAGGCCGACCTCTCCTATGTCGGCAAGCGCGCCATGCTGACCTACGATTTGCCGCTCAACGAAGTCGTCTTCGACTTCTACGACCGGCTGAAGTCGATCTCCAAGGGCTACGCCTCGTTCGACTACCACCTCACCGACTATCGCGAGGGCGATCTGGTGAAGATGTCGATCCTGGTCAATGAGGAGCCGGTCGACGCGCTGTCCATGCTGGTGCACCGCACGGCGGCCGAAAAGCGCGGCCGCCAGATGTGCGAGAAGCTGAAGGAGCTGATCCCGCACCACCTCTTCAAGATCCCGATCCAGGCCGCGATCGGCGGCAAGGTCATCGCCCGCGAAACCATCTCCGCCCTGCGCAAGGACGTGACCGCCAAATGCTATGGCGGCGACGTGAGCCGCAAGCGCAAGCTGCTGGACAAGCAGAAAGAAGGCAAGAAGCGGATGCGGCAGTTTGGGAAGGTCGATATCCCGCAGGAGGCGTTTATCCAGGCGCTTAAGATGGGGGACTAAGCGGTCCGGCCTTCGGCCGGACGCATCGACCCGGTGGGTCGATGCGAGCGCAAGTCCGGGTGGGAGCTGCCGCAGGCAGCGGGTCCCACCCCGGGGTTGCGGCAGTGCGGTGACCCTGTTTGGCGCGCTTCGCGCGCCAAGTCATCGATCCGGTGGATCGATGACAGGCTTCGAAAGTGCGGCGCTGGAGCTGCCCGGTGGAGATTATTCGCAACACTCCACGCACCCTTGCATTGTCTACCCCCCATTGTATCGTTACCTCATTCTCGGGGGACATCGCCTTTTCATGCGCAAATATGGAATTCCGGCCCTTTCGCTCTTTCTTGACTTCCTCTGGATCAACACCGCCATCACGCTGACCATCTATCTGCTGCCGACACTAACGGAAGCCGCATTTGGCGGACCCATGCCATTGTCGGCGCAGATCGTGGTCTCGCTGGTCCTGCTCTCGATCGGCCGTGTGCTGAACCTCTCGCTCGGCGACTATCTGCTTTCCAAGGCCGTCGCAGAATGGGACGCCGGCGGCCGGCTCCGCCAATGGCCGAACCTGCTGCTTGGGACGATCGGATTCCTGTCCGGCCTCAAGGAGCTGGAGCGCTGGACGGAAGCCGGCAACGGAATACCGTTCCTGTTCATGGTCGAGGAAACACCGCTCAAGATAGTCGTCCTTGTGATCTATGGAACGCTCTATGGGTTGGGCGGCATCTTGCTGCTGCGGTTCGCAGCCGGTGCAAAGCTGCTCAACGGAGCCTTGCTGGCGGTCGGCGCCGTGGCGATGGCAATCAACATCCTGTTCTACCATGACGCCATGGTTGCCGCGATCATCGCGCGCAATGAAAACCAGGGCCGGGAGATCACCGTGGAAGCCGCCGAGCGCGCCGTGGCGCTGTCGCCCTATGGTTTCGTGCTGCTGGGTGTGATGGCTGCGGTGCTGTATTTTTGCCGGGAGCGGCGGGCGGGGGTGTGAAGCGGAAGTGCTGTTGCTATGCAATCAGGGCTACAAGTGCATGCGCCAGTTCGGCAAGGTGGATATCTTCGATAGCGGGCCCCCCGGCAGCGTTTGGAAGGCGATTATTCGATGCTCAAGCGCCTCTCTCGGCCTCGCCATCGGCGGCGCTCTCGGCCTCGCCGGCACCTTCGTCGCCAGCGCGCCGCTGCGCGAAACGCTCTGGACGATCGACGGCGTGGCGCTCGTCGTTGCCGCAGCACTCCTCACCATGAAATACCAGCGGCTGGGTAATAATTGCGTCACCGCCGGGTCCTGACCGTCCTTGCCGGCGAGAGTCGCAATCGGAACCGTATGTACGAAGCCGTACCAACCCTGGGTTGGTTGCTCGCCTGGCACCGGGGCGGTAGAAAAATCGGGCGGCGGACGTTTATCAGTTCGCCAGTGGCCGGCGCGGGCTCAGGCAATTGCCCACCGGCATTTGCGCCGGCCATTTCCCCACCGCTGTATGGTGCGCGGATTGCCCGGCGATGCGCCCGAGGCGGATCCAGCTTTGCGCTTGCACCGCCCCTCGACAACGGCTTTCAGAACACCTCGCCCTGGCGTATCCTCCGCACGGCTTGGGGGATTTCAAATGCGCACCACCTCGGACACCGTCGCCGCGATCGGCCTCGCCATCGGCGGCGCCTTCGGCCTGGCCGGCACCTTCGTCGCCAGCGCTCCGCTGCGCGAAACGCTCTGGACGATCGACGGCACAGCGCTCGTCGTCGCCGCCGCGCTACTGACCATGAAATACCAGCGCCTCGGCAATGACTGCGTCGCCGCCGGCTTCCTGACCTTCCTGGCCGGCGAGAGCCTGCTGCTGGCCGGCAATGCGGCGGGCCTGCAGGCCAGCGTGCCTTCCTATGTCGGCGGCATCTCGCTCTGGGCGGCGGGGCTGGTCCTGGTCAGCGCACCGAGCACGTTCGCCCTGTGGATGCGGCTCACCGCGCTCGTCGCCGCCCTGCTGTTTGTCGTCTCGGCCGGCATGATCCTGTGGGGCGCGCCCTTGCTGCCGACCTCGGCGCCGCTGCCCGCCGCCGGCTATCCGTTCCTGGTGCTGACTTTTATCGGCTGGATCTGGACGCTGCTGAGGCCGGCCCGGTGAGCGATGGCGGGCGCTGTTGCCTTCCCCCACAAGGGGGAAGGAAGACGGCGGGCGCAGCTGCCGGGCCCAGCCTATCGACTCCGGCCGAACTCAGGCTCAAACTCGTGCAATGGCCGCGCCGCTCGAAATCCGCAACAGCGCCACGGGAAAGATCTTCCCGGCGGTCGGGCCGGTGCTGATCGGCACGATGTTCGGTTTCGGCGCGCTGCGCGGCTTCGTCTCGGGCGCGGATGGCGGCTGGGTGCTGGTGATCGCGCTGATTGCACTGGGATGCCTGGGACTCGGCTATGTCATCGCGCGCGGCGCCTTCGACAATTCGGTGAAGGTCGTGCTGGACGCCCGTGGTTTTCGCGACCGCCGCGCCGGCGACGTGCTGGTGCCCTGGCGCGACGTGCGCGGCGTGCGCCTTGTCGCCGGCGGCAAGGGCTCGGCGATGCTCAATTTCGAGCTCGCCGGGGAACTTCCCGACGCGATCAAGTTTGCGCCGGCCAACACGCTGGACCGGGTGCTGCCCTTCGCCGGTAACACCGTGCACATGGAAATCTCCTCGCTCGACGTGCGCGGCCAGGACATGATCGAGGCGATCAGGATATTCGCGCCGCATGTGAGGATCACAGGTTAGCGGGCGCCGACCTGCGATAGGCACGTGCCAGCGGGGCCTCTATCGTCAATCGTGGCCCGGCTTTGGCTTCATTGAGGGCGTCCCCCGCTCCGTCCCCGCTTCGCCGGGCCACCTGCCTGGCGAGCCACTGGTCTCGCCCGTCCTTCGGACCAGCCGACTTCCGTGGGGGTGAGGAAATCAGGGTAGCGCCTGGCTCAACTTTCTATCCAAACCTTCTCGAAATGCTGCTCCAGCCCCTGGTGCTGCTCGCAGCCTTCCACGCCCTTGCGATAGGTGCGGTAGACCGAGCGCCAGTAGGGCTGGATGATGATCCCGCTGTCGCGCAGATTCTTCTCGATGCCGGCCATGATCTCTTTGCGCGCCTTGGCGTCGGGCATGGCGAGCGCCTTGTCGAGCAATTCGTCGAATTCCTTGCTCGCATAGGCGCTTTCGTTCCAGGCGGCGCCGGATTTATAAGCCAGCGCCAGCACCTGGACGCCGAGCGGCCGTCCCAGCCATTCGGTGCAGGAGAAGGGATATTTGCTCCAGTCGTTCCAGAAGGTGGCGGCGGGCAGCACGGTGCGCTTGATCTTGAGGCCGGCCTCGCGCATCTGCGCTGATATCGCGTCGCCGGTGCTCTTCTGCCATTCGACGTCGACCGAGATCAGCTCATATTCATGGTCCGGCTTGCCGGAGGCGGCGAGCAGCTTCTTGGCCTCCTCCATATCGCGCTTCGCCGGGCCGATATCGGCATATTCGGGGTGCATCGGGCCGACATGGTGGTTGTCGGCGGGTTTGCCGCGCCCGCCGAGGCCGAGCGCCAGCACCGCTGAGTTGTCGACGGCGAGCTGGGCGGCGCGGCGGACCTTGATGTCGTCATAGGGCGCGTTGCCGATGTTGAAGCGGGCGACGATGGTCGAGCCGGTGGCGATCTCGGAATTCTTCAGCCCCATACTGTCGGTCTGCGCGACGGCGTCGGAGGCGGTTTCGTGGTCGGTGTCGATCTCGCCGGATTCGAAGGCGGACAGCATGGCGTTGGGGTCGGAGCCGTAGTCGATCCACTGGATGCCATCCAGATAGAATTCGCCCTTCCACCAGGGCTTGTCCTTGCGCTTCACCTCCGCACCCGTCTCGGCGTTCCATTTCACCAGCTCGCAGGGGCCGGTGGTGATGGCGAGGGCCTTCATCGGATCGCCGTCGCCTTCATAGGAGCGGTGCATGATCAAAGCGGGATAGTCGGCCATGCCGGCGATCAGCGAAATGTCAGGCTTCGGCAGGTTCAGCTTGATCGTGTGGTCGTCGACCTTCTCGATGCCGCCATCGACCGCCTTCTTGGTGTCGGCATTGACCAGCGCGCCCATGCGCGCGGCGACCGAATTGCCGGCGACGCCCGCCTCGCACCAGCGGGTGAGGTTGTGGACGACATCGTCGGCGTTGAAGGCGTCGCCGTTCGACCAGGTGATGCCCTTGCGCACATGCAGCGTCAGCGTCCTGGCGTCGTCGCTCATCTCCCATTTTTCCAAGAGCCAGGGCTCGAACGAGAAATCGGTGTTCCAGCGCACCAGATATTCGTTGCAGTGGCGGGCGACGTTGGACATTTCGACGCCGTCGAAGGTGCGCGGATCCTTGAAACCCTTGACGTTCATGGCGACGCGCAAGGTGCCGCCCTTCTTCGGCTCGGCCGCGCGGGCCGGCGTCGGGGCGAGGCCGCCCAGCGCCAGCGCGCCGGCGGCGCTGACGCCGAGACCGGCCATCAGCGCCAGATATTCGCGGCGGCTGATGCCGCCGGTTTTGAAATCCTCGGCGACGGGCTTGGCCCGCGGATGCAATTTTCGGTCGGTCAGCATGAATTTCATCGTCGTTCCCTTTGTCGTTGGTGCATGCCGCCCAAAAACGCCGGGGGTTGGGACGTGCACGGAAAGCAGACTCGTCCCGACGAATCGCCAACGCGAGAGCGGCTGCGACCGCCGGGACGCCTTTGCCTGAGGCGGCGATGATAGGGCTGGGTGACATTGCGGAGTGTTCTGGAATCCGCAGGACTTGTGCGCTGCTCCGCAGGGTGAGCGCCGGTTCACGAAGTGAATTCATCGTGCCAGTGGCACGATGAAAGGCAGCGAACGCCGGGACGCTGCGAAGCAGCGGGGACCCGGCCGGCCGCAGCCAACAAAAAAGCCCGGCGCGAGGCCGGGCTTTTCGGAAACGCGGAGGAGAAACCTCAGCTCACCTGAACCTTCGATGCGGCCTGGTCCTCGGCGATCTTCTGCTGGAACATCTGCGCGAAATCGATCGGGTCGAGCATCAGCGGCGGGAAGCCGCCATTGCGGGTCGCCTCGGCGATGATCTGGCGGGCGAAGGGGAACAAAAGCCGCGGGCATTCGATGAACAGGATCGGCAGCATGTGCTCCTGCGGGAAGCCGGAGATGGCGAAGACGCCGCCATAGACCAGCTCGACATTGAACAGCACTTCCTGGTCGAAGGAGGCCTTGGCGTTCAGCGTCAGATTGACGTCGAACTGCTTGTCGGAAAGCGGGTTGGCGTTGACGTTGACGTTGATGGCGATGCCGGGCGCCTTGTCGCGGCCGCGCAGCGAGTTCGGCGCGCCGGGGCTTTCGAAGGACAGGTCCTTCACATACTGGGCGAGCACGTTGAGCGACGGCTGCGCCCCGTTTCCGTTGGCTGCGCCGGTCGGCGCGTCATTGCTGGCCATGAGCCTAATATCCTTTTCCCCTGGGCAGCGTTGCTGACCGAATTGAAATCGGGCGTTCGCTACCATGGTCGGCATGACAAGACAAGGTTTGCCGCCTTGCGACCGGAGCGGACGCAGACTGCATCGAGATTCAGGTCAGGCCGAGGCGAAAAGGGTGGTTTCCGAGAACCGGAGCGGAGCGTACTTGACGTACGTGAGCACCGGAAGCGCAGGAAGCCGCCCTTTGCAGACCGGCATCACCTGAATATCGGTGCAGTCTCAGTCGTCCTTCAGCCGCCGCCACGGCGAATTATGATCCGGGCCGCGCTTGAGATCGTCCTCGCGCGAATAGTCGCCGTCTTCGAGGTCGATGACCTTGTCGCGCGGCCTGCGAAAACCGCCCGCCGAGAAATCGGTGGCGACGACGATGCGGCCCTTGAACCGGCGCCAGGCAAGGTCGCGCACCGGCGGCAGGAACAGGAGCAGGCCGATAATGTCCGTGATGAAGCCGGGGATGATCAGCAGGATCGCGGCGACCACGATCATGGCGCCGTGGGCGAGGTGGCGGCTGGGATCATGGCCGGTATCCATCTCGGCGCGCACCCGCGCCATGACGCCGAAACCCTGGTGCCTGAGCAAAAGCACGCCGGCGATGCTCGAGGCCAGCACCAGGCCGACCGTCGCCAGCGCGCCGACCTCGCGGCCGACGATGACGAAGCCGGCGATCTCCATGAGCGGCAAAGCGAGAAGAAAAAGGGGAAGCAGCGAAATGCGCAAGTCTTGCCAACCTTCCGGTCGTTGGTCGTTTCGATTGTTTGCCCTTGGCGGCCAATCGCCGCTGGCACTGAGGCCGTTAGATAGGTATGCCTGCCTTTGATTTGAATGATTGCGCCTTGCGTTCTATATGCTTTGAATGTTGAACGCTATGCGACCGCGGCCTGTTGGCCGGATGGTCCGGCCTAGAGGCAGGGATTGATTGGCGGAAGATATGGGCTTCTTCGACTTCGGCACGATTTTCTTCCTGATCGCGGCGGTGGTGATCTTCTTCCAGCTGCGCAACGTGCTGGGCCGTCGGACCGGTAGCGAGCGGCCGCCCTTCGATCCCTACTCGGCGGCGCGCACCGACAAGGACGCCACGCCGAAGCCGGAAAATGTCGTTTCGCTGCCGCGCAAGCGCCTGCCGGGCGAGCCGGCGCCGGCCGACGCCTATACGGCGATCGACGCCTTCGCCAAGCCCGACACCGACCTCAACAAGGGCCTGCGCGCGATCAAGGACAATGACCCGTCCTTCGACCCGAAGGGCTTCATCGACGGCGCCAAGATGGCCTATGAGATGATCGTCATGGCCTATGCCGACGGCGACCGCAAAACGCTGAAGAACCTTCTGTCGCGCGAAGTGTTCGACGGGTTCGTCGCGGCGATCGGCGAGCGCGAGGCGAAGTCGGAAAAGATCCAGTCCTCCTTCGTCGGCATCGACAAGGCCGACATCGTCTCGGCCGAGATGAAGGGCGGCGAGGCGCATGTCACGCTGCGCATCATCAGCGAGCTGATTTCGGCGACGCGCGACAAGGCCGGCACGGTCATCGATGGCGATCCGGAGACCGTGGCCGAGGTCAAGGATGTCTGGACCTTCGCCCGCGACACGCGCTCGCGCGATCCGAACTGGAAGCTCGTCGCCACCGAAGAAGAAGACTGAGCCCGATGCATGTCGCCCAAAAGTGCGAAGCGGTTTTGGGACAACGACTTGCATCAAGACCACGACCAGAAGCGCGTCGCATGACCGTCTTCAAACACGACGCGCTTTAAGCGGCGGGGCTCCGGTGTCGCTATCGCCTCTCTTCATCGAAAAATCTTTTGACGATCTGCCCGGCTGGGGCGATGACGACGCTGTGCCGGCCTTCGCGGCGTTTCGCCGCTCCGCCTTCCATGTGCCGGTAAAGCCCTATCGCAGCGGCGCGCTCGGCGTCGACTTTGGCGCCTTCGCTGCAGCCTATGCCGAAGCGCGCGGCACTTCGCAGTTGACCGGAGCGGAAGCCCGCGCTTTCTTCGAGCGCCATTTTGTCCCGATGCTGGTCCGGCCCGAGGGTGGCGCCGGCCTCGTCACCGGCTTCTACGAGCCGCAGGTCGAGGCTTCGCCGGTGCGCACGGAGCGCTTCGTCGTGCCACTCACGTCGCGGCCGGCCGATCTCGTCGATGTCGACGACGCCAACCGGCCGCGGGGGATGGATCGCTATCTCGCCTTCGCGCGCCGGACGGCGGATGGACTGGCCGAGTATTTCGACCGTGGCGCGATCGAGCGCGGCGCGCTTGACGGCCAGGGGCTGGAGATCGCCTGGCTGGCCGACAAGGTCGACGCCTTCTTCATCCATGTGCAGGGCGCGGCACGGCTCGCCATGACCGATGGCCGGCTGCGCCGCATCACCTACGCCGCCAAGTCAGGCCAGCGTTTTACCGGCCCTGGCAAGGTGCTGAGCGAGTTGGGCGAAATCCCGCTGGCCGAGGTGACGATGCAGTCGATCCGCGCCTGGTTCAAGGCGCATCCGGAGCGGGTCGACGAGATCCTCTGGCAGAACCGCTCCTATATCTTCTTCCGCGAGGCCGATGTCGAGGACGCCGCGCTCGGCCCGATCGCCGCCGCCAAGGTGCCGCTGACGCCGGGTCGCTCGGTCGCGGTCGACCGGCTGCTGCACACATTCGGCACGCCCTTCTACATCGACGCGCCGACGCTGACCGCTTTCGACGCAAAACCGTTCCGCCGGCTGATGATCGCGCAGGACACCGGCTCGGCCATCACCGGGCCGGCGCGCGGCGATCTGTTCGCCGGTTCGGGCGATGCCGCCGGCGAGATCGCCGGCGTGGTGCGCAACGCCGCCGATTTCTATGCGCTGGTGCCGCGCGCACTGGCCGGGGGCGCAAGATGAGCAAGCGTCCGGACCGGCTGAGCGAAGACGACCGGGTGCTGTGGAACCTGGTGGCGCGCACGGCCAAGCCGCTCAAGGGCAGGGCCTCGGCCGAGATTCCCGACATGGCCATCGAGGTCAAGCCGGCGGCGCCGCAGGCGGCCCAGCCCGCCGCCAATGCGGCGGGTGCGGCGAAGCCGAAGGTGCAGCATGTCACCCACCGGCTCGACGAGCCGACGCTGGACAAACTGTCGAAGGGCCGGCTGCCGATCGAAGGCCGCGTCGACCTGCACGGCATGACGCAGGACGAGGCCTATTCGCTGCTGTTCTCGTTCCTGCACCGGGCGCATGCCGGCGGCATCCGCTATGTGCTGGTCATCACCGGCAAGGGGTCGTCCTCCGGCGGCGATGGCGTGCTGCGGCGCGCCGTGCCGGCCTGGCTGTCGACGCCGGCATTCCGGCCGCTGGTCTCCAGCCATGACCATGCCGCCCGCAACCATGGCGGCGCGGGCGCGCTCTATATCAGGCTGCGGCGGGCGCGCTCATGAGGATCGGGAGGCCGGGCGCATGACGCCGTTCGGCGAGAGGCTGCGGGCGCTCAGACACGAGCGCGGCGTCAGCCAGAAGGACATGGCGGCGGCGATCGGCGTCAGCGCCGCCTATCTGTCGGCGCTCGAGCATGGCCGGCGCGGCGCGCCGACCTGGACGCTGATCCAGAAGATCATCGGCTATTTCAACATCATCTGGGACGATGCCGAGGAACTGGCGCGGCTGGCCGAAGCCTCGCATCCGCGTGTAAAACTCGATACGTCGGGCCTCAATCCCGCCGCCACCGAACTCGCCAATCTCCTGGCCGAGAACATCGAGAAGCTCGACGAAGCGGAACTGCGCCGCATCACCGCCTCGATCCGCGCCGCACTCGGCCGGCTGAAGTAACTGGTTTTACCGGGATTTCGCGGCGACGGCCGGGTGTGTGCCGGAGCGCTAAACAGTGCTCGCCAGCGGCCGCCGGCGGGCCACTGTGGCGGGATCAGGGCTTGCCGGCCGTGCTGCCATTGGGGTTGCCGCCCTTGGTGCCCGGGTTGCCATTGTCGCGATGGTCGCGGCCATTGTTACCGCCGCGCAGGCAGTCCGACGCGCCGGCAGTGCCGCAACAGCGGCCGGCCCAAAGATCATTGAGGTTGGTGTGGACGCAGCTCACCGTCTGGTCGGCCATCGCGGATCCGCCCAGGGCCGACACGGCAGCGAAGGCGAGAAGGGTGTTACGCAGGAAGGCAGTCATTTGAAGTCTCCATGGTTGGGTTTTCGTCGTTCACGGCTGTGTGTCGCCGGGCGGACGGAAATGGTTCACGGAGAGAGGCGAGATTTCTTCGGAGGGATGCGCGGAGGCCATCCTCGCTTTCGTCATCCACGGGCGAAGTGGACGCGCAGACCCGAGGATCCATGCCGCGACCTGCGGGCGCTGCAGCGGTGCAGAATGGAGCGCTGCTTGCATGAAGATGGCGGACGCCTGTTCCTGGGCCGCCGTGTTCTATGTTGGTGTCACGGCATGGATCGAAGCGTTGGGGTGCGCAGCCCCAGGCGGCCGCAGTCCCTACTCCACCGACCCGACCAGCACCTGCTGGCCGCCGCGGATGGAGACCCAGCGGCCGGTGTTGTCGATCGCCTGCCGCTTGAGGTAGCGGTAGCCGGTCTGGTCCCAGGCCTTGACCTTGTCGGTCAAATTGTCGAGCACGTAGTCGCCCTTGTCGGTGCGCACCGTCAGCACGGAATGGCCTTCGCCGTCGGGCTTTCGCACCACGGTGATGAGCAGATCGGCCAGCGAGATGCCCATGTGGGACAGCCGGCGGCGCTTTTCCAGCACGTAGTCCTCGCAATCGCCGACGCCCTTGTCGGGATAGGCCCAGACCTCGTCCTTGCCGTAAATGTCCATGTCGCTCATCGGCTTGACGGCGGCGTTGACCCGGGCGGTGACGCTGGCGAGCTTGCGCATCAGCCCATTGGTCATCCTGGCCGGCGCCAGATTGCTCGGACGGATCGAGCATTCGCCGGGGTGCAGCTTGCAGAAATCATAGTGGCCGATCGGCTGCGAGGTGATGCCCCCGGTCGCCATCGCACCGGCTGCCATTGCCGGCCAGCTTCCCGTGGCTGCCAAGCCGGCCGCAGCTACGCACAAACGCAGCCTTCTCGCCATTGTTGAGGAATTCATTGTCCCCGCTCACCCTGTTGTTAACGAAACGTTAAGGGCGATTGACAGTCCGTGTCAATTACGACGACGGACTGATTTGCGGCATGGTTACCCGCGGGGAGGGACAGCGTCTATTGTGCAACAGAATCGGCCCTGCTGCCGATCTGTCCCGGGATTGCTTACCGCTTGGCGGTGCGGACCAGCTTCGGCTTCACCGCGACGCGGTTCTGGCGGCCGTAGCTGGTGATGAAGTCGACGATGCGCGGCACGATTTCGGAGCGGAAGCGCGAGCCGTTGAAGACGCCATAATGTCCGACCGCCGGCTGCATGTAATGGGCCTTCTTGTCGGCCGGAATGTTGACGCACAGATCCTGCGCCGCCTTGGTCTGGCCCAGGCCCGATATGTCGTCGTTCTCGCCCTCGACCGTGAACAAAGCGACGTTGCGGATGACCGACGTATCGATACGGGCGCCGCGATGCGTCATCTCGCCCTTAGGCAGGGCATGGCGTACGAACACGGTGTCGACGGTCTGCAGGTAGAATTCCGCCGTCAGGTCCATGACAGCCAGGTACTCGTCATAGAAGTCGCGGTGCTTCTCGGCATTGTCGCCGTCATGCTTCACAAGGTGCATGAAGAAGTCCTTGTGGGCGATGATGTGGCGGTCGAGATTCATGCTCATGAAGCCGGACAGCTGCAGGAAGCCCGGATAGACCTCGCGGCCATAGCCCGGCTCCGGCCACGGCGCGCGCATGACGACATTGTCGCGGAACCAGTCGATGCCCTTTTCCTCGGCCAGCAGATTGACCGCGGTCGGGTTGCGGCGCGTGTCGATCGGCCCGCCCATCAGGGTCATGGTCGAGGGTACGAAGGGATCGCCCTTCGCCTCCATCAACGCCACCGCCGCCAGAACCGGCACGGAGGGCTGGCACACCGCCATCACATGGGTGTCGGGCCCGAGCGCGTGGAACATCTCGATGATATAGTCGATATAGTCGTCGAGATCGAAGCCGCCGTCGGCCAGCGGCACCATGCGGGCGTCGACCCAGTCGGTGATGTGGACATCGGCGTAGGGCAGCATGGCTTCCACCGTGCCGCGCAGGAGCGTCGCATAGTGGCCCGACATCGGCGCCACGATCAGAAGCTTCGGATCCGGCTTGCGGCCGGCCGGCACTGCGCGCTCGAAGCGGACGAGATTGCAGAACGGCTTCGACCAGACGGTCTTCTCGATGACCTCGACGCTCTTCCAGTCGACGACGGTCTTGTCGAGGCCGAAGGCGGGCTTGCCGTAGCGGCGCGTGGTGCGCTCGAACAGTTCGGCGCTCGCCGCGACCGAACGGCCCCAGGGCGTGTGCGCAATCGGATTGAGCGGATTGGAATAGAACATCCGCACCGCATCGGCATAGAGCCGGGCCGGCTGCAGCGCCGCATGGTTCAATTCGTAGAGCTGGTAGAACATTGAAAACCCCGCTGCTGCTGCGACCGAAGGGACGACGAGCAGCGCCGAGCCTCAAATGTCTCGTGGCGAGGTTAACAACTAATTGCTGCGATGCAATACGTCACGTGGCGTGACCAATAGTTCTTTCGTTCAAAGCGTTGGAAATCGGGCTTGAACGGCCGAGCCGGCTCAATGTGCGGTGCCGAAATGTGTAGGAAATATGTCCGCTGTCGGACACCAGACCATGATCCCGAAAAGTGGAACCCGCTTTTCGGAAAAAGATCATGGTCCAGGATAATCACATCAAACGCGCGCCATGCAGACCGAGGTATGGCCGGAACCGATGAAGCCGAGCTGGCCGGCGGCGCCCTTCGACAGGTCGAGCACGCGACCCCGGATGAAAGGCCCGCGATCGTTGATGCGCACGATGACGCTGCGGCCATTGTTCTGGTTGGTGACGCGCAATTTGGTGCCGAACGGCAGCGTGCGGTGGGCGGCGGTCAACGCCGACGGGTTCATGCGCTCGCCCGATGCGGTGCGCGAGTGCAGCGCGTACCAGGAAGCACGGCCACACTGGCCGGCGGCGGCGGTTGCCGAAGTGGCCGAAGCGCCGACCACCAGGCCAGCAGCGATCGTTACCGCGACAAGCGCGGTCTGGTTTAGGGTCTTCATATTTGAGGGGTGGCTCCGTTTTTGACAGACCCCAGCCGTTAGGTGCCGAATAAGGCAGGAAATGCGGCAAGCATCTGTCCGTTCCGTGGCGAGATCACACGTTTGGAGTCAGAAGGTAACAGTCTGTCAGGGATTTTCCGGCGCGATTTGAGTCATTTTCGATGATATTCGGACCGATATAGGAGATCGCTTTGACAAGATGCCGGATTAATATCCAAGTAGAATCCGGCGTGATTGGGTCCATTCCTTTGGCTCTTTCATCACGCTGACAGCGTCACGAACGATCGACTTCAAAAGCGAGATCCGTCAATGAGACTGACCAAAAATCTGCTGGCCTTGATTGTGCTGGCTGTCGGCGCGCTGTGGGCGCTGCAAGGCATCGGCGTGGTCGGCGGCAGCTTCATGACCGGCCAGCCGCAATGGCTTTACATCGGTCTCATCGCCATGCTGCTCGGCCTGGCCGGGCTGGTATGGGCGAACCGGTAGGGCTTAGAAGCAGCGACGGAGCGGTGAAGCCGCTCGCCAATAGCGCTGTCGCCGCAGCCCTAACCGAACAGCTGGTCCAGGATCGTGCCTTCGAGGCGGGCGAGTTCGGCGGAGCCGCGCCGGCGCGGCCGGGCCACCGGCACCTCCAGGTCGAGCGCGATCCTGCCGGCTCTGATCACCACCACCCGGTCGGCGAGCGCGACCGCCTCGGCGACATCATGCGTGACCAGCACGGCGGTGAATTTCTGGGCGAGCCAGATGCGCTCCAGCAATTGCTGCATCTCGATGCGGGTCAGCGCGTCGAGCGCGCCGAGCGGCTCGTCGAGCGCCAGGATCTGCGGGTGGCCGACCAGCGCGCGGGCGAGCGCCACGCGCTGCTTCTGGCCGCCGGACAGCACAGAGGGCCATTCGTCGGCGCGGTCGGCGAGGCCAACCTCGCCCAGAATGTCGAGCGCGCGTTGCCTTGCGTCCGCGCCGGCAGCGATGCCGGTCAGCCCGATTTCGACATTTTTCACCACGCTGGCCCAGGGCAGCAGGCGCGGCTCCTGGAACATGAAGCGCGTGCGGCTGTGGCCCTCTTCCTCGGCGCCCAGCGTCAGCGATCCCGATGTCGGCCGGTCGAGCCCGGCCAGCAGCCTGAGCAGCGTGCTCTTGCCGCAGCCGCTCTTGCCGATGACGGCGACGAACTGCCCGGCCGGCACGTCGAGGTCGATGCCGTCGAGCACGACCTTGTCGCCGAAGCGCTTTTCCACGCCCTTGAAGGCGAAGGCGCGGCGGCCTTCGACGGAAATCGCCGGGCGCGCCGGCACTGGTGCTGCGACAAAGGAACGGACGGAAGTCAGGCTGGCGGCCGGCATCGAAACCTCATCCGTTCTGGAAGGCGGGATGCCAGCCGAGCGACAGCCGCTCGAGCAGGCGGGCGAGGCTGTCGGCGAGCTTGCCGAGCAGCGCATAGATCAGGATCGACAGCACGACGACATCGATCAGCAGGAATTCGCGCGCCTGCATGGCCATGTAGCCGAGGCCGGAACTGGCCGAGATGGTCTCGGCGACGATCAGCGTCAGCCACATGATGCCCAAGGCATAGCGCAGGCCGACGAAGATCGCCGGCAGCGCGCCTGGCAGGATGACACGGAAGAACAGGGCGCGCCGGTCCATGCCGTAGACGCGGCCCATCTCGACCAGCTGCGGATCGACGCTCTGTATGCCGAGCAGCGTGTTGACATAGATCGGAAAGAACACGCCCAGCGCCACCAGGAACAGTTTTGCCTCCTCGTCGATGCCGAACCACAGGATGACGAGCGGGATCAGCGCCAGATGCGGAATGTTGCGGATCATCTGCAGCGTGGTGTCGGTCAGGCCCCGGCTGAGCCGCGACAGCCCGTTTGCAAGGCCGAGCGCGAAGCCGATCGAGCCGCCTATGGCAAAGCCGGCGAGCGCGCGCGCCGTCGAAACGCCGATGTTGCGGATCAGCTCGCCCGAAAGCGTCAGCCGCCAGAACGCTTCGGCGACGGCGCTTGGCGCCGGCAGCACATTGGCCGGCACGAGGCCCGCCCGCGATGCGGCTTCCCAGCCGGCGATCACCAGCACCGGCAGTACCCAGCCGATGGCACTTGCGTGGAGGCGCGCGGAAAAGCTCATGAGGAGGCCTGCAGGCGGGCGGCGCCATGGAAGCCGACCGAGAATTCGTTGGCGATGTCGCGATGCGCCCGCTGGCGCCTGGTGCCGAGCCCGAGGCGCGGGAACAGAAGCTCGGCGACGCGGTAGGCTTCCTCGAGATGCGGATAGCCGGAGCCGATGATGGTGTCGATGCCGATCTCCTGGTATTCTCGGATGCGCTCCGTGACCTGCTCCGGCGTGCCGACCAGCGCGGTGCCGGCACCGCCGCGCACCAGGCCGACGCCGGCCCACAGATTGGGCGAAACGACGAGCCTGTCGCGACGGCCGCCATGCAGTTCGGCCATGCGGCGCTGGCCCACCGAATCCATCTGGTTGAGGAAGCGGGCCTGCGCATTCTCGATCTGGGCGTCGGTGACATGGCTGATCAGCCGGTCGGCGGCGCGCCAGGCTTCGTCCTCGGTTTCGCGCACGATGAAATGCAGCCGGATGCCGAAGCGCAGTTTCTTGCCGCGCAGCGCTGCCCTTTTGCGCGCCGAAGCGAGCTTTTCGGCCACCTGCGCCGGCGGCTCGCCCCAGGTGAGGTACATGTCGACGAGGTCGGCGGCGAGCTCCTGCCCGGCATCGGACGAACCGCCGAAATAGAGCGGTGGCCGCTCTTGGCTTGGCAAGAGGTCGAGGCGGCCATCTTCAACGCGGTAATATTTGCCGACGAAATTGACGCGCTCACCCGAGACGAGACCGCGCCAGATGGTCAGGAACTCATGCGCCTGGGCATAGCGTTCGTCATGCGGCAGGAAGACGCCGTCGCCGGCGAGCTCGGTCAGATTGCCGCCGACCACGACATTGAGCAGCAGGCGGCCATTGCTCAGCCGGTCGAGTGCCGCGGTCTGCCGCGCTGCAAAGGTCGGCAGCGTCACGCCGGGCCGCAGCGCCACCAGGAATTTGAGTTTTTCGGTCAGCGTCGCAAGGCCTGTCGCGGTGATCCAGGAATCCTCGCAATTCTGTCCGGTCGGCAGCAGCACGCCGGGAAAACCGAGCCTGTCGACCGCCTGCGCGATCTCCTTGAAATAGCCGAACTCCGGCGGCCGCTGCAGCTCCTCGGAACCGAGATAGGAGCCGTCGCCATGCGTCGGGATGAACCAGAAGAAATCGAGCGGGCTGGCTGGAGCGGTCATGTCTGACGCGGTCACGTGCGGATCTCCCTGGATACAGGCACAAACGGCAATGGCGCCGGGCGGTCTCACCCGGCGCCATCGAGGAAAAAATCAGTTACCGGGCGCTGCCCACACGGCGTCGGAGATACGGACCGCCTTCGGGATCAGACCGAGCTTGTAGAAACGGTCGGCGGTCGCCTGCTGGCTGGCGACGATCTCGTCGGTGATCGGAAAGATGCCGAATTTGCTGCGGTTGGCGGCGATGGTCTGGGCGTCGAGCGGCACACCGGTGACCTCATGCAGCGCCTCGGCCACCTTGTCGCGGTTCTGGTCCGCCCATTTCGCCGCTTCGCCGAGAGCGGCGATGGTGGTGGTGATGATTTCAGGATGCGCCTTGGCGAAATCCTTGTTGGCGAGGAAATAGGTGTTGACCTTGAGCACCTCGCTGGAGCGCGTCAGCACACGCGGCTGGTAGCGTGTTTCGGCAATGGCGAAGAACGGATCCCAGACCGCCCAGGCATCGATCTGGTCGCTGGCGAAGGCGGCCGCCGCATCGGCGGGGCTGAGATAGACCGGCGTGATCTGATCGTAAGGAATGCCGGCCTTCTCCAGCGCCGCCACAAGAAGGTTGTGCGCAGAGGTGCCCTTGCCGACGCCGATGCGCTTGCCCTTGAGGTCGGCAACCGACTGAACCGGCGAGGCCGGCTTGACGAAGATCGCCTCGCCCTCCCCATTGGACGGCAAGGCCGCCGCATAGACGATGTTGGCGCCGGCCGACTGGCCGAAGATCGGCGGCGCGTCGCCGGTCCAGCCGGCGTCGATGGCGCCGACATTGAGCGCCTCGACCAGTGGCGGGCCGGCGGTGAACTCCACCCACTTGACGGCGACGCCCTTGTCGGCGAGCGCCTTCTCGATGACCTGCTGCTGCCGGGCGATCACCGGCAGGCCGGTCTTCTGGTAGCCGATGTTGAGCTGCTTCAGCTCCTGCGCGGCGGCGCCGAACGACAGGCCGATGGTCGCGGCGAGCAGGCCGATGCCGAAGATGCGTCTGGTCAGATTGAACATGGGTCGCTCTCCTTCGCTGTGGATCGGCGCCGGGAAAACGTCCTCGCCGGTTGGGACAAGGCTAGGTAGTTCTATAAATTTAGTAGAGGAATGATTTTGCGAGTTGGCGCCGTGGTGCGGAAATATCTTCTGCGACAACCAGAATTCGTCGTCCGAGAGCGAAGCATCCAGCGCAGCGACGCGGCGCGAGGATGCCGAAGGAACCTTTGGCCAGGACCGCGCGAGGGTCTCCTAGATCGCTTTCACCAGCCGCAGCAGGCCCAGCATCTCGATATAGGTTCCCTTGCGGAAAGCGATGTAGACCGGCTCTTCCTTGCCATGGAAGCGGCGCTTGAATGCCGCCTGGCCCTGCAGGTTGAACCTGCGGCGGTTGACCCATGGCGAAGCGTAGGCGCGCTGGAAAGTGTCGCGCCAGAAATCGCTTTCAGCGAATCCGCTGGGGGTGACGTCGACGAGCGGCGACAGGCCGAGCGTGACCACCGAGATGCCCTCTTCGCGAAACCGGTCGACGGCGAATTTGGTCAGGCCGATCTCGGCGTGCGGCGAGGCATCGATGTGCTTGCGCTTGAAGGCGGTGGTGTAGCCGATCACCTTGCCGTCACGAAACAGCGGATCGAAATCGAGCAGCGCGATCAGCTCGCCATCGGGACCATGCAGGACGAAGCGGCGCATGTCGGTGCCGAGCTGATCGTAGAACGGGCGGTTGAGAAACCCCATCTCCCAACGCTTGACGATGCGGTCGCCGCGCCAGTTCTCGGACAGCCGGGCGATTTCGTCGAGGAATACCGTCCGCTTGTCTTCCTCGAACGAAAAGCCCTTCTTCAAGAGCCAGCGCTCGGAATAGCGCACGGTCTCGTTGCGCTTGCCGGAAAAGTCATGCTCGGGCAGGACGAGGCTTGTGTCGATGCCCAGCCGGTTGACCTTGTAGCCGAGCTCGGCCAGCACGCGCGCGGTCTCCTCGCCGATCTGCACGAACCACGGGTCGCCGGCGGTCTCGACGAAGCGCCTGATATAGTCGGGCCGCTGGGCCGGCGCCGCCACCGGATCGCCAAGCGCGAAATGATGTTTCATCTTGGTGCCGAAGGCGATGTAGCCGTCGGCGTCGCCAAAATAGGAAAGCTTCTGCTGTACGGCAGTCGAATAGGCGAGCGAGAAGTCGCCATGGCGGCGAACCATTGCCAGGCGTTCGACATGCGTCAGCGCCTGGCGCTCGACCTTGGGCGAGGCACGCTCGAGGATTTTGTCGAAATAGATCCGCAAGGAGGGCATGGTCGAGATTCCGCGTGCCGTCTGTGGCGCGACATGCCTTTCGGCACGCCAGACGCGCCACGGCGCCTTGATTTTTCACGAGAAGCCGAAATCGCTGTGGTTTCGAATTCCTGCGTCGGTAACGAGATCCAGCCCCCGGAGCTCGAATCAATCACATTGCCGCGACCTGATTATCGCCGATGCCGTTGATATGCCATATAGGGCTGCATGGTTTCGGACGGAAGCGGGCGTTCCGCGCCATGTCGTTGTTGTTTGGCCGCATTTCCGCGACTGCGATGCTCTGGTGTGCAGCCGTGACCTCGCGCAAGGCCTCGGCAATCGGCACCGATCTGCTGAATGGGCTTGCGCGCGATCAAACGGTTACAGCATCCTGCGAGCTTGTCGGGATGCCGCGGCGGTTGAATGGGTTTTGAGAGTGAATGGCTGACACGACGACCAGACCGAGGGTAGAGCAGCTGGCGGCGGTCGAGCCGGCGATCGTCATTGGCGCCGGCGCCGCCGGACTGGCTGTCGCGCAGGCCCTGATCAAGGCCGGCGTGCCGGTGGCGATCCTGGAAAAGGAGAGCCGGCTTGCCGAGCCCTGGCATCGGCGGCACCAGCAGCTGCATCTCAACACCCACCGCGATCTGTCGGCGCTGCCCGGCCTGTCCTACCCCGGGGGTACGCCAGCCTTTCCAGCCAAGAGCGTCGTCATCCGCCATATGAACGATTTCCGCGAGGCGAACCAGCTGCCTGTGGAGTTCGGCGTCGCCGTCGAGACCCTCGTGTTCCGGGGCGACCATTGGGCGGTGCACACCAGCGCCGGCTCGCGCCTGGCGCGTCATGTCGTCGTCGCCACCGGCCGCGACAAGGATCCCTTCACGCCGCAATGGAAAGGCATGCAGGCCTTCGCGGGTCGGATCATCCACTCGGCGGATTTTGGCGACGCCCAGTCCTATGCCGGCAAGAAGGTGCTGGTCGTCGGCGCCGGCAATTCGGGCTTCGACGCCCTCAATCATCTGGCCGGCGTGGATGCGGCTTCTCTCTGGCTGTCGGCCCGCAATGGCCCCGCGCTTCTGCCCAAGCGGATCGGCAAGATCGCCGTGCACCGGCTTTCGCCGCTCATGGCACGTTTGCCGCTGCGCGTTGCCGATGCGGTGATGGCCGCGACGCAGCGCCTGGTTTTCGGCGATCTCACCAAATTCGGCATGCCGCCTGCGCCGTCGGGCGGAGCCAGCCGCCTGACCTCCGACTACACCGCGATCGCCGCGGACGACGGCGCCGTCGACGCCATCAAATCGGGCAAGATCACCGTGGTGCCGGCGATACGGGAATTCACCCGCGACGGGGTGATCCTGGCCAATGGCAGCCTCATCGATCCCGATATCGTCATTGCGGCGACGGGCTATCGCACCGGGCTGGAGCGCATGGTCGGCAATCTCGGCGTGCTCGACGGCAAGGGTGTCCCACGCTTCAACGGCGGTGAAGCCGACCCGAAACTGCCCGGTCTTTGGTTCACCGGCATGCGGCCGAGCATTCGCGGCTGCTTCGCCAATGCCGCCATATTGGCAAAGGTGATCGCCAGGCGGATCGCCGGAGCCGGCAGCTACCAACCTGGCGCCTCACGCTGATTTCGGCTCCAGCCGGCGGAAACCGACGGCTTCCATCAGCATCTCCTCGTCGACCATGCCGGCATTGTGGAGTGCCAGCAGGGTGAGGGCGATCTCGCGCGCTTCCGGCGAATCGGGTCGCGCTGCGCGCCGGAGGCAGGCTTCGTCAAAGACGCGCTGCAGCCTGGCGATGTCGGCGGGCCTGAGCAAGCCGCGGTCATAGACTGACTTCGACATGGTGGCGGTCTCCTGAGCGAGGAGGTAGGGCGCCATCCGTAAATTGCCAATCTTTCCCGGAGCTTGAATGGACTCCACGCCGAAGGAGGGGCGGTCGCAAACCGAAACCCCGCCCCGAGATTCGCAGACCTCGATCAGACCGCGATCTTGCCGCCGCCTTGCCTGGTGATGGCGACGACCGACGGCCGCACCGGCATTTCGGGCTTGAAGTCCGGCCAGCGCGTCGACGGATCCTCATAGTAGGACGGCCGGCCGAAACCTTCCCAATCCTCGCCGCCATCGCCCGGATGCTGGACCGCGACGAAGGCGGTCTGGTCGTCGGGCGCGAACAGCGGGCCGCACATTTCCGCGCCGATCGGCACGCGGAAGAACAGTTTTGAGGTCGCCCGCGCCGCCCCCTCCGTGTCGACCGCCCACAGGCCGTCGGTGCGGCCGGTGGCTTTCGGGCCCTGGCCGTCGGTGGCGACCCACAGGCGCCCGGCCGAATCGACCGCGCAATTGTCGGGCATGCCGAACCAGCCATGGGCCGTCGTCGCCGTCGAGAAGGTGGCGCCGACATCGGCAACCGACGGATCGCCGCATTGCAAAAGCACTTCCCATTTGCCTTTGGCGGCGGTGAAATCGCCGTCGGTCTCGGTGATCTCGATGATGTGGCCAAAGGCATTTTCGGCGCGCGGATTGGCGGCATCGACCTGGTCGGCCTTGCGCTTCGAATTGTTGGTCAGCATGACATAGACCTTGCCGTTGACACCATTGGGCTGAATGTCCTCGGGCCGGTCCATCTTGGTGGCGCCGAGCAGGTCGGCGGCGCGCCGCGTCTCGATCAGCACGTCGGCCTGGCTGCCAAAGCCGTTTTCCGCCGTCAGCGGCCCTTGGCCGAAGACGATCGGCAGCCAGTCGACCGTGCCGTCCTCGGCGAATTTGGCAACATGCAGCGTGCCCTCGTCGAGCAGGTCCTTGTTGGCGCCATGGTCGTTGGCGTTGAACGCGCCCTTGGCGACGAATTTGTAGACATAGTCGAAGCGCTCGTCGTCGCCGAGATAGAAGACGACGCGGCCGTCCTTGGCGACGATCGATTCGGCGCCCTCATGCTTGAAGCGGCCCATGGCGGTGCGCTTCCTCGGCGTCGAATTCGGATCGTTGACGTCGACCTCGACGATCCAGCCAAAACGATTGGGCTCGTTCGGCTCCCTGGCGAGGTTGAAGCGGTCGTAATGCGCGCCCCATTCATAGGCGCCTTCCGGAATGCCGAGCCGCTTGTAGTTGGCGGCTTCCCTGTGGCCTTCCGGCAATTCGCCGGAGAAATAGCCGTGGATGTTCTCCTCGGCCATCACATAGGTGCCCCACGGCGTGACGCCGCCGGCGCAATTGTTGAAAGTGCCGAACACCTTGGTGCCGGAAGGGTCGGCATTGGTCTTGACGCGGTCATTGCCGGCGACCGGGCCTGACAGCGCCATTTCGGTGGTCGAGGTGATGCGGCGGTTGAGCTTGCCGTCGCGCACCACTTGCCATTTGCCTGACACCTTGCGGATCTCGACGATGGTGCCGCCATGCGCCGCCATCTCGACATCGACCTGCTCCTTCGAGAGAGGCGCGACCTCGGCCTTCTTCTTCCCGTCCTTCTCGACGATCGAAACGATGCCCGGGAACATCAGATGCGGGTTGGTGTATTCGTGGTTGACGACCAAAAGGCCATGCTCGGCCGAGCCGTCGATCGCGATGTAGCCGACATAGTCGTTGTTGTAGCCGAACTGCCTGGCCTGCGCCTCAGCCGACTGTTTCGTCGGGTCGAACTCCGGCGAATCGGCAAACAGCGGATCGCCCCAGCGCAACAGCACGTCGGCATCATAGCCCGGCGCGACATGGTGCTTGTCGTCGATGCCGGCCTCGAGCTCGTCGAATTTGAAGGCCGAGCCTTCCGCGGCGCGGGCGTCGTCGGCGGCGATCATGGCCAGCGGGCCGACCGTCGCGGCGATCGCCGAGACGGCGAGCGATCCCTTCAGGAATCCCCGGCGCGAGAACCGCGCGGCGATGATCTCGCCCATGGTGCGGTTGTCGGTGGGGTTGATGGCGGGTCCTTCGTTTTGCTCGAGCAGACTGGTGCGGAATCGGGCGTCGGGGGAGCGATGTTCGGTCACGGAGGGCCTCTGGCTTTGGTGTGGCTGGTGCTTGTTGCCTGTTCGACCCCCCTTAAGTCAGGCCGATCACATTTTCGTGACATCATACCGGCTCCGCCACTCCGCGCGAGGCGTCTGTCACCATGACATCGGACTTTGGTCCAATCTTGCGCTGGCAAAAGTCCTGGAGGACAAACGCAACGGTCGGAGGTCGCTTCCGGCCAATACGTCTTTCGGCGATGTTGCTGGTTGCAACGTTGGGGTGGGCGCGCCGGCTCAATCGACGGAGATCAGGATGCACGGATCGATCACGGCCCGGTGTCGCCGGCTGACGCTCGTTTCGGCGGCTGCTCTGGCACTGACCATCATTCCCTATCGAATTTCCCTGCACGGATCCGCTTCCGGAATCGACGCCGCATCGGCACAGGCTGCCAAGGGCGGCAATGGTGGCGGAAACGGCGGTGGTAATGGTGGCGGCAACGGCGGCGGCAACGGTGGCGGCAATAGCGGCGGTAATGGTGGCGGCAACGGCGGCGGCAAGGGCGGTAACAGCAGCGGCGGCAACGGCGGAAACAGCGGCGGCGGCAACGGTGGCAACAGCAGCGGCGGCAACGGTGGGAACAGCGGCGGCGGCAACGGCGGAAACAGCGACAGCGGCAACGGTGGCAACAGCAGTGGCGGCAACGGTGGGAACAGCGGCGGCAGCAACGGCAGCAGCAACGGAAATGGAAACGGCGGCAATTCCGGTACGGAAGGCGGTGGTGAATCCTCGGGGTCGGGCAAGGGTCAGACCGACAAAGGCGTCAGCCATGTCAACGTCACGACCGGTGACAAGGTCGACGTAAGCGACAACAAGATTACCGTGACACACCCCGACGGCATCACCGAAAAGATCGAGAACGGCCGTTTCAAGATGAAGGATGCGCTGGGTCGCACGATCATCGATCGCCGCGCCACACCGGCAGACGTCAGCCGTCTAAAGGCCATGTGAAACTGGTCAACAGGGTAACGGCCAGTTTCACATGTCACCTCCGCCGCCCCCGGCGGAGGTGACCTTCTTTGTCCGGCCCTCGCGCGGGTCCGCAATGGTCTTCCCAAGGGAAAGCGCTATGCGCTTTTCCCGGGAAAACCGTTCACACTGTTCCTGGAATTGCCCTAGAGCAGTTCACCGTTTCACAGAAACGGCGACCTGCTCTAGCCTTTCGTTTTGACGCAATTCCGGACGGAAAACCGTTCCACACTTTTCCTGGAATTGCTCTAGGCGCGGTTTCTGTCCCGGTCGCGAAACTCGCGCATCATGAGAGCCGCCTCCGTGCGGTTTCGCACATTGAGTTTCGACAGCACCCCGGTCATGTGGTGCTTGACCGTCTTCTCCTGCAGCTCCAGGCGCAAGGCAACCTCCTTGTTGCTGAGCCCTTCCGCCACCAGCCGCAGGATTTCCGTTTGCCGTTCGGTCAGTTGCCGCAGCCGGTCCGCCACGCCGTTGGCAGATTGGGGGGACTGGAGATCGGAAAGCAGCCGCGCCGACAGCGCCGGCGAAAGATAGCTCTCGCCGGCCGCCACATTGCGCAGGATTTCAGCAAGCGCGCGCGATCCGACGCCCTTGAGGATATAGCCCTGCACGCCGGCATTCAGCGCCGTGGTTACATCGGCATTGGTCTCCGAAACGGTCAGCATGACGATCCTCTGGGCTGGATGGTCGGCAAGGATGCTTGCGACCGCCGACAGGCCGCCACCCGGCATCGAGATGTCGAGCAGCAATATGTCAGGCTGCACCGTCGAGGCGATGCGTTCGGCATCTTGCGCTGTCGCGCCTTCGCCGACGATCTCGAAACCTCCGATTTCCGACAGGCTGCGCGTCACGCCTTCGCGAAACAGCGGATGATCGTCGACAATAGCGATACGGATAGTGCCAATCATGCTTGCTCCTCGACCGAAAGACTGATCACCAATCGCGTGCCTTGCGCTCCGGTCAAGGTCTCGAACTGGCCGCCAATGCTTTCCACCCGCTCCCTGAGGCCAGCGAGCCCCAACCCGTCGACCCGCGCCGGATCGAAACCAGGCCCGCTATCCGACACTTCGACAAAAAGCCTGCCATTCTTCATCCCGGCCCGCACCGCCTGATCCTTGGCCCGCCCGTGGCGATAGGCGTTGTTCAGCCCTTCCTGCACGAAACGATAGATGCTGATCTTCTCGGAAGGGCCAAGTTCAGGCAAATGCCTGGGCAGTGTGAGCGTCACCGACGTTCCCGTCCGGCGCTCATGTTCGTCGACGGCCAGCCGCAATATGTCCGTTGCCGCGGCCGTTTCCACCTGCGGCAGGACGAGACCGGTGCAGATGCCGCGTATTTCGCGCATCGCATCCTCCAGCGTCTTGCGGATCATCGCGACTTCGGTCGAGCGGTTCTCGCCCCAATGGCCGTCGCCGGAGAATATCGGGCTGTCCATGCGCAGCGCCGCCAGGGCCACGAGTTGTGCCGGTCCGTCATGCAGGTCGGCGCCGATCCGGCGCAAATATCGTTCGTTGAGCGCGGTGGCGCGGCGGGATGCCCGCTGCACACGCTGCCGCAAGGCGCTGTTTTGCGTCACCAGGCCCTGCAGCTCCGACACCTGGCGGCGCAGCGCCCCGCGCTGATCGTCGATGGTGCGGCTGGCGCGCAGCACGATGCTCGACAGGAGCAGAAAGGCTGTCAGGGTGGTGCCGGCCACGATCAGCCAGCTCGACCGCAGGGCAGAGGCCAGCGTGGCTTTGAAATCAGTGGCGACCTCGAAGAATTCGGTGACGGCCACCACCTCGCCGGACCAGGGTTCGCGCACGGGATTGTAGATCTCCAGCAACGGCACGCCAACGGCCTGCTCATTGACTTCGTCTCCGTCGAACGTATCGAATTGCGCGGTGACGTTGCCCTGGAAGGCGGACCGCAGATCGTCGGTCAGATCGAAGCGGCGGCCGATCAAGGTCGCGTCCTTGGCATAGAGCACGGTGCCGTCGCGGCGCCAGAGCCTGAACGAGACCAGGCGCTTGCCGAGCGCGCCCTGGCCGAGCGTCTCGTCCAGCGCCTGCTTGACGGAGTCGCTTAGCTTCTCGCTCTTGCGCAGGTCTGGCAGCAGCGGCGCGATCACGCTGTCGACATAGAGCGCCGTCGTGGCGGCCGAATTGCGGATGACGCCGTCGCGGATCTGCGACGTCACCCAGGCGCCCACCACCAGCATGACGGCCAGGAGGCCAAAGCCGCCGGCAACGAGGAATTGCAGGGCAAGCGAAAGCTCGCTCCAGCGCCGCGCCAAATTCTGCAGAATACGAATCATGAGCCCCTGACCGCCCTTCCATCGAACAGCTGGGCGATATCGCACATTGAGCCTCAGTCTTGCCGTTGCCAAGACCCTCGTTGGAACGAGGTCGCTTGACGTCTCGATGCGCTTCGGAAACAAGGTCCGCGGCACATGCGGCGGCAGCCGCTTCGAGGGGGATGGGACGGTGAGTTTTTCGGGACTGCTGCAGCTTGGCTTTTCGACGGTGATCTTCCTTTTGGCGGCAACCGCCGCCAAGCAATGGGGACTGGCGCCGAGCCTGGGCAAGATCCTGTTGACGCTCGCGCTCTATTCGCTGGGCAATCTGATCATGCTGCGGCTGATCCGCGAATTCGGCATGTCGGTGTCGTTCAGCCTCTCGGCGGTCATCCAGCTGGTCTCGGTCAACGTCGTGGCGCTGGTATTCTTCGGCGAGCGCGTCAACGCGCTGCAGGCCACCGGCATCGTGCTGGCGATCGCCGCCGTGGCGCTGATCACGCTCGGGCCCTATCTACAGGGGCGTTGATCGAGATGAAGATTGCGACACCGGCCCGATGAAAGACACCGCAAGCACCCTGCTCAACCGCATCGAATTCCCGGTGTTGCTGGCCGGTCTGATCATCGCCGGCGGCCTGTGGGGCTTCGTCGAGCTGACGGAGGTGGCGCGGGCAACCGCGCCGCATGCCTTCGACACCGAAATCCTGCTTGCCTTCCGCCAGGTTGGCCAACCGGGAATCCCGATCGGCCCATCGTGGCTGGAAGGGGCGATGCGCGACATCACCAGCCTCGGCAGCGCCAGCGTGCTGGTGCTGATCACGACGGCAACGATCCTCTATTTGCTGTTGATCCGCCGGCCGGGGACGGCACTTCTCATCTTCGTCGCCGTGGCCGGCGGCCAGGTGCTGTCGAGCCTGCTGAAGGTCGGCGTCGACCGGCCGCGGCCCGAGCTCGTTTCGCATCTGGTCAGCGTGACCTCGCTTTCCTTCCCGAGCGGCCACGCCATGCTGTCGGCGGTGACCTATCTCACGCTCGGTTCGCTCGCGGCGCGCTTCCTGCACGGCAGGGCGACGAAGATCTACGTCTTGTCGCTGGCCGTGCTGACCACGGTGCTGGTCGGCGTCAGCCGCATCTATCTCGGCGTCCACTGGCCGTCGGATGTGCTGGCCGGCTGGTGCGCGGGCTTCGCCTGGGCGATGCTGTGCTGGCTGGTGGCGCGGCTGTTGCAGCGCGGCAAGGTGGTGAGCGACGATGGCGCCTGACTGCGCTCTCGGGCTTGCGCTCAGATCAATCTGTTGATCAGGTGTCCACCACAGCCTGCCAGCGCCAGAACCATCGACAGCAGGCATGCCGATGTCATCAAGGTCTTCAAAATATTCAACTGCATTACCCCCGCCCGGATGGACGACACCCTAGCCTGCAATCCTCGGGACGTATCGGAAAAAATGGACAATCAGGTGAAGGAGCTTACGCCTCAGACATTCATACTGATGCTTGAAACATCATGACAATGGTATTATACGTTATTCCTGCAGACTCAGACATGGGGTCCGGCCGATGATCACTGCCGCGCAGATGCGTGCCGCAAGGGCTTTGGCCGGCATCGACCAGAAGACGCTCGCCGAGCGCGCAGGCGTTTCGCTTCCGACCATCCAGCGCATGGAAGCGAGCGATGGCGTGGTCCGGGGCGTGGTCGATACGCTGATGAAGGTCATCCAGGCGCTCGACGAGGCCGGGGTGGAGTTGATCGGCGAGAACCAGGCCAGCGAGCGCGGCGGCAGGGGCGTGCGCCTCAAACCCGCCGTGCCGCCCGATCCCAGGGCTGAGCCGGCATAAGTCGCGACGGCGACCGCCGACACTCCTGCCGACGATCCCGCCGCCTTCATGTGCGGAAGGCAGTTCATGGATCAGACACGGCAGGCAGTGCACCAATCGACCCGCAAGTCGGCCCATGGGTCGGCCCAAGGGTTGGCCCAAGGGTCGGCAAAGCCGACATTTTCCGAATTGTTCACGCCCAAGCTGGTGACGGTCTGGCGCGAAGGCTACCACCTGCCGCAGTTCAAGGCCGACGTCATGGCCGGGCTGACCGTCGCCATCGTCGCGCTGCCGCTGTCGATGGCGATCGCGATCGCCTCCGGCGTCACCCCGGAGCGCGGTCTTTATACCTCCATCGTCGGCGGCTTCATCATCTCGGCGTTCGGCGGCAGCCGCTTCCAGATCGGTGGCCCGGCCGGCGCCTTTATCGTGCTGGTGGCGGCGACGGTGGCGCGCGTCGGTGTCGACGGCCTGCTTCTGGCGACGATGATGGCCGGCGTGTTCCTGCTTGCCATCGGCTATCTCAGGCTCGGCACCTACATCAAATTCATTCCCTATCCGGTCACCGTCGGCTTCACCGCCGGCATTGCCGTCATCATCTTCTCCGGCCAGATCGTCGAACTGTTCGGCCTGACTTTGCCGGGTAAGGAGCCCGGACCGTTCGTGCCGAAGCTGATCGCGCTTGGCGCGGCGGCCGGCACGATCAACCCCGCAGCGACCTTCGTGGCGGCGCTGACCATCGCAACCATCGCCTTCTTGAAGCGCTGGCGGCCGAAATGGCCGGCCATGCTGGTCGCCATCGGCTTGGCCTCGCTGGTCGTGGCGCTGTTCGCGCTGCCGGCCGAGACGATCGGCACGCGCTATGGCGGTATTCCGCGCAGCCTGCAATGGCCGGCGCTTCCGCCGGTCAGTCTCGAAAGGATGATCGAGGTTCTGCCGGACGCCGTCGCCTTCGCGCTGCTCGGCGCCATCGAATCGCTGCTGTCGGCCGTCGTCGCCGACGGCATGACGGGCCGGCGGCACCGCTCCAATTGCGAACTGGTGGCGCAGGGTTTCGCCAACATCGCGTCCGCCTTGTTCGGCGGTATCTGCGCCACCGGCACCATCGCCCGCACCGCCACCAATGTGCGGGCCGGCGCGCACGGGCCGGTCTCGGGCATGGTCCATTCGGCCATCCTGCTCGTGCTGATGCTGGTGGCCGCGCCGCTCGCCAGCTACATCCCGCTCGCTGCCCTTGCCGGCGTGCTGGCGGTGGTCTGCTGGAACATGTTCGAGAAGCAGGCCTTCGCGACGCTGTTGCGCGCATCGCGCGGCGACGCGCTGGTGCTGATGGCGACCTTCCTGATCGTCGTCTTCCGCGACCTGACCGAAGGCATCGTCGTCGGCTTCGCGCTGGGCTCGATCCTGTTCATCGATCGCATGGCAAAATCCGTCGCGGTCGAGGCGGATCTGGTTCAGGACGATGTCGCCGACAGCGTCAACGCCGCCGGCGCCTATGATGCCAGCGAGGCCAGCGACGCCGACACCATCGTCTATCGCATCTCCGGCGCCTTCTTCTTCGGCGCCGCTTCCACCGTCGGCAGCGTACTCGACCGCATCGCCGACCAACGCAAGAATTTCATCCTAGACTGTTCCGCCGTGCCGCTCTTCGATTCGACGGCGGCCAATGTCATCGAAAGTGCTGCTCACAAGGCCAGGCGCGCCGGGGTCCGCTTCATCATAGCGGGTGCGGCGCCGCCAATACGGCGCATGCTGATCAACCACGGCGTCAAGCGCCCGCTGGTGACCTACGCCGCTTCGATCAGCGATGCGCGGGCGCAGCTGGTGGCTCCGCCGGCCCGCGCTGACACGCAATAGGCAGGGTCAGATGTCAACCACCCGCATTTCTTCAGCGTGCGCCTTCACGAGGTCGGCCATGCTGTCGAAGCGGAAATCCACTGTCGGTACATCGCCGGGGTTCATCGTAGCGCCGAAGCCCTGATCCGCATGCCGGCGATGGATCCAGCACGATGTCAGGCCGAAGCGGTTGGCGGGAGCGTGATCGTGGAACATGCTTTCCGCGGTGTGCAGGATTTCTCGCTTCTCTATCCCGATTGTACGGAGCTTTTCGAGCATATATTCGAAGTTCCGGTCGGACGGCTTGTAGGAGCCGATATCTTCCGCCGTATAGATCGCGTCGAAGTCCACGCCGAGCATCTTGTTGCTGAACGAGAAGCTTTTGTTGTCGACGTTGGAGAGGATGATCAGTCTGTAGTGCTTTTTGAGGTACTGCAAGGCTTCCGCGGTGTCGGCAAAAGCCGGCCAATCCTTCACGCTTTCGCCATACGCCACGCATTCCTCAGGAGTGACGATGAGACCCCACTCTTCCGCAAGTCGCTTGTAAACGATCGACAGAAGGTCCCGGTAGCGTTTCCCCGGCGTCCATTTCTGCTGGCTGGCTTCGTGCCGGGCGTGCGCCTCCAGAATGTCGTTCCGGCTCAACTTGCGCGCGGCCCGTTCGGTCAGCGGCTTTAGGCCGTCGATCATACCGGATTCCCAATCGATCAGGGTGCCATAACAGTCGAAGGTCAGGGCTTTGAAATCTGTGAGCTGCATGGGGTTGCCTCCTTTGATGCGCGTGGGTGAAGCAATGCCGGCGTGGATCGCGATCAGTCATCAGGTCGATTTCGCCTCGGTGATTAGCCGCTCTGCTGCCGGCTGAGCTGGAAGTCCTTCGCCACAGCGCTGCGCGACGGCGTGTACCAAACACCGAATAGTGTCACCGCAAGGCCAGCGAACATCGCCTTCGAAAGCGGCTCGCCGAACATCGACCAGCCCCAGAGCATCGTCACCGGCGGGCTGAGATAGATCACGCTGCTGACCTGTGAGGCGGTGTAGAGGCGCAGGCTTACGTAGTACGTGCTGTAGCAGAAGAAGGTCGAAAACAGCACCAGCCAGGCGATGCCGAATCCGAACCGGGCATTGAGGGGCGGCATCAGCCCGCCATTCCATCCGGCGCAAGCGGCGAAAAGGATCGCTGCCGTCAGGCATTGAATGCACAGGCTCTGATGGATGGACATATTGATCGTCCCCATCCGCTTCTGGACCAGGGTGGCCAGCGCCAGAACCATCATGGAAGCGACTGTCAACAGATATGCCCAGGCCGGGGCCGTCCCGAGGCTCAGGCTGTCCAGCGAGACGATCAGAACGCCCGTCACGCCGAGGGCCGTTCCGATCCATTGTCTCCCGGTCAGCCGGTGTCCCAGAACCGGCTGCGACAAGGCCGCGATGGCGAGCGGGACAAGATCGGAAATCAGCGCGACAAGGCCGGTCGGCACGCGCTGGCCGATGGCAAGCGCGAATCCGCCGAGATAGAGGAACATCATCGCCACGCCGAAGACCATCTGCTGGACCAGGGCACGGGCACCTATGCGCGGTCCGATCAGGAGGGCAAATGGCAAGAGGATCAATCCGGACATCAGTGTCCGCCAGAACAGCACCAGCATGACATCGGCATTCTCGCTGGCATAGCGGATGCCGACGAAGCCGGAACTCCAGCTTATGACCAGCGCCGTCGCCATCATTGGCCACACGAGGCGATGGGCTTTGGTGTGCAGGAGCGTCATGGCATCTCTTTGGTCAGGCGCCCGTGACCCGAAGCGGATCAGGGCCAATTTTGGCGCGGACTATTGACGACACGCACACGCCTTTGCACATGACAAATTTCGATACGATCATGAAGTAGTCCGAAAACCGGCATATCAACTTGACCTGAAGTGCATCAGAGGATCAGAAATTGACGCTTCTCTTTGGTTTCGAGCGAGCATTGTCATGGCTGGACTGATGAGCCGCCGCCTGGATGTCGACGCCTTGCGCGCACTGGTCGCGATCGAGAAGCACGGCGGCGTCACGCGCGCGGCCGAAATTCTCGGCCTGTCGCAGTCGGCCGTCAGCCACAAGATCAGGAGACTCGAAACGAGCCTCGATTGCGAAATCCTCACCCGAAAAGCAAACGCGCCGATGTTCACCACGGCCGGACAGGATCTGCTTGGTTATGCGCGGCGCATTCTGGGCATCCATGACGAGGCGGTCCTGAGCCTGTCGAAAAGCACTTTGCAAGGCAAGATCGCGCTGGGGATGACCGAGGATACGACGTGCACGGACCTTTCGCGCATTCTTGGCCGCTTTCGCCGGCTCTACCCGGAGGTGAGCGTTCGCACTCAGGTGCGCATGAGCCTCGTGCTACAGGAGCAGGTCAGCCAGGGAGCCCTTGATGCCGCCATCATCCAGGTCTTCCAGCACGAGGTCCGCCCCGCTGATCTCCTCCTGTTCCGCGAGACGCTGCATTGGGTGAAATCGCGCGATCTGGTTCTGTCGGCCGGGAAGCCGGTCCCGTTTCTTTCCTTCGATGAAAATTGCTTTTACCGGCGCTGGGGCATCGACGTCGGGCAGGATGAGCATACGGTGTTGGAGACAGTGTTCGAATGCTCCAGCGCAGCCGGGATCATTGCAGGCGTGACTGCTGGGCTTGGCGTCGCACTCTTAAGTCAGCGCTACCTGCAGCCCGACATGGAGATCGTCGACAACGAATTCCCCAAGCCTCCAGACCTGGCCTATGTCATCAGGCGCGCGCGTGCCCCCAAAAACCCGGCGCTCGAGACTTTGGTCAGGGAGATCGAGGCCGAGATAAAGCGTTACGGAACGCTTCAAATCGCCGTCTGAGTGCATCGTGCTGCGAAAGCTGGCTGGTCTCTTATTCCTGAAGCGATCTCGGACCGCTGACGAACGGGCTGCCCCTGACATAAAACCGCAGCAGCCGGTCTGCATCCTTGGTAATGCCGATCCTGGTGCTCTGCCCGATCTCGCCGGGTTTTTGGGTATCTTTCGCCAGCCATAGCGGCCCTTTCCGGCAAAGGTCGAGCCCGTCGAGCGACCGGTCGATGCGCAGCGCCGCCGCCAGCCTGCCCGGCCCGCGCGCCAGGTCGCGCAAGGGCTCGACGCCGCGATTCTGACGCATGATGGCGATGCCTTCGAGCGGCTCGAGCGCCCGGATCAGCACGCCGGTTCCGGTCCCTTCCGCCTCGCTCGAGACATTCAGCATCATCGAGACGCCATAGGCGAGATAGACATAGGCGTGGCCGCGCTCGAGGAACAGCGAGCGGTTGCGCGGGGTCATCCCCCTGAAACCATGCCCGGCGGCATCGCCGACGACATAGGCCTCGGTCTCGACGATGCGGCCGCTGACCATGCCTTCCGGCAAGTCGCGCACCACCAGTCTGCCGATGAGGAAGCGGGCGAGAGCGGCTGTCTCATCAGGCAGCTCCGAACGAGCGATCGGCGGATGATTTTCCCCATGACTCATGGTATGCGCTCGACCCATTGCGCGCGCGACGGGCCCGGCTCGAACGGGTCGCCGAAATACTGGGTCTCGCGGGCCACTTTGCCGCCGACGAACTCCATGATGCTGACCGTGTAGGACGGCCGCCCGTCATAGGTCAGGACATATTCGGTTATCCAGAGGTCGCCCGTGCCTGTGATCCGCCGCACGGTGAACCGCTTGCGGTTTGGCTGCGCGGCGCGAGACGACTGGATGTTGCGCCGCCCGCCGATGCGCTCGCCCGATTGCGGATAGTCGAGCACCGCATCCTCCCGGTAGATCTCATGCTCCGCCTCGAAGTCACCGGCATCGGAGGCGGCCCAGTGGCGATCCAGGTCGGTTCGGATCTCCCGATCGTCCATGGCAATCCTCCTTGACCATCATCGTGGGATGGACCGTCGTAGCACGGCCCATCCCACGGCTGTAGCAAGAGGTCGCGCGAAACGACCCTGAGAACTCAATCAATCTTCAGCGCCGCGATTTCGCCCTCGTTCATCAGCGGTACGTAGAGGATCGACTTGCCGTCGGTGCCGATGTCGGCGCTGCCCGGGTTGAAACGCGCCACCGCTTCCGGCGTACCGCCGGCCTTGTAGCGGTAGAGCGTGCCGGTCATGTAGGCGGTGGCATAGATGGTGTCGCCAATAGCGATGACGCCATCGAGATCGGCGAATTTCTGCGCGCCGGGCAGCGGCGAAATCGCCTTGCTGGCGAGGTCGATGGCCAGCAGCCCGCCCGGTTCCGCCGTGCTGAAGTCGGGCTTGATGCCCTTGCCCCAGGAGGCGACGATCAGCCTGTCACCGTCGGCGAAGACGCCATTGGGCGAAGCCAGCAGCGCATCCCTGACGAACAGCTCCGGCCGGTCGCCGTCGATGCGGTAGATCGTGTCGGCCAGCATGTCGCTGACATAGACCTTGCCTGTGTGGTCCGAGGTCATGTCGTTGAGGAACACGGCATTCGGCACCACGATGCTGGCGATCAGCCTGCCGCTGGCCAGATCGACGACACGGACCTTGGTGATGTCGGCGACATAAAGCTTGCCGCCCGATATCGCCATGCCCTTGGGCGCGTCCATGCCGTCGGTCCAGTGCTGGGTGATCGTCTTGCCGTCGAGGGACAACACCGAGAGATAACCGTTGCCGTCGGCGGCGCCGGGATTGCCGACGATGTTGGAGACGATGATCCGGTTGTTGGCGGCGTCGAACAGCGCCGATTCCGGCTGTTCGAGGCCCGTGGCGCGCCAGAGCTCACCGGCCCGGGCGGCTGGTGCGGCGGCGACACTGATGGCGACGATAAAGGCTGAGAGACGGTTCATGGCTGTTCTCCTGTGATGACAGGCGAGAGCTTGGGGTTTTCGATACTTCTCCGGAAGTCCGATTGCCGCTAGTATCAAATATCGATACGAAATCGCCGGCAAGAGGTGCATGCCATGAACGGTCTGATTTTCGAGGCGCTGAAGCGGACGCTGAAGGCCAAGGGCGTCACCTATCGCGAACTCGCCGAACGCATGTGCGTTTCCGAGCCGACGGTGAAGCGCATCTTCCACGAGCGCAACTGCAAGCTCGACCGGCTGGTGGAGATCTGCGCGGCCGCCGGCGTCGAGCTGGAAAACGTGCTCGGCTCGATGAACCGCGGGCCGGGGCCGCTCAACCACATCGCGCCCGAGATCGAGCGCCGGCTCGCCGGTCGGCCTGCGCTGCTGTTCATCTTCGTCATGCTGTCGGAAAAGTTCACGCCTGAAGGCATCATGCGCTCGCAAGGCCTGAGCGAGGCCTCGATGTTCCTCTATCTGCGCGATCTGGAGGAACTCGGCCTGATCGCGCTCGGCCGGGGTCTTTCGGCAAGATTGCTGGTCGAGACGCCGATCCAATGGAATTTCGAAGGGCCGCTGAGGCCGCTGTTCGAGATGACCAACAAGAATTTCATCGGCTGGGCCATTACCCATATCGACAAGGAGGCGAGCTTCGTCAGCTTCTCCAGACGGATGCGGCCGGAGACGGCGGAGATGGTGCGGCGCGAGGCGGAGGAGCTCGCCGAGCGCGTCAAACTGCTCGCCCATCACGACCAGCACACGACGCCCGAGGACGGGCTCACCGGCTACAAATTCACGTTTGCCTTCGGCGCGACGCCGTTCCCCGCGATCATGCCGATCGGGCCGCACCCGCGCGATGCTGGCGCCCAGCCCGCCGCTCCTGCAAAGCGACGCCGCCCCTTGCCGGCCTGACCAATCATCCCAAGCAGGATTGCATCCGGCGGCTGGACATGTCGCGCCCGCTCCGGCGCCGACTGCCACCTTTCGCCACCAGCTTGCCGCCCGGATGCGACCAGCGATGCCGACCGCGCCCGTAGGCGCGTTGGGATAGAACAGATCCGGTAGCAACATTCATGATAGAATTCGCACACTGATTTGCCAGACTGTAGAGGACGGCTTGCCGAATGCCTGACACGTTGCCATGAAATCGAAGTGATCCCATGCCGACCGCACCAACACTTGAACGTCGCCGCTATTCGCGCCTGAAAAATTTGCGGGCGCGCGCAGAACGCCAGGGTGCTGCATTGCAGTTCTGGGCGCGTACGGCATCGCTCGCTGTGATCTTCTGTTTCTTTTCATTGATCAGCCGCTGGGATGCCTCACTGCTCTTCGTGCTGGCGGGTCTCCTGCTGTTTCAGCTCGTCGGCCTGATCCAGTTTCTCTTTGCGCGCCGTCGCACGGCGCCATGGTGGATCGGCTACGTCGTCGGTACGCTGGACATCATTCTGTTGACCATTCTGCTGGTAACGCCCAACCCGTTTTCCCCGGAGGTCGCGCCGGCCGCGATGCAGCTGCGCGAGGGCAGCTTCAAATTCCTGCTGATTTTCATATGCCTTGGCGCGCTGACCCTTTCAACACGATTGGCGCTCTATCTCGGGGTGCTCGCGGCGTTGACGTGGGCGATCGGTGTGGGATGGGTGATTTCTCATCCGGGCACCGTCATTCCGGCGACGAACCTCTATTCACTGCCGATGACAGAGCGACTGAACCTCTATCTCAACCCCAATTTCGTCGACACATTCGCGCAGGCGACCAACGTGTTGGTTGTGATGATTATCGGCGCGATCATGGCGCTGGTCGTCGCTCGTTCCCGACGTCTGTCGGAAGACTATGTCAAGGCAGAGCGCGCCCGCGCCAATCTCGCCCGGCATTTTTCGCCCAACGTCGTCGACCAGCTCGCCACGGACGACGAGCCCTTCGGCCCGGTCCGCCGGCAGGATATCGCGGTGCTGTTCGCCGACATCGTCGGCTTCACCCACTATTCCGAGGATCATCCGGCCGAAGCAGTGTTCGAACTTCTGCGTCAGTTCCACCGTCGCATGGAGCAGGTCGTTTTTGACCACCATGGCACCGTCGATAACTATATCGGCGATTGCATCATGGCGACATTCGGGGTTCCGCAAGCCGGCCATGACGACGCGACTCGCGCCATCCAGTGCGCTGAAGCGATGGTCGCCACTCTCGAAGACTGGAATGTGCAGCGGGTGTCCAGGGGATACCCGCCGCTGGACGTTCGAATCGGTGCACAATATGGCGCAGTCGTCATCGGCGCGGTCGGCAGCGAGCGCAATCTGTCCTTCGCCGTGGTGGGCGACACCGTCAACGTCGCCAGCCGTTTGCAATCGCTTTGCCGTGAGCTTCAAGCGAATATTTGCTTTGGGTCACGACTGATTGAGGCCGCGAAGGCGGAATCGCCCACGACACAGTTGAATGCGCGCGATCATGGACCGGTGAACATCCGCGGCCGGGACGAACCGGTCCATGTCTGGGTCGAACACAGAGCCGAAAACCAGGGCGCTGTTGCGGTTTCGGCATGATGCAGGGGTAGTGGATCTGGCCATAGGCCTCGGCGATGAGCGAGGAGCAGATGGCCCGCTTCGGGTCGCCGGAGCCGAAGGCCAGCATGCGGCGGCGCCAGCGCACGGGCTACAAATTCACGTTTGCCTTTGGCGCGACGCCGTTCCCCGCGATCATGCCGATCGGCCCGCACGTGCGCGACGCCGGCGCGCGTCCGAAGGATCCGGCAAAGCGGCTCCAGCCCGCGTGAGCGGCGGAATTCCTCAGGTGGCCTGCCTGAGGTATCCCCGCGGAAGAACGCCGATCGAGCGTGCGATCATCATTGCCGCAAAGAGACCCGACAACACTGCGCTTGCCAGGACGAAACCGGTCTCCCGCGCCAGGGCAGGATCTACCCCAAGCGCAATGCCCCTGGCAAAGCGAATGATGATGATCGCGACGATCAGCGCCAAGGGCAACCAGTCGCCCTGCAGCGCCAGCCTGCCGTCGGCAAGCAGCCTGGCCGGCCGCCGACGCGCCATGGCCGTGCCGGCGAGGGCGCCGGCCACGGCGCCGCAGGCGAAGCCGAGCAGTCCGGTCGCCGAAATGCCCGAGGCGACGAGATTGTAGAGGGCAAGGCCGCTGACGAGCGCCGGCAGGGCGAGAAGGCGTGAAGGCGAGACAACGCGTTCCCGGGTGCGGTTCCAGCCGATGAACAGGCCGTAGAGGATCAGCGGCCAGACCCAGAGCGGTGTGTGCGACAGGATGTCGACCGCACCGGGCATCTGGGTGTCGGCAGCGGTGTCCGCGGCCAGTGCGATACTGCTTGACGTCAGCAAGAAGCCGGCAACAGAAAGCATGGCCGGCCTGCCGAAAGGCAGGGCTATCCGAATTGCATGGATGCGGTGAAGTGACATTGCGGAACTCCGTCTGCGGTTGAAGGCTTCTCGCCGGCGCTGTATCGCTTGGCGCTGCGGTTCGACCGCACCATGCGGAGCCGCCGGCGCCGCATCAAACGCGTCTTCGGCAAGGGGCGAATGGCTACGTGAAGAGCAGGCTGTTGCATTCCACGCTTCGCGAAATGCAGGCATTGCTGTTTTCGCCGCGTTTCTGGGGCGCGCTTCTGGCGGTGTCTGCGATCCTTGGCCTCACCGGGCCGTTCGGCACCTTCGAGCAGCTCGATGCCTTGCCGCGCTTTGCCTACTGGCTGGCCCTGGCGCTCGCCACCTTCACCGCCGGCTATTTCGCCATGCGGCTGACGCTTGCCGCGGTGTTCGGCGCCGCCGGCTCGCGGCCAGTCCGTAGCGTCGTTGCCGGCGTCGTCGCCGGCATTCCGGTCACAGGGATCGTCGTGCTGTTCAACCGTGCCTTGTTCGGCGGCCCGCTTCCGTCGGCCGCCGCTATCGGCGGGTTGTTCGTCAACTGCAGCCTGATCGCGGTCGCCATTTCCTTCCTGGTGGCCATCGGCAGGGATGCCCAAGGCGCGTCCGCCACAAGGGTGGGACCGAACGCGGATGTTCCGTCGGTGCCGCAGCCCTCGCCGCAACCAACACGGCCGCCGCTGATCGACCGTCTGCCGCATGCGGCTCGCGGAAAGCTCCTCTATCTCTCGATGCAGGATCACTATGTCGAAGTGCACACCGACAGGGGAATGTCGCTGATCCTGATGCGGCTTGCCGACGCCATCCGCGAGGTCGGCGATACGCCGGGCGTGCAGGTTCACCGCTCGCATTGGGTGGCGTTGGACGCCGTCGCCGGCAACAAGCGTCAGAACGGCAAACCGTTCCTGCGGCTTGTCGACGATGCCATGCTGCCGGTCAGCCGCTCCTATGCCGACGCGGTGCGCAAGGCTGGATTGCTTTAAAAACTATCCGGCGGTTGCCGCCGCGCCCGTATCTTCCGGCGCGGCAGCGCCGGCAAGATCGTCGCGCGCCTTGCGGGCCAGTTTTTTCGTCGAGTGCTTGGGGCTGTCGCCGAACAGCTCGGCGGCATCGGCGAGGCAGGTTTTCCGCAACTGCTTCTCCGAGCGCTTCAACAGCTTGCCGAGAAGCTTCGTGTCCTCGCGCGGCCCCAGCGGCTCGTCGTCCGCCTCGAGCAGAGCGCGCATGACGAACAGGTCATGCAGTTCGCCGAGCCGTTCGCCCAGTTCATCGACCGCCTTGCGCCGCGCCTTGATCGGCGTCGGCCACAGCCTGCCCAATAGCGACAGGTGCATGCCATGCGTCTTGGCCGCCTTGCGCAAATCGTGGAAGTCATCGGCCTCGCCGCTCGCGCCGGCCTTGTCGAGCGCCTTTTTGGCACGGCGCAGAGCGACGCGGGCGCCTTCGGCAAGCACGTCGGCCGCCTGTTCGGGCTGGTCGGGCAAGGCAAGGCTTTCGATCCGCTTCATGCCGTCCGCGCAGGCCGCGGTCGCCGCGCCGATCGCCGCTTCGAGGCCGGCGCCTTCATGCAGATCGTGCTGACGCGCGACCAGCCTGTCGCGCACGGCATCGAGCCCGCCATCGGCGCTCTCCTTGGGAAAAGCTGCCGCCAGCCGGTCGACGGTTTCGATCAGCGCCGTCGCCTCGCGCGGCCCGGCAAGCAGCGCCGCCACGTTGCGATAGCATTGGTTCTCTGTCGTGCAGAATATTTCGTCACCGGAATGAACCAGGCGCAACAGGGCACGCGCGCTCTTCAGCCGCTTGCGGCATTTGTGCAGTCCCTGTTCCGGCCGGCTGCGCGCCGCATCCAGATGCTGAAGTGCCTTGCCGATTTCCTCGGCAAGGATGCGCCTGACCTCATCGGTCAGCGGCAGGCGCGGGTCGATGCGAAAACTCATGCGGCGATCTCCGGTATCCCCCCGAGGGCGAGCGACGCGTTGTAGAATTTCTGCTCGCCGGTCACTTCGCGGCCGAGCCAGTCAGGCAGCATTTCGTCCGGCACATCTTCCGGAGTCTCGAGTTCGGCCACCACAAGTCCCGCGAGCGCACCGCCGAAGACGTCGACTTCATAGAGATAGCCGCGATGCCTAACATGGTGACGTGTCTTCTCGATGACACGTCCGATGGCGAAGTCCAGCATCTCCAGGGCATCGGCAAGCGGGATCGGATATTCGAACTCGTCGCGCTCGCGCACGCCGCTGCCGAATTTGAGCGTCAGCTCGGCGGAAGCGCCGTCGCTGATGCGGATGCGGACGGTTCGCCCGGGCGCCGTGGCGAGATAGAACTGGAGAATGCGGATATCCGCCTCGACCAGGCCCCGCCATGCGGTGCTGGAGACCAGGAACTTGCGCTCGACTTCCTTGCCCATGGCTGCGCACTAAAGCGTGTGCCGCGGACGATGGCAAGACAACTCCGAACGCAAGTTGACTTTAATCAATCGATTGATTAAAGTCTGCGCATGATCAAATTGCCCGACGCCAAAAGTCCACGCCGCGAGACATCTCCCGCGGAGCTTACCCGAGCCGCACTCGTGCAGGCGGCGCTGAAACTGTTCGGTCGGCAGGGTTTCGACGGCACTTCGACCCGTGAGATCGCGGCCGAGGCGCAGGCCAATATCGGCTCGATCGCCTATCATTTCGGCGGCAAGGAAGGGCTCCGCGCCGCTGCCGCCGACTATATTGTCGAAACCATCCAGGTGGTTGCCGGCCAGGCGCTGGGCAGTGGCCGGGCGCCGAGCAGCGGCCAGATCGCGCCGGCGGGCGATCCCGAGGCGGCGCGCGCGCAGCTTTTCGCGGCAGTGGAGGGGATCGTCGGCTTCGTCGTGGCGCAGCCGCACGCCGGCGAGATCGTACAGTTCCTGCTGCGTGAACTGCAAAACCCCACCGCTGCGCTCGACCGCATCTATGACGGCGTGTTCGAGCCGACGCATCGCCGGCTATGTCATCTCTGGGAACAGGCGACCGGCGAGCCGGCCGAAAGCGAGCGGACCCGGCTCACCGTGTTCACGCTGATCGGCCAGGTCGTCTATTTCCGCATCGGCCGCGAGGCGGTGAAGCGCCGCATGGGCTGGCACGACATCGGCGCCGCCGAGGCCGCCAAGGTCGTAGCGGTCACCACGGACAATCTCAGCGCCATACTGGACGCCCGAATGGGATCAAAACCCAAAATGGGATCAAAACCCCCAATGGGATCAAAACAATGAGTTTCCTCTGCTCCTTGCCCCTTGCCGCGAAGCTCCTCAGTGCCTGTGCGCCCGCCTCGCCACTCGCGGTCGGCTATGTCGAGGGCGACTATGTGCTGCTGGCGCCCATCGAGGTGGCGCAGGTCGAGACCGTCGCCGTCAAGCGCGGCGATCGCGTCACGCCCGGCGCGACGGTGGTGACGCTGGAAAGCGCCGACGCCAGGATCGCGGTGGCGCAGGCCGAGGCAAGCCTCGCCCAGGCGCAGGCGCAACTCGCCGATTTACAGGTCGGCAAGCGTCCGGAAGAGATCGCCGCACTCAAGGCGCAGGTCGACATGGCCAAGGCGCAGGCCGACGATGCGAAGCGCAAATACGACCGCGCCGCCGACCTGTTCAAGCGCGGCACCGGCACCCAGGCCGACTACGACACCGCCTCGGCGACGCTGGAGACGGCCAACGCCCAGGTCGGCCAGGCGCAGGCCAATCTCGCCGTCGGCGGCCTGCCGGCGCGACCCGAAACGATCAAGGCCGCCGACAATCAGGTCAAGCAGGCGCAGGCAACACTGGAGCAGGCCAAGTGGCGGCTGTCCAAGCGCACGCTCGCCGCACCTTCGCCCGGCCGCGTCAACGACGTCATCCGCAATCCCGGCGACACCGCCGGCCCGACCGCGCCAGTCATTTCGATGCTGCCTGACGGCGCGATCAAGCTCAGCGTCTACATACCGGAGGCTGCCTTCGCCTCCGTCAGGATCGGTAGCCTCCTCAGCGTTCATTGCGACGGCTGCGGCGAGGGTGTGAAGGCGCGCGTCAGCTATGTCTCGCCCGATCCCGAATTCACCCCGCCGGTGATCTATTCGCTCGAGAACCGGCAGAAGCTCGTCTATCTCGTCGAGGCGCGGCCGGAGGGCGATGCCGGCCCGCTGCAGCCCGGCCTGATCGTCGATGTCGACCTTGCGGAAACGGCAAAATGAACGCCATCGACGTTCACGGCCTGGTCAAGCGGTTCGGCGACAAGACCGTCGTCGACCATGTGACGATGTCGGTCGCCGAAGGCGAGATCGTCGGCTTCCTCGGCCCCAACGGTTCGGGCAAGACCACCACCATCCGCATCATGTGCGGGCTGCTGACGCCGGACGAAGGCGAAGGCACGGTGCTGGGCTTCAACATCCGCACCGACTCGCTCAGCATCAAGCGCGAAGTCGGCTACATGACGCAGAAATTCTCGTTCTACGAGGATCTGACGATCGGCGAGAACCTCGAATTCGTGGCGCGGCTCTACCGGCTGAAACCGGTCGAGGAGTATGTCGCCAGGACGTTGGAGGAACTCGGGCTGACGACGCGCCGCAACCAGCTGGCCGGCACGCTGTCCGGCGGCTGGAAGCAGCGGCTGGCGCTCGCCGCCTGCATCATGCACAAGCCGAAACTGCTGCTGCTCGACGAGCCGACGGCCGGCGTCGACCCGAAGGCGCGGCGCGAATTCTGGGACGAGATCCATCGCCTCGCCAGCGGCGGGCTGACCGTGCTGGTCTCGACCCACTACATGGACGAGGCCGAGCGCTGCCACCGCATCAGCTACATCTCCTACGGCAAGATGCTGGCCACCGGCACCGTCGACGAGGTGGTGAAAAACGCCGGCCTGACGACGTTCGTGGTGCAGGGGCCGCGGCTGGCCAAGGTGGCCGAAGCGCTGCAGGGCCGCCCAGGCGTCGACCAGGTGGCGCCGTTCGGCGCCACGCTGCACGTCGTCGGTTCCGACAGGAAGAAGCTCGAAGCAGCGCTTGCCGATGTCGAGAACGAGCACAAGGGCGTGACGGTGGCGCCGGGCGAAACCAGCCTGGAGGATGTCTTCATCCAGTTCATGTCGGGGTCGAAGGACAATATGGCATGAACAGCGTTTTCTCCTTCGCCCGGCTCGGCGCGCTGCTGATCAAGGAATTCATCCAGATGCGGCGCGACCGCATCACCTTCGCCATGATGCTCGGCGTGCCGCTGCTGCAGCTCATTCTGTTCGGTTTTGCCATCAACAACGATCCCAAGGGCTTGCCGACGGCACTGGTGGCGATGAGCAACGACCAGTACACGCGCGCCATGGTCTCGGCGCTGCAGGTGACGGGCTACTATCATTTCGACCACGTCACCGAGAGCGCCGAAGAGGCGGAGTTCCTGATGGCGCGCGGCGACGTTTCCTTCGTCGTCACCATCCCTGCCGACTTCGCCAGCCGAGTCGAGCGCGGCGACAATCCGCAAATCCTGATCGAGGCCGACGCGACCGATCCTTCGGCCGCGAGCGGCGCCATTTCCACGTTGAGCACGGTGGCGAGCCAGGCGCTGCTGCGCGCGCAAGGCATGCAGGCCGCCGCCGCCGAGAACGCCAGGCAGCAGCTGCAGGTGGTGGTGCACCAGCGCTACAATCCCGAAGGCATTTCGCAATACAACATCGTTCCCGGCCTGCTCGGCGTCATCCTGCAGATGACCATGGTGATGATGACGGCCATGGCGCTGACCCGCGAAACCGAGCGTGGCACGATGGAGAACCTGCTTGCCATGCCGTCCAGTCCGGCCGAGATCATGCTGGGCAAGGTGCTGCCTTTCCTCGTCGTCGGCGCGGTGCAGGTGGCGGTGGTGCTGGTGGCGGCGAAGCTCTTGTTCGATATCCCGTTCGTCGGCAGCCTGACGTTGCTGTTGTCGTCGGTGCTTGTCTTCGTGCTGTCGCTGGTGCTGCTCGGCTACACCATCTCGACCATGGCCCGCTCGCAGATGCAGGCGATGCAGCTGACCTTCTTTTTCTTCCTGCCGTCGCTGCTCTTGTCCGGCTTCATGTTCCCCTATCGCGGCATGCCGGGCTGGGCTCAGGTGCTTGGCGAAATCTTCCCGCTGACGCATTTCCTGCGCATCACCCGCGCGGTGATGCTGAAGGGCGCCGACTTCCATGCCATCGCCACCGAGGTCGGCTGGCTGGCCGTGTTCGTGCTGGTCTTCGCGGGCACCGCGCTGCTGCGGTTCAGGCGCACGCTGGACTGACCGCAAAAGGGCGACTCAGCCCGGCCCCTGTGAGCGGCCGATGCCGGGCTACGCCGATAGCCAGACGGCACAGAGGACAAAGCGATCAGGCGGCCGCCATGATCTCGGCATAGGTGCCGAAATCGACATTGCCGCCGGACAGCACCACGGCGACGCATTTGCCGGATAGTTCGATCTCGCCCGACGACAGCGCCGCCAGCGCCACGCAGCCGCCCGGCTCGACCACCAGCTTCAGATAGGCCATGGCATCGCGCATCGCCTGTGCGGTCGCTTTGTCGGAGACGGCAATGGCCCCGGCGAGGTTCTTGCGGTTGATCTCGAAGGTGATGACGCCCGGCTCGGCGGTCAGGATCGCGTCGCAGATCGAGCTATGACCGGGTTCGTTCGAGACCCGGGCGCCGGCGGCGAGCGAGCGGCGCGTGTCGTCGAAATGCTCGGGCTCAACCGCCCAGACCGCGGTGTCGGACGAGGCATCCTTGACCGCCACCGAAATGCCGCTCGACAGGCCGCCGCCCCCGCAGGGGATGACGGCGGCGTCCAGGCTGACGCCGAGCGCTTTGGCCTGCCGCATGAGTTCGAGGCCGATCGTGCCTTGCCCGGCAATGATGGCCGGATCGTCGAAGGGCGGCACCAGCACCATGCCCTGGTCGATATAGGGGCGAACCACGCTCATGCGGTCATCGCGAAACCGGTCGAACGGCACCACCTCCGCGCCCATCTTGCGGACATTGCCGATCTTCATCGCCGGCGCGTCCGCCGGCATGGCGATGACCGCCTTGACGCCGAACATGGCCGCCGAAGCGGCCACCCCTTGCGCATGATTGCCCGAGGAGAAGGCGACGACGCCCCGGCTGCGCTCTTCCTCGCTCAGCGACGACAGCTTGTTGTAGGCGCCGCGGAACTTGAACGAGCCGGTGCGCTGCAGCGTCTCCGGCTTGAACAGGATGCGCCCGCCGAAGCGCTTGTTCAGCTCGGCCGATTCGATCAGTGGCGTTTCGACGATCAGGCCGGAGAGGCGCGCGGCGGCGGCACGGATGTCGGCGATGCCGGGAAGGGTGGTGGCGGTCATGCGAGGTCCAGTGGAAGACGTGTCACATCATGATGCGCGCAAACAGCCGCGGCGCACCATCGAAAAAATGTGACCGTTACAAAGTTGGCGGATACGGACCGGGGCAATGCCGCCAGCGTCTCGGCAGTCACCCCCCCTCTGCCCTGCCGGGCATCTCCCCCTCAAGGGGGGAGATTGGCACGCTTCGAAGTGCCGCTCGTTTCCGAACGTTGGAGACTGGCGAAGGCCTCTGAGAGCCTGATCTCCCCCTTGAGGGCAGGGCTATCGCATATGAGCGATTGCCTGGATGAGATAGTCGTCATTCCAAGCGCATTTCTTGATGCGGTGGCTAATGGGGACTTTGTCGATG
>NZ_JBSKBO010000012.1:0-138673 GCF_053714255.1 Mesorhizobium sp. 43Arga
GACGTCATTGGCAAGCACGTCGCCCGAGACCGTGCTGGTCGGCGGCGTGTTGGCCGCACCCGCACCATCCTCGACGACCGCATAGGGGCCGTCATTGTGCGCCGTCGGCACGTCGTCGACGACGTTGACCTGGACCGTTGCACTCGCCTGGCTGCCGTCCGTATCCGTGGCGACCACATTGATGCCGGTCAGGTTGATGATGTTCTGCCCACCCGCGTCGGGATGCGGGAAGTTGTCGAGCAGCGTCACATTGATTGTGGCCGACCCGTCGCTGCCAGCCAAAATAGGCAGCGACGACGCGACCAGATCGATACGGATGGCATCGACGCCGTTGATCGAACCGGTGATCTGCGTCGGGCCGGCCAGTGTCCAGACGATGTCGGCGCCGGCAACCCCGTTGACGTCGGCCGTGATGCCGGCAACCGATGTGAACGCCACCCCGGTGATATTGTCCGAACCGGCATGAAACGATACCGTTCCGCTGCCGTCCTCGACATTGGTCGCGGCAGCGCTGCCGGTCGCATTGACGGTGCCGAGCCCCGCCTCGTCCACGGTGATGATCGCGTTCGTCAGCACCGACGGGTCAACCCCGTCGCTGATGGTGATATTCAGCGTCGTCTGCGAGGTGTCGCCGTCGCCATCCTTCAGCGTGTAGGTGAAGGTGTCCGTCACCGGCGATGCGTTGCTGATATTGGCATTGGCAACGTAGCTGTAGGTCCCGTCCGGGCTCAGCGTCAGCGTGCCATACTGACCAACGACATGGAAATCGCCGCCCACCACTGTGGTTGCCCCGGCGCCAGTGACGCCACTCACCGAAGCACCGTCGGCACCCCTGGTGTCGGCGCCAGCCGGATTGCCGTCGCCGCCAAGCCCGGTCATCACGTTGCCGTTTACCGTGCCGCCTTCCGTGACGCTGTCCGTATCGGCAACCGCCGTCGGCACGTCATCGATGATGGCGACGGCAAAAGTGGTGCTGGCCGAATCGCCGTCAACATCCGTAACCGTGACGCTGAAATTGTCGGGAACCGTGTCGTTGGGATCAAATCCGGTTGTCTGATCGGGATGGGTGACCGACTGGGTTACCGTATAATCGTAGTCGATGTGACCGGTGTTGGGATCGAAGGAAAGGATCGTGATGTAGCCGAACTGCCCTGGAATCTGCTGGCCGGCGGCGGTGACGGCGACGCCGTTGATGACGATTGACCCGATCCCATCCGGCGCGTTGACACTGATCGATCCGACCCCGGAGGTTTCCGCATTGCTCGGCGCGTCGCTGCCCGGCGACTGTGTCGGGCCGCCGTTCAGGCCGGTTTCACTGGCTGCCTGGTCGGGGTTGAGCAATGACGTGGCCACCACTGAAACCGGCCTGTCGACCAGAGACGGGAACAGTTCGCGATGTTCCGGCTGGCCGAACGCCAGATCCGTCGGCGGCAACAGCGCCGACAGGCCGAATCCGTCGCCGATACCGCCAGGGGGAACAGAGAAGTCTCCGCCGGCACTCGAGGGTGAACCGCCGGCGCCTGCCGATATCGAACCGTCGGCGCCGAAGGCGACGTCGACATGGCTTGCTTCCAACGCCGCGATCAAGGCAACACGCGGCACTTCGACATCGCCAATGATGAAGGTCGGCACGTTGAGGGCGCCGTCCTTGATGACGATCACCGATCCGTCCGCCTGCTCGAGCACGAGGTTATGGCCGTCGACCTTGATGTTGTCGATCGAGACATTGGCCGGAAGCTTCACCACATGGTTGGCGTCGGCCGCATATTCGTGCGGCGCGGCTGCCGGCGGCATCGTCGCCTCTGTAGGTGCTTCCGGTTTGACGGGCGCGCCGTTGCCGACATCGACAGGAACCGGTTCAGCGGCGGCGGGGGCCGCCTTTTGCGCCGGGCTGGCCTCCGCGACCTGCATCTGCGCCAGCGACGGCAGGCCGTTATGTTCAGAGTGCTCGTCCCGGGAATGAGAGACGGTGTCCAAATCGTTACTGGTGGTCATAGCCAAACCCCTCCGGCATTTCCCGGAAAGAGACAGTGGCCACTTCTACTTTGCAACTGTCCTGCAATCTGTTTCATATATTCTGATATGCGGGCTTCGGCATTTTTTATGCGTGGTAAATTCGAAACATATAACCTGATATACATTGGCCGGTATGCGATCCGTCCGGCTGGGATTGGCTTTGGTCGCTTGGTAAACAGAAGTATAAACTTGTATAAAACTTTAAATAAAACAACAGGTATCAAGTACACGAAACTTATCCACCTTCCTTTCCAATAATTTGAGACGGGCTTGGTAGCGTCCACAGTCAAAGGTGGGCGTTATGACAAAAGAAAAATCTACCCTGGCGGCAATCGGGCTCAAAGCGCTGCTGCTGGCAATCGGCATTATGGGCCTGCCGCAGCCATCGTTCGCGCGCACTCTCCCAACGCGCGCCGATCGTGTCGATTCGCTGCTGGCGAAGGTCGAAACGCCTCCGGCCCTCGGTGGCATTTCGCTGTTGCGGCTGCAGCCCTGGCAGCCGGCTTCGGCCTACACTATAGGCATGGTTCTCGGCAGCTACGGTCCTGCCGCCAGCGATCAGGAAACCGGCTTTTCGACGGCACAAGGCAATGCCGGGATCGATCCCATCCAGACGGCGGCGATCATCCCCGGCGTGTTCGGATCGGTTGCGCTGTCCATGCATAATTTTCCGGTTTCCGCGCGTTGGGCGCCGGTCTACAAGGCGATCGTCGACTGTTCCGCGGGTAATGGATGCGACGGCAAGAACAGCATCTTCACCGCGATCGTCAATGCCGCCAAGGACAAGCGGTTTGTCGACAAACTGTCCTTCATCAACTCAAGCATAAATCACGCCATCGCCTACAAAAAGGACAGCGCGGTTTACGGCAAGCTCGACTACTGGGCCAAGCCTTCCGAAATTCTCGAGCGGCGGGCGGGCGATTGCGAGGATTTCGCCATTCTCAAGATGGCGGCGCTGCTGCGTGCCGGCATTCCGGCGCAGAGCATGTCGCTCGTCGTCCTGCAGGACCGCAAGCGCGGTTTCTTTCATGCCGTGCTGTCCGTCAGCACCGGCAGCGGCGTCTTCATTCTGGACAGCCTGAGCAACGTCGTCTCGCGCGACAGCGATCTCCCGGACTACGTGCCATTGTACTCGTTCAGCACCGACCGTGCGTGGATCCACGGCACCAGGCCCGGCGCGGCCCAGGTCGCCGATATCAAGGGCGGACTTGCGACGGTCGCACCTGGCGAAGGCCTGCAGCCATAGCATACCCAAGCGAAGCAGCCGGTTCGGCACGCTTCGCTCTCATATCGCCTCCCCAGAACAGGGATCAATTTCTGGCGATATGCACTAGCCGCCGAAAACGAAGGCCATCAGCAGCTCCGGTTCGAGCACCGGCGCCCGCACCGCGTTCAATTGCCCCCGGTAGCGGCGGTCGCCCGCGCCGATGACGAAGCCGGTGGCGACCGGCGTTTCGCCATTGGCGTCGAGCCGCGCGAATATGTCAGCGACATTGAGATCGAGAGCAAGCTTCAAGTCGTGGCGCGCATCTTCGCTTGGCGCGACCGGCAATTGACGCCTGACCAGTTGCTGGAACGGCGCATTAAAGGTCAGGATCCTCTTCGACGATGAGAGCGCAAAAGCCGGTGACGGGCAGGCGACCAGAGTGGCGTTGATCGTCTTGATCGACGCAAGCCGTCGCAAGGTCTGGTTTTCGTCGGCCAGTCCGCGCATGCAGGCCACCCGGATTGCCGATGTCAGGTTTCCTGTGTGGGCATGGCTTTCGGCGATCTCGTCGATCAGCATGCCGATCGTGCATTTGCGGCTTTCGGCCATCTGCTTCAGCGTGGTCCAGAACGCTCGCTCCAGACGAATGCCGCGTCGTGTGCCGCCACGCGCCACAACCCGGAATTCCAGCCCGAAATCCTCTGTCGTCATGGGTGGCAGCAGCCGCTCACGATCGGCGGCAGGAGAAATGACGCTATCGTTCACTCATTGCCTCCTCGCGTGCCTTGTTGATCGGCTTCAGCAGATAGGTGAGGATGGTTTTGCGTCCGGTCTTGATGTCGACCGAACATATCATGCCGGGGATGATCGAATAGGTCTTGCCATCCCGTGTCAGTGTCGACCTCTCGGTTGCGACGCGCACTTGGTAGTAGGGCTCGCCCGTCTTCTGGTCGACCAGGCTGTCGGCGGTGATGTTGGAGACCTTGCCCTCGATGCCGCCGAAAATCGAGAAATCATAGGCGGTAATTTTGATAAGCGCGTCCTGGTCCGGCCGGATGAAGGCAACATCGCGCGGTGAAACCCGCGCTTCGACCAGCAGTGTCTCGGAAGTCGGCACGATGCCGGCCACGACCGCGCCGGGCTGCACGAAGGCGCCGACCGTGTTGATGTCGAGCGTGTTGACGATGCCGTCGACGGGCGAGCGAATATCCGTGCGCGCCACCTTGTCGGTAGCGCCGCGTATGGTCTCATCGACGACCGAAAGATCGGCCAGCGCCTGCGTCAGGTCGCTCAGCGCCTCCTGCTGCAGCTGCAGGCCGAGCTCGTTGACTTGAAGCTGGGCCTCGGTGATGGCCGCCTTGGCCTTCTTGATGGTTTCACCGGCGAGGTTCAGCTGCCCATGCAGTTCGGTCTGCTCGCGTTCGACACGGATCTGCTCGGTCCTGGCCATCAGCCCCTTCTTGACCATGGATTCGACCAGCGCCGTTTCCCGGTCGCTGACTTCGAGATTCTTGGTAAGGCGATCGAGATTGGCGTTGGCTTCGTCCAATTCGTTCAGGCGCTGATCGAGGCGCGATTTGAGGACCGACAGCTTGACCTGGAAGTTGTCACGGCGCGCAACGAGCAGCTTCTGCTCGTTGTCGCAGATTTCTGGGGCGACCTTCTGGATTTCGGGCGGACAGGGAAATGGACCGTCGATATTGCCGGTCTGCTCGAATTTCAGCCGCGCGATGCGGGCCTGCAGCGCTCGTGCCTTGGCCTGCTGCTCGCCGAGGCTGGACGTGTTTATCGTGTTGTCGAGGCGGATGATGAGATCGTTCTTCTTGACGATCTGCCCGATCTTCACGGCAATTTCCTGAACGACGCCCGGCTCGCTGGCCTGGATGATCTGGGTCTTGGAAGCCGGTATGACCTTGCCGTCGCCGCGCGCGATTTCGTCGACCTCGGCAAAGGACGCCCAGGCGACGGAAGACACAAAGAGTGCCCCTATGATGAACAAGGACGCCGACGCGAAAAGCGGCGGCCGGTCTTCCCTTGCAAGCATGTCCTACAACCCCAACGCATTGAATGCGTTCAATAAGTCTGTTTTTCTCAGGCGCTTGTTTTCTGCAGCGCCTGTATCACTTGGTCCTTTGGTCCATCGGCAACGATCCTGCCTTGCTCGATGACGATAAGACGGTCGGCCAGTTCGAGCATGCTGAAGCGATGCGTTGAAACGATCAGCGTCGTGTTCCGGTCGAAAGCCACTTTGAGCTGCTTGATCAGCTGCCGCTCGGAAGCCAGGTCCATCGACCCCGACGGCTCGTCCAGGAAGACGATTTTCGGTCTGGTCAGCAACAGACGGGCAATCGCCATCGTCTGCCTCTGGCCGCCCGATAGATTGGTGCCGCGCTCGCCGACATTCATGTCGTAGCCACGCGGATGGCGAGAGACGAAATCGTCGACGCCGGCAGCCTTGGCCGCTTCGACGATCTGCTCATCGGTCGCCTCCGGACATGCCATCAGGAGGTTTTCCTTGATGGTGCCTGAAAACAGATCGTTGGCCTGCGCGACGATCCCGACCGCGGCGCGAACCTCCGAAGGGTGGTATTGGCGGATGTCGATCCCGTCCAGCAGCAGCTCGCCTGATGTCGGCAGGAAGAGCCTGCCGATCAGCCGGCCCATCGTCGTCTTTCCCGAACCTATGCGGCCGATGATGCCGATGCGCTCACCTGGCTTCACCGAGAAATTCAGGCCGGTCAGGACCTCGTTCTCGGAACCCGGATAGACAAAGCCGACATTCCTGAACACCATGGCGCCGTTGCGAATGGGCCGGTTGACGAAACCCACGGTATCCGGGCGATCCTCCGGCTGCGCCATGATCGAGTTCACCATGCGCAAGGAGAGCATGGCCTGGCGAAGCCTGGACAAGGTGATTGCGATCTGGCCCAGTGGAGACACTGCCCGGCTGGCCAGCATCACGGTGCCGATAATGGCCCCGGTGGAGACGTGTCCTTCCGAGAAGGCGTAGGCACCGGCCACGATCAGGGCGACGGTGACCATTTGCTGGATGGCCTGCGTTATATTGCCGGCGGCCGCCGAAAGCTGCTTGATCTTTTCGGACGTGTTGGACGCATTCTTGGAATGCTCTCCCCATTTCCGCAGCAGATACGCCTCGGCCCGCAGCGACTTGATCGTCTCCAGCGTGGAGATGGATTCGACCAGCAGCGCCTGCCGTTGCGAGGCTTCGTTCATGGAGGCCGCGACACGCTTGCCGATGCGCCGCTGCGTGATCAGCCCGACGACCACGGAGGCGACGAAGGCCAAGGCCGGTATGATGACCAGCCAGCCGCCGATCGCGTAGATGACCAGGAGAAAAACGAACACGAAGGCGGTGTCGATGAACACGCTGATGGTGTTCGACGTGAAGAATTCGCGCACGAATTCATACTGCGTCACCCGATTTGCATATTCGCCCGTCGAGCCAGGCCGCGCCGACAGGGACGAGTTCAGCACTTTCTCGAACAGCAAATAGGAAATGCGCAGATCCGCCTTGCGCCCGGCATAGTCGATGAGGGACGCCCTCGCGGTTTTCAGAAGCAGGTCGAACAGGATGACCGCGCCGATGCCGATCGACAGCACCCACAAAGTCGATATCGCCTTGTTCGGCAAGATCCTGTCGTAGACGTTCATGGTGAAGATCGGCGAGGCGAGGGCCAGCATGTTGATGAAGATTGCCGCCAGGATGACCTTCGAATAGGTGCGCCAGAACGGCCCCATCGTTCCCGTCAGCCAGTGTCGCCTCTCGATCTTCGGCGCCGAACCGACGTTCATCCCTTCGGCAGCGTTGGCGTATGTTATCGAGAAGGAAACGCCGCCACTGATGTAGCTGGCCGCCAATTCGGATTTCGTGATGGTTACGCGGCCATCCTCCTGGGGAGCGGTCGTGAATGCGCCGTCCTCGGTTTCGGCCAGCAGGGCAACCGGCAATTGGCTGACGCGAAACACGATGGCGGGGAGGTCGATGCGTCCCCGAAGAAACTCGCGATGGCTGAATTCGGTGATTTCAAGGCCGATGCGCTCGGCAATATGCCGGATAGCTTCGATGTCGATACGCGTGTCCGACAGCGGCACGCCGGCGAACAGCACGGTCTGCGCGCTCGGCCTGCCGAGATAGCCGGCAATGGCCGAGAAGCAGGCCTTGAACGCCTCCTTCGGGGAGAGGATGTTGGGTTGCTGGTTCACGATCCGCCCTTAAGGACTTTCGATCGGTCCTTACATCCGCTTACTTTTTCCTGACCGGTGCCAGGATATCGAATGGCAGGTCGTTCTTCTGTTCCGACGGCGTCCGCGCATAGGTTTCCGTGTCGGCCGTTTCCGGTGCGCCGAACTCCGTCCGCGCATAGGCCGCGGCCTGCTTTGGCGGGCGGATGTCCATCGTTTTCAGCAACTGCCCAGTGGCCGCGAGAAGCCGATATTGGGCAAAGAGAGAGGCGTAGGATGCGGTGTCGGCCAGTGTCGCCGTATTGAACCGTGTATTCTGCGCATCCAGCACATCGAGCAACGAGCGCTGCCCGACCTTGAATTGCTCGCGATAGGACGCGACCAGCTTCTCGTTGGAAGCGGCCTGCAGCTTCAGCGTCTTTGCCAGGTCGGCTTGCCGGAAGCGGCGGTCCCACGACGTGCGAACGGCTTCTTCGATTTCCCGCAGCACCTGGTGCTGCGCAAGCCGCTGCTCGCTGGTGCGACGGATCTGCTCCTGCTCATTGGCCTTGTCGATGCCGCCCCGGTACAGGTTCCACCGCAGCACCAGGCGTGCCTGCAGGTCGGACGTGTCTCCATTGGCGCCGTCGATGTCATACCCACCCCGGGCGACGCCTTCGGCGACGATCGACGGGCCGTATTTCGCACGGGCCGCGTCCACCAGCGAGGCCGCGGCGGCGATATCGCTATTGGCCATATGGACGCGCGGATTGCTTTCCCGCGCAAGGCCAATCGCATCGTCCAGCGACCTTGGCAGCGCGCCGGAAACATCGGCCGGCCTCGATGCATTGGTCAACGGCTTCCCGACGGTCTTGAAGAACCGTATCCTCGAAGCCTCCAGCTCCTCCGAGGCTTCCTGCATGCGGGCCTTGGCCGCGAACAGGCGCTCTTCGGCCTGTTGCCGGTCGGCCTCGTTCAAGCCGCCGCCAGCAATGCCTTCCTGAATGTCGTGGAGCATTGCTTGGTGGAAGCCGAGGTTCTTCTTTGCCTCAGCCACGATCGAACCCTGAAGCATGTATTCGAGATAGTCCTGGACAACCGAGAGTCCGATGAATTCGGACCGCTCCAGCACACGAAACGACGCGCCGTCGACGCGCGAGGCCTGGCGGTTCAATTCGGCCCGCCTTGCGCCGCTGTCATAGAGCGTTTGCGAAACCGTCAGATCGGTTTCCGCCGGATAAAGTGCGTCATCCTCTATCGAGAGCACGCGCCGCGAGGAATTGTCGAGACGGCGAGCCCCGGCCGACGCTTCCAGGTCGACGCTGGGAAGATAGAGGCCCTTTGCCTGACGCAGCTCGAACTCGATTGCTTCGCGATTTTCTATGGCCTGGCCGATTTCGGGATTGGATTCGACGGCAACCGCCATCGCTTCCTTGAGCGTAAGTGCACTCGCACTTGCGCAGGCCAGCATCGTAGCCGCCATCAAAAGACCGAGGCGTTTGCCCACAGTCGACATGCCTATCGTATTCATTTAACCCGCCCCAACGTTTCCCCTGCGCCCTTTGCGAGGCGCTGATCCAAGCCTGAGCCTGTCTCAGGCGACTATCCAACAATTTCAAGAAATATGTGAGTGATTATTAATTTAGAGCAGCCTAAATTAGATATTTGGGCCATAAGGTTGGGAAATGTAGCAAAAATGGCACAAAATGGCTTGGCTGCGGCTCTGCTGAACGCCGCCAGGTGTGGAAAAGTCCAGACCCACATGCGGCTCAAATGCGGGCAGAATCGTATGAAGCCCGCATGGGCCGGAAGGCGGCCGTGAAAAATTTGACGGCGTTCGGCCAAGATCAGGCGGCCACTGCATGAAGGGCCGATACTGAATTGAGGGCTGCCCGCATGAACTCCCAAGCAGGGCGATAGTGGGGCGCCCTTGCGTTAAGCCTCGCGCAATCTCTGCAATCTATGCTGATGCCAGATTGTCGAGGTTAAAATGAAGCGCAGGCCACTACTACTCTTCGCTTTTCCGGCTTTCATCCTGATGGTTTTGGCTTGCGAGCGAATGGCTACCATGCTGCTCGGGAGCTATCCCGCCAGCCCCGCAATGTGGCGGATCTGGCTTGAGCTGCGCCCCTTGCCGGCGATGTTCTGGCAACAGGTCGACCTGTATCTCTACGGTTCGATGGCCCTGGATGCCCTCATCCTGGTTGCCGCGGCGCTGGTGTTCTGGAGCGCATGCCGTGTGAGACCAGCGGCCGCCTTCTTCCTGGCCAACCACGTTGCCCTGCTGTTTGCCGGATTGATGATCGCTTCCAGCAGTCATTCGCAGACGGCGAGCACGGTCGCGGCTTTTCCAATGTCCAACGGTCTCCAATTCGCCCTGAAGATCGATTTTACCTGGCAGAACAGCCTGGTGCTCGTTCTGGGTTTCGCGGCCTGCGCGTACTGTCATGTCGCGTTCCTTCGCGAGACGCGACTGCGCGCAGAGTCCCTGGCCCTGCGCCTCATGACTTTGGGACGGGATTTTTAGAGCAATTCCAGGAAAAGTGTGAGCGGTTTTCCGTCCGGAATTGCGTCAAAACAAAGAGTTAGAGCAGTTTGCCGTTTCCGTGAAACGGTGAAATGCTCTAGTGGGCGCACCGGGTTTCACACCGGAACGCGACATGCCTCAATTGATCTTGCGATAATAGACCTTGCCGTCCGGCGTCTCCGTTCGCTGGTAGGCGGGGTTCGGGCCAGGGGGCGCGGCACTCCTACGCTTGATTGGCCGTGGCGTCTCGACAGCCACGGGTTCGGCCGCGACATCGCTGTTGCCGGAAGAGGCGTCCGCCACGGTGCTGGTGGCGACGACGGGTTCCGCCGCGCTGGTGATACTGTTGTCGCGCGCCAAGGGCGGGTTTTGTTCCAACCGGGCTATGTTGCCGTTGATTTCGTTGAAATTGCCCTGCAGTTGGCTGTCCAGCCGTTCAAATCTGCTTTGAAAACCGTTGTTGACCGTGTCGAGCCGGGCAACGATCCGCTGCTCGAAGGCACCGAGTTCCTCGAGACGTCCCTCCACGGTGCGCAGGTCGTTGATGCCTCGATAGAGGTAGATGGCGGCGGTTGCGTTCAGCACGGCAAACAGGGTCAATCCAGCGCCGATCACAACGGCCAGCCGCGACCGGCTCGCATCCCTGCCGAGCAGTTGCGGTTCAATCGGCTCGGCCGAGACAGTCGGTACATGCGGGTCGCTGATCGTCGTCATTGAACCACCACCTTTGTGCCAATTGGCACGCGCTTGAAAAGATCGATCACATCCGTGTTGGTCAGGCGAAAACAGCCCGACGTGCCGTCGAATCCCACGCCCGAGGGATCGTTGGTGCCGTGAATACGGTAGAGCGTGTCGCGTCCGTCTCGCAGCAGATACAGCGCCCGCGCGCCGAGCGGATTGTACGGACCCGAGGGCACCAGTTCCGGCAGTTCCGGCTGGCGGGCGCGCATTTCGCGGGGCGGGCGCCACTGCGGCCATTCCGTCTTGGCGCCGACCTTCACCACCCCGGTCCAGCCAAATCCGTCACGCCCGACGCTGATCTGGTAGCGCAAAGCCTGACCCTGGCGGGTCACCAGGTAAAGCGCCTTCTCGCTCTTGCGAATGATGATTGTTCCCGGTTGTTCGGTGGTCGCGAAGACAACCGCCTTGCGCAGGCTGGGACCCATTGCCGGCAGCGGCGGCCGATCCGAAAGCCCCGACCGCGCCTGGGCGAAGCCCTGGGCGGACAATGTCAGCACCAGGCCGAGCACGCAGGCGCCGGCCAGCCTGGGGACGAGGTCATCTCTACCGGGTAGCGTCATCAAGCCGCTCTTTGAACATCTTCTTCAGATCCTTGTTGAAGCGCGCCCGCCCGTCCACTTCGGAGGGCAGGATCGCCCGGTTCAAGGCATCGGTCAGAAGGGCGTTGTCCAGCGCGACCGATTTGATGTGCGGCGCCTTGAATATCTTCTCGAGCTCGCTGCGCGAAAAATGGTTCCCGAACCATTTGCGCTTATGCTTGTTGGCGACGAGCGTGATGCTGACCGCATTGCCCCGCATCTCGCGGATCTTCTTGTAGAGCCGCTTGCCTTGCCGCAGCGAAGCGACGTTGAGTTCGAAGACGATGAAGATCTCGTCGCTGGTCGACAGCACCGAATTGTGCCAGGGCGTTTCGATATTGGGCAGGTCGATGACGATGTCGTCGAAGCGGTAGGCGACGAGGTCCAGAAGCCGGAAGACGAAATCGCCGCCATGCGGTTCGAAGGGCAGTTGCGGCCGCTCGAACGCGTAGAGGGTGAGACCGGATGGGCGCGTCAGCTTGATGACATCCATCAGCTCGACATCCAGCCTTTCCGGCTGGTTGATGATGCCCGCGAGGTCGAACTGGTTGAACAGATTGAGATAGGCGCCGCAATTGGCGCTCTGGAAATCGAGATCGACCAGACAGGTCGAAGCCGCGCGCTCAGTCGATTTCGAGGCGAGGAATTCGGCCGCCGACAACGCCAGCGTCGTGGCGCCCGCGCCGCCGCTGGCGCTGATGAAGGTGATGATGCGGCTTTTGGCGCCCTGGTTGCCGGTGTCATGGAAGGTCACCGCATTGAGCAGTTCCTTGCCGTCGAGCGGCTTGTGCAGCCAGTCCGAGGCGTTCATGCGCACCAGCACGCGCGTCTGTTCCGACGTCAGCTCATCGGAAACCGCGATCAGCGGCACCGTCGCCCACAGAGCGCGCGCCTCGACAATGCCGGCCCTGCCGAGCAACTCGCCTCCGCCGAGATCGAGGATGACGATGCCCGGGCGCGTATCGGCGGGCGGGCCTTTGAGAAAGTCATCCGTCTCGGAAACCCTGACATCATAGATCGCCAGCGCATCGAGCCGCGTCGCCACCTCGCGCTTGAAATTCGGATCCGACGAAAACAACGCCACCTGCTTTCGTTTGGTCGGTGTAACCTTGGTGTTGATGGCATTCATGGCCAGGTGCTCTTCAAGTCTTCGCCCGTGACCGTGCTCAGCATGGAGGGCATGTTGATGTTGGCGAAACCCATCAGTCCCTGGAGGAAGAAGAACTGGAAGGTCCGGTTCTGCAGGCTGACGGTGATTGTCGGAACCGGACCGCCAAGCCGGGTCTGATAGCCGAGGCCGGTGGCCGTGTAGCTGACGACGACGTTGCTGCGCAGCAGGCCCGGGAAGAAGTGGCACATGCCCGGCCGCTGGTTTGCCGCCAGCGCAGGGCAGACATCGTCATTGGTGTTTGCGGTGTCGCCACGAAAGATGCGGCTGAAATTGGCGGCGCTGAAGCCGCCGCTGTTGCTGCAAGCGCCCGTGCCGGCGTTGTAGGTGCAGACGAAGGGACCATAGGCGCCGGCGGCAACCGGGGCGCCGGGAGACGCGATCGGGGCCGCGGTCGCGAGGTTGGTTGCCACCGCATCCGATATCGCCGCCAGCCGGGCGCCGACCTGAACGGCCTTGGTAGCCGCGTTCCATTGATAGAACGCGTAGCCGAAATCGACGAAGCCCAAGACCAGCGAGAACAGCAGCGTCGATACGATGGTCATTTCCACCATCGCCGCGCCGTCTTCCGATTTTGCGAAACGCTGGATCATGGTCAGAACCGGATCAACCGCTCGTCGTGGGAGCCCTGCAGCGTTATCGGCCCGATGCCGATGAACGACAGCATCCCGACACCGGTGTATGGGTAGGTACCGGACGCGCGTACGGTGCAGACTTGTGCGGTGGTGGAGCGATATTGGGTAACGCCGCCCACCACGGTGTCCTGGCAGGAGTTGTTCGTCGTCACGGTCACATTCGATGTCTGCCAGCCGCTGACGCGCGGAGTATCGGTCACGACGCCGTTGACAACGGTTACAGATGGGTTGCCGTAGACGGCGATGTTCGCGGCAATGTTGGTACAGTTGATCGCTGCCAGCCCGGAGTCGGTGTACAGCTGACTGTTGCAGCGCGCGGCAAAACGAGCGGCGTCTGTAAGCCCGGCCTCCATCAGCAGCTTGTCATGGATTAGATTGCCGAACTCGAACACCCCGGCCGACAAGACCAGCATCAGCGGCGTGATCAGTGTCATCTCGACCATCACCGCGCCGCGCTGGTCGTGTCGAAATCGATCAATATATCGGGACAGCATCTTGAACATCGCGGTCACCGATAGAGCTGCGCTTCATCGCGCAGGTAGTTGTCGAGCGTGCCATTGCCGCCCTTGCCGGTAATGTCGACCAGCTCGACGTAGATATTCTTCCCGTCCTTGATCGGCTCGGTGATGAAGAAGCTGCCGAATCTCCTCACCGGAATGCCCGTCTGGCGGCCGCTGAAATTCGTGCCCGAAGCCTGAAGCGCATTGCAGTCCAGGATTGCGCCGTAAAGCAACCGGCGGTCGGGCGTCGAGATCGGCGTGCCGGCTCCGGCGGGCGGCACTCCCGTTTCGCCACCGACGGCAGGATCCTGATAGATATTGTTGTCGATCTCGTAGCGATAGACCTCATAGCGTGTCGGGAGATTGGCGCCGGTTCCTGATAGAGCCGCTGGCACGGCACGTGTGGGATGATTGGCGGCCCAGTAGCGCGCGAAATTCCAGTCACCGGCACCCATGCGGCCGCCCATCATGGTGCAGTTGCCCGCGATCTGGCACGAATCGCGCTCAAGCCCGACACCCTTTGTCGGGTCTGTTTCATAGTCGACCTTGTTGCTCTTGACGAACTGGCTGCCGTTCGTGGCACCCTTGCGCACATTGACCGCGGGTCCGTCCGAGTAGCTGGACGAATCGATGCCGAAGCGCGAGTTGATGCCGTTCTCGACAGGGCCGGCGTTCTGTCCCGGCTCGGTGTCGACGCCGTCGCGCGAATAACAATTCTGCGGCTTAGAGTCTGCGAGCATCTTTTCGAGCTGGTTGGCGCCGTTGCCGAACGGAGAAGCCAGGAAAGCGAAGTTGCCGGGAAAGTAGGATCCGTCTCCACGCAACACGATCTGGCGGCGACGGTATTGCCTGGTTTGTGCCGCCTGTTCCAGCGTGACGCCGCCGGTGATGGTTGTGTCCTCATACGGGTTGCACATGAAAACGGGCGTGTAATCGCAGACGCCCGACGTGAATCCGGCGACCGCCGAGGCCGCAACGTTGAACCCGTTACTGGCCGAATTGCCCGTCAGAAACGACGCTGGGAAAATCGCGGCGAAGCCAGTCGGTGCGACCTTCACTTCAATGAATGCCGTTTCATCTTCGCCGACGGATTGCGTTGCATTGGCATAGTTCGCGCTGGTGACCGGAGTTCCGTCCGACGCGGGTATGGTCTTCAGGAAACACCACGAAATGTTGCCGGCGCTGTTGCAGCGTGCGGTGCCGCCTGGTTGCCCGGAAGTCAAAGTGAACCGGCCATTAGCGCCAACGGTTGAGAAAGCGGCCTGATTGGCAACAAGTGTCGCCATGGCGCGTTCGGCTCTGGCCCATGAACCGGGCAAGCCATCAAGCTCGGCGGCTCCCGCCAACGCAAAGGCATCGGCGCCCTTCTGCAGGTCGTTGTGCAAGTTGTTGACCCGGCTCATGTCGATCGCCAGTAGCGAAAAGCCGATGATCGCCGGCAGTGTAACGCTGACGAGGATTAGCGCTATTCCCCTCTGATCGTGCCAGAACGCGCGAATGGTTCGCAGCATGGCCTTACTCTTTGCTCCCTGGCGCCAGGTTTCCTCGTATGGCCTGGCGCGCTGAAACCGCATCCTTCCGTTTCAGTTTACGGCGTCGTCGTCACACTCGACCCCGCCCCGCCGACATTGACCGTGATGGCAGGTGGCGGCGGCGGCGGTGGTGGAAACTTGTAGTTGTGAGCCACGGCGGCGGCGCGCTGGCCGTCACCCTCTATGTGCGTGTTCCTCGAGGCCGGGTTGAACGGATCGACTGTCTGCAGAAGCGAATTGTGCTTCTGTGAGTCGCCCGCGGCCAAGGTCACCGAATCGTAGTGATTCAGATAGTCCGCGGCACAACCCGTCAGCAGGCCGGTGGTCAGCACGAGGATCAAGGCGCTATTTCTTGACATAGAGCATCTTGTCCTTCGATTTGAAGTTCAGCATGTGGCCATAGGGGCCGGTGACACCGTCGCCCGTTTCATATTTTCGGATCATGTCCTTGTTCACTTCGAGCTGGCCGAGCACGAAGAATTCCGGGTCGTTGGCGGGCCGCGTCTTGTCGAAAGGCGTTGCCAGCTGTTCGCCGGGCTTCACTGGCCGCACGACATGCGGCGTGACGATGACGACCAGCTCGGTCTCTTCCTTCTGGTTGCTCGAATTGCGGAACAGCGTTCCGATCACTGGCACCTGGCCGAGCCATGGCACCTGGTTCTGCAGCTTGGTGGTCCTGCTGGACAGGAGCCCGCCGACCGCAAAGCTCTGGCCGTCGCGCAATTCGACGACGGTGGACAGTTTGCGGTTGGTGAAGATCGGGTCGCCGGCTGTGGTGAAGCCGTTCAGGTCGCTGACTTCCGGCGCCAGGTTCATGTGGATCTTGCCGTCGTCGAGTACGACCGGCGTGAACAGAAGATTGACGCCGAATTGCTTGTAGACGATGCTTATCTCACCATTCTTGTCGAGAGTTCGGATAGGGACTTCACCACCGGCGTTGAAACTTGCCTGCTCGCCGGAGAGCGTGGTGAGATTGGGATTGGCAAGTGTGCGCACCGCGCCCTTGGCCTCAAGCGCCTCGATGTACAAATCGACCTTGATATTGTTGTCGATAACGCGAGTGAGCAGGGCTCCGAAGGGAGTGGAGGTGGACAGGAGGTCGCTGAGAAAACCTCCGGTGCCGAGCACCACCTTGTCCTTGTCGACGGCGGTAATCCCGGTTCCAACGAGTGTCGTGCCACGGCTGTTTGTGCTCCTGATCGATACGCCGAGATCTCGGCCAGCGTTGCGCTTGGCTTCGAGAATGCGCACTTCGAGATTGACCTGCTGGCTGTCTTCGACCGTGACGGAATTGATGATGTCGTCGGGACCATATTGCTTGGCCACCTCCAGGATCGCCGCCAGCGTGGCGCCGTCCTTGACACGGCCGGCGAGCCTGACCCTGCCGTTGACGGAGCCGATCTCGATGCGCGACCTTGGGGCCACCTGGCGGATGGCTTGCGCCATGTCGCTGACGTCGACGCCGACCTCGATCTGGATGACGCCGAGCGAGCGCTTTTCAGGTGAGAACAGATTGACCGTGGTGGTGCCGGCACCCTTGCCGATGACATAGAGTGTGCGGTCGGTCATCGGTTGCGCGTCGGCGATTTTTTCGTCACCGACGACGATATCACCAAGGGTGGCGTTCACCGCGATCGTCACCGACTGCGACATCGGCAGGAAAACACGATGAACGCTGGGGTTCGACACATCGATGAAGCGGTCTGCGGCGTCGGCCACGAGACTCCACGTTGGCAGCGTCGCGAAACAGGACAGCGCGACCGCAGCCATCCTCACCCAAAACCCCTGCATCCCCATCTCCCCGATTGCAGCCTCATTTTTGTTAGCTGCGCCTTATATCATGGCTGTCGCGGCACGTCATATGTCTCAAGCTTCACCCCTCGAAAAACGCCCACTGTGGCTCGCGACGGCGGCTCGGGTGTGACATATTTGACGACTTCCCGCACTTCCGGCGCCGAGGCCACGGCCGGAGCCGGCTTGACCTTGCCCAACTCGTCGAGCTTGCTTCCCACCCGGTCCACGGCCTGTGCCAATCCTGCGATCTTCTCGTCGGCGCGCTTCTGCGCATCTTCCGCGCGCTGACGTTCGGCTGCCGCAGCAGCCTCGGCCGCGGCCTGCTTGGCGAGTTCGGCTTGCTTTTTGGCGACGTCGGCCGGCATTTCGCCCGTCAGGTCAGAAAGCGTCACCCGCTCGGTCACCTCACCCTTGCTGGCGGCGGCCTGGCGAAGCGCCAGCGACAATTGGCCAGCGCCTGCGGCCAATGTCAGCTTCTGTGCGTCCTTGGTGCTGGCCTCGAGCGTGACCGACTTGACCACGGTCGGGCTGTCCTTGCTTTCGTCGGCCACCTGGTCGACTGCGAGCACCTTCATGCCCTGCAAAAGCACATCGACAAAACTCTGATCCGCGCCGCTGTCGCTTCTCACAGTGCGCGTCAGCAACACATCGACCCGGTCTCCCGGGAAAACGAAGCCGGCGACACCAAGCACGTCATTGACGCGTATGGACACGGCCTTCATGCCCTCGCCGAGCACCGCCGAAAGCGTGGCGCGCTGGCCCGGGCCGGTTATCTTGCTGGCAAGGACCGGTTCGTTGACGCCGATCGACTGCAACGCTTGCTTGGGGCCTCCACCAACGGGAACGTCTTTCGACAGGAGTTCCTCGGTTGTCTTGTAAGCGCCAGCTGGGACGGCGCCTGTCGGCCATGCGACTTCGCGCAGTTTGTCGGCGGACAGCGTGTCGCCGAACTTCAGCGCCACCGCGGCCACCACGACCGTATCGCGCTGGATATCATTCGTCTGCGCAATCGCGCTGCGCTGGTTGGCCAGCCAGATGTTGGCAAGCACCACCGCCAGGACGCCGAACACGCCGGCGAGAACGATCATGATGATAGTATTAGCGCGCATTTCTTCCCCCGCCAGATAGGCGTCCCATTAGGCCGATGCCGGGAGATCCCGGCATCGGTCATTAGTTGTTATGGCAACGCCGCCTGCAGCGTTGTCCACTGACCGACGACCCAATTGCCGACGAGAATGATCGTAGCGATCACCGCAATGGTGATCATGCCGAGCAGGATCGTGTATTCGACCATGGCAGCGCCGGTATCGTCGTCGCGGAACTGCCGGGTCATCGCCATGAGCTTCTTCATGTCAATTACTCCCTTTGGAGTTGAACCCGACGAGATAGAGCCAAGGATGAACCTCATACCCAAGCATCCCCCCGTCATCTTCAGTTCGATCGCCAGGCACATAGACGTAGACGAGTGTCACGATATCCGCGCGTCTTGCCAATTGCGTTGGCGTCCGATGGACACCGGATATACCCGATGTCCATCATGCCTATCAGAATGTCACGGCAACGCTGCCTGCAGCGTGGTCCACCGACCGACGACCCAGTTGCCGACGAGAATGATCGTAGCGATTACCGCAACGGTGATCATGCCGAGCAGGATCGTGTATTCGACCATGGCAGCGCCGTTTTCGTCGTCGCGGAACTGCCGGGTCATCGTCATGAGCTTCTTCATGTCAATTTCTCCCTTTTGGAGTTTGAACCCGACGAGACAGAGCCAAGGATGTACCCCATACCCAAGCATCCCCCGTCATCTCGATCCTAGGTCTCGAAAAATTGCGGAGTCAAACGGGATTAATGGTTCCTTAACTTTCCAATACATGAACTGTCGAGTTTTGCGCGACGTTAAATTCCATCAAGAGCTTGATTCTTCTAATTTTTCAAGCGCCCTTAACCATTCGTTCACAATTATGGCCTCGCTCTAATAAAGGCATAGCTACTTTAGTGATATCGCATATTCCTTTATATCTAAGGGGTTATAGCCAATTATGGGATGGATTCCCGTGTCGGAGCACGCGAGAGCCATAGGGCACCGCAAAGCTCAGTGCACCACTCATGTTTGGCACCACGAAGGTCGGAAATAAAAACGATATTTTTTGGCGCCGCTTCTTAACTATGTTGAAAGTATTGCCCGGGGGTGAGGCGTCCCGGCGCTTGTGCGGCGCTTGGTTAACGTTTAGTTTCCGCTAATATGCGCTGGAGGGGTATAAGGGATTATGCTGGGGCGGTTCATCAAGGGTGGCGAGACGCGGATCGAGCCAAGAGTGGAGTCGATAGCGGTTGTCCCTGTTGCCAATGGGGCCACGCCTGTCGCCGATCTCGAACCGCATGGCGACGAGTTCCTGGCGCTGAAAGTCGATCTGCATCGACATCTTATTGATCGCTTCAACCTCGCGTCGCTCGAAACTGCGTCAAAGGACGAGATCCTGAACGAAATCCGCCCCATCGTGCGCGAATTCGTGCGCGGGCGCAACGTTCCGCTGAACGCGCGCGAACTCGATCAGCTGACCAGCGACACCGCCGACGAAATGCTTGGCCTGGGGCCGATCGAGCCGCTGCTCAAGGATGATTCTATCGCTGACATTCTGATCAACACCCACAAGCGCGTGTTCATCGAGCGATATGGCGTGATCGAGGAAACCGCTATCCGCTTCCGTGACGAAGCGCATCTGTTGCGCGTGATCAACAAGATCGTCTCGGCGATCGGCCGGCGCGTCGACGAATCGGCGCCGATGGTCGATGCCCGCCTTGAGGACGGCTCGCGCGTCAACATTGCTGTCCGGCCGATCTCGGTGGACGGCCCGCTGGTCTCGATCCGCAAATTCTCCAAGAACCCCTATTCGCTGGAACGCCTGATGGCGTTCAATTCGATTCGACAGCCGATGGTCGACCTGCTGCGCATCGCTGTCCAGGCACGCAAGTCGATCCTGGTTTCCGGCGGCACCGGCAGCGGCAAGACGACCCTGCTCAACGCATTGTCGAGCTACATCCCCTCGAAAGAGCGTCTGATCACCATCGAGGATGCGGCGGAACTGCAACTGCAGCAGCCGCATGTCGGACGGCTGGAGACGCGCCCGCCCAATGTCGAGGGCAGGGGCGAGGTTCGTCAGCGCGAGCTTCTGAAGAATGCACTGCGCATGCGGCCGGACCGCATCATCGTCGGTGAGGTTCGTGGCGAGGAGGCCTTCGACATGCTGCAGGCGATGAACACCGGCCATGAGGGCTCGATGACCACCATCCATGCCAACACGCCGCGCGATGCGATCTCGCGGCTCGAACAGATGGTCGGCATGGCCGGCATGCCGATGACCAACGATTCCATTCGCGCGCAGATCGCCTCGGCCATCGACATCATCGTGCAGACCCAGCGTCTCTCGGATGGCGGGCGGCGTGTAACGTCCATATCGGAACTGACCGGCATGGAAGGAAACGTTGTCCAGTTACAGGAAATCTATCACTTCGTTCGCCGTGACGTCCGCGCCGATGGCGCCATTGTCGGTGAATTTCGTGCCACCGGCGTTCGGCCGCGCTTCGCCCAGGAAGCAGCCACACTCGGTCTTCACTTCGCCAAGGATGCTTTCAACCCACAGGTTCCGCTCTGATGCCGACCGGCCAGACACTGCTTTACTTCATCTACGTGCTTGCAGCCGCGTCGGTCATCCTCGCGGCCGAGGCTGTGTATGTCTCTTATAGTAAAAGGCGCTCTACGGTAAGTACGGTCAACCGACGGCTGGAGCGATTGGCCCATGAGGCCCCTGCGGAACAAACGCTGCAAGGGCTGCTTCGCGAGCGGGGCCTAACCAGTTCGGGCGATTTTCTTTTTAGTGCAGTCGGATTGAACCGGCTTTACACACAGTCTGGCATTACTGGGAATCCGTTGTCGTTTGTGACGATTTTCATCCTTGCTGGCCTGATACTGGCGATAGCGCTAACCTTCCTACTTCACCTCTCGGTTTTACCGTCGCTCATAATTTTCGCCCTGATTGGATTTGCCTTACCGTTTCTGGTTGTCCGTCGCGCGCGCAACAAGCGGATTAAGAAGTTCGCCGCACAGCTGCCCGACGCACTCGACATGATCGTGCGTTCATTGCGGGCTGGGCATCCAACTACCACGGCGATTGCACTGGTGGCTCGAGAAATGCCGGACCCGATTGGTACCGAATTCGGCATTGTTTCCGACGAAATCACCTTCGGTCTCAGTCTTGAAAACGCCGTGCGGAAACTCTCGCAACGTGTCGGTTTCGAGGGCCTTCAACTGTTGTCGGTATCGCTCTCGATCCAGGCCAAGACTGGCGGCAATCTGACTGAGATCCTGTCAAATCTCTCCTCGGTATTGCGCGAAAGACAGAAACTCAAGTTGAAGATTAGGGCGCTCTCGGCCGAGGGGCGAGCCTCGGCGTGGATCATTTCGCTGTTCCCGGTTGCGATGATAGTGATCCTCATGATTCTCGCCCCAAGTTTCTATGGTGACGTATGGGGCAGTCCACTGATCGCGCCAGTTTTTACAATCTTTGGCTTATGGGCGCTGCTGGGTGACTTCATCATGTATCGCATGGTCAATTTCGATTTTTAATGGGAGGGAGCCATGAACCTGCCTTCCTTTACCCATGATCTTAGCCTTGTGGTTTCCATGGCGGTTTTCTTGGCCGCTGTGGCGCTTTTCCTGTTAGGCGCGCTTTTCTTGACGCCGGTGCTGCAGACACGGAAACTGGTCGCGCAAAGCCTAATGGCAGACGGCATCGCTAATCGCCGCTCGCTTGTGGGCCAAGAGGCTCTGGCCAGGATCTATGCGCAGCAACCGGTCGACGCCTATTTCCGATCGATAGAAAAGGAGCGCGACGAGCCAAACGCGCTCGAGGCAAAGCTCTTTCGCGCTGGCTTCTATCAGCCGAGCGCCCCGCTCATCTACACCCTTTCGCGGCTCGGTGCGGTCTGCCTCGGCTTCGGCGTCACCTATGCGTTGCTTTCTCAGGTTTTGCCACCCCGATTGCCCAGTCTTGTTGCTTTTGGGGGAGCAGCCTTGCTCGGGCTGGCATGCATCGTTGTTCCCAGTGTCGCGCTTGATCGATTCGAGAACAAGCAGAAGCAGATCTATCGTCGCGGCTTTCCCGATTTTATGGACATGATCATCACTTGCGCCGACGCCGGCATGAGTCTCGAGGCGGCGGTCGAGCGCGTCAGCAACGAACTTGCCGGCACTCACAAATGGCTCGGTATCCAACTCTCGATCATGACCCTGCAACTGAGAGCGGGCAAGCCGTTGCGCGAGGCGCTGCGCGGGCTCGCTGACCGTATCGGGCTTGAAGAGGCGCGGGCGCTCGCGGTCCTGTTCCGGCAATCTGAGGAACTCGGCACAAGCCTGACGGACGCACTTCGCGTCTACAGCGACGAAATGCGCTCCCAGAGAATCATGCGTGCCGAGGAACAGGCCAATGCCTTGCCAGTCAAAATGATGATCCCTTTGGGCCTCTGCATTTTTCCCGTCGTGATGATGGTGGTAATGCTGCCGGTGGTAATCCGCATGAAAGGCATTTTCTTCTAATCGCGTATATGCTTTGGTTCTAAAACGGAGTCGGGGGACTCTTGGGAGACAAAATGACAAGGCCAATGCGCCTCGCAGCCATAGCCGTAGCCAGTCTGTTGATGGCGCTCGCCGGTTGCCAAACGAACGGTGCGGACACCACCGATGGTGTCGTGCGCACCAATGAGCCGTCGAAAGGCGACGTGACGGCCTTTGGCGATGCCTTCGATGGGTTGAAAACGGTCAGCAACGTCGAATATTACGCCTCGGACCAGGCCGTGGCCGAAGCCACGAACCAGTTCCGAGCGGAAAACTACGGCAATGCCGGCGCGCTGTTCTTCAAGGCGACGCAACTGGCGCCCAATGATGGCGGCGCCTGGATGGGGCTGGCCGCTTCATGCGACCGCATTCGCCGCTTCGACCTTGCCGATCGAGCCTATGGCAAGGCCTTCAAGCTGGTTGGCGCGTCACCTGAATACTACAACAATATCGGCTATTCCTATCTGCTGCGCGGCAAGCTGCAGGACGCACGCACGAGTTTCCTCAAGGCCTATGAACTGGCGCCCAAAGATCCGACCGTGGCGAACAATCTGAAGCTGCTGTCGTCGAGCGTGCAGAACATCGAGCGTTAATATGTTGCTTGTCGAAGTGCTGCTGCTGAAAGCACTCGCCATACCCTTGCTCGCAAGGATTGCATGGCTGGACTTTACCACGCAGAAGATAGCCAATCGCGATGTGCTGCTGCTGCTCTGCCTGGGAGGGGGGTCACTTCTGCTGCTATCGCTTCAGTCGGAGTCGTGGTGGGACATGGGGCTGAGCGCCATCGCCGCGTTTCTGCTGTTTGTGGCACTCTTTCCATTTTGGGTGCTGCGAAAGGTCGGCGCGGGCGATGTCAAGCTGATGGCAGTCGTGCCTTTTCTGATCGGTGGCAGCGACCTCATCGTGTTTTCCGCGCTGCTCTTGGTTTTCGCCCTCGCCACGGCGATGGTCGTAAAAAATCCCTTTATGCTCCCCTCAGGTGCCTTCCGCGTTTACGTTCAGCATCTGGATCGCAAGGGAGTGGTGCCGTTCGGTGTGCCGATTTCGGCTGCTTTGGGCTGCGCCTTGGCGTTTCAGATCTACCAATGGTTGACGATCCCTATCGGTCTATCGAACTGACGCGGGGCAGATCACGGGAACCGGGTTTCACGCAGGGGGCGGATTAACCCTTTGGAAACCATTAGCTTGCGCTAAAGTCAGCGAAATGATTGGATTGCTCGTTGTCGGCGGGGCGCCAAATGGATCTCCTAAATCTCAAAGCGCTTTTGATTGCGGTCCTGATCTTCGTTCCGATCGAACAGCTGTTTGCGCTTCGACCGGATCAAAAGATATTCAGGAAAGCGTTTTTCAACGACCTGATTTACGCTCTCTTCAACAGCATTCCGACAACCGTTGGCCTGCTTGCGGCTGTTACGCTGGCAACGAGCACAGTGGGACAACTGATACCGGCGTATGTTGGCAGCGCTATGTCATCACAGCCGGTTTGGCTGCAGGTGGCAGAGATCATAGTCATCGCGGACTTTGGATTCTACGTGGCGCACCGTGCCTTTCACGCCATTCCGTTCTTGTGGCGCTTTCATGCAATCCATCACAGTATCGAAGAACTAGATTGGCTGGCCGCGCACAGGATTCACCCTGTGGATTTGGCTCTCACGAAAAGCGCGTCGTTCGTGCCTCTCTATTTGCTGGGTTTCAGCAGCCCGGCAATTGCTTTGTTCGGGTTCATTTTTCACGCTCACGGCCTGTTGCTGCATGCCAACGTCAAGCTAAATGTCGGTCCGCTTCGGTGGCTGATCGCCTCACCCCAATTTCATCATTGGCATCACGCGCATGAGCGCGCGGCATACGACAAGAACTTCGCCGGCCAGCTAGCATTTATCGACGTGCTTTTTGGAACGATGTACCTGCCTGGTAATACGGTGCCAGAGCGCTACGGCATTGATGTCCCGATACCTCCAACTTACGTGGAGCAACTTGCCTATCCGTTGATCCCGAAGGGTAAAACAAATGACGCTCCCGCCGCCAGAGATGCGTGATTTCATCGGGCGTGCCGTGATGACAATTTACTTCACGATCTGCACGACCTTGAAGGCCGGAACTTTGATTGTCGCTTTACGTGACCCAGATTGGAATGCTGCGCGAATGGTCGGTGTCGTAGCAGACGTTGCTGCTCTCGGGTTTCTTGTGCTCATCGTGGCAACGACAGTGGCACGTCTTCCGCCAGTGAAGACCGCGCAAGGGATCGAACCTCGAATCTCTGCGCTTATTGGGTGCTTTGCCACCGCAACTTTGATAGCTATTCCCCGCGTTGAGCCATTTCCGCAGGTTCGGCTTGTTGCCGACCTCATCACCATCGTTGGTTTTGCGCTTTGTATCTGGTGCCTGTGGTGGCTCGGCAGGTCGTTCAGCATCACGGCACAGGCGAGACGACTCGTCACGGCTGGCCCGTATCAAATCGTGCGGCATCCGCTCTACGCCTGCGAAACCATCGTCCTTCTAGGGATTGCCTTGCGTAATCCGATATGGGCAACAGTCGCAGTTTGTGTGATTGCCCTCGCTTTCCAATATCGGCGGCTGGTTAACGAGGAGAAGGTCCTACTAATGGCATTCCCCGAATACAATGCTTACCAGCGATCGACCCCAATGCTGATCCCGTGGTGGCGATGGCCCCACTCTAAAAGAGCCGGGCTGCCTCATGATCCTGCTTCGCACGCCTAGCGACGCTTCATCCGTCGAGATCGACAGGGGAACGCGAAATTATCTTGCAGTCATCGCCCTAGTCATCGCCTTTTTCGGGCTGATTGACGTCCTGTGGCTACCATTCTCAACCGTCAACTTCTCGCCAAGGAACTGGTTGGATCTAGGGCGAGTCGCCATCGGCCTGTCCGCCGCTTGGGCTGTTGCGAAATTCGCTATCAAGCGGCTCGGGTCTGATGCCAGCACAGCAGCCTCAATCATCAGACATTTTTCCAAGTCGTTGCTTATGCTGGTGTCAGCGGCTTTGGCATTCATACCGCTGACCGTTGCAACATCCGTATTCATGTATCTGGCAACGGCTTCGGCCAGGCCGCTCGTGGACGAAAAACTTGCAACTCTCGACGCCATGCTGGGCTTCAACTGGGTAAGTTTCCTTGCAGCAAGCAATCAAAGCGCTGTTTGGAGTTCCGCGCTATTTTGGACCTACCACGCTCTGGGTCCGCAGGTGCCGATTGTCCTGCTCGTTCATTTGATGCGGCAGCGACAAGACCGCGTATTCGAATTCATCGCTCTTATGGCGGTGTCATCGCTTTTTACCGGGCCTCTGATGGCCATCTTCCCGGCAGCCGGCGCCTATGCATTCTACAAACCAGCGCCCGAGCTCTTCAGCAACCTCACTGCCCAGGCAGGCATGTGGCACTATTCTACGCTGTTGTCGCTACGCTCGGGCGCCCCATACGAACTAATCGTGTCAAATGCGGAGGGGCTCGTAACATTTCCGTCGTTCCACACCGCGTTGGGGATTCTGGTCGTCTACGCCTTGCGTGACATTCGTCCGCTTTTTGTGGCGGCTCTCATAGTCAACGCCATCATGATCGTGTCCACACTGCCGGAAGGCGGACATCATTTGGTCGATGTGATCGTCGGTGCGGCTATTGGGTTGCTGTCGGTAGCGATTGTCAGAAGGTTGAGCATGGGAGCATTGGCCGCAAGATTAGAAGGGGCACGTCGAGATCATCTTGAGCTACCTGGATCTAGTGCCGTGCACGACGACTAGCTTTCGCACCTCGGGCCGCCTTTATTCGAGCCGTCGAGGCCGGATGGATGCGCCGCCCAAGGTCCCAGCTGGCCGCCTGCTCAATTGGCACGTGTCCCAACCACTTGCCTGTCGGTAGCGAACACCTTGCCGAGCAACCCGGTCGATGGCTAAATAAATGACCACGGGGAGAAGGCATCATGGCACTTCACCTTTCAGCAGATACCCCGGCCTCGGTCGCGACCGCTCCGCAAAAATATCTCTTTGGGCCGTTCATCGACTTCTTCATGCTTGGCGGAAGCGCGCTTGTCATCCTGCCGATCCTGTATTTTCTGCCGCTGCGGTACGAAGCCACCGTGACGCTGACGATGTTCTTGCTCTCGCACCTCATAAACCAGCCGCATTTCGGTCATTCGTACCAGATCTTCTACCGCAATTTCGCGCGCAAGGTGCGGGGCGAGGGCTACGGCCGGAGCCTGCAGATCCGCTATGTTCTCGCGGGCATTTTCGTCCCGCTGGCCATGATTGCCTTCTTTGCCTATGGCTCGCTGACGGACAACGCCCGGCTGCTCGGCAATGCGACCAACGCGATGGGTTTTTTCGTCGGCTGGCACTATGTCAAGCAGGGCTACGGCATGCTGATGGTGGATGCCGTGCTGAAGCGCAAATTCTTCAGCGGTCAGGACAAGAAGGTGTTGCTGTTCAACGGCTACGCGGTGTGGCTGTTCGCCTGGCTCCAGACGAACGTGGTGATCACCCAAAGGCAGTTCTGGGGCCTGGACTATTACACCTTCGCGGTGCCGCCATGGCTCATCACCGTCGCCATGTCGATCGCCGCCGCCTCGTCGGCGGCAACCGTCGTGATGTTCATCAACCGCTGGCGCAGGCATGGTGGCGCGCTGCCCTATAACGGCGTCGTCGCCTACCTCGTGTCTCTCTATGCCTGGATCCTGTTCGTGACGCTGAACCCGCTCTGGCTGCTCGTGGTGCCGGCGATGCATTCCTTGCAGTACCTGGCCGTGGTCTGGCGCTACCAGACCAATGTCGAGCGCGACCGCGCGGATGCCGGCGAGAAGCCGCAGTTGAAGGTCTTCTCCATTCTCGGACCGCAGTACAGGCTGCGGGTGCTTGCCTTCATCATGGCCGGCGCGGTTCTTGGAGCGCTCGGTTTCTGGCTGGTGCCGATGGCGTTGACTGACCTGGTTCCCTACAACAAGGCCGTGTTCGGCTCGTCGCTGTTCCTCTTCATCGCCTGGATCTTCATCAACGTGCACCACTACTTCCTGGACAATGTGATGTGGCGGCGCGGCAATCCGGAAGTCTCGAAATATCTGTTCCGCTGAAGCGATCGACTGAATTCACTCCAGGCAACCCGCCGCTGTCGGCAACGTCCATCCCGCCACGAACACGATTCGTTAACCAAGATGCTGTTCATCGACGGGACGCAGGACGGATGCCCGCCTGCCTGGTGAAACCTGCGTGTCCAGGGTTCGAAAAGAAGGCTCTGGCTCCGGCGACGACGTCAAATCGCCTGAAACAAGAACAATGTGCAAGGCATGACCGTGACTGAAAGCGAACAGAACGCGCCCGCCGCCTCCCATCGTTGGACATGGTTGCCGGCCATTGTAGTCGCGTTGCTTTGCCTGTGCGTTACCAGTGCGTTCGCCGAGACGCGTGCCTTGAAAATCCAACATCTCCACACGGGCGAGAAGGCGGAGATCGTCTTCAAACGCAACGGGCGCTACGATCAGGCGGGATTGAAGAAGATCAATTTCATGCTGCGCGACTGGCGCCGCAACGAGCCGACCAGGATGGATCCGCGCCTGCTCGACCTCGTCTGGCAGGCCTACCGCGCCAGCGGGTCGAGCGCCTATATCCATGTCGTCAGCGGCTATCGCTCGCCGGCGACCAACGCCATGCTGCGCAGCCGCTCGAAGGGTGTGGCCCGGGAAAGCCAGCACATGGTCGGCCGCGCCATGGATTTCTTCCTGCCGGATGTGCCGCTGAAGAAGCTGCGCGACATCGGCCTCAGGATGCAGGGCGGCGGCGTCGGTTATTACCCGACCTCCGGCTCGCCTTTCATTCACATGGACGTCGGCAATGTACGGCACTGGCCGGGCATCAGCCGCCAGGAACTTGCCAGGGTCTTCCCGGACGGCAACACGCTGCATGTGCCGAGCGACGGCAGGCCGCTGCCCGGCTATGACCAGGCGCTTGCCGCCTACAAATCGCGCAAGGCCGCCAGCACGCCCAACATCGAGCTGGCAAGCGCCGAAGCCGGCCAGCGCAAATCGCGAGGCCTGCTGGCGACGCTTCTGGGCGGGCGCGGCGCCGACGAGTCCGAGGATGTCGCGGATGCAGCGCCCGCGCCACGCAAACCGGCCAAGTCCGTTGAACCCAAGACCGCCGGGGAGGGCATCGCCATCGTGCCGCCGGCGGCACCCCAGCGGGCGGACATCCAGACGGCTTCCTCCAGTGCGGCGGAAGAGCCGCTCGCTGAACAAAACAGCAAGACGCCCGAAGCGATCGTCATTGCGATGGCCCCCAGTGCGGTGCCGTTGCCCGCCTTCGCTCCGCGCGCCGTCGCCACGGCCAGCATTCCGACGCCGCAAACCGCACCGATAGCCGGCGCGTCCACGGCGCGGGCCGAACTCTCGGCGGCCAAGCCGGTGGTGGCCAATGCCGAAATGCCCTTGGGCAAACCGGATGCCGCTGCCGCGAGCGTCGCACCGGACATGGCGGCGCTCAACATCCCGTTGCCGACATGGCGGCCGCAAAGCCAGACGAACCTGGCGCGTCCGTCGGAAGCAGCCAGATCCGACGATGCCGTCGCTGCCTTGCTGGCCCATCCCGATACCGTTCTTGATGGATCGGCCGCTCAGCGGATTGCAGTCCCGGCACCAAAACCCGAGGATCGCGTCAGGACAAGCCCGAAGGCCGACCGTGTCCAGCCACGCGTCGATCCCGAGGCCGCCGCCATGATTGTGCCCGTGGCGGATCGGTCGCTTCAGGCGGGTCGCGGCATTGTTGGTGGAACCGGCGCGGCAGCGGCGCCCGTTGTTGCGGCCAATTTCATCCGCACGGCGCCGGAGCAGGTCTATCTCGACGGATTCCAGCCGCGGGGACAGGCGTCCGATCACCGCCGCTTCACCGGCTCGGCGGTGAAATTCCTGCCCATCGCCAGCTTCAAATAGGGGGCGAACGCTTCCGAGCCAATGCCATCTCGTCGCCATGGCATTGGCGAGACGCGGTGTGCCAATATCGGCATTTGCACTGGTGGCTCGCCTGTGATCCAAGGCGACGGTAAATCCCAGGCTTTGCAGTTGGAGCGCTGAATGACCGGATGGACACGCCGTGGGCTCTTGAAAACGGCCGCCGTCGCGGGCGCAACCGGAGTGGGGCTTTCGGCCATCGGCAGGCTTGGCAGCTGGGCCGCCGCCAGCCCGGAGCCGGTGGTGCTGCAGACGGCCAAAATCCAGGCCAGGCTGATGGATGCCGGTCCAACCAACAATGTGCTGACCTATGGCGATGCCGGAATGCCGCCGGTGCTGAGGATGAAGAAGGGCAAACCCTTCGCTGCGCGCCTGGTCAACGCCATCGATGATCCCACGACCATCCACTGGCACGGCATTCGCCTGCCCAACAAGATGGATGGTGTGCCCTTTCTTGTGCAGCCTTACGTCTACACCGGCGACCATTTCGACTACGCTTTCACGCCGCCCGATGCCGGCACCTTCTGGTACCATCCGCATTGCAACACGCTGGAGCAGATGGGCCACGGCCTGACCGGCGTGATCGTGGTGGAAAACCCGAACGATCCGAAATTCGACGCCGAATTCGTCCTCAATCTGCGCGACTGGCGTCTTGGCGACGACGGCCAGTTCATCGACCAGTTCCGGCCACGCGATGCCGCCAAGACCGGCACTTACGGCACGGTGCGCTCCGCCAACTGGCTCGACCAGCCGCAATATGACGCGCCGGCCGGAGGCCTGGTGCGGCTGCGCGTCGCCATCACCGATGTCACCCGCATCTATGCCTTTCGCGTCGACGGCGCCGAGGCGATCGTGATGGCGCTCGACGGCAATCCGGTGCCTGAGCGTTTTTCACCCGATGCCTTGCTGCTTGGGCCGGGGCAGCGCATGGAACTCGTCATTCGCATGCCCGATCAAGAAGGCGCGGTGGTAAGTCTGCGGGATGTCAGGGGCACCAAGCCCAAGATACTGGCGACCCTGCGCGCGACGGGCAACTCGCTCAAGCGGGATGTTCGCGATGTTGCGCCCCTCGAAGTCAATCCGGTGGCGGAAGTGGACCTCAGCGCCGCCCAGCACATTTCGCTGGCTCTCAGCGCCACGGCGGAAAACGTCCCGAGCGACGGCATCTGCGGTTCGCTAGGCTACAGTTTCTGGGCCATCAACAAGGTGCCGTGGCCTGGCGATACATCCGATCCGACCGCGCCGCTGGCCGAATTGAAGCTCGGCAAGAGCTATGTCGTCGACATGGAGAACCTGACGTCGCAATCGCATCCGATGCATCTGCACGGCATGAGCTTCAAGGTGCTGTCGTCCTCGACGCGGCCGGTGCAGCCGCTGATTTCGGACACCTATCTCATCCAGCCCAACGAGAAGGTTCAGCTCGGCTTCGTTGCCGACAATCCCGGCGACTGGTTGCTGCATTGCCACATCATCGAGCACCAGAAATCGGGTATGACGAGCTACGTCAGGGTGATCTGAAGCCAGGTTCGAACGGTTTTGTTGGCAAAAGCGGGTGGTTCCCTGCTATTGCCGCATCCAAAATCGAGAACCATGGACATCTCAGCATGACCAATGTCGCCTTGACCGGGCTTGCCCGTGATCTCGCCAGCCGTGCCGCCGAGGGCCGTCCGGTGCGCATCGGTGTCATCGGCTCGGGCGAGATGGGCACCGACCTCGTGACGCAAGGCATGCTGATGCCGGGCATTTCGGTCTGCGCCGTCTCCACACGGCGCCCGCACACCGCGCGTGATGCCATCCGCATCGCCTATGGCGACGAGGCGATGGCAGTCGAGGCAGACGCGGCATCGAAAGTCACCGCGGCCATCGAGGCGGGAAAGATCGCCGTTACTTCCAACGAGATGCTGGTCACCAATCCGCTGATCGACGTCGTCATCGACGCCACGGGAAAACCGGGCGTCGCCGCCGATTTCGACCTGATGGCGATGGAGCATGGCAAGCATCTGGTGATGATGAATGTCGAGGCCGACGTCACCATCGGCTGCTATCTCAAACAGCAGGCCGATAGGCTCGGCGTCGTCTATTCGGTCGGCGCCGGCGACGAGCCGTCAAGCTGCATGGAACTGATCGAGTTCGCCACCGCGCTCGGCCTGACCATCGTCTCGGCCGGCAAGGGCAAGAACAACCCCCTCAACCACGACGCCATGCCCGACGATTATCGTGAGGAAGCGACCCGCCGCAACATGAACCCGCGCATGCTGGTCGAGTTCGTCGACGGCTCGAAAACCATGGTCGAGATGTGCGCCATCGCCAACGCCACCGGACTGGTGCCCGACGTGCCCGGCATGCATGGTCCGAAGGCCGACCGCGATGATCTCGCCAAGGTGCTGATCCCACGCGAGGATGGTGGGCTGTTGTGGAAAAAGGGCGTCGTCGACTACACCATCGGCAAGGGTGTGGCGCCCGGTGTCTTCGTCATCGTCGAGGCCACGCATCCGCGCATCATCGAGCGCATGGACGATCTGCATATCGGCCATGGTCCCTATTACAGCCTGTTCCGGCCCTATCATCTGACGTCACTGGAAGTGCCGCTCACCGCTGCCCGCATCGTGCTCTTCGGCAAGCCCGACATGGTGCCGCTGCCAAGGCCGGTCGCCGAGGTCTGCGCGGTCGCCAAGCGGGACCTGGCAGCCGGCGAGACCTTCGATGCGATCGGCGAGACCTGCTATCGGTCCTGGACCATGACCGTCGGCGAAGCCCGCGCCCAACGCGCCGTGCCGGTCGGCCTGCTCGAGGGCGGCAAGGTGCTGAAACCGGTCAGGAAGGGCGAATTGCTCACCGCCGACAATGCCGCGCCCGATCAGGCGACGAGGCTGTTCGCCTTGCGCCGGCTGCAGGATGAGACGCTGTATGGAAAATAGGTCGTTGTGGCGTTGTCATGACAATTGCACTATGTTGTAGTGGCAAATGTTGCTGAGGATCGACCAATGAACCTCCAGATCAGGGACCCGCGTGCACGTGAACTGGCACAGCGGCTCGCCGCCAAACGCAAGATTTCGATGACCGAAGCGGTTATCGAAGCGCTTGAGTCGGAATTGAAACGGGAAAGCGGACGCGTTCCCCTGGCGAAGCGGCTGGCTGCAATCGCCGATGAGCTTAAAGCCAAAGCTGGCCACGGCGGCCGGCCAGTGAGCAAGGATGAGATCGACGACATGTGGGGACATCCCTGATGTTCGTCGACACCTCCGTGGTCGTCGCCGTTCTTTCGGGGGAAGAGGATGCCAGCGAGTGGAGCAACCGGATCGCGGCAGCACCTCGCAAGATTACTTCCGCTCTGGTGGTGCTCGAAGCGGCGATGCGGCTTTCTACTATGCTTGCTGTCGAGCCGGTTGTCGCGGAAACGGCGATAGAAGCGTTTCTACTCGAGGCTGAAATCGAAGTCGTGCCGATCGACGCCGACGACGCCAAGCTCGCGATCCAGGCCTTTTCGGACTACGGAAAGGGGCGTGGGCACCCCGCGCAACTCAATCTTGCCGATTGCCTGTCCTATGCTTGCGCGAAGAGCCACGGCTCTGTTTTGCTCTACAAAGGCAACGACTTCTCACATACGGATCTCGCTTAGAGCAATTCCAGGAAAAGTGTGGGCGGTTTTCCGTCTGGAATTGCGTCAAAACAAAGAGTTAGAGTGGTTCGCCGTTTCCATGAAACGGTGAAACGCTCCAGCGGGGACATCCGCTCTATTTCCCCAACTCGATCGACCGCAGCCGCGCCGCATCGACAGCCTGCGTGAGCAAATTGGTCAGCCGGTCCTCGCCCATCAGCACACCAAGCGCCGCTGCCGTCGTGCCGTTCGGGCTGGTCACCTGCTGGCGCAGCACGCCGGGTTCCTCTTGGCTTTCGGCGGCGAGCGAGGCGGCCCCATAGACGGTCTGCATGGCGAGCAGCCTGGCGGTCGCCTTGGGCAGCCCCGCCTTCTCGGCGGCAACGGTCAGCGCCTCGATGAAGTGGAAGATATAGGCCGGCCCCGATCCCGACACGGCGGTCACCGCATCCATCAGACCTTCGTCCTCGATGGTGGCCACTTCGCCGCTGGCCGACAGCAGGTCGGCGACAAAGCGCTTGGCATCATCGGAGACGAGCGGGTTGGAAAACACCACCATCATGCCTTTGCCGATGGAAGCCGGCGTGTTGGGCATGCAGCGCACAACAGGCGCGCGGTTGCCGAGGATGTCTTCGAAGGTTGAGACCGGTGTGCCGGCGGCGATGCTGACGAAGGTGGTGCGGCCATCGCCGAAACGCTTGTAGGCGGCGGTGACGTCACGGATCACCTGGGGTTTTACCGCGATGACGACGAGATCGGGCACCGCGTCGGCTGGAATCTCACTGGCATCCGCTGAAGTGGCGCAGCCAAGCGTTGCGGCGCGCTGGCGCAGCTCCGCATTGGGCTCGATCACGAAAACGGCCGAGGGTGCAAGCTTGCCGGATTTCAGCCAGCCCGAAAGCATGGCGTAGCCCATATTGCCGCAGCCGGCGAGAACAAGCCTGATGGTCATGGAAAGCCCTCCGAAGGAAAGCTTTGACATAGACGCTCACGCTTCAGGGGGGAAGCCCCGTCAGGCCGGACGGGAGCCCCGCACCGGGATCGGCCGCAGCGACACTTGCCTCAGGCCAAGCACGCCGAGCACCAAGAACAGCCAGACCGGGTCGCCGCGATGGAAGAAGAAGCTTTCGAGGAAAGCGTTGAGCGCGGTGAACAGCACCACCATCATGAAGAAGTCGCCGAGATAGATGTTTTCCTTGCGCAGCGGAATGCGCATGTAGTCGCGCAGCGGCGCGATCAGGAAAGTGTAGACCGCCACGCAAAGGGCGGGAATGCCCATCAGCACCGCGATGTCGAGATAGCCGTCATGGCCATGCACGATGGTCCGGATGTCCCAGGGCCGGTCGAAAGGCTGATCCTGGTTGAGCAGCAACGGCGTGCCCCAGAAGCTTTCATAGCCGTAGCCGGTCCAAGGCTTCTTCGCCAGCATCGAGCCGGCGAACTCCCACAGCGTCGTGCGGCCGGTATAGGTCATGTCGGGGAAATAGATGGCCGCCAGATGTTTCACCGGCGGCAGGAAGACGATGCCCAGCGTGCCGACCGCAGTGGCGATGATCGCCAGCGCGAACAGGATCGGCGTGCCGAGCCGCATGCCCATCAGGCTCGGCAGCACGACGATCAGGATCGAGAACGGCACCAGGCCGGCGGTGGTCTTGGAGCCAGTGTGCAGCATGAAGATCATCGCCGCGCAGAACATTCCCGCGCCCCACCAGCGCTGCCCACGCCGGTAGAGGTAAAGGCCAGCAAAACTGAAGCAGGCCATGATCGGGCCTGCGATGTTCTTGTGGGTGAACACGCCCCGCCACAGACCGGCATGTTCCGGCTCCTGTGAATCGGCCGTGTGCATCGCCTCATGCGGAAAGACGATCAGGCCGACATAGGAAAGGCCCATCACCACCACGGCGGTGAAGATGATGATTTTCGAGAAGGATTCGGCATCGCGCGACAGCGCCAGGATCGTCGCCATGGTCAGGATGCCGATCATGGTGAAGGACGCCGCGCGCATCGCCGAGGGCGGGTCGGTCGCCAGCACCACCGACAGGAAGAAGAAGCCCAGCATCAGCACCCAGGACGGGCTGAGCAGGGAGCGCACGATGCGCGGATCGGCAAAGGCCATCAGCGAGAAGATCGAAATGGCGCCGAGCGAACCGAAGCCGAGCTGGTTGACGATGTCGCCGCCGTCGCCGGTGAGTTCGGCGCCGGCCGGCTGGAACGGGCGGAAGGACACCATGATGACGGTGAACAGCAGTGCGGCGATCGCCGTCGCCACGCCGTCGCGCGTGAACGCGTCGCTGAGCGGGGCGCGCTCAGTTTTTCTCGGGTTGGCGATACTGCTCATTGGCATATCCGAATTCGGCCAGCACGCGGCCGAGCGCCACATGGACGGGGTAGAGGGCGATCGCCGGCGATCCTGTGCGCGCCAGCCGGATCACGCCGCGAAACGGCGCGGCGGCCAGCAGCGCCAGGCTCTTCGCCAGCACCTTGGCGCCGGCCAGCGGCGTGCCGGCGCGCTTCTTCTTCTCGACCAGTGTCGAGATCACGCCGTTGCGCAGGCTGCGGGCCCGGATCCAGTCGGGCTCGACGCGCCGCGCCGGGACGGTCTCGCGAACCTTTGCCTCGGCACACCAGCCGAGCACAAAGCCCTCCTGCGCCGCCCGGCTGAGAAAGTCGGAGTCACCGCCGCCCATGAAGTTGAATCTGAGATCGAGGAAGGGCGGCCCCATAGCGATCAGCACGTCGCGCCCGACCAGAAGATTGCCGGACGAATAGAGCGCCGGCACGCGCCCGGTTTCCCGGTAGGGCGGCGCGAACACCGGATGCTCGGCCCATCTCGCATGGGCTGCGTCTGCGAAGACAGGTACCTGCGGGCCGCCGACAATATCGGCGCCGAGCGTCTCGGCGGCCGTGCACATGCGTTCCAGCCATTGCGGATCGGCGATCTCGTCATCGTCGATGACCAGCAGATGCCTGAAGTTCGGAAAGTGCAGCATCGCCGTCTGCCAGCCGGCATTGTAGGCGCTGCAATTGCCGCGTTCATGCGCGATGATGACCATGCCCGGCATCTCGCCGCGCTCGAACAGCGGCAGCACCGCCTTGGCGCCTTCCCGCGCCCCGGCTTCGTTCTCCATGACGATGACGGCAAAGCGCCTGCCGGTCCGCTGTGCACGCAGCGACGTCAGCGTTTCCAGCACCTGTTCGGGGCGCTTGAAGGTCGGCAAGGTGACGACCGCTTCGACAGTCTCCACGTTAAGCCGGGGAGACCGTCCAGCGATCGATACCGAACCATCCGATGGCAAAGGGATCATCCGCGTCCAGCCACATGGTGAGTCGCGTTCTGGTAGCACCACGGTGATAAGGTTTCGTTAATCACCTTGCACGGAGAGGCCCGTCGGGCAGGGGCTTTCGGGCGTTGATTGTGCTCGCTTAATCAAGGGTTCACCGCGCTTTGCTACCGACTACACCACAGGATAGGTGAGATGCATCTGCTGTTCGCCACATCGATCGTGCCCGACGGCGCTCTCGCCTCTGGCTACGAGATCGCCAATGCTGCGATCATCGCTGCGTTGCGGCGGGCTGGCGCGCGCGTCACGGTCATCGGTTTCACCTGGCCCGGGAAGGTCGCGGCCGACCCGGAAAACACCGTGGTGCTGGGTGCGATCGACGTGCGCACCGAAAGCGCCTCAACGCTGCAAAAGCTCGCCTGGGTCGGCAAGGCGATGCTGTCGGGCCTCACCTTCGCGTCGGTCAAGCTGCGAGCGGTGTCCGAACACGAAGTGCAGGCCGCTCTCGAACAGGCCAGGCCGTTCGATGGCTATGTGCTGAATTCCGTACAGTTCGCCGGCGCCTTCGAAAAGCTCTTCGAAGACAAGCCTTCGATCTTCGTCGCCCACAATGTCGAGCACCTTTCGGCGCGGGAGAACGCGGCTGCCGCGGGCGGCCTCTTCCAGCGCTTTCTGTTCCGTCGCGAGGCCAGGCTGCTCAAGGTCGTGGAAGAGCGCCTCTGCCGCCGCGCGCGCTTCGTCTTCACGCTGGCCGAACAAGACCGCGCGGCACTCGGCGTCGCCTCCGTCGACCGCTCGGCGGTGCTGCCGCTGGTGACTTGCACCAAGGCGCCAGCCCTGTCTGGCCAGCGCCGGATCGATTGCGACGCCGCGTTGATCGGCACCTGGACCTGGCAGCCGAACCGCATCGGCCTCGACTGGTTCCTGGGCGAGGTGGTGCCGCACCTGCGGCCCGATTTTCGCATCCGCATCGCCGGCCACATGCCTTCCGGCGTCACCTCGACGCATTCGGGTGTCGAGTTTGTCGGCCGTGTCCCGGATGCCAGGGCGTTTGTGTGCGGCGCGGCCGTGGTTCCGCTGATCAGCATCGCCGGCAGCGGCGTGCAGCTGAAGACCATCGAGACCTTCGAGCTCGGCCTGCCTTCCGTCGCCACCAGCCATTCGCTGCGCGGCATCGACCATCGGCCCGACAATTGCGTCGTCGCCGACGATCCGGCCGGTTTCGCCAGGGCGCTCGAGGCCGCGGCGACCGACATCCGGGACGTCGATGGCGGCGCGTTCCATCGCCAGCAGGTCAAGGCGCTCGATGCCGCCATCCGGCATGGCCTCTCAAAACTCGGGGCGGTCACGCAGGAGGTGTTGGTATGAATATGCACACCGCCCGCGCCGCCTTCGGGCTCGACAGCTTGAAGACGATCCTCGGCATTTCGGTGCTCGCCATCCGCTGGGACGATGCGATCGTCCTGCTCACCCGGCTGATCGCCGAAAGACGCTTCACCAAGGTCAGTTTCCTCAACGCCCACAATGCCAACATCGCCTATACCGACCCGGTCTTTGCCGAGGCGCTCGACGACTTCCTCATCCTGCCGGACGGCATCGGCGTCGATCTCGCCGCGCAGCTTCTCTATGGCGCGCCGTTTCCGGACAATCTCAACGGCACCGATTTCGTGCCGGCCTTCCTGCAGGCCTCGACACGACCGCTGACCGTCGGGCTGCTCGGCGCGACGCGCGTCAACGCCGAGGCGGCGTCGGTCAAGCTGGCGGCCCTTGCCGTGCAGCACAATTTCGTGGTCATCCATGACGGCTATTTCTCCGCAGCCCAGGAGCCGGAGATCATCGGCCGGATCGCGGCGCTGCGGCCGGATATGCTGCTGGTCGCCATGGGCGTGCCGCGCCAGGAACTGTGGATTGCGCGCCACATCGACGAACGCCACTGCACCATGCCGGTCGCGGTCGGCGCGCTGCTCGATTTTCTGAGCGGCTCGGTGCCGCGCGCACCGCTCTGGATGCGCCGCCTGCGCCTCGAATGGCTGTTCCGGCTGGCGGTCGAGCCGGGCCGGCTCTGGCGCCGCTACGTCGTCGGCAACCCGGTGTTCCTGTGGCGGGTCGTCAAGCAGAGATGGTCGCATGGCGAAACGGCCCGAGAGCTCCGTTGAACAAGCGGTTCGTTCCAGACGCCCTGGCCGGCCCCGGCCTGTTGCCGAAGACGCCGACGGCGGCGGTGGTGACGGCGAGCTACGCGCCGGATTTCGAGCGCTGCCGCCTGTTGTGCGAGACGCTTGACCGACATGTTTCCGGCGCCGCGCACCACTACATCCTGGTCGAACACCGCGATATCAAGCTTTTCCGCCAGCTGGAGACCAGCCGGCGCACAGTTATCGACGAGCGTGACCTGCTGCCGCGCTGGCTGCGCGCTTTCGACGATCCGCTCAGCCTGTTTCGCCGGCGTGTCTGGCTCAGCCTGAAGACGCAGCCGCTGCGCGGCTGGCACGTGCAGCAGCTGCGCCGCATTGCCATCGCGGCGCATGCCAGGGAAGATGTTCTGGTCTTCTGCGATTCCGACGTCGCTTTCCTGAAGGCGTTCGACTGCGCCGCCTTCTGGCGCGACGGCAAGGCGCGGCTGTTCCGCCGCGACGGCGTGCTCGCCGATGACGGCCACGACGAACATCGCATCTGGTCGCGCAATGCGGGTTCCGCACTCGGCATCGACCCGTCCCGGACGTCGGTTCACGATTATATCTCGACGCTGATCGCCTGGCGCCGTGACACCGTGCTTGCCATGTGCGCCCAGATCGAGAAGGTGCATGGCCGCAACTGGGTCGAAGTCGTCGGCTCGGCGCGCAGATTCTCCGAATGCATGATCTATGGCCGCTATGTCGACGATCTGCTGGACGGCGCCGGCCACTTCCACGGTTCGGAGGAATTCTGCCGCGTCCACTGGACGGGCGAAGCGCTGTCGGATGACGATTTCCGCCGCTTCGTCGCCGGCATGGCGCCGGAGCAAGTGGCGATCGGCATGCAATCCTTCATCGGCACCGATATCGGCCGCATCCGCCGCCTGATCGGGCTGGCTGGCTGAATTAGATCGCCTTCGCCGGTCTGCGCAGCGCCGAATAGGTCAGCAGCATCGAGGCGAGATAGAGCAGCAGGAAGACGATGTTGAGCGAAAGCACCAGCTTCGACGTATCGGCGATGGTGGTCAGCACATAGGTCAAAAGCAGTGCCTTCAGGGCGGCGAGCAAACCGAGATTGAGCGCCCGCACCGCCGTCTGGCCGCGGGCGAACAGAAGCTCGGCCTGGTATTCGACCAGATTGCGCAATCCCGGAACGCAGATTGCCAGCGCCACCAGCGGCGCGGCCTCGGAGACGTTCCTGCCCAGCGCGTTGGGGAAGAAGTGCAGCACGATGCCGAGCGCCAGCAGCGCCAGCGTCGAAACGGCGAACACGCCGCCCTCGATGCCGCTCTTGACCGCCAGTCGCGACAACAAATCCGGCGCGCGCATCATGCGTTGCACCAGCATCATCGAGAAGGTGCGGATCGGGATCGCGGTCAGGTCGACCAGCCGCATGATGATGGCATAGATGCCGGCCAGATGCGGACCGCCGATCGCCAGCACCAGCAGCTTGTCGAATTCCGATTGCAGGTAGAACAACACTTCCGCGCCGGCGACGTAGATGGAATCGGCCAGCCGCCTGAGATAAAGCTCGATACGCAGCCGCAGTCTTTGGCGCGGATAGAACCAGCCGAAAGCCAGAAGCAGCGAGGCGGCGTTGGCGCCGATGTAGAACCAAGACCACGCCCAGATGCTGTGTTGCGCCGAGACCATGAACAGTACCGCGCCAAGCGCCCGCAGCGCCGTCGTCAGGATCGCCAGGATCGCCGCACGGCCGAACTTGCCGAGCCCGTTGTTGACGATCAGCGCCACCTCGACGGGCCGCCACAACAGCGCTTCGGCAAACACGATCGCTGAAAACACCGACAGCGGCACGGTGCCGGCGAAGAAGATCAGGTAGACGCCGAACGAGGCCACGGCCAGGAGAGGCAGCGATACGATGCCGAGGAGCAGGAAGCCGGCTGTGAAGGTGCCGATCAGATTGGGGCGGATGGTGGCGGTGCGGTAGAGCGCCGAGATGAAACCGAAGGCCAGGATCCGCGACAGCATCACACCCGCCGCCGAAGCGGTGGCGAACATGCCGAATTCGGAGATCGACAGCGTGTTGGCGAGCGCGATGAAATAGGCGAGCGAAAATACCAGTCGCCCGCCGGCGCCGCTGATCGCCGAAAAATAGTCGCGCACCAGCCCCCGTCGCTCGGCCACGAAAGTGCCGATCCGGGCGAAAGTGCGCCTTTGCGGTATGCCGCGAGCTTCGGTCATGTGCCGGGAAGCCATAGGCGGGAAAGCTTAACGTGCCGTTCTGGGCTCCGGATGCACTGAAATTCCGGCACTTGAGGTTATGGAAAGCTTACGCGCCGGCCTGCCGAAATTAACCTTTTGTTTCCTATGCTTGTTTAGCGTGGCTTAACGAATAGCCGACCGCCGCTGCCCAGCGGCCAAAGAGTGAAGCTCCAAGACAATGGTCGACAGGGAAAACCGTGAAGACTGGAGGCGCGAGCGTTCATTGCTGGCGCTCGGCCAGGCCATGCGCGGTGAGGATGACGCATCCCTGGTGTCGCTAGGCGATCGGGCGGATTCGGCATGGCGCGAGGATGCCGCCACACGCCACCGCCTTGCCCGCTCGCAGCGTGAGGCGCGGACGAACTCAACGCCGTCTGCCGCCGCCGGACCAGAGCGCTTCCGGCCGGATGAGCAGCCGGAAGCGGCGGCTCGGGACGACGCCTGGCGCTCGCAAGAGGACGCCGACGATCTGCCGCCGGCCATGCCGTATTCAAGGCAGCCCGCTGAAGAACCTTCCGGCAGCGCTCGCTCGCATGACAGGTCCCGCCAGGCAGGCGAAGCGAATGCATCCTTTGATGATCGCGGGGACGACCAGCAGTGGAAGCCGCTGATCGATCCGATGCAGGTCGTGCGTGGCATTGCCAGGTCGAAACTGCTGATCATCACCACCACGCTGATCGGTGCTGGGCTTGGCATCGCGATCGCGCTGTCGACGCCGAAGAAATACGAATCGATTACCGAATTGGTCGTCGATCCACGCGACCTGAAACTTTCGGACCGTGATCTCACCCAGATGGCGGTCGTTCCTGACGCGACACTCGTCAACGTCGAAAACCAGATCAGACTGCTGACCTCGGGCACGGTGCTGGGCAAGGTCGTCAATAAGCTCAATCTCGCCGACGATCCTGAGTTCAATGGCCAAGGCTCGGGCGGCCTGGGCGTGATGTCACTGATCCGCTCGATCCTGTTGCGCCAAGACGGACCAGGCGGTGGCGATGAGTCTCGCCGCCTGTCGCTTGCCGTCGGCAATCTGGCTGAAAGCCTTTCGGTCGAGCGCGCGGGCAAGACCTCCACGATCATGATCGGCGTCACCACGCAGAATGCCCAGAGATCGGCGCTCATCGCAAAAACGATGACGGATGTCTTTCTGCAGACCTCGGGTGAGCTCCAGTCCCTCACCGTCGGCCGGGCCAACAATGAATTGACGGCGAAACTCGAGGAGATGCGCAAAGGCGTCGAGACGGCCGAGCGCAAGGTCGAGGACTTCAGGGCCACCCACGACCTTGTCGACGCGCAGGGCCACCTGATCAGCGATGACCAAATGCTCAAGGTCAACGAGCAACTGTCCGTTGCCCGTGCCCGCACTGCGGAGCTGAGCGCCCGCGCTGGCTCGGCACGCTCGACCAATGTCAATTCGGTGCTCGGCGGTACCTTGCCGGAAGAAATCAATTCCAACACGATGAGCGATCTGCGCGCGCAATATGCCACGCTCAAGCAGGAGGCCGATCGCGCGGCGGTCCGGCTTGGTCCGCGCCATCCCGAACTCCAGGCGCTCAACGCGCAGCTTGCAGGCGCACGCGATCGCATCGCCGCGGAGCTCAGCCGCATCGCCTCTTCGCTGCAGGTTGACCTGAAACGCTCGATCCAGGTCCAACAAGACTTGGCGTCCCAACTGGCCCAGATGAAGGTCCGCAGCGGCGACGTCAACAGCGACCTCGTCTCGATGCGCGAACTGGAGCGCGACGCCGCGGCCAAGCGCTCGGTCTATGAACAATATCTGCTGCGCGCCAAGGAGATTGGCGAGCAGAAGGGTATCAACACCGCCAACATGACCGTCATCTCGCCGCCCTCCGTTCCGCTCGAGCCGAACGGTCCATCGCGCGTCGTGATGGCGCTTGCCGGCCTGTTCCTGGGTTTTGCTTCTGGAATTGGTCTCGGTGCCATGCGTGGCGCCTATGAAAGCTTGCGCGAGACCGCCACGTCGCGCTCGCGCCGTGGCCGCAAGGCGCCCGTCGAAGACCGGGCATTCCGGGCTGCGCCGCCGCCCGCGCCGCCAATGCCGGCAGCGCCGGTGCCGCCAGCGCCACCCCCGCCACCTGCGCCGCCGCCGACTTTGGCACAGGCTGAAGCCGCTCCCGTCGAACGGCCCGGGCGTGTCGCCACGCTGATGGCGAAACTGCGCAATGCCGTATCCCGCAAGCCATCCGCCGAAGTGGACGATGATAGCGAATTCGCCGCATTCGGTGACAATGCGCGGCCGGATGCCGCCATGCCCTCCGGCTTCCCGAATCCGGAGTCCGCCTTCATGCCTCGGTCGTCGGACTATTCGCGGCTGCCTTTCCCTCCGGGCTTTGATGCCGCCTATTCCCAGCCAATGGGGCCGCCATCGCGGTCGCCCGTGATGCCGCTACTGCCGCTCTATCCGGCTCCGCCGCCCTATCCCCCTGCATCACAGGCCGGCTCGATGCAGCCCCGGCAGACGCCGTCGCCGGCAAGTTACCCCTATACCCAGGCCATGACACCCGATGCCGGGCATATGCCGTATCCGCCGCAGCCCGCGCCACCGCGGCCACAGGCCAATCCATCCGAGCCATCGATGGAGCCTTCGCCGGTTGAGGAAAGCGCCGAACAGGCGCCGATCGAGGAAATCCGCGCCAGCCTGCGCGAATTCCGCGAGGCGGTGCGTGAACTCACCGAGAGCCGCGCCCGCCGCCGCTACTTCTGAGCCACAAGATACATCACCGAGGCCGAACAAAACCCTCCCGGTTTTCGCGTAAACGGCATGGGACGGCGCTTTGACGGGATTGCGCGCCGGAATTTTCGTGACAATGCCGCGCTGCATGTTGCCGGCGCCCGGACATTGCGTTCTCGAAAGCGGCGTTGGGCGAAACAGGGTTGAGGATGGTTCATGGCCGAAGTGATTGACGGAAAGAGCGTTGCCGGGGATGTGGTGCGGACGGTCAAGGCGTTGACCGCCGAGCTTGTCGCCAAGGGCAACGCCAAGCCCGGTCTGGCCGTGGTCATCGTTGGCGAGGATCCGGCCAGCCAAGTCTATGTCGCTTCCAAGTCGCGCACCGCCAAGGAATGCGGCTTTCATTCGCTCCAGCACACGCTGCCGGCCGAGACCTCCGAGGAGGCGTTGCTCAAGATCATCAGCGATCTCAATGCCGATCCGGCCATCAACGGCATCCTGGTGCAGTTGCCGCTGCCCGCCCACATCGACGCCGGCAAGATCATCCAGGCGATCGCGCCGCAGAAGGATGTCGACGGCTTCCATTTCATCAATGTCGGCAAGCTCGGCACAGGCGAGCTGGACACGGCCTTCGTTCCCTGCACGCCGGCCGGCTCGATGCTTCTGATCGAGCGCGTGCGCGGCAAGGACCTGTCCGGCCTGAACGCCGTCGTCGTCGGCCGCTCCAACATCGTCGGCAAGCCGATGGCCAATCTGCTGCTCGCCGCCAACTGCACCGTCACCATTGCCCACAGCCGCACCAAGGATCTGCCGGCGCTTGCCCGCACGGCCGACATTCTGGTCGCGGCCGTCGGCCGGCCGGAAATGATCAAGGGGGATTGGGTGAAGCCGGGCGCCACCGTCATCGATGTCGGCATCAACCGCATTCCCGCGCCCGAGAAGGGCGAGGGCAAGTCGCGCCTCGTCGGTGACGTAGCCTATGCCGAGGCGGCCAGGCAAGCCGGGGCCATCACGCCGGTGCCCGGCGGTGTCGGGCCGATGACCATTGCCATGCTGATGGCCAATACGTTAGCTTCTGGCTACCTTGCGGCCGGCTTGAAGCGGCCCTCCTTCTGAGCCTGGGTTGACCCTGAAAGCGCCAGTTTTGCCCAACCCTACCATTTCCCCGGAACGGCCGGTCACGACTGATCCCGTTCAAGGTGGCCGGCAGTTCGCTTTCCTGCTGGTCGACAAGTTTTCCATGTTCTCGCTGGCCGCGGCGATCGACACGTTCCGGTCGGCGAACCGTCTGCTCGGCCGTGATTTCTATGGCTGGACCACTGTGTCCGCCGATGGCGACCCGGTGATGGCGTCCAACGGCCTGCCGCTCAAGATCGACTATGCCGTCGCCGACCTGCCGCCGGTCGACATCCTTTTCGTTTCGGTCGGCCTGACGACGGAATTTCCCGGCAAGAGCAAGGTTCTTGCGGCCCTGCGCAGCTGGGGCCGGCGCGGCAACGCGCTTGGCGCGCTGTCGGTCGGGTCCTATTTGCTGGCCGAGGCCGGCCAGCTCGACGGTTACCGCTGCACCATCCATTGGGAAAACCGCGCCGGCTTCATGGAGCGCTTCCCCGACATCAACTGCACCGGCAATGTCTTCGAGATCGATCGCAAGCGCTACACCTGCGCCGGCGGTACGACCTCGATCGACCTGATGCTGGAAATCGTGCGCGGCGACTTCGGCTCGAACCTCGCCAATGGCGTCGCCAACCAGTTCCAGCACGAGCGCATCCGCTCGGCCGGGGACCGCCAGCGCGTCGGGCCGGAGCGCGACCTGACCGGCAAGTCGGAGAAGCTTAGGCGCATCGTCGAACTGATGGCCGACCATCTCGACGAGCCGCTATCGGCGGTGCAACTCGCCAAATCGGCCGGTCTTTCCGTGCGTCAGGTGGAGCGTCTTTTCCTGCGCCACCTCAATGTCACGCCGGGCCGCTATTACATGCGGCTGCGGCTGGAGCGGGCGCGCGAGTTGCTGCGCCAGACCAACATGCCGATCCTTGATGTAGCGATCGCGACGGGCTTCACCTCGCATTCCTATTTCGCCCAGAGCTACCGGCTGCAGTTTGGCCGTCCGCCCTCGGAAGAGCGCCGCACCACCTACTAGCCCGCGTGGGAGCCAGTCCTTCCCCTCACCCCGCTACCTCGAAGAGGCGATGCGGCGCAAGGGAGGACGATATGCTGGGCATCCGCATCGAGCCTCGCTTCAAGGGATTGCGGTCCGATGCCCGATACCGCGCCATCGTCGAGCACGAGGGCTTCGGGCCTGCTCCGCCGGTTGGCGCCTGAGCCACATCGCTGCGTCCGGGCTTGTGTCCCGACACGCGCTCAAATAGCTTTGGGCTGCAGGCGGGGCGGCTACTCAGGAGATTTTGATGGTGGGACTTTCACGGAGCATCGCTGCGGCGATCCTCCTTTTGTCGATGACGACGTTCGGCTTTGCCGCAAACAAGGTCATCATCATTCTCGACGCTTCCGGCTCGATGTGGGCGCAGATCGACGGCAAGCCCAAGCTCGAAATCGCCAGGGAATCTCTGAGGACCGTGCTTCAATCCGTTCCCGCCGACGATGAGATCGGCTTCATGGCCTATGGCCATCGCGAGAAAGGCAGCTGCGAGGACATTCAGCTGATCGTGCCGCCTCAGGCAGGCTCGGCAAGCGCCATCACGGACGCCGCCGACAGTCTGAAATTCCTTGGCAAGACGCCGTTGACGGCAGCCGTCAAGCAGGCGGCCGAAGCGCTGAAATACACCGAGGACAAGGCAACCGTCGTCCTCATCACCGACGGGCTCGAGACCTGTGGCGGCGATCCCTGTGCATTGGGCAAGGAACTCAAGGCATCCGGCGTCGATTTCACCGCCGACGTCGTCGGCTTCGGTCTGACCGCCGACGAGGGCAAGCAGATCGCATGCCTGGCCGAAAACACCGGCGGCAAGTACATCCAGGCCTCGGACGAGAAGGCGCTGCAGGAAGCCCTGGTCGAAACCGTCGCTGCGCCGGCGCCGGCACCCGCGCCCGCGCCTGCGCCGAAAGCAGCCGAGGTCGATTACAACCTCATCCCGCAAGCGTTCTTGAAAGAGGGCGGCGAGGTGCCGAAGATCGACGTCTACTATGAAGTCTTCAAGGACGATGCAAAGGGTGTCGGTGGAGACAATGTCAACTACGGTTACAACTCTATCAAGTTCCACGTTCCCGCTGGCAACTACATCGTCGTTGCCACCAGCGGCGCAGCCAAGGCCGAGCAGAAGGTCTCGCTGGCGGCCGACAAGGCGACGGAGGTGTCGCTCAATCTGAACGCCGCGGAGATATCCATCCATGCGCGGCCCGCGCCTGGGGCCGATGTCGACCGCAATGCGCAGATCAGCATTGCCTATCCCGGCGGCACATCGGACAGCAACTATGGCGAGGTCAAGTTCGTCGTTCCGGCCGGCGAGACCAAGGTCACGGTGAAGCTGGGAGCCGGCGAGGCAAGCGAGACCATGCAGCTTGCCGCCGGCCAGGTAGTCGACAAGGACATGATCGTCGGTGTCGGCAAGGCCAAGGCCAACGCCTTCTACACCCAGGGCGGCGAGAAGGCCGAAACCGATGTGGGTTGGAAGGTGTACAAGGCCACCAAGAAGCTCGACGGCAGCCGCGATCAGGTGACTTACGCCTACGGGCCCGACAGCCAGTTCGATCTGCCTCCGGGCGACTATGTAATCGGGGTCGATGTGCAGGCCGTGTCCACGGAACAGCCTTTCAGCGTGACGGTCGGGCAGATGACCGAGGTCAATGTGACGTTGAACGCGGGCGTCCTGGCCGTCGACGCGCCAGGCGCGGATGGCTTCAAGATCTACGAGGCCAAGAAGAACATCCAGGGCGAACGCAAGCAGGTGACCTACGCCTATGGAGAAAAGATGCAGACCACGCTGGCGGCGGGCGACTACGTGCTCGTGACCAATTTCACTGCCGACAAGGCCGACAAGGAGACGCCCTTCACGGTCAAGGCTGGCGAGCGGAGTGAACTCAAGGTCGAATAGCATCCGGCAGGCCAAGCAAAAAGGGCGGCTCAAGGCCGCCCTTTTCATTTGGAAGTCAGGAATGTCACGCCGTTCCGAAGGCGCTGGCGCCATGGTCGGCACGGCCCACCAGCTGCCGGAAGCCGGCGAAAAGCTCGCGGCCGAAGCCGAACTCGTTGCCGATGAGGTCGGCTTCAGCGGTGCGGCGCAGCGCGAACTCGGTTCCCGGAACCAGCACCTCCAGCGTGCCGGCATCGGCGTCGAGGCGGATGATGTCACCGTCATGGAGCCGGGCGATCGGTCCGTCCTCGACGGCTTCCGGTGTTACATGGATCGCCGCCGGCACCTTGCCGGAAGCGCCCGACATGCGCCCGTCTGTCACCAGCGCGACGCGCTGCCCGCGGTCCTGCAGGATGCCGAGCACGGTGGTCAGCTTGTGCAGTTCCGGCATGCCATTGGCCTTCGGTCCCTGGAAGCGAATGACGGCGATGAAATCGCCGGTGAGGGTGCCGGCCTTGAACGCGTCATTCAGGCCCTGCTGGCTGTCGAACACCTTGGCCGGCGCCTCGATGATGCGCCGTTCCGGCTTGACGGCGGACGTCTTGATAACGGCATGGCCGAGATTGCCCGCCAGCACCTTCAGGCCGCCTGTCGGCTGGAACGCCTTGTTGAACGGCGCCAGCACCTTTTCGTCGCCGCTAACACGCGGCGAGGCCTCGCGCACCACCGAGCCATCGGCGCCGAGCTTTGCCTCGACCGCGTAGGGTCGCAGGCCTTCGCCCCACACCGTCTGCACATCCTCGTGCAGCAGGCCTTCGTCGAGCAGTTCGCGGATCAGGAAGCCGAGCCCGCCGGCGGCATGGAAATGGTTCACGTCGGCAAGCCCGTTCGGGTAGACCCGCGCCAGCAGAGGCACCGCTTCCGACAGGTCGGAAATATCCTGCCAGGTCAGTGCGATGCCGGCCGCTGCCGCCATGGCGATGAGGTGGATGGTGTGGTTGGTCGAGCCGCCGGTGGCATGCAGGCCGACGACGCCGTTGACGATCGAACGCTCGTCGATCATCCGCCCGACCGGCGTATAGGCATTGCCGAGCGCGGTGATGGCGAGTGCCCGCTTCGTCGCCTCGCGGGTCAGCGCATCACGCAACGGCGTGCCGGGATTGACGAAGGAGGCGCCGGGCGTGTGCAGGCCCATGATCTCCATCAGCATCTGGTTGGAGTTCGCCGTGCCGTAGAAGGTGCAGGTGCCTGGCCCATGGTAGGATTTGGATTCGGCTTCCAGCAGTTCGGCGCGTCCCGCTTTGCCCTCGGCATAGAGCTGGCGGACCTTGGCCTTTTCGTCGTTGGGCAGGCCGGTGGTCATCGGTCCGGCCGGGATGAATACCGCCGGCAGATGGCCGAAGGTCAGCGCCGCGATCACCAGTCCCGGCACGATCTTGTCGCAGACGCCGAGAAAGACGGCGGCGTCGAACATGTTGTGCGACAGGCCGACCGCCGCCGACATGGCGATCACGTCGCGCGAGAACAGCGACAATTCCATGCCGGGCTGGCCCTGCGTGACGCCGTCGCACATCGCCGGCACGCCGCCGGCCACCTGGGCGATGCCGCCGGCCTCGCGCGCGGCCACCTTGATCAGGGCAGGGAAGGTTTCGAAGGGCTGATGCGCCGAAAGCATGTCGTTGTAGGAGGTGATGATGCCGAGATTGGGCACCTTGTCGGCGCCGAGCGCCAACTTTTCCGAGGGGCTGCACACCGCAAAGCCGTGGGCGAGGTTGCCGCAGGACAGCACCGACCGGTTGGCGGTCTGGTTCGACGCTTCGGCGATACGGCCGAGATAACGTTCGCGGCCCACCTTCGAACGTTGGCGGATGCGCTCCGTGATGGCTTCGATGTCGCGTCTTGCGGTCATGGCGGTCGGTCCTTTCAGGCGAGGTCCCGGAAACATCCTCCCGCCGTTGCCGGGACCACTAAATCTAAAATCAGGGCGCCCAGAAAACCTCTACGGGCCTGGGCGCGGCGTCGAGCACGGCGCGGATCGGCTTTCGCGGCCCGGGCGCGACCGCGCCGTCGAAGGCGGTGCGCTTGTCCTCGCCCTCTATGTGCAGCGCGATGAAGCCGGCGTCGATGATGCGCGCCAGCGTCAGGGTCAGCCGCGGCTCGCCCGCACTGGCTGCATGAACCGGCAGGATGATCCTGTCCGAGGCCGGGTCGAGCAGCTTGGCCAGATCGTCGGCATCGGGAAAGAACGAGGCGGTGTGGCCGTCCGGCCCCATGCCGAGCACCACGACATCGAGCGGCCACGGCAGGGAGCGCAGTGCGGCATCGTCCGATGCCGCTGCGTCCTCGATGCCCGATGCCTCATGGTAGAGCGGCACGAAGCGCGCCGCTTTGGCGGCGTTCTGCAAGAGATTGGCGGCCACCAGCCCGGCATTGGAGCGCGGCGAGGAGGCGGGCACGAAACGCTCGTCGACCAGCGTCACGATCACCTTGTCCCAGGCGATCGGCATCGCCGAGAGGGCGGCGAAGAATTTTGCCGGCGTCGTGCCGCCGGAGACCGCCAGCACGGCCGTGCCGCGCTCGGCGATCGCCTTCTCCAGGCGATCGGCGACGCGACCGGCCAGCGCCGCGGCCAGGTGCGGACGGTCGGGGAAAGCGTTCCAGTTGTAGCTGGCGCCGTTCAATTGCTCTCGTGCCATGTCCGCCCGTCGCGTTCGATCAGCGCTATCGAGGCCGACGGCCCCCATGTGCCTGCCGTATAGCCTTGTGCTTCCTGCTTGGCGCCTTCCCAGGCATTCTGGATCGGGTCGATCCATTTCCACGCCGCCTCGACCTCGTCGCGGCGCATGAACAGCGTCTGGTTGCCGCGGATGACGTCCATGATCAGCCGTTCATAGGCGTCGGGCGCGCGACCGTCGAAGGACTGCGCGAAGCTCATGTCGAGCGAGATCTGGCGCAGCCGCATTCCGCCTGGGCCCGGATCCTTGATCATGATGAACTGCTTGACGCCCTCGTCGGGCTGCAGCCGGATGACCAACTGGTTGGCGAAGATCGGCCCGGCGCTGTCGCCGAAGATCGAATGCGGGATCGGCTTGAACTCGATGACGATTTCCGAAACCCGGGTCGCCAGCCGTTTGCCGGTCCTGAGGTAGAACGGAACGCCAGCCCAGCGCCAGGTGCCGATCTCGGCTTTGATGGCGACGAAGGTTTCGGTGTTGCTGTCCTTGCCGAGCTCCTCGACATAGCCCTTCACCGGTCCGCCGGCAGAGGCGCCGGCGCGATACTGGCCGCGCACTGTGTGCTTCGGCGCCTCGTTGCCATTGATGCGCTTCAGCGCCCGCAGCACCTTGAGCTTCTCGTCGCGCACGGCGTCGGCGTCCATTGACGACGGCGCCTCCATGGCGACGAGGCAGAGCAGCTGCAGCATGTGGTTCTGCACCATGTCGCGCAGCGCGCCGGCCTTGTCGTAATAGGTGACGCGGTCTTCCAGGCCGACGGTCTCGGCGACCGTGATCTGTACGTGGTCGATATGGGCGGAGTTCCACAGCGGCTCATAGAGCGCATTGGCAAAGCGCAGCGCCATCAGGTTCTGCACCGTCTCCTTGCCGAGATAGTGGTCGATGCGGAAGATCTGGCTTTCGTGGAAGTCGTCGCCGACCAGATCGTTGAGCGCCTGCGCCGAGGCAAGGTCGCGGCCGATCGGCTTCTCCAGCACGATGCGCGAGTTCGGCGTGATCAGCTTGTGCTCTTTGAGCTTGTGCGAGATATCGCCGAACAGCGCCGGCGCAACGGCGAGATAGAAGGCGCGGATGCTCTCGCTCTCGCCGATCGCCTTCTTCAACTTGTCGAAGCCGGCGCCGCTCGTCGCATCGGCGGAGACATAGGAGAGCCGGGCCAGGAAGGTCTTCAATTCCTTGGCGTCGATATCGGCCGGCTTGACATGGTCGGAGATCGCCTGGCTGGCGAAGGCCCGGAATTCCTCGTCGCTCATTTTCGAGCGCGATGTGCCGATAATGCGCGTCGGCTCGGAGAATTGGTGGTCGCGCTGGCGATAATAGAGTGACGGCAGAAGCTTGCGTTCCGACAGGTCGCCGGTGCCGCCGAAAATGATGAAGTCGAAAGGATCGACGGGAATGATCTGGCTGGTCATGGTCTGTCCGCTCTGACGCCGGTCGCGAGTACGCGGCTGATATATTCTAATCGATTTAAATTTTCCAGTGCCATGGTGTCACATCGAGGACCAATCGCTGGATATTGATTGGATCCACATGTGCGCTTGACACTGGCGCTTGCCGGAGGCTTGTCGGTGAACGAAGACTCCGGAAGCTTTCGCAGTTGCAGCATAGAACGTGAATGTGACGAAAGCTAAGGGAGAAATGGCGCCTTGTCTGTCGCGGCATGGGCCGCGCCGGTCAGTCGCCTAATTGATTCCAGGAAGACATCGATGAGCGGACAAGGCATGCGTCTGGAAAACAAGGTCGCCATCATCACCGGCGCGGCTTCAGGCTTCGGCGAAGGCATGGCCAAGCGCTTCGCGCAGGAGGGGGCCAGGGTCGTTGTCGCCGATCTCAATGCCAAGGGGGCGGAGCGCGTCGCCGGCGAGATCGGCGAGACGGCGATCTGGACGCAGACCGATGTCTCGCTGCGCTCCGAATTCGACGAGATGGTCTATGCCGCCGAAAGCGCCTTCGGCCGCATCGACATCATGGTCAACAATGCCGGTTACACCCACCGCAACGGCGATATGCTCAAGGTCGACGAGGAAACCTTCGACCTGATCACCGCTGTCAACATGAAGGCGATCTATCACGCGGCCCTTGCCGTGGTGCCGATCATGGAGCGGCAAGGCGGTGGCGTCATCCTGACCACGGCCTCCACCGCTGGCCTCAGACCACGGCCCGGCCTCACCTGGTACAATGCCTCGAAAGGTTGGGCGATCACCGCCACCAAATCGATGGCGGTGGAACTCGCGCCGAAGAACATCCGCGTCAACTGCCTCTGCCCGGTCGCCGGCGAAACCGGCATGCTGGAGAAATTCATGGGCGCCGACACGCCTCAGATTCGCGAGACTTTCCGCGCCTCGATCCCGCTCGGCCGGCTTTCGACGCCGCTCGACATTGCCAATGCCGCACTCTGGCTGGCGTCGGACGAAGCCGCCTTCATCACCGGCGTGGCGCTGGAGGTCGATGGCGGCCGCTGCATTTGAAGCGCATCGTCATTGTGACGCAGGGCGGTTCGACCGTGCCTGCGACTTCGATTTGACTGGTACCGGCAACGTGCGGCGAGCCTGGCCCCAGCCGCAAATGCGTCGGTCATCAGCCACCGGTCTTGATGTAGCTCTTGTAGACCCAGCCGGTCTTGCCGTTATAGACGATCTGGCACCATTGCTTGCAGTTCATCACCTGCACCGAGGTCCTTGCCGGCACGGTGCCGATGGCGGCTGCGTTCTTCTTCGGGCCGCTGCGCATCGTCACCGGCCTCAGGATGCGCCCATTGCCGGCCGCCGCCACTTTGCGTGGCTTGGCCTTGCTGCCATCATCACTCGCCGTCGGCTGCTGTTCGGGCGCTTGTGGCTGCACTTCAGGGATGGCGGCGGTCTTCGCGCCATCCGGATTGCTGCTTGCCGCTGGTGCGGGCGCGGCAACCTTGGCAAGTTCGCTGGCGGCATCGGTATTGGTCGCCGATTGCGCGAATGCCGCCGCGACAGCCGGCTTGTCCGGCGCCGGCTCAGCCTGATTGGCCACCTGGCTGGGGGCAGCCGCTTGATCGGGTGCCGCCGAAGCGGTCTTCGGCTGTGCTTCGGTCCAACGGGGGTTATTGGCGGCAAGCGCTTGTATGTTTGCTTTCGCCGCCGCGACGGTCGGTGAAACCTGGTCGGACTTGCGGGCGGGCTGCGGCACGGTCGCTGCGGCCACCGTGGTTCCGGCCGGGACGATCTTCGTCGTTTTCACCGGAATGGCCGGAATGCTCTGCCCTTGGCTGGCGGCTGCTTGCCGCTCGCTCGTCGGCAATGCCAGCCAGAGCGCCACCGCGGCCACGCCAAGCAGCGCGGCGGTGCCGACCGCGGCAATCACCAGATGCGAGTTCGAACGGACTTCCTGCCAGAAGGACGGCCGCATGTCGTATCCAAACTGCATGGCAAAGCGCCGACGTTCCGGAGCACCGAAACTGAAGGGCTCTCTCACTCTCACCACCTCCATAAGCGGGCCGGTGTTCTTTCGATCGTTGCCGGAAGTCCGGCGTCTGATCGGCATCGGTCCCAAAAATCAACACGGGCGAGCCCGCAGCAATCCCCGAATAGTCGCCCAGAAGCGCGAACCCTTCGCCCCCGATTGTGGCAGCAGTACGCCATTGTAATGGATTCTGCGCCTTTGCCGGCATTTCCGCAACGTGTCGCAAGGGCAATGAATATTACAATATTACATGAGGTCGTGATAGCGATCGGATCCAGCACGAGGCGCGTCGCGTCGGAATGGATCCATGCGACGCCCTTCAGGCCTATGTCGCTTCCCCTGACCGGGGCGCACTTTTGGCTGATATGCACTAGATCCGGTCGCGCAGCGCGAACCAGTTGAGCGCCAGGAAAAGCAGCGGCGTGCGGAAACGGCGGCCGCCGGGAAATGGCGGAATTTTCAAATCCTCGATCAGTTTCAGCCGGTCGCGATTGCCGACAACGGTCTCGGCATAGAGCTTGCCGAAGAAGTTCGACAGCATGACACCGTGGCCGGAATAGCCGCCGGCCGAGATCACATTTGGCATCACCTCGCGCACGAACGGTTTCCTCGGCACGGTGATGCCGACATAGCCTCCCCAGCCATGGGTGATCTCGACATCTTTCAGCGCCGGATAGAGCTCCACGATCTGGCGGCGAATGTGGATGTGGATGTCCTTCGGGTCGTTGACGCCATAGACCTCGCGTCCGCCGAACAACAGCCGGCCATCCCTCGATTTGCGGAAGTAGCGCACCACGAAGCGGGAATCATCGACGGACTCGCCGCCGGGCAGCACTTTCGAATCCGCCCCCAAAGGCACGGTCGCACCGATGAAGGAGCCGATCGGCATAATGTGTGCGGCACTCACCGGTTCGAGCGTGCCGCCATAGGCGTTGACCGCGATCAGGCATTTCTGCGCCGTCACGGTACCTCTTGGCGTGGAAACCCTGACCTTGCCGCCAGCGGAAACGATGCCGGTCGATGACGTTTTTTCAAACAGCTGCGCGCCGGCCTGCGCCGCCACCCGCGCCGTGCCGATCACCAGCTTCATCGGATGGATATGGCCGGTGCCTGTGTCGCGCGTGCCGCCGAAATAGGCGGTCGAGCCGAGCCGCTCCGCCGTCTCCTTCGCATCCATGAAGGAGATGTGCGGATAGGAGAAACGACCGGCCATGATCTCGGCATGCGCCTTGTAGTCGTCGACATAGCGCGGCTTGTGCGCCACCGAGAGCTGGCCCGGCATGTAGTCGATATCGATCTGGTTGGCGGCGGCGAATTCGATGAGATGCGCCTTCGCCTCCTCGGCGAGATCGAACAGCGCCTTCGCGCGCGACAGACCGTATTCGGCCTCCAGATCTTCTGCCCAGGCGCGCTGGCCGGTGCCGAGCTGGCCGCCATTGCGGCCAGATGCGCCGTCACCGAAGCGATAGGCTTCGATCAAGACGACATTGGTTCCTGCCTTGGCGAGATGCGTTGCGGCCGACAGACCGGTAAAGCCCCCACCGATGATGACGACGTCGCAACTCCGGTCGCCATCGAGTGCCGGATATTCTGGTCTAGGTCCCGCCGTGTCTTCATACCACGAGCGGCCGGGAGAAATCGGAGACTGATAGGGCATGGAACGACAGTGAATCCAATGAATGGTGAACAGGGTGGACGGTGGGTGGCTGCGGGAAAGCGCGGCGTCTGCGCTCATCCATCCAGTATGAAACTACTCACCATTCACTATTCACCATTCACGCGCCGAAGCCGCCGCTCATACGTTGAGCAGAAGGTACTCCCGCTCCCACGGACTGATCACTTCCATGAACGTCTCGAATTCCGCCCGCTTGATCGCCGCATAGGTGGCGGCGAAGGATTTGCCCAGCAGCGCGCCGAGTTCATCGTCGCCCTCGAACAGGTCGACGGCTTCGAGCAGGCTGCGCGGCAGGTCGATCTCGTCCGCATTGGCGGTCGTCAGCACCGGCGGCTCGGCCTTGATCTTCCTGGTGATGCCGATCAGCCCGCAGGCAAGCGAAGCCGCCAGCGCCAGGTAGGGATTGGCATCGGAGGACGGGATGCGGTTTTCGACACGCCGCGCCGCCGGATCCGAACGCGGCACGCGGAACGCCGTGGTGCGGTTGTCATAACCCCATTTGTTGTTGACCGGTGCCGAGGCCGCCTGTGTCAGCCGGCGGTAGGAATTGACATAGGGCGCGAACATCACCAGCGCGTTCGGCACGTGTTGCTGCATGCCGCCGATGAAATGGAAGAACTCCTCGGTCTCCGAGCCGTCCTCGGCCGAGAAGATGTTCTTGCCGGTCTTCTTGTCGATGATCGACTGGTGGATATGCATGGCCGAACCCGGCTGGCCCTGGATCGGCTTGGCCATGAAGGTGGCGTAGATCTCGTGCTTGAGGGCGGCTTCGCGGATGGTGCGCTTGAACATGAACACCTGGTCGGCGAGCTCGATCGGGTCGCCGTGGCGCAGATTGATCTCGAGCTGGCCGGCACCCTCTTCATGGATGAGCGTGTCGATCTCCAGGCCCTGGCTTTCGGAGAAATGATAGATGTCGTCGATCAGTTCGTCGAACTCGTTGACGCCGGCGATCGAATAGCCGGCGCCGCCGCCGATTGCGCGGCCCGAGCGACCGACGGGCGGGGTGAGCGGATAGTCCGGGTCCGGATTCTTGCGCACCAGGTAGAATTCGATTTCGGGCGCCACGACCGGCTTCAGCCCGCGCTTGTCATAGGCGGCAAGCACGCGCCTCAACACATTGCGTGGCGTGAATTCGACCGAGCGACCGTCCTGGTGGACGAGGTCGCAGATGACGGCGGCCGTCGGGTCTTCTTCCCAGGGGACCACTGTCAGCGTCGACAGGTCCGGCATCAGCTTGAGGTCGCCGTCGTCTTCCGGATAGTGGAAGCCGTTGCCGTCTTCGGGATAGCCGCCGGAAATCGTCGTCATGAAGACGGCCGAAGGCAGCGCCAGCGAGGTGTTGGAGGTGAATTTCTTCGACGGCATCATCTTGCCGCGTGCCACGCCCGCCTGATCAGGCGTGATGCATTCGATGTCCTCGATACCGCGCCATTCCAGCCAGTCGCTGACTTCCTTCCAGTTCTTCACACCGCGCAGGTTTTTCACGAAGGCAGGCGTACGCGCTCGTCCTCCGCGGCTCGACGGACGGACTTCCTTTTTTGCAGGCGGCATCATTCACCAGATTGGGTTGCGGATTTCGGAGTATAGCCGTGCCCCACTGTGGAAGGAAAGGGGAGCTTCTGCCGGCATTCCTCGTTCCGGTTGAAAATCACGTCGGCCGGCTTAGGGTTCGGACGGCTCCCATCCGGAAGGCATCGATGCGAAACAACAACGACCTGACGACCATCGGCTTCGACGCCGACGACACGCTTTGGCAGAACGAACAGTTCTTCCGGATGACTGAGAAGCGTTTCGCCGTCATGCTTGCCGATCATGGCGAGGAGGGACAGATTTCGGCGCGATTGCTCGCGGCCGAACGGCGCAACCTTGCCGTCTATGGCTTCGGCATCAAAGGGTTTACGCTATCGATGATCGAGACGGCGATCGAGGTCACCGACGGGCGTGTGCCGGCTTCGGTCATAGCGGAGATACTCGAGGCCGGCCGTGAGATGCTGAGCCACCCGATCGAGGTCTTGCCGCATGTGCGCGAGACGGTGGAGAAACTTGCCGGCGCATACCGCCTCGTGCTGATCACCAAGGGCGACCTTTTCGATCAGGAGCGCAAGCTGGCCGGATCCGGCCTCGGCGACCTGTTCGACGCGGTCGAGATCGTCAGTGACAAGAATGCCGCGACCTATTCCCGCCTTTTCAGCCGCCACGGCGATGGCCCCGCAAAGAGCATGATGGTCGGCAATTCGCTGAAGTCGGACGTAGTGCCGGCCATCGAGGCCGGCGGCTGGGGCGTCCATGTGCCGCACGAACTGACCTGGGTGCTCGAGCATGTCGAGGCGCCGCTCGCCGAGCCACGGTTCCGCCAGATATCCGACCTCGGGCAATTGCCCGAACTGGTGCAAGACATCACCAGAGGGAGTTAAGCGCGCTTTGCGTGTCGCCCAAAAGTGACCTCGGTTTTGGGAGAGCGGCACGCATCAAAAAGGGACCTAAGGCGCGTCAGCTAATGCGCTTAGCGGCTTATCAGGCGATCGATCACCGGTTGCAGCCGCTCGGGCGTGATCGGCTTGGCGACGACGACGTCAATCACGTTCGACAGGCCCAGGCTCTCCGGCGTACCGGTTTGGGTCGAAAGCAGGATCACGGGTGGAAAGGATTTGCCCGAAGCCCGTCGCAGCGTTTCGATACCGGACATCAGGGTGTCGCAGTCCTTGTTGTCCGCGCCGCCATCCAGCACAATCACGCCGGGCACCAGTGTTCGCAAGGTCTTTGCCGCCATGTCGGGCGATTCCGAGATTGGCTTGAGCCCGGATCGCTCGACGATCTTCGACACCACCACGCGATTGATCGGCGATTTCCCGACAACAAGCACTTGCGAGGGACTGCGTATCGTCTCGGTGCTTGAATCCTGGGTCACCAGATTCGGATGTTTTGCGGTCTCGCCCTTGTTACTCACTGGGCACCCAAGTCGTCCAAGAAGCTCGCCCCCATTTCAATGCAGAGTTGAATCTGGGCGACAATTGGCGTGAGATCGCACTCCATGTCAAGTTGAAATAAAAACCTTCCGAAAACGCCTCCCGCGACAGTGGAGTCAAGCAACAGTACTGTACTGCCCTGTCCACGGATTGGTTGCATAAAAATAAAATTCACCTGCGCATACACTGCGCAGGTGAAGGGTCGGTTGCAACGATTTCCGGTCAGCCATGGCTCTGCTGTGTGACGATCACCGGGATCAGCAGGTCGCCCCAATTGCCGTCGCCGCCATGGTGCCGCGCCGAGCGCACCAACTCCACCGAGACGCCCGCCTCGACCGCCTTCATCACCGACTGGTTGAGCCTGTGCAGATCGTTGGCCAGCATGCGGATCGTCGCCTGCTGGTCGACGCTCATCGTGGTCGATTGTTCTTCCGCCCGTTCCTTGACGCGGCTTATCGATGCCATTGGTCTTCTCCTGTGCCTGAAGCCCTGTCGGGCGTTTCCTCGGTGTTTTCCGATCCGCTATTCGGCGGCCGGCCTGAACTGTGCGTGCTCGGTCGATTCATGCATGGCGGTGGTCGACGACTTGCCGCCGGTGATTGCCATCGACACGGCGTCGAAATAGCCGGTGCCGACCTCGCGCTGATGCTTGGTCGCGGTGTAGCCATTGGCCTCCGCTGCGAATTCGGCCTCCTGCAACTCGGAATAGGCCGCCATCTGCCGTTCCTTGTAGCCACGCGCCAGTTCGAACATGCCGTAGTTGAGCTGGTGGAAGCCGGCGAGTGTGATGAACTGGAACTTGTAGCCCATGGCGCCGAGTTCCTTCTGGAATTTGGCGATCGTCGCGTCGTCGAGATTCTTCTTCCAGTTGAACGAAGGCGAGCAATTGTACGCGAGCAGCTTGCCCGGATGGTGCCTGCGCACGCCCTCGGCGAATTTCCTGGCCTGTGCGAGGTCCGGCTTCGAGGTCTCGCACCAGATCAGGTCCGCGTGAGGTGCATAGGCGATGGCCCGCGCGATGCAGGGCTCGATGCCGTTCCTGACCTGGTAGAAGCCTTCCACCGTGCGCCCGGCGTCGTAGTCGACGAAGGGCTGGTCGCGCTCGTCGATGTCGGACGTCAGAAGCTTCGCGGCTTCGGCGTCGGTGCGTGCCACGACCAGGGTCGGCGTGCCCATCACATCTGCGGCCAGGCGCGCGGCGTTGAGGTTGCGGATATGCGCGGCGGTCGGGATCAGCACCTTGCCGCCGAGATGGCCGCACTTCTTTTCCGACGCCAGCTGGTCCTCGTAATGGACGCCGGCGGCGCCCGCCTCGATGAACGCCTTCATGATCTCGAAGGCGTTGAGCGGCCCGCCGAAACCGGCTTCGGCGTCGGCGACGATTGGCGCGAACCAGGTCTCGACCGAAAGCCCATTGCCCTCGGAGGTCTCGATCTGATCGGCACGCTGCAGCGTCCGGTTAATGCGCTTGACCAGCTCCGGCGCGGCATTGGCCGGATAAAGCGATTGGTCGGGATACATCGCGCTAGCCGTGTTGGCGTCCGCCGCGACCTGCCAGCCCGACAAATAAATCGCCTTCAGTCCGGCGCGCACCTGCTGCATCGCCTGGTTGCCGGACATGGCGCCGAGCGCATTGACGAAATCCTCTTCGTGGATGAGCTTCCATAGCCGGTTGGCACCCATTTCGGCGAGACTCTGGCGGATCTGCACCGAGCCGCGCAGCCGCTTCACATCCTCCGGCGAATAGGGACGTTCGATCCTGTCGAAGCGACCTTCCGGCGCCGAGGGGACGAGATTGTAAAAATCAGTCATGAGTCACTCCAAAGGATTGCTGCGCTTGTCCACACGCCAATCTTCTGGCGCATCGGGGTGTGACTGAATTTACATTGCGGCGCGAAATTGACCAGAAAAATCACGCAATATGATCGCAGATAAGGGAAAATCTGTGTTGTGTTTGACAGAGCGTTGCTGTAAATTTGTCACAATTGTAAAAATCACCGGTAGTGGGCCGGTAGTGGGATTGCCGCGAATGCCATGTAAATTCCTGTCAAGAGCAGTCGATGGCTGAGCAGAAGATTTTCGCCGGGCCGCGCATCCGCCGCATCCGCAACGCCAAGGGCCTGACCCAGACGGCGATGGCCGAGGGGCTTGGCATCTCGCCGTCCTACCTCAACCTGATCGAGCGCAACCAGCGGCCGATGACGGTGCAGCTGATCCTCAAGCTGGCCTCCGTCTACAAGGTCGACCCGCATGAGCTGCAGGGCGAGGCGAGAGGGTCGGTCGCGGCCTTGAAGGAAGTGTTCACCGATCCGTTGCTGGTCGGCGAATTGCCTGGAGACCAGGAGCTGATCGAACTTGCCGAGGCGGCGCCCAATGCGTCCGCGGCGGTGATAAAACTGTTTCGCGCCTATCGCGAGCAGGCCGAGCGACTGTCGGACCTCAACGAGCTCCTGTCGCGCGAGGGCCGCGCCACCGCACTGTCCGGCGCCCGCCTGCCGATCGACGAGGTGCATGAGACCTTCGAGCGGCGGCCGAACCATTTTACGGCACTTGAGGAAGAGGCCGAGGCGTTCACCGCGGTGCTCGATCCCGGCGACGATCTGTTCGGTGCGCTGAAGGCCTGGCTGAAGCGCGAATACGGCATCGTGGTCAAGGTGCTGCCGGTCGCCGCCATGCCGAACTGGCGCCGTCGCTACGACCGCCATTCGCAGCGCCTGTTCCTGTCCGAACGCCTGTCGCCGTTCGACCAGCTGCGCGAAGTGGCGATGGAGGCCTGCCTGATCCGCATGACGGTCGCGGTCGCCGGCGAGATCCAGGCGCTCAAGCTGACCACCGACGAGGCCCGCCGTCTCGCCCGTTTCGAGCTCGGCCGCTATGCTGCGCACGCGCTGATGATGCCCTACCAGGCCTTTCATGCGGCCGCCATCCGCGCCCGCTTTGACATCGACGTTCTGCGCTCGCGCTTCGGCGTCTCCTTTGAACAGGCGGCGAACCGGCTGACCATGCTGCAGCGGCAGGGCGCACCGGGCGTGCCGTTCTTCATGCTGGAGGTCGACAATGCAGGGAACCGGTTTCGCAGGGCCGGCAGCCAGGGCTTTCCGCACAGCCGCTTCGGCGGCGGTTGCCCCAAGCTGCCCGTGCATGCCGCTTTCTCCCAGCCGGGCCAGGTTTTCGTCGAAGCGGTGGAGATGCCTGACGGCGCCGAGTTCCTGTGCATCGCCCGCACGCTGGAGGGGCCGCAGGGCGCGTTCGCTGAACGCCCGCGCCGCACCGCATTGCTGCTCGGCTGCGATATCGGCTTTCGCGACGACATCGTCTACGGCGCGGCGCTGCCCGGCGTCACGGTCGGCGCAAGGGCTGGACAAGGCGCCGTCGCGGCGACGCCGGTCGGACCCGCCTGCCGGCTTTGTGAGCGCGTCGGCTGCCTGGCGCGGGCCGAACCGCCAGTGACGCGTCCGCTAGGCCTCGACGAGATGGTGACGGGCCTGAGTGCTTTCGATTTTCAGTAACGCGGCAGCAGAGGTGCCACAATCGTCGGCGGTGTCTGGATCACCCGCTCTCCAAGTCTTTGCGTTACGCGAACAGAGCAGTTTTTTGTCGTCCCTCGCGCATCGTTCCGTCCACAAAAGCTCGACAATCGCGCCCATGACAGACGCAGCATCATCGCCAAGCCTCGCTGTATCGACCGCCTCGCCGCGCGAGGAACGCATCGGCATGCTTCTGGTCTTCCTGTCGGCGCTGATGTGGAGTTTCGGCGGCACCATCGCTCGCTTCATCACCGTCGGCGACAGCTGGACGGTTATTTTCTGGCGCTCCGTCTGGGCCGCCGCCTTCCTGCTCTTGTTCATGACCTGGCGTGACGGCTGGCGCGGCATGCTGAGATCGTTTCGCGACATGGGCCTGCCTGGCCTTGCCGTGGGTTTCTGTTTCGCCATCGCGTCTACCGCCTTCGTCGTGGCGCTCGCCTACACCACCGTCGCCAACATCCTCTTGATGCAGGCCGGTGTGCCGCTTCTGGCGGCGCTGTTGGCCTGGGTCTTGTTTCGCGAACGGGTCAGTGCCGTGACCTGGATGGCGATCGCCGCCGTCATTGCCGGCGTCGCCATCATGGTGTCGGAATCGCTCGATGGCGCCGTCTCGCCGATAGGCGACGGGCTGGCGCTGCTGATCGCGTTCATGTTCTCGATCGCCACCGTCATTACAAGGCGGTTCGCCAGCGTGCGGATGACGCCGGCGACCTGTCTCGGCACGCTCCTGGCCGCCGGCTTTGCCGCCTCGCAGGCGTCGACCTTCACGGTGTCGGCCGCCGACACGGGCTTTCTCTTCGCCTTCGGCGTGGTCAATCTCGGCATTGGTCTTGCGTTCTTCGCCACCGGCGCGCGGCTGATCCCGGCGGCCATCGCCGCACTGCTCGGCACCTTCGAGCCGATCCTTGGGCCGATATGGGTCTGGCTCATCCATTCCGAGGTGCCGTCCGGGCGCACCATCATCGGCGGCGCGGTGGTGGTCACGGCGCTGATCCTCCATATCGGGCTCGAGTTCAAGCGCCAGGCACGGCCGCAGCGGGCAGGCGTCACCGGGGTGCCGTCGCCGAATTGATGCGGGCGGCTGAAGCTTTGCCATTGACAATGTCGCTGCCGCCCGGGCAGGCTGGGGCCACGGCAACAACAAGACAGGCGTATCTTGCCAAGTCTCCCCGCCGGTCAGATCGAGACCGGACCATATTTCTGTATTTCTGTCCGCCCGGCGGCGAAAGCTTCTGACGGCACCGTGATTCCTTCCAGCCTCGGACGATTGCGCGGCCTTGGCCGGCGCTTGTTGTCCCCTGGAAAGCCCAATAGTCTGAAACAAATGCCCGGCCGCGCTCAAGTCGCGACGAGCCGGCGAAGGAACACTCACCAAAGGAGAATAGCATGATCCGCAAAGCGCTCTGGCTTTCGGCGACCTCGGTATTTCTGACATTGTTCACGCCCGCCGGGCATGCCGAGGACCGCGTCGTCAATGTCTTCAACTGGTCGGATTATATCGATCCTACGATCATCGACGACTTCACCAAGAAAACCGGCATCAAGGTCGTCTATGATACGTTCGATTCCAACGAGATCCTGGAAACCAAATTGCTCGCCGGCGGCAGCGGCTACGATGTCGTCGTGCCGAGCGGCAATTTCCTCGCCCGCCAGATCCAGGCCGGCGTGTTCCAGAAGCTCGACAAGTCGAAACTGCCGAACCTCTCCAACATGTGGGACACGGTTTCGCAACGAACCGCCAAGTACGACCCGGGTAATGAGTATTCGATCAACTACATGTGGGGCACGGTCGGCATCGGCTACAACATCAAGAAGGTGAAGGCGGCGCTCGGCACCGACAAGATCGACAGCTGGGATGTGTTCTTCAATCCCGAAAGTCTCGCCAAGCTGAAGGATTGCGGCGTCTATGTGCTGGATTCGCCGGCCGACATCATTCCGGCGGCGCTGAAATATGTCGGCCTCGACCCGAACAGCACCTCTCCCGACGACATCGCCAAGGCCGAGGAAGCCCTGATGAAGGTCCGTCCCTTCATCAGGAAATTCCACTCCTCCGAATATATCAACGCTTTGGCCAATGGCGACATCTGCCTGGCGGTCGGCTGGTCGGGTGACGTCTTCCAGGCGCGCAACCGCGCCCAGGACGCCAAGCAGGGCGTGGAGATCGGCTATTCCGTGCCTAAGGAAGGCGCTCAGATGTGGTTCGACCAGATGGCGATCCCCGCCGATGCGCCGCATGTCGCCGAAGCGCATGAATTCCTCAACTACATGATGACGCCGGAAGTGATCGCCAAATCGTCGAATGCCGTGCTCTACGCCAACGGCAACAAGGCCTCGCAGCAGTTTGTCGACAAGGCACTGCTGAGCGACCCGGCCGTCTATCCGGACGACGCGATCTTGCAGAAGCTTTACACGGTCTCTCCTTACGATCCCAAGACCCAGCGCGTCATCACGCGCACCTGGACCAAGATCGTCACCGGCCAATAAGCATCTGAAGCGACCTCGGCGGACAGCTGCCGGGGTCGCGTATTTTGGGGCACAAAGCAAGAAACAGCACGGAGTGGGGATATGAAATCGCTTGGCAGCATCCGCAGGGATTTCGCGCCATGGAACGACCCGAACGCCAAGCCATACATACAGTTCGACAACGTCACCAAGAAGTTCGGTGACTTCACCGCCGTCAACAATCTGTCGCTCACCATCTTCGAGCGCGAGTTCTTCGCCTTGCTCGGCGCCTCAGGTTGCGGAAAGTCGACGCTTCTGCGGATGCTTGCCGGTTTCGAGGAACCGACCGCCGGCCGCATCCTGCTCGACGGCCAGGATCTGCGTGGCATTCCGCCCTACCGCCGGCCGGTCAACATGATGTTCCAGTCCTATGCGCTGTTCCCGCATATGACAGTGGAGAACAACATCGCCTTCGGCCTCAAGCAGGAAGGCATGCCCAAGCCCGATATCGAAATGCGCGTTGCCGAGATGCTGAAGCTGGTCAAGCTCGAGCAGTTCGCCAAGCGCAAGCCGCACCAGCTCTCCGGCGGCCAGCGCCAGCGCGTCGCGCTTGCTCGCTCGGTCGCCAAGCGGCCGAAAGTGCTGCTGCTCGACGAGCCACTCGGCGCGCTCGACAAGAAGCTGCGCGAGGAAACCCAGTTCGAATTGATGGACCTGCAGCAGGAACTCGGTCTGACCTTCGTGGTCGTCACCCACGACCAGGAAGAAGCGATGACCATGGCCGATCGCATCGCCATAATGGACAAGGGCGAGGTGATGCAGGTGGCGACGCCCGCGGAAGTCTACGAAGCCCCGGCCTCGCGCTTCGTCGCCCATTTCGTCGGCAATGTGAACATGTTCGAGGGCAAGGTCGCCGAGCGGTCGACCAACACCACCCGCATCACCGGACCGAGCGGGGCCCAGATCGTCGTCGAGAATGGCGGTGCGGCGGCCGCGTCCAATGCCGATATCGTCTTCGCCATCAGGCCGGAGAAGATCAAGGTGTCGTCGAAGAAGCCGGCCGATGCCGTCAACGCGCTGGAAGGCGAGGTCTATGACGTCGCCTATCTCGGCGACATGACCGTCTACCACATCAGGCTCGACGATGGGCAGATCGTGCGGGCAAGCGCCTTGAACGCGGCACGCGTGACCGAGGATCCGCTGACCTGGAACGACCGCGCCTGGGTATCCTTCCGGCCCGATGCCGGCGTCGTGCTGGCACGGTAGGGGGCCGATATGTCCAACATCGCCGTCGCCGATGCCGCCGCGCCATCGACAGCCAAGCCTTTGCTGACGCGGCTGGGTGCCGGTTTCATCAACCGGCTCGTCATCATCGTCCCCTACCTTTGGCTGCTGTTTTTCTTCCTCATCCCCTTCGTCATCGTCTTCAAGATTTCCCTGTCGCAGACGGCGATCGCCATGCCGCCCTACACGCCGGTGCTCGACTTCAGCGACGGCGTCTCCGGCTTCTTCGCCGGGTTCCGCGACCTCAACTTCGACAACTATGTCTGGCTGACGCAGGACGCACTCTATTTCAAGGCCTATGTGACGAGCGTCATCATCGCCGCCATCTCGACCGTTCTGACGCTGATCGTCGGCTACCCCATCGCCTATGGAATGTCACGCGCGCCGGCGACCATCCGTCCGACCTTGTTGATGCTGGTCATCCTGCCGTTCTGGACGTCCTTCCTGATCCGCGTCTATGCCTGGATCGGCATTCTCAAGCCAGAGGGCCTGCTGAACCAGCTTCTTTTGTCGCTGCACATCATCAACCAGCCGCTGGTCATCCTCAACACCTATACGGCGATCTTCATCGGCATCGTCTATTCCTACCTGCCGTTCATGGTGCTGCCGCTCTATTCGTCGCTGGAAAAGATGGATTACTCGCTGATCGAGGCGGCCAAGGATCTCGGCTGCCCGCCGACATCGGCTTTCTGGAAGATCACCTTCCCGCTGTCATTGCCGGGTGTCATTGCCGGCTGCCTGCTGGTGTTCATCCCTGCCGTCGGTGAGTTCGTCATCCCCGATCTGCTCGGCGGCTCGCAGACGCTGATGATCGGCAAGACGTTGTGGAACGAGTTCTTCGCCAACCGTGACTGGCCGGTGTCGTCGGCCGTCGCCGTCATCCTGCTTTTGCTGCTCACCGTGCCGATCATGCTTTTCCAGCAGGCACAGGCGCGTGCCCAGGAGCAGGGCAAATGAACGCCACTTGGAGCCGGTTCAACGTCACCTCGATCGTGCTTGGCTTTGCCTTCCTGTACCTGCCGATCGTGCTGCTCATCGTCTTCTCATTCAACGAATCCAAGCTCGTCACCGTCTGGGGCGGTTTCTCGACCAAATGGTACGTCTCGCTGTTCCACAATCAGGGCCTGATGGACGCCACCTGGGTCACGGCGCGCGTCGGCGTCATTTCGGCGACCGTGGCGACCGTGCTCGGCACGCTGGCGGCACTCACCCTGACGCGCTACACGCGGTTCCGTGGCAGGGTGCTGTTTTCCGGCATGGTCTTCGCGCCGCTCGTCATGCCGGAAGTGATCACCGGCCTGTCGCTGCTGCTGCTTTTCGTTGCCGTCGGTCTCGACCGCGGCTTCTTCACGGTGACGCTCGCCCACATCACGCTGACAATGTGCTTCGTGGCGGTCGTCGTGCAGTCGCGCCTGGTCTCCTTTGACCGGTCGCTGGAGGAAGCGGCGATGGATCTCGGCGCAACGCCGGCTAGGACCTTTTTCCAGATCACGCTGCCGGTCATCCTGCCGGCGATCGTGTCCGGCTGGATGCTGGCCTTCACGCTGTCGCTCGACGATCTGGTCATCGCCTCCTTCACTTCGGGGCCGGGCGCCACGACGCTGCCGATGAAGATCTACAGCCAGGTCCGTCTCGGCGTGACGCCGGAGATTAACGCCGCCTGCACCATCCTGATCGCCGTTGTCGCGGTCGGCGTCATCATCGCTTCGATCGCCAACAAGCGGCGTGAGGTACAACGCCAGCTCGACGAACAGGCGGCGCAACGCGGCTGAGCATGGTCGTGCTCGGCTGAACGAAAAGCGCGCAGCTACTCGCCCGAAACGCCACGGCTTATCGGGGAAATGAACGGCGTGCTCCAGGTTCCGCCGACAAAGAAGGACGACTGATTGGGACCCTGCTGGCCGCTCTTCTGCGCCGCCTGGTCCGGCTGGATGACGCCGCCGGACAGCGCCAGCCCGCGCCCGGCATAGGAGGCGATGCCGGAAAGCCAGATCTTGTATTTCGCCGAATTGGCCTCGGCCTTGTCCAGCCTTGCCACGCCTCGCGAAATGGTCGCCTTCACTTCGGCGCCGTCGATCGGCAAAGTCCCGTCCGAGACATCGTCGAGAGCGAAGAAGCCGCCCTGTCCGGTATGCTTGAGGAAGGCCGGCAGGTTGAACTTGCTGAGCGCGCCGGGGCCGAAGGTTGCCGTGACCGAGCCGTCGGCGTTTTCAAAGATCGAATCCCAGGTCCTGCCCGGTCCCTTGAGGATGACCGAAACGGTCCCCGTGCCGACCGGCACCAGCCGGGTCATGCCGGCCGCCGTGCCGAACGCGCCGCCATCGACGTCGGAAGCAAGCAACCGGATCTCGACCTGTGTGCCCTCGGGCTTGCGGTCGAAACGAAGACTGGTCTGGATGTTGCCGCCAAAGGCCGAGGCGTCCGAGATATCGAAGACGGAAAGGCCATCCTTGACCTGGGCGGTGGCGGCGACATCGGCAAGCTGGATCGTGCCGGCCGTGGCATGCGCCGCCGACAGCCTGAGATCGAGATTGACCCGGTCGGCGAAACTTGCCTCGACGTCACCAGGGTTGGCCCCGCTCGCTGGTCCCAGCGGGGTGAAGGCGGACAGGAAGGACCTGAGGTCGAGTGTGTCGAAGGCGAGCGTGCCCGAGATCACGGGTTGGGCGTCGCCAAGCGACAGGTCGAGCGCGCCCATGCCCGGATTGTTGTCCAGCGTCAGCGCGGTGTTCTCGAACTTGACGCGTCCGGCCGACGCCGTGACCTTGCTCGAAATGCTGACCGAGCCGATCGCAGCACTTGGCGCGACGCCGGCCTGCGACCACTCCAGCACCCGGCGCAGCGAGGGTGCCGCGAACTTCACCTGGCCGTCGAAATAGGCGTTCTGCGACATGCTGGCCGTGCCGTCGAAGGAGAAGGTGGCGGGCGCTGCCTTGAAAGACAGAGTGAGCGGGGCCACGCCGCCGGCAAACAGCACCAGCGGCTTCTGTGAGGCGGCGTCCAGGGCGACACTTTCGCCGCGCCAGATCCCGGTTGCCGACAGTGTCGCATTGCTGTTCATCGCCGCCCAGGTCGCCTGGCCGCTGAGGCTGCTCAGGATCTCCACGTCCTTGCCGTTGACGGAAGCCACCATGCGGCCGTCCCTGAACTCAACCGTGCCGAAGGCATCTGTCGGCAGCTTGTCGAGGTTGGGTTTGGCGGGATCGGCACTGACCACGCCGCGCGCGGTGTCGATGGAGCGCGCGATGCGCCCGCCGGTCGGCGCGGTGGGCAGGAACAGGCCGTCCGCCGTGCGCTGGACCCGGATTGTCGGCCGCACCAGCCGCGCCGTGGAAAACACCACATCACCCTGCAACGCCGCCATGGCCGATAGGTCGATTTCGACGCGTTCGGCTTCGACGACCGGTGGCGCATCGGTGTCTGTCCATTTCGATAGCGTCACATCGGTCAGGATCGCCCGGAATTTCGGCCAGACCTCGATGCGCGGCGCGCCTTCGATGGCGACCCGGAAGCCGCTCCAGGCGCTCATTTCCCAGGCGATGCGGTCGCGCACGATGCGCGTCGAGGCGATCAGCGGCAGCGCGGCGACCACCAGAGCGATGACGATCACGGCAGCGCCGATCGCCCACACTCCGCGGCGGATCAAGGATGATGGCATCTCGCCCTATACAGTTCCGTTCCGATTAATCGCCCGATGTATAACCCCAGTCGTCACTACGACCTAGGACTGAGGCATTTCAAGTCTTTATGGCCCGGCGATGGCATTTGCGCACACCTGGTCGCTTCGGCCCAACAAAATCTTGCTCTGCTGCGCTGCGATATGCATAAGCGATGACGACCGTGGGAGGATCGATCATGGCTGCCGAAGTACCGCTCTGGACCCCGACGCAAGACCGGATAGACGCTTCGCCATTGACGGCTTTCCAGAAGGCTGCGGAGGCGAAAGCCGGCGCCTCCTTCGCCTCCTATGCCGACCTGCACCGCTGGTCGGTCGAGGATCGCCAGGCATTCTGGAGCCTGGTCTGGGATTTTTCCGGCATTGTCGGCGAAAAGGGCGAGCGCCTGCTGGCCGACGGCGACAAAATGCCGGGTGCCTCCTTCTTCCCCGACGCGACGCTGAATTTCGCCGAGAACCTGTTGAAGAAGACCGGCGGGGGCGAGGCGATCGTCTTTCGCGGCGAGGACAAGGTCGAGCGGCGGCTGTCCTGGAACCAGCTGCATGGCCTGGTCTCGCGCCTGCAGCAGCTCTTTCTGTCGCTCAAGGTCAAGAAGGGCGACCGCATTGCCGCGATGATGCCCAACATGCCCGAGACCGTTGCAGCCATGCTGGCCGCCGCCTCCATCGGCGCGGTGTGGTCATCCTGTTCCCCCGATTTCGGCGAGCAGGGCGTGCTCGACCGGTTCGGCCAGATCGAGCCCGTCATCTTCATCGCGCCCGACGGCTATTGGTATAATGGCAAGGCGATCGAGGTCGCCGACAAGGTCGCCGCGGTCGCGGCCAGGCTCGGAAGTGTCCGCAAGGTGCTGCTTGTCGATTATCTCGGCACCTCGACCGATGTGGCGGCAACCATCGACAAGGCGGTGGCGATGGAAGAGGCGCTGTCGCCCTTCGCCGCCAAGCCTGTCAGCTTCGAGCGTCTGCCGTTTTCGCATCCGCTCTACATCCTGTTTTCATCGGGAACCACCGGCATTCCCAAATGCATCGTTCATTCGTCCGGCGGGACGCTGATCCAGCATGTCAAGGAACACCGGCTGCATGCCGGCCTCGTCGACGGCGACCGCTTCTTTTATTTCACCACGTGCGGCTGGATGATGTGGAACTGGCTGGTGTCGGGCCTGGCTTCCGGGGCGACGCTGCTGCTCTATGACGGTTCACCCTTCTATCCCGACGGCAATGTGCTGTTCGACTTCGCCGATGCCGAGAAGATGACCTTCTTCGGCACCTCGGCCAAGTTCATCGATTCCGTGCGCAAGGCCGGCCTCAAACCGATCCGCAGCCATTATCTGTCTGATGTGCGGGCGATCTCATCCACCGGTTCGCCACTGTCGCCCGAGGACTTCCGCTTCGTCTATGACGGCATCAAGCAGGACGTGCATCTCGCCTCGGTTTCCGGCGGCACCGACATCGTCTCCTGCTTCGTGCTCGGCGTGCCGACGCAAGCTGTCTGGACCGGCGAGATCCAGGGACCAGGCCTCGGCCTTGCCGTCGATGTCTGGGATGATGACGGCAAGCCGATCCGGCAGGAGAAGGGCGAACTGGTCTGCACCAAGGCGTTTCCGTCGATGCCGATCGGCTTCTGGAACGACCCGGACGGCAAGAAGTACCAGGCGGCCTATTTCGAGCGTTTCGACAATGTCTGGTGCCATGGCGATTTCGCTGAGTGGACGGTGCATAGCGGCATGATCATCCACGGCCGCTCGGATGCCACGCTCAATCCGGGCGGTGTGCGCATCGGCACCGCGGAGATCTACAACCAGGTCGAACAGATGCCGGAAATCCTGGAGGCGCTGTGCATCGGCCAGGATTTCGACAATGATGTGCGTGTCGTGCTGTTCGTTCGGCTGGCCGCGGGCGTCCAGCTGGACGAGGATCTGGAAAAACGCATCCGCGCCAAGATCCGCAGCGGGGCGAGCCCCCGCCATGTCCCGGCCAGGATCGTCGCCGTCACCGACATCCCGCGCACCAAGTCGGGCAAGATCACCGAACTTGCCGTGCGCGACGTCGTGCACGGCCGCGCCATCAAGAACAAGGAAGCGCTCGCCAACCCGGAAGCGCTGGAGCTGTTCAGGAACCTGCCGCAGCTTGCCGAATGACGGATGGTTAACAAACCATGTCGCGGGAATTTACCTAGATTTCACGAGTGGTACACATTCGTAAACTTTTCCGCGAGCCGGTAAGGAGTTGTTAAGGCCCGGCCCGGATAGTCGCATGTAACTTGAGGGAGAAATCCCGTTCCTCAGCCCCCGGAGGATCTGAATTCGCTCAAGCCCCGTTGTGACAGCAATCCCATCTCTTAAGGCGTCCTCCAGGGCGCCTTTTCTTTTGGACCTGCTATTCCGCCAGCACCCGGGTCGAGGGGAAAGCCACTTCCACCAGCGTGCCTTCGCCGGGCGTCGAATTGATGGTGAAGCGGGCGCGGTTTGCTTCCACCATCGCCTTGGTCAGCGGCAGGCCAAGGCCGGTGCCGTCACCACGCCCGCGCTTCAGCGCGTTGATCTGCTTGAACGGCTTCAGCGCCTGTTCGATCTCGGCCTGGCTCATGCCGATGCCGGTATCGCGCACCCGCATGACGACGTCGCCTGAAGTCTCATAGGCGGTCGAGACGATCACCTGGCCGCCGGCCTGGGTGTAGCGGATGGCGTTGGACAGGATGTTGAGCGCGATCTGGCGCACGCTGCGCAGGTCGGCCACCACCTCCGGCAGCCGCGAGGCGAAGCTGGAGCGGATGATGACGCGTTCGCGATTGGCCTGCGGCTGCATCATCGCCACGGTCTCGGCCAGCGTGTCGTTGAGCGAGACGGCCTCATAGGCCATTTCCTGCTGGCCGGCCTCGATCTTCGAGATGTCGAGCAGGTCGTTGACCAGATCGAGCACATGGTTGCCCGAGCGATTGATGTCGCGCAGATAGTCGCGGTAGCGGTCATTGGCGACCGGCCCGAATTTCTCGTCGACCATCAATTCGGAAAAGCCGATGATGGCATTAAGCGGCGTGCGGATCTCGTGGCTGATGCGTGCGAGGAAATCGGTCTTTTGCGAGGACGCCCGTTCGGCCACCGCGCGCGCTTGGGTGAGATCTTCCTCGGCTCGTTTCCACTGCGTGATGTCGCGCACGACAGCACAGAAGCCGCTGTCATTGGGCAGCCGGCCGATGGTCATGAACAGCGGGATGAAGCGCCCCTGCGCCTCGCGCCCGATCACCTCGCGGCCGTCATTCATAACGCTCGCCACGCCGGGTTCCGACAGCCCGGTGAGATAGTCGCGCGCCGCGCGCTGGCTTTCGATGGCAAACAGCGAGGCGAAGGGCTTGCCGGTCACCTCGTCGCTGTCGAATCCGAACAGCGCTTCGGCCGGGCGGCTGATCGAGCGGATGGTGCCGTCGCTGCCGATCAGCACGACGCCGTCGGTGGCGGTGTCGATGATGGTGCGCATCTCGGCGATGCGCGCCTTGAGTTCGGAAATGTCGGGTTGCGTCGGCTCTTCGCCGACCGCGTGCAGGGCCACGGGCGCGTCATCCTCGCCGGAACGGCGCACGACGAGCATCAGCGCCTTGCCGTCGCGCCAGGGAACGGAGCGCAGGATGGCGTCGATCGGGAATTCCTGGCCATCGCGGGTCTTCAGCCGCAACGCCCGGTCGCTGCCGTCGGAGGCGCCGTCATCGGCATAGGGATCGGCGAACAGCGCACCCAGCCCGCCGGCATCCTCGAGGTCCTCGAGCGTGTCGTAACTGGTCAGGTCGAGGAATTCCTCATTGGCATAGTGCAGCTGGTCGCCCGAATGGATGAGCAGCGGCACCGGCAGCTTGCCGAGCAGCGAGGTGTCCGGAGCCTTGCTTTCGTCGCCGATGGAAAAGGCCGACGGCACGATCCCTTCGGTCTTGAGCGGCGGTATTTTCAGGCGTGCCCTTTCGGCCGGGCTCTCGACGACGTCGCTTGCACTGGCGGCTTGACCGCCAAATGTCGCGGCCTGCTCGTCAGCGGCTGCGGCCTTCTCGCGGTCGCCCCAGTCCTCATTGTCTTCGGCATCGCGAAAATCGGCCGAAGTCATGCTGTCATCGTCGTCGACGGCATCATGAGTGGCGGCTTTGGTATCGGCATCTTCGCTCGTCGCGACGGGTTCCGTAACCTCCGGTTCCGCCGCCACGGCTTCTGAAACCGGGGGCTCGCTATTGTCCGCGAGGGGGCCGGATTCATCATTCCGGTCGGCGTAATTAAGCAAGGAGCCGCTCACGCCAGGCAAGGTATCGGCGGGTTCGGCATCAGCCACGTCGTCCGGGTGACCGCCATCAAGCCGTGCGAGATCCGCTTCGTCCTCGGCATCGGTCTCGGACGGTTCGGCCAGCGTCGCGTCGCTCCCCGGCTCCGCCACCGGGATTTCGCCGGTCTCTGCCGGCGCTTGATCCTGGGCAGCGTCAGGCGTCGACGCAACATCGGAGGCGGCCTCGATCGGAGTTTCCGTCTTCGCGGCCGGAGCCTCGGCCGCTGTTTCAGCCGCGGGCTCAGCCGGTGTCTTGATCACCGGTTCTGGCGGGCTTTCGATCCCGGGCTCGTCGGCTTTCGGCGGCTCGGCCGGCGCACTGTCCTTCTTCAGCCGCTCGCCAATCTCACGGAAGGCGCTGCGTTCCAGTGTCGACAGCCCCTTGTCGTTGGCCGGCTGCCGGTGTTCGGCCAGGCGGATGACCTTGTCGGCAAAGCGCCGCTCTTGTTTCGGCACGATGGTCAGCGCCGGCACCTCGCCCTTGAACGGGTCCGCAGCGCTTGGCTCGTCGGCCTTCGGCTCTTCCGTCTTCGGCTCTTCAGCGGCAGGTTCGACGGCTTCCGGTTCCGGCATCGCCGGCGCCTTGCCATTGGGCAGCAGCGCCATGCCGATCGCTTCCGGATCGACGACCGCGTCGCCAGTCCGGGCAACGCCGAAGCCGCGAAAACCTTCGAAGGCACGGCTGCGGCCATAGACCGGCAAGGCCGCCAGGTCGACGGGGATCTTCAGGTCAGTGCCGACGACAGGCCAAAGCACCGAGCGGCCGGACCAGGTATCGCGCCGCTCCAGCAGCCCTGCGATCTCGCCGGACGCGTCGAGGCCGAAGGCGGCCGCGACATCCCTGAAGCGCCGGCCGATCACGTCGGCGGCCGGCTTGCCGACAATGTCGGCGAATTCCGGCGACAGCGCGCTGAATTTGCCTTCGGCATCGGTGCGCCAGACGAACCGCAGCGGCGCTGCCGAGCGGTCTATCGTCCGAGCTGGGGTCGCGGTCGATGCAGCCGGGGAGGCGGCCTCGTCCTGCTTCGCGCTGTCCACCGGAGCTTGAGCGTCAGTCGCCTGGGCCACGTTTTTCGCTTCCGGCGCGGCAGGCGCGGGTGGCGCGCCGTCCTCGCCGGCATGGAAGTACCAGTGATCGTGCTGTGCCGGCGCGCCGCCCGCGGCGGGCTGATCATTGTCGGCGGCAACCGGTGCCGGCCCGGCCGGCTCCGAAACCTCTTGCGCGGCCCGTTCCGGCCTATCTTCGGCCACGGGCTTGGAAGGGGCGGGCTCCGGCTCGCTGTCGGCAGTGCCAGGCGACCGTTCGACGGCCTCCGCCTGCGGAACATCCGCCGTCGGCGGATTGTCCTGGTGAGGTTCGGATTGTGCGGCTTCCGCCGTTGTCGGTGCGCCGCCAATCTCGTTGATGGGGCTTTCCGTTGTTGCCGGGGGCTCGTCTGCCGAAACCTCCGCAACAGGCAGGTTGTCCTCGAGCTGATCCTCATCAATCACCACCAAGAGATGCCGCTCCGGTGTCAGCCGCGCGAGCCCGGCGGGGTAGGACGTGTTGCCGCCGGGGACGAGACGCTTGACGATGCGCTCGTCCTCTGCGGCGACATCGGCCACCAGGGCTGCCAGCGTCGCGGGCTGGATGCCGAGCTTCGAAAAGCCGTCCGACGCGGCCTCGATATTGCCTCCGGCATCGATGAAGGCGATGAAATGGCCGTCTTCGGTGAAGCCGCTGATCGCCCGACTGGCGATCTCGGCGGCACCGCGCGAGCCTGTCTGCGCCGCTGGCACCGCCAGCATGATCGCCTTCTCGCCGTCCGGCAGCGTCACGGCACTTGCCTGAAAGCCGACGATGCGGCTGGTCATGCCGGTCGCCAGCCTGACGGTGATGCCGCGATCGCTGCCGATCTCGGGAAAACCGCTGGTCGCCATGATCTGGCGGCGGGCGATCAGCGGCAACTGTGCCCAGGCGCCGATGATCGCTTCGATGTCGGGGTAGCCGAACACCGCGGCTCCCGGCCCGTTGGCCCAGATCACCTGCTCCAGATCAACCGACAGGATCGCGATCGCGTCGCCGGTGGCAAAGCGCTGGCGCACCGCGTCGAGCACGGCGACGTCGAGGAAGGAATATTCGGACGGCATGCGCTTGGCGAACCCTCACGGAGCGGCGAAATTTGCAGTTAACGCTTTGTTAATAAAAGCCGCAGCCGCGAAGGTCCACAAGCCAGAACGTGCAAAGGCTGGTTTCTGGGCTTTTGGTTAACGGCCCGAAAGAAATTTATGGTGCACTGCAACAAAGATATTGCAATGCACAAAATTTGCCTTTATATTGCCATCATAACTGAACGAGACGGCTTTCTGTCAAAGCCGCTGCCGCTGAAAAGGATGGAAAATGTCAAGGACTAAGACTGCCGAGACGATCGAAAACGTTGAATTCCCGAGCTTCGACGCTTCCAAGGCCACAGACCAGATCCGCGCTTTCGCCGAAAAGGGCGTTGAGCAGTCGAAAGAGGCCTATGCCAAGCTCAAGACCGGCGCCGAGGAGACCCAGAAGGCTCTGGAGTCGACCTACGAGACCGCCAAGACCGTTTCCAGCGACCTGTCGCTCAAGACCATCGCGGCGCTGCGCGCCAATGCCGAAGCCGGCTTCTCGCATCTCGAAGCCCTGATCGGCGCCAAGTCGCTGTCGGAAGTCGTCGAGCTGCAGACCGCTTTCCTGCGCAAGCGCGTCGAGTTGACGGTCGAGCAGGCCAAGGACTTCCAGGCTGTTGCCTCCAAGGCGGCCGAGGAAGTCTCCAAGCCGATCAAGACCGCCTTCGAGAAGGCGATCAAGGACATCAAGGCTGCCTAATATTTGCGCATGATCTGAGGATGCAACAAAAGGTCGCATTTTCTTAAAAACGATCAGGCGTATGATGGTAGCCGTTAAGGAATACCCGGCGAGTGGAACCTCCTCCCTCTGCTCCCCGGGGTGACCAGCCAGCTCCTCCTCCCGCTGGCTCGTAACAGGAAAAGGCCGGCACCTCCTCCCGCCGGCCTTTTTCTTTGCCCACTGAATCCCGCTCGATGCCGTGAGATGTGGGGAAGTGGCCTTTGCTTCGCAAAAGCCTTGAATTAAAATCCATAAGCCCGTATGGACGCATCGCCGAACGACAGAGCGGATCGCTTGGGATCAGTTCCTGAAGAGATTCTGCTCAGGCAAATGTGCCGTTGTAGCTCAGCTGGTTAGAGCGCCGGATTGTGGATCCGGAGGTCGCTGGTTCGATCCCAGCCAACGGTACCATATTCAATAATTAATTGATTTTGCTGTACAATTTCAAGTTTTCGGCCGCTAGTTTCGCTTCATTCTGCTTATTTGTGTTACCTATTGTGCTGTTTAGCGGACAAATTTGGGTGTTCTGAACGAAACGGCTCTGGGCCCGTCGGTGGAATTTCTCCGTCTCGTTGATGGCGCCCTCACGCTCGGCCCTCCCGGTTTCGAAAGACCTTGCAACGACCCGTGCGGCAATCGGCGGCAACGACGTGCAATTGGGCGGCTTCTGATTTTCGGCAGCAGGCTTAATGCTCAAAGACGAGGTGCCGATCCAGCCGTCATATCTCGTCGACCCGAGGATAAACTGCGTCTGGCTTGCAGCCCAGGCATTTGTCGATCGCATTTGCGCTGGGTCGGTTCACCCGCCTATACCGAAGCGCGTCCTGCTTGACGATCTCGACGCTGAGCAGGTTGAGCAGCCGGACAACGCGCTTCTCCTCTGGAAAAAAGGAGCTGGAAAGTCATGAACGAGATCTGGCATTCACTCCTCGCCAATCTTGCCCTGGTCTGCGTCCTGGTCATCGCCTGGGACCTTGTGGCCGATTTCACCGGGCGTCTCTCGCGGCGGATACAGTCGCTGCTTCTCGGCGCGGTCATGGGCATGGGGGCGGTCTTTTCAATGGCGACCGCCTTGTCCGTCTCCGGCTTCGTGGTCGATCTGCGCGCCGCCTTTATCGGTGCCGCCGCGTTCTTCGGCGGATGGCCGGCAATGTTCGTTGCCACGACCGGCTCCATTGCCTATCGCCTCTATCTTGGCGGGCAGGGGGCCAATGTCGGCGTCATGGGTATCCTGATCACCGCCGTCGTCGGCCTGGCATGGCACCACATTGTCGCGGCCCGGTCTCGCACGATGCTCGACATATTCGGCTTCGGCGTGTCAGTGGCGCTTGCCGGGCTGATCACCCTCCTGGTCATACCCCCGCAAGTCACAGGCCTGATCCAGCAGAGCACGTTCCCGTCCCTCCTGTTCCGCTTCCTCAGCACTATGGTGATCGGCATCCTGCTCGACCGGCAACAGCGGCGGCGCGATCTCTCCATGTTCAACATGATCTATCGGGCCATGGTTCGTGAACTGCCGGACTGCCTGAACATAAAGGACGTGGACGGGCGCTTCATCGCCGCCAATCGCGCCACCGCCGAAATGCTGGGGGCCGCTTCAGTCGAGGAGCTCATCGGCAAGACCGATTTCGATTTCTATTCGAAGGACGTGGCCGAGCGGTTCAGGCAGGACGAGATGGGCGCACTGAAGGCTGGGCAGACATTGCGCATCGAACAGCCGGCGGTCTTTCCGGATGGCAAACAGGGCTGGCTTTACACGCTCAAGGCGCCGTTCCGCGACGAGGCCGGCAAGATCACCGGTGTCATCACCTACAATCGCGAGATCACCGAGCAGAAGCGAAACGCTCAGCTCAAGAACGATTTCATTTCGACGGTCAGCCATGAGCTGCGCACCCCTCTGACATCCATCCGCGGCTCGCTGGGCCTGATCGCGGCGGGCGTAGCGGGCGAATTGCCGCCGAAGGCCGCCAACCTCGTCAATATCGCCCACACCAATAGCGAAAGGCTGGTTCTTCTCATCAACGACATCCTCGATATGGAGAAGATCGAGTCAGGCGTGATCGCCTTCAAGATCAAGCAGATGCCTGTGCGCCCGATCATGGAGCAGGCCATCGCCGCCAGTTCCAACTACATGGCCGAGAGCCGGGTACGCATCGTCCTGGTCGACGATGCCCCGCGCGCCGAAGCCAACATCGATCCGGACCGCCTGCACCAGGTGATGGCCAACCTTCTGTCGAACGCGATTAAGTTCTCGCACGCCGACGGCACCGTGACGGTGAAGCTACAGCGTCGCGATCGCGATATGTTGCGCATCTCGGTGATCGATCAGGGGGCGGGTATCCCCGAGGCGTTTCGCAGCCGTATATTCGGCAAGTTCGAACAGGCCGACGCGTCCAGCACCCGCAAGAAAGGCGGCACCGGCCTCGGCCTCAGCATCGTCAAGACCATCGTGGAAAAGCTGGGCGGCGCTGTTTCCTTCGAAACCGAGGAAGAGAAAGGAACCTCGTTCCACGTCGACCTTGCCGAAGCCCGCAAGCTCCACCCGAGGCCGTATCCGCCACCGCGCCCGCCACGGGAGCCCGATGGCCGCCTACGGGTTCTGATCTGCGAAGACGAAACCGACATCGCGGCGGTGATTGCGGCACTCCTGGACGCGGAAGGCTTTTCCAGCGACGTCGCCCCGGACATCGCCACCGCGAAGGCGCTTCTGCAGTCCCGCGATTATGTGGCACTGACACTCGACATCAAGCTGGCGGAAGAATCGGGTATCAAGCTCTTCCATGACATCAGGGCGTCACCGGTGAATTCCGACATTGCGGTCATCGTCATCTCCGCCGTCGCCGATGAGGCCAGGCGCTCGCTGAACGGCACCGCCGTCGGCATCGTCGACTGGCTGGAGAAGCCGGTGGATTCGGGGCGGCTTCACGCCGCTCTCGCCAAGATCGTCGCCAGCAGGAATGAGCAGAGGCCGAAGATCCTCCATGTCGAGGACGACGAGGGCGTGGTAGCCGTGATGTCGGCGGGGCTGGGCTCCGACGTCTCGATCATCTCGGCGAAAACGCTGCAGGAGGCACGGCGGGCGGTTGCGAAGCGTCGCTTCGATCTGGTCATCCTGGACATTGCGCTTCCAGACGGATCGGGACTGGATCTGCTCGTCGATCTGCCGCTGGAGACCGGAGTCATCGTGTTCTCGGCGGCGGAACCGGACCAGAAACTCGGCGATCGGGTGCAGGCGATGATGACCAAGACCAGGGCGTCGGAGATCGACGTCGCAAAGCTGGTCAGAACCATGTTGGCCTCATCGCGCGATGGAACCAGACCCGCAGCCAGCGCCAAGGAGTGACGATCATGCCGGCAAGAATCCTCTACGTGGATGACGAGGACGATATCCGCGAAATCGCACAGATGTCCCTGGAGCTGGAGCCGGAATTCGAGGTGCGGTCCTGCTCTTCGGGCGCCGAGGCGCTGACCGATGCCGCCGCATGGCATCCTGACCTCATCTTGCTCGACGTGATGATGCCGGACATGGACGGGCCGGAGACGCTGAAGCGCCTGGCTGCTTCACCGCTGACGGCGTCGATACCCGTGGCCTTTATCACCGCGCGCACCCAGACGCATCAGGTCGAGCGCTATCTCGCCATGGGAGCGGTCGGGGTCATTGCCAAACCATTCGATCCGCTGGCGCTCGCCGGCGAGGTCAGGAAGCTGCTTCCGGAGCGCCCCGGGCAGGCATAGCCGCCGGGTCGAAGGCAGCGGCAAGAAGACTGTCAGCAAGCTCGGTTTGCCGCTTACGGCACCTGTACCATATCCCAATATTCATCTACTGATTGTATCGAAATACGGCAGTCGCGAATCGGTTTTATTTATGATTGCGCGGCATCGGCCGGCGCGGGAGACCGCACCGGCGTTTGCATGGACCACATTGGCGGATGTCGGTTCATGGGTTGATCACTCCGGGGGGCAACGAGGCGTGAACCGGAGCAGGACTGGTGAATGGAGCGAAGGCAAGAGTTCTGATCTGCGATGATGATCCCCTGTTGCTTGAACTGATGGAATTCAGGCTGAGGGCGAAGGGATACGAGGTCATCACGGCAGTGGACGGTGCCGAGGCACTGGCGAAGGCGGAACAGGACGGACCCGACATCATCGTGCTCGACGCGATGATGCCCAAGGCCGACGGCCTGGAGGTGCTGGCTCGCCTCAAGGGCGACCCGGTCCTGTCAGACACGCCGGTGGTGATGCTGACCGCCCGCAAGGCGGAACGGGACATCGTCTCGGCCCTCCAGAAGGGAGCCGACGACTATCTGGTAAAGCCATTCATTCCCGAGGAACTGCTGGCCCGGCTGGCGCGTCTGATCGCGCGCAAGAATGGGAAACGCTGATGCGGCGCAGCCGGCGCGCAGCCCTTGCCGCATGCCTGGCCCTGGCAATCGCGGCCACTCCCGGTGCGGTGCTGGCGCAGACTGTGGACGAGCTCTACACTTCTGCCGTGAAAGCCAGGCAGGCTCGGCATTTCGACGAGGCGGCGGATCTGCTTCGGCGCGCTCTCGCACTCAAACCCGACAATGCCGACGCCCTGGTTCAGCTCGGCTTCGCCGAACTCGGCCGCAACGATCTGGTGGCGGCGCGCGACGCCTTTTCCAAGGCGCTTTCCCTTGCTCCGACCTATCAAGATGCCAGCTTTGGCCTGGCCGAGATCGAGTTCCGTTCGGGCAATCTGGATGCCGCGCTGCCGCTCGCCGAATCGGTGGCGCGCGCCCAGCCCGGCAACACCGACGCCGCCGCGCTGGTAGAGAACATCCGCAAGGCCATAGAGGCCGCCGGCGGTGAGGCGAGGAAGGCGTCGGTGGCGGCCCCGGCGCCGAGGGTGAAACCACCCCTCCGGCGGCCCGATCCCGTCGCCGGCCTGATGGAGAAAGGTCGGCGGTTGCGAACAGCGGGAAAGCTGCCCGAAGCGGAGAAGGTCTATCGCCGCGCGCTTGGGCTGGCGCCGAAGAACACCGACATCTTGGTCGCTCTTGGCCTTACCGTGGGCTCCAGCCAGCGGTTCGACGAAGCCGGGCATTTCTTCGACCGGGCGCTGGTCATAAAGCCCGGCCTTCTCGACGCGCGGATCGGCAAGATCCGCCTGGCGATTTGGCGGGGCGACGTGCCGGGCGCCCGCGCGCTGGTCGATGGCGTGTTGGCCTCGTCGCCGGACAATGTGGAGGCGCTCGACCTCGATGCCAGGATCGCCGTGCTCGAAGCCGACTACACGCGGGCCGGGCAGTCGTTCCAGCGCGTGCTTGCGATCGATCCGCGCAATGCCGAGGCGCTGGTGGGGATCGGCGATGTGCGCCGCGCCCAAGGCGACGACGATGCGGCGCGGCAGGCCTACAGAGAGGCGCTCGCCATCGAGCCCGGCTCTTCCGACATCGAGCAAAGACTGGCCGTGCCGCCCCCGCGCAAATGGCGGCTCGACCTTGGCACCGAGGTGAGCGATCTCACCAACGGGCTGGGCGACTGGACCGACAGCTCGGCTGGCCTTGCTTATCGGCTGTCGCCGCGCACGACGATTTCGGGCCGCACCCGCGTGGCAACCCGCTTCGGCCGTACCGACGTTCAGATCGAGGGCCGCATCGACGAGGCCTTCTCGCCTGCCTTCTCCGCCTATGCGCTCGCCGCGGCGACGCCGGACGCCGATTTCCTGGCGCGCTATTCGATCGGCGCCGGCGCTTCCTTGCAGCTTATGGCGGCGGCGAAGGCGTTCGGCCCTTTGTCGCTCAACATCGACACACTCTACGACAATTTCACCGACACAAACGTCACCAGCGTCTCGCCCTGGGTCCAGGGCTATATCTTCGACGGCCGCCTGGGGCTTTCCGCCCGTTGGGTCCATGCGGCCGACAATATCGGCACGCGCGCGGACGGCTATGTGCTTAGGGCCGACCTTGCGATGACGCAGCGCTTCAACCTGTTCGGCGGCTATGCGGACGCCCCCGAAATCTCCGACGGCACGCTGGTGCCGACGCGCACAGTCTTCGGCGGCATCTCGTGGGATGTCAACGATCCGCTGACGCTCCGCGCCAGCATCGCACATGAGCAACGCCCGACATTTGACCGAAGCACATTCGGGCTCGGCCTGACCGCGCGGTTCTGATCATGTGGTACATCTGGGACCTTTCCATTTTGCTCAGCGCTCTTTCCCTGGTGATCATGCTGTTCCTGATCGCACGGCGGGTGCTGCAGGAACGCCGAGGCAGGGCGCAGATCGATCAGCGGCGCCAGCTTCACACAGCACTGATCGCCTTCACGGAAAACCGGGACCGCGAGGCCTTGAAGGTGGTGGTGCTCGCGGTGCCGGCGGGCGTGGCGATCAACGCCGGCTTCGAGTTCATTTCGCTGCTTCGCGGCGAGGAGTATGACGACGTCCTTGCTGCCTTCAACGAATGCGGCCTGCCGGCGCTTGTCGGCAAGCAGCTGGAAAAAGGCAATAGCGCCGAGCGCATGCACGCGGCCGAGATGCTTGCGGCGCTGCGTTCGGAAAACGCGGTGGCGAGCCTGCTTTCGGCGCTCGACGGTGACCGTTCGCGGGAGGTGAGGATCGCCGCCGCCATCGCGCTCTGCGATCTCGGCAGCCTGCCGCCGCTCGGTATCGCGCTGGGCAAGGTCGGCGTGGCGGGACAGCGCTCGCGGCGCCTGATCGAGCTGTTCAGGCGCTTTCCGCCGGCGCGCTTCGAGGAGCTCAGGGATCACGCCGCGCGCACGGACGCGGTGCCCTTCATCCGGGCGGCCGCGATCGACGCGCTGGCTCATGCCGCCGGGTTCCATTTCGCCGATTTCTTCGCCCGCGCCACCGGTGATCAATCGCCCGAGGTCGCCGCCGCGGCGCTGCGCGCGCTGGGCCTCACCGGGCACGCCGAGGCGCCTGCCATCTTGGCGAGCGCGATGGCCAATGGCGACTGGGATGTGCGCGCCGCCGCCGCCGATGCCGCCGGACGCCTGGGGCTCGCCGGGCTCGCCGCGCCGCTCTCTGCGCTGATGGACGATGAGGCATGGACCGTGCGCTATGCCGCCGCCAACGCGCTGCGCTCGTTTGGCCAGCCGGGAGAACGGCTGCTAAGCGACATCGCTGCGAGCGAGGTCTCGCGCAGCCAGCGCACTGCCTCGCTCATCCTTGCCGAGGGGCCGGCTGCATGATGTCCGACTGGAGCCACGAGATCGTTCTGGCCGCCTCCATCCTGTCCTGGTTCATCATCGCGGCGGGGCTGGCGCAGACGACGATCTATCTGTTGCAGCTCATTGTTGCCGCCTACGCGCTTTCCAGACGCCCGCCGGTCGCGCGCTCGGCTCTGCTGTGGCACCGCTATGGCGATGTCGCGCCGCCGATCGCACTCCTCGTACCCGCCTATAATGAGGAAGTGAACGTGGTCGAGAGCGTCCATTCGATGCTGGCGCTCGAGTATCCGAATTTCGAGGTAATCGTCATCAACGACGGCTCCAAGGATCAGACGCTGCAGCGCCTGATCGAGGCCTTCAAGCTGGTGAAATTCCGCCGGCCTTATGAGGAGGCGCTGGCGCACAAGCCGATCCGCGGCCTCTATTCCTCGCCAATGACCGAGCGGCTGTTCGTGGTCGACAAGGAAAACGGCGGCAAGGCCGATGCCCAGAATGCCGGCATCAATGTCTGCCGCGCGCCGCTTTTCTGCGTGATCGACGGCGATTCCATTCTCGAGCCCGATGCGCTGATGCGCGCCGCCCAGCCCTTCATCGACGACCCCGAGCGCACCATCGCCGTCGGCGGCACGATCCGCATCGCCAACGGATCGAGGATCGAAGCCGGCAGGGTGCGAGAGATCCACCTGCCCAACCGCTTGCTGCCGTTGCTCCAGGTTGTCGAATATCTAAGGGCCTTCCTCATGGCCCGGCTGGCCTGGAGCCGCATCAACACTCTGATGCTGGTGTCCGGCGCCTTCGGCATGTTCCGCCGCGCGGAGGTGGTGGCGGTGGGCGGCTTCACCAAGGGCTCGATGGGCGAGGACCTCGACCTCGTCATCAAGCTGCACCGCTACATGAGAGATGCCGGGCGCAAATATCGCATCCAGTTCATTCCGGAGCCGGTGTGCTGGACCGAGGCGCCGGAAACGCTCAGCGTGCTCGCACGGCAGCGCACGCGCTGGCAGCGCGGCGCGCTCGAGAGCTTCTTCCGCTATCGCGCCATGCTCTTTAACCCGCGCTATGGCCGCGTCGGCTTCCTGGGCTTCGGCCACATATTGATTGTCGACGTGCTGGGGCCGGTGGCGGAGGTGCTCGGCTACATCCTGATCCCGGCATTCTGGCTGCTCGGTATCCTGTCGGCCGAGTATCTGCTGGCCTTCACCTCGCTCATCTTCACCTATGGCGTCTGCGTCAGCGTGTGCTCGCTGGTCCTCGAAGAGGCCGAGTTGCAGCGTTTTCCGCGCGCCAGGGACCTGGCGGTGCTGACGGCGGTGGCAGTGATCGAGAATTTCGGCTACCGCCAGCTCAACAATTTCTGGCGCGTGAAGGGCTGGTGGCAATATCTGCGGGCCGACCAGAGCTGGGGCGAAATGACCAGGACTGGCCTGTCCAGCGCTAAGAAATAATGCCCGCTTCATTTCAGCGTTTGCTCAATCTCCGCGATGAGCGCATCGAGCGCGGCTTGGGCGGCTCCTTCGTTCGGCTGTTCGATTAGCAGCGTTTCCAGTGCCGACGCCCGCGCGCCGATATCCGGAAAGCCGAATGTCCCCGCCGCACCCGCCAGCGAGTGCGCGATCCTGACCAGCGGATCGCCCGCCCCGCGGGGCAAAGGACCGCCCTCACATGCGATGGCCTTCAGCTGCCCGAGCTGATCGGCGCACCGGGCAAGGAAGCGTTGCCGCAAGGGGGCGAAAGGATCGTTTGAGATGGGGTGGTGCTCCAGTGGGATGTCGAAAGTATTCAAGCAGAAAGCGGCGTAGGTTTGAACTGCCTGCTTCTCGCGCATGATTTCCCGCCCGAGGACTACCGCGATAGGCTGCTTTTGAGCCAAATGCGACTTCCGACAGACGGGCAATGGACGGCCGCTTTGCGCCCCATGTCGGTCGTGCCAGCTTGATCACCTACCAAAAGCGGACATCGCTAGGGCCGGGGTTGCGCCAGAACCGTCGTCAATGCTCAGAAATCGGCTTCCTTGAAGTATTTGGCCTTCAACCATGTGTTCGACGGTCCGCTCTTGTAGCTGCTGTCGGCGCGCTTCGAGATGATGCTCTTGAGCCCCACCTTCTCGATGGCACGAAAGATCGCCAGCGCACTGCTCTCGAAATGCTCGCTGTACTGGATCTTGCCGAGGCCGCGCTCAACCAGTTGCCATAGCGCCTGCTTGCGCTGCAGCAGGGGCAAGGAGACTAGATTGCGGCCGTCGAGATGGAGGATGTCGAACGCGACGAACGCGAGCCGGCTCGGTTCGTTCCAGATCGCGGCTTCCAGCGAAGGCCGATCGTGAGCGCTCTGTTCGTCTGGCACAATGACATCGCCGTCGATAATGGCAGCCCGGCATGGCAGCTCGACAGCCAGCGCGATGGGCCAATATTTGGTGGTCCAGTCACGGCCGTTCTTGCTGTAAAGGCGCACGCCGCCTTTATCGATGATGATCTGCGTTCGGTAGCCGTCAAGATTGACCTCGTGAACCCATCCCTCATCTCCGGGCGGCTCCTCGACCCGAGTCGGGATCTGCGGCGGAATGAACTCCAGCCGGCCGCCGGTCACCTTGGCACGCTTACTCAATGACGCCACCTTTGATCGCGCAGCGGCGGCTAATCGGCACAGGCAGCCCGACATCCCCCCAACATGGACGCCTGCCGCCTGTGCCGAGCCCCCGCCGAGCAATTTCTAGCATCTGCGCACCAGGCCGAATTGTCGTTACCTTCGCATCCAAATACTTGTCATGGAGTACATATCTCACTCGGTGCGGCACTCTTGTAGCACGCAGTCCGCAGGCTGATTTCGGGCGACCTGGTAAAGGTCCGTTGAGATTCAGGTCGGCCTGAGCCGAGAATGGTGGTTTCCGAGAACCGGAACGGAGCGTACGTTTAGCTATGTGAGTACAGGAAGCGCAGGAAGCCGCCGTTCGCAGGCCGGCCTCACCTGAACGTCGACAGACCTTAGTCCATCAAAAGCACCACGGCGGGATGCAGCTTCTTCAGATTCGGCAAGGATTTCGATTGCCAGGGTATGTCGGGCGTTCCACGCACGACGAACCGGACACCGGGATGCTTGCGCACCTCGATGGTAAATTTCGCCAGCAGGTTGATGCCAGAAGAGTTGAGAAAGTGAAGGTCCTTTAAGTTGAGCGTCATCGAAGAGGGATTTGCGGCAAGAACACTGGTCGCCAAGGCCATGATAGGCGCGCCGGCTTCGGAACTGGCAAGCCGCATGACACCGTCGAAAAAAATATCGCTTCCTTCAATCCACACGCGGTAGTCGTCTGTTTTGATTTCCATAGCCTGGCTTCGCCTCATCTAGTTATGAGTTTGCGAGATCGGAATGGAGGCATATGTCTCCAGGCAAATCCGATCGCTTTCGTCGGCGGTGCTGAATATCCAAGCCATCCGTGCGCCATAGTCGCTCATCAACGTCAGCAATCCGAGTCCGGAGCCTGCCATGTCGGGGTTCGCGGCATTCGCTTCAATTCGCTGTATCAGCAGGTCCTTGGGGTCGCCGACCGTGATGTTCGCCAGGAGACTTTGGAACTCGGACGCGTCATCACCATCGACGTCATTCAACACCTTGAGTTTGAAGTACTCCGAATCCATCGATGCCTCGATCACGATCTCACCCGGTGCGCGAAACTTGACGGCATTTTCGATGAGCTCGTTGACCAGATATCCGATGCTATGGCGCACTTCCCTGTAGTCATTGCGGGACGACTGAAAGCGCAGCGCGAAAAGATCGGCGAAGAAGTCCGAGGTCGTGGCACAATGACGCCAACTCAAGTCGAGTGGTCCGTCGAACAGCCGCACACGACTGACACCTTCCATCGTGCCGATAGCAAGCTCAGGGGTGCCGAACAGCGTGGTCATGCCTATGTATGCCTTATGATTACGAGGGTGATGTCGTCGTGGATCTTCTGGATTCCGATATGGGCCATCAGATCCTCGACGATCCCGGTTTTGATGTCCTCTGCGCTCCTGCCTTGACGTTTTCGTGCGCTCTGGCAAAGGCGCTCGAACCCGAACAGCCTTCTGTCCTGGTCTTCCGCCTCGGTCACACCGTCGGTGTGCAGCACGATCACGTCGCCGCTCCCGAACTTGATGTCATACGTGTCAATGAAGGGCGAGATGTCACTCTCCAGACCAACCGGCAGACCCAGATCAAGCGTGTCGATACGTTCGACTTCCCCGCCCGCACGGACGACAAGAACGTCCTCATGTTGGCCAGATAGCGTTACCCGTCCATCCTCAAAGTCAAGGAAGGCCAGCGAGAGATGCTTGTCGGTGTTCGTCCGCTCAATGTTCTTGTAGATCGCTCTGTTCAACCGATCCAGAAACCGGTGCGGATCCGCTTCGTTGGTCTCCTGCAGCGCGCGTGCGACGGATTGGACCATCAGCATCAGCACGCCGCTTTCGAGACCATGACCAGTCACGTCGCCAATGCCGACCTTGACCCGTGAACCGTTCTGCAGAACGTCGTAGTAGTCCCCGCCGACCTCGTCTGCCGGCCGCATATACGCTGCGATCTCCAGCCCCGGAATCGCTTGGAGTTCGACTGGTTTCGGCAGGACCATCATCTGGATTCGTCTGGCAACCGCGAGTTCGGCACCGAGGCGGACGTTCTCGTCCCGCAACTTTTCGTTGAGTGCGGAAATCTCCTGATTGGCGTCCCCGAGTTCCTTGGTTCGTTCGTCGACGAGTTGCTCGAGGTTTTCAGTGTGAAAGCTGATCTCCTCAGCCATCCGGTTGAAAGCAATCCCCGCCGCTCCAACCTCGTCGCGCGTTGGAATGCTCACGCGCACCGAATAATCTTTGGACTGGAGCTTCTGGGCGGCACTGGCAAGCGCCCTGAGGCCCGCCGTGATCCGCTTCGAAATTCCGAGCACGGCTGCAAAGACAATCAGAAGCGAAACGGTGATCGCCGCGATCTGAAACAGCAGGATGCGATTGGTTGCGCGCGAAATGCTCTCCTGCGCGGCGAACAGGGATGCATAGATCTCCCGTTCGGGAACGACGATCCCGACCGACATCGTCTCGGACGTGACCGGTCCCGAACTCCATAGATTGGTCGGCTTCAATCTCTTGAGGACAACGATGTAGGGAACGTGTTCGCCCTTGTTGTCGAGCATGATGTGCTGGATGACACCGTCATTGTTCTGGTCGAGAGGCAGCGACGCGATAGCCGGCTGCGTACTTCCCCGCAGAGACCTTTCCAAACCGGTGACGCCCTGCGTGCCGGCATCGCTCGATGAAGTCAGGCCGATGATCGCCTGGCCAGACGAATTGATCGCCACCACATTGCCAGTCGACATCGTGAGAAAGCCGAATCCGGTTTGAGCGATCTTCACCCTTTCGACGACTTCCGCGAGCTGATCGAGCGTAATGTCTGCCCCAGCCGTGCCGGCGATACCGGTGCGATCAAGTGTCCACAGCGGGTGGAAAAAGCTGACGATCAGCTTTCCCGTGATCGCATCGGTGTAAGGCGCTGTCTGGGTAATATCGTCAGGGACCGGACGTGAGGCTGGGTTCTTGGCCCATTGCTGCCATGAGCCATAGATTCCCGGAAAGAAGAACTCCCAGAACTCCGCCTTGTTGTGGCCCGGATAGAGCTTGTCGAAGGTCTGTGCCTGGTTCGTATATGGCACCGTCCTGAAGATCGGCCGTTCTTTTGGGCCAATATAGTACATCTGCAGCTTGGACGCCCCGCTGGCCATGAGGGTCGGCGCGACGAGATCGATCACGGTACTGTCTTCTATTTCCTTTTGAACGCCCGGCAGCGGACTGTGGTCGGCGCCGAGTAGGTAGCCCCAGACGCTTATCACGGAAGGCGAGCCCGGCAGATTCTGCGCCCAATTGCCCTGCGGGTCGTAGACGATCTTCACGGAGCCGGGCGCCTGATGCGAAAGCGTCGCTCCGACCTGTTGCTGCCTGCTCGGATCGTCGATCTGGGCCTGCAGCACGCCGGCCAGCGCCTTGACGTCCCCATGAACCCGATCGAGCAACAGGTCGACGCTCAACGCCGTCGACTCGGCATAGGAACGAATGTATTCCTGGTTTGCGGTCGTCAGGCCCTCACCGACTTCCGATGTGGCGTCGCGCGACAGCTTTTGAACGTTCCAAAGCGCCAGGCCGCCGCTCAGCAGGAGGTCGAACAGTACGGCGCCGCCGACGACCAACACGAATTTCGCTCGAAAGGAACGCAGGCCGAAGCGTGGTGTTGGCTCATTGTCGGCTTTCATTGTGGCCGTTGCCCCGATGCGACCCAGATCGGCCAACCCGCGTAACCCTTGGGGTGGAGTGCAGCGAAAATGTGGTCCTGGAAGCCCTGCCGGAAGCGTGCGATGAACTCCGGTCCGTCGCCGCGTCGGGTCGCCATCTCGCCCGCATAGACATCCGCCCAGGCCACAATGACATCGGCAAAGTCCTGCGGATCGCCGTCAAGGTTAGTGACCATGAAGGACTCCACACGTATATCTTCGAACCCGGCTTCGACCAGGTATCTTCGACTCTTGGGCCCGAGCTCGACGTCCATCTCGAAATGCCCGAACAGCTTCGCCACCTCGTTATAGGTCCAACGAATGCTTTCGGAGCGCGGCTCGCCGAGGCAATGCGAATTCTTCTCGTTGGTAATGTAGACCCGCCCGCCTGGCTTGCATATGCGGTAGAGCTCCTTGAGGATGAGTTCAGGCCGATTGAAGATTTGAAGGGAATGCCGGCAGGTGACCAGGTCGAACTGCGCCTCGTCGAGCAGCATCTCCGACGCATCGCCATAGGTATACTCGATGCCCCGGATATCGAACTCCTTCATCACTCGTCGAGCATAGCTGAGGCTTGACATGGAGTGGTCGAGGGCGACGATCCGCGACGGCTGGAACTCCTTCTGCACGAGCACGGCGAAATCGCCGATCCCGCAACAGATGTCGGCCATGACGATCCCGGGCCTCATCCCGTGTCGCGGCAAGATTGCGCGCTCGTGGCGCCATGTCATCTTTGTCTGTGTGCGCAGGATCGGAACGAACCCGCCTTCTTCAAGGAAACCCTGCCCCGGATAGAATTGACTGTCATACTCCTCGACCGTGATGTTCGGTTCGATTCCGCTCAAGCGACCGAATTTTCGCGAGGTCCATCCGACCACGCTTGACGTGATGACGACGAATTTGAGCTCAGGTCGAGCGCGGCAGGCATCGATGATGATCCTCGAAAAGGCGTGAAACGCAGCGCTGTTCATCTGCGTCAGGCGTCTGACATTGACATAGAGAACGCCGCGCACACGACCGATCGCATCGCGAAGCAATGCTATGCTGGGGCCAAGCTCATCGATTGCCTGAGGCCGGACCACCCCCGATATGGAGAACTCCTGGTTGTTCGCGTCGTATTGCGCCTTGAAGCGCGGGAGAAGGTCGTACGGGCCCAATTTTACAGGCCCTCAAGCGGAAGATCCACGACAAGCTTGATTGCATCGCCGTCGGCTTCCTCGACCCAGAGTGTCGCGTTGTAGTCGACAGCCAGTTCCAGGAGTACGATCTCCCGGCTGGGCGCAAGATCCCCGGACACCGAGTTAAGGTATCGCTCCTTGGCCTCGAATCCTGCCACTTGCGACAGGGCCTCTTGGTAGAATTGGCGCTCCCCTGGCAGGCAAGGGAATGTCAGCTCGATCCTGTCCGTAGCGCCATGGCGAGACACCTTGCATGCCAATTCGCCGTCGGCAAGGCGCGTACGAAAGGCGACTTCCAGCAGTTCGTTAAAGGCGGAGGAAAAGAGATTTGAATGCCGGACCGAGTCTGATCTGTTTTGGCTGATCATCCGCGCCATGTATGTCGAGACATAGTCGCAGTGTCTCCAAGCGGAGACGAAAGCCTTGATTTCCATGTCGACCTGGATCATGGGCTCGAAGGTCGGCTCGCCAGCCAGGTCATGTTGAACAGGTCCCATCGGCATATTCCCTTGTTCAGTCGATATGAGCCCTGGTGGAGCGATGACCTCCGCGATGGAAAATTTCACCGCGCCCATCGTGCGTCAGTCTCGCACCGACCCGTAGAATTGTGCGGTATCTGCCTCGATCGTTTCTACAAATCTCCATTTCACCGTTAACAAAGGGTGCAAGGCGCTAGACCGCCCGATTTGCCTCCATCGCGCGTACCACCCTCAACGGGGACCGCCTGATGAAATCGCTGGTTGCCTCGGCTCCGAGCGGACGACCCAGGAAATTGCCTTGCAGGCAATCGCAGTTCTCCTTGATCAGCCACCGTGCCTGTACCGGCGTCTCGACCCCCTCGGCGGTGACGCTTATTCCCAGGCCGTGCGCCAGACTTATGATCGATCGGACGATCGTCTGGCTCTTGAGATCCGTCTCTAGGTCTGCAATGAAGTATTGGTCTATCTTCAAGGTGTCGAATGGAAAGTTCTTGAGGTAACTCAACGACGAATAGTATGTTCCGAAATCGTCGAGCGAAATTCGTATTCCTAAGACGTTCAGAGTATTTAATGTGTCGATATTGTCGATCGTCTTCTCAAGAAGAACCGTCTCGGTTATCTCAAGTTCAAGTCTGTCGGCCCGGATTCCAACTGCGTCGATGATCTGAGCGACCGTGTCCGTCAGCGTGCCGCTAAGGAACTGAGCCGGCGAGAGGTTGACTGCGACTGTCAGCGAGGAAGGCCAGGTTAATGCCTGGCGACAGGCTTCCTCGAGCACCCATCGTCCAATCTGGTCCATCAGCCCGTCGGCCTCGGCGATCGGTATGAACACGCTGGGAGGAATGATTCCGACCTCGGGGTGTCGCCACCGCAACAGCGCTTCGAAACCGATCACCGACGCGGGAGGGCGAATGAGCGGCTGATACTCCAGATAAAGCTCGCCCCGCTCCAGTGCGGTTCGAAGGCTGCGCCTCAGATTCTCGCGTTGCTCGAGCAAGAGCAGCATCGAACGGTTGAATGTTCGAGCGCAGCCACGTCCATCGGTCTTGGCTGCGTAAAGAGCAATGTCAGCGGCTTTCATCAACTGCTCGCCATCGGTCCCGTGTTCCGGCCCGAAAGCAATTCCGATGCTCGAGCCGACGAAGACGGGGATGCCGTTGATGACGAAGGGGGTCTTGAAGGCGTCGACCAGCGATCCGGCGAGGCGCTCAGCCTCTGCGGGCTGCTCCCTTCCCAATTGGATGACAGCGAACTCATCGCCGGCATATCGGTACGCGGATTCGCCGTCCTGCAGCGCGTCGCGGATACGACCCGCAGCCAGCTGCAGAAGCGTGTCGCCCGCTCCATGGCCGAGCGTATCGTTGACCGATTTGAAATCGTCAAGGTCGATCTGCAGCAGGGCGGCTTTCGGCTTTGGCTCACCGAGCGCCGCCAGTGCCTGCTGCAGCTGCTCGCCGAATCGCCGCCGATTCTGCAGTCCAGTCAGCACGTCGTGCGTCGCCAGATGGAGCAGAATTCCACGCTCCTGCTCCTCCGCCGCGCTTCGCCCGCCATGCTTCCTTGTTTCGATGATCCCCACACCATTTGCGGTGCCGAAGACGAAAACGGACCGGAGCGCTTCGCCCGATGATGGCGGCAAGTCGATGCTTGCCGGAGAGCCGCCCTGGAACACCCGAAGAAATTCGTCGCGGCACCTCGCATCGAGGAAGCTCGGGTAGATCGCCCAGATGGCGGCGCCCGTCGACACCACGCCTCCGTATACGCCTTTGAGCGTGGTCGCGTAGTGCGTCAGACAGAAGTCGCGGTCATAGAACGACAAAAGTTCAGTCGTGTTCGCCAAAAGGTCGGCGAGAAGCGCTTCGCCGGGACGCGGAGCATCGCTTGAGGAAGGCCCCCCACTCTCTGAGCCGACGCCTGATGCCTCTGGGTGCAAGAACCACCTCCATAGGCGGTGCGAATCCACGTCCCCCAATTTAGAAATAGCATAACTACCAGACTTGGCAAACTTTCAACTTGCAGTCTTAACAAGTGCGGATGCGGCGTAGTTGCAATGCATGTTCCGCTGCGGTTGGCGGCGACAACGATGAACAGTCCCAGTTGGTCGATAAATCGAAAATTGGCGGGAATTGGCTATATGATTGACGGCGTGCTGGACGCGACATGAAATATTCTGGGCCATGAGGCGGCATGGCCCGCCCCGTGTTGATCTCGCCCCATCTCGATCTTCGCCGGTCCTGCACTCAGCTTCCGAGCGCTTTGAGCCAACCTTCAAAGGAAGAGGTCTTCTCGCGTTCAGCAAGCGAAACAGAGTGGGCGGGGCGCGGCAACACCATGGTACTGCGGCCTTCTCGGGGGCTGTAGCCGAATTCCTTGCTGAATGCCCGGCTGAAATTAGCCGCTGAACTAAACCCGAAGGTCTCGGCAATATCAACAATTCGCCGGCTGTCCGTCGGATCGCTGAGCGCAACATGGGCTGCCAGAAGTCGGCGACTTTGTATGTAATGGAGAACGCCACCGCTCGGTTCGAACAATTGATAGAGACGGGAGCGTGATACCCCGAGAGCCCGGCACATTGTATCCGGCGTCAGATGAGCCGCATCCAGATTGTTTTGGACGTATCGACGCGCTCGCTCCATCAGCGCGACACTCGCCAATTGTTCCGCGGCGGCAGCATGTTCCGCCGGAGGCGCGAGGCAGGCAATGATCATGCTGCGTGCTGCGTGTACGATGCGGGGCAGATCTTCAGCCGTGAGACTGGGTAGCCTTGCTTCGACGCTATTGACATAGTCGACCAAGAGGTCGGCAAAGTTGCCGGACAGAATTGAATTGTTCTTCGCGTCGAGGGTTGACGCCGCATCAGAGAACAAATCGCGCGGCAGATAGAGAAAGAGACTTTCCGAGTCCGTTACCCTCCCTCGAAACGGGTAGCCAAGCGATCTGATCTCCAATTTGCCTGACTGGGTCTCGGCAACGCGGCGATCGACCTCCGTCCACGACCGGCCAGTACGTGGCAAGACCATATACCAATGATCAATCGAACTGGATCGGAGCTTGGCGGCGGAGCGTATGTAGCTATGTGCCGGCGCGCGCTGCTGAACGATCAGCATTCCACCGAGATTCCAAGCTGTGTGGGAGGCTGGAAAGCCATCGTCCGGCGATTTGTCATCCGGCAATCTGACATCGACAAGCGGCGCCATATGCACTTGCCAAGCCGCGAATTGATCGCGTGGCGCCAGTTCGAGCGTTGAAAAGGACAGAGGTTCGAGCACCGGCACGAGCGATGGAGCGGCCTCATCGTGGGGTTGGCCTTCGCGCGGCCAACGTCGCCTGTCACGGTCCCGCGGCTGCCTCGCTGGGGCCTCGTCTTGCCTCTTAGTGTGCATCGCGTGGTGCCATATCCGAATCGGGTATGCCCATGCCCCTCTCAATCATGTGGTGTACTTCAGGCATCTGGCAAGACTGGCGGAACTCGAGTCCACCGAAACGGCGATCACGCTGGGTCGCATCAAGAAATGCATTCCGTGATAAGTTTATGGATGCGAAGCTAACGACACTCTTCAGCCCGATGCGTATAGAATCTGGCATCGTGAATTAGTAGTTGAGGAGGTCGAAAGAATGAACACAAAGCTCAGCAGCGAAGATCGGCACAAGATAATTCTTGATGGATATGGTAACAACGAGCCGTTGAAGGTTATTGCGGAACGGATCGGATGCTCACTAGCGAGCTTGAAAGTCACTGCCAGTAAACTCGGATGCACTCGAACTCCGAAGGAAGCGGCGGAATTTCGGCGCGGATTTCACATCCCGGAAAACAAACGGCGAGATTACTACCAGCTTATGATTGCTGGACAGTATAGAGCTCGTGAGTGTGCGGTGATTTTGGGACTCTTAACAGAGGAATCATCAGGTAGCAGGTAGCTGATTCCAATGCCCTGTGGACGATGTTGTCGCTCAAGAGTTCCATCGCGTCAGCGGTTCATCAGCAAAAGCCCGCCGCAAGCAAGGGGCGGGCCCTGAAAGGTTTCGCACGGATGCTGCGTCGACGTTTCAATCGCACCTGCCTGAGCCCTCATGATCTGGCTATTTGTGAACGCGTGTTCGAACAGGTTTGCTCGGATGAGAACCTCGACCCTTTGGACCCGGACGCCGAAATCTTGGCGGTGATGGTGGTGTCCATTTTTCGAAATGCTCACACCAGCGAGCGCGAACTGCTGGAGGCGGTGAGGGCGCGCGCGCCCGGCCCCGATGGGAAAAACGCGTGATCTGGAAAGACGAGCGATAAGGTGCCCTAGCGGAGAGCGACCGGCGGAAACGCGCGCTGGCGGGGCTCAGCCTGCAGGAGTATGCTGTTTGGCCGCTGAAAAAAGGCAAGTGTTACCAGGGAGGAATCGATGGCACGCAAATACATAGACTGCCGAGAATTCCCGAGTGAAATGAAATGCACCATTGTGATCTCCGCAGATCGAGAGGACGAACTGATCGAGGCTGCGGTACAACACGCCGTGTCTGTTCATAGGGAACACGATACGCCAGAACTCCGCACCCAGGTCAGGAAGGCGATCCATGAAGGCGTCCCGGCCTGAAGCCACGCGCCTCTAGCGCAGGAAAATGGCCGGCACCTCGTTGGGCGGGGGGCGTTGGGGTAAAGGCGCCGGCCAGCGGAAACAGGTCCGCCATCGACGCAAATTATCAAAGGTCAGGGCAGGGGAAATGGTGTGATCGCGGAAGGGTTGGGCTTAGGCGCGCCCGTCCGTTTCGCCTATCTTCATCTCGGTCGCGATTGCGTCAAACCGGGTACAGGCTCGAAGGCGGGTATCGCAACCGGCCACCCGATGGGGCAAGGTCCGGCGTTAGTATGGTCGTTAGTGCGCGGGCGGGCTCTCGTCACGCTGCCGCGCACGTTCCGCCGCGCCTGGCTCTATATCCGGCGTGCGTTAGTTCGATCGCGCAGCCCGGTCCGGGTGGCTGTGATCCCTTGATTGCCAAGCGACATGCGAAAAGGAGCCTTTCCCGGGGTCGAAAGGGTTCCTTTTTCTGAGCCAAGCGCAGCCGATACCTGTTAAATGACGAAACGGACACGCCAATCCTTTGGTCGTGACTATCTGTTGGTGAAATGTCCCTTGAATTCTTCACATAGACGGAAGCGATCCAATGGGTGCCTGGGGTGCTGGAATTTATTCAAACGACTTTGCCCTTGATTTGCGCAACAGCGTGAAGGCGTTGTCGCGCCTGCCCTTCGAGCCCGACCGCCTCCTGGATTTGCTTTGTTTGGACGAGACAGCGGCGAACGACGCGACCGACTCAGATCACACCACTTTCTGGCTGGTCGTTGCGGACCAATTTGCCAAGCGAGGGATCGATTGCCCGAACGCTCGCCGCCGAGCCTTGGCGATTATCGAGGATGGCACCGATCTTGCGAAGATGGCTGCCTTGGGCATGGATGAAAAGTCCCTCGGCAAACGTCACAGGATTCTGGAAGATTTGCGCGCGCGGATCACGGCGCCAGTCGAACCCAAGCCGCGCACCATTCTCAAGGCGCCGCAAAAGTTGCTCCTGCAGGTAGGCGAGGTGTTGAGCTATCCGATCTGCCGAGGGCGCCCGATCAATCCCTATGCGGTGGGCAAGGACTTTGCATTCGTGAAGGCCTGGCAACAGGACGGCTGGGGCGCGCTTGTGGTCGCCGAACGGGGTCTGGTGTTCGATTTTCTTGCGTGGTACCGCCCAATCGTGATTTGCGACCGTCTGGCGGCAGCGCCCACAATAGCTCACCTCGCAGAGCCGCATTTGTGGCGGCTCGGCAACCCAGGCACATTGAGCGCGCGCCATTACACCAACATGCAGTTGAAATCGCTTGGGCGCATTTCAATTGACGCAACGAAGCTCGATCATTTCTTTCCCGAACGCATGTCGACTACAGCGTGCGCCGTCGGGGACATTTCTCTCGCCAACGATGTGAGCGTCAAGCCTCCTTCGGCCCACGAGGAACTGCGCATTATTCAGGGTTATCCACCCAGGGCGCGGATCAACAGACTGGCGGACATCGTGGATATCCCTGGGACGGAATGGTGGCCCGGCGGTGCCGAACCAGCGCCTGCCAATCTGTCGGGGCCGTGGCAGGGAATATTCAGCTACCTGACCGCCGAGAAGGCACCCGGTCACTTCTCTGCCACCATAAGCGAATCCGATGGACGGCTTACCGGTGAAATTCATGACGAAGACGGCGCCGTGGCGGCGGTGAGACCGTTGTTCGCGACTTTAGAAGGCCGACGCGCAGGGCGCGATGTGCGATTTTTGAAGCGTTATGTCAGCGACGCCAAAAAATACGCTGCCATTCAGTATTTGGGCGAGATCAATGACGGCGCGACCGAAATCGCCGGGCAGTGGTTCGTGCCCGGCCACTCCTCGGGCAGTTTTGCGATGACCAGGTCCAAGATCATCCCGGCGACCGATGCGTGATGGTGGAGGAGGCGAATTGCTAACTCGCCGAAGCCAAATACAGATTGAACTACATTGTGCCGATCGAGATGTGTCGTCGCCATGAACCCCCGCATACGCCGTCGACGGCACGATGCGGGCCGTTCCACAGCGCGGCCAGTCCGGCCTGCTGCTCATGCGCATCGAGAATGATCGTTAGCACTGCAGTTTGGCACGCGAAAAGGTCGACGAAATCAAAGGATTTCTAGCTCGGGTCCGAATTGACAACCTCCTGAAGGCTCACGGCTAGATCACCGTTTCTCCTCCATCGACAACCAGGATCTGACCCGTCATGTACGAGGACCGGTCAGACACCAGAAACAGCACTGCCTCCGCGATCTCCTCGACGCTTGCCCAACGGCCAAGCGGCACCCTTTCGCGGATGTAGGCTTCGATGGCCTCCCGGCCTCCCATCTGGGCGATGAAAGGAGCATTGAAGGGCGTGTCCACCCAACCCGGGCAAAGCGCGTTGACGCGAATGCCGAAGCGGCCATAGTCGCCGGCCATCTGCCTGGTCATCGCGATCACCGCGTGCTTGGTCGTCGTATAGGCGATCATCTCGCGGTCGTAGAGCACGCCGGAGCTCGACGAGGTGTTGAGGATGACGCCGCGGCCTGCCTTCTTCATGAATGGCATGACGATGCGGGCACCGAGGAAGTGAGCCCGCACATTGAGCGTCCAGGAGGTGTCGAAGCCTTTCACGCTCACACCGAGCACGTCGCCTTCGACCTGTACGCCGGCATGATTGTGCAGGATGTCGATCCTGCCCTGAGTGTGGATGAAATCGTGAAAGCCGGCTTCAAGTGCCTGATCGTCGGTCAGGTCGAACACAAGCGCTTTTGCCCGGCCACCGGCGGCAAGAATCTGTTCGACGGTCGCGTTGGCGCCGTCGGCGCTACGATCCGCCACGCCGACCACCGCACCCTCGCGCGCGATGATCAGCGCCGCCGCCCTGCCGATGCCGGATCCCGCGCCGGTGACGATCGCGGTCCTGTCCTTCAGGATCATCCCTCTCCACCCTTTCTCGCCGGCTTGTAATCCTGCATCATCCGGCGGGCGGGCCTCGCCCGCTCCGGCGCGCGCCGATCAACCTTTGAGGACAAGACAGGCATGTACGACTTCGGCCCCTTCGAGTTCGAGTCGAAGCAGGATTTTTTCGACAAGGCAATGCGTTTCTGGAATCCTGACAAGACCAGGTTCTGGCAGAAGGCCGGGATCGATCTGGTGATCGGCAGGCGGGAGGGTTATTTCCTCTACGACATGTCGGGGCGCTGCCTGATCGACCTGCACCTCAATGGCGGCACCTACAATCTCGGTCACCGCAATCCGGAGCTGGTCGAGACACTGAAGAGCGCGCTCGACTATTTCGACATCGGCAACCACTGGTTCCCTTCCGTGGCGCGAACGGCGCTGGCCGAATCCCTCGTCAATGTCTCGCCCGGAATGAAATACGCGATCTTCGCGCCGGGCGGCGCGGAGGCGGTGGACATCGCCATCAAGAGCGCCCGCTATGCCACCAAGCGGCGCAAGATCGTGTCGATCATCAAGGGCTATCACGGGCATTCGGGGCTCGCCGTGGCGACCGGCGACGATCGCTTCACCAAGATCTTTCTCTCCGACCAGCCGGAGACGTTCATCCAGGTTCCCTTCAACGATATCGACGCCATGGAACGGGTGCTCAAGGGCGAAGACGTCGCGGCGCTGATCATGGAGACAATTCCCGCCACTTACGGCTTCCCGATGCCGAAGGATGGCTATCTCACCGCCTGCAAGGCGCTGTGTGAAAAGCATGGCGCGATGTACATCGCCGACGAGGTCCAGACCGGCCTGATGCGCACCGGCAGCATGTGGGGCTGGCAGGCCTACGGCGTCCAGCCGGACATCATGGTGACGGCAAAGGGCCTGTCCGGCGGCCTCTATCCGATCAGCGCGACGCTGGTGAACGACAGAGCCGGCGGCTGGCTTAACGAGGATGGGGCAGCCCACATTTCGACCACCGGCGGGGCCGAGCTCGGCTGTGTCGTCGGCCACAAGGTCATCGAGATGCTGCAGCGGCCTGAACTGGTGGCCAATGTCGGCACCTTGACCGAGTTCATGGCGCAGGCCATGCGCGAGATGCTGGGTCGTCACGGCGACATTTTCACCGGGGTGCGCCAGAAAGGCGTGATCCTCGGGCTGGAATTCAGCAATCACCCGGAAGGCGCCGTCTTCGTGTCGCGTGCGCTCTACGAGCACGGCGTCTGGGCGATCTTCTCATCGCTCGACAAGCGGGTGCTGCAATGGAAGCCCGGCGTTCTTCTGGATCAAGAGACCTGCCGGGACATCATCGATCGCTTCGACGCGGCAATGCCGCGCGCCCGGGAGTTGCTGCATCAGGCAGGCAAGGCGAGTTGACATGGTCCAACCCTCGTTGAAATTGTCGGACGTCCAGTGCGAGCTGGCGGCCGGGCTTGCCGTGATCGCGCGGGTTCCGGCGGAGGACAGGTGTGCCGGGATAGGGCAGGACGGACAGTGATGGATTTCGACGGGCTCACCCACGACCAGCAACTCGGGATCCTGCAGGAAACGGCGGAAGCGGCCACCGCCAACTACGATCTGCCGGCGGACGTTTCCGTCGATATGATCAACCTGTCGGAGAACGCGACCTACAAGATTGCGGCTCGCGACGGCCGGCGGTGGGCGCTCCGCATCCACCGCGACGGCTACCATTCAAGGACGGCCATCCAATCTGAGCTGGCCTGGCTGACCGATCTGCGCCAGACCGGGATCGTCACCACGCCCGTGCCGGTCGCGGGCAAGGACGGCGAACATATCCAGCGTGTCGCCCATGCCAGGTTGGCGCAACCACGCCATGTCGTGTTGTCGCAATGGGAGACCGGTTCGGAGCCGGGCATAGGCGAGGCGCTTGGCGAACCTTTCGAGCTGCTGGGCGAGGTGACGGCCCGCATGCACATCCACGCCCGGCAGTGGAAGCGCCCTTCCTGGTTCAGCCGCCACGTGTGGGATTTCGAAACAAGCCTCGGCGAGGAGAGGCCGCATTGGGGACGCTGGCGTGACGGCATCGGCGTCGACGCCGCTAAAGCCAGGCTTTTTGGCCGCACCGCGGAGCTGATCGGCCGCCGGCTCGCCGCCTTCGGCAAGGGCCATGACCGCTTCGGCCTCATCCATTGCGATCTGCGGCTCGCCAATCTTCTGATCGACGGCAAGACGGTGAAGGTCATCGACTTCGACGACTGCGGCTTCGGCTGGTACATGTACGACGCGGCGACGCCGATCTCTTTCTACGAGCACGAGCCACAGGCAGCCGATCTCATCCGGTCATGGACGACCGGCTATCGCCGCGTGCTTGACCTGCCGAGCGCGGACGAGGACGAGATCCCGACCTTCGTGATGCTGCGCCGCTTGCTCCTGGTCGCGTGGATCGGCTCGCACGCCGAGACGGACCTCGCCAAGTCGATGGGCCTTCCCTATACCGAGGGAACGGTCGGGCTGTGCGAGGCCTATCTGAGCAAGTTTTGAACCACTCTATGCCAGTGCCTCCAGGCTCTCCGGCAGGATCTGGCCGCCATCGACAATGATTGTCTGTCCCGTCACGTAGCCGGCTTCCTTCGACGCAAAGTAGAGCGCGGCGTAGCCGATGTCCTCCACGGTTCCGAGCCGCTTGAGCGGGATCGAGGCGGCCATGGTCTTCTGATAGTCCTCGCCCAGGCCGACAAGGCCCTCGGTCACGATGTTGCCCGGCATGACGGCGTTGACGGTGATGCCGTATTTCGCCAGTTCGATGCAGGCCGTTCGCATGAAGCCGAGCTGTCCCGCCTTGGTGGCGCCGTAGTGCGACCAGCCGGGAAAACCGGTGATCGGGCCGGTGATCGACGACGTCAGCACGATGCGGCCCTGGTCGGACGTCTTGAGATAGGGAACCGCTGCCTTGACCGCGTGGAAGGTGCCCTTGAGGTTGGTGTCGACAACCTCGTCCCATTGCTGCGAGGTCATGTCTTCGAGCCGTGCCTGCGGGAAGATGCCGGCATTGGCGCACAAAACGTCGATACTACCGTTTCTCGCAGCTGCCGCTGCAAGCGCGCCCTCGATGCTGGCGAGCGAGGTAACGTCGCCAACCACGCCAAACGCGCCATGGCCGATCTCAGTGGCCGCGGCTTCGGCCTGGTCGGGATGGCGCGCAACGATGGTGACCTTGGCACCCGAGAGCGCGAACACCCGCGCTATGCCCTTGCCGATGCCCTTCGACCCGCCGGTAACGACGACGGACCGACCCTTCAAAGACTGGGTCATGACTTGAAGCTCCAAGATGAGACGGGGACAGAGTGATGCTCCGTCCCCGTTGACGCTGGAAATCTAGGGCGAGGAATGCGCTAGCCCTCGTTCACCATGTGGCCGATGTTCTCATACGCCTTGGGGTTGGCCGACTTCAGCACGAAGCCCCAGATCAGGCCAACGATAAGGATCGCAAGCCCGACATAGGGGATGCTCCTGGCAAAGCCATTGGTGCCGCCCAAAGTCGCCAGATTGGCGACCAGCGTGTAGACGAGGACCAACTGCACAACCAACGAGATCAACGGCGCGATGACTGTCGTCAGCATGCTGCCGCCGCCGTTCTTCTTGAACCACATGTAGATGGCCAGCGAGACAACGGCCTGCAGCACCAAAAGCAGTCCGGTGCCAAGCACGGCAAACAGCGTATAGACGCCAAGCCAGGCCTGTCCCGACGGATCGTCGAAGCCGTAGGCCAGACCGTAGAGCAGCACCCATACCGCCGCCAGCACCGACTGCAGCGCCGAAGCCTTGTGTGGGCTCTTGTGGTGGTCATGCGTCTCGGCGATCGCCTGCGGCAGGACGCCTTCGCGCGCCAGCGAATACAAATAGCGGGAAGCGGTGTTGTGGAAGGCCATGCCGCAGGCGAAGGAACTGGTCAGGATGAGCAGCGACATCAGCTGGTAGCCCCAGCCGCCGACAAAACTCTGCACCGGTGTCAGGAAGAAGTTCACGCCGTCGGAGAAGGCCTTGGCCACCATATCGGCCTCGGTCGGATAGGCCGCTACCGCGCACCAGCTGACGAAGGTGTAGAACAGGCCAAGGCCGATCACCGAAATCAGCAGCGATTGCGGAATGATGCGCTTCGGATCGCGGGATTCCTCGGCATAGTTCGGCGCCATCTCGAAGCCGACCCACGACCAGAACGCCATGAAGATGCCGACGGCCGCTTCGCCCGCCGGTATGGCGACACTGCCGACCTTCTGCTCGGCGACAGGCGTGAACACCTTGAACACATTGAGCGAATCGCCGGAAAAATTCGTCCCGCCATTGGCAAAGATCACCCCCAGCGAAAAGATCACCAGCATGATCACTTCAAGAATGAGGGCTATGCCGAGCAGCCGTGCCGACACCTTCACATCGCGGTAGGCGAGCGCTGCGATGACCACGATCATGGCGAGCGCCAGCACGATCCACGGCACGTTGATGCCGAAATGCTGGGAAAGCCACAGATTGCCGAAAAAGGCGAACAGTCCGGTGAGCGAAGCTTCGAACAGCGAGTAGCAGGCGAGCGAGCCGATGCCCGCCGACATGCCGACCTCGCGGCCGAGCCCTTGGCTGATGAAAGAGTAGAAGCCGCCGACCGACGATACGCGCGATGCCATCGCGGCATAGCCGACCGAGAAGATGGTCAGCACGATCGTCGCCATCAGGAAAGCTGCCGGCGTGTACTTGCCGATGCCGTAGCCTGCCGCGAACGGGACATTGCCCAGCATTGCCGACATTGGCGCCGCGCCGGTGACGGCCAGAAAGAGCACTCCGGCGAGCCCCACGGCCTTCGAGTGCAAAAGATTGATGCTGTTACTCTTCGAGACGTCGATCGTCCCGCGTGCAGTTTCTATGGCCATGAAGCCCTCTCCATTCGTGACAGCTGTATGCAGTTCCCCGCATGGCGGCCGATGTGTCCCAGCCTGCTCGTGCAGCCATGACAGTACGGACGCAGCGTCACTTTGCCAAGGCCATGATTTTGCATAGCTCGCCGCTCGACATCACGTGGCAATAGATCATGTTGATGATTTCGAGCTCCTTGCGATGAAGCTCCTCGGTCGCCGCCGCGCAGCAATCCTCGACCACGATGACGGCGTAGCTCTCGTCCGCCAGGCTGCGCACCGTCGACGACACGCACTGGTCCGTGAAGATACCGCAGCAGATGACATTCCTGATGCCGAGATTGTGAAGGATCAGGCGCAGGTTCGTTCCCGTCAGCGCGGAATCGGTGGTCTTGGTCACCACGATCTCGTCGCCGGTCGGCTGAAGCTCGGCAACGAGCTGCGACGGTGCGTCGTTCTTTGGCAGCAGCAGATTGTTCCAGCCCGGCATTTTCTGGGAAAGCGAGCGGTCGCGCCCGTCCTTGGTGTGACAGGCGATGCGGGCAAAAAGGCATTCGATGCCGCTTTGCCGTGCCAGCGCCAGCAGCCTTGCCGTGTTCGGTATGACCGTACCGTGCATGCGCTCGTGGAACGGCGTCCACAGATCGTAGCGTTGCTGTTCCTGCTGCGAAAGCGTCGCGCGATCCGGCCGTTCCAGGTAGGTGTTCTGAACGTCGATGACCAGGATAGCGGTTTGCGCCGGCACCAGCACCGGATCATCCGGCTCGGGCGCGCCGAGGTAGTAGAGCGAACGGAATCCGGTTTTCCAGCTCATGCGGTCCTTTCAGAAGCGGAATGTGAAAAGGCCGCGCGCCGCATAGGTCTCGGCGGCTTCTTCGATGAAACGGGCAATGCGTTCGGCCTGGTAGGTATCGCGCATTGTGGCTGCGGCCTCGAGCAATTCTTCCTTGGATTTGGCGCGGCCGGGGCGCAGCAGTTCATAGACCTGCATGATGAAATCCTGCGGCACCTCGACAAGCTCCGCCCCACGCTCGAAGTTGAGGGCGAGAGTCGGCCGGCCGACATTGCGCGCGATGTCGGCCTGCGCCTGCAACGCCTGCGGGGTGATACGAAGGTCTTCCATTGTCACGTCGCCCGCAAGCACCGCATCCAGGGTTATCTCCGGAAGCGACTTGCCGCGCTTGCCGGTCACGGCGCCGGGCTGGGTTTCGGCGAGCGGATAGTCGGCGCGCGTGCGGGTCACGATTTCGCTCCCGTCAGGATGATGTCGACCTCTTCGGGAACAGCACCGGCCTCGGTCAGACCGGTTTCGATGGCGTAGATGAGGGCAACGCGGGCGTGGTGGCGTGACCCCATGGCCTCGCCCCGCTGCGGCACGACGATGGGCTCCGGCATTTCGCCCAGCGCATAGGCCGCCGCATTGGCACCGAGCGCGCGATAGTGCTCGATCCTGGTGATCGGCGCATTGGAAAACAGTTCGAGGTTGTTGTGCGGCTGGCGGTCACGCTGGTGGATGACGGCCGTGCCCTTGGCCTGGATGCCGATGCCGATGCTGCTGCCGGCCATCCGGGCGGCGGACAGGCCGAGGAAGGACGTATCGGCCGTATGGCGGAAGCGGACGACGCGCGCCTTGAGCCCGCGTGCGCGGATTGCATCGAGCATGGCGCCGAGCACTTCGGAGAGCCGATGTCCGGCCGTCGTCCGATAAAGCTTCAGCCCGAAAGCCGGGCTGATGCCGATGACCACGTCGTCCTTCGCCGATCCGTTGGCCGCCGGCCCAAGGTTGCGATAGCGGATGTGCCTTGCCTCGTCCTTCTCGTGCAGGGCTTCCGAGCGCAACACCTCCTTCTGGTCCAGCACATCGCGGATGTCGTTGAGCTGCAGGCGCCGTTCTTCGGACACGCGGTAGCCGGAGCCCGGGCCGAGATAGTCGTTTGGATCGTTGACCGCACTCACGATCCGCCCATCGCGGATCATGGCCGAGGTCTGGAGATAGTCGCCGGAAAGGCGCAGCTTGACCACGTCGAGGAGGTTCTCCGCCTCTTCGCGGAAGCCACGCTTGGCCAGCGCCTTGACGACGTCGATCACGGTGATGCCGCGCTCCTTGATGGCTTCGCTGATAAAGCTGACGTCGCGCGGCATCAGGCTGCGCGTATCGTCAGAACCGGACGCGTAGACCACGCTGCTCTTCATGTCCTCGGTCGGCGTCGACAGGCCGAGTTCCTCGAACACAGCGGCGATCGCTTCCACCGCCCGCTCGCGCAGCTCGATCGCGCGCGACTCCGGCAGTGGCGTCAGCCCGCCATCGGCCTCGAAATCGCGCTGCAGCACAAGATAATCTTCCAGTTCCTCGCCGTTGATCAGCGACGGGTTGAACGAATTGTCGTATTTCAGGATCGATCCCATGCCGGAGCAGATCAGGTCCGAGCCGGCAATCAGGTAGGGAAGGATCTTGGCGCCGACGCGAATTTCCGATTCGGTCGAGCGCGCGTCATTGCCCGAGGCGCATTCGAGATCGAGCCAGACCGCAATGAGGTTCTCGGCCATCAGTTCGCGAACACCGCCGGGTATGGTGGCGGTCAAAGGCGCTCCGTCGATGCCGCCATTCTGCGTGCCTTGTACCCCCATGCCGCGCTGCAGGCAGAGGCAGCGCGCTTCCAGGTAGAGCAGCGATTTGGCTTCATGGAAGCCCATCAGCAACTCGGAGCCGGCGCCCGACGTACAGCGCATCTTGACGCCGCGCGAGGCGTAGGCGGCGGCGAGAAATGCCTTGGACCACGGCGTGTCGTCGCCATCGGTGAACGACTTTTCAGTGCCGTAGACGGAAACGGTTTCGGCGTAGGAGGTAAAGCCGGCCATGGCGATGCGCAGCTCTTCGGCTTCCTCGCTGGAGCATTGGAACAGCGTTCCCCAGCGACCGACCGCGCCGCCTACCGCGCACGCCACCGCGTTGGACCAGGCGTTGCGCGACACGCGCATCGTTGTCTCGATCTCGTCGAAGCCAAAGGCGACGGCGGTCGCGGCATCGGCGGCGAGTTGCAGCGGATCGTCCTTGGCGTTGGTGACGTGTGCCTGGTTGCCCGGTGTCTTGCGGGCCCGCATCTTCGAGTAGGCGAAGGCGATCTCCAGCGCGTTGAGCTGCGACACCACTTCGGCGAGTTTGGCGGGTGTCATGCCGTGGGCGAGCCGCACCAGCGTTTCGCGCGGCACGTTCATGTCGACCAGCCAGCGCGCAATGGTCGCCGAATCCAGCGCCATCGCTTCAGGCGCCACCTCCGGATCGATGTGATGGCGGGCGATGAAGCGGTCGATCATGTCGTAGTCGTGTTCGAGCACTCCATCGAGGGATACGACGCGCCCGTCCTTGATGCCGATGCCAGGTTGGGGATCGGCCGGACTGGAGAAAGCGGAGAAGCCGTTGGCCGGGTCTTCCGCCGCAAACTTGTCCAGACGCAACGGCCGCTCGTCCCAGTCGGCGAAGCGCTTCCAGCGGTTCAGTTTCGGCGTCATGCGTGCGATCCTCGACCCAGCCGAAAGACTAGTGAATGCTTGCTCGCCACACAATGACCATGGATCGACCGCCGGCAAAGGGGGTGCACGCCACGGGCTCAAAATACTCGAAGCTCCTCGCGTGCCGTAGGCTTGGTTTCCAAATGGCCAACGACATTGTCCTGTTTCAGGGCAAACGACCGAGATGTCGTTTCAATTCCGCGATTTGCTGCAGGGACCATCCTTGAACATTTGTCACCTCAATCCACCCCTCGACGTAATCGCCCGGCGCATAGACGTGTCCGTGTCCGATCGGCGCGGTCGTTGCCATAGCCATGTCAAGTGTGAGTTGCAGAAAAGTCACCACCGGATACCACCGCAGTTCGGGCGAGACGTCAGGACCGCGCGGGGGCTTTATCCAATCCGGCTCGCGGTAGAGATCGCGATAGTCGAAGAATGTCACCGGGTCGCTCGCATATTGGAGATAAACGATTCGCATCGGCCCCCAGACAAAGCCTGGAGCCACTGCCGCGCCCTCTTGGTTCATGAACCGAACAATCGATCCGTTACGAAAACGGGGAAGCCAGGCAGGCGACCCCGGACTACGGTCCCTGGTAAACGAACGCCAAAGGTCGCTCCGGTATGGCGGTCCGCTCCACAGCGCGCCCTGAAACGGATCTCCGACCACGTCGAACAGGTCGGTTGATCGTTCAGAGTTCATCGCGCCCAAACTGAGGCCATGCAGATAGAGCCGCGGGCGGCTATTCTTGGGCAGCCTGATCCAATAGTCGTAGACATCCCGGAAGAGGGCCCGCGCAGTATCGGCTCCATAGTCCGGCTCCACAAGCAGCGACAGCCAGCTGGCAAGGTAGGAGTATTGCACGGCGACGCTCGCGACATCGCCGTTCTGAAGATATTCCAGACTGTCCATCGCCGCCGGATCGATCCATCCGCTTCCGGTGGGCGTCACGACGACCAGCACCGAACGCTGGAAGCCGCCGACCCGTATCAGCTCATTCAGCGCGAGCCGCGCTCTTTTTTCCGGGCTATCGGCGGATCGCAGCCCGACATAGACGCGGATCGGCTGCAGCGCCTCCTTGTTGGTGAAAGCGTGTATTTCCTCGCCCGTCGGCCCCTCGGCAACGAACGCGCGCCCTGCTCGCCCCAACTCGTTCCAATCAAGCAATGAGGCGCTGCTGCCAGTCTTGTCGGGGTCGGTTGGCCGTGCAGTCTCCGGTTCGACCAGGGCGTCGTATTGCCTGTAGAACGAATCCGCGAAGTGAAGCGCGACACGAAACAGCACGCCGCTGGTGATCGACCAGAAGATCGCAACCGAGACGATCACGCCGACGATGTTCGAGACCCTCCTCGGCGCAAAGCGGCTAACTCTGGTCGACACGAAACGGATCGTCAGCTGGAAGAGCCGTGCCAGGGCGATGACGAGAGCGAATGTCACCAGTGCGAGCAGACCAACCTTGAGTGGATGCGCGCTTTCAACGAGGTCGAGGCCCATCAGCTTCCGGATCGAGTTCTGCCATTGCGCCGCCCACCAGAGGAAGATGCAAGCGACGAGCAAGCATCCGACGGCGGCGACCAGTTTTGCGGCGCGCAGGCCTCGCGGCACTGGCAACTCCAGATAGACAAAAAGCCACCGGCCGAACACGCCGATGCCATAGCCTGCCGCCAGGGCGAATCCCGAAAGTACACCTTGGGTCACAAAGGTCCGCGGAAGCAGCGTCGGGGTGAGAGAGGCGGCAAAGAACAGCGTTCCGAGAAGGAGGCCGCCTGCCGAGAGCGAATGCCACAGCCCGAACAGCCAATGCCGCTTCATGCAGACCTCCGGATTACGGCTGCGTACCGTCGAGATGAAGTAATTGCCTGCGGTGATCCGGCGCAAGTCGAAGCTGTTCTGTCGCCCTGGGCTGCGATCAAAAAGGGACGCACGGCAAAGGTCTGGGATTCCCGGCTAATTTCTTCGCTGCGGCAGAGACCTAAAGTGACATCCCGCAAGCTTGTGGGCGCATCTCGATCCCATCGAATTTCGTAGTGGAGGCCCCATGTCCGACCTGGTCGTCATAGTCTACCCCACCGAAGCCAAGGCTGAAGAGGTGCGCCAGCGCCTGTTTGCATTGCAGAAGGAATATCTCATCAACATCAGTGATGCCGTCATTGCGACCAAGACTGAAGCCGGCAACGTGAAGCTCAACCAGATCATGAACACGACCGTCGCTGGTGCTGTGTCGGGCAGCTTCTGGGGTTTGCTCATCGGTGTCATTTTCCTCAATCCCGTCATCGGTGTGGCGATTGGCGCCGCTTCCGGCGCGCTTGGCGGCGCACTGACCGACGTCGGAATAAACGACGCTTTCATGAAGGATCTGTCGGCCACCTTGCAGCCGGGAAATGCTGCATTGTTCGTGCTCATTCACGGAATGACCGCCGATAAGGTGCTGAGCGCAATCAAGGGATTTGGTGGCGTCGTACTCAAGACATCCCTGGACGAGACGAAGGAGCAGATCCTGCGTGAGGCGCTTGGTCAGGCGTCCGAGGCTGCGTAAAGCAAACTTCAGCTGCCGCCCTGGAATCGCTTGAACCGATCGCCTGGCAATTGGACAAGACCGATGGGCGTAGTCGAAACTGCTGTCGCATTCACTATCGAGATCGTCTGTGGTGCAGCCGCCGGCCTCGCTCTCGGGCGGTGGACGGATCTTGGTCTGGGCGCAAAGGTCGATGCTTTGACGGGCGCGATCGGCGGACTCGCTCTGACCTGGCTCGCCGGACACCTGCCGGGCGTCAGCCGTTTTGTCGGAAAGGTCGAAAGCGCGGTGGACGCCACGGCGCAAGGCGTTGGCGTACTGACCCCGGCAATCCTTGTCGGGGTTGGCATTGCGGGATTGGTGGGCGGCCTCGTCCTTACCGCGTGCATTGCCTTGGCCGTAGGCGGAGTGAGGCGCCGGGGGCGATCCGAAGGAGACGTGAGATGACCCAGGCACAACGCCTGTTTGCCCGCCCGAGCACGTGGCTGCTGGTCGCCGCATTGTTGTCGGCATGCACTGTCGCCGTCGATCAGGCTCGTCCTGTGCCCCGGCACCCCCAGGCCTGCGGCCTGGTACATGCGCCCGTTTGCGGCCGACGCGGTGAAAGGCTGCGGACTTTTGGCAACGCGTGCATGGCCCGCGCTCAGGGATATCAAATCGTGAGAAATGGTGAGTGCCGCGTATCGCGGCCGCAACGGCCAGCAGCCTGCACGCTCCAGTATGCTCCGGTTTGCGCGACCAGCAGCGGGCGCTTTCGCACGTTTTCCAACGCTTGCCTGGCTCGTGCGGACGGGTTTCGGCCCGTTCATGCCGGCCGCTGCCGCTGAGCCTATTGAGAAGATTTGAGGGGGGCTTTCTCCCACGCGAGAGTTTCCATGACCCGTGGCATGAGTCTGTGCCGGATTTCCGCATGAGTGAAACAACATTGCGGCGACCGCGCTCGAGAAACGACAGGGCAAACGTGGCCGAAACGAGCACACGCCGCATGGTCAACCCTATTGCGACCGGCATCCTCGTTCTCGCTGCGCTGTATTTCGCCAGATCAATTCTCATGCCCCTTGCATTCTCACTGTTCGTGATCGCATTGGCATGGCCAATTCAGATGGCTCTGCAACGGCGGATTCCGCGGCTGGCAGCCTTGCTGATTACACTTCTGCTTGTCGTTCTGGTGATCGTAATCGTGGGCTCGGCGATCGTCTGGGGGCTCGGCGAACTATCGCAATGGCTTTTTTACAATACCAGCCGATTGCAGGCGATCTACACCCGGTGGACGGACTGGCTGGAAGGCCACGGAATTGCGATCGTCAGCCCGCTAGGAGAGCTTTTCAGCATATCCCGGCTAGTCGGCCTGACCCACAGCCTTGTCACGCGGCTGAACAGCGTCGCCGGCTTTGCCGTGTTGACCTTTATTTTCGTGATGCTGGGCCTGTTGGAAGCCGAAGACCTGCAATGTCGTCTGCGGTCATCGTCGGCCCAGCCGCAAGGGGAGATGCTGTTGCATATCGGCCGCGAAATTGGCGGCAAAATTCGCCGTTTCATGGTTGTGCGCAGTCTCGCGTGCTTGCTGACGGGCCTGGTCGTGTGGGCTTTTACGCTTGCTGCCGGTCTCGAACTCGCAAGCGCTTGGGCAGCAATCGCCTTCGCGCTGAACTACATCCCATTCATCGGACCGCTCATGGCCACAATCTTCCCGACCCTGTTCGCCATCGCGCAGTCCGGGTCCTGGCAGTTGGCCCTGATTGTGTTCGTTGGCTTGAATGTCATTCAGTTTGCCATTGGCAGCTATCTGGAGCCATTTCTGACCGGCGCATCGCTGGCGATCTCGCCTTTCGCCGTTATGTTCGCGGTGTTTTTCTGGAGCTTTATGTGGGGGGTGCCCGGGGCTTTCATCGGTGTGCCGATCCTGATTGTAGTGGTCACATGGTGCGCGCACGAGCAGTCAACACGCTGGATCGCAACGTTGCTGTCCGGGGGCGTCAATCGACCTGATGTCCATCGGCGCGGTTAACTATACCTGACCCCATGCAGAGCGAGTGGTTTGGCAATTCAACTTGAATTTCCAGACAATTTGGTCTAAGTCGGTGCGTGTGCGGAGGGATGTTCTTTGGTGGAAAGATATCCCCAATGGGTGTACTTGCGTGTTTGGCGCACGCAGAATGCGCCATAAAGACTACATATTACAATATACTAATACATTGGGGCCTTCGACATCGTGTCGTGGAGGTGGGGTTTTCTAATGGCCCAGATCGAGATCTCATTTCGCTCCACCGCCTTCTCACCCTGTGCCCGCTTTGTGTGCCGTCGAGGGTTCTGTCGTGACCTCACACGTGGCGACCGCGGCACCGGCAGGATGGAACGCGCATGCGATCGGCGAACTTCCGGCTAATCCCGCCGCCGCGCCAACATTGGTTGCTCCGGAACAAACTCAAATTCCCAGCTTCGAATTCTCGACCGGCGACTTGCCCCCGAAAGATCAGTTCGCGGCGTGGCGTCAGAGCTTTGCGACCATGCTCGACTTTGTCGAGCCGGGCGATACGGAGGCGGGTTTCGCCGGCACGCAGGTCATCTGGGATCTGGGCGATCTTGCTTTGGCTCAGGTCAGCACCAGTGGTTTGGACTTCACCAGTCTGGCGGGTCACGTTCGCCGTGATCCTGTCGATCATTGGTTGGTGACCCTCATCCAGGACGGCAGATCGCAGACGATCACTCCCTCCAGGTCTTTCGACGGGGACGCCGGATCGGTGCAGGTGCATCCGCTTGGCCGGGTCTTCGAGGGAAGCGTTACAGACAGCGAAATGCTGCTGCTGTTCGTGCCCCGCGACTTCTGCCGTGACATGAGCTGGGGTCTCGCCGCGGCCGAGTTCTCCGTCCTTCGTGGGGGCATGGGACCGCTGCTAGCCGACTATCTGGCCAGTCTCGTCCAGCGGCTTCCCACGATGGCTGTCGACGATCTCCCAGGCTTGCTCAGTGCGACCCGAGCGATGCTCCAGGTTTGCATCGCGCCATCTCCTGATCATCTCACCGAAGCTCATGACCCGATTTCGGCTACCTTGCTCGAGCGCGCCCGTCGATTCGTCCAGCACCATCTTTTCCAACCCGATCTGTCTATCGAGCAAATGACGCGCGAACTCGGGATATCGCGTTCCCGGCTCTACCGGCTTTTTGAGGCTTCCGGAGGAATCGTGCACTACATCCAGCATCGGCGCCTCCTGGCAGCCCATGCAGCGCTCGCGGATCCGAATGACCGCCGTCGAATTCTGGACATTGCCGACGAACACGGCTTCGGTGATGGCGCGGAATTCAGCCGCGCTTTCAGGCGCGAGTTCGGATACTGCCCAAGCGAGGTGAGAACTGGCGTCAAAAACGGCCCATCGCATTGGCACACGGACGAGCTGGAAACCGCCGCCCCGGGCCAGCGGTTGGGCCGGCTCCTTCGGCGACTGCAGGCGCAATGACCAGGCATGGTCGATATCGCTGAAATCCGGCTGGGAATTCGAGCCAATCCAGTCAGCCAGCGAAGCTGCGGATCCGCGGCAATCAAAGATCACGAGCGGGACTGCCGAGGATCTACGCTGTCATGGCCGTCGGTAACCAGCCATATGTCAGCCAGGCCATGCCATGCGAAATGAGGTCGATACCCAGCAAAAGCCCAAGTACCCAAAGGCCGGTCGAGGGCCATCCAGTCAGGAGAACAAGCCCGGCCAGAAATCCAAATGTTCCGAACAGAACCATCGTCCAGCCGACGTCGCTCCAAAGCTTGACGCCAAAGCGCGTCGCGCTCGAATCCGTTTTGACGCGACGCGCTTTAGGCCTCTATAGTCCGAGGAACTTGAATGGTTCTGCGGGTTTGAAATCGCGTGTAGCGTTGCCCGAATAGGTGTGGTTCTGATTTTTGCCAAGGTCAAGCTTTTGAACCGTGCCGGTGCCCGTAGAAAAATCGATCGCCTTCAGATCGACCCAAAAAGTGTTTGGGGTGAGCGCCGACTCGAAGAAGTAAAGCTTGCGCTTGTGGTCCACCACGGTTCGCCATCTGGTTGAGGAAATGTTTGGCTCGTCGGGCGTCGTGATGCCATATGGCACCGATACGTTGCGGATGACGCTGAACACACTTGCGACCGCCTGGTTCGGATCCTCATCTTTCGGTATGGCGTTCACATAGAAAGAAGCTCGAGCGAACCGGTCCGACGCGCGGTTCGTGCCAGGCAACATCACCGTTCCGCCGATTTGTTTCCAATACGCCGCCAGGGCCAGTTGTTGGTCGAATGGCGGCGAGTTGGTCAACACCTGATATTGCCGGCCGTGGTGGATCACCTGTTTGCCATCGATGTATTCAACGATGGCACTGTCGCCAGATGCGTCAGACATCGAAAGGTGAAGGGTCGCCAGCCGGTCCTGGCCAGGCACATTGTCGGTGACGATGGTGAATGGTTCCGTTTGGAGGACTTCGACCGCTTCCTGAACCGTGGCGAAGTTGTCGAGGACGTATTGCGCCCACGCGGCGAGTGTCAGTCCAGGTTTTGATCCATCGAAATCGGGATACTTCGATTCGACAAGCCAGAGAACGTTGGCGGCAAGTCCTGCCTCATTCACCCCGTCGGTCGTCGAGATGTCATAACCGGACGCGATCACACTTCCGTATTTGGAGGTCCACTTGAGGGAATTAGGACCAGCCTCGCCGCTGCGCTTCATACCGCGCGGAAAGATCCAAAGATTTGACTCGATATCATATCTCCAGTCCATAGACCGCGCAGTGATTACTTCGCCGTCTGGACCATGATAGACCAGTCGCGTGCAAGCCCATGACGGTAACGCGGTCGCCATCGAAGTCGCCAATACTACGGTGAATGAGGGTCTGAGAGCCGATTTCATCCAGGTTAGCATAGCGCCCAATCTCCTTCGCACCCATGACGTCGGCCTGCGTCACCCAAACCACCGTCGGAATGTCGATGACTGCAGTTCCTTCGGCGTTCACGATTATCCCGCCACCGACCAGGGGCTGAACACCCAGTCTCGACCCGCTGTAGATGTATAGCTGGTTAGAGAAGAACACGCCTGGTGGGGGAGTGACGCCGGCGCCGCCACTGCGCAGGCCAAGCAAGTAGACACCGCCACCGCCTTCAGCTGCGTAGGCGCTTGCGCATGCACCCCAACAACCGAAGGCGACGCTCAGCCCCAAGACGAGGTCGCTGGCGCGGATGCTGCGCATCAGTACGCCCCTTTCGCACGTGCCGGCAGCCAGCCATATGCCAGCCAGGCAATGCCATGCGAAATGAGATCAATACCGAGCAGAAAACCGAGCACCCAAAGACCCGTCGCGGGCCATCCGGTAAGGATGACAAGGCCGGCCAGAAATCCGAATGCTCCAGACAAAGCCATTGTCCAGCCGATGTCGCTCCAGTGCTTGAAGCCGACAAAGAGGCGTACGATGCCGGAGGCCACAAGCAGCAGTCCGAGGACGTAAGTCAGGATGAGGGCGCCTGACACAGGCTGCCTTACCGCCATGGCCCCGAAAACGACGTACAGGATGCCGAGGAGAAACTGCCAGATGAAGCCGCTCCATCCTTTCATCCAGAAGGCGTGCATCATCTCGAACGCACCCACGACGATGGCGGTAACACCAATGACTATGGCGCTGATCACGGTCGCCAGCGCCAAGTCGCCCAAGACGAATATGCCCCCGGCAATCAGCACAAGGCCAAGAAGAATGCGAACCGATGTGGGTGGCAAACTCGATACGGTTCCATTCTCATAGGCAGTCATGTTTTGCCCCTCGATTGCGGGACCACCTCATTGGTGTTCGATTCCGCCATCGGCCGGACAGTGGCCCATTCCGCAATATGCTGGATCGCCGCGAACAAGGCCGGGATGATGAATAGGCCGATCGTTGTTGCGGCCAGCATGCCGCCAAAGATTGTGACGCCCACAGCCTGGCGCGCGCCGGCGCCGGCGCCGGTGGACACCGCCAGTGGGATGATGCCCAGGATGAAGGAGAGAGCCGTCATCATCACGGCGCGGAAGCGCTGCTCGGCACCAAGTCTTGCCGCTTCGGCGATCGGTTGCCCCTCTTCACGGCGTTCCTTGGCGAATTCGACGATCAGGATGGCGTTCTTCGACGCCAGCCCGATGAGCAGCACGATGGCGATCTGCACATAAAGGCTGTTTTGCAGTCCGAAAAGCACGAGCGCCCCGGTGGCACCGAACAGGGCGGCCCCAAGGGACAGAATTACGGCGATCGGCAGCATCCAGCTTTCGTATTGCGCCACCAGGAACAGATAGGCGAACAGGAAGGCCAGTCCGAAGATAATGCTCTCCTGTCCGGCGCTGCGCCGCTCCTGGAAGGACAGGCCGGACCACTCGTAGCCATAGCCGGCCGGCAACGCCTGAGCCGCGACGCGTTCGATGGCATCCATCGCCGCTCCGGAACTGCCGCCTGGCGCGACTTGGCCGTTGATCTGTGCCGCTACCGACAGGTTGTAGCGGGAGATGACGAAGGGCGCGAGTACGGTGCTGGTCGATACCACCGCCCTAAGCGGCACCATCGCGCCCGTCCGGCTGCGAACATGGAGATTGAGGATATCCTCGGCGTCCCCGCGATGCTCGGCGTCAGCCTGCAGGTTGACCTGGAAGACCCGCCCGTGCAGCGTGAAGTCGTTCACGTAACGCGACCCGAAGCTGGCGCCGATCGTCGAATAGATGTCGGACACGCTCACGCCAAGCGCTTCGGCGCGGGTCCGGTCGACATCGACGTAAATCTGCGGCACATCGGCGCTGAAGGTTGTCGCCACGCCGCCGATTTCCGGCGCCTGGTTGATCGCCGTAACGAATGCTCGTACCACCGCCGCGATCTCTTCCGGCGGCTGCCCCTGCAAAGCCTGGAGGCGCAGATCGAGGCCACCGACCGCGCCGATGCCAGAAATGGCCGGCGGCGAAAAGACGGCAACATTGGCGCCTGGAATGGTCGAGAATTGCGCGCGCAATCTGGCGAGGATGGCGTCCAGCCGCAGATCCGGCGTGTTGCGCTGATCCCAGGGATCCAGCGCCGCGACCACCATCGCTCCGTTGGGAGATTGCGTCCCCTGCACGATGCTGAAGCCGGCGACCGAAATGACGTTTTCGACGCCTTTTGTCGCCGACAAGGTCTTTTGAACCTCTCCCACAATCGCTCTCGTGCGATCAAGCGAGGCGGCATTAGGAAGCTGGATATCGACAAACAGGGCGCCCTGGTCCTCATCCGGCAGGAAGGTCGAGGGGAGACCGCTGAACAGCAGGTAGGCGCCCAGGAAGCAGGCGGCAAGCGCGGCGAGAGGTATGATCCACAGGCGCACCAGGAAACCGACCAGCCGGCCATAGCCGACACGCGTCGCGTTCATGAAACGCGCGAACCAGCCAAGCGGACCGCGCCGGTATCCGCTCTGTCCGCGCCTCAGCAGGATCGCGGCGAGTGCCGGGCTGAGCGTGAGGCCGACGACGGACGAGATCACCAGCGCCGCCGACAAGGTGACCGCGAACTGGCGGTAGAGCTGCCCGCTTATGCCGGACAGGAAAGCTGTCGGGATGACCACGGCAAGGAGGACGAGCGTGGTGGAAATGATCGGACCCGTGATCTGCCCCATCGCCTTGCGGGCGGCCGCCACCGTTTCGACCGTGGGGTCGTCCTCCATGACATGCTTGACGTTCTCGACGACAAGAATGGCGTCGTCGGCGACCAGTCCGATCGCCAGCACCAGGGCCAGCAGCGAAATCGAGTTTATCGAATATCCGAATGCCAGCAGGATGGCGATGGCGCCCAGCATTGCGACGGGCATGGCCAGCGCCGAGACCAGGGTGGCGCGCCAGTCCTGCAGGAACAGGTAGGTGACGACGAGCACGATCAGGAAAGCCTCGCCGAGGATCCGCACGATGAGCGAGAGGCTTGTCCGGACGAACCGTGTTGCATCGTAGACGACCTGGTATTGGAGGCCGGGCGGAAACGTGGGTGAAAGGCGCTGCAGCTCGGCGCGCACGGCGTTGGCGGTCTGGATCGCGTTGGCTCCCGGCGCCTGGTTTATCTGCAGCATCGCCGTGTCATGCCCGGCGAAGCTCGCGCTCGATGAATAGTTGCGAGCGCCGAGTTCTATACGCGCGATGTCGTGCAACCGCACGATCGCCCCGGCCCCGCCCGTGCGTATGACAATGTCGCCGAATTCATCTGTGCTCATGAGGCGGCCGCGGGCCACGAGCGTATATTGCAACTCGGTGCCTTCCCGCGCCGGTGGGGCGCCGGCCTGGCCAAGCGAGGCCTGGATGTTCTGCCGCTGAATGGCGGTGGCCACGTCATCGGCCGTTATGCCGAGCGCATCCATGCGTGACGGATTCAGCCATATGCGCATCGAGTATTCGGACGCGCCGACGACGGACGCCTCGCCGACACCGGTGACGCGCGAGAGTGCATCGGCGATCGTCGTCGAGGTGAAATTGGTGATCTGCAGCACGTCGAGCTTGCTGTCGGGAGAATAGAAGGCGATGCCGAGCACGAAATCGGGCGGTCTCGACCGCACCGACACGCCTTGCTGGGTAACCGCGGCCGGCAATTGAGAAATCGCCAGTTGCGCCCTGTTCTGCACATTGACCTGCGCAATGTCTGGATCTGTGCCGACTTCGAACGTCACGGACAGCGAATATTGCCCGGCATTCGAACTGGTCGACGACATGTACATCATGTTGGGGACGCCATTGATGGCTGTCTCCAGGGGCCCGCCGACAACATCGGCAATCACTTCCGCGCTTGCGCCGGGATAGATGGCAGAGACGCTGACGGTGGGCGGCGTGATCTCTGGATATTGCTGCACCGGCAGCGAAAAGATGGCGATCGCGCCCGCAATTGAAATGACGATTGACAAGACGATCGCCAGCCGGGTGCGGGTGATGAAGAGATCGGAAATCATGAGCCGCCGCCGACCGGCTGGCCTTGGCTCGGCTGAACCGTCATGCCTTGGGCCAGACGTTGGATTCCCTGAACGACGACCTGCTCGCCGCCGTCGAGGCCCTTGGTGACCGCCCACCCATTGCCGACGCGTGCGCCTGTATCGATGCGCTGCTGCGAGACGATATTGTCCTTGCCGAGGAGATAGACGAAGCGCCCCTCGCGATCCTGCAGCACCGCTGTCTGAGGCACCACGGGCAAGCTGGGAGCGTCTTTCTCCTGCACATAAAGAGTGACGAACTGTCCTGGCAGGAGGATGTGACGAGGATTGGCGAAAACCGCACGGGCCGCGACTGTCCCGGTCTGCGGGTCGATCTCGTTCTCGATAAATTCGATTCGGCCCGGCGTGCCGTAGTCCGTCCCGTTGGCAAGACGCAACGAAAGCTTCAGTGTATTCGGATCGAGATTGCCGCCACTGGCCTGCTGCTGGCGGATCGTCACAAGCAACCCTTCGGTCACGGCGAAAGCGACGCGGACCGTATCGAGGCTGACTATCCGTGCGAGCGAACCGGAATCCGGTCCGACAAGATTGCCCGTCGTGAACGTCGCGCGGCCAATGCTGCCGGAAATCGGTGCCGTGATGTGAGCATAGGACAGGTTGAGTTCGGCGGTATCCAGTGCGGCCTGAGCGACCTGCACATCGGCGGAAGCGACATCGAATGCCGCCTGGACCTCGTCTACCGTGGCCTGCGAGACGGTTCTTCGGGCCAACAGGTCGCGGTTGCGCGCCAGACTCCGCTCGGCCGATATTCGTGTCGCATCGGCACGCGCCACCTGCGCCCGCGCCGAAGCGACCAGCGCATTAAGCTGATCCGGCTCGATCTCAAACAGCGTGTCCCCAGCCTTTACCGCTTGCCCATCCTTGAAATCGACGGAGTGCAGAAAGCCTGTGACACGCGCCCGGATATCGACTGCTTCTATCGCTTCCACACGACCGGTAAACTGCGCGGGATTGCTGACCTGCTGAACCTCGATCTTCTCGACGACGACGGCGGGAGGCGGCGCCTGTCTTGCACCAGGCTGCTGGGCGAATGAAACCGAACTGATGAAAGGTGGTGCGGCGCCCGCCAGGGAAGCAGCCATCAAGCAGGCCCAGGAGACGCGAGTGATCCATCGCCGCCTCTCGACCGAACAATACCGCTCGGATGTTTCGCACGGCCTCTTCACGACCGGGCCCTGCGCATCGTCAGGGCAATGGCAATGTAGGCGCCGCCGGCGACCAGGAGAGAGATGCCGGCAACTGTGCCCGGCGTGTAGATGCTGGTATAGGGCAACTTCAATGCGAGCGTCGCGCTGGCGGCCAGCGCGACCAGGCCCGATATCGCGAACCACTGCCAACCATCTTGATCGCGCACCCTGAACGCGAGCGCGACTTGTAGGATGCCCTGCACCAGAAACACCAAGGCGATCAGAAGCGTGATCGCGAGAGCGCCCTTGAAGGGATTGAAGTATATCAGGATGCCGCCGACGAGCTCGACCGCGCCCGTGAGCTCTTGCCAGATGAATCCGCTCCATTCCTTGACCCGCAGGGATTGAACCATCTTCACAATGCCCGCGAGCGAAAGGACGATTCCAAGGACAACGCTCGCCGCGAATGTGGAAATTGCCGGCAGCGCCACGGCCAGGATTCCTGCCAATGCCAGGGTGATGCCCAAGGCCAAGAACCATCCCCATCTGGAATGCAGGGACGCTGCTCGACGCTGGTGATCGGTTCCGCTCATGGAAGCGCCGCTCGTTGTCGATTGCCTAACCAGAGAGACACCCATCTCCGATCCTCGGAAATGCTCTGCTGTCAGTAGTCCACCGGATCACGGATTATCGGACAGGTCATGCAGTGGCCGCCGCCACGACCGCGGCCGAGTTCCGCGCCGATGATGGTGATGACCTCGATGCCCTCCTTGCGCAGCAGCGTGTTTGTGTAGGTGTTGCGGTCATAGGCGTACACCACGCCCGGTGAGGCGCAGACGAGGTTGGCGCCGCTATCCCATTGGGTGCGCTCGCGCATATAGGCGTTGCCGCCGGTCTCCACGACGCGCATCTTCTTGAGGCCGAGCGATTGGCTCACCGTCTCGACGAAGGTGCCCTTGTCCTTGTGCAGTTCGACGCCGCCCTTGCCGTCCGGCCGGTAGGAGAACGCCTCGATGCCATTGACGATATCGGGGTAGAGCAGCACGCAGTCGCGGTCGGCGAAGGTGAACACCGTGTCGAGATGCATCGCCGCGCGCAGCTTCGGCATCGCCGCGACGATGACGCGCTCGGCCGCGCCCTTCTCGAACAGCGTCGCCGCGAGCTGGCTGATGGCCTGGCGCGAGGTGCGTTCGCTCATGCCGATCAGAACATTGCCCTTGCCTATCGGCATGACGTCGCCGCCTTCGAGCGTGGCAAGCCCCCAATCCTTGGTTGGGTCGCCCCACCACACATTCACCTTGCCGGCGAAGTCGGGGTGGAATTTGTAGATCGAGGTGGTGAGGATGGTCTCCTCATGCCGAGCCGGCCAGTAGAGCGGGTTCTGCGTGACACCGCCATAGATCCAGCAGGTGGTGTCGCGTGTGTAGAGCGTGTTCGGCAGCGGTGGCAGCAGATACTCGTTCACCCCGGCCGCGTCGCGGATCAGCTCGAGCTGTTCGCCGCCGATGGATTCGGGGAATTCGTGTGTCGAGAGGCCGCCGATCAGCGTCTCCGCCAGATCGCGGTTGGAGAGCCCTTCCAGATAGGAGCGCACCTCGTCGACGAGGCCGAGGCCAATCTGGTTCGGCACCACCTGATTGTCGAGGATCCATTTCTTCCCCTCGGGGACAGCGACGGTCTCGGCGAGAAGGTTATGCATCTCCACCACCTCGACACCGCGGTCGCGCATCTTGGTCATGAAATCGAAATGATCGCGTTTTGCGTTGTCGACCCACAGCACATCATCAAACAGAAGCGCGTCGCAGTTACTGGGCGTCAGGCGCTGATGGGCGCGGCCGGGGGCGCAGACCATGACCTTGCGAAGCTGGCCGACTTCGGAATGCACGCCGAATTTCGTTTCCATCGCCATGGCTTGTGCCTTTCTCGTCAAGGTGTAATGGCGCCGGTCAGCAGGCCGACGAAACCAGCAAGGCCAGCGACCAGGGTGACGGCGAAGATGATGAGTTCGACCGATGTGAAGAACCGCGCCTTCTGTTCGCGCCGCGCCCAGAGGTAGAGGATGGTTCCCGGCACGAAGAGCACCGCCACCAGCAGCACGTATTTCAAGCCGGCGGCCACAAACATGATGAGCGTGTAGACGACGGCGATCCAGGCGAATAGCTGGTCGCGCCCGCGTTCGCGCGGCGTGGTCTGGTATCCCTCGCCGCGGCGGGCGATCAGCACGCCATAGCCCGCGACCAGCAGGTAGGGCAGCAGCGCCGTCACGCTTGTCATGTCGAGCATGAAGTTGAAGGCGTCGCGCGACCAGTAGGTTGAGATGACGAATAGCGAGACGACGATATTGGTCAGCCAAAGCGCGTTGGCGGGAACCCGGTTGCCGTTCTGCGCCGCGAAAAGCTTCGGCATGTCCTGCGACTTCGCCGCGGCGAACAGCACCTCGGCGCAGATCAGCGACCAGGCGAGATAGGCGCCGAGCACCGACACCAGCACGCCGATGGAAATGAACACCGCGCCCCAATGTCCCACGACCAGCTCGAGCGCGCCGGCAAGCGAGGGTTGCTGGACCCCGGCGATGGCCGCACGAGGAGCCGTGGCGTAGGGCAATAGGGTGATGGCCACCATCAGGCCGGTGACGCCGACAAAACCCAGAATGGTGGCGGTGCCGACATCCGAACGCTTCTGGGCGAAGCGCGAATACACGCTCGCGCCCTCGATACCGAGGAAGACAAAAACGGTGATCAGCATGGTGTCGCGCACCTGCGACACCAGGGTCTTTTCCGGCATGCCCACGCCGCCGAGGAAGTTCTCTGAGAATTGCGTGTAGTTGAACGCGACCGCCATGGCGAGGATCGCCACGATGATCGGTACGATCTTGGCGACCGTCACCACGCTGTTGATGAAGGTGGCCTGCTCGACGCCGCGCAGGATCATGAAATGGAAGGCCCAGATGCCGAGCAGCGAGACGATGATCGCGATCGCGGTGCTGCCGTCCCCGAAAATCCCCGGGAAGAAGCGCCCGAGCGTCGATCCGATCAGCACCCAGTAGAAGACGTTTCCGAGGCAGCTTCCGAGCCAATAGCCGAACGCCGAGAGGAAACCCATATAGTCGCCGAATCCTGCCTTGGCATAGGCGAAGACGCCGGAATCGATGTCGGGTCTCTTCTCGGCCAGCGCCTGGAACACTCGGGCCAGCATGTACATGCCGGTCCCGGCGATACACCAGGCGATGATGGCGCCGAACGGGCCTGTCGCGGTGGCGAACCTGCCGGGCAGATTGAAGATGCCGGCCCCGATCATCGATCCGACGACCATTCCGGTCAGTGCGAAGAGCGAAAGCTTCTGTTCGGACTTACTTGTCACGTGTCTCTCCAAAGCGATTTGAGATCATAAGTCCGTGAGCCAACAAGTTGCGCGGCAACCTGTTCGCGACCAAATCCTATGCTTTCGTTTTGGGCGTGGAATTAGCTGAGAATCTCATGGCTATGCACTGCGTCTCTATTTCGGAGCTTCGGCGCAATACACCGCGTGGCGGAGTTACATCTGCTGGACTTGTGACTTTGGCCGATGCAGCATCGGGGTGGTCGGCCAGTGCAACGACCTGCCGGATCGGCTTGCCGGACGGATTCGCTTGTGCAATCAACGACCGGCCCGAGACGCAGCCATGGCATCCCAGACCTCGCAGAAGCTTTCTCTCGCCGCGCTGACGGCGATGGTTGTCGGATCGATGGTCGGCGCGGGCATATTCGCGCTGCCTCGCACCTTTGGCGCAGCCACCGGACCGATCGGCGCCGTCATCGCCTGGTGTATCGCCGGGACCGGGATGTACACATTGGCCTTGGTCTTTCAGGCGCTTGCAGAGCGCAAGCCCGAACTCGATGCCGGCATCTTTTCCTACGCAAAAGCCGGCTTCGGTGACTACGCCGGTTTTCTCTCCGCGTTTGGCTATTGGTTGGTTGCCTGCATTGCCGACGTCTCATACTGGGTTCTGATCAAGTCGACGCTCGGCGCGTTCTTCCCGGTTTTCGGCAACGGCGACACGGTCCCGGCAGTGGTGGTCTCGTCGATCGCGCTCTGGCTGTTCCACTTCACGATCCTGCGCGGGATCAGGGAGGCTGCCTTCATCAACACCGTTGTCACGGTCGCAAAAGTTATTCCCATTCTTGTCTTCATTTTGATTCTGGCCGGAACATCCAACGCGAACATCTTCGTCGCCAACCTGTGGGGCGGAGAACTGGCATCGCGAAGCGGTCTCTTCGAGCAGATAAGAGCGACCATGCTGGTCACGATCTTTGTGTTCATCGGGATTGAGGGAGCAAGCGTCTATTCTCGCTATGCGAAGGACCGCGCCGACGTCGGACGCGCGACGATCCTTGGCTTCATCGGCGTGCTGTTCCTGTTGGTCCTGGTGACGCTCCTGCCTTATGCCGTGCTTCCGCAAGCGGAAATCGCCGGATTGCGCCAGCCCTCGATGGCGGCGGTGCTGGAGGCCGTTGTTGGTCACTGGGGCGCTGTTTTCGTCAGCGTGGGACTGATCGTATCGTTGCTCGGCGCTTATCTCGCCTGGTCGTTGATCTGTGTCGAAGTGCTGTTCGCGGCCGCCAAGAGCGGCGACATGCCAAGGATTTTTGCGCGCGAAAATCGCAACAACGTCCCGGCCGCCGCGCTGTGGCTGACCAATGTGATCATTCAAGCTTTCCTCATAAGCACGCTTTTCTCGCAAGATGCGTTCGCGCTCATGGTGAAGCTGAGCAGTGCCATGGTGTTGATACCTTACCTGCTCGTGGCCGGGTACGGCTTCCTTCTCGCCATGCGCCGAGAGACCTATGACACCGAACCGGCACAGCGATCCCGGGACCTGATCGTGGCCGGCATTGCCACATTGTATGTTGCGTTCATGATCTACGCGGGCGGCCTGAAATTTCTATTGCTGTCATCCATTCTCTATGCACCCGGTACGCTGCTCTATGTCCAGGTCAGACGGGAGCAGAACATGCCAGTGTTGGTCGGCGTGGAATGGATAGTGTTGGCGGTTGCCGCAATTGGTTGCCTCGTTGGCATTTACGGAATTGCCAGCGGCGACATCATTCTCTAACCGAGGGGTATTCCACTCGCCGAAGTCGCTCATATAGAGAGACTTCGTCCAGTGTGCCCTCGGAAAGAAGTTCGATAGCGCTCGCGCGCAGTTGCGCCGCGCGGTAACTGCCCGCGGCAATTCCTTGTTCGCGGCAGACCCGATGGTAGACCCGCTTCAAGAGGATCATATCGCTGCGAGAAGCAATTCGAAACGTTGAAGTCTTGGGACTGGTCACCGCGTCCTGGTGTGCCTTCGCCTGTGGATCATGAGGCCATCGGTTTCATCTACGCCCATGAAGACCGGCTATTCTGTCGTCTTGCCATTGAAATGTTCTTTGGACGCTTCGGCATCCGCCTTGGTGACGTGCACCGTTCCATCCATATGCTCAGGTGGAGCGTAGAGCGTGTAGAGTTTCAATGGCTTCTTGCCTGTGTTCTTCACGTTGTGCCGCGCACCCGCGGGGACAATCATAGCCATATCGGACTTTATGTCGGAGGCAACGCCGTCGATCCATATCTCTCCTGTGCCCTCTTCCACCCGGAAGAACTGATCGTGGTCCTGATGAACTTCCGCTCCGATTTCCTCCCCAGGCTGAAGCGCCATCAGCACGAGCTGCGTCCTTCTCGTCGTATAGAGCACGCGTCGGAAGGCGTTGTTTTCTTCGGTCAGGTCCTCAATGTCGCTCACAAAACCTTTCATGACGATTTCTTTCTACACGCGTCATCGGGTTGACCGGCAAGTCTGCTCAGGACAGGCTCGGACGGACAGATCTCCTGAACCCGTCATGCGTCGCTCGCGCCCCGCGGGTGTTGCGGCGGGCTTAGGCACGAACGCGATCACCTGCATCGCGCCTCGAAGATTCGCCCGTGCCGATCGCGATATCGACAGTAGCCGCGGCGGTCGGTCGCCGCACCGATCAAGGTACCTGCGACGGCCCCGATTGCACCGCCAACGACCGCATTTCGCACATCGTTGCCGCCGGCCGCCGTTCCGAGCGCGGCACCGCCAACCCCCCCGATCACAGCGCCTCTTTCCGCGTTGGTGCAGCCCGCCAAACTCGAGATGACTGCAAGGGCGAGAGCCAATTTCCTCATAATGTTCTCCTCATCGGGTACCGAGCAATCTTGAGTGGTGGCGCCCTGGATGGAAGGGCGCAAAGCATCTGCACGCATCACACGTCTTCTTCATCGGAGCTGTCAGCCTCGTATGAGCGCTCCGACGAAACCGGCCAGCAAAATCAGAACAAGGCCTCCCAGAAGACCTGCTATACCAGCCCCGATCAACATGGTCGGCGTCAGGCCACCGGCGTGATGGCCAACGAGGGGTCCGACACCCGGGATCCGCGCGGAGGGCCACACAAAAAGCACGCCGCCGATGCCGCCGATCAAGCCGTTGGCTGTCCTGCCAAGGCTGAAGCTTGGCACCCAGCGCCCTAGCGCAATTCCGCTTGCGGCGCCGCAGATGAACTCCACGACCAACAGCATGGTTGCGACCAAAGGCGTGGCTCCTCCACAGAATACGAACCGACTGCTTCCGCGGAGGCTCGAGTGAGCGCATCGCGCAGAGCCTGTTCCCACAACGTACCGAGTTGCTGCACGGAGCACTTTATCTGCCCGGACGCATGAAGAAATTAGCTGAAAATCCCGTGGCTGGGCTCTACGTCTCTTTGTGAAGTGCCGGCCTCCAGCGCCACGCGAACTCCCACTGTGAGGCCCCGATCTGAGACGCAGATGCCATTCATGCTGCCTTTTGGCGCTGGATACACCACCAGCAGCAATCGCAGCAAATGAATGATGCCTTTCTTGCTCGTCTTTGACAGAAAGACAGAAGGATCATTCGACTGAGGAATGAAAGCGGGTCTTCGCCATGAAGATGGTGTTTGTCGAAGCTATCGGCACCAAAGTATCAAGTATCGGTTTTGGCTGCGCTTCGCTTGGGTCGCGCATCGGAGTTCGCAAGGGGATAGACACGCTCGAACGCGCGTACGAAGCAGGGGTAACCTGGTACGACGTGGCGCCTTCATATGGCGACGGGATGGCTGAATCGATCTGGGGCGAATTTGCATCCAGAAAGCGCGATCGCGTCTGCGTCTGCACCAAGGTTGGCATGCGTCCGCCGAAGACCTCCGCCACCATGCGACTGCTGAAGCCGTTGTCGCGGATCGCTGTTGCGAAGGTTCCGGCGCTTAAGCAATATGCTTCAAGAGTGCGCCCCGCGCCATTCAAGGTGCCGCTGTCCGCGGAGTTGATAAGATCAAGTGTCGAGGAAAGCCTGAGGCGTCTTCGCACGGATTATGTCGACGTCCTCGCGCTGCATCGTCCGACCGCTGAGGAGCTGGTTCGCGAGGATATCATCCGGGCCGTGGAGCGCGTGGTTCAGGACGGGAAAGCCCGGGCCATTTCGGTCGCAGGACACCTCGATGCGGGAATGACGGCTCTCAAGGAACAGCTGCCCTATCGGTTCGTGCAGATTGCCAATACCCCGCTGGAGCCGAACCTCGCGAAGTTGAAGACGCGCGCTCACCGGCACAGAACGTTCGTAACGCACGGGACATTCTCGGGCCTCGATCGAATCGTCGCGAAATTCAATACGCGGAAGGAAATACTGGTCGCTCTTGGCGACCTCGGATACCGCGGCAGTCCCACCGAAATTGCTGTCGCATTTCTCGCCGATTACGCATTCGCAACGAATTCGGCCGGCGTCACCCTGGTCTCCATGTTCAAGAAGGAGCATCTCGATTTCAATCTGCGGCGGTTGAAGAGCGATCCAACCCCCGAGCGCCTGAATGCCGTCGCTGCCGCGCTCGACTTGGATGTGAAAGACTGACCGGCTGGCGGCTTGCCCGGATTCTGCAACGACAGGTTGACTGGCGCGCGAATGCCGAACACCTATACTGGGAGATCAGGGGTTTGCCATGAGCAAAGAGTTCAGTGTTGCCGACGCCTATGGCTCGGGCCGCGCCATCTTCATGGGACTTGAGCTGCTCGTCGCGCCTGGTGCGCTCGTGCCCCGGCCAGAGACGGAATTGCTGGGCACGACGGCCCTTGGTGTCTTGCATCAAATGAACCTGCCGGCGCCTCGCATCGTCGACATGTGCTGCGGAACTGGCAATTTGGCGTGCGCCATCGCCCACCACATTCCCACCGCACGCGTCTGGGCGAGCGACCTTACCGACGGATGCGTCGACGTGGCACGCCGTAACGCCGCCCATCACGGCATGGCTGACCGTGTTTCGGTGCTTCAGGGCGACCTGTTCGACGCTCTCTCTGGCCTCGGGCTTGACCGGACAATTGATGTGATCGTCTGCAATCCGCCCTACATTTCGGAAAAGCGGCTCGAGGGCGACCGCGCGCACCTGGTCGAGCTCGAGCCGCGTGAAGCGTTCGCCGCCGGCCCTTACGGCCTGAGCATCCATATGCGGGTGGTGAAAGACGCGCCGCGATACTTGCGGCCTGGCGGCACCCTGCTCTTCGAGGTCGGCCTTGGCCAGGATCGGCAGGTGATGGGACTGCTGGAGCGCAGCAAGGCATACGAGAACATCCGCGCTGTGTCGAACGAAGCGGGAGAGGGCCGGGTGGTTCTGGGACAAGCCAAGGCGCAGGCATGAGCGTGCGGAAAGCCAGAGCAATCGCCGAAACCGATCTGGGCTTTACGCCGGCAGTCAGTTCATCTTGCGGATGATGTATTGCTCGATCCCTTGAATGGAATCGAGGTTTTCAGGCAAGAGCTCGCTGTCTTCGACGGTGATGCCAAAGGTCTCCTCGATAAAGCCGATAATCTCAAGCACCCCCGTCGAGTCGACGATGCCTTGATCGAGCAAGGACGTGTCGTTCATCAATGCCTTCACGTCGCTCACGTAGAAATTCGAAACCAGGAAATTGCGGATCTGCCCGCTGTAAGTTCCGGTACGGTCCTTGATCGTCAACATGAATTCACCTCCGTAGCGACACCACCATTTAGCGAGTCCGCCTCATGACAGGGCCGTCTTTTTGAGTTTCCCCGTGTCCGTCATCGGCAGGCTGGCCACGACGACGATGGACTTCGGAACCATGAAGTTCTCCAGTCGCTTCTGGCACTCCAACTGCAGCTGTTTTTCGCCGATGGTTCTTCCATTCTCCATCACGACAAACGCTTTCACCGCTTGCCCAAGGAGTTCGTCGGGAACGCCGATGACCGCCGCTTCCCGGACCCCCGGAATATCCATCAACACGTTCTCCACTTCCTTCGGCGCCACCTTCTCGCCCCGCGACTTAATGATCTCGTCGCCACGGCCGACGAAGTAGAGATAACCTTCCGCATCCATCCGGCAGTAGTCGCCGGTGTATAGGACCTGCTCGCCGGGCAGCGGGCCGGGTTTGAGCTTCCTGGCCGTCGCCTCGGGCTTGCCCCAGTATCCCTTCATCACCGTTGCGCCGCGAATGACGAGCTGGCCGACGACGCCGGGGCCGACCCGCCTGTCATGTTCGTCAACGATCCACATTTCCGTATTCGGGATCGCGATCCCGACACTCAATGGCTTTCGCTTGAGATCCTCGGGTGGCAAATAGGTGCAACGCTTGCATTCGGTGAGGCCGTACATCGAATAGATGCGTGCACTCGAAAACAGCTCCCGAAGCATGAGAATATGCTTGAGAGGCAGGGCCGCCGCGGTGTTCGTGACGTACCGAATGCTTGAGAAATCCTGGTCCTTGAGGGACCTGAGTTCAGAGAGTGCCGCAAAGATGGTCGGCACGCCGGGAAAGCCCGTAACCCCCTCTTGCCTGATCAGCCCAAGGACCTGCGCCGGGAAAGCGAACGAGCGTTCAAGCACCAGCCGGGCGCCGGTGCGAAACGCCATGATCATCTGGTACAGGCCGTAGTCGAAGGCGAGGGGCAGGACATTGAGGATCACCTCGTCCTCGGCTAGCTCGAGGTAGGAAGCGATCGACGTGCACGCGGTCATCATGTTTCTGTGTGTCAGCATCACGCCCTTGGGTTCGCCTGTCGAGCCGGAGGTGTAGATGATGGAGGCAAGGTCGATGTCGATGCAGCGCCGCGCCGGCGGTGCATCGCCGCCGTTGCCGACCGCGGTCTCCCAGCGCACGGCATGCGGCAACCGGGAGAGCTCGGGGTCATCGATTGATCCGGAAACGATCGTCCGCAGAAGCGACTGGCAGCTATGTGCCGGTTCGCGGAAGATCGCTTGCAGATGCGCGTCTGTGATCAGCGCCGCCGGTCGGCAGTCGTTGAGCAGATAATCAAGTTTGTCGCTCTTGGTCAGCGGGTTGACGATGCACGCCACCGCATTCGCCTTGAGCACCGCCCAGAAGCTCACCACCGTCTCGACGGTGTTGTCGGCGAAGATCATCACGCGATCGCCGCGCGCGACCCCTGATGCGGCCAAATCCCTGGCGATCGCATTGGCGCGTGCCTCGAGCTCGCCATAGGTGACACGTTGCTTGCCGCACACCAGCGCCACCTTGTCGCCGAGCCGGCCGGCGGAGTGGGCGAGGTAGTCATGCAGCAGGGGTACGGCATCATGCAACATGCAAGCACTCCTCCCGATGTTCGCGGTCGACGTCGACGCTGAGCCCTTGCACGCGCGCTGCACCGGGACAGCTCGCGACAAACTGCTGGTGAAGGAGTTGGGTCGACAGCACGCCGACGAGCGCCATGTTGTCGGCATTGGAAAGGTCACCGTCACCGGTCCTGGCCTGGCACTTGCCGAGCAGGCGTGTGACCGAAACCGGATCGAAAACATTCGCCTTGCGTATCGCCGTCTCCGAAAGCGCTTCGCGAATGTATTCCGGTGCGGCGTCGGCGGCGAAGCAAAGCGCGTTGGGCGCCCGGAATGGCTGCTTCTTGCGGGTTACGATCTCGGAGGGCACGATCGGCTCCGCCACGCGTTTCAGCACGTGTTTCTCATCGAGGACACGCAGCTTGTAGGAAGGCGGAAGTGAATTCGCGAGCCTCACTAGTTCATCGTCCAGGAAGGGGAAGCGCCCCTCGATGGAATTAGCCATCAGCATCCTGTCGCCCTGCGAGGAAAGCAGATAGCCCGACATCAACGTCTGGATCTCGAGATACTGGTCCTGCGCAAGAGGGCTCCAGCGCGAAAACGCCGCAGGCAAGCGGGCGAGCAACTCGGACACGGCATCGCGACGCTGGGATTCGGCGCGCAGATCCGCGCAGAACAGGCGCTTGATGGCGCCGGTGCTGCGCCAGCGTGTATCATGGGCAAAGCCGGGCGCGCCATAGGCCTCGATCCCGCGCCCGAAGAACTGGCGCGCCATCGCCTGCTGTTGCACCGGCGAGCGGGTGAGGTAGGGGTAAAGGCGCTCCAGGAGGCGCGAGCGTCGTGTCGACGCCGGCTGGTGTCCCCAGAACCTGCGGACCTTGCCTTCGCGGAACAGGTCGTAGCCGGCGAACATCTCGTCGGCACCTTCGCCGGTCAGCACCACCTTGATGCCACGCTCGCGCACCAGCCTAGAGAGCAGGAACAGCGGCGCCGGGGCGGTCCTCAGTATCGGCCGCTCGGTGTGGTTGATCACCTCCGGAAAGATCGCGGCGATATCGCCGCGCGAAACCACAACCTCATGGTGCTCGCTGCCAGTTGCTTCGGCAACCAGCCGCTGGAAGCGGGTCTCGTCATATTCGGCATCGGCAAAACGCAAGGAGAAGGTCTGGAAGCGTCGGCCGGCGAAGCGCCTTCCCAGTGTCGCCACAAGCGAACTGTCCAGCCCTCCCGAGAGGTAACATCCGACAGGCACATCGGCGCGCACCATTCGGAGTGCCGTCGCGGCCTCGAGGGCGCCACGCACGCGTTCCACCGCGTCATCGCACGACCCGGTGAACTCGCCCTGCGACGATCCGAAAATCTCGGGGTAGGAAGGCTGCCAAAAGACCTGCTCGCGAACGGTGCCATCGTGGTAGATGCGGACATGCCCTGGCGCGAGCTCGTGGATTCCCTGAAACACCCCTTGCGGTGGAACGACCGTCCAGAGCGTGAAAGTCTGATCGAGACCGGCGGGATCAAACGCGCGAGGGATGGTTGGATCGGCCGCGAAAATGGCCTTCACTTCACTGGCGAAATAAAGCCGGCCCGCATGCTCACAAAAATGCAGAGGGCAAATGCCGAACCGGTCGCGCGACAATACGAGACGACCCGCTATTGAGTCCCAGATTGCAATTGCCCATTGGCCGTTCATCCGTTCGAAGGCCGCTTCGCCCCACGCGCGATACGCATGCAGCGCGACCTCCGTGTCGCTGCGGGTTCGGAAGCGGTGGCCGAGCGCAATCAGCTTTTCCCGCAGCTCGACATAGTTGAATATCTCGCCGTTGAACACGATCCACGTCGTATCGCCCGTGTCCGCAAGCGGCTGCTGGCCGCTGGAAAGATCGACGACGGACAGGCGGGCATGCGCCAGCCCCGCGCGTTTGTCGCGATAAAGGCCGCGCTCGTCGGGGCCGCGATGCGCCAGCGCGCCCACCATCCGCATCAGCGCCTCACGCGAAGGAGAAGCCGCCGCGGCGTTCAGTGCCACAATTCCAGCGATGCCGCACATCCCCGGTCAATCCTCGCCAATTTCCATGGACAGCAAAGGCCGCGCGTGAAGATAGTGGGCGGCCCGCCGTTTCGCGTCTATGTCCTTGAAGACTTTCTGCAGCTGGGGCTCAGTGAGGCCGGCCGCCGCCGCGACCTCATCGCTGGCGATCCCATGGTTCAGGCCGTAGAGGCATAGATCCATCAGATGATAGGGCAGCGCGAAGTAGAACTCCTCCTGGCTTTGCGCCATGGAGAATGTGTCGGTGGTCGGTGGTCGCTGGCGGATTTCCTCGTCCACGCCAAGATACTCCGCGAGCCGATAGACCTGGGTTTTGTAAAGGTGGACGATCGGCATCACGTCGGCGGTTCCGTCGCCCTGCTTGACGAAAAACCCCTGGTCGTACTCAAGGCGGTTTGGCGTCCCCGCAACCGCGTATTTGAGGCGGTCGGCGTGGTAGTATTCCGTCATCTTGCGCAGGCGCTGCTTATAGTTGGTTGCGGCGACGATCTGCAGATAGGCGGCTGGCGACAGACGCACCGTATCGACCTTGCCTTCTGGATCCTGGACGGTGAGCCGGGTGATGTTGAGGCCGTTGCTCTCGAGAACCGGCTCGATCACCAGCTTGCACTTCCAGCCGTCCCCATAGTCGGGAACGACGGTCCGGATCGCCTCGAGCTGCCGACGGTAGGCGCCGACGGCCTCCACCGCCGGGCCGATGTCTTCCAGGATGCTCTCAATGCCAAGCTGTGCCGCGACGCGGCGGCCAAGTCTCAGGGAGTCGCCGGCGGAATCGCGCTCCGGCATGAACAGTCCCAGGACCTTGTCCTTGCCGAACGCGCGTGTGCACAAGGTCGCGACGACGGAGCTGTCGATGCCGCCGGAAAGGCCGACAACCACCCCGCGACGGCGGAGCGTGCCAAGAACCTGCGCACGCAAGGTGTCAACGATGCGATCGACCTCCGCACGAGCATCGAGCGCCAGCATGTCCTTGCTGAAATGTGAGATCACGTCGATGACAGATCCTCCCTTTTGCGAGACTCCGCCGGGGAATAGGTCTGCACGACGGCCGTCTCGATGAGCGGGCGGTTGGTGGCAAGATTGGGCTCTATGACAAGGTCGATATGGTTGCCCATGATCGGAACCACGTCCAGATGTGCCAGAGCCCTGTCCCAGCCCAGGGCCCGAGGCATTCCTTCCCGACGACACCGGAACAAGGTTCCGGAGATGGGCAGAGCCGGTTTGGGTGCTTCCAGCCACTGGAAGAAAGACCGCGCCCGCAAGACTTCCTGCAGTTCCAGTTTGGTTCTGAAACTTGTCGGGCTGAACTCTCCCTTGGCAAAGCGATCGAGAGTCCTGGCGAGATACGCCTCGCAGCCCATGGCGACGGTGATTTTCGCAAGGGCTCGGCAAGCCATCCGGTGGGCGGATATGCGATTCGTGCGAATGCGATGGAATGTGCGGGTAACGGTCTCCCAACGGTTGCTCGGCTCGTCCAGAAGGCTCGTGTCGAGGATACCCAAAAACCTTACCGATCGGCCGGCGGTCAGCAGCCGCGCAGCAACCTCGAACGCAACCGCGCCACCAAGCGAATGGCCGAGAAGTCGCACGGGGCCGTTAGGCTGGGCGCGGCCTATCTGCTCGAGTGCGGCGGCCGCCATGGCGGAAAGACTGTTGTGTCCATCCAGTATCGCGGCGAGGCCAGGATACCGGATGGGGTTCACCCGGGCGACTTTGCCCATGGCGGCTGCGAACGCAGCCAGGCTCGGGCCATAGCCGACGGACCCTGGAAACAGGAAAAGAACCGGAGGGTGATGCTTTTTCGCGTGTCGTTCGCCCGCCTGGGCCGACGCGACAGCCTCAACCATCTCGTCGAAACTCATGCCGACGGTGAAGGCCTCGAGGCCGAGCTCTTGCCCGATGGCACTCTCGATTGCCATGACGCAATGCAGCAGCTGCAGCGAATCTCCCCCCGCCTCATCCCAGTTTCCCGCCGCAGTGCCCGTGTTGAGAACCTGCATCCACGCGTGCTGCACCATTTGCCTGGTATTCAGGTCGCCTCCAGCGGGGAGCGGTCGGGCAGTGGGCGGCTGGACGGCTGGCGTCGTCTTTCTCTCCGTACGATCCATTTCGGTGAGCGTTGCCAGGTCGATCTTCCCTCCCGGCAGGCGTGGGATCTCGGTGATGGTGTGCAACCGCAAGGGACGCAACGGCGCCGGCAACGTCGTTCTGACGAGTTGGCGAAGCTCCTCCGCAAAAGCAGCCCCCGCGAGGGGCTGGGGAACCGCGAATGCGATGAGTTCCTCGGCCGGCGTCACGATTGCCACGGCATCCGCCACCGAAGGCGCGCAACGCAGGACCCGTTCGAGCTCGGCGGGCTCGACGCGTCGACCATTGATCTTGATCTGGCGACCTTTGCGGCCGACGATGCGCAACAGGCCATCATCGTCCAGCCGAACGAGGTCGCCGGTCGCAAAAACCCGAACACCGGGATCGTCCGGATCCGGCCGAGCGGGAACCACGACACCGTTCTCCCAGTGACCAAGCAGAACATAAGGGCTTCTGATCAGAAGCTCTCCACTCTCGCCTGTCCCGACATTGCGTCCCGCTTCGTCGACAATGGCGAAGGCCATCCCGGGAAGCAGCCTGCCGACGGGGATCGAAGCGTCTTGCTCCGGCCATTCCTGCGGCAGGAACCATTGCGAACCGGTGGTCTCGGTTGACGAGTAGCCTATCTGGATCAGGCACTGGTCCGAAACCGCTTTGCGCAGCAACGCGATGTCCGTCCACGACACCTTCTCGCCACCGATCCGGGCCACTCTGAGTGACTGGAAGACGTCAGCGGGGGCCTCGGTCAGCAGCGCCCGGAGCAGCGCCGGCACAAGATAGGCGATCGTCACGCCTTCGGCTTGAACCCGAGCGCGGACTGCGCGCAGGCCGACCGCCTCCACCTCAAGAAGATGCAACGTGGCGCCCGTCAGCAGTGCGGTAAAAATCTCCCGGCAACCGGCAATCGTGGCAGGTCCGGTCAGCGGCAGGAAAACGTCATCCGCGTTGATATGGCACGCGTCGACATATTGCCGGACCCGCCACAGCAGGCTGCGTTGGCTGTTGACGATGCCCTTGGGACGTCCGGTGCTACCCGATGTGTAAAGCACCATTGCGGGCGCATCGACGGAAACGGAGCGGAGCTGCGGCTGCTGTGATGCCTGTTGACCGTTTGGCGCGACGCCGGCGGCAATATCGATCCACAGGACTTCCTGTGCCAAATCGATGGGGCGGACATTTCCAGCGCCTATGATGGCGCCGAGCCGTGCGGCGTCCACAATTTCGATGATCCGAGAACCTGGATCTCTCATGTTGAGCGGAACCGAAGGCCGCCCGGCCGCCATGCTCGCCAGTATCGCCACAGCGTACCAGGCCGAATTGGCCTGAAGGATGCCGACAGCCTGTCCTTCGGGGACGACGGCAGCGACACGGTGCGACAATGTCTCGACAGCCCGGAAAAGCTCGGAATAAGTCAGGCGATTGGTGCCGTCGCCAATCGCGAGCTTGTCGGGATATTGCCTTGCGACGTTTCTAAGATGATCGAAGACGGGAATGTCCGCAAAATCCGCGCCCATCTGTTGATAGTCGCGCCAGAGGGGCCCCCCTTCGTCAAGAGCATATTCGGGAATATCTGACCATCTCCGGGTCGTCGTCGGTCGACGATCCGCCCGCAGATCTTGATTCACCGCTTCAGGCTGCAAATACGCTGAAGACATTCAGGGCCCCACCAAGCTGAACGTCGACCATCACTCGCCACCGAAATCTTTTCATCAATCATTCGGATGATGCCTCGATCTTGATCAGACAGCGCTTTCCCGCTCAGGCTCCTGGGGAGCTCTCTAATTCCCTCCAGTAACGGCCGGTCCGCCCGAAAGTCCCCGATCGTGAGGCGCTTACCAACGGCCAATCCCGCGTGCCTCCGGCAGCAAGTATGAAAGGTCATTCAAATGAACGTTGGTGTAATCTGTAAACCGGCTAAGCTTTGATCCGCAGTCAAATGACTGCTTGCTCGGAGACGCTTGGGGCATTCCGTCATGATCATCGAGTTGTTTGGGCCCCCTGGTGCAGGCAAGACCACACTTCTTCGCGGCCTCTGCCAGGGTATGGCAAAGCACGGCATCAACGTGAAGACAGTAAACGGGTATCGCCTGATCGAATATGGGTCGGCCCAGGAGGGCGGCCCGGAGGTGCGCCATGGCATCGGGCGTCTTGGCAGGAAGATCGCCACCTCCGGTCCTGTCTTGCTATCGACCTTGCCGAAGGACGGTGTCGCGGCGCGGCTTCTGGCGTCGATCCCGCTACGAAGCCGCACATGGTCATGGCGCATGAAGGTCGACATCGCCCTTCTGTGCGAGTCCTGGCGTCAAGCGCAGGAATCGGAAGGCTACTTCATTTTCGAGGAAGGCCTGATCCAGGCTTTGTGCGCCCTGGTTTTGCTGGCGCGAACACCAAGCGTTGACGTGGTTCGTGATTGCCTGGCGTTCCTGCCGCGACCAGACCTCCTTATCCAGCTCGATGCGCCGCAGGAAACGTTGCGCCGCCGTCTCATGGATCGTCAGGCGCAGCAACCGCTCCTGGAGGTCCTCCTGTTCGAACTCGGCGTGGACAGGGGCTTGAGGCAGGCCGATATCTCAAGGGAGGTCGGCAAGTGCTTGCGCCAGGCTGGGTGGCCCTTGATACAAGTCAACGGCGCTGAGCCGCACGACCTCGACAAAGTCATCACGCGGGTCTTGGAAGAGCACGAGACCGTCCCGGTTTGACCAAGGCGATAAAAACCAAACCACTGGCTCGGCTGGCAATTATGAAGTTGGTGGGCACCTCTCTTCGGTGATGCGGGAGGCCTGTCGAGCGTGAAGCTGTGCGCCGATGCCGATGCAACCGGCCGCGCGATCATTTCGCATCGCGTTGGTCGAGCACTTCAAGCATGGTGGTCAACATGCTTCCGACTTCTTCCGAGATTTCCTCCGGGCGAATTCCCGCCTTGATGGCGTCCGCCGTCACTTGGTCGGCGAGCCTCGCCGCAAGGGTCGGGTCGGACTTCGAAATGAGTGGAACATTATCCTCGACCCATTTCTGCAGGAATTCGATGCCGCGAGCGCTCATGATGGACCAATGCTCGTTGGAGCGATTCGTTCCATCAAAGCATTCCACCGAAGTATATCAAAGTATAATCAAGAAAACGTCAGACCCTTGTGATCAGGGTCTGACGTTCCCCAAGGCTCACGCTACGATGAACGAGGACGCCGTCAAAGACAGATGCGGAGAAAGAGTGGCAAACTGGATCTGATGTGCGCCACCCGCGCCGTCGCTGTCGAAAGACAGGGCGCCGGTCGAACTGTTGTAGATGATGTGATCGCCGCTGTTGTGCGCCCCCCTGCCTTCGTGGAATGCCGAGGTGGGAAGCGTCCCCATTGGAAGGCCGGTAAACACATTGTGGTCGAGCCCGATCTTGTCCTGGGCCACATTAAAATCGGTGATCTTGTCGACATTGCCGGTCTTGAGGGCCGCATTGAAGTAAAAGACGTCCTTGCCCCCATTTCCCGTCAGCACGTCTTTCCCGCCACCGCCGTTGATGATGTTGTCGCCGGCATTGCCATCTATGGTTTGGGAGAACTCGTTTCCCTTGAAGTTGATGGCGGTGGTGTCGGACTTGTTCGTGGTGGCGAGGTGCTCGATCGCCGAGCCGGCCGACAGCGCGTAACTCACCGATGCCAGCACGGTATCGTTGCCGCCACCCGGCAGTTCCACCACCTTGTCGCCGACGTTGTTGACATAATAGGTGTCGTTGTAGCCACCACCGATCATCGTATCGACGCCGGTGGTGCCGTGAAGCACATCCGCGCCGCCCGTGCCGTTAAAAGTGTGATCGCTGGTCGAAGGCACACTGCTGGTCGTCTCGGTACTGGTTGGGGGCACCGTGCTGGTCGGGGGTACAGTGCTGGTGGGCGGAGTCGTTTCGCCGGTCGAAGGCACGCTGGTGGTGGTGCTGTGGTTGTGCTGAAGGAAGAGGGCCTGCAGCTCCGGCGAGTTGCCAAGTGCGGTGTCGCCCTGTTGAGACCCCCATGCATAGGCATAGTCGAAGGCAGGCGATGGCGCCACCTTGGCCCAGTGGTCCAGCATG
>NZ_JBSKBO010000013.1:0-122222 GCF_053714255.1 Mesorhizobium sp. 43Arga
GCCCATGATGTCGGATTCCTTCATGATCAGAAGGTCTTCGCCATTGAGCTTGACTTCGGTGCCCGACCACTTGCCGAACAGGATGCGGTCGCCAGCCTTGACGTCCAGGGGAACCAGCTTGCCGGCTTCGTCGCGGGCGCCGGAGCCGACAGCGATGATCTCGCCCTCCTGCGGCTTTTCCTTTGCCGTATCCGGGATGATGATCCCGCCGGCGGTCTTGGATTCGGATTCGACCCGGCGAACGACCACGCGGTCATGAAGTGGACGGAACTTCGACTTTGCCATTTTGGATTCCCTGGTGCGGTGTTGAACGGTTCCCCGTTGCCGGAGCGCGATTAGCACTCACCGAGGACGAGTGCTAACAAAAGGGTGGATAGGCCGTTGGCGGCTGCAAGTCAAGGCGCGAAGACCGGCGAAACCCAGCCGAAGGGACGTTAGCTGAGGGCCTATATCATTCTCCATAACGAGCAGGAGAATGGGCTCATTTCTTGCATCTATACCCCCTCACAAAGGCGGCGGCCGTCAGTGGGATCGGCATAAAGGCCCTTCACAAGGCGATCGACAGGACTGTTCGTTTCCGCGGTCTCGGCGTGATGCGGTTCTCGTGTTCGATAAAGGACGATCGGCGGATGTTCGCCGCCAATCGTCAGGATCGTTTTGCTTCGAATCCCCTAGCTGAGGTCATCTGGATCCACGCTGCTGATTAGGTGCGCTACGTGAGCAACCGACGAGCTGAGGATCAGACCAGCGGCTTGATATCATGTTGCGGAGCCGAACCGCCGTTGAAGAAGTTCTTCGCCTTCTTGAACTGGTCAGTCGAGTTCCCATTCACGAGCTGCTGGAAGTTTTCATGGTCGGCCCGGCTTTGCGGGCGATAGCACCGAGTAGCTCTTCCTTGGGGGCCCCCCAATCAGAAGCGTTAACTGATGCTTGCGGTCGTGGCCATTGTCGCAATTTGCGGACATAGATCGTGTGGACCGGCGTCGGCATACGCTCGGCAACGGCAAATTGTCGGGTTCGTCAGGCCCACGACCCTGCGATGGTTACACCCAGCTGGGGACCGAAAGCCTATGGAACACTTGTCCGAGTTCTTCCCGGCTCGACTTTTGCTCCTCTCTCGCGACGCTGCAGATGCCGCCGGGGACGCGCCCCGCTGGTATTGGGAAGCAGGCGCACAGTCTCGGATTTGGAAAAGGAGAGGCTTGCTTGGCGATTGGATGGAACTTTCGGTTTGCTGCACTCGGATCTTGTCTGCTCACCTCCATGGCGATGGGGGCAGGACGACCTACTCGACGAAGCGAAATCGCTGTTCACCCCCGTTCCCTAGGACCCGGCCGCCCTTGAACGCAACCCGGCGACCGCAGAGAAAGTCGAATTGGCGTCAGCTAGGTCCGCGGTGAGCCGGTGGCCGCAAATGGGCCGAGGTCATGGATGACGACGTGCGAGTTGCCGCAGCGGCTCCTGGATGCCTGGCCTGACGCCAACGACCGCCTGGCCACCCAGCGGCTTTCTACACGAGGCTCCGGGCAATCCCCCGGAGGTGCGGCGCGCAGGGGAGTTAGCTTTATTCGTGGCAGCCCCAGATCGCGGCTGAATTTAGGCTTTAGCCCATCCAAAATCTTAGTCCGTTTGCCGGCAAATATCAAGACAAAATAGCTTTTTCGGTCCACAAAGCACGTGAATGATATTATATTTGCTTTTTTCTCCGGAGGTGCCATATAATAAGGCGTGGTTGCGCGGATAAGCGAAGCCTACGCTAGGAACGGGAAAGGAAAAGCCATAGCTTCTGAATTACGCTCTGCCGAAATCCTTTTCAAGGACCGCATCGCCGGTAGGTTGTCGGAGACACCTGCCGGCGGGACCCGTTTTGCCTACGAGCGGGGTTGGACGGAGGACATTGCCTGCTGCTTTCCCGTCACGCGGAACGAGTATGACTGGCCGTCCAGCCTACATCCGTTTTTCCAACATCTCGGACCCGAGGGCTGGCTGCGCGAACAACAGGCACGTGGCGCTCATGTCGACGGTCAGGACGATCTTGGCCTGCTCTTGCGATACGGCTCGGATTGCATCGGTGCTGTGAGCGTTGTCCCCCCGGCAGTTTCCGGGCTTTCCGCAGCGGCTGCAGAAGCCACAACCAGTCCTGGCCGTACGGTTTCCGGGATACAGAAGAAGCTCCTTGTTGTGCGCGGCAAGGGCGGCTTTGTCCCGGCCGGAGCAACCGGACCCGCTCCCTATATAGCCAAATTCAACTCCCAAAGCATTCCGACGCTCGTCCGCAACGAGGCTTTGAGCTTGCGGTGGGCCGGCGTGGTGCTCGGGTCGAAAGAAGTCAACGAGTTTCAATCCGCACCCGTGGGTGACGAGTATGCCCTCATTGTCACCCGGTTCGACCGCGGGCCGAAGGGAGAAAAGCTCCGACTGGAAGATTGCGCGCAAATCCTCGCCAAGCCCCGCGGCCAGGACTATGGAGGCAAATACGATGCCGCCTACGAAGATGTGGCCACGATCATCAAAAAGCACTCATCGCGTGTAGTCATCGACCTTCAGCGCTTCTTTCAGCGTCTGGTGGCTTTTGCGCTTGTCGGGAATTGCGACGCCCATCTCAAGAATTTCTCTCTATTGGAAACTTCGACGGGACTTAGGCTCTCACCCGCCTATGATGTCCTCAATACCGCTCTCTATGACGGTTTTGATCAAACCCTGGCCCTGACCATCCGCGGCAAGCAGGTCAACCTTGGCGCTGCCAACGGTGAGCTGTTCCGAGGTTTCGGAGGCGATATCGGTCTTTCGGATCGCGTCATCGACCAGACGCTGAAGGACCTTAAGCGACAGGTCGCCAAAGCTTCAGCGGTCATCCAGCCGCCTGCAGCCGAAGGACCTGACGGGTTTGTCACCAAATATTCTGAGATCGTGAGTAATCAATGCCTGAGAATCCTCGGGGAATAGGCCCGCTGAGCTGGCGCACGCTCGTTGACGAAGCACTCGCCCGCCGAAAAGAAGAACGTCTGACCCAGCGCGAGCATGCAGCGCTCGCTGGCGTCAGCATCCCGACCATTGCAGCCTTCGAACGGGGCGAGCACACCCTGACGCTCGCAAAGGCATTCGATATCCTTCATGTTGTCGGACTTTTGGACGAGCCCACGGAAGGCGGTGCACAGGATCGGTTCGTGCGGGCATCATTTGATCGATGGCGCGCCCTCACAAATAATCTGCCCACCGACAGCCCTGCCAGGTTTCCCAATGGCTCATATCGGTTCGACTACTGCCTGGAAGGTGATCTGAAGTCATTTGCTCTGACGGAGTTCGAGCAGGTCCTGGACAACGCGGTCACCCGGCACACTGGTTGGCCGGTCTTTATGATGTTGACCCGCGAAGATCTTGCCCCACGCGAGGTCGGCGGAGCCATTGAGGTTTGGCTGCCGCCGGAGAGTGACGGGGTCAAGCGCAACATCTTTAACGATCCCGCGCATTGCGACTTTTGGCGGGCCGTACCCTCGGGACGATTGTTCCTGATTCGGGGCTATCAGGAGGACGGTCAGGAGACTTTTCCGCCGGCGAGTGTATTCGATACGACATTGCCTGTGTGGCGGATGGGCGAGGCGCTTCTTCACGCCGAGCGGCTAGCCGGTCTTATGCGGAAGGACCCGGAAAGCCAGATCACGGTTCGGTTTCGTGCGCTCTACACCGGACTGACCAGCCGGCTTTTGCGGAACTGGGCGAACCCGATCAGTGACCTCATGTTTGAGGGAAGGCCTGCTCGCAGCGACGAGGTGCTGGTCGAAACAGAAGTCCCCGCTGTCGACATCAGTTCCCGCCTTGCGGACACTCTGTTTCCTATGGTCTCCGCGATCTACGAACGGTTCGGCGTTGTTGGCATCACCGCAAATCGCATCCAGGCGGAGGTCGGACGCCTTCTGAGCAGCAGGATGCGATAGACCGCAGCCAAGTCACGTGGTAGCCGCCAGAGGCCAAGTCGAGGAACTACCTTGCGCTGAAAGTTCGTAAAAAGCAGCAGCGCAAATCGGCCGGCGAACTGTCCGGTCCTCTTGGATCTTATCCCAGGTTGACCGGCGCCTTGTTGATGCTGAAGGCTGCAAGTCCTGGTGCAAGCGCTGGCGGTATATGATGAACCTCGGATTGGGGTGATCACGACGGTCGAACGGCGTCGGCGCTTGTCTCGGCCCGGGGCTTCCTGTCAACGGTGAGGCGGAAGCGGCGGAAATTTGGCGCGCAAGTGATGATTTTTGTGGTTTGCCGCGTGTCCAACGCGGCAATTGGTGTGCCCGATAGAGAGAGTCTCTATCCGGCCAGAGGATTTCTGCGGCGCTGTAGGGATGTCGGATGAACGGAGCAATCTCGTCACTTCGCATCACCCGTAGCCTAGGACCGCCTTGATTTCCAGGAAGTCGTCAAAGCCACGGGCACCGCATTCGCGCCCGTTCCCCGATTGCTTGTAGCCGCCGAAGGGTGCGTAAGGATCCCACGCCGGCGAGTTTAAGTAGACAGAACCTGCGCGCAGCTTACGCGAGAGCGCACGAACTTTGTCCGTGTCCTTGCCAGTGACGTGCGCGGCCAGCCCATAGACCGTGTCGTTCGCAAGGCGTGCAGCATCGTCCAGACCTTCGTAGGCGACAATGCTAAGAACGGGCCCGAAGATCTCTTCTCGATAGATCGTCATTCCCGGCTTGACGTCACTGAAAACTGTCGGGCGCACGAAATAGCCGCTATCTAGTCCGTCGGGGCGCCCTAAGCCTCCATAGGCGAGGGTAGCACCTTCCGAGATCCCAGCCTGGATCATCCGCTGCACGTGTTCATACTGAGTAGCGTTTGCGACGGGGCCTAACGTGGTTGAGGGATTGCTCGGTGGTCCAACGACTAATTTCTTTGCCACGTCAACTGCTCGATTTACCGCCTCGTCATACCGTTCGCGGGAGACCAGAAGGCGCGTTCCGGCATCGCAGGCTTGGCCGTTGATAAAGAAGCAATTGTCAATTGCTGCTGGAATGGCTGTTTCGAAGTCGGCGTCATCTAGAAGGATATTCGCCGACTTGCCGCCAAGTTCGTGGACCACACGCTTGACGGAATCAGCTGCTGCCTTTGTTATTTCGATACCGGCTCTGGTCGAACCTGTGAAGGAGATCATATCTATGCCAGGATGGCGGGCCATCGCATCTCCGACGACGGCGCCCTCGCCGTTGATCAGGTTAAACACGCCCGGCGGAACGCCGGCCTCGTGCAGGATCTCTGTCAAAATTATAGCGTCGAGCGGTGTGATCTCAGAAGGCTTGAGCACCATCGTACAACCGGTGGCGAGCGCAGGCAAAATCTTGGTATAGATTTGGCCAATAGGCCAATTCCACGGTGTGATTAGCCCGACAACGCCGATCGGCTCCTTGTAGACCATCGTGGTCTTCATTCGCTCGGCAAACTCAAAATTCCTGAGGATGTCGATCGTTGCCGCGGTATGGATTTTGCACCACTCCAACAACGAGCTGCTGCTTAGCGAGATGGGCATGCCCATCTCTTCAGTCACCACCTTAGCAATCTCGCGCTCCCGCTTGCGGAAGGCAGAATCTATGCTCTTTAGGAGCTCAATTCGTTGGTTGATGGGCGTTGATGAGAAACTCACAAAGGCAACCCGAGCCGCACTTACGGCACGGTTCAGATCGCTGGCCGACCCCATCGCCACCGTCGCGAAGGGCTTTTCTGTAGCCGGGTTAATAAGATCCCGGCGGGACTTTGAAATAGGATTAACCCACTGGCCGTCAATGTAAAACTGTGACTCGTGTTGCATACACCTACCTTTATGATGTCAGCGAAGCGGCTCAAATTGGACAGCTGAAGAGCATTCGACAGATTCGCACGGCAAACCACGGCGCCGGGATTGAAACGGATCAACCGGATGATGACGCGTTCGTTGTTTCCTTCTTGACGCATGCCCTCCGAGTTATTCGGCGGTATGCTATACTGCATTGACAAAACCTATGCGGAAGCCATCGCCCGCCAGAGCAGTGCTTTGTCAAAATGCGTACTCATACGTATATTACAGTACCGGATGGATTGTGCAACCGCCTCAGAGTTTCTAAAACGGACAAAAATCGGGCGGTGGATCCTCCACAGTGCCCGCGATCGGCGGGCGACGAAGTGAATCGGTTGGCCTCCCTGTGAATTGAATCGATCGCCCAAGGTGACTCCCTTCGAAAAACAACGCGACGATGAGCGCCCTATGATAACCCGCTCAGCTTGCGGAATTGCCACGCGCGAAGCCGTCGCGCATCTGCAGGCCGTTATGGGCTGTCGGAGCGTCGGGCCTGTTCCTTTGTCGGCGCCGATCGCAAGATGATCCGCTACCAGTCCCGGCGTCTTCCCCAGACGGAGCTGCGTGGTCGGCTGGCCCCCGTAACAGGCACCACGAATTTCCGCGACTACCGGTCAAAGCAAGATGGCACGCCGCAGTCTCGGCGGCGCGATATGCATTGTTATAGTTTTCCGCGCTTTCATCGGTGGCATCCGTTTGGGAAAACCCTGAAATGTCAGCCCCTGCGCAGAAATGCTTACCTGCACCAGATAGATCCAGCACCTTCACTTCGGAGAGCTCAGAAATGCGATTATAGCCCTCTATTATGCCCGGCCGCATGGCGCCAGCCACTGCATTGCCATTTTGGGACGATTGATCTCGAGGCGACCGATACGTCCGGCCGTCAGCTGATCCGTCCCGCCTGCTCCTCAATCATCATCGGAAGGCCTCCGCTTTCCCGCGGCCTTTTCGAGCAGCGGCGACCTTAATGTTGACAAAAGGCTTTTGAATGCCCACCGAGGCAAGGCGGCGCGAGCAACTGACACTATCCCATTTTACGACGAGTTTGCAGCCTCGGCGACGAGATGAGCCGTGAGGCTGATCGAGTTGCCAAGGCGCCTTCTTGCGGATACGCCAGCGCCGAACAGGAATTGGTGGCGAATTTCGAGCTGGCGGTGACCTCTTCGACAATGATGCTCACAAGGAAGCAACATGAGGCGTCAAACGCGACCGTTCATCGTGGAAGTCAAGCGGAAGCGTGGCATTCAAAAACAGTCCCGGTCCATTTGGGGAAATTTTGATATTTCAGCGGCCGTCGCCGAGGCAACCCGAGAATCGGAGGCGACAGAGCCCCCTAATTGTCAGACGATTGAATCCGTCATAATCTCCACCGATCCTGAATATCTGTTCAATTCGCAAGCGGAGACTCCTATGCCGGATTTAAGTGGCGCTGAAGCTGTAGCATCCCCGTCTGAATCCTCTGCGAAAGCAGAAAAGCCCAAGGCCAATAAAAAAGCTGCGCAATCGCGCAAGTCGAAGCCAGGCAAGACATTGTCCGCTCGTACCAATGGTACCGTCGCTCAGACGCGGACGTCGGATCAAGCGGCAGCACTTGGAAGCGGCCGGACAATTTATTCGGCAAAACAGCGAGCTGAGAAGCTCTCCGAGATGCAGCAGTCCATGAACGGCGGCGCCACTCTGAAGCTGGCCGCAAAGCAGGCGGGCATATCGGAGCAGACCTATTATCATTGGAAGCGGGCGTCGACACCTGCAGCCCGAAGCGACGATTTGAAGGACCTTCTCGCGCTTGAGGACGAAAACAAGCGGCTAAAGGCCCTTCTGGCAGAGCGCCTTCGCAAAGAGAACGCCGAATTGAAGATGAGGTTGGGCATGGCGTAGCATCCGTTCTTGAGCCGCAGCGCCAGGCCCTCGGCCCAATCGGAATTTGCCACACGTGGCAGGCAGATAACACTCGGCGCGCTGGAGTTGGTCAAGCGCGACACGCTCCGCCGCGGCCGAGGTTCTGATCGAACTGGCAGCCTGCGGTCCTTGCGGCGCTTCCGGTTCATCCATTTGCTTCTCACAAGCATGGCCATCCCTCCAGGGCTTTCGACCCTCGCCAATGGTCAGAAGATCAATTATGAGATCGAGCAGAACCGCCGCCGCCGCAAGTTTTCAGCCGGCAATCTCAATAAAGCGGGCTGATTCTCGCCCGAGCGAGGCACACCCGAAGGGAGACGAGGCCAGTTCCGGATGTTCCGAAGGCCTCTAGACAAGCGCTCGCGGAGTCTGGCTAAACCGGAGGGCCGTAGCTGCGCGCGTTCCAGAAATTGCATGTGGAACAAGATCTGTTACAAGGGAACGGCGGGGATTTCTCCCGCCTTTTCATATTCGACGTAGAGTATTGGGCTACTGCTCTGCACCAGAACGACTCCAATGATCAATCAGGCAGTGAGGCTCTTGCGGGTTCGCTTCGCTGGCCCCCACTTTCCAGGTCCTTTTGCTTGCTGGCGATGCCGAGACGTTGCGCTATGCCGCCCGAAAGCTGCCGCGGCCAGCCTTCGGCGAACTCGGCAAGGCCAACCATGATCGCGCCCTCTCATCGGCTTCCTCCTTGGGCGCGCCGCGCACTTCAAGTCCGAAGGCGACATTGCCGAGCACGGTCAGCCACTGTAGCAGGCGCGTCTCCTGGAAGATCACCGCGCACCGCGCGACATGGTACGGCCCGCCTCCTTTGGAGTGCAACGTATCGGATCCGCATTTTTGATGATCGGAGCCACGGCCCCATTGTGTTCTCATGCGTGTCGGCCATCGTACTGGAGATATCGTGGGCACCGTTGGTAGGTCAGCGTCCCTCATCGCCAATGCGCTCGCCCCGGCATCGCCCGCATCCGCGATATCGCATCCGATCTTGGCCGGGCATGCCGTCGATCAGCGGTCCGATAGCCCCCGATCGAAGTCGTCACCGACCGCAAGGCTGCAGCCTTTTCGACGAATTTGAGACGAATCCGCTCTTCGCTGGCGTCATTTGTTCTTGCTGCACCCGTCGAACTGCGTCGAAAAGGCTAACGTGAAGGGGCGGCTCGATCGGGGCTGCACCCGCGCAAGCCCTGAATAGAGGGGTAGCAGCCAATTCCGCTTGACGCGCTTAGCTGCCCTGGATACTTATTAGATTAATAACATACTGATTAGTTCGATGTTCGCCTTTTTAGCGGGGGAGGGCAGTTGTCCGGCCCTCGCAAGATTGCAAATCAGTGCGCTTCGCGTCTTCACGATGCGGAACCTATAGATCATGGTACCCTGTGACCCGTGCATGGGAGAGGCAATGCAACTGGAATTCGACTTTGTCATTGTTGGCGGAGGGTCTGCGGGATGCGTTCTTGCTGCCAGGCTGAGCGAACAGTCTTCGTTGCAGGTGCTTCTGATTGAAGCTGGACCGGATAGCGAGAACTGGAAAATCCGGATGCCTCTGGCCCTCGACCATCTGATGAAGTCGACCACATACAATTGGGGCTTGGAATCGGAGCCAGAGCCGGGCCTCAGAGGGCGTAAGGTAGGTCATCCTCGCGGTCGGGTGCTGGGTGGTTCGTCAGCCATCAACGGCATGGTCTTCACGCGTGGCAATCCGCAGGACTATGACGAGTGGCGCGACCAGTTTGGCTGTGACGGCTGGGGCTATGCGGACGTTCTGCCATATTTCAAGAAAATGGAAAGCGCCAAGGCCGGCGACAGCCGGTACCGCGGCAGGAGTGGTCCTCTTGAAGTCACGCGTCCCGAGACTGATTCAAATCCGTTGAATCGGGCTTTCCTGGAGGCCGGTCGCTCGCTTGGCTATCCGATGTCGGAGGACGGCAATGGACCCCAGCACGAGGGATTTTCGGTGTCAGAGCAGACAATCGTCCGCGGGCAAAGAAATTCCACTGCCGCGGCATTTCTGACGACGGCGGTCCGGGCGCGGCCAAACCTGACAATTTTGCCGGGAACCCTGGTTGAAAGGGTTGTTTTCGAGGGCAAGCGGGCTGCCGGCGTGAAATGCCGCACACGAACCGGGCAAGTGATTTTTCGGGTCCGTCGCGAAGTTGTTCTCGCAGCAGGCGGTGTCGGATCTGCCCATATTCTCAAGCTGTCTGGGATTGGCCCTGCCAGCGAACTCGCCCGTCACGGGATCGATGTCATCCTCGACAACAAGGCTGTGGGCGCGAATCTTCAGGATCATCCTGACCTGCCCATCCAATACGCTTGCCGGCAGCCTGTCACTCTGCGCCGCCATGCGACATGGCCGCGACGGGCTGTTGTCGGATTAGACTGGTTTTTGTTCAAGCGTGGTATTGCTGCCAGCAACCAGTTTGAAGTCAGCGCATACGTACGCAGCAGGGCAGGGATATCCAAACCCAACCTGAAACTGGAGTTTTTCCCGCTCGGCATCTCGCATGAGAACTACAAGCCGTATCGGATCGAATCCTTCCAAGTTCATTGCACGCTCGAAACATCGGAGGCCCGCGGCACCCTCAGTCTGCGTTCGGCCGATCCCGCGCAGCCACCGGCCATGCTGTTCAACTATCTCCGTGGCGAAAGCGACATGCAAACGTTCCGGGAAGGCATTGCGCTCGTTCGCGAGCTCGTCGCGGCTCAACCCTTTGCCCCCTATCGTGGGGCAGAAATTGAACCCGGCCAGGCCGTGAAAAGCGATGCGGCACTCGACGACTGGATCCGGAGCCGAGCAACAACTGCCTATCACATTTCCTGTACGTGTCGCATGGGTCGTAGCGATGATCCGGCGTCGGTCATAGGCCCCGATTTGAAGGTTCACGGACTGGAGGGCATTCGGGTCGCCGATGCCTCCATCATGCCGCTGGTGGTGACTTCCAACTTGAACGCCTCGGTGATCATGATCGGCGAACGTGCCGCGGATTTCTGTCTGGGAAGGCCCCAACTAACCCCTTCAAATGACCCGTACTGGGTGCATCCCTCCTGGCAGACCAGCCAGCGATAAAACACTTTGACCGCCAAGCAGGCCCTTCGCTTGAAATGACTGCTTGCAGAAATATCCTCTCAAGTATAAATTTATCCCACTTGGTCTTTTGAGTAGCAGGCCCGCGCAACTGGATGTGGGCTTGACCGAGCCGGTGGAACGCTAACAATCGAGGATATCTATGGACCTTCAACCAAAAGCATCGCACAGCAATGGCGATGTTGAGGGCGCGGCTGGCGCAAGGATCGATGTGATCTACCCCGCAACCCGCGAGGTGGTCGCCAGCGTCTGCGAAGCGACGCCTGCACCCGTCGAGCGAGCTGTCTCCTCGGCAAAGGCGGAGCAACAGGAGCAGGCGGCGAAACGTCCGCTTGAACGGGCGAGTATTCTGCGTCCTGAGGAATTACTTGTGCGTGCACGCAACGACGACATTGCGCGTGTAGGGACGACCGATACAGGTCGTGGCATTTTCCGAAACGCGCTACGTCGATGCCGTGTGGGTGGCCGCGGCCTTTGAATTTCATGCCGGTGTTAAAGATTCCGGGAGGGACGCGAATGCGCGGTCGTCGCACTCGATCACTAGACGCAAATAAAAAGCATCGTGGTCGAAAACAAAGATTTGGCCAGCGTCTTCTAGTTAAGACCCATCGCGAACCCGAAATCTCATGAAAGATACGCCATGAACGCCCAGCCCATACCAGATCGGATGCGCGCGGTTTTGCTGACCGGCTACGGCGGCGTCGAGAAGCTGGAGTATCGCGGTGATGTGCCGGTACCGCGACCGGCTGAGGCAGAGGTTCTGGTGCGGGTCGGCGCCTGCGGCGTCAACAATACCGACGTCAACCTGCGCACACGCTGGTATGACCGAGCGGTCAATGAAAGCGTTTCGGAAGATGTCGGAATTCGCGGCGTAGGCGCGGCCGCGAAGTCCGACGCAGACACGGAGGCTTCCTGGAAGGAAGAAGCCGTTAGGTTTCCACGTATCCAGGGGGCCGCAGTCGTTGGACGAATTGTGGCGGCTGGCGCTTCGGCGGACAGGTCCCGCTTGGGAGAGCGGGTGATTGTCGACCCCCAGGTTCGCGATCCCGCTCTGCCCCTGCGTGCGCAGCTCGTAGCCTACCTCGGTGGCGATCGCGACGGCGGGTTCGCGGAGTTCGTTGCGGTCCCGCAAGAGAATGCCTACGCAATAAAGAGCGACCTTAGCGACGCCGAACTCGCTACCTTTCCGACCTCCTATGATACCGCGGAAGAAATGCTGGAAAGGGCAAGGCTCAACACCGGCGAAACCGTCGTCATTACGGGCGCCGCAGGGGGTGTGGGAACGGCCTTGATCCAACTTTCCCTCATCCGTGGTGCTCGCGTGATCGCTGTCGCCGGCGGCGCAAAGGAAGAACGTATTCGCTCCCTGGGAGCGCACGAGTTCGTGGCGCGTGAAGGTGGTGCTGTAAGATCTGCCGTTGAAGCGATCGCCGGCGAGCGAGGTGTCGACGTGGTCGCAGACGTTGTCGGAGGACCGGTTTTCGGCGACTTGTTAAAGCTGCTGCGCCGGGGAGGGCGATATTCCACGGCCGGCGCCATTGCCGGGCCCATTCAGCCTATGGATCTGCGTGACCTGATCTATAAGGATCTGGAGATGTACGGCATAACTTGTCCAACGTCGGCGGCGTTTCAACGCGTGATAGGTCACATTGAGTCGGGTCGCCTGAGGCCTCTGATTGAAAAAACCTTCGGCCTCGAAGAGCTCCGCCTCGCCCAATCGGAACTGGTCAAAAGAAATCACGTCGGAAAGCTCGTGATTGTTCCCTAGATGTGCCCGCCGACCTGCAGCAGCGGCTTGCCGCGAGGCGATCAGCCGTGACGCGGAAGTGCTTCCACAATGAGGCTGAACACCCCGAATTTGCGCTGGGGCATTGGGGCACCCATGAAGTCGAGAGGCGCGCCGACGGCAGCCCTGTCCTCAAGCCTTGGCGTGAGGACAAGGACCCAAGTCCCATCGGGCTTGATCAACTCTCGGCAGAAGTGGACGCCCTTCGCGTCCTTCGCCCTTCATTCCGGGAAAGCTGGCTGAAAGATGGACCCAAGGCGCCCTCAAGCCGCCGAGGCGACGCGCGGTTTGTCGAGGTGCCGTGGGACGAGGCATTCGAGATCGTCGCCAGCGAACTCCAGCGCGTCATCGACGATCGCGGAAACGATGGGATTTTCGGCGGTTCGTATGGCTGGGGAAGTGCTGGTCGCTTCCATCACGCACAGAGTCAGATCCACCGTTTTTTGAATGCGATCGGAGGCTATGTTCGGTCCGTCGATTCATACAGCTTCGGAGCTGGCTCGGTCATAATGCCGCGCATCGTTGCTCCCATGGAGCATCTGCTGGATCGGCATACGGACTGGAACATTCTTTCCGACCACACACAGCTTTTCGTAGCCTTTGGCGGCCTGCCCTTGCGAAACACGCAAATGACGGCTGGCGGGCCGGCGCGTCACCGAGTGCGCGACGCACTGCTAAAAATGGTCTCTCGAGGCACCAGGTTCATAAACGTCAGTCCGCTTCGACAGGATATCGACGTGGAATCGGAATGGCTGCCGATCCGGCCGAACACAGATGTTGCCCTCATGCTTGCGCTCGGGCACGTCCTCCTGTCGGAGGACCTTCACGACCGCGAATTCCTGAACTGCTACTGCGTCGGATCCACGGAAGTCGAGGCCTACCTTACCGGGAAGAAGGACGGGATTGCAAAAACTCCCGAATGGGCTGAAGCCATCACCGGGGTCCCGCGACATCGTATCTCGGCGCTGGCACGTGATATGGCCCGCGCCAGAACAATGATCAACGCCTCCTGGTCGCTGCAACGCCAGAGCCATGGCGAACAGACCTATTGGGCGCTGGTCACCTTGGCTTCCCTTCTTGGCCAGATCGGCAAACCGGGGGGCGGTTTTGGCATCGGCTATGGCACGATGAATTCGATCGGCTCGGCCGAACAGCGTTTGTCCGGTCCACGCCTGCCGCAAGGGAGAAACCCCGTAAAGGCATTCGTTCCGGTGGCGCGTGTGGCTGATATGCTGCTCAAGCCCGGAGACGTGTTCACATATAACGGCGGCAGCCACACTTACCCCAAGATAGATCTGATCTACTGGGCCGGCGGAAATCCATTTCACCACCACCAGGATCTCAACCGGTTTGTGACCGCCTGGCAAAGACCAGAGACGGTCATTGTTCATGAGCAGTTCTGGACGAGCACGGCCAAAGCCGCCGACGTCGTTTTGCCGGCAAGCACGGGACTTGAACGCAACGACCTCGGCTTCGCATCCCGCGAAGGCCAACTGATCGCAATGCGCAAGTTGCGCGATCCTCTGGGACAAGCGAAGAGCGACTACGAGATTTTTGCCGGAATCGCCCGCGCGATGGGAGCTGGAGATCGGTTCACCGACGGTCGAACTGCTGAGGAATGGCTGGGGCACATGTACGAAGCCTTCCGGCAGACGCACACCGACCTGCCGCCATTCGACGAATTCTGGCGTCGTGGACGGATCGAATTTCCCATCGCTGAAGATGCAACGATCATGCTTGGTGATTTTCGAGCCGATCCGACCGCATCTCCCCTGGATACGCCCTCGGGCCGGATTGAGCTTTACTCTGAAACGATAGCGGGATTTGGTTATGCAGACTGCCGTGGCCAAGCCACGTGGCTTGAACCGGTAGAGTGGCTGGGATCGCCTCTCGCGTCGCGGTTCCCGCTGCATCTGCTTACCCAGGAACCTCGCCGCCGGCTGCACAGTCAACTCGACCACGCACCCTTTAGCAAAGCGGGAAAGATCCACGGGCGCGAGCCGATCCTGATGCATCCGGACGACGCAGACCGCCGGAGGATAAAAAATGGTGATGTCGTCCGCGTCTGGAACGACCGTGGCGCTTGCCTGGCGGGCGCTAAATTGACCAGCGATCTGCTCCCCGGGGTGGTCGTCATGGCGACCGGTGCGTGGTTTGATCCTGAGTCATGGAGCTCAGACAATCCCCTTGAGAAACATGGAAATCCCAATGTTCTCACCCTCGACAGTGGTTCGTCGAGCATGACCCAAGCCACCGTTGCGCAGTCCTGCCTGGTGGAGATTGAACCGTATTGGGGGGTTCTCCCGCAGATCACGGCATTCGACGTTCCTTTGATCAAAAAAAGAAGAAAAAATAAGTTTGCAAGACGAGCGCAAGGTTGATGACGTTGCAAGGTCTCAGGCGAGAACATCGCTCGGCGCCGGCGCTTCTTTCGGCTTGAGGCAAATCTCGCTCCAGTTCGGGATCAGCTATCCAGCACCATCGCAAAATAGGGGCCGATAATGGCTTTGGAGACATTTTCAGAGGGTTGCCTCGAACTGAACGTCGCGGGCATCGCTCGACTGACGCTCAAGCGTCCCCTTGTGCGCAACGCCATTTCCGAACGAATGTGGTCGGGGTTGATTGAGGCCTGTCGACGGATAGAGGGCGTTCCCGAAATCCGTGTGCTGATCATTTCTGGTGAAGGCAATCACTTCTGCGCGGGGGCAGACATTTCGGAGTTCTCCAGGGTCTACTCCTCAAGTGAGAGTGCGGAAGCCTACAATGATCTCTACCGCCAAGCCAAAATCGCCATCAAGAATCTGTCAGTACCTGTTATTGCTGAGGTCAGAGGCGCCTGCATGGGGTGCAGGTCTCGGGCTTTCATTGTCGGCGGATATGCGTTTCGCCGATGAAACCGCGCAGATCGCAGTGACCGCTTCCAAGCTGGGCTAGCCTATTCGCCCGACGACTCCGCTCGCCTTATCGCGACGATCGGTCTTGCGCGATCAAAGGATATGCTCTTCTCGGCTAGGACCATTGAGGCAACTGAGGCTTCGGCCTGGGGTCTGGTCGATCGCGTCGTCCCCGGCAAACAGCTGTCGGCCGCCATGAATTCCTATGCGACCGAGCTCGCGGAGCGGTCGCCGGCCTCGCTTGCGGCAACGAAGAAGATTACAGACTCTTTGGTCTCTCCGGACCTGAAGCTGTGCGGCAAGCTGCAACCTTTTTATGACCAGCTTTTCTCGGGCGAAGACATCGTTGAGGGTCGGTCGGCATTTCTCGAAAAGTGGCCGCCACGCTTCCGGAGGCGTTTGCTGTGCGGCATGCCGATAGAAATGTCGGTGTGTCGGTGGCCCCTGAGCCTCAAGGGTGAAGGGAGACCATGCACGCTCGGGACGTTAGGCAATACACCTCGGTGAAATTGGTGCGTCTTCCAGAGGTGCCGTGCGCCTGATAGCTCACGACAAGATTTCAGGTGCCGCTGGTGTCGGGTTGGAGGAATTGAAGATCACTGGACGGTAGCGGTCCAAGGATCCATTTCCGCTCGCGCCGGCAGTGAGATATCGGGCGTGATCAACCAGCGCGGCAACGACGTCCTCCCGCAGCTGAGGGTCGGCTATCGCTCTTTCCGGTTCGTGCTGGAAGGAGCGCTGGGAGAGATTTTCGCAGCTGGCGACTTGGTCCGCACATCGGATCCCTGTGTCGTGCTGACGGGGTGCCGCCGTTCCGAACTGGTCGGTTCTGAACTGGCCGCAGCTTGCCAAAAAAATACCCATTAGACAGTTGAATTAACCGGCTGGTCGTGTAAACATACTCGTGCGTCTAAAAGCGGTAAACGCTGTTGGGAACGAATTCGTACATGGCCACAAGTGGTGCCCCAATGACATCTGGCGTCGCGGCGTCGGAGAAGAGGTGCGGAGATCGAGATTTCGTGGTCTTCGACCACGTTCAGAAGAGCTTTGATGGGACATCCCTGGTCGTCAAAGATCTCAATCTGGCGGTCTCAAAGGGCGAGTTCCTGACCATGCTCGGTCCATCCGGGTCTGGCAAGACGACGTGCCTGATGATGCTGGCCGGTTTCGAGACCGCGACGTCCGGGCAAATTCGCCTCTCGGGCCGCAACATCAATCTTGTCCCTCCGCACAAGCGCGGCATCGGCATGGTGTTCCAGAGCTATGCCCTCTTTCCGCACATGACCGTCGGGGAGAACCTTTCGTTCCCTCTTGAAGTGCGGGGAATGGCTCGAAGCGATCGCGAGGCCAAGATCAAGCGGGCACTTGAAATGGTGCAGTTGGGAGAGTTCGCCAACCGGCGCCCGGCCCAGCTGTCCGGCGGTCAACAGCAGCGCATCGCGCTTGCTCGCGCTCTGGTCTTCGATCCCCAACTCGTTCTTATGGACGAGCCTCTGGGCGCCTTGGACAAGCATCTGCGCGAGCACATGCAGTTCGAGATCCGGAGGATGCATGAATCTCTCGGCATCACCGTTGTTTACGTCACCCATGACCAAGGCGAGGCGTTGACCATGTCCGACCGGGTGGCGGTGTTCAACAACGGTCGCATCCAGCAATTGGCCTCTCCGGCCGATATCTATGAGAACCCGACCAACAGTTTTGTCGCGCAGTTCATCGGCGCCAACAACAAACTCGCGGGAACCGTGGAGGCGCTGGAGAAGGACCGCGCGCTTGTTCGGCTGACCACTGGTGAACTGATTGACGCCACCGCGGTGAACGTCACCACGAAAGGTCAGGCGACGCTGGTATCCATTCGGCCCGAGCGCGTCGAATTCAAGCCCGAAATGATGCCAGCCGGCGCCCATACGATCGATGCCGACGTGCTCGAAGTCATCTACATGGGCGACATATTGCGAGGGCGGCTGCGCGTTGCCGGCAGCGATGACTTCGTCATCAAGATGCGTAACACATTGGGGCAAACCAAATTGTCGCCCGGCGAGCGGATTCGGATCGGATGGCATCCGCATGACGCCAGGGCACTGGACCCCCTCTAGATCTTTCGAAAGCTGGCTTGTCGAAAGGTGAACTGCCGCAGAAGCCTGACGTCAATAGACAACTAAAGGGGAGAACAACTTGAGAAACGTCTTACTCGCAACATGCGCCTTTCTGGCAATAACGGCTGCCGCGAGAGCAGAGGTGGTCGTGATGTCCACGGGGGGTGACTACAGCGCCGGACAGGTCGAAGCCTTCAACCGGCCGTTTTCCAAGGAAACTGGCATCCCGAGCAGCATGGTGGATTCGGACAATCCCGCGGGCTTCATCAAGTCGATGGTCGAAGCAGGCAACGTTACGGTTGACGTGGCCGAAGTAGAGACGCCGGACGCCATCCGCGGATGCGACGAGGGCCTGCTGGAGCGCATCGATCCGGCTATCCTGCATGCTGCGCCAGATGGCACGTCGGCGAAGAACGATTTTCTGCCGGGCTCCGTGCTGGATTGTGCCGTGGCAACGGTGGTCTACTCGTTCGTCTATGCGTACGACACCAGCAAGTTCCCCCAGGGACCGACTTCCGTGGCGGATTTCTTTGATTTGAAGAAATTTCCCGGCAAGCGCGCTTTCAGGAAGCAGCCCAAGTTCGCCCTCGAGACCGCGTTGATGGCTGATGGCGTCCCTGCCTCAGAGGTCTACAAGACGCTGTCAACCCCCGAAGGCGTCGATCGAGCATTTACCAAACTTGGAACCATCAAGAACCAGGTCGTCTGGTACCAGGCCAATGCCGAAGCCGCCCGTCTGCTGGCGGATGGCGAGGTCGTCATGACCAACGGGCCGGCGAACCGGTTTTTCAACGCGTCCGTCGTCGAGGGCAAGCCGTTCAAGACAGTCTGGGATGGCCAGATCTACGACTTCGCCATGTTCGTCGTCCCGAAGGGGGCTCCGCACCTCAAGGATGCGATGAAATATATGGCCTTCGCTACCGACACCACGCGCCTCGCCGGCATCGCGACCGTGCTGCCGTTCGGACCTGCGCGCAAGTCGTCGGTCCCGTTGGTCCACATGTTCAAGGACGGCAAAACCGACCTTCGTCCCCACATGCCGACAAACCCGGAAAACCTGAAGACCGCTCTGGCGGTGTCCACTGAGTTCTGGGTAGACCATGAGGCGGAACTGACGGAGCGCTTCAACTCCTGGCTCGCCTCCAATTAAAATGAGGCATAACCGCGTGAACGGCTGAGCAGGTTCAGTCGTTCACCGGCGTGCCGGCGAGGAATGCCAAATGACGGTCTCTTTCATTGAGCTCACAACGGCCGATGGCCGGCCGCTGGGCAAGGCGCTGGCTTCTGCCCAGCGCCTTGCCCGGCGCCGGGCGTTCCTTCTTGTCCTCCCGCTGCTGCTGTTCGTCGTGATTACTTTTGTGGTCCCGATAGGCGAGATACTTTTCCGCTCTGTTTATAGCGATGACTTCTCGAAAAACGCCCCGCATCTCGTCGAGTGGTTCGGTGCTAATCCGTCCAAAGTGGCGCCTGACGAAAGTGCCTATGCCGCACTGGGTGCTGATCTCGACCTGATGCGGAGGAATCGGACGGCCGGGGAAGCAGGCGCTCGCATCAACTATATCGTACCGGGATCCCGCTCTCTATTCACGGCATCCGCGCGCAACTCAGCGGACCTCAAGCCGCCCTACAAGGAAACCCTGGTGGCAGCCGACCCGCGGTGGCAGGATCCAGGCCTGTGGCAGGCCATGCGCACGGCGGCCAATCCCTACACGCTTGATTTTTATATCATAGCGCTGGACCGCCAGCGCGACTCCGCCGGCAATGTCATTCAGTTGCCCGAGAACCGCCGGATCTACGTCGCGCTTTTCGTCAAGACGTTCGCTTTGTCAGCGTTGATAACCGTCCTGTGCGTCTTGCTGGCATTTCCAGTGGCTCATCTGCTTGCCACTCTTCCGCCCGCCAAGGGCAATCTATTGATGATTCTGGTTCTGTTACCGTTCTGGACCTCGCTGCTCGTCAGGACGTCCTGTTGGATTGTGCTGCTGCAGAACCAAGGCGTGATCAACGACGTGCTCGTGAGTTCCGGCATCATCGACACCGCGCAGCGCCTGTCGCTCATCTACAACCGGACGGGCACGATTATCGTCATGACGCATGTCCTCCTCCCGTTCGTGGTGCTACCACTTTACTCGGTGATGAAGATGATCAACCCATCCTATGTCCGGGCAGCACGAAGCCTCGGCGCATCGAGCTGGCTAGCGTTCCGGCGGATCTATCTGCCGCAGACATTGCCCGGTATCGCTGCCGGGTCCTTGCTCGTTTTCATCTTGGCCGTCGGCTACTATATCACGCCGGCGCTGGTCGGGGGCGCCGACGGGCAGCTCATCTCAAACATGATCCAGTATCACCTTGGCGCGTCCAATTGGTCCCTCGCCGCGGCGCTCGCCTTTATGCTGCTTGTCGCGATCATGATCCTCTACTGGATACACGATCGGCTCGTCGGCATCGATAAGTTGAGAATGGGCTAGGATCAACTGGGATGGATATCGGAGCAACGAGATGAGCCTTCCCGCTTATGCCGACCCGCTTGAGCGGGTCTGGTATTACACCTACCGAACGATCTGCGTTTTGATTTTCATCTTCCTGGTCGCGCCGATTATTATGGTCATCCCGTTGAGTTTCAACGCGCAACCTTATTTTTCCTTTACCCGCCAGATGCTTACGCTCGATCCAGCCGGTTATTCGCTACGCTGGTACGACCTCCTTTTGAAATTCGGCATGAATCAACCCGATGCGCCGTGGAGCATGAGCGCGTTAGCGGACATGTGGTCGAATTCGACGTGGGTGAATGCGGCCAGGAACTCGATCATTATCGGCTTCTGGTCGACCCTTCTCGCCACCGTGCTGGGAGCGCTGGCCGCGCTGGGACTTGCCCGCAGCGAGATGCCCTGCCGAAAGCTTATCATGGGCATTTTGCTGTCTCCCATGATCATACCGATTGTCATCATTGCCACGGGTCTCTTCTTCTTCTATTCCAATCCCTGCAGCATAATCGGCTTTCAGTGCGGACGTCTCACGGCGACCTACACCGGCATCGTGCTCGCTCACGCCACCTTAGGCATGCCGTACGTGGTTATTACCGTCACCGCGACGCTGGTCGGCTTCGATGCCTCACTTTCGCGCGCCGCCGCCAGCCTTGGCGCATCCCCTATCTGGGCTTTCAGAAAGGTGACCCTTCCGCTCATCCTGCCGGGCGTAGTCGCAGGGGCGCTGTTCGCGTTCGCGACCTCGTTTGACGAGGTAGTGACCGTATTGTTTGTGGGTGGCCCTCAGCAGGTCACCATTCCTAAACAGATGTGGAGTGGACTGCGCGAGCAGGTCAGCCCAGCAATCCTGGCAGCGGCGACGATCCTCGTCATGGTCTCGGTCGCATTCCTGGTGACCGTCGAGTTCGTGCGCCGTCGCTCGGAAAGACTGCGTGGTCTCTCGCCGCAGTAGACAGCGCCGGCGGAGTATGGCGCCGCAGCCTTCGCTCAGCAGAGCCGCCAGCCGCCACGTGCCATCTGCTGGTGCCAGCAGCCCCGTTGCCCGCGCGTCCAAATCGACCGCATGGAAGTGCGGCTCCCTTCCTGCCAAGCGATCCTACGCTGGCCTTCAGTTTGCGCTGAATGGTGATGATCCAGCCGAACGTGGGGCGGAACAGGACCTGTCCCGCAGTTTGCGGCTTTGAACCTAAAGACCGGCTCCGGCCGGTAAATGCCGGCCGATTGCGCGAGGTCCTACTGGAAAACCGCGAGCGGCGCGCCGAGCAAGGTGAGGTCGGGTTCGGCGCCGAGTCCCGGCAGATCGGGTGGTGGAAGCATGCCATTGACCGTCCGGGCGCCTCTGCCCGGCGCAGGATCAACGGTCACATAATCCTGGCAGGACCACGCTCCAATGAACCGATTGCCGGGGATTGTCTGGGCAAAATGGGCGCCCACTGTGTCATTGATGACAGTGCCTGCCATGCACATGATGAACAGATTGATGTCGTACGCCATGCACAGGTCGCGGATTGCGCGGGCACGGGTAAGTCCGCCGACACGCGCCAGCTTGATGCTCACGAGTTCGCAGCTCTTGTCTGAGAGGGACCGGACGAAGTCGCGTAGTTCAACCATGCACTCGTCGAGGGAGATTGGTTGCCGCGTGCGAGAGCGGACCTCCAGGCATTGTTCGTAGGTCGCGCATGGCTGTTCGAAGGTCGTATCCAGATCGCCGACTGCATTCATTACACGGATCGCCTGATAGGGACTCCAGCCGCCGTTGGCGTCGAAGATGAAGATTTCCCCCGGCTGCCTGCATTCGGTGAAGCGCTTTACGGTTTCGATGTCCTGCTCGACCCCATTCCCCACCTTGAGGGAAAAAGCTTTGACGCCTGCCTTTCGTTTTTGCTCGAGCTCCTCGAGCATGACGTCAAAGGTGTTTATGTGGATTGACGCGAGCCGGGGGACCGGATTGTTTTCCTTGCCGCCGAGCAACTCGTAAATTGGGCGGCCGGCCGCCTTCCCCATGATGTCCCAGATGGCAAAATCGACTGCCGCCTTCGCGTAGATGTGCCCGCTCAGTAGTGTGTCCATGTAGCGCATCAAGACGTCGGGTCGCAGCGGATCCTGCCCAATCAGATGGGGCGCCATCTCAGCGAGAGCAGCGCGCACTCCGCCTGGGAAGGCGGGCAGGTAGGTGGAACCCCACGGGCATACCTCGCCCCAGCCCGAAAGTCCTTCGGTGGTATCTATTTTGATGAAAGTCGACTGGAAGCCGTCGAAGGTCCGCCCCCGGGACAGAACCTGCGGCGTCTGCAAGGGAAGCTCCAAGCCATAGATTGAAATTGCCGATATTTTCATGGATTATCTCCCCCAGTATAACCAGAATCTGAAGCGTATGTGAATTCGACCGAGGGTTCAACATGTTTCGTCCTTTCCTGGCCGGAGGGCGCCGGAACGAGCCCCAGACCTAGATCGTCATGAACCGAAGACTGGAGCGGCAGAAGGCGAGGGACCCTCGGGGCATGGCGCTATGTTAGCGGTCGCTGATCGGCGGATATGGGGCGATCAGATTCAAACGGCTGCGACGGCGCGGTCTTGAGGGCCGAATGGGATTGCCCGTGCCCGGCAGCGGCACAGCTTGTTCACAGTAGCGCGGCTGAAACCACTTGCTTTTTCGGCTGATGACGGTAGAGAGTTCTAACTGGTATAATTGCAAACTGTCGGGTACAATAAGGCTGGTTAGCGCGCGGCCGTGGCGCGAAACCAATTTGCGGACCTGGCCGCCGAAACGAATGGGCTCAACAACGTGAAAAAAGATTATTGGAAATCTGAAACGGTCTACGAAGCTCTGAAGGAGGTGGCGGATCGCCAACCCGAACACGTAGCGCTGGTCTACAATGATCAATCCGAGACCTTTGGCAAATTGATCGAGCAGATCGACAAAGTCGCTGCGCATTTGCTGTCGATTGGCATCGAGAAAGGGCAATCGGTTGCAGTCTTCGCGCAAAACCGGCCGCAGTTTGTCCACTGCTACATCGCCTGCGCCAAGATAGGTGCCGTATTCGTTCCGCTCAATTTCAATCTGACGGCCGAAGAAGCGAAGTACATAATCGGCCATAGCGAGGCCAAGGTACTTTTCCGGGACGAGATGGTTGCCGATCTTTCGGCCCTCGACCTTCCGTCAGGGCTGGTCAGGCCGATCGACGAACTCGCGAACGTGTCGGCAACGCCTTCTCCCGCCGACGTCGGGCGGCGCGATCCCGACGATGACCTTATAATCACTTATACGTCAGGCTCGACCGGCACGCCGAAGGCCGTGGTGCTCAGCCATACGAACCAGCTGAACGCGGCCGCCGCGTTCGTCGAGCTTTGGGGCCTGACGCCCGCCGATACGACTGCCGTAGGCTCGCCGTTCGGCTTTTTGCTCGGGCTCTCGACCGTGACGACGATATCGCTGCTTGCCGGCGCAAAGGTCGTCATTCACCGTCGGTTCCATCCCGGAGAGATGCTCGACGCTTTTGTCGAGCATGGGGTCACGATATACAATGGCGTCCCCACAATGTTCTCGATGATGCTGGAGTTCGCAGAACAACAGTCGGTGACCTACGACCTCTCCTTCATGAGGGCCATGATTTCGTCGGGGTCGCCGCTGCTGGACGAATTGCGGCTTAGATTCGCGCGCAAGTTCGGCGTTGAGATCCAGAACTATTTCGGCATGACGGAGTGCTATCCATTGTTCGGCCGCTTTTCATCCGACACCAAAGACGCGCCAAAGGGCGCTGCCGGCAGACTGGCGCCGGGCGCGCAGGTCAAATTCGTCGATGAAGGCGGAAACGAATGCGCGGTCGGCGGGCAGGGCGAACTGCTGGCGAGGGCAGCGTCGGTCGTCAAGCGCTATCACAAGAACCCCGAGCTGACAGCTGAGGCGTTCAGCGACGGCTGGTTCAAGACCGGCGACATCGGTTATCGCGACGCCGATGGGTATTACTATATCACCGGCCGGTCGAAGGATTTGATCAAGCGGGGCGGCGCGAATGTAGCCCCCCTAGAAATCGAAGGCGTTCTTGCCCGCCATCCCGAAGTCGCCGGCGCAGCCGTGGTCGGGGTGCCGGATCCCAAGTTTGCCGAGATCCCCGTCGCATTCGTGGTGAGGCAGCCGAAATCGGCGCTGACGGAGGCAGCTCTGCTGTCTCACGCGTCCGAATTTCTGGCTAGGTACAAGCTTCCGGCGCAAATCTTCTTCGAGGAAGAACTGCCGCTTGGCAGGACCGGCAAGGTCGACAAAAGCGCCCTTCGAAAGAAATGGGAAGAAATGACCACCTCCGTCCCTGGTGTGTGAAGACGTCCCCGTTTTCCCCGTTCGCGAAAGGAAGGCCGATGCCTGTAAACTTCAATGTCGACGGTTTTATCGGAACCGTCTTGATCGACCGGCAAAATCGCCTGAACGCGCTGGATCTTGACGCTTTCCACACCATCGAGAAGGCAGTCGAGACTGCCAACAGCGACAAAAGCATTCGCGGTCTGATTTTTATGGCGGCGGGAGACCGAGCGTTCAGTGCCGGCGCCGACATCAACGACCTGACCGGTCTTGGTCCCGAAGAGGCATCCAAGCGCGCGACCTACAGGCGCTTTGTCCTGCAGGGTCTGTCGGAGGCAAAAGTGCCGTCGGTCGCAGTTGTCGACGGCCTGGCGATGGGGGGCGGAGTGGAACTGGCGATGGCCTGCACATTCCGGCTTGCGACCGAACGTGCGACGTTTTCTTTTCCAGAGATCAAGCTGGGGCTGCTTCCGGGCGCCGGCGCCACGCAACGGCTCCCTCGCTTGGTGGGTACGCCACGCGCGCTGGAAATGATGCTGACCGCTCGGCCGGTGACGGCCGAGGAAGCTGTTCGCATCGGCTTGATCGACAGGATAGTGAGGGATCCAGTCGCCGAACCCAGAGCCTTCGTCGAGCAATGGATCCCGTTTAGCCGGTCGGCGATAGCCGGGATCATGGCCGCCGCCCGCCACGCGGAACTCCCGATCAGGGAAGGTCTGGTCAAGGAAGGCGAAGAGCTTGCCCTGCTAAACATGTCCCCCGACGGCCTGGAGGGCGTCGCCGCGTTCCTTGAGAAGCGGCCGGCGGTGTTCAACCGCGACTAGATCGCGGCTGGTGTCGTTCCAACAACTTTCGTTTTCGGCCGATCGGCTGTTTGCGCCGTGAGGCAGAAATCCATTTGTAGAAGCGAAGAAGGCAGAACCATGCGAGAGTACTCGATTGCCGCAATCCCAGCGGACGGCATAGGACCCGAGGTCATATCGGCAGGCATCAGAGTTCTTGAAAGCCTCCAGAAGCGCCTCGGCGACGTCAAATTCAACATCGAAACATTCGATTGGGGGTCGGACTACTACAAGAAGAACGGCATCATGATGCCCGATGACGGACTCGAGCGCCTCAAGCGTTTCGACGCAATCTATTTCGGCGCCGTCGGAGCACCCGACGTGCCTGATCACATAACGCTGTGGGGCCTGCGTCTGCGTATCTGCCAAAGCTTCGATCAGTACGCCAACGTCCGCCCCACCAAGATCCTTCGCGGGATTAATTCGCCGCTGCGCGACGTAGGGCCGGGAGATCTCGACTGGGTGATCGTGCGGGAAAACTCCGAGGGTGAATACTCCGGCCAGGGCGGCCGGTCACATAGAAACCGTCCTGAAGAGGTTGCCACGGAGGTATCGATTTTCACCCGGGCCGCCGTCACACGCATCATGCGATACGCGTTCACGCTGGCGCGGTCGCGGCCACGGAAGTTCCTTACGGTCGTCACCAAGTCAAATGCACAGCGGCATGGCATGGTCCTTTGGGACGAGATAGCCGCTGAGGTGGCCGTCGAGTACCCTGACGTCAAGTGGGACAAGATGCTGGTCGATGCAATGACCGTGCGAATGACCCTGAACCCCCGAAGCCTCGACACGATCGTCGCCACCAATCTTCATGCCGACATCCTATCCGACCTGGCTGGGGCGCTCGCAGGCAGCATCGGCGTCGCGCCCACAGCCAACATCGATCCTGAGCGCCGGTATCCGTCAATGTTCGAGCCCATCCACGGGTCGGCCTTCGATATTGCCGGCACGGGCAAGGCAAATCCGGTTGCCACCTTCTGGACAGCGGCGCAGATGCTGGAATACCTGGGCGAGCAGGATGCGGCGGCTCGCCTCATGCATGCTGTCGAGCTCGTGACAGCTGCGGGGATCCTCACTCCCGATGTGGGCGGGACCGCCTCCACCCAGGAAGTGACGGATGCCGTCATCGACGCGATCACTGGGTCGAACAGGTGACCTGCCGTGTTGCTGGTTGTGCCTGGGCCCGGCTTCTCACGGCGCCGAACGCCTCGGCCTCTCGTCGAGGCCCGATGGCGCTGCAGTTTGCATATCGAACTGGCTAGACAAATCCTTAGACTTGTGCGTATGTTTGCGGCTTGTTGATGAGGTTGGGTGTGGCGGGGCCTGATCCAGGCTCATCACAGGTGCTCGAGACGCTGAAGGGTGTGCTATTCCCAGCGGCGGCCGACCTCCGCGATGAAGACACCGCGTGGTCGGGGCATCCGATTGCCGGGCGGCGCGGTACGCCACCGCAGGGCCAAGTATGCCCTCGACGGGATGTTCTGCGGGAAGCTCGCGCCGCGTTGAGCGCGGGATGAGTGACGATGCAGGGCGGGTCGCCTATGGGTACCTGGTTCATGCTGTACGGAAGGAAGTTGATATGAACGGCAAGCGTGTCGTCGTTGTAGGAGCAAGCGCGCTCGGCTGCGAGTTTGCATTGCTTGCGCGCGCTGCGGGCTTTGAGGTCACGCTGATCGACGAACACCCCCAGGCTATAAAGAACATGTCGTTCGATGCGCCCTATTATTATGGCTCGGGGTTGCCGGCTGCTCTCGCGGACGACAGCGCCAACTTCGACAATGTCCTGGCGTCCAACGATCTTCTTCTCGAGTGTGTCGATGCCGAGATCGACGTAAAGGTCGCCACCATAGCCTGGGCAATCTTCCGCAACGGCCCCAATGCCCAGAACGTCGGGAGCGCAAAGGTCGCTGTCGTCTCAACGGAGGGCAATGATATGATCGAGTACGACCATCTCATTCTTGCGACAGGGTCCCGCGATTTTGTCCCTTCGTTTGCTGGCTGGGACCTGCCTGGCATATTCGGCGGCAAGGCAGGAACGAAACTCCTGAGTGCCTATCAAACCTTCGAGGCGACCAGGACGGTGGTTCTGGGCTCGAGCCCACTTGCCGTCGACTTTGCCCGTCAGGCTCGGTCCCGGGGCGTCGATGTGGTCGGCCTCGTCGAGCCTACCGCAACGTTCCAGTCGAGCCGCGATGATGCGGCGTGGCTGGAGTCCCAAGGGATCGGGGTCTTCTACGAAACCATTATCGCGCGCGCCCTGGGAAGCAGTTCGGTCGTCGGTGCCTACCTGGTTTCGACGAGCCCGGAATCGCTCGAAGTCGAAGTCAAGTGCGATTCCATATGCGTAGCGATCGCAGTTTTGCCAAACATCGAGTTGGCCGCCGCAGCCGGGTGCGATCTGACTTTCTCAGATGACCAGGGAACCTGGGTTCCATCGGTTACGGAGGGGCTGGAAACGAGCCTTGCCGACATCTATTGGCTTTCGAAGTTCAACAATCAGGATGGACAGATCCAGACCATCCTTGAGGCGATAAGCGACGCGCCCGTCGATCGGGCAGCAACCGCCCGCAATGTCGAAACACCGCAGCACCACGCCGCGGAATACATCACCACGTGGGTGTCCAAGCTGAACGAACTCGGCGACAACGACGTGATCATTTGCCAGTGTGAAGGTGTGACGCGATCCGAGTTTCTCACCCTTCAGCCTCCGCGCTATCTGAAATCATCGCTGCGAAGTCCCAAATCGCTCGTTCGCCAGGGCGAGAACGGCGCCACCATCAACCAGGATCAACTGAAACGATTGACCCGCGTCGGTATGGGCCACTGCCAGGGCAAGCGTTGCCGCGATGAGGCGGTATTCCTGTTGAACCAGCGCTTCGGTGTGGCTTTGAAAGCGGTGAAGCCAGCCACGTATCGCTTCCCCGTCCGGCCGGTGGATATGTCCCTGATCGTCGCCGATGACGAAACGGAAGATCTGCGTGAAAACTGGCCCTATTGGGTCCATTCGGGGCAATAATGCGATCGATGAGCAGGAGGCCATGGAGCTTCATCAATGAGCAAATTTGACACGATTATCGTCGGCGCTGGACTGTTGGGGCTCTCCATAGCGTATCGAATGCAGCAGACCGGCGCGCGTGTTGTCGTGTTGGACAAAGGATCCATCGCGTACGAGGCCTCCTCCAGGGCCATGGGGTTCCTAAGCTTGCGCGGCGAGACACCCGCCGAGTCGCGGCTTGCGCAGATGGCCGAACAGATTTGGCCGACGCTTGACGACGAATTGGGTTACCCCACGGAGTGGACGCAGAAGGGCCGTATCTGGGTCGCCTTCTCGGATAAAGAGCTGGTCGCTCTCAAGACCAAGTATGCAAGCTTTCAGAAGACCAACATCGACTTCAGGTTCGTCGACGGCGCGCAATGTCGCGACCTGGTGCCGATCGTTTCAAAGGAAGCGGTCGCTGCCATCTACACACCCCGATCAGGCCATGCCAATCCACAGCGGGCGTCGCAAGCGTTTGCTTGGGCATTTGAAGATCTCGGCGGTGTCATCCTTCAGGACACGCCAGTTTATTCCCTTCTCGAGGAGGCGGGCAGGATCACGGGCGTGCAGACTTCGGCAGGCGTGATGCATGCCGATCGGGTCATCCTGTGCGCGGGCGGCTACAATGCCAACCTGATGGAGAAGCTTGGCATTGTGTATCCGGTTGCGCCGGTGCGGGTGGAGTCCTTGGTGACCACGCCGCTTCCTCCGATGTTCGACCTGTGTTTCGTCGGCAGGGGCATATCCATCCGACAGACCAAGCGCGGAAATTTCCACATCCAGGGTGGACCCTATGAATGGGTCGACCTCGAGGCGGACCGCGAGCCGGCCAAACCGATTACCCCCATTATCCGGAATATCGCCAGGCGCGCCGTCGAGGCGTTTCCGATGCTGGGTGGGGCCCAGATGTTGCGGACCTGGGGTGGTATCGTCGACGTGACACCCGATCAAATGGTCCTCATCCACAAGTTCGACAGCCCTTCGGGGCTGCTGGCCGCGAGTGGTGGAGGCCACGGCTTTGGGATGGCGCCCGCGATCGGCGTTGTCTTGACCGAGTTGGCGCTGACAGGGGAGACCAACGCTCCCATCGAGGCGCTGACGCTCGATCGTTTCGCAGGTCTCGCATCCGGTTGGCGTCAAGCCCGCGGTTGGCAGGCAGGCAACTACAACACCTAACTCGCCGGCTGGCCGGGTCGCGAACCGCCAATGATGCGTGATAGGGCATGAAAGCGGACAGCAGAACCTGTTTGTAAGCGGCACGCGTGCCGCTCCGGCCTTATGGACCACCGTGCTCGGCTTAGTCCGGGTTCCTTGAACTTAAACAATAGGTCATCCGCTACATGAACCGAGTTGCCGACAAACTGAACCAGGACATGAGCAACCCCTTGGACGCCTTTGAAAACCTCTTTGCCGTTGTCCGCGAGCGGTACGCATGCCGTGCGTACAAGAGCATGCCGGTTCCAATGAGGGACATCTGTCAGGTACTTGAAGTTGCTCGCACGGCGCCGTCGGACTGCAACACCCAGCCGTGCAGTCTCTTCATCGTGAGCGGACCGGCCCTCGAAGCCCTCCGCGACGAAATGTTTGCGGCCGCCTCCAGCGGAGCCGAGCGGTCTTCCGACGTCCCACCGATCGCCACGTACACCGGGGTATATCAGGAACGCCGGCGCGAATGCGGCTGGGGATTGTACAATGCCGTTGGAATCGAACGCGGAGACCGTGCGGCATCAGGCCGTCAGGCTCTGGAGAATTTCAGGTTCTTCGGTGCGCCTCATCTGGCCGTGGTGACGGTCCATGAGGACCTTGCCGAGCGGGGCCTTTTCGACACCGGCATATATCTTGGGCACTTTCTAATTGCAGCCCGCGCGCTGGGCATCGCAACCGTGCCGCAGGGCGCGATCGCGCATTACGCCAGCATCATCCGCAAGCACGTTCCGATCGCCAAGGAGCTTCGGATTGTGTGCGGCGTATCCTTTGGGTACGAGGACGAGGCGCATATGGCAAACAGCTTCCGCACGACGCGCGAGCCGATCTCCCACACGGTCGCTTTTGTGAGCTGAGGCGCCTGCTATCGTCTTGACGGCATGGATAACGACGGTCGTGAGGCCCACCGGTATTTGCTTCACTTGCCGCCTAGGGCAGGCGGCCAAGCGTGTTGGTGTGCTCTGCAACTTTTTTCGGCGACTTTGACGAACCACATGGCGCGGTCGTGTGCCCTCCGCGTAGTCCGCCGCACCGGTCCGGGACTGCCAAATTGACATGGCAAACCAGCTGGTATAATGCGCATTCTTGCTGGTATTATTTAGTGCTGGTGCATGCGCGGATATGACCGACTGGTGTGCTTGGCCAAACCATGATCAACCCTCGGCCAGGCACGAAAAAGGTGTTGGAATGGACGCCAAGAACCCAAAGCCATTCGGCCCTGGCCCGAACGCTCTTTTTTTCGACGACATTCACGTCGGGCAAGAATGGTTGACGCCGCGTCGCACGACCACGGAAACCGACATTGTGATGTTTGCCGCTTTGACCGGCGACTACAACCCAGTTCACACCGATGAAATTTATGCTAGCGCCACGCCCTTCAGCGGCCGCATTCTGCATGGGCCAGCCGTTTTCGCCATTGCGACGGGCCTCGAGTTTCGCTTGGGTCTGAAGGAGGGCACGGCGATCGCCTTTTTGGGCATGACCTGGGACCTGAAGACACCGGTCAGGATCGGCGACACCATCCACGTCTACCAGCGCGTCGAGAGCGTTCGCCCTACCTCCAATCCGTCTCGCGGTATCGTCAACTTTTGGGTCGAAGTTCGAAACCAAAGAGACGAGATCTGCCAGCAGGGCGTGTGGAAGGTGATGTTTCACCGCCGGCCCTGACCTGCCCGCTCCTAAAGCCGCAGAATTGACGCTCTGACCTGCGCGGAATGTCACCGGCTGCCGACGCTACGGGGGCGGTTCCATGCGAGCGGCCAGGATGCCCATCAGATTCGTTCTTTGGCAAACTGGTGGTCGCTGCATGGGGATAGTGAGGGCGCTCGTTGTGTCGGACACTGCCACGAGTGGGGACTCTTTGCACTTCAGGTCGGAAATAGCTGCGCAACCTCCGATCTCACTGAATGGCGCAATTGTCGCCAGCACTGGCGTCAATTGATCAGGTATTGAGGAGGCTGCTTGGCCTAGCTGGGAAGTGGCTCGCGTGTCGCCATGCCGATTTTGGACTTCTGGTTTTCGTCATCAACAGGCCTGCACGGAGGGTAAAAAGGCGTTCGGTTCAGCCTGACGTCGCTGCACCGTGCGCTGGTACGACAATCGAGAACAGGTCGAATTGGTCTGCGTTAGCAAACGAGCATTGGCTGCCCCTGTTTAAGGGCAGCCAATGCGACGAATGAGGGAGGGTTGGCGCTGGCACGGCATCGCCGCTACTGGATAGTCCAGCCGGCGTCGATGACGAGCGAGTGACCCGCCATGTAGCTCGCATATGGTGACGCGGCGAACATGATCGCGTTCGCAATGTCGGCCGGCACGCCTTTCTTGCCTGCTGGGACACGTTTTAGCGCGTCAGGATTGACACCAACACCTCGCGCCATGTTGGGAGCGTCATCCCCCAGGATGCGGGCGGAATGCGTACGCATGTCGGTCTGGATCATCCCTGGGCAAACAGCGTTGATGCCAATGCCCTTTGACGTGAATTCGACCGCCATCTGGCGCGTGAGACCAATGACGCCGAATTTCGACGTCGTGTAGGCAAGGCCATCGGCACCGCCAATGATGCCTCCGACGGAGGCGACATTGACGATGCGCCCTTCACCGCGCGCGACCATGTCCTTGAGGACCGCTCGGCAGAAGAAGAAAGTGCCGCGCAAATTGGTGTTGATCACCTTTTCCCACAGGGCATTGGTGGTTTCGAGGCAGCCCGCAAAGCCGTCAAAGATAGAGGCATTGTTCACGAGCACGTCGATACGACCATGCTTGGAGATCACGGCCGCGGTAACTTCATCGACCGATTCCTCCTGTTGAACATCGGTCTTCAGAAAATCAACCTTGATGCCCTCACCCGCAAGAGACGTAACGACATCTTGGCCTTGGTCTTCGAGGTAGCCAGCAATCGTAACGTTTGCGCCCGCACGTGCGAAAGCCTCAACCGTTGCTCTCCCAATGCCGGTTTCGCCGCCCGTAATGACGACTACTTTTCCCTTAAAGTCGAACATAATTACTTCCTTCTGATAGTGGCATTCCCGCCGGGTGGAGGGCATGCATTCCTGAACGCCAAAAAGGACTGGACACTGATGCGGAAGCCCTTCCGGGCCACTGCAACGATCGCCGCCTCATACTCATCCGTATATTACAGTACTCACTGGATTGTGCAACTGCCTTGATGCATCGATGGCGTCAGAGGGCGCAAAAATTGCGGGTGATGAGCACCGGCGAAACCTGGCACTGATGGCAAGCCGTCACACCCACATTGGGTCCGCAGGCAACTCGCCTCTTTACAAACATACTCATAATAATGTTAATTATACCCATTGGTAGCTTTCGAGCGAACCGCCGAGGCCGCCGGCCGGTGGTTTTTCTGGCGAACAAAAACAGCCGACTTGGCAGCGACAGCCTGGTCGCGGCAACCGAACAGCAGGTGAAACATGAAAACTGAATTGGCAAAGCAGCTCGGTATCGACCTTCCAATTTTTGCCTTCTCGCACTGCCGCGACGTCGTGGCCGAAGTCACCAAGGCTGGCGGCATGGGCTCGCTTGGGGCAGCCTGGATGACGCCGGAAGAGCTCGAAATGTCGATTGACTGGATCGAACAGCGCGTGGAGGGCAGGCCGTTTTCCGTCGATCTCGTGTTTCCCGGCACCGGAGGCGATGAGGAAAAGAGCCCGCAAGAGTATCTCAAGCTGATCCCGAAGAGCCACCTGGCCTTCGTCAAAAACATGCTCGATGACGCCGGCATAGCGGACATCGCGGAAGATGACCGAAATGCATACATGGTTGAATACGCTCAAAAAATGTCGATGACGAACAAGAAGAGCCGCGAGCAGCTCGACGTTGTTCTCAGCAGGAAATCTGTCAAACTCGTCGTCGGCGCGCTCGGCGTGACGCCGGAGTGGGTTGTGAAGGAAGCACACGCGCATGGCGTGAAGGTTGGCGCACTGGTCGGCAGCGCCAAACACGCCGCTAAGCAACGCGATGTCGGCGTTGACGTATTGGTCGCACAGGGAACCGAGGCTGGTGGCAGCGTTGGATCCATCGCTTCCATGGTGCTGTGGCCACAGACCGTGGAAGCAGCAAAAGGCATTCCCGTCCTCGCCGCCGGTGGGGTTACCCGCGGCTCCCATATCCTTGCCGCGCTCGCTCTTGGCTGCCAGGGCGTGTGGATGGGTTCCCTTTGGCTGGGCACGGCAGAAAGCGATCTGAGCGTCGAAATGCGCGAAAAGCTCTTCGCCGCGGCTTCCGAAGATGCCCGAATTGCAAAAGTGATGACGGGAAAGCAGGGACGCATGCTGTACACCAAGTATGTCGAGGAGTGGCAGCGGCCTGGAGCGCCCCAACCGCTTAACTGGCCGATGCAATCGATCCTGAATGGCTATCCTTACAAGCGGGCCGAACGCGGCCGTAACCTCGACTACTGGACATACTCGGTCGGTCAGGCTGTCGGAGACATGACCGGTCCAACAACCGTCAAGGGTGAGATCGAGCGTATGCTCAACGAGTATGTTGAAGCTCTGGACAGCCTTCAGAACGTGACTTCCTTCTGAGCCAGTGGACTGCCGAAAATGCCGGGGACACTAAGGGCGGCTGCCAGCCGCTGCGACCTGGCACTGGCATGAGCGCGAAGACTGAAAAGACAACAGCGGATGAGCGAATGACCGTTGAACGCGAAAGCATGGAATATGACGTCGTCATCGTCGGCGCCGGACCTGCGGGATTGTCCGCGGCCATCCGTCTCAAGCAGCTTGATCCGGGCCTGTCGGTTGTGGTGTTGGAGAAAGGCTCGGAGGTCGGCGCGCATATCCTTTCGGGCGCGGTTCTTGATTGCGGCGGGCTTGATTCCCTTATTCCTGACTGGCGTGAACGTGGGGCTCCGATCTCAGTCGAGGTGAAGCAGGATAACTTCTATATTCTGGGGCCAAAGGGCCAGCTGCGCATCCCAAACTGGCCGATGCCGCCCCTGATGAACAATCATGGCAACTACATTGTATCGATGGCGAATGTCTGTCGCTGGATGGCCGCACAGGCCGAGGCCCTGGGTGTCGAGATATTCACCGGCATGGCAGCCTCCGAGCTGGTGTTTGAAGGCGACCGCGTGAAAGGGGTCGTTGCGGGCGAATTCGGCAGGGATCCGGCGATAGGGGAACCTGGTCCGGCTTACGAGCCGGGACTGGAGCTTCACGGCAAATATGTCTTCCTGGGTGAAGGGGTCCGTGGCTCGCTCTCCAAACAGGTTATTGAAAAATATTGCCTCTCCGACGGCCACTGCCCGCAGAAATATGGCCTCGGCATGAAGGAGATATGGGAGATTGATCCTGCCAAGCACCGCCTGGGAACCGTCACCCATACGATGGGATGGCCGCTGGGATCCAATGCTGGCGGCGGTTCGTTCATCTATCACCTGGAAAACAACCAGGTCTATGTCGGGTTCGTCGTGCACCTGAACTACAAGAATCCCTTTCTCTATCCTTACATGGAATTCCAGCGCTTCAAGCATCACCCGATGGTCGCCGATCTGCTCGAGGGCGGCAAGCGCGTCGCCTATGGCGCCCGCGCCATTTCCGAGGGCGGCTGGCAGTCAATTCCGAAGCTGGTTGCGCCAGGCGTTGCGTTGCTGGGCTGCTCCGCTGGAATGGTCAACGTGCCCCGCATCAAAGGGAATCACAACGCGATGCTATCGGGCAAGGCGGCAGCCGAAGCTGCCCATGCAGCCATTCGCAGCGGCCGACAAGGCGACGAACTTGCAGCCTACGAGACCGAGGTCAGGAACGGTGCCATCGGCAAGGATCTCAGAAAGGTCCGGAACGTCAAACCATTATGGTCCAAGTTTGGGCTTGTCGCCTCGCTCATTGGCGGCGGCCTCGACATGTGGGCCAATACGTTCGGCCTTTCTGTGTTTGGCACGCTCCGCCACGGCAAAACCGATGCCGAATCCACCGGACTGGCAAAGGATCATAAGGCCATTGACTACCCCAGGCCGGATGGCCGGATAAGCTTCGATCGGCTGACCAATGTCGCGTTCTCGTTCACCAATCATGACGAGGCACAGCCTGCGCACTTGAAGCTGAAAGACCCCTCGCTTCCGATCGCAATCAACCTGCCGAAATTTGCGGAGCCCGCGCAACGTTATTGCCCCGCAGGCGTCTACGAAGTCATCTCTGAGGAAGGCAAAGGCCCGCGCTTTGTCATGAACTTCCAGAACTGCGTCCACTGCAAGACGTGTGACATCAAGGATCCGCTACAGAACATCAACTGGACCACGCCCCAGGGCGGAGGTGGGCCGAACTACCCGAATATGTAGCGTTCGCACGCAGCGTCGTGCCAGCGGTTTCGCCGCCGTCCGGCGGCAGCATCACCTATTTTGGAGATATCAAAATGCTCAATGCAGAAATAGCCTCGCGCCGGGCGGACGCCATCTCGCGCGGCGTCGGCGTCACCACGCAAATCTATGCCGAGCGGGCTGAGAATGCCGAGCTCTGGGATGTCGAGGGTCGCCGCTACATTGATTTCGCGGCCGGCATCGCCGTCGTCAACACCGGTCATCGCCATCCGAAGGTGATCGATGCGGTGAAAGCCCAGCTCGACCAGTTCACGCACACTTGCCATCAGGTCGTGCCCTACGAGAACTACGTCCGGCTTGCCGAGCGCCTGAACAATGCGGTTCCGGGCAATTTCAAGAAGAAGACGATCTTCGTAACGACAGGCGCGGAAGCCGTCGAAAACGCGGTCAAGATCGCACGTGCTGCCACGAATCGTTCGGCTGTCATCGCGTTCAGCGGCGCGTTCCATGGACGCACCTTCATGGGCATGACGCTGACTGGCAAGGTCGTCCCCTACAAGGCCGGCTTCGGTGCCATGATGCCCGATGTTTTTCACGCTCCTTTCCCCGTCGAACGGCACGGAAGCTCGGTTGCGGATGCCCTCTCAGCGCTCGACAAGCTCTTCAAGGCCGATGTCGACCCCGATCGCGTGGCAGCCTTCATCGTCGAGCCGGTCCAAGGCGAGGGCGGCTTCTATCAGGTCCCGCGTCCCTTTATGGCGAATCTGCGCGACCTGGCTGACAAGCACGGCATCCTGCTCATCGCCGACGAGGTGCAGACCGGCTTTGCCCGTACAGGCAAGCTCTTCGCCATGGAACATTACGGTATCGAGGCCGACATCACCACGATGGCCAAGGGCCTTGGCGGCGGCTTTCCGATCGCGGCAGTCACCGGCCGAGCCGAGATCATGGACGCGCCCAGCCCGGGAGGCCTTGGCGGAACCTATGGCGGTAATCCAATCGGCATTGCCGCGGGCAACGCGGTTTTGGACGTGATCGAGCAAGAGCAGCTCTGCCAGCGCGCCGAATCCCTCGGCAACCGTCTTAAGCAGCGTCTGCAGTCCCTCGTCGAAGCGGTCCCCCAGATCGCCGACATCCGCGGTCCGGGATTCATGAACGCGGTCGAGTTCAACATTCCCGGCACCAAGACGCCAAATGCCGATTTCACGAACAAGGTCCGCCAGAAGGCCTTGGAGAAAGGGCTGATTCTCCTGACCTGCGGCCTCTACGGTAACGCGATCCGATTCCTGGCGCCAATCACCATACCCGACCATGTCTTTGCGCAGGCGCTCGACATCCTCGACGAAACCCTAACCGAATGCGCCGGGGAGGCCTGAACATGACTGTCTCGAGTACACTTCTTTCCCGGCTGAAGGATCCTTCACTGGCGACTGACAAGGCGCTGATTGGCGGCGAATGGACAGCCACGAGCGACAGCGGCAATACGTTTTACGTGACCAACCCGTCAAATGGCGAAGTTATCGCGGCACTGCCGGACATGAATCGCGCCGAGAGCAAGCGTGCTATCGACTTTGCATACGCCGCGCAGAAGGCCTGGGCCAAGAAGACAGGGAAGGAGCGTGCGGCGGTTCTGCGCAAGTTGTATGACCTCATGGTTGCTAATGCCGATGATCTCGCCACCATCCTCACCACGGAAATGGGCAAGCCGTTCGCCGAGGCCAAGGGCGAGATACTCTATGGTGCCTCCTACATCGAATGGTTCGGCGAAGAAGCCAAACGCGTCTATGGCGACACCATCCCCGGCCACCAGGGCGACAAGCGCATAATCGTCATCAAACAGCCCGTTGGCGTGGTCGCGTCTATCACCCCGTGGAACTTTCCCAACGCCATGCTTGCCCGAAAAATGGCGCCGGCGATCGCTGCCGGATGCGCTATCGTCTCGAAGCCCGCGGGCGAGACGCCGCTTTCTGCGCTGGCGCTCGCCGTCCTGGCTGAACGCGCCGGCGTTCCCGCTGGCATCTTCAGCGTCGTAGTCTCGAAGGATTCGCCGTCAATCGGCAAGGAATTCACCGAGAACGACAAGGTCCGCAAGCTGACCTTCACCGGTTCAACGGAAGTTGGCCGGATTCTCATGCGCCAGGGTGCCGATCAAATCATGAAGCTAGGCCTCGAGCTTGGCGGCAATGCGCCCTTCATCGTCTTCAACGATGCCGATATCGACGCCGCTGTGGAAGGCGCCATGCTTTCGAAATACCGTAACAATGGCCAGACCTGCGTCTGCGCCAACCGCCTCTATGTCCAGGCGGGCGTGTATGACGCCTTCGCCGACAAGCTCGCTGCCAAGGTCAGGAAGATGAAGGTGGGTGACGGCTTCGAAGGCGGCGTGACTGCCGGTCCGCTGATCGACAAGAAGGCGCTTGCCAAGGTCGAAGAGCACATCATCGATGCGCTTTCCAAGGGCGCCAGCGTGACCGTGGGCGGTAAGCCCGATGAAAGGGGCGGCCTCTTCTTTCAGCCGACGATCCTGACCGGCGTGACGGCGGACATGAAGGTCGCACGGGAAGAAACGTTCGGACCAGTTGCGCCGCTCTTCAAGTTCGACACCGAAGACGAAGTGATCGAAATGGCCAACAACACTGAATTCGGTCTCGCTTCCTATTTCTACTCGAAGGATGTCTCGAAAATCTTCCGCGTTGCCGAGGAACTGGAGTACGGCATAGTCGGGATAAACACAGGGCTCATTTCCACCGAGGTCGCGCCATTCGGTGGCATCAAGCAGTCCGGCCAGGGCCGCGAAGGGTCCAAGTACGGCATCGAGGACTATATCGAGATAAAGTATCTTTGCCTGAGCATCTGATGTCGGCAGGTGTCGGCCGGTTTCGTACACGGCCCCAGACTTGCCGTTCAAGCGATGTTACGAGACTGGGGACAAAATCGCATTCGCAGGTGTCTGCAACCGGTCGAAGTCACCTGAGCAAGGACCGGGCCGAGCGTGCGCTTTAGCGGCTAAACGAAAGAGGCTTCTTCAGAACCGATCCGGTGCCCGCTGGCATCGGCAGGCTCCGCTGGTTGTGAAAAATCCTCCCAATCCTTTCGAGCATGGCTGCGGATGCGGGTTCGACCTTCGATCTGCGAACGTGAATTGATAGGTGCTCGCCGGTTGCCAGTAGCATGCCCGCGGCGCTGTAAAGGGAATGCCACAGATGGAGCCTTTTTTCGTCATAGGCGAGGATTTCGGTTTCCGTCCAAAGCTCCGTCCCCACCTTGCACTCAGCGCGATGACGAATGTGGGTCTCCATCGTGTAATAGGCTCCCTCGTCGGCGCTCCCAAAATCAACCCCGATCTGCTCGTAGAGAGCATCCGAAGCTTCTCCGAATGCCTGGAGATATCGGTGTTCGGTCATATGCCCATTGTAGTCCAGCCATTCCGGTAGAACGGCTCCGCGCCAAAGTCGAAGAGGGCAAGGTGCTGCCTGTACTGACGAAGACATCAAACATATTCCCGCATGGATGGGAGAGGAATGGAGCATGCTACGAAGACGCCAGAATGCACCGACCGGGAACGACCGCCACGTTGTATCCAGATTTAGGCCACCTCGGCGCCCGGACCCTCGAAGCGGTCGGCTACGGACACGCGGTCGGCGATCGACGCAGGCGGGTGCCGGACCGTGATGATCTTGGCTAGGGTCAATTCGGGACGGTCCCACGACGATATGGCGTCGCACAGCAAGGCCGACAGATCGAAAAAAAATGGTTGTCGCAGAGACGGGCTCAGCGACAACCGAGTTGGCCTGGGAGGGCCGGGGAATGCATGCCGCACCAGCGGCGAACGTGTCTGCAGAACCATGGATCTGCGGGGCCTGGACGGATAAGACGGCAGCTGCTCGCGCGTGCCGCGGGTCTTGGCTGGGACGGTGGGCGCCGCTTTGATCGCCTGTTCGGCCCTGCTGGAGCCGATCGAGACTACGGTCAACTCTTGCCTGCTTCGTTGAGCCGCAATGCCTGTCCCAAGGAGATTTTTGTCAAACGGGTTCATCAGCATCTTCGAGTTGTACAGTTCGAGCCGGCAATCATCCGGCATCACCTCGATCCCTAACCAAGCATCAAACGGATGCGTAGGGTGTACATACCACATTGGATTAACTTATTCTAGTGGGTATGCGATGCGATTTGAACTATTTTAGCTTTCCCAGCCTTCGTCACGAATTGTGTGGAGGGGCAGGGTAGTCGGCCTGCAAAATTTGGCTGGCAAAAGTATCAACTGCGCGGGCTAGATTGCGCCCCGCAGCCTCAGTCTGGAAAAATCAGGCACCTATTCCGGCATCTAGAGATGCAAGAATTTTCCGAATTGCTGGACCAAACGGATCGCTCACGATTTCGCAATCAGCATCCAACCGCATCATCGAACGGGTCTCAAGCGAGTAGGGCTTCCAGTCAGGCAGCGTCGTTGAGATCGGCGTCCCGGTATGCGCGAAGCTCGACCAGGCGTCCGTCACCCCATCCCGGACGGTGTATCGCTTTCCTTGCGGATCGCGCAGCTGCCGGCCGGCAAGGGTATCTTCATTCCCCCACACATTGTTGACTTCGAGCTTGTCGAAGATAAAGGGCAGTTCCGCGCCGTGGATCGCCCAATAACCCCCCATAAAAGGTTCCTCCCATCCGAAGCGATAGAGGTAAACGGGTGCACATCCGGCTTTGATGCGATCTTCCGCCTGCTGCGTAGCATCGCGTCCCATCCAAAGTTCGCTTGAGATAATGACCGTGAGGTTGAAAAGATCCTTCGCTGGCGCCTTCTGGCGGTAAAGCTGCAGCAGATCGGCAATCAACGGCCTCTTGGCCTCCGGCACGCGTGGGAAAACTGCCTGCAATTTGGCAAGTGCGGCGGCTTCGTCTTCGGGCTCGTTCAGCTGATTTTGGAGCAGCAGATAGAAAATCCCCTCCGCGTCGTTGGCGCCGACAATCATCGCGACGTCCTTCGAAAGCTCGATGGCTTGCGAGGAGCCGGGTTGGAAAGGCAAAACGTCTGGATCGATGACAGGCGAGAAAGGCATTTTCGAAAAACCTCCGCTCAAGGTGTTTTCCGCGACTTTCATGTATGTGTCCCATAGCGTTTGCAACGGCACGGATTGCAACGCCGATAGGTTCTCTCGGCCAATACCCAGCGACCTCAGCGCTGCCACGGTGTCCGCCGTGGCATCTTCGCGCGAGCGCACATGGAGCTGCGAGCCGCTTTGCACGATCGCCTTTTGGAAAAGACCAGCCGCCGCCGGCATTGCCATCATGCAGCTGACCTTTCCGCCGCCGCCGGATTCTCCAAAGATCGTGACATTCTGAGGATCTCCACCAAACGCCGCAATATTGCGCCTTATCCAGCGCAAGGCCTCGACCAGGTCGAGCAGCCCCACATTTGAACAGCCTTTGAATTGCTCTGAATGGTCGGCGAGATGCATGAAACCCAGCATGTGCAAGCGATGGTTGACGGTCACCACAACCACATCGCCTTTCTCGGCCAGCCGCCCTCCGTCGTACATTGGTGCGCCGCCAGAGCCATAGAAATATGCCCCGCCGTGAAAGAAGACCATGACCGGCCTTTTTCTGCCTTCGAGTGGTGCCCAGACATTCAACACCAAGCAGTCTTCGCTTCCGTTGCGTGCCTCTTTCCAGTGCTCCCAATCCGGATTGTTCTGGAAGCAGGGATCGCCAAGCGACGTCGCTTCCCGAACTCCGCTCCAGGGTAGGACTTGCCTCGGTGGCCGGAAACGGTGATTGCCCGCGGTGCTCTCGCCGTAATGGACCCCTTTGAAGATGTATAATCCACCGGTCGCGCTGCCTCGCAGTTTGCCTTCAGTCGTCTCCACCACGGGTCCGGTCAATCCGTTCGCATGATCGGCGATTGAGCGTGGATCCGGACTGATACGTCGTGGTTCGACGGTGTGCGCTGCCATTCTTTCATCCTCTTCCGGGTCGGCCGCTTGTCGGTCACCATGCCAGCCGGCAGGTCGTTACGGATGAGTGGTGAAGGGGCCTTCCTTCAGCTCTCTCGGGTCTCAGGGGACTTCGGTTAAGTTCGGACGATGGAGAAAGACCGTGCCTTTGCTGGACATTCCGCTTTTTCCAGCGTGCACCGTCCGCCATGAGAAAGCCTGTTCAGCGAGTCAGGACACGGGCGTCGCTGGCATTCCAGGCCAGCCATACCGTTGCGGCCGTCTCGATCTTCGTAGCCTCGGGATCATTTGCTGTGACCGTCACAGCGGTCAGATCGGGCTGCCCTGCCAATCGAACCATGACGTTCTGATTTTGGCCTTGATAGTGGATCTCTTCAATGGTCCCTTGAAAGCTGTTCTCGTAGCCCGGGAGCCTGGATTTCGACAGTCGGATCCGCTCGGGCCGGATCGAATAGGTGACAGGACCTGTCGCCTCCACATCGCCAGTTAATTGGCCAAAGCCCTCGACGACGACCGTCTTGCCGGCAGCCTTTCCCTGTAAGAAGTTGGTCTTGCCGATGAAATCTGCCACGAAGCGTGATGCCGGATGTTCGTAGAGCTCGGCCGAAGACCCGACTTGTTCAATGCGGCCGGCTCGCATGAGTGCAACCCGGTCCGCCATCACAAGAGCTTCCTCTTGGTCGTGGGTAACCACGACAAACGTGATTCCCATTTCGTGTTGGAGGCGCTTGAGCTCGAGTTGCATGGCCTCACGCAGTTTCTTGTCCAGGGCTCCGAGCGGCTCGTCCAACAACAGGACCCGCGGCCTCATGACGAGGGATCGCGCCAGCGCCACCCTCTGGCGCTGGCCACCAGAGAGTTGATTTGGCCGTCTGCGTGCCATGGGGGTGAGATGAGTGGTCTCCAGGATGTCGGCGACGCGTTTTCGGATCTCGACCTCTGGCAATTTGGCCATCTCGAGGCCATAGCGCACGTTGCCCTCAACGCTCATGTGAGGAAAGAGCGCATAAGACTGAAACATCATATTAACCGGGCGCCGACGCGGCGGCATACTTACGAGGTCCTTGCCGTCAAGCAATATTTCGCCGCTGGACGGCTGAACGAACCCCGCCACCATTCGCAGCAGAGAGGTCTTTCCGCATCCGGACGGCCCCAGAAGCGCAAAGAATTCGCCTTCCCTGAAGTCGACCGAAACGTCGTCGACTGCAGTGTAATTGCCGTATTTCAGGACAATGTTCTTGAGTTGAATAACGTTAGGAACAGTCATAGGTCTTCAAAGACCCCCTTGTTGAATCGCTGGGCAGCGAAAACCAGAAGAAAGCTTACCGCAAGCGTGAGCGCAGCCAGGGCATTGATGTCGGGCTTAATTCCGAACCGCAGCATCCCGTAGATGTGCATGGGCAGCGTTTCAGATGAGCCAGTTTGCCCTGCGGTGAAAGAGGCGATCACATATTCGTCGAAGGACAACGTGAACGAAAGCAAGGCTCCTGCAACCACACCAGGCGCAATAATTGGCAGCGTTATCCGCCGGAAAGTTGTCCAGCGGTTTGCCCCCAGGTCGATAGACGCTTCCACCAACGAATGGTCGAAACCGTCAAGTCGTGCCCTGACCACGGCGGTCACAAAAGCTATGCTGAACACCACATGCGCAATGATGATGGAATGCAGGCCCAGGCTCATATGAACGATCACGAAAAAACTCAACAGCGCAATGGCCAGAACGATGTCAGGGATCACCATTGGCGTCAGGAGCAAGCCGTCGACCACGGGCGATGACCGCATTCGCTCAACACCTAGTGCGAGCATGGTTCCAATCACCGTCGCCAAGAGAGCGGTGGCCGAGCCTACGATCAAGGTGTTGACGAGCGGCCCTATGATGGCCGGATCGTTCACCAATTTCGCATACCACTTGAACGAGAACCCGCCCCAAGCGGTTGGCAGACCTGATGCGTTGAAGCTCAGGACGACGAGGACGACGATAGGGCCATAGAGAAAAAGCAGCGTTGATCCCAGATGGACGAACAGAAGCCGGGTGGCGTTACGCACTCTCTTCCTCCCTCTCTACATTGCGAACCCGTTGTTGGACCGCGCTCTGGAACGCCAAAAGGCCAACCATTATGACGATGAGAACGAGGGCCAATGCTGAGCCGAATGGCCAGTCTCGAGCCGCTGTGAACTGATCTTGTATTAGATTTCCGACCATTTTGGTTCGGCCACCGCCCAGCAGTTGCGGAGTGATGAAGTTGCCAATCGACAGAACGAACACGAAAACGCCGCCGGCAGCTATTCCGGGCGCCGTCAGAGGCAACGTCACCCGAATGAACGTTTTCCATGCCGACGCGCCGAGGTCCGCGCTCGCTTCCGAGAATTCGGGATTGAGGCGTTGAATGGACGCATAGACTGTGAGGATCACGAACGGCAGATAGCTGTAGACCAGCCCGACCACGACAGCGGTTTCGTTGTATAGCAGGCTGAGTGGCTCCTGGATAATTCCTGCCGATATCAGGGTCTGGTTCACCAGACCTGCGCGGTTTAGCAAAACAATCCAAGCGTAGGTGCGAATAAGATAGTTGCTCCAGAAGGGCAAGATAACAACAAATAGCAGAGGCATTTGCCATCTTGGCGTTACGCGCGAAATGGCATAGGCGGCCGGATAGCCGACAATCAACGAGACGGCTGCTGCCTCGACTGCAATCCTTGCTGACCTCAGGAAGATCTCGAGATACAGCCCATCAAAAGCCCGGATCAGGTTGTGAAACGTAAAGTCCAGCTCTATGCCGCCGTAGGTGCCGCGATCCATGAAAGTATAAGCAAGGACCAGGCCACAAGGGACAATCAGGAAAGCCAGCCACCAGACCAAGGCCGGTGCCAGAAGAAGAACTGAGCCTACTACCTTCCTGTTCATCGTACAGCATCCCAGATCGAGTTAGTTTGCGTAGCCACCAAGCGGCGAATTCAGGTCGTCCACAGGGCATTCAATGCGCCCAGCATCCCCTCACGGCAGTTCCCCGTGAGTGCAATCGGACAAGCGCGAACCATCCTTGGCAAATTCGCTTGGCCTCATCCTACAATGAATTAGCCGGCAATGCCGGTCAGAGTCCTGACCGGCATTTAGTAGGCCGAGGGGGCAGCCTAAGGCTGCGACATGATCTCGGTGACAAACTTCGAGATACGCGGCGCATCTTCCCCGGGGTCGCTAAGGATCTCATTCTTGAGAAGGTCCTTGGCCGGGATTCTCAGCGGGGAATACTTCTTGGCGAGTTCCGGATCCGCCGCGTCCATGGCCGCCTTGTTGGGGACATTGTAGAGCAACTGACTGACCAACCAGCCATGATGTTTGGCATCCAGCACGAAGTTGATGAACTTCTCGGCAGCTTCCTTGTGTGCAGTTTTTTTCGGAACGACAAATGCGTCAACCCAAGTGTCGGTACCTTCCTTTGGAACCACGTATTTGATGCTGGCGTTGTCGCGCATGGCCATGGAGCACCATCCGTCCCAGGTTGCAGACATCACGGCTTCGCCAGAGACGAGCCTGCTTCCCATGGTAAAGTTGTCGAAGGCGAGCACGTCCTTTTTGGCGGCGATCAGGTTAGGCCTGATCGTTTCCAGAGCCTTTTCCGACACGTCATTGATCGAAAGACCATTGGCCAGCAGCGCCGATTCCATGAACCAGCGCTCATCCGGAACCAAGGTATATTTGCCCTTGATCTCGTCAGAAGGCTTCAGAATGTCCCACCAACTGGTTGGCTTGACCTTCAGGAGATCGTCACGATAACAGAGCCCAAACGTTCCCCAAGCATAGGGAACCGAGTATTTTAAGCCTGGATCATAGCTGAGCTTAAAAGCCTCCGGATACAGATTGGACCTGTTCGGGACATTCTTTTGATCAATCTCGGCCAACATGTCCAGCTTCTGCAAGGCAGTGACGAACGGGGCTGACACGATCATCACGTCAAAGCCAGCACCGCCGCCGGCCATCATTTTGCCCATGGTCTCTTCGTTTGTGGCGACCTCGACCAGGTTGACGTGAATGCCGGTCGCTTTCTCGAATTCAGCGAAGAGATCCGGCGGATAGTAGCCACTGAATGTCACGAAGGTAAGGTCTTCGGCCTGCGCGTGAACAGCTGAACCCATCAAAAGCAAGGCCGTCGCGAGCGGCGCGGCCTGTCTCAGGAACTTAAACATCTGATTTTCTCCCTACCCGACACGGGCATTGCAGAACGTCGGCAGAACCGCTCCAACCGATCGCACACTTCTTCCCCAGCGTCTGATGGCCTCAGGCCGTTTTATACCGATTAGATTGTTTTATGGACGCATGGGTGCAGAATAATACCGAAACCACGAAAAGGTCAATAGCCGCTCCAGCGCGGACTTTTGAGCTGCGACCAAAACCCCCGGGTGAGAACAACGCACATGCCGCGCCGCTTGGTTCTATGTCACCAAACTTGGGACGAGCTGGCCCTTATCGGTGTTGACGCAATCCATGTCGCTAGTTCCATGAGGCTCAGGGTTGTCGCGGCGGCAGGGGGCGGGGATCGCTGGTGTGGAACGCAGGAGCGAACGCCATTCATCCGCAGGCTATTGCCAGCCGACACCCTGGATCGCTTGTCAGCGACCTCAAAGACACTAATCACTTGAGCCATATCGAGCCGAGCTTGCTCAACAAAGGCTGCCGCCTGGCAAGCAACACCGAGCTTGGGGCAGGGGACATCGATCCCGCCACGCAAGCAGCGATGTGAGGCTGATGGCCGGGGTTGCCTCGGCCGCGTCAAGACGTTTCGTGACCTTGTTTCCGACGAAGCTCGGCATTTGCCAGGATCCGTGGCGGCTGGTCACCCTCGGCTACCTATATGGGCGAAGGACAAGGCTGCGGCGCTGCAGCTCCTAAAGATCCCACGCCGCCCGGACCGGCAGACGGCGCAGGCTCAGGTGGCAACGACGCTCGTCGAGCAAGGCTGGCCTGCGGCAGGATGTTTATTCAATGCCGGCTGGCCTGATTTAGCCCTGCAGAGCGACACCCTTGATTAGAAGTTCAGCAAAGCTGCTGGTTACCTCTTCAGTGGTGTATTTGAACGTTGGCTTAAACCAAGTGTATGACCAGTTGCACGCGCCAATTAGGCAGCAAACGGCAATTAAAGGCGGAGTGTCTCGAAGCGAGCCATCAGCTACGCCCTTAGCATACAAATCCTGAATCCGCTTACTATACTTACGTCTATTCGACATCACGATGTTGCGCTGTTCGTCGGTCAATTCGTTCTCATCGCGATTATAAATAGTACTCCACTCATGGTGAGACATCACGTTCAGCATATGCTGTCTTACTACGGCGGCAAGCACTTGAGTTGGTGATCCACCGGATTTCAGCGCTTCATCAAGGCCGCTAGCGTACGTCTCGTCAATTCTCTCGAAAATGCGCCAAAGAATCTCGTTTTTGTTCTTCATGTAGTAGTAGACGATGGACTTTGTGAAACCCATCTCGGCGCTGATGTCGTCCACGGTCACGGCGCGGAAGCCGCGCTCCGCGATCAGACGTGAGGCCGCGTCCAGGATTTCCTCCTGGATCATCGCGGTCTTCTGCCGCTTGATTTTGCCCCTAATGCTAGGCTTCCCAGAGTCTTTCTGCGATGCAACGGCCATTGTGAGCCTTTCTGAGTATTTTTTCGTTCTTTACGGTATAAAAAAACGAAACACAAGCGCGGCCAAACCTCGCCACCTGCTCATTGCGGCGCCAAAAGGCGACTTTGCCTACTCGTGTCAGGATCTTCTGTTCAGTCCCTCCTTGTCCGCAGCACTGCTGGGAACTCAAAAAGGAGGCGCCGCCCCCTCGATTGGGTATCATAGGATCCCGGCGTTCCACTTCTTTGTCCCCCGGCCAATCAGGCGAAACGCCGGTGAATCGGTCCAAGGTCAGCGGTTCTACTGGGTCGAGGTCTCACCGTGGAGTGTGAGCGCGGCCACGGCCAGGCCGATCGCCGGCGCCATTCGAAATCATGCTTGGCGCCAGCGGCCACCAACAGGTCCTTCCGGGCAATCAAACTTGTGGACAATGATCATCTGGTCCCGCGTAATGTCCAGAACGCCGGCACCTTTTCGAGGAAGGTGCATCTCCGCTGGGACTGGAAAGGCTCGAGTCCCGGACGGCGCCTGCCAATTTGTGCGTAGCGCCCCCACTGGCTTGTTCGCCGCGAGCGGCGGCCCGGCAGCCTGGGCCCCGGTTTAGGCGGTCTCGAGCTTGCGCATCGCCGCGGCGAGCACCTGCTCGTAGTCGCCGACGATCGCAATGTCAGCGATCTTGAATATATTGGCTTCGGGATCCTTGTTGATGGCAACGACCTTTTTGGCACCGCCAATGCCGGCAAGGTGATGCACGGCGCCCGAAATGCCAACGGCGACATAGACATCTGGACTGACCTTTTGACCGCTGAATCCGACCTGTCTCGACGAAGGTACCCAGCCCATTTCAACAGCGGCACGGCTTGCACCAACAGCTGCTTCGACCTTGGCTGCAAAATCTTCGATGAGCCGCCATTTGTCACCCGAACCTATTCCCAGGCCGCCTGACACGATCTTGCCTGCTCCGCGCAGCGGTATCCCGCCGCTGTCCGGGAGAGGTTCCGCTCGAACGAACCGGACACCTTTTCTGTCGAGGCCGGTGACCGTTGACAACACCTCACATCCCGCGGGATCAGAGCCTGCGCTCAAGGGGTCGCCGGCGTACAGAAGCACAGCCTTTCGATCTCCAAGAGCGATCGTCTTTTGCAGAAGGCCGCCCATCACCGGGCCAGCCACGGTGACCTCCTCGTTGACAACGTGGATAGTCTCGCAGGCGGTCAAATACTCGGCACCGAGGGAGGCGGCAATCTGAGGAGCCCAATTGCGGTTGGCCATATTGCCGAAAGCGACAATCAACGCCACGTCATTCGCGGCACAGGTCTCTTCGACAAGTCGCAGCAGATAATCGGCGCCATCGCCGATGTCGGCTTCAGCTCGTGTTGCGGTAATCGTTTCGAAGGATGCCGCATGTGGAACGCGAACGCCTTTTCCATCTGGCCCCACAACGACCAGGAGCGTGGCAACAAAGCCAGTGCGACGAAGGGTTTCCGCGAGAGAGGCAAGCGTAGCGAATTCCGATGCCCTTGTCTCGGGCGTGTTATGAAGGACTAAAAGTGCCGTTTTCATACCATTGCCTCATTTGCCGAGCGCAGCCAGAAGGGCCGCCGCCTTCTCTTCATCGCTGCCATTGATGAACTGAGTGGTTTGTGCGGCACGCTGGCCCTTTTTGAGCGCATATTTTGGCCGCACTGCGTTGACGTCATCGTTGGGGGAGCTCGACAGTTCTATCGACGCCTTCTTGGCTGTCATCACGCCTTTGAGTGACGGCGTCCTCGGCTTATTCATTTCATTTGAGACAACCAGCAAAGCTGGAAGCGCAATCTCGTAGTCGTCGATGCTGGCGTCGCAGAGCTTGCCAACGACCATGCTATTGGCCGCCACGGCTCTAATGGCAACAATTGGCGACAGCGCCGGGATCCGCAGCCCGTGAGCGACAAGGAAGGGCACATAACCCGCATCCGTATCTGAGGCTTGACGGCCAGCGATGATGAGCGAAGGAGCCGCCTGGCGTTGGATTGCGCCAACGATCGCCCGGGCCGTCTTGAAAGGGTCACGCCTGTCGCCTGCAGCCAGTTCTACGCGAATGGCACGGTCGGCGCCCATCGATAGGGCGCGCCTCAAATACTGATCCGCCGATGCATCGTCAGCCGTCAGAACCGTGACCGAGCCGCCGTGCGCTTCCTTCAAGCTGATAGCGCATTCCACAGCGTTCAGATCGTAGAGATTGACGGAGTACTGGGATGCCTGATGAAGAACGATTTCATCCTGCGCCTCCGAGACCGTCACGAACTGTTCCGGCAAATTCGGATCAGGCACTTTCTTGATGAGGACGAAGATTTCCATTTTCCGATCGCTCTCACTTCTATCGCCGGAAGGGCGGGAGCCTTATTGCTCCAGCACGAGGTCATTCAGGATTTGCCGGGCTTATAAGCCGCCCGCGCGATCGGGGCGCTATGCCTGTGGGCGAGCGTGGAACATGACCTTCCACACGCCCTCCTGGCAAATATCTCCTTTCTGGTTTCGCACTTCGAGCCAGAAGTTTACAATTCCGCGCGCTGGATTGGAGGCGCGACGCACGCCGTCCACGCGCTGGTAGACATGAATGGTGTCACCGATTTTAACCGGTGCCTTGAGATCCCAAGTCATACCAAGGAAGGCAATGGCAGTGCCTTCCTTTAGGCCCAGCCGGAACTCGAGCCCGGTAACGATGGCGAAGACGGCGGGTCCATGCAGGATACGCTCGCCGAACGGTGTTGACTTCGCGTAGATTTCGTCAGTGTGTATGGGATTGTGGTCGCCGGTCATAGCAGCGAACATTACCACGTCCGTTTCCGTAATCGTACGGCGCGGCGTCAGCCACTCCTGCCCAACCTGAAAGTCGTCGAAGAATAGGGCGTTGGGCCCAACCCCAAGAGTGCCAACGTCAACCTTTGCGTGCATCAATTTCTCCTTGCAAATCCAGCTGGCACGCACGACATCGTTTGAAGCCCTCCTTCAAACAATCGCCGAGCAGTTTACAGGCGGCTCGGTGTCATTTTATACCGACAAGAATGCATTTTCTACTAGCTAGTTCGTAATGTCAAGCTGACCTGGCGTGCACTGCCGTGCAAGTGTCGCTGGGCCCGAGCGAGCCACGGCCGATCAATCCCAACCTGAGGCCTTGAGATCGCTGGTGAGGTCCCGACGTTGCTGCGCGTACTCGACATGCGTATCCGGTACGATTCGGTTTCTCACCCCGGACTGCATCTCTTCCGAAATGTGTGCAATGAGACCTGGCAGGGTGGACAGAATGGACAGTCCGCACATTTCCGCGGGTGAAAAACCCATCTGGACCATAACACCTGCGAGCATTCCGACTTCATTCATGACGAGGTCAGGTTTGTTTGTTGCAGTTTGAAAAGCCACATGGACGGCCGCATACCACTCATTCGCCTCCCCCCAAACGCCCTGTTCCTGCGCAATTTTCTTCAGCTTCTCAGCGCGTGGGTCGACATATCGGAAGATCTGGTGTCCGAAGCCGGGGACCCGTCGCTTTGCAGCAAGTAGTTCTTCGACCAGCCTTGTGGCTGCGACTTCCATTGTTTCGCCGCCTTGCTTCCACGCTGCGTAAGTTGTGGCAATGAAACGGCCGGTGTCTTCGGGTGAAAGCGCATGTTCGCCGGCCGCCAGGACTGCGGCACCAAGGCCTGCGGTCATTTGAGGGTTGACGGACACCACAGCGCGCGCGGCTACGGTGCCGGACTTTTGAAGGCCGAAGTCAAGGATGGAGGAGAGTATCAGATCCATCAAATGGGCTTCGCCCGGCGTCGGCAGTTTGCCGCGGATAATCAGGTAGGCGATCGCAGAGAAGGGCAGTTTTCCAACCACGTCCTGCATGGGGTAGCCGCGGATGAAAATGCTATCCTTGGCGATTTCGCTTACGGAAGTGACCCAGTAGGATGGCGTTCCTTTTGTCATGCTTTCCTCATAGTGGACTACGGTTTCTGCAAGCCTGCCGGACGGGCGGGCCTGCCGGGCCGTCGCAAATTCGCAACGTTGGGGCGTGACCCTTCGCGCATTCGACGATTCGATATTCCAAGCGGATGACGCCCGCCGCCAATGTCATACTATCCAATCGGCAAAACATACTCAATAGTACATTTTGGCAGTCGCGCTTTTACCGAGCCCGGAACTCGCCAGGCGAGGCGGGGCCAAATCCTCTGGCGTTCATACGAATCAGTATGTAAAAGGGCGTTGTCGGTATGGGTGCGGTCGTTAAGTGGCACAGCCTTTGCCAACGGAACATGGAGAAAACAATGCTTTCTGCCGTCAATGCGCCTGGAACCAATTGCCCCGGCCTTTCCCAAGGCATCATCCTCAAGGGGAACGGGATTTTCGTGTCTGGTGGGCATGTTGGGACCGATGCCTCGGGTGAACCGATTATCACCTCGATGGAAGACCAGATCGTGGCCCTATTTGAAAACCTCAAACGAACGTTGGCCGAAGCCGGTCTTGGCTTCGAACACGTTGCCAGGACAACCTGCTTCGTAGTCGAATTTGGGCCTGAGCTTCTAAAGACCATCAAGGAGGTTCGCAGCCGATATTACAATGCGGACTGCCCACCGGCGAGCGTGATGGTGCAGGCGGGACTTTACGATTCTCGGCTTTACGCAGAGATCGAAGTCCTGGCTGTCGTTCCGGACGTGGCCAGATAGGCAATCGACGTGAAAATGCGTGCCGCTGTTGGCCGGCGCCCTGTCGATCGGAGGAATCAAAAGCGCTTAGCTTGCATTCTCACGACAATGCAGTAGCATACGAGCTAGAATATAGGGCATACGCAATGGTACAAGTGCCATTGCGTATGTCTTGGCGCCCCCCGGCAACGCCGGCGGTGGCGATGGCGCGGTTTGTCGGATCCGCTTCCTTTTTGAGCGTGCTTTAGCAGATTTTGTACGGGACAATACGATGACCACGGTTTGCCTTACGTTCGATTTCGATGCGGTCTCGCTCTGGATCAGCACGATGCGACAGACGACCGCCACGGCTCTCTCAAGAGGTGAATTCGGGGCATTGGTCGGGCTGCCTCGCATTCTTGACTTGCTGGCATCCCAAAAAGTCAAGGCGACCTTCTTTGTTCCCTCTCACACCGCAGCCGCCTACAAATCACAAACCCTCCGTATCCGTGATGAAGGTCATGAAATCGCGCTTCACGGCTACTGTCATGAAACGCCGGTCGGACTGACCCGCCAACAAGAAGCGGATCTGTTGGACCGGGCTATTGCCAAACTTCAGTCGGTGCTGGGGCCCGAGTTTCTGCCGAAGGGCTATCGTTCGCCAGCTTGGGACCTCTCGGCCAATTCGATCGAACTGTTCGAGGAGCGTGGCCTTGTCTACGACTCAAGCATGATGGCTGATGATTATCGCCCATATCTGGCCCGAAAGGGCTACGTTGCGGACGAAGACAGCTACGACCCCGGCATCCCGTCCGAAGTGATCGAATTGCCTGTTGCCTGGGAGCTGGACGACTTTCCACATTTCGTGTTCCTCAGCAAGCCAATGTACCTCGGATTGCGGACGCCCAAAGAGGTCTACGAACTCTGGAGAGAGGAGTTCGACTTCTGTCATTCGCTTGGTGATGGCGTCTTCACCCTTACGATGCATCCGCAAGTGATCGGTCGTGGACCACGCATGCAAATGCTGTCGCAGCTGATCGATCACATGCGGGCTACCCCGGGGGTGGTTTTTCGGACCGCCGCTGACGAGGCCGGGCGTCGCGCCGAGCTGCTGCTGCCACGATCGTGACCTCATTCGCATGGCTCGACTGTTGCCATAGGCAGGCGCCATCCCCGTCAATCGCGCGCCTGGCTTAGGAAGGATATTGGACACAATGACGCTGATACCAACGCTCCTTTCAACTCGGTCTATGAAGCCTTGATGCCGAGCTGCCAAAGGGCATGACGGGAAAGCTCGACAAGAAGCTCTCGGCAGAGGTGCCGGATAGCAAAAGTAGAACGCGAATAGCCCGGGGAACTGGCATGAATACGACCGATTACGAAAAGTTGGACGGCCTCGAGTTGGCCGACCATCTTCGTCGCAAGAACGTAAGCCCGCTCGAGATCATGGATTGCGCGATCAGGCGCGCCGAGGACCTCAATCCGCGCCTCAACGCGCTCTGCTACACGAATTTTGAACTGGGGAGCAAAGCGGCCAGGGCAGCCGAACTCAAGGGCGGGTTTGGTGCGCTGCCATTTCTCCTCAAGGACTCAGGGCTTGCCTATACCCAATTGCCAGGTTCGATGGGATCGCGGTTGTTTGCCGGCCTCACCACGGCGTTTGACGCGACAATCACCACGCGTTTTTTGGCCGATGGCTTTATCCCCTTCGGGCGGACGTGCGTTCCAGAATTCAGCATGGCTCCGACGACGGAAGCCGCCCAGAATGGGGGGCCAACCCGCAACCCGTGGAACCAGGATCACTCAAGTGGTGGCTCCAGTGGCGGTGCGGCCGCTGCCGTGGCTGCAGGCATCGTGCCGATCGCGCATGGCAGCGACGGCGGAGGGTCAATCCGCATCCCAGCCTCTTGCTGTGGCATCTACGGGCTGAAGCCGTCGCGAGGCCTGGTTCCCGCGGGTCCCGCAAGGGGTGAAGGGTGGGGCGGCCTGGCTTCCGATGGCGTCCTTTCCCGGACCGTTCGCGACACAGCCGCTGCCCTTGATGGCGTCGCGGGTGTGGAATTGGGCGCCCCTTACGCCGCCCCCGCAACACCGTCCTCTTACCTCGAGCAGCTAGATAAGGCGTTTGACAGGCCATTGCGAATTGCAAAGTGGGCTGTTGGGTTCGAAGATATCCCGATCCATCCGGAATGCCTCGCCGCCTTGCAAAAAGCGGAAGATCTGCTGACTGCAATGGGCCATGAAGTCGTCCAGGCACCGCTCCCGCCGCTCCAGTTCTCCAAATTCGTCAATGCCCAGATCGAGGTTATGGCAGCCAACGTCACGGTGACGGTGAACGGAAAGATCCGCAACGGTGCCCATAGCGGTTGGCAGTCGTTACTGGAGCCGGCCATCCTTGATGCCTATCACCTCGGCAAGACCCTTAGTGCAGAGGCGTACGTGCTGGCCATCGCACGGTTTCACACGGTCGGCCGCCAACTGGAAACGTATATGCTCGACTATGATTTTGTTCTCACGCCAACGCTGACTCAACCCCCGATCAAACTCGGAACCATTTCCACCCAGGACGATTTCCGCAGCTTCCGCACCAAAGTGAGCCACTACGCAACCTTCCTGGCGATCATAAACGCATCGGGTCAGCCGGCGGCGAGCCTGCCGCTGCATTGGTCCATCGAGGGGCTGCCCGTCGGCATCCAGCTGATTTCGCGTTTTGGCCATGAAGCAGACCTGCTGCGCCTATCGGCACGATTGGAGGAAGCAGCACCTTGGTTCGACCGGCGTCCTCCAACGGCAGGGTGAGGGCTCGAAGAGGCTGTAGAACCGCTTGCGCAAGGCGGCATTTCACCGCTTGGATGCCGCCGATCGCGCCATAGTCAGCCGTGGCGGGTTGTTCCGTCAGGTTCCCGCCCAAGATCTAACGGTGAGAGAAAGCGTGGTGGACGGTGTCGGTCGCTTTTGCACGACAAAGCCGAGTTCCACGCTTGGTCGATGCGGAGCTTTTCGGCTCGCTGACCCGTGCTCGCGCCCCACAGCAGACCGAAATCGTCCGACAACTGCGTCAACATTTCAAATGGCATGTCAATCCAGCTGCTATGAAACCACTTATCGAAAGACACCCAGGTGCCGTCCGACAGCTCATAACCACCCTGGCCTAGGCGGCGCGCGGCTTCGGTGAGCTCTGAACCCTGATGGATGTCGACAAAGCTGGTCTCCTGCCCGCTCGCAGTGGTCGCGCTGACCCACACCGCCATAACGAACGAGACCAAACCCGCCGCCAACCAAATGCACATCTGCAACGCCGGGTCATTGCAGCCGGCAGCCAAACTCCGGTCGCTCGACAGGATCCGGTAGTCCCTTGAAAAGTCGTCAAACTCTCCAAGCGCCCCAGCTGCAAACATCAGGTCGCCAAGCGGCGACGCAATCATTCTCGGTAAGCCACTTTTCTACATTCCTTTGTCGGAGCTGCCTTTTCGGCCATCTCTTGAATGACGCCCTGCCCTCGGGGAGGAGGTACGCGAGCAGGGCGCGCCGCACAAAGGCGGGTTGGATTGGGCAACAGCACAGTGGCGGCAGAAACTGATTAGGAGACCTTCTTGACGACAGCCTGACGTCAAGCGTCTGGTGCGGGAAAAAATGCTCGCAGCTGGGCCACATTGGCTGGCGGCCCTCCTAGGGTCGCTTTCTTTTTGGGTACCGTCGAACCCGTCATCGAGCGACCGCTGTTTCGCGGCCTTCCTATTGAGGTCGTCCCCGGGTTCATGCTTCGGTCCGTTGTCAGCGCGGCGGCTGCCAACGTGATGCTGGTCCAGTGCCGCAACCCGGAATGCCCATCTCATAGGTGTGCTCGAACGGAACGTTTGGCAGAGGATTTGACCCCTCCTATTGCCTCGGCTCGCCGGCGGCGAACGCGCTGATGTAGTGCCGGATGATCTTGGGATCCGGGGAGAGGCTCGAGACCCTGGTGTCGGCACCAAGAGGTAAAGTGCCGCCAGTCCTTGGCGTAGGCGTTGCGCGTGTTTTCGGAGCTGGCGACTTTGGCGCGGCCCTTCGCTGTTCGACTGTCGGAATGACAGTGCAGAAGTGGGAGCCGGCGCTAAGCGGCTGAGCGAGTCAAGAAGCAGGGGCTGGCGGAGCTCATTCTCTAGGCGGATTTCGAACGTTCGATTAGCACATATCGTGGGAAAAGCTGCAGATATCCGCGAGGAACTGCGCGGTCGCCCCTACGACCTGGTCGCCGTCGCCGGTTGGAAGCATCTCACTCGGTCTATGGCTGCGCCATTGGCGCCGCTGTCGGCAGCAGTGAGAAGGCCGTGGACCTGCCGCGGGCAGTAGTGCTGGTGCTGATGTGCATCGCTTAGTTTCAGCGAATCACCCACGCCGAACTGTCGTCATTTTTCGGCAAGAAGTTTCGGGTGATCTCATCGGCAACCTGCGCAGCTTCGGAATGATCGCCTCCGAGCCGCGCAGTCCGACACCGGTCGCGCCCTACACCTATCTCACGACCGGACAATTCCTGCTTGAGTTCGGCCTCGCCACGTTGCGCGACCTGCCGGATTTCCGATCGCGATGACGAACAGTCTGACGGAACAAGGACTCGCAGCGTCTGTCCCGCATCTGCGCCTACTACATTATAGGCCAGCCGCCCGGAAAGCAGGCTCACAGATTGCTGGAACTGGCGGCCTTTGAACGTCGCAATCCTCCGAAATGATTGAAGGATGCCCTGCCACTCAGGACAAAAAACGTTGCAAGATTCTCACTGCCTCATCGGTCCTTCCCCGCACACGGTGCCGGAGCAGAATGTTTGGAGACAGGTTAGATCATGACCCTAGACCGAGCATGACCACGGCGGTCACAGTCCGGACGAACATTCCGCCGCCCGCGACCGACATCGTCTTCCCCAGCGGGCGCATTTAGGGTTCTAAGCAGGGACAGCTAAGGGTGTCATTTCGCCCGTTCCGGAACGATCATGGATGGCGAATATTGTCGGCTCTCGAAGCAAAAGGGACCTTTGCCTCGTTCCCGCTGATGACGGGCACTGCCTATGCCCCGAGATATTCGATCCGTCCATTTTGTAGGGAATTCGACAAAACTAACGTTACCCGCTCACCGCGAGAAGTTAGGCAATTCAATAAGAAGCGACTGCTGCGCCTCTGGCATGGCCCTTGCTTTTACAGCTGTGACATTACACCCCAATAAAGCGTTCGGTCTCCACAGGGACCCATCTCAGTTCAGGTGAACCGACAGTCCCATCCCTATAGACGAGAGTATCCATGACACGCGTCCTTGCAGCAGCAGCTTTCCTCCTCACGGCTTTGGCCTCAGCCCAAGCCTCTTCAAACGTTAGTTCGGGTTCGAGCAGCTGGAACAGTCAACAGGGAGACACAATGAACCGATCGCCGTGCGGTACCCGCTATTTGCTGTGCTTGAAACATTATATCCGCTGGCGCGAGCCGGATCCAGACGGTCCCGCGGTCGACCGCAATCATCTTCCAGGAAGTTCCTTAATCGCCTCTGTCAATGCGCTTCTTCCTCGCCATTGATCTTGCGCGTGCCGGGCTCGGGGCACTCTCCGGGTTCGATCGCAAGGATCGCCGCATGTTTGAGGCATGGTGTCGAACAGGACCATGACGGCATCTGCACTGTCCGGTTTGCCCGGCCCCGCCACCATTTCTTTCCACCCAACACGGAGCCCAATCCATGACCCGAAACGCCATACTCGCATTCTCGCTTTTGTTGTCCTCGGCCGCCTGTGCGGAAACGATCGAGGTCAAGATGCTCAATCATGGCGAGCACGGCACGATGGTTTTCGAACCCGACTATGTCCAGCTCAAACCCGGGGACGAGCTCCACTTCGTAGCCACCAATAAAAGCCACAACGCCGCCTCGATCGAAGGCATGGCTCCGGAGGGGTATGCCGGGTTCAAGGGCAAGATCAATGAAGAGATTACGGCACGCTTCGACCAGCCTGGCTTCTACGGCATCAAGTGCTCCGCGCATTACGGCATGGGCATGGTGATGGTCGTCAAGGTGGGCGAAGCCACGACGAGCGACGCCTTCCGCAACGTCGATGCGCCGCCGCGGGCGAAGAAGCGCTTCGACGAAATCTTCGCGCGCGCTGGGATCGCTGGCTGACCTCATGCAGTCCGCCATGGCGCGATCGAACCGAGACCTGAATATCCGCACCTCCTGGTCGGAAAGGCTAAGCCCGAGGATCGGTCCTACGTCACCAGGAAGAGCTCGCGCGAATTGATCCATGTGTGGGGCGAAGTATCTTTGTTAAACGGTAGCAGGTTCTTGGCTCACGAAGTCACTGCTGAAGGCGGCCAGATTGCATTCTGGCCCTATACTGAGGAATACATGAACACGGGCGATCAACAGAACGCAAACCAAAAACCCTCGCAAAAGCGGTTCAAGGCTTCTCAGGCGCTCCACGGCGACGCTGATCGTTTGGCCCAGTACTACCGTGAATGGGCCAGTTCCTACGAGCAGGACGTCGAGCGCGAACACTACCGCGGGCCCTCCGTCGTGGCGGAGCTGGCGGGGGCCGTGCAAGGTGCCTATATCAGCCATGAGCGAGCTGCCGTGACAATTTTGGACGCTGGCTGCGGTACAGGCTTAGTTGGCGTTGAATTGGATTATCTCGGCTTCCGCTTGATCGACGGCTTTGATCTCTGCGAGACGATGGCCGAAATGGCGAGGCAAACCGGCATCTACCGCAATGTCAAAGGCGATATTGACCTTAACAGACCGCTTAAGGGCTATTCTAGCGCGAGCTATGATATGACCGTGTGCTGCGGCGTGTTCTCGCTCGGGCATGTGCAAGCGCATAGACTGCGTGAGTTGGCCCGCGTCACGCGCCCGAACGGATTTGTGGTGGTGAGCGCTGAAAAGAGCTATGCGGAGGGGGCGTCCTTTGAAGACGAGGTGCTGCGTCTGCAGAAGGCGGGCGTCCTTACGCCGCAGCAATGTCTGAACAGCGGCAGTTTTATCGAGGATGAGCACGCCCATTACTGGGCATTGCGAGTGCTCGAGAAGCCGAGCGGAGCAGCGGCTATGGCGACCTCGCGGACTCTCGGCCAGCAGCGCCGCGTGGCGCGGCAAGGTCTGAAGGAAGGACAACCGGTATGAACAGCATATTGGTATTCAGATGGTGACGGCGGCCCACCAACGATACCGAAGTACCGTTCTCGGATGTCTCCCCCACAATCCGACGTTCGAAGTCCACTGACCAGCGCCGGCGACCCCGACGAGCCCCCTGGTCCGCCCAAGGCGACGGCGAGAAGCCCGGTGTCGGGCTCGTTGGCGACCTGGGCGTCCATTTATGCTCCAATGGGAAGCTTCGCCGAGAGTGCCCGCCCCCTCGTCGTCTATTCGCAGCAATGCCGTCCAGACGGCAATCCAGACTGGTCCGCGCGACCTGGGCGGGTTGCTGCTGCTCGGCTGGTGTGTGGCCGCACTCTCGAGCCCCGGGGTTGGAGCGGGCTGTTTGCGCCTTGATGCCGGCCGAGCTGCATGACCTCTCCCATGTCACCGGCGTCGCGATTCCGTCACGGCGCGCATCCTCAACGCGGACTTTGCCCATCGGCAATCCGCCTCATGTTGCGGCCAAATTTATGTCGTGGAAGCCCGGTTCGTGCTTGGGCCGCGTGGGCGACTTGGCGCTCTTAACGCAACATAACTGAATGATTGGGCAGCTTCCTGTTCCAATGGAGGTTTGCTATGGATCAGACGACAAAATGTGGGCCACTACATGATGACGTGCCGTTTGCCGAAGAGCGAAGCCGTTATCTTCGCTACTTTGCGGAATGCGCTGCCCCTCCCACTTCTCTGAGTATCAAGAGCAACGAGCTGTTGTGGGTTGCCATGCGTCTCAGCCCAGATGCTTCTTCGGAGGGCGTCGACATCCGAGGCACTTTGGGCCGAAGCCGCAGCCGATCACTGACGTCGCGCCCGTCATCGACGGCGACAGGATCGAAGTCCATGAGCAGAGGATCCGTTTCAACGGTGTCGACGCCCCGGAGGGCGAGCAATACTGCGAGGACGCCAAGGGCTTGGCGAGGACGCCAAGGGCTTCGAATATCCTTGCGGACGGCGACCGTAGAAGCACTGGATAGCTTCCTGGCCGCATCGAGACCCGTTCAATGCACATTCGCGACCTGGGATCGCTATCACCGCTTCGTCGGCGACTGTCGGCGCGCCGACGGCGTCAGCGCGGCAGCGTGGATGGTCGAGCACGGCCAGACGCTCGATTGGGCGCGCTACAGCGCCGACCGGCCATCATTGACGACGTCCACACGCGTTTCCGGCGGAGGCCTTTGCTGCTGCGCACAGAGGCGGGCTCAGCCACCGCATTCCCATTCATCCTGGCGCGATGGCGCATCAACCCAGACCTCAATCGCTCTTTTGCAGCCATGCCTCACGAGGGCGTGCGCTCGCCCAACAGTCTTCGCTTGGGTAAAGCATTTCCGACATGTCATCCCTTTTTAGGTTTGTCTTCCGCCGTCTGCGCTTTGACATTCGGGAAACCCTTTTGTGGAACCGCACAGAGATCTCCTGAACAAACCTTCTCACCCTTGTAGTTGGCCAGGGTCTGGAGCAACTTCGAGCTGAACTCTGAATCGCCCAATGACTTCATTGCAAGCTCGACCAACTCGATCGCGCGATCCTTGTTGCCGCTCTCGTAAAAGTACTGAGCGACTACCCGACAACGGAAGAATGTCAGGACATCTTCGCCTAGTGGGAGGGGTAGCGCCAAGATGTGTTCGGACAACTCCTTGCCCATCGCGAAGCGCTCGGCAGACGGAATATGCGAATAGTCCGTCCCCAGCTCGAAAAGTTGTCCCAAGACCGGAACCAGCCAATCATGGGAGTTTTTTGAGACCGCGTCGCGAACCAAAAGCTGCACGACCGGCAAGCCAGCCCGCATGTCGCGCATCTTGTGAAGCAGCAAATGAGCATGAGAGAGGCGCAAACTTACGTTGTCCGGGAACGAGGCGACGCCTTCTTCGATGGCCGAGAGCGCCGTCTTCCAATCCTGCGCCTTCCACGCCGCCCAAAATTTCTCAAGGATTGGCCTCTTCAAGGCTTCTTCGCGCACTTCGGTTTCGTTTGTGGCAACCCGCTTCGCATCGGCGGCTTTTGCTTGCTCGCTGGTGCGCCAGGCGCCATCGATCACTTTCGGCAAAACTTTCTCGAGTTGCATCGGATGACCCACAAACGCGATATGGCCATCACGGTCGACCACAAACGAGGTCGGAATCCCAAGTGAGAGACTGGCTTGCATCCAAAGCTTATACATTTCGCCTGTGGAGTCGAACGCGATCCGATAGTTCAGATACGAGCAGTTTTCGTTCAACCAGGCGTCAAGCGTGGTTCGCGCCTCGTCCGCGGTAGGAGCGTCTTCAGAAGCTGCGACTCCGATGACCTCAAGTCCGCTATCTTTGTATTTCTCCTGCAGCTTCGCCAGATGGGGCATCGCCGCCACACATGGGCCGCACCACGTTGCCCAGAATTCGACGATGTACACTTTCCCGGTCTGAAAGGCGGCAAGCGGCTCGCCACGCAGCCAGCTCTCCACCTTAATCGCAGCGGCCGGGGACTCCATACGAAGCACCATGTTGCTCTCCAAAGCTATTGCCAAACGCTGCACGACTTTTGGCTTGTTATCTCAGAAGCGGAAGGCACGGACTAAAAGACATTACTCGTCTTCTGGCCCAGCAGTGTTGCCGCTCCTAAGTTTGAAGCAAACGCCATTCCATCTCGATCGGCGCCGGTCAGACGCGGCAGCGCCTTCCGGAGTTCTCCGTCGCCTGATCGCGCTCAAGCTGGGCCACTCGGCGACGATCTGGCTTCGGCCTTGATCGTCGCGCGCGACATTGCCTTCAGCTCGCGGCCTATCTCGTGTACCGCGAAAACATCGAATAGTGTGTGTGTGTGCTGGCTTGGACGGTGCGTTCTTGGCGCATTGTCGGCTCCGGCGGTGGCGGGACTTTGGACTCAGTGGCATGAGCCAAGATACCTGAAACCGCCGGGCCTTGCTCACGCAAAGATACGATTCGCTTAACAAAATCAACTATTTGCTGAGATAGGACGGCGACGTCCGACAGCCGCCTGAGCGGATTGCGAATCGGCCGATCTGATCGCCGCCTTCCGTCTGACATCGAGAATCCCCGCCATTCGCCCGAAGCGCGGCTCCGGTCGGAACGGATGGTTCTCGACACTCCAGCAGCGACTGCCAAGGGAGCTGGCGCTGGCCATTCGCGAGATCGTGGTCGCCAAACGCTTCATCGCGGACGTTTACCTGCCTGCCCATAATGTCCGCTTCGCCAAGCCGCCCGAGATCGCCGACAGCGTCTTCGTCGCCGCCGAGCCGGACCAGTTGGCTGAGAACCTGTGCGTCGAGCAGAGCGCATCGTCGGTCGCGACAACACCATCGTCTTCGGCCCCCTGAGGCCGCAACTGCCGCCAAGCCCGACCCGACACCATTTCGTCAAGGCCAAAGCCCCGGAGGTGTTTGATCTGTCCAGTTGTAGGGAATTCGACAAAACTAACGTTTACCCGCTCACCGTGAGACGTGAGGGAATTCAATAAGAACCGACTGCAGCGCCTCTGGCATGGCTCTTGCCCTTCCAGCTGTGACATTACACGTTAACGGAGCCGTTTGACGTCGACAGGTAACAATCTCACTTCGGTTAAAACGAACGTCCCGTCCCTAATAAAGGGAGAAGATCCATGACACGCGCCCTTGTAGCAGCGGCTTTCCTTCTCACACCTTGGTCTCGGCGGAAGCCTTTCCAATCAGTGCGACTTCGAGTACCTGGAACAGTCAACGTGTATCAAAGATGACTATCAACAGCGGCTCGTCAGGAAAGGTCTTCGGTCGATACGCAAATGAAACCTCTGGCAGTGGTCACTCACCATTCGTGACAAATGGGCGAGTGAACGGCAAATCTGAACTAGCGTGCAGCGCTTTCGATCCTCGGCGGTATAAATGTTTGAATGATGGGGCCGTTTCGTTTGAGTCGCGCCGCCGTGGCTGGCTCTTCGAGCAGGGCATAGTTGCGCTCCCCGGCCTCGGCCGAGGGCTGTGAATCGACACGGGGAACTGACCCCTCGTATTGCCTCACCGATCAATGTTACCGTGGGCTGGTGGCGACAGTGCTCATTTGACCTGCCATCGCGGCGGCAGGTGGTATGGGCAAGCTCGTAATCCAGCCCCGTCGAGGAAACGTCCGGTAATGAAGTCTTGATGAGCGCATGATTGAAGCTTTCTGATGAACTGGAGCGCGCATGGCTACACGGGTGGAGATCGATGCAGGTCACGCGATCTATTCGCCGATGGTGCTGCGCACATACGACTGGGTTGTGTTAGGTTTCTCAAACCATCTTCTGTGGCGTTGCCCGACGCAGGAGTTGCGCAAGCTTTACGACCGCAACGTCACCGCCCGTCACCTCGACGTCGGGGTTGGCACCGGCTACTTTCTCGACAAAGCCAAATGGCCCGTTTCCAATCCCGCCATCACGCTTCTCGATCTCAATCCCGACTGCCTTGGACTTGCCGCCAAGCGCATCCGAAGGTACGCGCCTCAGACCGTTCAAGCCAACATCCTTGCGCCGCTTCCCCCTATTGAGGAATTCAAGTCGGCGGCGCTTTGCTATCTGTTCCATTGTCTCCCCGGGACAATCCCGGAAAAGGCGGCCGCCTTTGACCATCTGCGCCCGCTGTTGGCACCAGGCGCTCGTGTGTTCGGGGCGACGATCCTGCAGGGCAGCGTGCCGCGTTCGCGGCCTGCCCAGGCGCTCATGAACCTTTACAACAGGAAGGGCATTTTCTCGAACGCCGCGGATACAGTTGAAGACCTTGAAACCGCACTCGTCGAGCGCTTTTCCAACGTGAAAGTCGAGTTTAGGGGAGTTGTGGCCCTCTTCGAAGCTACCGCCGATTGAGTAAAGTGGTTGCGGCCGTCGGCCCGGACTTTCGCCTGCAGCTCGCCGCCATCATGGACGACGCCGAGCACGGCGCGCTCGGGGCTGAAAACGGGGCAACGACGAGGACCGTGGTCGTTGGCCGAGCGCCTGGCCACGAAAGCTTCATGACGTTTGCTAATGGGTCCCGCTTGGGGGAATGTTTGGTGGACGAGGACAGCCCGTATCGTGAAGCCTATCGCCTAGAGCGCGTCGCAGACGGCAACGTCACAACAATTGCGACCTTCTATTCGGCCAAAGAGGCTTTGACGATCATGCCCAGCTTGAAAGAGAGCTACAGGCTGATGCTGGGCGACAAGCAGATATGGCCAAACCAGGCTCCAATGGGCCGTGCTCGGGTCTAGCTTGGACTTAATAGTGCCGATGGCCTTGATTATGGCGTTGGCGGACTCCTGATCGAGTGCGATCTCTAGAAGCCCTTCCGTTGTCGCTATCGAAAGGACGCCGATGGTGCTGCCAGCATCATCGAACGTGGCAAGGTGGATTTCGGTCGGCAGGAAAGGCCGTGCCCTGTCCTTACGTTTCATGCTTCGGTGGCGGTGCTGAAGAAGCGACGTGCTCCGGTTCGATTTCTTGGACAATGCCGCTCTCAATAAAAAGTGGGAACCTGATTTGCACATTACTCCGATTTCGGGCTTTCGGCACGTCCTCGGAATCGGTGCCACCTTCAACCGACTTTCGTTCGTGACAACCGGTTAGCCATGCGCCGCAGCAACAGCGACCAGCCGTGGGTCGGCAGGGTCAGGATTTTTTCTGCGGTCTGCGCAATGATCGCCTGCAACCCGGCCAACTTTAGGCTCCGCTCTGATGGCGCCTGGGTTCGGCAGAAGACGAAAGGGGGCTTCCCGACGATCGGCACGGCGCTGCGCTTATTTCATCCCAGAGCTCAATTGCCCTGAAATTCAACGGCAAAAGCAGGCAATTTATTGCCTGTGGAACCGAGACTCGTTCGTACAATGGCGTCGAACGATCAGGAAACGCCATGAAACCTTTGGAAATAAGGTCGGCGCCGACCGCCGATCCTTGGCCATCGCTTGGGATGACGGCACTCTCTGTGCTTTCCGTGCCTCACGGTTACGCGCACTCCGCCGAGCGGCCCACCAGATCAGGTTGCCCTCGAGGGGAGGGAGCATTCTTTCGATGACATCACCATCGTTAGCGCCGACGCCATTGGTTCGTATGCCATGCGGCTGGTTTTCTCCGATGGTCACGACCGCGGCATCTATCCTTGGCGCTATCTGCGCGAAATTGTCGACACACACGGTTGAGAAAGCACAATGGACCACTTTGTGGATGGGCAAGCCGATGTCGCTTGCGATGTTCTCGTGATTGGCGGCGGCACAGCTGGCCCGATGGCCGCGTTGAAGGCCAAGCAGCGTAGTCCCGATCTGATGGCCGTGCTGCTCGAGAAGGCAAATGTAAAACGTTCGGGCGCGATCTCGATGGGCATGGACGGGCTCAACAAGTTGTGCCGGCTACTCCACACCTGAGCAGTACACCAAGGAAATCACGATCGCCAATGAGGCATCGCCCACCAGGCCCCCGTCTTCAATCGCGGTGAATACACGCTCCGCCGAATTCCTCGTGGTTCGCGCCAAAACCGTGATCCTGTGCGTGGGAGCGGCGGGCCGGCTCGGCTTGCCTCACTCAGGCTATCTGTTTGGAACCTATGAGAACCCAACCAATTCGGGCGACGGGTATGCAATGGCTTATCACGACGGCGCCGCGCTCGCCAATCTCGAGTGTTACCAGATCAACCCGCTGATCAAGGAATACAACGGTCCCGCCTGCGCCTACGTTGCGGGGCCATACGGGGCCAACAACGAGGGCAGGCGTTTCATCGAGAGCGACTATTGGTCGGGACAGATGATGCAGGAGTTTTACAACGAACTGCAATCGGGCAAAGGACCGGTGTTCTTGAAGCTCAATCATCTGCATTCCGACACGGTTAGCGAGATCGAAAAGATCCTGCACAATGTCGAGCGCCCCTCGCGCGGCAGATTCCACCAAGGCCGCGGGGCCGACTACCGCAACCAGATGATCGAGATGCATATCTCGGAGATCGGCTTCTGTTCAGGTCACAGCGCATCCGGCGTATTCGTGGACGAATATGTTCGCACGACCGTGCCGGGCCTTTACGCAGCCGGCGACATGGCCCGTGTTCCACATAACTATATGCTCGGCGCATTCACCAATGGCGCCATAGCTGGAGATCACCCGGCCGACATCGCGGGTGCGACCGACCTGCCGGAATTCGACAGCGATCTGCTCAGGCGGGAGCGCAAACGGGTGCTGGCGCCTACCCAACGCGACGACGGCATTCCGCCAAATCTGCTGGAATACAAGACCCGGCGCCTTGTCAACGACTATCTCCAGCCGCCAAAGGTCACTACCAAGATGCAGATCGGGCAGGCCAGACTTGCCGAAGTGCGAGACGATCTGGAGACGGCACTTGTCGCCCGCAACGCCCACGAACTTATGCGTTCCCTAGAGGTATCCTCGATTCTCGATTGCGCAGAAATGGCGGCCCATGCCTCGCTCTATCGCACCCAAAGCCGGTGGGGTCTCTACCATAAACGAAGCGTCATGATCCTGTTACATCGAGTGCTGCGCAGAGGCATTTGGTTCGTCGGCCTGCTTGTCGACATCACGCACTGGGATGTCACGGAGGGCGCTCACAACTTATGGGGCCGCGTGTTTGCGAGGTCATGCTACCTCCTCTTAGAGCGCGCTGGACGACGCCGGCCCAGGCGGGTGCGTCCTGAATCCAGCCCTCTCTTTCATCGCCCCTCTGGTGGGATCGCGTCGATGGCTATGGCTACGAAGGGCGCCTTGCTCAAGGGCGCCCTTCGCATCGGCGACACGCTTCGGTCCAAGGGAGAAAGGACCTAACCACCTCGCGTGGGGAGCCGCCGATGTGCGTTTTGGTATCCCGCTTAACCAGCGCTGGCTGGATGGGAAAGCCACAGCGCACGCAGTCGTGTGCTGCGGACGCCGTGGATCGAAGGTGATCGTTAGAACGAGCGCTGGAAGCGGAGAACGCCGCCGATGCTGCTCTTCTTGCCAGCGTTGGTCCAGTTCAGGCCCTTGGTGGAGGCGAACTCATCGAACCGGCCTGCGTTGAGGTAGTCAACTTCGGCCGTGATCTTGAGGCCGGAAACGATTTCGTATTGGACGTTGGCGGCGATGCCGAGATTCTTCCACTCGTCATACGAGACCTGAGCATTGAATGAGGTCTTCTTGTCGAACTTGTAGGTCCCACCGCCCCAGACTGCCCAGTTGCCGCCCCACTGCTTGTAGAAGCCGCGGCCGTAAGCCGGGGTTGCATAGGAGGTATCATTGAGATGGTTGTCCGAACCGTATCCGCCCATAATGAACAGCGACAGTGCGTCGGAGGCTTTCACGTCCAAGCGGACCTTGCCGGCCACTTCCTGGTAGTTGCTGTCATAAGCAATGACGCCGGTGATGGCGCCCCATCCCTGCGTGTACTTCACGCCGCCGACGACATGCGGAACATAGCTATCGATCGTACCGGTCGCGCCGGAGCCTTCTTCAAGCGAGGCCACGGCCGTGAAGCCGTTGCCAGCGTCGAAATAGTACTGGATGACGTTGGTGTCGAAGTTGCCGTAGGGAACGAGCGTATCCTGGATAACGTTGCCGGCGTAACCGATGAACGTATCGAAGGCCGACTCGTCCTTACCGACGCGGAGACCACCCAGCTGGATCCAGGCGAAATTCAGCGATACGGGCTTGTTGTAGGCGTAGTTCTGTTCGTCGTCACCTTCGCCCGCGGCGCTTTTGTGGTAGTCCCGGTTCTGGTTGCCGTAGTTGAAGCGGGTCTCGGTGTAGGTCTTCAAGGTGCCGAGCTCGGTTTCCTGGCCGGTCCACGTCTTCAGCGTGAAGCGGGTATTCTTACGCCAGGTTCCCTGGGACTTGTCGGACTTTACATCCTCGGTGCGCGCGCCATCGAACGAACCGATGTCTCCACCGGCGATGTCATAGCGTACATAGCCGCCGACGCGCAGGCAGGTCTCGGTGCCGGGGATGTAGAAGTAGCCGGCACCGTAGACATCGCAAATCTTGACGTATTCAGCGGGTTCCGGTTCGGCGACGACGACAGCGTCGGCGGCGCGCGCGCCGGAGACTGCGATCAAAGCCGCAGCGGAGCCAAGAAGTAGGCTCTTAATGTTCATTTTTCTGATCTCCAGACAAAAGTTAAAACGGGTTTGATATCTTTGCTGAAGGGCAGCGTTGCCACCCCATCCCCAACTGTCGAAAAAGAAGCGCACCGCGCCGCCCTTTCGCCCCCGACATGGCCTAACTGGCGGAGGCGTTCAACAGAGGTCGTGTTCAAAAAGGGGATTTTCCGACTCTTCTAAAAGTATTGTTGCGTAAATATCACGTCATTTATCCAAAAAATGGCACATATTCAACACTCGGCACAAACGACACACGAGTATAGACTTGGACTACACGAAATTGAACCGATTTAGACGATTTTATGAAGGACATCGCGGCCAAGGGACTGTAGCCGGCTCTCTCGGGATTTCCACTTGCACGGTTTCGTGATTCTGTGGCGAGAAGAGATTCGCGCGCTGAGCGCTCCCTCTACGTTCTCCCGAAGGGCAAGCCCCGCGCCAGCCCACTGACCAGCGCTACGAGAACGCCTATCTCTTTGGCGCTATTTGTCCGAAGCGCGGACCGGTGCGGCGTTGGCGCTGCCGTTTGCCGACACCGAAGCCCAAATCAGCCGCCATGTCACCAAAGGCGCTCATGTGGTGCTGGATGGATCGTGCGGGGTGGCACACTATCGCAAGCTCAAGGCGTCGAGGAACATCACGCTGGTCTTCCTGCCCTTGCGCGCCGGAAGCCGCCGCCGATGGAATGAGTCCGGTAGAAACTTAAGCCGAAGAGAATTCGCGGGCAGCCGACACGACGTCACACACCATGTCCTGCTTGAGCATCTCGATCGGAATGCGACCATCGAGCGCCGGCGAAGGGCGGGTCAGCCAGAACCAGGCCAGCCTTGGATTGCCGATGGCCAACAGCACATCACTGATCCCCGATGCCGGCCCGCCGTCGACGAACTGGGCGAGCGGGAAGACATGCTTGCTGCCGCCCTTGCGCAGGGCGACAACCTCATTGCGCCTTTGCCAGCGATGCAGCGTCGAGCGCGGTATGCGGAAATTCTGCTCGAGATAGGTCGATCCGGCGACTTCGCCTGCCCAATCCTCAATCAGCACCGATTGCAGTTCGTTGGCCCGCTCCAGCAGGCGTGGGGATAAAGGTGCTGCGGTTGCCGGCAGTGGGCTTTCATTCGCGCTTTCGGCACTCGCCAAGCCGCCGCGCGCGAAATCTGCCACCACCCGGAAGAACTCGGAGGCAAGCGTAGCGCATCCGCCCTTGAAAGAGCCGATCGCAAGCTGCTGTGCTTCGGGAAGGAAGGGAACGGCGGCGGCGATACTGCCAACGACCGCACTGGCTGAAACCAGGGTCTGTGTATCAAGAAGGACGCCGTGCTGAGTCAGCACCTGTTGCACGGCTTCCGCCACCAGGCCCGCCAGCGCCTCCTGAGAAATCTCATCCGTCGGATATTGAAATCTGGTCATGTATCTGTCTTCGGGCCACGCGGCCCCTCCCTAGCTGGCCGATTGTTGAACGGCAGCAGGAAGAGGAAATGGCAACAGCAACAGATACAGCGACCCATAGGTTGCTGCATTTCGACCCCCCCGAATTTTCGAGGCGTCCCGAAATGTCAGTCGCGGGACGCCTCGATTTGCGTTTAGGTGCGATGTGTGACAGCCGCGCGACAGAGGCGGGCCGAATTAGTCTCATACGAGGAAAAACGAAAGTCGCTAACAAACAACGGCCCCATTCGCGGCCGTTGTTTGTTTTAACAATATTTCTGTACGTTCCCTTTGTTCTCCAACGCGAGAGCAAAGAGAAACACCGCCTTCGCTTAGGCGTTGCCTTTGCTCAGGCGCGTCTCCTCGCCAGCGGCAGCGGCGCTGATATGATCACGGCAATCTTTTGGCATGTCGGAAACTCGCCCCTAGTCGGGGAACGCCTCAGGCCTTGGCCTTGCGCTTTGCGGGAGGCTTCTTGGCTGGAGCCGCCTTTTTCCCCAGGCCCAACGATTTTGCCAGAGCTGATCGGGTTGCCGAGTAATTTGGGGCGACCATGGGGTAATCCTTCGCCAATCCCCACTTTGTCCGGTATTCATCGGGAGTCATGCTGTGTCTGACGGCAAGATGTCGCTTCAGCGACTTGTCCTTCTGACCGTCTTCGAGGCCGATGATATAATCCGGGAATACCGACCTCTTCCGGGCAACCGTGTGGAAACGGCGCGCAGACCCGCTGGATGGGTCAGTACAACCTGCGCCCGCTTGAACGTCTGGCCGGAGTGCGCAATTGTGGAGGCCCCAGTGCTACGGGTGACGGTTTCCAGCTTGGACTGGATAGCGCCGATGGCGTTCACGACGGCCTCGGCGGCTTGTCGGTCCAGCGCTATATCCAACAGCCTTCCGTTGTTACGATCGAGAGGATGCCTATAGCCATAGTTGACGGGTGGACGAGGGCTCCTTGGGCCATACCTGCCGGTCGCCAAGCAGCAACCGGTAGCCATCATTCAAGCTGGGGATGATGGTCAGCGCCTCCTTTCCCGAATAGAAAGTCGCAATTGTTATGGCGTTCCCGTCTATCATGCGCTGCAGGCGATAGACGTCGAGATGCGGCTTGTCATAGTCTACCAAGACAGTGTCCCCCCGCGGACGTATTAGCCGTCTTCCATGACGCTTACGTGAGGCCGCGACCGCTACTCGCAGTCCGAGGCTTTTCTTAGCCTGCGCGAGCCCTTTTTTGCCAACGGCAGCAGGGCCCGACCATTTGGGCTAGTCACCTGACTTGAGCGGCGCGAGTCCTCTCTGCTTTGGATTGCATCAGCATGAAATGACAGCGTTTGATCTCCCGCGCCGGCTAGCGGCCGAAGCTCTGATCATGGGCCTGCTGGTCGCGACCGTAGCCGGCTCCGGCATCATGGCCGAGACGCTGACGCATGATACGGCACTGGCGTTGTGCCGGTTACTGCGTGTTGGCAGCGGTAGCGCCTGAAAAATAAAACCGGCCGTAATACCCGGACATGGTGCCGCCACTTACATTTTCGAAAACTCGCTTGTCTTCAGACACTAAGCGCTAAGCAGTGTCAGGGTTTGTATTCAAAATTATAGTCGATATCTATAAGGTAAAGGCGAATGAAAAATCAAAAGCTTGCGGTATGGATAGGATCGTTGGAAGACGATTTGCGCGGATTTCCCGTGGATGTCCGCCGTGTGATGGGAGGCGTTCCCAGGACATTCCGCCTAGCCGATGGTCCAATCTTCCGCGTCGAACAGCTGCCTCAGGTTGATGCAAGGGATTTTCATGGCGTTGCAAACCCCAGGGATCTTCCGCAAGCTATCGTCGCCGGTTTCATCGGTGATGAGCGTGTGGTGAAGAACTTCCGCCGTGGCGACAACGAAGCTGTCGGCCGCAAACTTCTCTTTGCCAGCAGCGACTAAGCCTTGTACGTGTTTAGCACATGCTGGACACGCTGCTGGATCGCCTGGTCCGGCGCGATGAACATGGCCCCGCGCTCTTTCAGCCAGTCATGCAGCTCCGGCGAGCGTTTCTCGCATTCCGTCTGGACTAATAGGGATGAAACCAGACGTCCCTGGCCAATCAGCTTGTCGAATTCGTCCTACAGCTTCGGAAAGCGCTTCGGCTTGTAGCGTTCGTACCACGCGGCAATCAGGGCCGTTGTGTCGATGCAATAGATCGTCGCCACGCTTGCGCTGCCCTGCCGATCCGAAAGCGGCACGTTCGATGCTCGGAACGGCGGTAACCTGCAGTTGAGGTGGTTCGCGACGTCGCGCAGCGTCAGTTGGTGATCGTGGTACCCCTGAAACACCAGGCGAGTGAAACCGCGGCCAAGTTGGCTGAGCACGACGAGATGGCGCTCAGGGCCGCCGCTGCTCTTTTTCTCGCCCAGAGCGTCATACTCGGCCTGGAAGCTGCGCGGCGGCTCTCATAAAAGGCCTGAGTCGTGCGGCCGAGGGTCAGCAGCCGACGCAGAATGACTTCGCGGCTCACCCCGAAGCGGCCCGCCAAAGCGGAGAGCTCGTCGTCATCCCAAGTTTTCACCTGACCCTTGGTGCGCACCAAAAGCTCGCTCAGCAACCAGTCACTTGGAACCAACGCGGCGCCGGCGAGGGCATTACAAAATTGCTCGACGACAGCGCCGGCCGGCTCGGGTGCAACGAAATCGAGACCGCTGATACCGCTGGCTCTGACGACCAAATGGCAGAACTCATGCAACAAGGTGAAGGTCCGCCCGTTAGTGCGGTCCTTGGAATGAGGACGATCGGCAGTTTGGATTCCGCGATCGCCACGCCGCGCATTTCAGTCAAGGCCAAGCGCGGCACCATAAACACCAGCACGTCCTTGGCCTCGATTGCTGTGCCAGCTGTCAAACGCCTTGGCGCGCCATGTCTGCTGATCGGACTGCTTGATGCCGAGGTAGGTCCGGATCGCCGCACCAACGGTCTCGACGTTGTCACTTACAGTGGCCTGCAGCGTGAACGTCTGCACAGGCTCGCCCACGTCTTTACGAAGCTCAAGCGCCAACTCGCGGCGCTCGCGGGCCTGACGAACGGCCCATTCAAGCCAGACTTGAAGGCATACTCGGGCGTCTCTCGTAGGCTCCGACAATCCTGAATCGGCTGAAATCCCGCCGGAGGCTCATTCAGATAGAAGATAGCGGGTGCACGCTTGTAAAAGTTCGCTGCGGCCAAAAATTGCGGGAACGTCAGCTGATTGTCGCCGACTTCGCAGGCCTCCAGCTTGTCGACAGATATGCCAATGCCCTCGGCCGCCGCCTCAGGGCTGAGGCGGGCCTGGTCACGAGCCCATCGCAGGATGGCCGGATTGATATAGGCGAGGATGCTCTTGTCATCGTCGTTCGTACTCCATCACAGCTGTCAATATGACCGCCGCAACTCTTCTTCCGGTTAACGCTGTTGGCCGGTCGTGGCGTGGCCTCATAGTCATACCCGAAGAAGCGCCGCGAGGCGCGCCATGCGACTCGATAGAAGGTCAGATTCGTGCCGAAAATGTCATGGAAAGGCTTCAATCTGTTACAAAAATCCTTGCACATAATCAAGGTAACGCTAATTACTGCTGTGTTCAATAAGATGCAACAAGACTGTTCGGTTGCGGTCTCCAGAATTCGTTTCTTTCGGCCGCTCCTATCATCTTTCGTGATGCCGGCACGCCGCTACCAACGAAAATCGTCACTGGTCCGGAAAAATTCATGGTAACGCCGCCCATCACGTTTCCTTTCGTGTTTGCGAAAATTTTGGAGGGATCAGGTAGTAGCAGCGCTTCTGGCGCGCGAGGCGTCGCTAGCTTCGCGACCTCATCGGTAGGATCGGTCGTGTTGGCCAGCAATTCGTCCAGAAGATGCTTGGAGGCGGGCGTGGTCGGCACAAGCCCGCCGAAGGCCTTGACCAATGCGCTTATCCGCACACCCTCGTTAGCAATCCAGTCTATTCCGTCGTCTGGTTGCCCAGGTGACCACGGAGAACCGTCCTTGTTGAGGATCGTGTTGCCACGCATTTTTGGGATGGAGGCGTGGTGCAAACCGACGACCTCCCACATTTCCGAATAGCAGGCGGAGCCCGATGATCCTTCCTCGGTGTCGGTCTCGTACCGGAGGAAACCGTCGTCCCGCAGCTCAAGCAGCCGGCAATTCTGCATCGCATAGCGTTTTGGCCCGCCGTCAGGATATTCGATCATCCGGATCGGCATTCCAGGCAGGATCTTTGACCGCGATCCATTGATCGCCAGGAAGTGGACGGAGGAGAGAAGCTCGCCGGTGATCGCCTTCGGCTTCACCGCGACGAGCGCGAAATCGAGATCCTCCGCCGAGAAGAAAAGGGCGTCCGGATCAAACTCGAAAATGATGCCGCGAACGACACCCGATGCCGTCTCATCATGAAGAAAGTTGGCGCCGGTTCCTCGTACCGAGCCGGGATCTGGAAATACGTGCCAGTTGGTCAGAAGAACGTTAGGTGAAACCATGAACCCGGTCGCAAACCCGACCGGATCGACCTTCGGATCGACATTGGCCACGATGCGCGCGACCGGCCGGCCAGCGGCTCGGGCAGCATCGTCTGGCGGCAAGGTGTACCAGTCAAGCGTAGGGCCCATCTTGCGCTCGACGAACACCGGAAGACGGCCTTGTGCCTTCAGTTCGCTCGCCTGATCAAAGCTCGAACGGCGAGCGTCGTAGCGCGCCTGTTCCGATGGCGTCACTTGCGTCGTCGCAGGCGTTGGCGGCTGCGCTTTCCATCGTTTTGCAGCCGCAATCATTACCGCGCGGCGGCGCTCGTCGAACAAATTAGTCGCGGCCATGGTAGATTCCTCCGTCCAAGGAAATAGGGGAAGTCAATATAACTATATTTGACGATAGCAATTGAGAGATTGGACTTAAAACGATTAGCGTTCAAACGATGTATGTTAAACGGATAACAACCTTCACTCGCATGCCTCCCGAATCGCGCTGATGCTCTAGAAATTTCTTTCAGAAACTCCAGACACCTCTTACATCATTATGCAACAAAGAGTAATGTGCGGTCAATGCGAAGAATAGAGTTCTCAACGAAGTTCCTAGGGCGGGATCCCCTTGTTTGGTTGTCTTTGGCGGCAGGCGCTTCGGCGCCGGCCTGCGCATGGGGGACCTGAAAGGTCATTCGATCACGTAGAGATCATAAAGCGGTGACTTCAGCGCCACCGCTTCAGCAGGTGCAGAGCATTGTTGGGGGAGACGTCCATGACAGCGCGTACCGGACCGGACACGAAGTTGCGTGTCGCTCACTTTGCCGCCGCCGCTCGCCGGTTCGTTCCGGTCCTTCTCATCTTGCTTAGCGTTTCGGGCTGCGAAAAAAATCTGTTCCAGGTGCCACCCCATGGCGGCACTGCCGATGTGCCGCCGGCACCCGTGACGGACAGCGTGCTCACGCTGGTGGCACAAATCCCGTATGGGACGCTTGTGCAAGCAGCGCAATCGAAGATACCGCAATCCGTTCCGGTGCAAGGAGATGGTCACATCGGATGCGTCGGTATTCCTCATATTGATCCCGGACGCTTGGCACATCATACCGAGTGCAAATGGATCGGTGTCCGTGTTTGTGTTGAAGTGCCAGACGTTACCGCTCCCAGTATTGGCACTACGAACCAATGTGCCGACTATCATTGGCACGCCGATATCAAAACGGATGGCCCTCTTGTCGTGGCCCAGGCGGGCAATGGCGTACACGTCGAACAGCCGCTGTTTGTCAGCGGTCAGGCCGGCGTCGGCGGCGACCTCGCCAAACTGCTTTCGCTTTCCGGAAAGAACTTCGAGGCTCGGCTGGTCCCCGGCCTCGATCTGCAGCTCGATATGAACGATAAGTGGTGCCCCGTGCTCGCGGGAACCCCAACCGGCAGATGGGTGAGCAGTGCTTCGGTAGAGGTCGTGGGCAAAAACTGCCTCGGCTTTGATTTTGGAAACCTAGGGCACCCCCAAGTCTGCGCAGGGCCGATAAATCTGGGACTGGCTGACGTGTTGAACGGCCAGATCAATGACCACCGTTCCAAGATACAGGATGCCATCGCCAAAGCTCTGCCCTGTGACGCGCTTCGGTCAAAGGTTGAGGCCCAATGGCACGCCATTTCGATCAAGATCGACCGAGCGGACAGCACGCCCATCTATCTCAACATCGTCCCCACAGCGGCGAGCTTTTCGGGCCTGGTCGGTGAAGCGCAAGGCATGAAGATGACCGTGCGTGTCGCGGCAAAGACCAGTCTTGCCGCAGAACCAGTTGCCACGCAGTCCCAGCCTCTGCCGCCATTGGGCAAAACATCAGCCGAACGAAGTCAGGCCGATATCACCCTGCAAGCAACCGCACCCTATGGATTGCTGTTGGCCGAGCTGTCAAAGGACCTTAAGGGTCGCGCTTTCCAGCAGCAGACGCCCGCAGGTGCCATCGATGTCAAGGTCGACGATGTTGATCTCTATCCTAGCGCTGGCTCCGTCGTGGTTGGCTTGAAGGTACAGGCAAAGCTGCCGGGCAAGTTCCTGAATACGACCGGCTGGGTTTACCTCTCAGGGCTACCCCGCGTCGAGAAAACTGGAACAGCGATCTCGATGAATGAATTGCATTTCGCGACCGTCCTGGACAGCGCCTTCTGGAAGGCAGCTCAATCCCTATTTGAAACCCAGATCCTGGCAGATTTAGAGGCTCATTCGAAAGTGGATCTCAACAAACAGATCAACGACGCGTCCGATGAGGTTTTGAAGGCCGTTCATAATACCAACGTTCCGGGATTGAAGATTTCCGCTGACACTCCGTCGATTGAACTTCTCGACATCACTGTCGGGCCGAAAAATCTGATTGCCCGTGCCCGCCTCAAAATGAATTTCGATATGGCGCTATCGGCTGAATTAGTAGGTCAGTAGCCCGTCTGCCGAACGAGCCGTGGCCACCATAACGACCAAGAGGTGCAAATGACGCAATCGCAGCTTAGCAAGGTTTGGTTTGTGGTCAGTGCGCTCCTTCTCTATTACGCCCTGAATTCTTGGGTGGTAGCGCAAGGCGGGGAAGAGATATTCGGTGCAAAGCTGGTCATGAAGGCGAGGGTGCCTGCAGTAATGATCGCAATCCCGATATGTTCAATTTTGCTCGCACTAACCTCACTCGTTGGACGCGTCTATTCCCTACGCGCCGGCTCGAAATGGCATGAGCGAATACCCGTTGTCGGCTTCGACGGGATCGACACGGGCTCGCGTGAAGGCCGCGTCTATCAAGGCGTCATGATTACAGTCTTCTCCCTGCTGCCCGCGATTGCGCTGGTCTATTTCTGGTGTACGTTCCTCTCCGCGACGGTAATGCTGAACGACGGCAAGAAGGACCCAGGCGCCAGCCTTTGGGATTGGTCGCAGCTTCGGACGCTAAACGATCCCGCTCGTATCTGCACTGAATTTCACAAGGAGCTGGCCGACCCGTGTATCGGCAATGCGACCGTGCTGCCGGGCCTTGAGCCAACGATCTTCGGCGCGCTAACCCTCGCGGCCATTGTCGTACTCGCGATGCACTGGCGTGCCGTGGTGACGGGCCAACTGCATGAGCCCCCATCGATCACGACCCACGGCCAGTAAGTTAGGCGGCAGTCTTCCGAGCGGCAGCTAGGGATGGAGCTCAGGCCGGCGATTATCAGCGGACCGCAGCTGTCACTCAGCCGCAGGCGACGAAAGATGCTTGCGGCCCAGCAAATTTGTAAACCGAAGGTCGGGAGTTCAATCCTCTCCGCCGGCACCATCTTTTTCAGTAAGTTACATGGAAATGACTTGGCATTTTCCTCCCATGTAACTTTCCTGTAACCGGCCTTTGCGATCTGACCGGGTAGGTAGGACACTCGCTGTGCCTGGATACTCGGAAGCGGCCGATTGGCCCGGTTGAGTCAAGGACGTATTATCGGGTCGATATGTATTCATAGGCCTTGAAGATTCTACGGACACCGGGATACTCATTCACGCATAGAAACCATGGGTGTTGCCCAAAACTTTGGACGATCTCTTCGCTATAAAATGCGCGTGTAAGGTTCCGGAGCGTTTGGCCGTGTTCGGCCACATTGGTGGAAATCGAATATTTCAAGTTTCCCATCCAGCGCGACGAGATGTTGTAACGCTCCAACAAGGGTGGGCGATACGCGGGCGAACTTTTTGGCGAGCGGTCTCGTCGGAATTGGGCTCGATTGCAGTCGTTGACTACGACACAGTCTCACTTTTTGGCTGCGCCGCGGTCTTAAAAATACCGGACATTTCTCCTCTGCGGCCGTCACACAGGCGTTAGAGGGAGGCACGGGCGTTTGGATCGCACGGAAGCCAGGGCAGGGGCGGTCTGAACGTGATGCTGTAACCGCATCCTGGAAAGACCGGTTTGATCTGATCAGCGAGGAGTATGAGGGGGACCGACGCACGCGTTTGGGCCTGCGGCCACCTCAAGTCGGGGCCATCCACGCGGTAAAGGCCCATCGGAGTGTTTCAACCCAACCTGCAACACTTGTTTTGCCGAGGGAGCTGGCAAGACCGATACCATGGCGGAAGCGTGTCGCCTGGCATCGAGCAGGCTTGCACCGGCAGCCGGTGGAACTAGGGATGTGCTGGCGCGGGTTGATCTGCGGCCAAAGCAGTTCCTACGATCACGGTTCATGTCCCCCTTCAGTTCAGATGCCTGTTGCAGTTTCGGTCGGACGGTATCTTGGGGCCGATGTCGAGGATCGGAGCGCTGTGAGAGCGTCGTTCCAGCTTTATTTCGACGCCCCACCGCGGGTGCGCGTCAGCTTATGGTCAGCTAGGCTGCCTATCCTTGTCGGCAGGAGTGAGCGCCCGAGGTCACGACGACGCAACTTCGCCGCAAGGATAGCCAATCAGATGCATAATCGAATCACACGTCCCTCCGGCCAGGCCACAAGCCGCGTCATGACCCCCAGGAATGACAACATGGGTCAGGAGATGTGGGATCACCTGCGGAGACTGACGCGCCTCACGCCACCGCTCCCCGATCCGAAGGACATGGATAGCACGATCGGATTGACAATGGACGACCACTTCCCGGCATCCGACGTGGATCGGGACGGCGGGACGGATCCGCAAGCCCGTGAGCATTTGTCAGTGCAAGTGCCTGGGGAGCGGGAGCAGGTTTCCCGGCCGGCCGCGCCGACGGAAGCGGCTGCCAGACCGGGCGATCGCGCTCCTGGATTTGCTGCCGCCGACTGGGGAGCGATTGAGGACCCGCCGCACGACGAGCAGGATCCGGGCGACCTCCTCTATCCGTCGGCGGAGCCGGACTGGCTGCAGGAGCAGCATTTGTTCCGCAAGCAAAATGCGCCCGAACCCGTTGCCGAACCAGGCGATAGCGCTCGTTGGGTTCCCACCGAGGGGAGGGCATCGGCCGACGCGCCATTGCAGGGCGAGCCGTCGGTTCCGGGATTGACGCGCCTCACGCCGCCGCTCACCCATCCGATGGGCCTGGATAGCACGATCGGATTGACGGTGGACGACTACTTCCCGGCGTCGGACGTAGACGGCGGGACGGATCCGCAAGCCCGTGAGCATCTGTCAGTGCAAGTGCTTGGGGAGCGGGAGCAGGTTTCCCGGCCGGCCGCGCCGATGGAAGCCGTTGCCGGACTGACGGGAAAGCAACCGGCGGTCCAGCCCGAGACCATGAGGCGCGATGGAGAGCGTGACAAACGCAAGGCCACCGAGCGTGAGGAAGGTGGGAAGACGACTCGACGCCGGCGATCGGATGCCGCGCCGCCGCATCCGCTGGCGCTTGGCGCCATCGATTACCTCGGTGACGAGCATATCACGGCGGATTACAATCTCCTGGGCGAGCAGTTGCAGAGAGACAATCCGTACATGGCCGCCCGGACCCGGTTCGTGCAGCCCGCGGAAACCCATCTGCTGCGCTGGACCACCAGCCAGCACGAAACGGACCAGACTTTGGCCGTACTTGATGAACAGGGGCGCGATACATCCGACTTCCTTTTCCTGCCTGTGAACAATGCCACAGTGGGCGGCGGCGGCACCCATTGGTCACTGATGCTTGTTGACCGGCGCCTTCGGGACGCGCCGGTCGCCTATCATTACGACTCCGCCGGTGGGGCCAACAGCGCCGATGCACAAGAGCTCGCAAAACGACTGCGCGCCCGCCTGGAGACAGTCCGCATGGCCCAGCAGCAGAACGGGTACGATTGCGGCGTCTTTGTGCTCGAGGCCACGCGGGCCTTGGTTGGACAATTGGCGCAAGAAGGGCTGCCAACCCAAAGGCCACGGCACCTCGACAACCTCGTCGGCGATCGGCGGGCACTCCAAGACCGAATCGGGCCGCACCCGACCGCCATGGAGGAGAGTCGCCCGCAGACGGCGTCAAGCTCGAAACCCAAACGCCGCAATCTTAAGAGGTTGGCTGCAATCCCCGAATTGGTGAACGAAGCGGTGAAGACGAGTTTTCAGCTGTCACGCGTGGAGTGCGAAGGCATTGGCAACCGCATCGGTGGAGTGTTTGCACTAAACGCCTTTGTCGACAACGCGGAAGAGTTGGCGCAGCTGGAGTTCGGCGGTCACAAGCTCAGCAAGGATGATATCCTCAAGATGCTGAGCAACCAGGGTGGCGGCGCGCAGGCGGTGAGGGCGTTGCTGAAGAACGCGGAGGCGCTCGCGACACTGGAGCTCAGCGGCCAGAAGCTCAACAAGGACGATATCGTCAAGATCCTGAGGAACCGGGGTGTGCCGCAGGTGCTGAACACGCTGCTGGGAGAACACGGAAAGGACCTGACGGCGCTGGAGCTCAGCGGCCAGAAGCTCAGCAAGAATGAAATCATCAAGATCCTGGGCAATGAAGGTGGCGCACAGACGGTGAAGGCGCTGCTGGATAACTCGCGCGCGTTGGCGGAGCTGGAGTTCGGCGGCCAGAAGCTTAGCAAGGACGATATCCTCAAGGTCGTGATCCGGGCCGGCGCGGCGCAGGCGGTGACAGCACTGCTGGACAACGCGCAGGAGCTGGCGACGCTGGAGTTCAACGGCCAGAAGCTCAGCAAGGACGATGTCCTCAGGATCCTGGGCAACGAAGGTGGCGCGCAGGCGCTGAAGGCCCTGTTGGGACAACGCGGAAAGGCGCTCGCGGACTTGGAGCTCAGCGGCCAGAAGCTCGGCAAGGACGATGTCATCAAGATCCTGGACAATCATGGCGGGGCGCAGGCGCTGAACACGCTGCTGGGAGAACCCGGAAAGGACCTGGCGGCGCTGGAGCTCAGCGGCCAGAAGCTCAGCAAGGACGATGTCCTCAGGATCCTCGGGAACAACGGCGCGAGGAAGGCCGTGAGGGTGCTGCTGGACAACGCGGAGAAGCTGGCGATGCTGGAGCTCAGCGGCCACAAGCTCAGCAAGGACGATGTCATCAGGATCCTAGGCAATGAAGGTGGCGCGCGGGCGCTGCAGGCGCTGCTGGGAGAACCTGCAAAGGCGCTGGCGACCCTGGAGTTTGGTGGCCAGAAGCTCAGCAAGAACGATATCGTCAAGATCCTGAGCCAGCCCGGCGGGGCGGAGACGACGAAGGCGCTGCTGGGGAAGGCCGATAAATTAACGAATACGCTCAAATCGAAAGTTTTGGCAGCCGCGAGTAAACGCCGCGGTGCCCCTGCCGCAATTCGAAATCTTAAATGATGTCATCGCCGGATGAAGATGATCACGTCTGAACACCGGGCGCTCGCCGGCCGTCGACCAGCTTGCCAACACCGATGAGAGCCGGCGATGTCAAATGGCCTGACCTGCTCCCCTGTTTACAGATGAACTGCGAGTTCGAGCACGTTATCTGGCCGCCCCTACGACTCGCCCGGATGCGCGGCGAGCGGGGCTCCCTGTTCGTGCCCAACGATGGAAGGGAACCGTGCGCATTATCGGCATAGACATACACCGCGTAGCCGCCGAGGTCGTGTCGTTGCTTGATGGCGAGATCGTCAAGCTAATCCGGGGACCCCTGCCTCCGAAGACAGTTCACCAAGGTGCACACAGCTGGTGGTGGCGAAGTTTCTGAATTGGTTGCGAGTACGAGCTAGATATTGGATTGGCCCGACAATGCGATGAGAAGCAAGGCATCGCGTCGGCTGCATCCTTGCCCGGTGGATTCGGGCATCAGGTTTCCACGATCTCCTTGGTCCAAACTAGGTGCGGAGCTTTTCGCCGAGTGAGCGTCAGGAGCTTTTCGAAGATCGGCGTCTTTCCCGGACGAACCGAAACTGGTCGTTCGATCGCCGACGTTTCTCGCAGTTCAACTGGCTCGTCGTCAGCGAGCAGGTCGCGCTGGACGACATGAGCCCTGGCGGGAGAGCGCTGCGCACGCGCAAGATGCGTTTCCCAGGCCCTGAAAGCGCGTTCGGCCTCGGTCTCAGGGTCGATGTGCAGGACGATCTTGGCAACTTCCCGCCAGTCGGCGTCTTCGGCGGCCGCGTCGAGCAGGCGGATGTAGGTCAGCAAATGCGCGTCGTCATAACCGGTCAGGACCGGAAAAGTTGGCGCCTCATCGGCGACATCGGGGAGCAACGGTGGAGCAATGCGGCATCTCTTGCGGCCGAGCCGAAACTGCGACGTCCCTATGCCGTCGCGAATCCGATGCGACTATTCGGATTCATCGCTTCGATAGAGGGATTCGTAGTCCCTGCCGCCGTAGAAGATGTTGGTGACTTCGGCAGTATCTCCCACCCGGTAGGCGATGAGCGCCGTTCGTTCGAAGGGGACCGTGCGCAAACCTGGCTCCAGATCGTCGCGCGGGCGGCCGCCGTTGGGAACGTCACCGATCTTTCGGCACCGTGCCATGATCCGTTGCACAAATCCCAATGCCACCACATTGCTCTGGCTGGCCTCGGCGATAATCCGGTAAATGCCCTGTAAGTCGGAAATGGCCTGTGGTCGGTAGGTGACCTTAACGCGGCGCGTGGCGCGCGGTTTTGCTTTCGCTTTCCATGAAGCGCGTCATTTCCGCTTCTGCCTCGTCCGCAGTCAGGCTCGGCCGTGGATCCTCGATCGACGCCTTGATCCGTGCGCGGAGAACCGCATTGATTGCTTCCTCTTCGCGGTCGAGGGCGCGCAACGCCGCCCGCATGACTTCACTGGCGGATTCGTAGGCACCTGAGGCCAGCCGCGCGTCAACGCTTTGCTGCTGCTTGCCGAGGGAGACGGTGATGGGTTTGCTGGTTCGCATGATTGAGCCTCTCGTTCATTCTCCTTGTAACATGCGCTAATTACACTGTCATACACTTTCCTGTCAGTGCTCCCTGGGTGGACGTCCCGGGCCGAATCGCGCTGTCGGTCCCAGGGTGACCTTGCCGCATGGCCAAGGAGCGCGGTTGCTTCCCAGCTGCCTTTGCGGTCGATCTGGGTTCGCAGGAGCTGCTGCATCTTCAGGAAGCGCTCCGGCTTCGCTTTACTGCTTGCCGGCAACACTCATCGCGGCACCAGGCGTGATTTCCACGCTGGATCAGATAGAAAGCTGTATCGGCATGCTTTCCAAGATAGGGCAGCCGACGCGTGAGGATCGGCACCGAACACAACGTTGAGGGAGCCGACGCCTATGAAGGCGATTGTTATCTACGGTGAGATCACCTCCCTTCGCGCGCTTTGCCACCTCCTCCAGAACTGTGCTGCCGTTACCAACGGCGTTGGCAGCATTCGTCTTCCCGGATCGAGGCCACGCTTCGTGTTATGTTGTGCGGCAGCAATGCGCTCAAGCTATTGAAAATTTTAGTTGGCTCTTCATCCCGCTATGACGAACGCTCATGTCATGGCTAGCTCAATCCGGCTTCCCGACGAACGGTTACGCGGCACAGTAACGGCTGTCCTTAGAACCCATCCGCTTGTCGATCTCTGCATTAAAAAAGGCTGCGGGAGATTCCGCGTCGCGCCTCGGTAGCAAGCGGAGCCATGCTGAGCTTGCCAAGCGGCCGATCCGCACTGGGGTCCTTGAGGGCCGTAGTCGGCGCAAAATGCCACGTCAGCGCCCTTGGTCGGCCATTCCGTCAGCTCAAAGTCAGGTAAGACGAATATCAGCGGCCAAATGGCATGTAGCCTGAGGGCCGGCGGCAATGTCGCCTCACATTGGAGTTGAATTGTGAGAAACGTTGACGAGCGGGGAAAGTTGGCCATTTCTAGATCTGACGCCAGCGAGACTCCGAGCGCTGGCGACTCTCGGGCCAAGGCTCCCGAACAGGAAAAATTGTTCGATTCGGCCGTAGATCAGATGCGCTCTGACTCTCAGGCTTCCGGCGCTTCCTCCTCCGCTGGTGCCCCCCGCGCCAGCGGGGGCCCGACGGATCGGATCGCTGGTCCTCGCGGTGGCGCACATCGGCTCCTTGGCGCTGCGCTGCAGGGCGCCCTTGGTGGGAATCGTCGTCGTTTTCGCGCCGTGCCGGGAACTAGCTCATCGCCTTCTGATGAGAATCTCTGGCCCGACGAAGCTGAAAGCTCGCGAACCAGCGCGCACCCGGACGTGGAATCCGAGCCCGGCCGCAGTGGCCGGCCGGGAAGGTGGCGTGATCACGATGGTTCTGCGCAATTCGTCCAAGGCTCCGGCTCGCAGCGACCTTTTGGAGATCATGGTGGCCGACAAAATCGCGATGCGGGCTCACGTTCGGACGGCGTTTCCTGGCGCGCCGGTGGAACAACTGGGGGCGTGGAAAGGGGCGCACTCCCGCCCGAGAGTTTCACCGCTTCCGAGCCCAGTGGAAGTGCAGGATGGCGCGCTGGCGATTTGCCTGCTCCACCTCGGCGTGAAAACCTGAACTGGCCTAATGAGCCTTACCGTGGCTCAGCAAATCAGGAAGCAAGGCCGTCGCGTTCTGATGCCGAACGCTGGCGCGCCACCGATCCAGCGCATGAAGGCATGCAAGCAGGCACGATCCGGCCACATGCGCAAGCCGTGCCCGACTTGCGAGGCGCAGCAGGAAGACCTCATATCGGCGATGCACCCACGTCAACCCAGCGTGACAACTCACAACAGTTGCATAGACCGAACAGCGGTGCAGCAAATCAACCAACCCGCCTGTCGCGTTCTCATGGCGAGCAACGGCACGCCCACCAAGCTGCCGAAAATCCGCGAAGAGACGTACCTCCGGCACGTGGCCAATCGGTCTCCAGTCCAGGTGAGCGATTGGAAAGGGCGCGCGTTGAGAATTCAGCCCCACAGAACCTGCAAGGTGTAGTCCTGGAACGACCTTCAATAGGCTCAGAAAGGCTCAATGCAGCGCTAGCTAATATTTGCCGTGCTCGGGACGTCGCCGTTTTCTCAAGTGCAGTGGGGCGTCACGCCAAGCGGCTGCAGAGGCAGGATCTCTCAGGATTTCTGAATGCGGCAGCCGCCGAGTTTACACTTAGATTTCTCCCACATTTACAGGAAGATATCCTCGCCAGGCGATCATGGCCATACGCTTTGGTTTGCAACGAGCTGAGCCGGCAGGCCGGAGGGCCGGCTGGTGTGGAGGCCTGCGGGCGCTTGGCGGCTGGGGTTTCGGGGCTTGGCGACGCGGTTAGAAACAGACTCGAAGGCAAAGCCCTTTCGCTTTTAGCATCATCGTTCGGTCGGCATCCAAAGGAATGCCGTGATGGCATTATCAGAGTCGCTGAGTTTTGCCGCGACGAAAGCGAAATACTTCATGATCTGAGCGGTCAAAATCTCTCGTTGCTAATGAGCGGGTTGAGCAAATGGCCGAAAGAGCAGGCCTGTGGCGAAGCCGCTGCAGCAATCTCCCACGCGGTGCTGGAGGCCGGACGAATCCATCGTTTTGATGCCCAGGCCTTGGCAATCCTCGTGAATGGCTTCAGCAAGTGGCCAGACCAAAGGACTTGCCAACAAGCGGGAGTCGAAATAGCAGGAATCGTTGACGTCAACAGGCTAGGTGAGTTTGAGCCACAGCACCTCGCGAATCTGGTCAACGGCTTCAGCAAATGGCCCGATCAGCCGGCCTGCCAGCAGGCGATCGTCAACGTCGCTCATGAGCTCGTGCGGCGCTGCCGCGCTAGTAAGCTCTCTCACTTCAGTGAGCAGCACTTGGCGAATCTTGTGAACGGTTTCAGCAAATGGCCGGATCTGGCAGTCCATCGCAATGCTGCAGGTTTGATCGCTGGTGAGCTCTGTAGCCGCGCTGCCCGCCCCCCCTGGCTTGGTGGTTTTACTGGGCAGGGACTGGCAAACGTGATGAACGGCTTCACCAAGTGGCCGGACTCGCGAGCTGCGGTTGCGATCGCCGGGGATATCTGTCGTCGCGGCAAGCGCCCAGACCAGCTCGCCGATTTTATGCCGCAAGACTTGGCAAGCTTGGTCAGCAGTATCAGCAAATGGCCTGGCGAGCCCAACTTAAGGGAAGCCGCAGAGACGATCGCGAGGGAAGTCCTGGGTCATGCTGATGACGCCCCACTCCCTGGTTTTTCGCCACAAGATCTGGCGAATTTGGTGAACGGTTTCAGCAAGCTTCCGCATTCCAACGACTGTCGCCAAGCGTCTATTGCAATAGCACGCAATATTGACGCCACGCGCGTGCTTATTTTTGCTCCGCAGCACCTAGTGAACTTGGTGAACGGGTTCAGCAAGTGGCCGAGAGCGCCGGAGTGTCTCCAAGCGACGGTCGAAATCTGCCGTGGAGTCAAAGACCGCGCGGCCTCTGGCCAGCTCTCGGAGTTCACTCGCGGCGAGCTGGCGAGCTTAGTAAATGGCCTCAGCAAGTGGCCTGACGAAATTGGCTGTCGCCAAGCTGCCCTAGCGGTGGCAACTAACATTCACCTATTCTTCAACTCTGGTCACGATTACCGGGACTTGGCAAACCTGGTGAACGGTTTCAGCAAATGGCCGCTAGAGCTGGATTCAGCCAACGCGATACTTGCGATCGCCCGTGTCGTCCTTGATATCGCTGATCAGCTCCCTGGATTTGACCAGCAGCAGTTGGCGAATCTGGCGAACGGTTTCAGCAAATGGCCGCTGGAAAACGATTGTCAGCACGCTACGCGCTTGATCGCTGCCGAAGTCCGCGCTCGTGCTGATCTGGATGAGCGTCTCGCTGATGTCACTCAACAAGGCCTGGCGAATTTGGCGAACTCGTTCAGCAAATGGCCGCAGGAAGATTTCGGCAACGCCACAGTTGCAGTCGCCCGGGCCTTGTGTAGTCGTGCCGATCAACTCCCTGTCTTTACTCGGCAGGAACTGGCGAATCTGGTGAACGGGTTCAGTAAGGTGCCGGAAGAGGAGAACTGTCTGCAGGGCGCGCGCTTAATCGCCGCCGAACTCTGCCAGAGCGCCGCTGACAAAGGCGGGCTTACCGATTTTGCTCCGCAGGGACTGGCGAGCCTGGCCAACGGCTTCAGCAAGTGGCCGCAGGATGAGGCCGGCAGAAAGGCTACAATCCAAGTCGCTGCCGAACTCTCCCATCGCGCCACCCTCGCCGACGGGCTCTCTCGTTTTAACGGGCAAGAGCTGGCGAACCTGGTGAACGGCTTCAGCAAGTGGCCGACAGGAGACGACACCGGTCGAGCCACGGAAGCGATCGCGCGTGAAGTCCATGAGCGCTCACTCACCAGCTTTGCCTCTCAGGAGTTAGCCAACCTGGTGAACGGTTTCAGTAAACGCCTGGACCAGGAGGCGTCTCGGCAGGCCGTGTTCGACATCGCGCGCACCCTCGGCGCTGGAGCACATCGGTTCGGCGCTCTCACTATGTCTGAACTCAGCATGGTCGCAAATGCTCTTGGCCGATGCATCACCGTGTCGGAGGACGGTGGAGAAATAACACACACCACTCTGCTGAGGGATCGGTTGAGCAAGCTCGCCCACCACCTGCACTATGCCAACGATCGCCTCAAGCAGGCGGACGTTCGAAGCATCGCCAACATTTTCAAAGCCCTTGGCAAGGCTCGGCTGGTTGACGATCTCGGCTTGCTCGCACGGGCGGGGTTGGATCGGATCGAGGAATTGCGTCAGGGGCCAAATTTTGCCGCCGCAAACGACCTGGAAACCATAGGTAATCTCAGTGTTGCCGTGCTGCCGCTGGCGCGCAGCTCGCACAAACAGCTGCGCTGGCACCGAAGGCAGGCGCTCCATTTGCTGAACGACATCCAAGCCGTCGTGAAAGACAAGATTACGGCGCATCTGGCCGCTAGCGACGCGGAGCGGATCCGCGGCCCGCACGCCAGCCGTTGCCCCGCCTTGTCGATGTATCAGGTCCTCAAGGCCCGCGTGGTCCTCGAGACGTTGTACCGACGCCCCTATATCGAGGGCAAGACGCCCGATCTCAAGGCGAGGCAGCAGGAGCTGCAGCACGAGACGAAGGATATCCTGCACCGCACGCGCGATCTGATCGAACGCGACCTGTCCAACATGAGTTGGAATCTGATCGCTGATATCGAGACCGAAAGGCCGCTGGAGGCGCTGGATTCGTTCCTGGCGGCAAATGCGGTAACGGTCGAGGCCAACCGTCCTGCCTCCCAGTTCAACATGCATCAGGTGTTGCAGGAGATGGACCACGAGCCGAGACCCCCCGAGGGGAAGGCGGGACTGATGCGGCTTCCGGTCGTCGACCTGCAGGGGCGGCCCGTCGCGACGGAGCCAGAGACTCGGTATTCGGTGTTCCATCGCATGACGCAGGGGCAGGTCCCGGTGGTCGCGGTGCAACTGCCGTCACGACCGAGTGCCTTCATGCTCGCGCGGACCCTCACCGTCGAGGGGGTGCCCTACCGCATGGACCTGTTCGGCGGCAGCAAGTTGAAGCCGCCCAGATCGACGCTGGCGCAGATCGCCGCGCGCGTGCCCGGCGCGGCCAGCGTGGAGCCGCCCGGGGGAAAGCTTTTGGCTATTCCCTATGCCGAAACCGCGGCCGGAACCGACTTCGAGCGGCTGTCGCGGGCCTGGGCTCCGTTCAAGGAGGCCTACTTCTATACGCAGCGCAGGGGCTTTGCAGCACCACCAGCGATCAAAGGTCTTGGGCCTCATGACGCTGCGCTTGAGGGCACGTTCAGATTGGCACTACTGCCGGACCGCCCGGCCGGCGAGGCGCATCCGTTCAAGCTCAGCGGAGCGCATGGTGGCATCGCGCTGCGCCCGCATGACGGCTGCGGCTTCATCAAGACCTCGCTCGCTATGCGCATGCCGGCGGTTCGGCGCGCCGGCGACCAGGACAAGCCGGAGCGGCTGCCGGCCTTTGGTGAGGGACGCCGAGCATCGCTGCCTGCCTCCGCACTGCAGCACTATCCGCGCAGCGAAGAGGTGGCCGCTGAGGCGCGCAAGATAGCCAGCAGCTGGCTCGCGGGCCGAGACGAACAGGAGCTGAACTCTGAAGACCTCTACCGCACAGTGACTGGTGGACACATCGTTGGCCCCGCAGCGGTGGCAGTGCCCTCTAGTGACGGCCGCCTTCACGTGCCGACGCTCAAAAGCGAGTTCATGACGGGGACGCAAGGCGTGCTGATCGGGCGCTCGCCATATGACAAGCCCAACCTGCGCCCCTTCGCGGCCGCCCAGGTCGGCTCGAGCGCCGATGGTGACCCGACAGCAATCTTCCTCGATCGGTGCGTCGCCATACAGTACAGTTTCAATGTCGCCCAAAAATCCAGCGATGAACTGGCCGCGGACGATCCGATGTTGTTCGCCAAGGGCATTTTGATTGTGGTACCCGACGAGATGTGGCCGGCTGCGTTCGCCGATCGAGGGTTGGTGCTGTCTGCCGAGGACGTCAAATGTCATTCTCACTGGGCGAGGGCCAAGGACCGCGCCAAGGCGGACACCTTGCTCGACTGCGTCGGCATCTTGCAGGCGACCGAGGTGTTTGCCCCGGGTTCGTTGGTTGCAGTCCCGCCGGTTGAGCAAAAAAAGCTCGATGGCGACTTCGACGGGGACGCCGTCATTATTGTCGCCGACCGACCGCAGCTTTATCAGCATGTCAGGCAGTTCGATCAGGCCGAGCACGCGCGCGGCGTGCACTCGCTCAAGCCGCCCAAATCGCACACCCCGGCGATCGAAGGCGAGCATTACCAGTTCAGCCGCGCCAGCCAGATCCTGGCCGCGACGCAAAATGTCCTGGAGACCTATACGGGCCTGCAGAGAGACTTTCTGGCGCAATCTCAAGAGGCAAGGCGCTGGTTTGCCGAGCGGGCTATCTTCGGGATCTACGAGGGCATCCACCACGAGCTCAGGCGCGAGCTTCAAGGGCTGCTAACCCAGGACGAGGTGAGCCGGGAGCAGATCGAGCACAGTCGCGAGAAGGCGGGGCGCGAGATCGAGGTCGCAGATCATCCGGTCGCGCGCGAGGTGGCCGAGCTGCTCATGGCCGATCTCGAGGCGTGGGCGGCGCAACCGCGTGTCCTGCCCGCAACGGCACAAGGCGGCAACGACGCACGGCGGACGGTGAGCGCAGATCTCTGCGAGCTGTTGCCGGACCTGGCCGAGGCCTATCCCGCCACGGCTCAGCCACGAGAGCGCCTCCAGTTGATTGTCGACAATTATCCAGCACGCATTCATCCGCGACCGGATGGTTACGTTGCCGATGACCGCGTGCAGAGCGCAAACAACCTGCTGAGCCTCGGCATCAAGGTCGGAACGGACGCGTATAAATCTGACACCGGCGCCCGCTTGTTTGCGGCCAAGAGCCGTCAGCTTCTGTACTTGCTGCAAAAGGCGCCGGGACTGAGTGCCGTGCCCTACACGAAGGGTATTGCGGCGCGCCTGAAACAGGGCCGCCTTGATGTCGATGCGACACTGGCGGATCTGAAGGACAATCCGACGCTGACGGCATCGATCATGGAGGCTTCCATCAAGCTCGCCGCGCAACAAGGTATTCTATCCGAACAATCGGACCGGTGGGCTGCCAGCGCGGGTCCGGTCACGACGCTGACCGGCGAGCAAGCAATCGAGCGCGCCCGCCTCGAGGCCGAAAACGCCAAGGTCGAAGAGAAGGCAATCACAGCGTCCCTGGGCGAGGTGGCCGAACGCCTGCGCACAATCAACATCGAGGTGAGCTTGCCCCATCACGATCGCCCTTTGAGATCAGAAGCTTCGATGCGAGACCAGCTCACCGGGATGAGCTTGCCGTCCGCTCAGGCGTCGCAGCTGATCAGCAACGCCGTCCGCCATGTCTTCGAAATCCCCGACAGGTACTTCACTGCGGCCTTCAGGAAGGCCGTGCTGCTCTTCGAGGAGCAAGGCCACACCGAGGTCAGCACAATCAACTGGTTCAAAAAGTTCAATCCAACCTTTACTGGCATCACAACCGTCTTCGCCACACCACAGGGTTACCGCTTCGAAGTGGAGTTCCATACCCCCAGCAGCTACAAGGCCAAGGTTGCCAATCATCATATCTACAAGATGCTGCAGCTTGTCCCTCCAGGGGCCTCCGATCAATCGCGGGCCGAGCAACTCCTGCAACGCGCGCGCACGATCTGCAAGGACGTCGCAATTCCCGATGGGGTCACAGACATCCCCCACTGGAACATTGAGACCGGGAGCACTGCTGGCAGCATGGCCTCTGCCGTGCCAGCTGCCCTGCCAAGAATGCCCAAAAGGTCGCCGATGGCCGGACAAATTGTTGCCGCACTGGGTGACAAGTCGGTCGTACTTGTCGGAATGATGGGTGCCGGAAAATCCAGTATTGGCAAGAAGCTCTCTAATTTGCTGGGCCTGAAGTTCTTCGACTCCGACCAAGTGATCAAGGACAAGACAGGCGCAAAGTCCATCAATAAAATCTGGGAAAATCAGGTCAAGGGTTACTTCAGGGAACTTGAGGAGAAGGAAATCCCGCAATTGCTCGCGCAAGGCCCCATGGTGCTCGCAACCGGTGGTGGGTCCTTCATCAACGACAGGACCCGCAACTGCATCGCCCAAAACGCGATCTCCATCTGGATCGATGCCGATCTGGATATGATTATGAGGCACTTGCCGAACGATAAGAGCCGTCCGCTGCTGCAAAACGAAGATCCAAAAGGAACGATACAAAAACTGATGAACCAGCGCCAAGAGATCTATGCGCAGGCCCAGCTCAGAATTTCCCCGACTAAGAGGGAAATCAACAAGAGCGCGGCCGAGTGCCTGAACAAGCTTCACGACAAGCTTTGCGCCGGCCTTGCCGAACCAAGCGGGTCCGGGGCCGAGGAGCGGCATTAGAAAAGGGCGTCAACAAGTGAAATGGACCCAAGTTTTTGAACAACAAGTTTAATTGGAACAGACTGTTCCTAGACTAGTCATTCTGAACCGAATTTCATTACATTGTATGCTTGGCCTCCTCGTAGAAGGCCGAGTAATGGCACACGCGACTGGTCGGCCGACGGCACCATTGATTTTGAGCGAGGCGGAGCGGGAATATCTGGAGCGCCAGGTGGGTAAGCATCGCGTTGCTCGTTCCATGTCTGGGATAAGGACTCGGCGGTGAATGAGGGGATCCTGATTAGACTGCATCTCGGCATAATGCAGGAGTGATCCGTCTGCCTTGCAGTTTGGTGGCAAACTGCCTCAACCACTCCTGCGCAACCGCCGAGCAAGGCTGTTTTTGGATCGGCGAGGCTCTTCCTCTCGTCCAGGATCCGTCCGGCGAGCTGGTTGAGACCATTGATGACTAGATCACTGGCAGCCATTCCCGAGCTTCTCTATAAGGCGCGTAACATCGTCGAGCGCTTATACAACAAAGCCAAGCAGTTCCCTCGCATTGCAACCTACGACAAGCTGGCCGAGAACTATCTCGTCGCTCTCAAATTCGTCTCAATCAGCATCTCGCAAGCGATAATGAGTCTACGTCCCAAGAGCCCGATCTGCGACCACTTTTGACATGCTTCGAGTCGGCTGCATTGCCAGCTATTGCAACGGTACCAACGCGCTCGGTTCGGGCTTCCGGCCGGACGCTAGGGACAGGCCCAGATTGTGTTGCAACATCTGATTCCCTGGGTCCGTTTTGAGAGCTTGCCGATATAGCGCCTGTGCCGCGGCATGCCGCCCCTGAATATCCAAGACAGCTCCTTTCGCATTCAATGCACGCAAATTATCCGGGTCCGCAACTAAGACTCCGTCGAGTACCTGAAGCGCCTCTTGCTGGCGTTTCTGCGCCAACAAGAGTTTCGTAAGCCTGATTGCCGCATCGACATTATCCGGATGCTGCTTCAAATCCCGCAAAGCCCGCTCTTGAGAATCCTGACCGACTGCGCGCAAAATCCGTTCGCGCATAGCCGGATCGATGTGATCGGCGCCGAGCAACGCTGGGGGCGCCGTCTCCTTCACTGAAAGAGCCGGCTTATTCCAGCTGGCGCAACCGCTCAGCGGCAGGATGGCGAGCGCGGCCAAGAGAGCTGAGTTCAAACGAAATGAAAGCAATGGCGCATTGACTGTATTCTCATGCGAATTCATGCGGTTCTCACCTTTCATCAAAAGTGCTTTGGCTATCAGTTGACGGCAACGCGGACATCGCGAGATTCCCCTGAGAACCCGCTCTTGGTTCCAGGCGGAGCTTGATGGAGCCGGCCGGTTGAATCGTGAAGTCCGACGCGAGCTCCTGATAAGACAGCACAGCAAGATCAATCCCGTTTCGCGTTAGAAAACCGCGGACGAAGCGTCGGACATCCATCGAAGTTAATACGACAGGGCGAGCCTCATCCGGCGCTGTATTGGAAATGATGTGACGCATCTGTGATAGCAGCGCTTCGCTCTGCCTATCATTTAGTGCCAGGTGGGGGCCTGCAGCCGAATCTCGAGCCGCACTGCGCACCACCTCCTCGGTCTCCCGTTCGATGATGAAGGCGGGAACGATTCCATTTCCGTTCGCATAGCGGTGACAGATCTGCCGCTTCATACCGGAACGAACGTGTTCCGTGAGAAGGGCGACATTTTGCTCACGTTCGCCCCATCCGGCCAATGCCTCCAAGACGACGCGGGTGTTGCGGATCGGGATACCTTCATCAAGCAGGCGGCGCAGGACGTCGGCAATCCTGGGGATCGGCGTCGTGCGCAACACTTCCTTCACCAGGTCAGCATATTCCTGCTCCATCCGGCCCAACAATTGGCTGGTCTCCTGGATACCTACCAAGCGCGGTGCGCAGCGGGCCAACGTCGCTTGGACAAGCAACGCGACGCGTTCGCTGGGACGGTGATGCCCGACGCCGGCGGCCTTGAGAGCCCGTGCCTGGCCTTGTTCGACCCAGATTATGTTCGTTTCCGAATCATGCCGGAAAGGAATGCCGATCGATTCAATGCTTGCCAGACCGTCTTTTAGCGTTAGCTTTGTCGGATCAATCGAATCCTGCGCAACTGGTACGCCCTCGATATCTATCCTGAATTGCGAGTTGGGCAGCTGCTGATCGACCGCGATAGGGATGCGGGGAACGATGATACCGAGATCGGCTGAGACTAGTTGCGAAACGCGTGCAAATTGCTGTTGCAATTCGACTTGGTCGATCGCCTGCATCAGGTTAGGCGATTGGAAGAAGGCGATCGGACACGCCTCTGCAGGCATGGTTTGGTTTTTAGGCTCCGCTGGAGTTGCAGCTGTAGCATCGACATTGTTGGCGCCTGCCACATTTCCCCTCACAGTACTTGCCGCAGCGAAGATCGCGGCCAAGATAAGAAAGACGGGCAGGGGGAAACCAGGAACGAACCCCATCGCAACCAAGACCGAGGCCGCCAGCCGCAATGCTCGCCTACTGGCCGTGATTTGAGTGACGATGTCGGTCCCAAGGTTGAGGCTCCCAGCCCCAGTCACACGAGTGACGATGGTCCCGGCGGTAATTGAGATCAGCAGGGCCGGAATCTGTGAGATGAGCGCATCGCCTATAGTAAGCAACGTATACTGACGCAGCACCTCGCCGAAAGGCAAACCTCTCGAAAGCAGGCCGATCGAAATCCCACCCAACATGTTGATGAAAATAACCAGCAGCCCGGCGATGGCGTCGCCCTTCACGAATTTCATCGCGCCATCCATAGCGCCGTAAAGTTTGCTTTCTTTCTCCAATGCGCCGCTCCGCATGCGAGCTTCGTTGGCATCGATGTGGCCGTTCCGTAACTCTGCGTCGACCGCCATTTGCTTGCCCGGCAGAGCGTCGAGCGTGAAGCGCGCCGCCACTTCTGCTACGCGTTCGGCACCCTTCGCGAGGACCATGAACTGCACCATGGTCACGACCAAAAATATGACGATCCCAACGACGATATTGCCTGAGATCACGAATTCACCGAACGTGTGGATGATGCTACCTGCCTCCCCTTCGGCCAGGATCAGTCGCGTCGTTGCGATGGTGAGCGCCAGACGGAAGACCGTGGAAATCAAGATGACGCCGGGCAAAGAGGAAAATTCAAGTGGCGTGCTGATATACAAAGCAACCATCAGCAGCAGTATGGCCAAACCCATATTGAATCCGATCAGTGCGTCGATCACTACGACAGGTACTGGCATCACCATCATAGCTATGGCCAGAAGCAGCATCAGCGCGACCATTAAGTCCGGGTTGGCCGGCGCGCGCTCGAGGAGGTTACGCATGATGTTGGCCATGGAGACCCCTTTGTGATCGTTTGAGGATCGCTCTGCTGCTACGCAGCTTTCGAAGACACACCTGCGGACGGCTGCGCTTGAGATTGAGAGGTCGCGAAAACGGCTGGTCACCGGGTACGGTTAGGGTCTCGCCGCCGAAGCCGTCCAAGACGAGCGCATAGGCTCGAAGCCGCGGCAGTTGAACTTCGCGAAACTCGGCATGGGGAGCCAGCCGCGGTAGGGACAAGTTTCGCTCGCTCTGCCTGCATGCAAGGTGGACGTGGGAAAGGGGGCCGAGCAAATCGCGCCGCTGCTTGGGAATAAGCACGCCATCACCGGTTTCGTAAACGTGGCCGGTCACTGGCAAGCGTTGTGCTGGGTCCTGTCCCGTCATCGGCTTGCCGTCGACCAAGCTGTCCGGTACTGCCGGCGTAGGAACACCCGCCATAACTGGTTCCGCAGGACGACGGCGCCTTCACGCACATCAATTACCGAGGGCGGCAGGGAAGGTGTGGCGGCTTGGCATCGGAGTTCTCCTTTGATCAGGCCTGCGAACCTGGAAACTTTCAATACGGGAGAAAAGCGAGGCGGCCGTTTCGGCTCAACAGCACGCGGCTGTCCTCGATCCGATCTACTGTCCATCCATCGTCCAGAAGGGACCCGACGAAATACTTTTCGCCATCAATGACAATATACGGCGACGGCCCGCGCCAAACCGCCTCAACGGCGATTGCGGATGGCGCCTTTTCCTCTTTGTTGATCACTCCATTGACCAGTGTTAAAGCGCCCTTAGTGTGATGATCGAACCACTGTTGAACGTGTTGCCAACTCGTGGCCGATGCGGAAGTGACGGTGCCTTCAGCAGTAACGACACCCTTTGCAGAGCCGATCTTAATGTTGAGCAAGCCTGCTCTATCGACTTCCTGTTGCAGGTCTTTGGCCGCCGCCACGATAGTCTGATTGTCAGCGAGGTTGTGGGTCAGTTTAGATTCAAGCTTGACATCAGGTGCATTGACGCTCGATGCACCGGCGCTGCCGTAGTAGGAGAAAATCGCGGACAGCGCGCCGATCCCGACCGAGCCCAGTAAAACGAAGGCCAGTACAGGGATCGAGTGGCGTGGCGTACCGCTGGAACCAGCTGGCGCTGCACCCTGTGCCGACCAGAGTATGGACATCGCGCCTAGATCAATGACGACCGGAAGTGGAACAACAATTACCTCGCCTGTGGCAATATTCCCGCTGCCCTTCACGTCGAGTCCGGCGGCAAGGGCCTCGACCTCGATCGAATTGGCAAGACGAGTGATTCGAAGATGATGCGACGCCAGTCCCTGTTCGACGAAGATCAGATCGGCATCGAGCCCACTACCGATTATGTTCGTTTCTGGAGCCAGCTTACCGGTCAGTCCGCAATAGAGGCCCGATAGAACTTCGAAATGAAGGCAAACCGTGTCATTCAAGAATAAGCGTCCGAACAAGGAGAGAAGCCGCACGGCAACTGCCGTGCGGCTCATTTCACATCGCGCCCCAAGGGGCGTGAACGAGGCTATCTGAGCCCCGCAGCAGGCACTACTGAACGCGTTCGTCGGCCACCTTCTTGATTGTCGTGAGCTGCGTCGTAACAGTGCGCAGCTGCACGCTTCTTTCCGTAGCCTCCGTGCTAACGGCTGCTAGCTCCGCGATTTGAGCCTGGAACGCAGCAGCCCCAGCGGTTTTGCTCGCTGCGTTTGCGGCAGTCGAAAGGCCGGTGCTAGCAACGCTAGCAAGCGGACCCGAAACATTAGCCATAGTATTTTCCTTTCTTCGAATTGTGCCGTTTCAACGGCCAGTATTACCTGACGAGAACGATCCAGCGTCAGGTATCCTCATCAGTCTCTGACATAGTTTCCTCGGCATCTGCCATGACATCGTTCATTATAGTCAACGCAACGGCACTCAGAGCCTGTTGGAAGGCTTCTTGTTCAGACGCAGCTTGCGAGCCGTCGTCGAAATTGGGCGGGATGTCCGTCCGATCGCGCCCCCTGACCGGCCTGTTAGGATCAGCGGGCTCATTAGGATTAGTCGGCCTTTTAGGATCAGAAGGTCCGCCAGGTGCGTGCGGCGGGTGTCCATTCGAAGGTGCGTGACGCCCTGCACGGGCCAAGGAAGCACCCAAGCTGCCTATACTTCTAATTCCTGCGACCATTAGGTACCCCGGCGTTTATCTTCATTCGTCGACGGACGGCGATGCCGTGTAGGCAACCACCTCGTCAACATAAAGCCGCCAGCTGTCGGCAAGCTGACGAGCGTTAGAAAAATTCAGCACAAAATCACAGTCGCGGGCGATCTCCTCCTCGTCAGCATCATCCGCACAGCCAAGCGCGGTGCGCTTCTACTGCAGGCACCTGGCCCACGTTCTTGATATGAAAGCTCAATATGAGAGCTCAGAAAGGTGGCCGGCTCAAATCGGAAACGGTCGCCTGCCCATCGGAATACGCATCTATCAGGCAAATGCTGCAAGCAGGACTGGCGGTGGGCTTGCCCTTTGCCACTGCTTTCCCATCGAGGCCGTGTCGGGCCTCGTATTCCTGAACGAGTTCCTGCCTGACGGCGGCCATCTGGCGGCGCTCGAAGCCGCTGACCTTGATAGCCCGACCGCTCGGCAATTCGGATCATGGCGCCGGACGTGAGCTTGTGAACAGGCCTCCCTTGGGAATCTTAGAAAGCCACCAAATCCCGTGCCGTCATGGATGCTGGGGCGCGGCGCGATCAGATCCGGGTACTCGTCGACGGCAGCCCACAGCATAGGCCCTCGGCCTGATCAACGCGGTGCCGGCGCGCATCGTCGTTCACGCCGGCGCTCGCTTGAGGCCGATTCGCAGGACTTGGCATCCCTTCAGGCCCACGTCGGCCAGCAAACCCTATTGGTTGGGCCGCCCGGCTATCTTATTCATTACCCACGCTCTTGTACGGATTTGCCTCGCTGGCTGTCCGGTAGTCCTCCAAGTTGCCGCCCAGAAACAAGCGCTCGGTCTCTTGGGTCGGCGTTCTGCCCAGCGAGCACATCAGATCCACATCGGCATCGATGTTGTCCTGATCTTCGACATTCATTCCGAGCCCAATACTGCTCAGCACGTCGTCTGGCGTCCAGACTGCAGACTTCGGGATGGTGTAGGTGTGCAACGTGTTCGCATTGTGGGCGATCGCTCGCGCCCAAGGGTCGCGCGAAACAGCCAGCTTTGACGGGTCCTCGACCAAGGACACGAAAGGAGAGACTGCTGTCTTACCGCGCATATGCCAACCAGCTTGGCGCGCCCGGTCCAAAGGGTATCGCTCCAGAGGATCTCCTACAGAAGAATGATCCCGCGCGGTGTTGCGGGCATGGGATATTGCGCACGTGTTGGCTTCCTTACGCGGCTTGCAATCGGCATCCTGGTTCTGAAAGCGATGCAGCTTGACATATGACGACCCCGCGACGTCCTCGAAAATACGATCCCGATCGACAGGGCCGTCGGGAGCGGCGATGGTTGGTGACCACCGCGCTGTTTGCTGCGCGGCCAAGCCGAGCTCGTTTTTGAGCGCCCCCAGATTGGCACCCGTCAGCGTTGCGGCAAGCTGGGCCCGCGCTCTCAAAAATGATGCGGCCGGGTAGCGTTCTGTTTCTCTCGGCGCCTCGTTCAGCGCAGCCGAGGACCTGCGGATTTCGGAATCTGTGGGAGCAGGAGCAGAAGCCGTTGTTCGCTTGACCGAACGCAAGTCACGTAGCTGCTGTTCGAAGTTCGCCTGATCCTCGCACGGGTGTTTCGATGAGGTGATTCGTTTGCTCATCTCAACCGGCGGTTCGTACGCCCGCTGTAGCTGATCGTGAGCTCTAGTCGAGGCCTCTGCGGCATTCCGTGAAGCTATATTCATTCGTCTCCGCCAGATCCTAGTATTCTATGTACACTTTGCTTCCGAGAAGCGTCTGGTGCATTGACCGCCTAAACGCTGCCCCAATATCCGCCGCTACGCTACATGGGGGGCTGCGCGGCGGACATGCCAGGGTCAGGGCGGAGTGCCTCGCCATTCTTGCAGAACTTGACGCACTCGATCGGTCGAGGATTAGGCGGCCTCGATTTTAGCCCGACGCATCGAGTGCGGCGGGTGTTGCGCGGGTACGGGCCAATGCACCAGAGCCATCCCGTTCTGCTATGGCGTCCGTCCGTTCTTGAATGCTCGAGCAGTTCTCGTTGCGACCCTGAAGCTGGAGCATTCAGGCCGCAAGACGTGCTTGCAGGTTGTTCAAATAGCCTTCTGCATAGGTTTGCGCTATGGAAATGGGCAAATTGATCCCAGCCGTGGCCGCCTCTTCCATCGCTTTCTTGACGAGCCCGTTACGAATTGCCAGCTTGACCTCGGGCCCCGCGACAAGGCTGAGCGCCTGCGCTCCGATACTGATGCCAGCTTCTTGTAGCGCCTGCTTCATATTGCCTCCGGTAATGGCTGTGCGGAGAAGATTTGCCGCCTGCGACTCGCACGAAAGCGCCATTGAAACGGCATCGGCCACTTGGCCCAGGCCTGGAACGAAGCTCAATAAACCCACCGCCGTCGCCGCCCAATCAAGCACTGGCGAGACCACCTTGAGTACGTCGCCGACGGCGTGGATGAAGGCCCCACCGTTCTTCTTCGCTGACTTGGTGTCAGGCTGATCCGTCCGGCCCATCATCATGTCCGAGACGGCGTCCTGGTCCGCGGCGGTTTTGGGGACGTGGGTTTTTGACTGCTGAACGGTCCGGTTCGCAGACGACATGCTGTCGTAGAAGTGAGCAAAGTCTTTGTTGCTGACGTCACCGGAATCGACCGTGTGTCCGCCGCCGAAGTCGAAGAACTTATTGTGGGTCTTATAGCCCGTAATCGAATTGTTTAGCAGGCTGAATAATAGAGGATCTGAGAGCAGCTGAGAGGCCGCTTTCTGTACTTTTGAATCGAGGTCCTTGTCTTGTGCCATACTCGCGAGCTTGTCACGAGTGAGATCACCGCTTCCAAAGAAGGTGTCCTGATTGCTCTTGATCGTTTCAATTGTATTCAGCTCGGTGCGCGTGAGACTCATCGAGGAGGAAGCGACTTGAAGAAAGTCCTCCTTGTGGACCTGGTCGATCGTACCACCGTATAACTGCTTCCATTCATTCGGGCGACTGACGAAGTACTTAGCCGCCCCTATAACCTGAGGCGGACATTTGCCGGTTTTTGATTCGCCTTCGACGATCTGCTTGAAATCAGCCACACTCAAGTTCTTGGGGAGGTTCTCGGAATACCGGTAAAGCTCGCGCAGTGCATCGTTCAGGGTCATGACCGACGGCTGCCGATTTCCAGTGCTGTCGGATGGAATGTAGTTCTGCTCGTAGCTTTGCGCCTGCTTGTCCTGAAATGCGGTAACTTGTGAGTGAAGGCCGGAGAATCCAGACAAATCCTTCGCCGTGATCTTGCCGCCGCAGCGGCCATCGCCCTGCGAGCCGATCGCATAAAACAACTCGGGATCCTGCTGCAATCCCTCGATCGCCGCTTTCAGATCCGGTGGCGTAGAGGGATCATTGGATTTGTCCGCCAATGAACCCCAACTAAGCGGGCATTGGTCCTTGTGGCGGTTCAGCACTGCCACGATCTGCAACTCAGCTGGGGTCAGCGAGCCGCCGCACCACGTGATTCTGTCGCTTTTTATGGGCACCGGCGAAACCGGAGGGTTGGCGATCTCAGACGGCTGCGGGTCCTTATCCATTGCTTCGATTGCCGCCCTCATATTGGGCGGCAGCAAGTCCAATGGATGCTGGGCCAATTCCTTTAACGACGACCCGACATCCGACAGAGGTTCTGAAGGCTGCCGGGACAATGCTTCCGTCGTCGTTACGAGATTGTGCGGCAGCGGGTCCGGTAGCCCTAAGGGACCGGTCCTATCTTCGAGCAGGTGAATGGGCAGCATCGCATCAAAGAGGGATGCGTTTTGCGGAACCTTGTCGAACGCGGATATCGGCCCCGGCCAAGCCTGGGCAGACTGCGCGAAAACGTTACTGGCGTTGTTGATTGGCATTGCGCCTCCTCAGGAGTGAAGTTGCATCCGCCACAAGGGCGACTCCAAATGTATTCGTGAACGTTGACAATTATGAACAGCGGCAGGCCTGAATCTCATCATGACCGGTTCAGCTTTCGAGAACCTGACGAAGTCAAGAAGAATTCATTCAGGAGGCGGCTGCCAGAAATATTTCCACAAGCCGCGCGTCCGTCATTTCTGACTCGGCTCGGGCTTCCCGCCATCTTGTGCCGGCACGTCAGAAAAATAAGAAGCTTCCGGTCGTCCATCGCGCACGACCATGGTGGAGGAGCCCCGAAACAATGTCAGCACGGATTGCTTGGCCGGCGCCGCCGCATGAGGCTGCGCCTGCGCCACGAGGCCATTGAACGTCTGCTCCACGAGTGCGGTGAAGCGAGGTGGACCGGAAACCAAGACGAGGCCATTCCCCGGCGCGGGCCTTACGACATAGCGGTCATCGGAAATGTCGAGCTCATCGAGAGCTGCCTTAAATGCATCGAAGCGAATCGGGGCCAATACAAGCATCCGGGTCTGTGCTTCCTTCGCAGCAGACACATAGAGCACAAGCCCATCAAAGTACCATTGGAGATCGTACAGCTCGGTCAAGCGGTCGAGGAACTCACGCGGCGCCAAATCCGGCATACGCCCGCGAATCCGCCCCTTCACCTCGGGGCTTATGTTGACGCTGATATTCAGGTTGTTTCCGAATTCCTGCAGCGCGGCAGAGAGATCCTGATCCAGAACCGTATACCTGTAAGGTGCCGAGGGAAGCGACAAAGGGACGCCGAGAGCTGAGTGGAATCCGGTGGAGAGAAAAAAACCGACACACAGAAACCTCTTCAGGTTGGGCAGGATGGGGGAAAGGATCAGCGCTCTTGGCATCACGTCCTGATAAACCAAAGGCCGAAAGTCTCACAAGCACAAAGTGGCCAAGTCGGACCCTTTTGATGATTTAACGCGCTTCTCGTCAGCTTCTCGTCAGCTCGCCTCTCTAGATATTGACCCAACAGCGGGTGATAACCGGCTGGATTCATTCCACGCGAAAAGAGAAACCAATCGAGTCCTTGCATGATGATGCCTGTCACTTCGGTCTCTGCCATTCCGAGCGACTTTTCTCCTGCGGTCGCTTCACCGTTATTGGGCGAGCAGGCCCAGTTTGAGCGCGCACTAGCGCAGGCGGCCGCCTCTTCGAAGAACGATGCCGCGTCGGCGCCAGCAAGCATGGTGTCAGTTCCCTCGCATTTGGATCTTCAGCGCACGACTGCGCACACAAGCCCCAGGGGCGACCGCGTGTTCCAGATGATCTCTTCCATGTACCGGGGCAATGCAGTCACCTCTACCTCGCGTGATCATCAGGTGGGCCTTGAAAAGAGCGCTCTACTTGGGCCGGCACAGAAGCTCCCACTCGAAGGGGCAGCGGGAACGCCGACAGGACTTGATTTCGGCTCGATGATTACCGGTCTACGGGATCTCTACAACGGCGTCGCCCAGGTTTCTCTAGTTTCCAAAGGTGTCAGCGGCATCACCTCGTCTGTGAACACGCTAATAAAACAAGGATGAAACCGTGCATGATTGGCTTGGCTTTTGACAATATCATGCATAGCCGCCCGTCCGGTCGGCCATCGCTGTATCTCGTCGTGCTGCCTCTTCTGTTGGCTCTGAGTGGTTGCAAGGTGGACCTGTACACGCAATTGCAGGAGCGTGAGGCGAATGAGATGCTCGCGCTTCTGATGGACAGCGGGATTGATGCTGTCCGCGTTGCCGCTAAGGATGGGACCAGCACGCTCCAGGTCGACGAACAGTTGCTTGCGTCGTCAATCAACCTCCTGAATGCCAAGGGGCTGCCGCGCCAGTCTTTCAAGAACCTTGGCGAAATTTTCAGTGGATCAGGTCTGATTGCCTCGCCGACCGAGGAGCGTGCTCGTTACGTCTATGCCCTGAGCGAAGAGTTGTCGCGTACCATCAACGATATCGATGGCGTCTTCTCAGCACGTGTCCATGTCGTTCTGCCGGATAACGACCTGTTACGATCAGGCGGTACGCCCTCCTCCGCGGCGGTTTTTATCCGGCACGATGCCAAAGCAAATCTCTCGGTTCTGCTGCCGAAGATAAAGATGCTCGTCGCCGACAGCATCGAAGGCCTATCCTACGAGAAAGTCGAAGTGGTTTTGGTGCCAGTGGAACCGTCCGCACATGAGCAACGATCGGCGTCAGCTGTATCGGCCCAAGCATCTAGGTCCGTTCCAGCGCTCGTGGTGGGTGTTGGCGTAGCTGTATTCGCAGCGGCATTCTATTTCTTAGCCAGTTTTCTAAGGCATCGGCGCAGGCAATCATCGGGCGCACTTCCCCAACTCGAGCGCCCCTCGGTGTTTCCGTTGTCGAGCCCATTCGCAAAAAGTTCATAGGCACCAGTGCGTAGCTAGTATTCCCCAATGCCAATGCCAATGCCAACACCGATACCGACCGCTGGACGCGATCAGTCGTCCCGATTGCATTCCGCGTGCCTGAGCGATCTTGCCGCTTTGGCCCACCCGACCCGTCTTGCCGCATGTCTTGATCCGGCGTTGTCTGTTGCGACCTTGGTGCAGTTGCAGAAGCGCCCCAGACTGCAGCCAAGACTGGCAGAACTGCTGCTTGACAATGAAATGCGTTCGAACGGAAGCGACTGGGAGCCGGATCTTCTGGGCGGACGTGATCCGCGTCGGGCTGCTCTTCTAGCCGGCAGTGTCTGGCATGCCCGCTCGCTGCTGAAGCTTGTTTCAAAATCTCACTTCACTGCGCTTATTGAGCATATCGGCGCTGATGCCCACGCGTTCGGCATCCGACATCTGGCGCAAGCGATCGCAAACGGCTCGGTCACTGATCCGGAAAAACTAGCGCAGCAAATCGACTACGATGGACATGCCTGCCTTGGTGCTTGGCTCAATGGAAGTACCGCGCTTGAGCGTAACCGCGTGCTTCTGCGGTTGCCCATCGGGACCGCCGCCGAGAATCCTGCGCCCGAACACAGCAAGGCCTCGGGCCAGTTGCTTTCCCTTGTCCTAGCCCATCTTGAGACGGAGAACCTGGCGATATGACAGCCGAAGTTTCCGCGGCTCCCGTCGCGCCGCAGATGCGCCCATTGGGGCCACTGATACCGGCGAGTGAGCTCGAGATCTGGCACTGTGCCGCAAAAGCGCTTGACGCAGCAGAACGGCATCAGCAGCGGGTTCGCAGCTGGGCACGCTCCGCTTATCAGCGTGAGCGGGCGCGCGGCCATACCGAGGGCTTGAACGCAGGCGCCGAGGAAATGGCCCGGCTAATTGCGCGGGCAGTTTCCGAAGTGGGGCGACGAAAGGCCGTTCTGGAGCAGGAATTGCCACAGCTGGTGATAGAGATACTAAGCGACCTTCTAGGCGCCTTCGATCCGGGCGAGCTGTTGGTGACGGCTGTTCGTCACGCAATTGAGCGCAAATATAACGGCGCGGAAGTTTGCCTCCATGTGCATCCCGCGCAAGTCGACAGGCTCGTGCGCGAGTTTGCTCGGTGCGATGGACGGGAGGGGCGGCCGCGGGTTCGGGTCGATCCGGATCCGGCGTTGTCGCCGCAACAGTGCTTGCTTTGGAGCGAGTATGGCAATGTCGATCTTGGACTTGATGCTCAGATGCGCGCGCTGCGCCTCGGCTTTCGGTCCCATTCTGAAGAAGGCGAACTGTGATCACGCCGGTACCACAGCATGCTAATCTCGCTGGTAGCCGGGCTCCCGATCCGGCGATCTCGTCTTTGAGATCTACAGCAAAGCGAATCGACACGCGTGTCATGCGCGGCCGAATCACGCGCGCCGTCGGTACACTTGTCCATGCGGTCTTGCCAGATACTCGGATTGGGGAACTTTGTCTGCTGCAGGATACCCGAACTGGCCTGTCGCTCGAAGCCGAGGTGATCGGCTTGTTGGGCAATGGGGTGTTGCTCACGCCGATTGGTGACTTGGTGGGCCTGTCCAGCCGGGCAGAGGTCGTATCCACCGGACGAATGCGTGAAGTGCCAGTCGGCCCCGATTTGCTTGGCCGTGTGATCGACAGCCGTTGCCGCCCCCTGGACGGCAAGGGCGAAGTCAAAACCGCCGAAACGCGTCCCCTGCATGGCAAGGCGCCCAATCCAATGAAAAGGCGCATCGTTGAGCGGCCATTCCCGCTCGGGGTTCGTGCCCTTGATGGTCTGCTCACATGCGGAGAGGGCCAGCGGATCGGGATTTACGGCGAGCCTGGTTGTGGCAAATCGACGTTATTGTCGCAGATCGTAAAAGGTGCCGTTGCCGACGTCTTCATAGTTGCGCTCATCGGCGAGCGTGGACGTGAAGTTCGTGAGTTCATCGAGCGGCATCTTGGAGAGGAGGGCCTCCGCCGTACGGTCGTGGTCGTCGAAACCTCCGACCGCTCGGCCGTGGAGCGGGCGCAATGTGCTCCTATGGCGACCGCGCTGGCGGAATACTTTCGCGAACAAGGGCTCCGCGTAGCGCTCATGTTGGACTCGCTGACGCGCTTCTGCCGCGCCATGCGCGAAATAGGCCTTGCTGCGGGTGAGCCTCCTACCCGGCGGGGTTTTCCTCCTTCCGTCTTTGCCATGTTGCCGGGCCTGCTGGAGCGGGCCGGTATGGGTGAGCGCGGCTCAATCACGGCGTTCTATACTGTGCTTGTCGAAGGTGATGGCACAGGCGATCCAATCGCAGAGGAATCGCGCGGCATTCTTGACGGCCATGTCGTCCTCTCACGCGCTATCGCGGCGCGATCGCATTTCCCCGCTATCGATGTGCTGCAGAGCCGTAGCCGCGTAATGGAAGCGGTCGTTTCCAAAACACATCGCAAGGCGGCATCCTTCTTTCGTGATCTGCTCTCGCGCTATGCCGAGTCCGAGTTCTTGATCAACGTCGGCGAATACAAGCAAGGCGGCGATCCGCTGACTGACCGGGCCGTCGCCTCGATTGGCGACCTGAGGGAATTTTTGCGCCAGAGCGAAGGCGAGCAATCAGATTTTGAGGAAACGGTCGCATGGATGTCGCGTCTGACCGCGTAAATCGCGTTCACGTTTCGAGGTTACGGCTTCTCAAAGATATGCAAGAGCGTAGCGCCCTTAGTGAGCTTTCCAAGAAGGAAGCCGAACGCCATTTGGCCACCCAAGCCCTGCAGAATGCGTCCCAGGGACTTGCAGTCGCACAGCAACAATGCGCACGAGCCGAAGCGGGGCTCTACCAAGAGCTGATGTCGCTCGACACCTTGTCCAGCGCAGCGCTCGACCATCACCAACTTCGAATGGAGCGGCTTTCGGCGGAGGTCACTTCCAGATGTCAGATGCTCGATGATGCGCGCATTGCTCAAGAAAAGGCCGAGGCAGCGGCGTCTGAGATGAGGGATGTGTGGGCCAAACGTTCGACCGCAAGGCACAAATGGAAACAAATCGAGGACGACGTCCGACGCGCCGTCGATACTCATGCGGAGGCCGCAGCCGAGATAGAGTCCGACGATGAGATCTCGCTTCGGTATGGCAGTCTTTCGCTTGCCCAGTTGTCGCGCGACCAGGTCCAATAAGCCCAAGGTTCTCTGAATGATGCGATCGTGCAGGTTAGAGCCGCTTTGGTAACCGCTTTGGCCAGACCCCCTATCTTCGAACCAGCGCTAACACTGTCGCACGAGGTCGTCTCGTGGCTCAATGACATAGCGTCCCCCCGCCAGCCGTTTCCGAGCCGGATCGGCGACACGCCGCTATCTGTGCGGACACAAGGGCTTATTTGGCAGCAGAAACCTGTCGCCATTCAGATGCTTGACTGCGTTTGGCGCGTGGGTGCTGAAACGATCGTCTTGTCGGTGTCACAAAGCCTTGTAGAGGCGCTAGTCTCGACGGTGCAGAGCGGCCTTGCTTTACCTTCCGAGCCAACTGCTTCGCTCATTCTCGAACTCGCACTCGAGCCGCTTGTGGCTCGACTGGAGGATCAAACGCAGCTGAACGTGCAGCTTGTGGGCGTGCGTGAAGGCATGACACTGGCGCCTTGTCTGGAGCTTGATATCGTCTTCGGCCCAGTCAGTGGCAGGGGCTTTCTGTTCCTGTTCTCTCCTCTTGGTAGGTCAGTACCGTCTGCCTTCCGCGCGTTAGGCGACCTGCTTTGCCAGTTGCCGCGACAGCCGCGTGAACTCGCCACGGGACTGCCGGTCATAGTCGCAGGAGTAATCGGCACGCTTTGCGTTCCGGCAGCGCTTCTTCGCAAAGCATGTATCGGTGATGCTTTGTTGCCAGACATATCCCGGTTTGGCCGCGGCCAGATCATCCTGACCGTGGGCCGGTTATGCGCCGGTGCGGATATTGAGGGCGACGACCTAGTCCTGCGGGAGCCCTTCCGCCCGCGATCGTGTCCGTTGGAGAATGTGCATATGACGACACAACCCGAATCGCCGCAAGAGCAATCGGAAGCCGATTTCGACGATGTCGAAATCGTGCTCGTCTTTGAATGCGGCCGCTGGCCTATGTCTCTAGGGGAATTGAGGAGCGCGGGCGAAGGGCATGTTTTCGAACTTGGTCGGTCGATCGATGGTCCGGTAGACATACTGGCCAACGGTCGGCGTATCGGGCGTGGCGACATCGTGCGGATCGGAGATGAGCTGGGCATCAGACTCCGCAGCAGGTTGGCATGCAGTGACTGAGATTCAGCCTCCAATTCTGGCACTTCTTGCGGTTACAGCAGGACTCGGCCTGCTGGTTTTAGCGGTCGTCACAACCACGGCGTTTATAAAGGTGTCGGTGGTTCTTTTCCTCGTCCGCAATGCGCTCGGGACCCAGACGATACCACCCAACATAGTGCTGTACGCTGCTGCACTCATCCTAACCATTTTCATCAGCGCACCTGTTATTGAACAGACCTACGATCGGATGAGTGACCCGAAGCTCCACTACCAGACGCTGGATGACTGGGTAAGCGTCGCCAAAGAGGGGCGTGAGCCGGTGCACAATTATCTCAAGAAGTTTACAAATGACGAGCAGCGCCTTTTTTTCTTATCTTCGACAGAAAAGCTTTGGCCAGAGGAAATGCGCGCCAGAACCACACCTGATGATTTTGCCATTCTTGTTCCGTCATTTCTAATTTCAGAACTAAAGCGAGCATTTGAAATAGGGTTCCTTCTATATCTTCCATTTATCGTCATCGATCTTATTGTGACGACAATTTTGATGGCGATGGGGATGTCGATGGTATCTCCGACAGTAATATCTGTGCCTTTCAAGCTATTTCTGTTTATCGCTATTGATGGCTGGTCGAGATTGATGCATGGACTTGTGTTGAGTTACGCCACACCGGGAGGTTGATTATTACTGAAGCCAGCATCGTCACTCTTATGAGCCAGTCGTTGATGGTTTTCATGATCTGGATTCTGCCACCGCTCATTGGATCGGTGATTGTTGGGCTCGTTATTGGGATCATCCAGGCGGCAACGCAAATCCAAGATGAAAGCTTGCCGCTCACCGTTAAGCTTCTGGTTGTTGTGGCGGTGATTGGCCTGTTTGCCCCTGTGCTCAGCGCCCCGCTCATAGGGCTGGCCGAGCAGATCTTCACGGAGTTTCCCGCAATGACTCCCAGCTACCAGTCTCCCCCATGAATGCGTCGGCGGCGGAGATTCAGAACCTGATGGATGCGGCTATCGAACTCCTCGCCGCAGCCGGCCTTGGCGCGGCCCGGGCCATAGGCATTATGGTGGTGCTTCCTGTGTTTACCAGGGCTCAGATCGGCGGGCTGATCCGCGGCTCCCTTGCTGTCGCCTTCGGACTCCCATACTTGTCACTCGTTAGTGACGGGTTGCAGGCGCTGGATCCTGAGACACGTCTGATCCAGGCAACACTGCTCGGATTGAAGGAGGTTTTTGTCGGCTTGCTACTCGGCACTTTTCTGGGCATCCCATTATGGAGCCTTCAGGCGGCCGGTGAGTTTATCGACAACCAACGCGGCATCACCAGCCCGTCCGCTTCGTCCGACCCCGCGACCAACAGTCAGGCTTCCGCTATGGGGATTTTTCTTGGAATCACTGCAATAACAATCTTCGTCGCTTCGGGAGGCTTGGAGGCTGTGGTCAGCGCCCTTTATGGCAGCTTCCAGATCTGGCCCGTGTGTCGGTTTCTCCCCACATTGACCGGACAAGGAGCAATGGAGCTGTTAGGACTCCTCGACCACATCATGCTCATGACCTTGTTGGTCTCCGGGCCTGTAGTGTCCTTCCTGATGCTGGTTGACATGTCAATGATGATACTGCGGCGCTTTGCGCCGCAATTCAAGTCGAGCCAATTGTCTCCATCGATCAAGAATATTGGCTTCCCGATTATTATGATTGGCTACACTGCCTATCTGGTCGAGGGGATGAGACTGGAGACCAAACCCGCAAATGGCGCCCTTGAGTGGCTGGCCAAGCTGCTGAAATGAGCGAGACGAGTGAAGAGAAGACACACGCCGCCAGCCCGCAGAAGCTAAGCGAAGCGCGCAGAAAAGGGCAGATTGCGCACAGTTCCGATTTCGTCCGCGCTGCCGCCACATGCGCTGGGCTCGGCTACATCTGGCTAAGGGGCAGCGTGATTCAAGACAAATGCCACGAAGCGCTACTGTTGGCAGACAATCTGCAGAGTCTGCCCTTCAACATAGCGGTCCGGCAGGCACTAGTCCTACTGACCGAACTCACACTGGAAACTGTTGGCCCGCTGCTTGGCACGCTCATCGCTGCGGTGATTTTGGCCGGATTAATAGCCAACGGTGGATTTGTCTTCTCGCTGGAGTCGATGAAGCTCAACTTCGAAAAAATTAATCCGTTTCAGGGGTTGAACCGCATTGCGTCTGCGCGTTCTGCAGTCGAGGTTGGCAAGACGTTGTTCAAAGTAATGGTCCTGAGCGCAACCTTTCTCCTCTTCCTTCTCGGCACGTGGAAGACGATGGTCTATCTTCCGATCTGCGGTATGGGCTGTATCGGCGTCGTCTTTGCGCAAGCGAAGTTGCTGAGCGAAATCGGCGCCGCTGCACTTCTGCTCGGCGGACTAATTGATCTCTTAGTGCAGCGTGCGTTGTTTCTGCGCGAAATGCGTATGACCAGGACCGAAGTGACGCGCGAGTTCAAGGATCAGGAAGGTACGCCGGAGTTGAAGAATGAACGACGTCGCCTACGCGAGGAGTCCGCCCACGAGCCTCCGCTTGGGGTGCACCGGGCGACATTGCTCGTGCGAGGGAAGACCGTACTCGTCGGCCTGCGTTACATTCGGGGCGAGATCGGGATACCGATCCTGGTTTGCCGCGCCGAGGGTGAGGCGGCTTCAGGCATGTTAACTGAAGCACGGGCCCTACGTGTCCACATCCTCCGTGATGATGTGCTTGCGCATCAGCTCATCAGCGCAACGAAGCTGGGCGAGGCCGTTCCTTCGCAATATTTCGCGCCCGTCGCGAAAGCACTCTATGCGGCAGGCTTAGTATAGATGTGACCACGGCCTTGGCCGTCTCCATGCGCCGCAGCCCTATTTCATTCATGGGTTGTACACTCAACGCAGTTCGGATGTCGTTTGTGTATCCGGGACAACGCCTTCGTCAGCTATTCGTCAGCCAAATAGTCTAAGCCTGTCGCCAACATAGGAGCGAATCGTCATGTATGGTCGAACCGGCGGCTCGCCCGATATCCACTACACGCGTAATGGGAGCGCGCAAACGGCAGGAGGCCAAGGGTTCGCGAACGCGTTTGTCCGGACGCACGTAGCCGGATTGAATTCCAGGGGTCCCTCATCGGTGGCGGCGACCCAAGCTTTCCCCCAAGAGAGCCTGCTGTGGTGCAGATCGACAGAGGTCAGCATCCAGGTGGAGCGCGAGGCAATTTCACGGCGATGCAATCACGCGCATCGCCGTGAAATCCGCAAGAGTATTCGATTCCTCTCCGCACGAGCCAGACGCACTGCGGACGTTGCTAGTCAATACGGCGTGCGTCGAGATTCGGAGCACGCGCAATATTTCAGCTGCCGATTAGGAAACAAGGGTGTCGGACTGGTGAAAGCAGAAGCCGGAATTCAGCATGACTGACTTCGAATCCGAAACGTTGCGGGAACAAATCGCGGGTCGAGCTGAGATCACCTCCATAGTGGGTCTTCAGGTCACTCATCCAATGGTCGCGAATGCAGGCGATAATATTCTGGGGGAGCATCAACTTCGAACGACCGTTGCAGAATTGGCGTGCGGCGAATCCAGAAACGCAAGCCACCCCACTTGGCATCCCGAAAAGTAGACAGCGGGCCAACTAAGGAGCGCGAGAGCTTGGAGCAAGTTCAGACTCGTATGAGGATAACTTTATGTGATCGGACGCTCGCGGAGATAGTCGCGATGGCAGGCCTGCTCACAACCATGTCGATAAACGCATCGGGGCGTCTGGTTAGTCGTATGTTTCCTCAGCGCATTCGGCGGAGAGTCCTGCAGATTGCAGGTCGCGCCCCCTTCGACGTCCACGGCCAGTTGTGGTCATCGTGATCGGGTTGAGTGAGGCCATCGGTTTAATGATGGAAGTGTTCAACCGGCGCCGCCGGCAGAACAAAGTTCATGAGGCGTCGTGTGGCCCAAGGCCGCTCAGGTGGGATCGGGGGAGTTTGGCGATGAGATTGCCGTGTGCCACTTTGGCAATTGCACTTATCAGCCAAAGCCCCGCCGACTGAGCGAAATCAGCGCGAAACACGATGTGCACCGCATTTTTTGCATTATCGGAGATGGGATATGACCGAATTTGGCCGACCTGGAAACTCGCGCATTGGGAATGCTGGCGCCGGCGGCAGGCCGGGCTCGAACAGATCGCGCTCGCAATCAAGCTCTGCCCTAGCAGGTAGCCAATCGTTCGTTTCGGTGCTGGAGGGTATGCACTCTGGGCCCCAGGACACAAGCACCTCCTGCACACGCTCGGGGACCTGTGAGGACGAAGTCCTCGGCGAGAGGTCCTCCGGCCCTTTTGTGGGCGCACGGCGAGTGCTGGACGCCGTTGTGCGAGCGGCCGCGTTGAAACGAGCAGGCACCACGCGGCGGCTTCGTCTTCCCGCCGTCCCGGTCGATGAAGCCACGGCCCCGGTCGCTGACCAGCCCTCAACTTCGGGAGGGGCAGTGCTTTCTCTGTCAGACGGACAAAGCAAGACACGAGATCAACTTATGAAAGGCCTGCTCGACGAATTTGAATCTCGCCGCCTTGATGCTTTCCAAGTGGCCACGCGAAGCCCTACCCCGCGAGAGAAGCAAGAAGCGCTCGATCGAATCCTCGACGCGGGCTCAGCAGTCCTGGAATACCACGCGAGTCTGGCCCCAGGGGCGCCTGGCATTCTGTCCAATGATCAGGCTCGCCGAACGCGCGATCTGGTGCATGATGCGGCATCCGAGTGCATGGAACTGGCCGCAGATGGCATGGTATTGCTAGAGACGCGTAAAAAGGCCCGCGGCGTGCTCGACCTGATCCTCCGATCCAACCCCGACCCCGCGCGGCTGAGCCAAGCGGTTTCCAGTGTAGCAAGGCACTATGTGGCCTGCGTTGAATTTTGGGAACAGAAGACATGGCGCGGGGAACGCCTCCAATTAGGCTGTGCCGTCACTGCGAACCTACCAAATTCAAAGATCGAGATTCAGCAAGCCGAAGAGGACGATTTGCGGCTGCAGACTGGCTCGGTTCTGCTTTCGAAGTTCATGGTTCTGCAATCGCGGATCGATCTGGCGCTGTTGCTGATTGAGCCCCGGGCGAGCAGTTTCGAGCCAGCCGTGAGAGAAATGCTTATCGGTGAGAATGGGCGGTTGCGTATGCTGCAAGCCCTCAAGACCGAAGTTTGGCCGGCACTGCACCAGACGCGCGATGCTCTTCATGCCAAAGCAGGGCGCCCACTTGCCCCAAGGGATCGTTCCGTTCTGGAAGGAGTCATGGAGAGGCTGTTGGACTTTTCGTCGGCCTTATCCGACTTCCTTGCCGGGCTAAGCGAGGACCGAACAGTTGCCGACCTCCCATTTGAGTTGTTCGGCCAGATAGCGGAAGGCGCGCGGACCACTACGGAAGAGGTGTTGCGCCTCTTGGAACTGCAGCCGAAGATGCCACCCATTAGCGAACGGCCGGCAGACGCTGCGATTGCGACCGACGCTACTGGAAATGTTGTCCCCGAAACGACCGCAGCGGCCGCAACGCGAAAGAAAGGGAAAGGCAAGCGCAAGCCGGCGGCTGGCGCTGGTAGTTCGGCGGCGGGGGGGGCGGCGTCGCAAGTCGCTGCGGACGACGGCGACACCTCGACAGCAGCCAAGGTTCTCTCCCTAGGCAGCAGGCATCCCGCTCCCTCCGATGGTCCACATCAAACGCCAGAAGCTGCCACACGAGGAGCCGCTGTGCGTGCAGAGATTGGGGGCCGGCGCGGTCTTCCCTCGATGTCGGCTGGTGGAGCGCCAGCTCGAGATGAAAACTCTGTTACTTCCGAGGCTGGGCCCCGGCCCGCTGACCAGAGAGCCGGTCTATCGCAATCAGACGCGCTCCCAACTTGTGAGCAACCTGTGGGAATTGAGGATGCTGGATCGAGCAGTTCGCGCCCCAAATGGAGTCTTTCCGCTTGGAATGGCGGCCAACCGATCGAATCTAGTGTTTGGCGGATGCACTTTGGGCCTAAAGATGGACAGATGTCCTCCGCTCGCATTTGGCCAGGTGCCGACGAAGCCCTAGGCGGCGGATCTGGCGGTCCCTCCAAAGGCCTCCGCCGAGCCCTCACGCCTTCGCGACGTGCGGCCAGTGGGCCGCGCCATGGCCAAGGTCGGCAGGGCGAAGCGATAGCTAGAGAAGAAAGCTCTTTGCGTTTTGATGAGAGGTCCTGGCTCGGCGATCAAGAACCGAGCAGCTCACAACCGGACATGCTGCGACCTCATGAGCAAGGCGAGTCCAGACCGAGTGCAGGACCGGGCAGGCGGCGTTTCGACCATGTGGCTGTACAGCACTCCAGCGACGTATCCCTTGATGACGCTTTACACGACATTTCTTTCGCTCACGGCATAACTGAATTCTCGTGCGCTCTGGTGGATCACGACAAGAGGCTGCAAGACCAGCCGGATCACGAAACATTCCTGCAAAAGGCCGCTTCCCAGTTCACCCATCAATTTGTTCCGAGGTGGGCCCAAGATGTCCGCGCCTATAATACCTGGGGGTACGCCACCTCATGCAATGCGATGAGCCGGGAGCCTGGAGGTCAGGCAGGCATGGAAGCTTGCAGGGCCATGGCAGCTCAGGTATCGAGGCTCGGCAAGGCGCTGAACAATGTCGAAAGCAAAACGCTTTCGCTGTTGGTATTGGCGTTCAGTCGACATCGTCGAGTGGAGGAATGTCGCAATGGAATGATCCGGATCGCCAACGTTTTTCTTGAGCAACGCGAAGCACTTTCAGAGCTCAATGCCCGAAGTCTGGGCCTGCTAGTGAACGGCTTAAGCAAGTTGCCGGGACAGGAGAACTCTCATCAGGCCATAGTAGCAGTTGCCAACGAGATTGGCTGGCGCCTGGCCGAACTCTATGAATTTGATCCGCAGGCGTTGGCGAACCTGGTGAACGGGTTCAGCAAGTGGCCAGAGGACTGCCGAGACGCTACGATTGCGATCGCTGTTGAAGTCTGTCACCGCGCAAGCCGCCCCAAGGTCGGGCTTTCTAGTTTCAATGCGCAGAATCTGGCAACCCTGGTGAACGGCTTCAGCAAATTGCAGGCGCCGGAGTGCTTACGCGCTGCCGTTGTCATAGCCAATGAGGTCTCGAGCCTCCTCCATGAAAATGCCGACCTGTCCGCGCTTCATCCGCAGGCATTGCAGAACTTGGTGAACGGGTTCAGCAAGTGGCCGGAGGACTGCCGCAGAGGCACCGTTGCGATCGCGCGTCGGATCCCTGGCTGGGCCGACCAGCTGCCTGATTTTGATTCGCAGGCGTTGGCGAACCTGGTGAACGGGTTCAGCAAGTGGTCAGAGGACTGCCGCGACGCTACGATTGCGATCGCCGGTGAAGTCTATGACCGCGCCGGCCGCTCCAAGGTCGAGCTTTCTGGTTTCGATCCGCAACACCTGGCGAACTTGGTGAACGGCTTCAGCAAATTGGCGCCGGCGTGCTCACGCGCTGCCGTTGCAATCGCCGCTGAGCTCTGTCAACGCGCCAGCCGTCGCAACGTCTGGCTTTCTGATTTTGACCCACAGCACCTGGCGAACCTGGTGAACGGTTTCAGCAAATGGCCGCAAGAGGAGAATTTGGGTCAGGCCGCTGACGTGGTTGCCGGCGAGGTGCTTCGCTGCGCCGACCAGCTGCCTAGGTTCGATCCGCAGCACCTGGCGTGCCTGGTGAACGGCTTGACCAGGTGGCCGCAATGGGAAAAGTCACGTCAAGCCACGTTTGCGATTGCCGGTGAGGTACTTAGGCGCACCGGGCAACTCCAAAGCTTTGATCCGCAAGGGCTTGCCATTCTGGTGAACGGTTTCAGCAAATGGCCTCAGGACTGCCAAGGGGCTCTCGTTGCGCTCGCCGGCGCGGTCTCTCGCCGCGCCGGCGAGCTGTCGTTATTCAACGGGCAGGATCTGGCGAACCTGGTGAACGGCTTCAGCAAGTGTCCAGTGGATTGTCGCGACGGCATCGTTGCGATCGCCAAGGAGATCCCTCACCGCGACGGCGGGCTGTCGCAGCTCAATGGGCAGGACCTGGCGAACCTGACCAACGGTTTGAGCAAGTGCCTTGCCGAAGAGGGTTGCGGCGAAGCCATCGTTGCCATCGCTGGGGAGGTGGTCCGTCGCGAGAACCCCGGCGAGCCGCTCGTTGGTTTCACTCCGCAGGCACTTGCCAACCTGGTGAACGGCCTCAGCAAGTGGCCGCAAGAGAAATCACGTCAGGCCACTGCTGTGATTGCTGATGAGGTGATCCGTAGCGCTAACCGGCTCCCTGATTTTGGATCGCAGCATCTGGCGTGCCTGGTGAACGGCTTCAGCAAGTGGTCGCAAGATGAGAAAACGCGTCAGGCTACCGCTGTGATCGCCGGCTCGGTGCTTCGCGATGCCGAGCGGCTCTCCGGGTTTTGTCCGCAAGACCTGGCAAATCTGATCAACGGGTTCGGCAAATGGCCGCAAGACGAGGCGTGCAGCCAGGCGGTTTTGGAGATCGCGCGCAGACTCGGCCCCGCGGGTCTCCCATTCCGTCACTTTACGACGCCCGGGCTCTCCAATATCGCCAACAGTTTGGCGCGGGGGATCATGAGGAGAGAGGACGAGGGAGAGATTGCAGGGGCCGCTCTGCTGAAAGATCGGCTCCACAAACTCGCTCATTATCTTCATTATGCCAGCGAGCGCCTGGAGGCGGCCGACGCGATGGGCGTGACGAGCATCTTGAAGGCGTTGGCCAAGGCTCAATTGCACGACGATCTCAGTTTGCTCGCACCCGCTGGATTAAATCGGCTGGCGCAATTGCATAGTGCCCCTCGGTTTGTGCTTGAGAATAATCTCGAAACCATGGGCAATCTGTGCGCCGCTCTGCTGCCGCTGGCTCGCAGTCCGCGCAAGCAGCTGCTTTGGCACCGGCGGCAGGCTCTGAACTTGCTGAACGATATCCAACCGATTGTGGAGCACAAGATCGAGGCCCATCTCAAGGCAAGCGATGCTGAGCGGAGCCGTGGGCCGAACTCGACCCGCTGTCCGGCCCTGTCGATTTATCAAGTGCTCAAGACCCGTGCGAGCCTGGCGAGGTTGCTGCGGCGGCCGTATGTCGAGGGCAAGAAGTCCGATTTGCGGGCGAGGCGCGACGATCTGGAGGCCAAGACCAGGGAAATCCTGGACAGCACGCGCGAGCTCATAGAGAGCGATCTTTCCAACATGAGTTGGAACCTGATCGCCCAGATCGAGGCAGAGAGTCCGACCGATGCGCTGGACACGTTCATGGCGCAGAATACCGCGACGGTCCAGGCGCAACATCCAGCGTCTGTCTTCGACGTCCATCAGGTTTTGCGGGCCATGGACCACGAGCCCAGACCTCCGCAGGGCGAGGCGGGACTGATGCGGTTGCCGGTGGTCGACATGCAGGGCCGGCAACTGGCCACGGAGCCCGAGACGCGCTATTCGATCTTTAATCGCCTGACCTCGGGGGCCGTGAAGATAATCGCGGTGCAGCTGCCAGGAAAGCCGAGCCCGTTCCTGCTGGCGCGCACGTTGACCGTCGAGGGCGTGCCATACCGTATGGATCTGTTCGGCGGGAGCAAGTTAAAGCCGCCGCAAAAGACCCTTTCCCAGGTCGCCGCCCGCCTTCCAGGTCGAGTAGAGGCGGAGTCTTCCGGCGGGAAGCTGCTGGCGATTCCCTATGCCGAAACCGCACCGGGCACCGCCTTTGAAAAGCTATCGCGCGCCTGGGCACCTTTCAAAGAGGCATATTACTATACGCAGCGCCGGGGCTTTGCCGCGCCGCCGGCTGTCAAGGGCCTGGGTCCTCACGACTACGCGCTGGAAGGCGCCTTCAAACTGTCGCTGCTGCCGGACCGCGCTGTTAGCGAGAAACATCCCTTCAGGATGGTTGGGCCGGAAGGCCCGATTGCATTGCGACCGCATGACGGATGCGGTTTCATCAAGGCTTCGCTGGCCAAACGTATTACAGCCGTTCGCAGGGCCGTCGGGCAGGAAGGTCCTGATCGGGTGCCTGCTTTTGGTGAGGGAAGGAGAACGTCCCTGCCTGCCACGGCGCTGCAACATTATCCCCGCAGCAAGGCGGTGGCGGATGAGGTCCGGGAGAAAGCCAAAAACTGGCTCGAGAAGCGCCCGGACCAAAGGCTGACTGCCGAGGAGCTATTTCGAACCGTGACTGGGGGACATATCGACGGTCCTGGCGCAGTCGCGGTACCTTCCGGTGACGAGTGTCTCCATGTGCCGACGCTCAAGAGCGAGACTTTGACGGGGATGAGTGGCGTGCTGATCGGCCGCTCGCCGTACGACAAGCCCAACCTGCGCCCATTCGCTGCCGACCTGGTCAGGTCAGCTCTTGGTGGGGACCCGACAGCAGCGTTCCTCGACACGTGTGTGGCTATGCAATACAGCTTTAATGTCGCCCAGAAGTCAGGGGAAGAACTCGCTGCCGACGATCCGACTTTCTTTGCCAAAGGCATTCTGATCGTCGTGCCCGATGAGATGTGGCCGGCCGCCTACGCCGACCGTGGGCTCGTTATGTCTGCCGAGGACGTGAAGTCCCATTCGCACTGGATGACAGGCAAGGACCGCGTCAAGAAGGACACGCCGCTTGACTGCCTGGGCATCCTGCAGGCCACGGAGGTGTTTGCCCCCGGCTCGTTGGTTGCCGTCCCCACCGGTGAGCAGAAAAAGCTTGATGGTGACTTCGACGGCGACACCGTCATCATAATCGGCGACCGGCCGCAGCTTTATGAGCATGTGCGCGAATTCGATGAAAAGGAGCAAACTCTCGGACTTCCGTCGTTGAAGCCGCCAAAGTCGCATACACCGGCCCTTGACGGTGACAACTACCAGTTTGGTCGCGCCAGCCAGATCCTGGCCGCGACGCAAGATGTCCTGGAGACCTATAGCGGTCTGCAGAGAAACTTCCTGGCTCAGTCCCATGAAGCACGACGCTGGTTTGCCGAGCGTGCCATCTTTGGCACCTACGAGGGCATTTCCCACGTCCTCCGGCGAGACATCGGTCAGTTGTTGGGCCTGGAAGAGGTGAGTGGACATGTTATCCAAAACATGTTTGCGAGAGCGAGACACGAGATCGAGGTCGCCGAACATCCCGTTGCTCGCGAAATGGCCGAGTTACTCGCCGCCGACCTTGAGGCATGGGCAAAGAGGCCTGAGGTGGAAGGCCAGCCCGAAACAGAAAACGCCAACGACGCAAAAAGCACGACGCTTAGCGCGGCAGCCTCAGAGCTTTTGCCGGATCTGGCGGACGCCTATCCGGCAACTTCTCAGGCACGAGACCGCATCCGGGCTCTGATCGACAACTATCCTGCCCGGATCGATCCTCGGCCGGATGGTTACAATCCAGACGACCTCGTGCAGAGCGCAACCAACCTCCTGAGCCTCGGCATCAAGGTCGGCACCGATGCCTACAAATCCAACACTGGCGCTCGGCTCTTTTCGAGGAAGAGCCAGGACCTTCAGAGGCTGCTGCATACGACGCCTGGCCTAAAGTCAGTGCCTTACGTCAAGGGCCTGGCTGCGTCCCTCAATCATGGAACGTTCGATGTTAGTGCAGCCTTGAAGGACCTGGAGGACAACCCCACCCTGACGGCTTCAGTCATGCAAACCTCGATCAGTCTCGCTGTGGAGCAGCGCATTTTGCCTGAGCCCTCGCGCTTCCGGCCCCCCGCAGCGGATGGCGACGAGACGATCACGCTGACTCCCGAGCAGGCCTCAGAGCGCGCCCAGATTGAGGTTGCCCGCGCTGCAAAAGAAGAAGGGAAAATCACCGCAGCGGCACTCAGCATTGCCGCAAGCCTCAGGAATATTGAGATCCAGGTGAAAATGCCTCACCTGGAGCGCCGGCTGAGATCGGAACGCTCCATAAGAGAGGATCTCACCGGCAAGAGCATCTCATCCGGCAGCACCCCACAGCTGATCAGCAGCGCCGTACGCCACGTGTTCGAAATTCCCGACAAAGATTTTACACGTGCCTTCAAGGCAGCCATGCTGGCCTTCGAGGAGCAGGACTACACCGAAATCGAGGCGACCAACTGGTTCAAATTCGAGCGTCCGAATTATCTCGGCATCCGCACCGTGCTCGCCACAGCAGGAGGCTATCGCTTCCAGGTGGAATTCCATACGCCAGCCAGCTACAGCGCCAAAGTTGACAATCACGACGCTTATAAAGAGCTGCAGAGGCTGCAGGGCCCGGATTCCCTGGAGAAGATAGAGAAACTTGAGCAGAAGGTAAAAGAACGCTGCAAGGCCGTTGTCAGACCCCCTGACGTGCTCAGCATAGGACACTGGGGTGATTGTAAGAGTAGCACCGCCCCGGCACCTGGATTGCGAGCTGTCGGACGATCGACACAGCCGCAGATCGCCAAGTCCCCGGAGGCAAGGGAGATTGTGGGTGCCCTCGGCGATCGCCCGATCGTGCTCGTCGGCATGCCGGGCGCTGGCAAATCCACCATTGGCCCGCCTCTCGCGCGTCGGCTGGGGCTGGCCTTCGTCGATACCGACAAAAAAATCGAGCAGAAACTCGGCAAATCGATATCTCAGATTTTCGAAGATCACGGCGAAGATTATTTCAGGAGGCTCGAGGCGCGCGAGATCGCTCACTACCTCGAGGCCGGGCCTAAGGTGGTCGCGACCGGCGGCGGCGCGATATTGGACGAGCAGACTCGCCGCCTCATTGGCAACAAAGGGGTCTCGATCTGGTTTGATACCGACCTGGACGTGATCCAAATTCGAACAAGGAACGACGCCAAACGCCCGCTGATGCAAGGCCCCGATGCGGGTCGCAAAGTCGACCAACTGATGAGCGAGCGCCGTCCTTTCTATCAACAAGCGAATGTCAGGTTTGTCCCACCCCACAAAAACGATCGAAAGAACGCAGATCCATGTTTGCAGGCGCTGCACGCGTACCTGTGCCCGGCCGATGCAGACCGCAGCCCGTCCGACGCCCCATCGCGCGATTCTGCGCCGGCGTTTCCGACCAGCTCCTCCGATGCTCTGATCGGGGAGGGCGCCTCGTCAGTGCTCGGGGCCACCGAGTGGCTGAGCGACGCCCATATCAAGAGCGATTACGATCTCCTGGAGGAGCAGCTGCTGGGGATCGATCCAAGGCTCGCCGCCAGGACACGGCTGGTGTATCCGGCGGTATCCAATCTGCTGCACCACATGGAGCGGCAAGAAGCGCAACGCACGTTGCAGTCCATTTATGATCAAAACGACGCCCCAGCCGACTTCCTGTTCCTGCCAGTGAACAATGGCACTCCGGCTCACGACGGCACCCATTGGTCGCTCCTGCTGGTTGATCGCCGCAACCCCCAAAGACAGGTCGCCTATCACTACGATTCCCTCCAGCGTGGGCAATACAACGACGCGCCTGCAGCACAGCTGGCAGAACGGCTGAGTGCCACCTTGGCGCCAGCCCGCATAGCCCAACAGCGGAACGATTACGATTGCGGCGTCTTTGTGGTGGACGGCACGCGGGCGCTGGTTGAACGATTCGTGGAGGGACAGCGCCCAGACAACGAGCCGCTGCACCTCGACAACCTCGTCGCCGATCGGCGGGCACTGCAAAGCCGACTGGCGAGGCTTTGATTTTGCATCTTCGAAACGGCACTTTGAGCGGCAGGCGCAACTGCTTGATCCTAATGGTGAGTAGACCCGCCCCGGGTGAATGGTGACCTGATGTGGTGGACGGCCTCCGCTCACGGCATTGAGGTGCCATAGTGTGGCTGTCGAAAGTCACATGAGGGAAAGCCGTCCATGGAGAAGATTACCACAATTGGTCTGGATATCGCCGACCCGGATCGTCTTCGGATAGCCGATGCGGGGGCAGATCTGTTCCAGCGTCCTGACCACATCCTCGGCTCGATAACTGAAGCGCGGGTCGAGCACCGGTACGTTGCGCCAGAACGTATCTACGACCGTCAGGACCCGGATCTTCTTGCCCGTCGCGAGCTGGTCGTGAACGAAGTCCATTGCCAAGACGTCGTTGGGTTCGACGGCTGGCTGGCGATCGTCTCGCAGCTTCGCCTTCACCCGGCGCTTCGGCGTCTTGTTCCTCAGTTGAAGGCCCAAGTCCCTGTAAATGCGATAGGTCCGCTTCACGTTGATATCCCAGCCCTCGCGCGTGAGCATCACGTGCACGCGCCGGTAGCCGTAACGAACCCGCGTCGCACAGATGTCTTTGATCCGAGCTTCGATGCCGGCCTGATGGCCCTGATCGCGGCGGCGGGACTTGTAGTGATAGGGCGAGCTGTCGAACTCCAGAACCCGGCAGGCTCCCCGGATCGACACGTTCCAGTCACAACAGGTATCCGCCACCGGCTCGCGTTTGCGACCAGGCCTCACAGTTTTCGGCGGATCACGTCCTGCAGCATCGTACCCATCCGGTGAAGACCGCAGGTAGCTTGAACCTGTTCCTAAAAGTTTGATCGGAGCGCCACGACCGCTTCTGCGGCTCGATCGCACAGCTTCGCCATCTTGCGATCG
>NZ_JBSKBO010000014.1:0-94847 GCF_053714255.1 Mesorhizobium sp. 43Arga
CCAAATCTGATAGCTTGCATGACGGACGGTCTCCTCCGCTGGGGTTCAACAACACGACCAGCTTGGCACATTCGATGCCGCAAGGGGCCGTCCACCCATCATTCTAGGGCGGAGCAAGAAGCGAAGCGACGCGACGCAGACCCTAGAATCCATGCCGGGGCTCGGAAGCGCTGCGACGGTGCGGAATCCTGCTCCGCTGCGCTCTTCAACCAAGGTCACGGAATGGATCCTAGGGTCTCCGCGACGGAGCTTCGCTCCTGCTCCGCCCGTGGATGACGAAGTTGGGAGCGCGTCGGCCAATCTCAAAATGTTGGGGGATGGTCCACTGAAACGATTTTGGCGGAACAATATTGGCCGGCAACAAGACCGCCCAGGCGCGTGCACACCTAGCCGTCGTCACCGCCGCTGCGCCGGCGGCAGCGCCAGTTCCAGTCGCGCTCGGGGCCGACGTCGACATGGACCGATTCGGTGTGGCAATAGGTGCCGACGCCACCGCGGCCGGGCATGGTCCTGATGTAGTTCGCCAGCTCCCATTTGGAGACGCCGGGCACCTGGATGTCGGCGGCAGCGCAGTACATGTGCAGCGAATTCTTGGCGCCGTTGGCGCGGCGGTTGCGGGCAGGGTCGCGGTAGCCTGACGTGACCATCATCTTGCGACCGTAATGGCCTTCGATCGTCTTCAGCACGCGCACCAGCGACGGCTTCAGGCAGGCGACATCGACGCTTTCGTTCTGCTTCAGCAGGCCGTTGGGCGCGAGCCGGGCCATGCCGGCGGCGGACGCAACCTGATAGGAGCCGCCGATTGGACCCTCGTCCTCATTGAGGTCGACGTCGCTTTCGTCGTCGAGGCCGGATTTGCGCTTGATCTCGAACAGCGCCGTCTGGCGCACGCCAGGCAAGGCATCACTGCCGGTGATATGACCGGCGTCATCACCGGTCGAGGCCAGCTGTATCGGCTTTGCCGTGGCGTCGGCCGAGGCCAAAGTGATGATCGGCTTTGCCGCCGCCGCAGGCTTGGCCTGCACGGCCGGCTGTTCACCCGATCGCGTGTTGATCAGCGGAGCCGGTGTGGCCGAAGCGGGCGTGGCGCCGAACATCGAGGCCAGGAAGCCCCGTTTCTTCGGCGCCTCGGCTTGTGGCGGCTCACCCGCGGTCACATAGACCGGATTGTTCATCACCGGCGCCGCGGCCGGCTTTGGCGTTGTCACCGCGGCATCGGCGGCGGCGATTTTCTGGGCGACCGCGTCGGTCTGCTGCGCCGTCTGTGCCGGCTGCTGCAAGGCCTGCGGTGTTTGTCCCGCGATCGATTCAGCGCCGGCCGGCGTTATCAGCGGAAACGCGGCTTGCGGCTTGGCTATCGGCACGTAGGCGACTTTTTCGGGAAGCGCGGTATCGCCCTCGCTCATCACGGTCGTTTGCGTGGCCGTTGTCTGAGATGTCGAATCGGCGGTGGCGACGGGCTTGCCGGTGGCGGCCGCGTTGACGTCTGCGGCGGAGGCAGCGTAGCCGGGCATTCCGACTGACATTGTCGGGTCGCCGGCCGAGGTGCAGGAGGCCAGGAGCACGGAGCAGAGCGCTGCCAAAATGACGCGGCGTTCTCCCTTTGCGAGGCTCCATCCTGCTGATTTCAAAGTCAAATTCCCCCTCGATGTCCGGTCGGTATGCCCTTGGCAGCACTGGAAGTCGCTGTCCAAGGTGACCTTTGTCTCCGATCCGGAAACGAGACCTGTGTCAAATCCGCAAGCCTGGAAGTATTTTTGCAGTGATTGCCGAATTGCGGCTGCTTGATGGTTGACGACACCATTTCGCTCGCTTTTGACAAGCCGTCAACTCACCAGACATTACAGTCCGTTACACACGCACCTTCACATAGCTGCCGGGAGCATCGCCCAAGGTTTTCATATGCTTGCCGGGTTTGCGGGCAGGCACGCGGGTGTTGTCCTTGGCCTCGATCCAGCTTTGCCAGTGCGGCCACCAGGATCCCTGATGGTCGGTTGCCTTGGCCACCCACTCGCCGAAATCTCCGTTCGGCGCGCCGCCGGTCCAGTACTGGTATTTGTTGGATGCGGGCGGATTGACGACGCCGGCGATATGACCCGATCCCGCCATCACGTACTCGACCTTGCCGCCGAAATATTTCGAGCCGAGGAAGACGGACAGCGCCGGCGCGATGTGATCTTCCCGCGAGGCGAGGTTGTAGATCGGAATGGTGACATCGCCGAGCGAGACCGTATGCCCCGCCAGCTCCATCGTGCCACGCGAGAGGTTGTTCTCGAGATAGCAATTGCGCAGATAGAAGGAATGGTTGGCCGCCGCCATGCGGGTCGAGTCGGCATTCCAGTAGAGCAGGTCGAAGGGCAGGGGATCCTTGCCGCGCATGTAGTTGTTGACGACATAGGGCCAGATCAGGTCGCCGGAGCGCAGCATGTTGAAGGCGGTCGCCATCTTGGTGCCGTCGAGATAGCCCTTTTCGTTCATCGACTTTTCCACCGCCGCGACCTGTTCCTCGTCGACGAAGACTTTCAGGTCGCCGGCATAGGTAAAGTCGACTTGCGTGGTGAAAAAGGTCGCCGACTTGATGCGGTCGTCGCCTTCCCTGGCCATCAGTGCCAGGGCCGCCGCCAGCAGCGTGCCGCCGACGCAGTAGCCGATCGCGTTGACGTCGCGCTCGCCGGTGGCCTGCTCGATGGTGTCGAGGCCGTATTGCAGGCCTTCCCTGATATAGGCTTCCCAGTTCTTGGCGCCGTGGCGCTCGTCCGGATTGATCCAAGAGATGACGAAAACGGTGTGCCCTTGCTCGATCGCCCAGCGGATGAAGGATTTCTGCGGATTGAGGTCGAGTATGTAGAACTTGTTGATCCAGGGCGGGCAGATCAGCAGCGGGCGTTTCAGCACCGTCGCGGTCGCCGGATCATACTGGATGATCTCGGCGACATCGCTGCGGCCGACCACCTTGCCGGGTGTGGTGGCGATGTTCCTGCCGATCTCGAAGGGCGAATAGTCGGCCTGGCGCAGTTTCAGGTCGCCCTTGCCGGCGGCGATGTCCTCGGCCAGCATCTTCATGCCGCGCACCAGGTTCTCGCCATTGGAAGCGACGGTCTCGCGGAACAGTTCCGGGTTCGTCAGAATGAAATTCGACGGCGAGATGGCATTGGAGACCTGCTTGACGTAGAAGCTCGCCTTGTGGCGGGTGTGCTCGTCCAGACCTTCGGCGTGCTCGACCAGTTCGGACGCCCAGCGCGAGGTGACGAGATAGGCCTGCTTGAGGAAATCGAAGAAGGCGTTTCGGCCCCATTCCGGGTCCTGGAAACGCTTGTCGCCACGCTCCGGCTTGACGGCGTCGTCGGTGCCTTCGGCGTTGGGGCTGACGCGCTGGATGGCGTTCGCCCATACGGTCATATAGCCGGCGAACAGCCGCGTCTGCGCTTCGAGCGCGCGCTGCGGGTCGGCGAGCCAGTATTCGCTGAGTTTGGAAAACGTCTTGACCATGTCGACGACCGGCTCGGCGACGTGGTCACGCACTTCGCCGCGCTCGCGCGGTTCGGCCCAGGCGGACGCCGCCTTGCCGGCCTGCTCGATCATGCGCGCCATGTTCAACGCGAAGCGCTCCGGATCCTTCACCAGATATTGCTCGACGGTCGAAGGCTCGTCATCTTCCGTTTTGCCCGAATCGGGTGTTTTGGACATGGTTCGCGGGGTTCCTCCCGAAGCGTTTTCTTGACATATTAACATGGGACATCCGACAGGGTCCAATCTCGCTCTACCTCGGCTGCCAAGGAAACAATATGACGAATAATATTGGCGAGACTGTTTTTTTTGGTGCCGCACGGTTTTGCCGCATCGGCGCGGCGATCGTCCTTGTGGGGATCGCCGGGTGTTCGAGCACGAATACCAGCGCTCCGGTCCCGATGGCCGAGAATGCCGGTCCAAAGGATACCGGCACCTTTCCGAACCTCAACATCCCGCCCAAAGTGGCGAACAAGCAGCTCACGCCAGCCGAGACGAACGCCAAGCTCGCCGAACTCAAGGCTGACGGCAGCGCGCAGGGCGCAAAAAGCGGCGGCGGCGCCACGGTCGCCAATCAGGCGGCACTGGCGGACCTAGCCACGAAACATGGCCCGCAGGCGCTGAAGCAGATCGAAGGCAAATGCGATCCCGCCCTCGACCCTACCTGCAAATGAGTATATAGCGCGCGCCCAATACCCCTTTTGCTGTCTGGAACTGCCATGGAAGAGTTTCACAAGGTCCGCCGGCTTCCGCCTTACGTGTTCGAGCAGGTCAACCGGCTCAAGGCCAGCGCCCGTTCGCGCGGCGCCGACATCATCGACCTCGGCATGGGCAATCCGGACCTGCCGACGCCCAAGGCCATCGTCGACAAATTGTGCGAAGTGGTGCGCGATCCGCGCACGCATCGCTATTCCTCCTCACGCGGCATTCCCGGGCTGCGCCGCGCCCAGGCCGCCTATTATCAGCGCCGCTTCGGCGTGAAGCTCAACCCCGACACGCAAGTGGTGGCCACGCTCGGCTCGAAGGAAGGTTTCGCCAACATGGCGCAGGCGATCACCGCGCCTGGCGACGTCATCCTGTGCCCGAACCCGACCTATCCGATCCATGCCTTCGGCTTCATCATGTCCGGCGGCGTCATCCGCTCGCTGCAGGTCGAGCCGGACGACGGTTTCATCCCGGCGCTTGAGCGCGGTGTCCGTCACTCGATCCCGAAGCCGCTGGCGCTGATCCTCAACTACCCGTCGAACCCGACGGCGCTGGTCGCCTCGCTCGACTTCTACAAGGACGTGGTGGCGTTCGCGAAGAAGAACGACATCATCATCCTGTCCGACCTTGCCTATTCGGAGATCTATTTCGACGGCAACCCACCGCCTTCGGTGCTGCAGGTGCCCGGCGCCATCGATGTCTGCGTCGAGTTCACCTCGATGTCGAAGACCTTCTCCATGCCCGGCTGGCGCATGGGTTTTGCCGTCGGCAATGAGCGGCTGATCTCGGCGCTGACCCGGGTGAAGTCCTATCTCGACTACGGCGCCTTCACGCCGATCCAGGTGGCGGCGGCCCATGCGCTCAATGGCGACGGCGCCGATATCGCCGAGGTGCGCGAGGTCTACCACAAGCGCCGCGACGTGATGGTCGATTCTTTCGGGCGCGCCGGCTGGCACATCCCGGCCCCGGCCGCCTCGATGTTCGCCTGGGCGCCGATCCCCGAACCGTTCAAGCATCTCGGCTCGCTCGAATTCTCCAAGCTGCTCATCGAGCACGCCGATGTGGCGGTGGCTCCCGGTGTCGGCTTCGGCGAACATGGCGACGATTTCGTGCGCCTGGCGCTGGTGGAGAACGAGCACCGGATCCGCCAGGCGGCGCGCAACATCAAGCGCTTCCTGTCGACCAGCGCCAAGCAGCCCAACAATGTGGTGCCGCTGTCCGCCCACCGGTAAGCAAAAATTCGATCTGATTTTGAGGGACGTCGCCTTCCATGGCTGAAGCTCTGCGTGTTGGAATTGCCGGACTTGGCACGGTCGGTGCATCAGTGGCGCGGGTGCTGCGCGACAAGGCGGCGGAACTGACCCGGCAATGCGGGCGCGACATCGTCGTGTCGGCGGTTTCGGCGCGCGACCCGAAACGCGACCGTGGCGTCGACGTCAGCGCCGCACAATGGTTCGACGATCCGGTCAAGATGGCGCAGACGGCCGAGATCGACGTGTTCATCGAACTCATCGGCGGCGACGAAGGACCGGCGCGCCTGTCGGTCAAGGCGGCGCTCGAAGCCGGCCGCCACGTCGTCACCGCCAACAAGGCGCTGCTCGCCAAGCACGGCGTGGCGCTGGCCGAGATCGCCGAGAAGAAGGGCGTGCTGCTCAACTACGAGGCGGCGGTGGCGGGCGGCATTCCCGTCATCAAGACGATGCGCGAGGCGATGGCCGGCAATTCGGTCACCCGCGTGTTTGGCATTCTCAACGGCACCTGCAACTACATTTTGACCCGTATGGAGGCCGAGGGCATCTCGTTCGATGCCTGCCTGAAGGACGCGCAGCGGCTGGGCTACGCCGAGGCCGATCCGACCTTCGACATCGAGGGGCATGACACCGCGCACAAGCTGTCGATCCTGACCAGCCTTGCCTTCGGCACGAAGATCGCCGCCAACGACATCTATATGGAAGGCATTTCCAACATCACCCAGGCCGACATCCGCGCCGCCGGCGATCTCGGCTACCGGATAAAGCTGCTCGGCGTTGCCCAGCGCACCGAAAGCGGCATCGAACAGCGCGTGCACCCGACCATGGTGCCGACCGCCTCCGTCATCGCGCAAGTGCATGGCGTCACCAATGCGGTGGCGATCGAGACCGACATCCTTGGTGAATTGCTGCTCTCCGGCCCTGGCGCCGGCGGCAACGCCACCGCCTCTGCCGTCATCGGCGACGTTGCCGACATCGCCAAGAGCCGGCCCGGCTTCCAGCATGGCCCGGTCTTCGGCCGGCCGGCGAAGGAGCTCAGGCCCTACAAGAAGGCGCAGATGCGCAGCCATGCAGGTGGCTACTTCATCCGGCTGACCGTGCACGATCGCATCGGCGTCTTCGCCGCGATCGCCAAACGCATGGCCGACAACGATATTTCGCTGGAATCGATCGTCCAGCATGCGGTCAACGGCGAGGCGGCGGCGCAGAAGACGGTAATCCTCGTCACCCACGAGACCACCGAGGCCGCCGTGCGCAAGGCCGTCGACGGCATCACCAAGGACGGTCACCTGACCGACAAGCCGCAGGTCATCCGCATCGAGCGGGCAGGGTAGCTTCGTCCCGGGTAACCGCCGGTCTTGCGGTCGGCCCGATGGCGATCAGCCACAACCGGCCGGAACGAATTCGTTGCGGCGCCGTTCTCTTGTTCAGCGAGCAAGGGAACCACTTCATGGCCGATACCAACAAGTCCGACACCCCAGCCATCGACGACATCCAGAAAACGCTGGAAAAGCAGATCGCCGAACTGCGCAAGGAGATCACCAGGATCAACAAGAGCATTTCGGCGCGGGGCGCGGAAATGCTCGATGACGCCAGCGAGCAGGCTTCGGATTTCTATGAGACGGCCGCGGCGCGTGCATCGCGCACGGCACAACAGCTGCGCAGCCAGGCCCAGGCGGTTTCGGAAGTCGCGCGCGAAAACCCGGGCACGACGACCGCCCTGGTCGGCGTGATCGGCCTGCTCGGCTTCCTGGCCGGGATTGCCGTCGGCCAGTCGATGAACAACGATACGTCGCGCCGCTGGTATTGAGCGCGCCGGTAACGAGCCGGCAATGCCGGCTCGTCTTCCCGTTTCAGGAATTCATTTGAAGGAGGGCGTCATGGCTTCATCCATGTTGATCGGCATCCTGATCACATTCCTCGTCATCATTCTCGTTCTCTATCTCGTGCAGCGCCTGCCGCTCGACGCCAGGATGCGGCAGATCGTGCAGGTCATCGTTATCATCATCGGCATCATTTCGCTGCTCAGATATCTCGCGGTTTTCTAGATCGCGACGGCAAAACTCAGTGCTTCTTCAAAGCAGCCCGGTCGTTTCCGACCGGGCTGCAATTTTGTTGAGAATATGGTTCAATCGATTGATATTGCTCACCTTTCGATAAAACATCCGGCAGGTCTTGCCGTTGTCATGCTCGTTTGACAAAACAGGCTCGCCTCCGGCGGGAGGCGGTACGCCAACGAGGATTTGCCAAACATGAATGTGGCCCAGAACATCGTCGCCGGCCTTGACCGGATACTCACCATGGAACTGGTGCGCGTCACCGAAAGGGCCGCGGTCGCGGCCGCCAGGCTGCGCGGCCGCGGCGACGAGAAGGCCGCCGACCAGGTCGCTGTCGACGCCATGCGCCAGGAGCTCAACCGCCTTGCCATCAAGGGCACGGTGGTGATCGGCGAGGGCGAACGCGACGAGGCGCCCATGCTCTATATCGGCGAGGAGGTCGGCACCGGCAAAGGACCGGCGGTCGACATCGCGCTCGATCCGCTCGAAGGCACGACGATCTGCGCCAAGAACCTGCCCAACGCGCTTGCGGTCATCGCCATCGCCGAGAAGGGCAGCCTGCTGTTCGCGCCCGACGTCTATATGGACAAGATCGCCATCGGTCCAGGCTATGCCGAAGGCGTCATCGATATCGACGCTTCGCCGGCTGAGAACATCGCGAGCCTCGCCCGGGCCAAGGGCGTCGCGGTGTCCGACATCACCACCTGCATCCTCGACCGGCCGCGCCACGCCAAGCTGATTGATGCCGTGCGCGCCACGGGAGCCGCGATCCGTCTGATCGGCGATGGCGACGTCGCCGGCGTCATCCACACCACCGACCCGGAGGAAACCGGCATCGATCTCTATCTTGGCACCGGCGGCGCCCCGGAAGGCGTGCTGGCCGCGGCTGCATTGCGCTGCACCGGCGGCCAGATGCAGGGCCGGCTGATCCTCGATACGCCTGAAAAGGTCGCGCGCGCCGCCAAGATGGGCATTTCCGACCCGAAGCGGATTTATCATGCGGAAGACATGGCGCGCGGCGACGTGCTGTTCGCGGCCACCGGCGTCACCGACGGCAACATGCTGGCCGGCGTCAAATTCGGCCGCACCTATATCACCACTCACACGATCGTGCTGCGCTCCTCGTCGCGGACCGTGCGCGAGATCAAGGCGCGGCACCAGGATCTGGATAAGTTCTAGGCCTCCTTGCGAAGCCGCAGCGCAGTTGCTAGCCCTTGGCTGCATCTGAACCTGGTGGCGCAAGGATTGACGATGAATGCGTTCGACTGGCACGCGGATCTGATTTCGCGTGCCACGCCCATCACGAAATCCTATCGCAACACCCAGAATGTGCGCCGCTATTTCACGCGCGAATGCGGCGACACGTTCAGGTTCGATCGGCCTTTCATGGCCTGGCTCAAGGACGGCCGGGAAAAGACGATGGGAGACGCGGCCGACGAATGGGTCCGGCGCCAGGCTGAAAAGCGGAAAGCGTAGTTTCTCTTGAATTCTCCTGCGACGCCACCCGCCGCGAACCGCCCGGTTTTGCCTGTCTTTGGCCCTGAAGCGCGTCTCGTCCACGCGCAGCACCTTAAGCTGTCGTTTGCGCATGTCGTTACCCCAAAACCGCTGCACAATTTTGGTCGATATGCACTATCCTGCTGCCAACCATGAATTGGCAGGGCGCATGATGGGCGAAAGGCGCCTTTTCCTCGATGTCAGGCAGTCGGCGACCGGTCTCTCCTGGGAGCACCGGCTGACCGAACGGCAGGACATGGTCGCGCTTGCCATCGCGCAAGGTCATGGCGTGCCCGACATCGTCGCGCGCGTTCTGGCCGGACGCGGCGTTACCGCCGATGAGACCGAGCGCTTCCTCGACCCGACGATCCGCGACCTGTTGCCCAATCCGGCCTCGCTGACCGAAATGGACAAGGCCGCCACCCGCATCGCCGCGGCGGTGATGGCGCGGGAAAAGGTGGCAATCTTCGGCGACTATGATGTCGACGGCGCTGCCTCGTCAGCCTTGCTGAAGCGGTTTCTGGCGCATTTCTCCATACCGTCGGAAATCTATATTCCGGACCGTATCTTCGAGGGTTACGGCCCCAATCCCGACGCCATGCGCGAACTGGTCTCGCGTGGGGCTAAACTGATCGTCACCGTCGATTGCGGCACCAACAGTGCCATTTCCGTCGATGCGGCCAATGAAGCCGGCGCCGATGTCGTGGTGCTCGACCACCATCAGGTCGGCGGCGCGTTGCCGGCGGCGATTGCCGTGGTCAATCCAAACCGTGACGACGATCTTTCCGGGCAGGGGCATCTGTGCGCCGCGGGTGTCGTCTTCCTCGCCCTGGTGCAGACCGCAAAAATCCTGCGTGGCCTGAGCGATGTCGCGCCGCCCGACCTGCTTTCCCTTCTCGATCTTGTTGCGTTGGCAACCGTTTGCGATGTGGTGCCGCTCACCGGCGTCAACCGCGCCTTTGTCGTCAAGGGCCTGCAAATGGCGCGCCAGCAGAAGAATGAAGGCTTGGCCGCATTGGCGCGGGTCTCCCGCGTCGGCGAGCCTATCAGCACCTTTCATCTCGCCTATCTGATCGGGCCGCGCATCAATGCCGGGGGGCGCATCGGCGATGCGGCACTTGGCAGCCGGCTGCTCGCCACGGACGATCCGGTCGAGGCCCGGACCATCGCCGAGACGCTCGACCGGCTGAACCAGGAGCGGCAGCTTATGGAGCAGGAGATGCTGGCCGCGGCGCGTGCCGAGGCCGATGCCGAGCTTGGTGGCGGCACTGGCCCGGCGATTGTCGTCACCGCCAGCAACAACTGGCATCCCGGCATCGTCGGCCTGCTCGCCTCAAGGTTGAAGGATCATGCGCGCCGGCCGGCTTTCGCCATCGCCTTCAACGCTGTGGGCATTGGCACCGGTTCGGGCCGCTCGGTGTCGGGCTTCGACCTCGGGCGGCTGGTGCGCGAAGCCGCCGATGCCGGGCTGATCGTCAAGGGTGGCGGTCATGGCATGGCGGCCGGCATCACGGTGGAGCGCGCCAGGCTGGGTGAGCTGAGGGCGTTCTTCGAGGAGCGGGCGGCCGCCGACGTGTTTCGGCTGCAGGATGAGGAGAGCCTGGCGATCGACGGAGCGCTAGCGGCCGAAGGCGCGACGCTCAGCCTGCTCGACGCGCTGGAAAAGGCCGGCCCCTTTGGCGCCGGCCACGTCGCGCCGGTCTTCGTGCTGCCGCGCCATCGGCTGGCCGACGCCAGGCCGGTTGGCACCAACCATATACGCTGCGAATTGCAGTCGGATAGCGGCGGCCGCATCCAGGCGATCGCCTTTCGTGCCGTCGATACGGTGCTTGGCGAATTCCTGTTCAAGAACCGGGGCAAGAGCGTGCATGTCGCCGGCTCGCTGTCGGGCAATTACTGGAATGGCAACCGCACGGTGCAATTCCGCATCGTCGATGCGGCGCGGGCGTAGCTGCGTCAGTATCTATGCGGCTTGGTTTGCCGGCGCATAACGCAGCAGCGTCACGCCTTGGGGCAGGCTTTCCGTGCCAAGCGGCTCCAACGCCAGCGCCAGGCCGGACTGGAAGTATGCCTTGCCGCCTCCCAGCACGACCGGGTGCATATAGAGCCGATATTCGTCGATGAGACTGGCTCGCGCCAGGCAGGCGGCAAGATCGGCACCACCGAGGATGACGAGGCCATCCGTCTCCGTCTTGAGGGATTTCACCATGGCTTCGGCATTGCCATTCACCAACCGGGCGTTAGGCCCGACCTGGCGAAGCGTGGTCGAGAACACGATCTTCGGCGTCTCTCGCCAGGCGCGGGCAAAGTCCCGCTCGACCTCGGTGGCGCCGGTCTCGCGGTCAGGGCTGTCCCAGAAGCGCATCGTCTCGTACATCCGCCGCCCGGCAAGGATAGCTGAAGCCTGCCGCATAATGTCATTGAAATGCTGATGCAGCTCCGTCTCGGGGACCGGCAAGCCAATGTCCCCGTCCGGCCCGGCGATATAACCATCCAAAGAGGTGAGCATGGAATAGACGATTTTGGCCATCAGTATGCCTCCGTGTAAGGAGCACAGGCCAGCATAACCAATTGCATTTTACAATCAGATTTTCACAGCTGGGCAAATGACATTACCGCCACGCATCAAGGGTGCGGCATCGCCCCGTCGATGGGACGCAACGCACGGTGTTTTTCAGAGGGTGGCTGGCCTCAGGCGAGAACGGTCTGCAGCCGGGTCAGTTCGCCGATCTGCGCCATCGTCGCCTGATAGCCGAGCTGGATTGCCTCGTCGGCACGATGGAATTCGGTGAGGCCGATATGGCTGAGTTTGGGCTGCAGCGACATGTCGGGCGGATCGCCGGCCAACCTGGCGCGCGAGATGCGGTCCTGGATGATGTTGAAGGCCTCGACCATGACGCCGGTGATGCCGAGCCGCGTCTGATGCGACTGGTGCTCCGCGCCGATCTGGCCGGGCCGCGGCGCATCCTTTTCGATGACCAGCTCGCCGGCGCTGTGCTTGATGACGGCGGCGCGGCCGAACAGATCGTAGTGAAGGTTGACCGCCACGACGAGCGGCTGCTCGTAGGCGCGGCAGACCGACACCGGCACCGGATTGACCAATGCGCCATCGACCAGCACGCGGCCGTTGCAATTCACCGGCTCGAACACGCCAGGCAATGCGTAGGATGCGCGCATGGCGGTAATCAGTGAGCCGCTCGACAGCCAGATTTCGTGGCCGGTGCGGATTTCGGACGTGACTGCGACGAACGGCTTGGCTAGGTCCTCGAAGCGGACGCCCGCCACATGCTCACGCAGGCGGGCATCGAGTTTCATGCCGCCGAACAGGCCGCTGCCGCGCAGATTGAGATCGAGCAGGCCGAAAATGCGCCGCTTGGTGAGGCTGCGGGCGAACTCTTCGAGCTCATCCAGTTTGCCGGCGAGATAACAGCCGCCGACCAGTGCGCCGATGGAGGTGCCCGCGATCATCGACACCTCGATGCCGGCTTCATCGAGTGCGCGCAACACGCCGATATGAGCCCAGCCTCTTGCGCAACCGCCGCCCAAAGCGAGCGAAATGCCTGTCTTCTTGGAAGATTTCGTTTCGGATGCGCCGCCGGAAGAGGTCAGGCCGTTGGCCTCCCTGACATCCGGTCTGTTCCGCAATGACGCCCACTCGAGCATCATGATCTCCCTTGTCCCAAGACTAATATACGGACAGGCCGTATCGAAATGATGAATCTGTGTGGTCGGCGTGAGGCAGAAGGTTCAAGACGATGGTTTCCGATAGGTGATTTCCGCATCGAACAGCGGCTTGCTGCCGTCGTCAACAAGCGTCCCCTTGCCGTCGACAAGCCCCACCGTCCGATAAAAGCATGAACGCCGGCCAGTGTGACAGGTTGCGTCGTGGCCCAACACTTTGACGCGCAGCCACAATGCATCCTGATCGCAGTCGGTGCGCATCTCGACGACGTGCTGGAAATTGCCTGAGGTTTCGCCCTTCTTCCAAAGCGCGTTGCGCGAGCGCGACCAGTAATGGGCGATGCCTGTTTCCAGCGTCAGCGCAAGTGCCTGGGCATTCATATGCGCGACCATCAGGAGCATGCCGTCTTCAGCGTCGGTGACGACGACGGTGACAAGGCCAGCAGGGTCGAAGCCTGGTGAGAACACCGCGCCTTCCTCCAAGGCTTTCTTGTCTGACGGAGCTTTGGGAAATTCCAGTGCCGACATCGCCGGTGTATCTTCCTGTTTGACCATGATCTTACCCGAAAACCGGTCCGCGTTTTTCGGAATCATGGCCTAGCGATATCGGCCTAGACGTTATGCCCCACCGCCGCGAACCATGGTGACGAACCGAACCTGCTCCTCGGGCGTGTCCTTGAAAACGCCGGTGAAGGTGGAGGTGAGGGTGGCGGAGCCCTGCTTGCGGATGCCGCGCATGGCCATGCACATGTGCTCGGCCTCGATCATGACGGCGACGCCGCGCGGGTTGAGCACGTCCTGGATGACGCCGGCGATTTGCGCGGTCAGCGCTTCCTGCGTCTGCAGGCGATGGGCGAAGATATCGACGACACGCGCGATCTTCGACAGGCCGACGACCTTGCCATCCGGCAGATAGCCGACATGTGCCTTGCCGATGATCGGCACCATGTGGTGCTCGCAATGCGAATGGAAGTGAATATCCTTGACGATGACGAGATCGTCGTAGCCGGCGACCTCCTCGAAGGTGCGGCCGAGTTCCTCGGCCGGGCACATGTCGTAGCCGCCGAACATTTCGCGGAAGGCCTTGGCTACGCGCTTGGGCGTGTCGATCAGCCCCTCGCGGTCCGGGTTGTCGCCGGTCCAGCGCAGCAATGTGCGCACGGCCGCCTCGACCTCGGCTTCGCTCGGTCGGTCGGTGACCGGCTTTTCCATATAGGCGGACTGGGGCATGAATTTCTTGATGACGGCATCCATAAAAGGCGTCTCCCGTAGTTCCTCTCAGGGAGGAACGAGTTGAACGGACCACGACCTTTCGGTGTCGGAAACTCGCCCTGTTTCCAGCCCCGTAAGCGGCGTGAACTTCCCGGCCGGGACAGCGGCGCTCATCGCCTTGTCGTTACCGGACTGCCAGCATTATATAAGGTCGTAGCGAGCGAAAGGAAGACGCAGCAGCGGCAATCGCTGTTCGCTTGGCGGCGACGGATTGGAAAATAATGATCAACGATGTCTACAACGCGAAAATTCTCGGTTTTGCCGGAAACATCGCCCGCATCGGCCGGCTCGATCATCCGGACGCGACCGCCAAGGCGCATTCCAAGCTGTGCGGTTCGACCGTTACCGTCGATCTCAAGATGGAGGACGGCGTGGTCACCGACTTCGCCCATGACGTGAAGGCCTGCGCGCTCGGCCAGGCGTCGTCCTCGATCATGGCACAGCATGTCGTCGGCGCGAGCGCCGAGGAGTTGCGTACGGTGCGCGACACCATGCTGAAGATGCTGAAGGAGAACGGCGCGCCGCCGGAAGGCCGCTTCTCCGACCTGAAGTACCTCGAACCGGTGCGCGACTACAAGGCACGGCATGCCTCGACCATGCTGACCTTCGACGCCGTGGTCGACGCCATAGGCCAGATCGAGAAGAAGCGGGCCGAACAAGCAGCCTGACCTTGCCATTTCCGCTTTTCACGATGCGCGGACTTAGCGGCAACCCGCGACACAGTTCTCTCAAGGGAATGATGTTCGTTTGCAGCCTTGCCGGCGCACTCGTGTGAGCAGCGGCTCAAGCCGGGCCGACGTGGCAGTCACGTGGAATATTCACGACTATCTCATGAAGGCTATCCAGGCCTGTTGGGCAGTGCCTGCAGATGCCACAAGCGTTGCGCGCGTGCGGATCAGCTTGAACAAGGACGGTTCGCTTGCCGGTCCACCAAAGATCCTCGACCCCTTGAAACCACTACGAGACAAGGTTGTCGAAGCCGCCGTGCGGGCAATCACGCGCTGCGCGCCATTTTCCGGGCTGATGCCTTACGCGGCCCATTATCATCTGTGGCGCGAGGTCGTCCTCACATTCCGACCGGCACAGGACACAACGGACAGGCCTCCGGCGGTCAGGGTAAACGACATCGACAAGCTCCTCGAAAAATACAAAAAGGCAAGGTAGTGGGAGGCTCGGCCCGGGAACCGGCTTAGACCTTTGCTTCCAGTGTCCGTCTGCTTTCGGCAAATTCACTTCTGACCCAGTCGGCGAACGCGGTGGCCGGCTCGGAAAGCTCCTTCAAGCTCCTTGCCACCAGCCAGTAGGCGCCAGACGCGACGTCAATGTCGAACGGCTTGATCAGCGCGCCGGTTTCGAGCTCGTTGCCGATCTGCAAGATATCGCCCAGCGCCACGCCATGTCCGAGCAGGGCGGCCTGCTTTGAAAGCGATATATCCGCCAGCATCGGCCCCCGCGCGGGCACGGCATCGGCGGGCACGCCGGCGGCTTCGAACCAGCGCGTCCAGCCCTGGCGATTTTCCTCATGCAAAAGTGTGTAGCGGGCAAGGTCGATCGGCTGCTCGAGGGGAGGGCCCGAGGCGAGCAGCGCCGGCGACAGAACCGGTGAATCGACTGTGGAGGCAAGCCGCTCTGCCTGGCTGCGGGGCCAGGAGGTCGCGTTGGCGCTGAAGCGCAAGGCGAGCTCGGGTTGATCGCTGCGGAATTCGATCGGCCTGGCATCGACTTCGAGGGACACGTCGATATCGGGCCGCAACTGGCGAAACCGGTTGAGCCGGGGCACCAGCCACACGGAGGCAAGCGACGGCTCGACGCTGACACGAACCACTGACTGCGCCGGGGCTGCCACCAATTCGCCGAGCAGCCGATCGATGACGTCGAAACTTCTGACAAGCTGATCAAGCAGCCGCCGGCCGCTGTCGGTCAGTTCGACGCGGCGATGGTGACGTTCGAATAAGGGCTGGCGCAGGAAGGTTTCAAGCTCGCGGATCTGGCGGCTGATCGCCGCCTGGGAAACGAAAAGCTCCTCGGCGGCCTTGCTGAAGCTCAGGTGCCGGCCCGCCGCCTCGAAACTTCTCAATGCCGTCAACGGCAGGCGCCCGCGCTTCATTCGCATAACCCAGGATTATCCGAAGTGGAAATTATACTCGTTTGAAGGCCAAGGCCAGCGGCTGTCTAATCGCGTCAAAGGAGACCGACCATGATCCAGGTCCTGAGCATCTTTGGCGATGTCATGCGGATCGTAACATTCCAATGGCGTGACGACAGACACCATGCAAAACGCAGCGGAGAGCCGGTCCGCCCCGGCCGCTGGGCGCCTCCGGTTGACAGGCAACCGTTTCGTCGCTCCCGCCCATGACAGCACAGAGGATGGCGACGGGGATTGCGTTCTCCAGCCGGAGCTCACATCTATCGCGTGGGAAACGCGATACGGAGACAGCGGTGCGCGACCATCATGGGCATGCGCATAGCGCCAGACCACCAGGGCGTGGCCGCAACTGGCCCGGCCCATGGCGCAAGACTCCTGGCCGTCTCATCGGGACGTCGTTCGTACGTCTCTACCAGCTGACTTTATCCGGTTTCGTCGGCAATTCCTGCCGGCATCTGCCGACCTGTTCCGAATACGCGCATGAGGCGATTGCCCGCCATGGCCTATGGGCCGGCGGCTGGATAGGATTTTTCCGCGTGCTGCGCTGCGGACCCTTCGGCACGCATGGCATCGATCTGGTGCCGGAAGTGCTGGCGGACCGTTATGTCTGGTTCATGCCCTGGCGGTACTGGCGGATCGGCAGAAAGCGCGCTGGAACACAGGCATGACGGCGCCGGCCACGCAACGGCCGGCGCCGCACGTTTACGATCCGGTAGGGTTAACGCAAGCCTGCACAAAGACTGCGCATTTGAGACAAAATCGAGACAAGAGACCTCGCTAAGCCCGCTCGCGAACACCCCTCTGGAGCGAGCATCAATGCGTAACATCGACCGTCTTCCCTTTATCCTGGCTGGAGTCCTCTTCCTGCTCGCCTGGCTGCTGGGCTTCCCGATGCGCGCGCAATCTGCGCCGCTTGGGGACGTGCAGTGCACGCTGATCGCCGATGCGGCGAGCGGCAAGGTGCTTTATCAGGACGGCACCTGCGACCAGCGGTTCAGCCCGGCTTCGACGTTCAAGGTGCCGCTTTCGCTGATCGGCTATGACGCCGGCATCCTGAGCGACGAGCACACGCCGAGCTGGGACTACAAACCCGAATTCGATGCGGTGAAGCGGGATCAGAAGACTGTCGATCCGGTGATCTGGGAACGCGATTCGATTATCTGGTATTCGCGCGAGATTACGCGCCGGCTTGGAGCTGAGAATTTCGCCGGCTATGTATCAAAACTCGACTATGGCAACAAAGACGTTTCCGGCAATCTCGGCAAGAATGACGGCCTGAGCCATTCCTGGGTGAACTCCTCGCTCAGGATCACGCCGGTCGAGCAGGTCGATTTCCTGCGCAAGCTGCTGGCCCGCAAATTGCCGGTCTCGGCCAAGGCCTACGACATGACAACAGCCATCATCCCGACATTCCAGGCCGGAGGCTGGACGGTGCAAGGCAAGACCGGCAGCACAAGGCTCGCCAACGATGCCGACAAGATCAGGGATAAGCGTTCGCTTGGCTGGTTCGTCGGCTGGGCGAATAAGGATGGCCAGCAGATCGTCTTTGCCCGCCTGGTCGTCGATGCCACCCGCACCGATATGCCAAAAGGCCTCAAGACGCGGGCGGCGTTTCTGAAAGACGTGCCGCTGCTGGTGAAATGAGTTTGGTTTCTACGCAATTCCGGACGGAAAACCGCCGTACACTTTTCCTGGAATTGCTTAGGCGCTTCGACGCGCGCGGATGATATGGCCGCCGGAAGTGTTCGTCATTCCCTTCGGGGCATCGGAAAAACGGGCGGCGATATCGCCGCTCTCGATATCTTCGATCTCATCGAAGCCGAGCTCACCCAGGGATTTCGCCAGCTCGGTCGGAACAAAGAAGCTGATCCATGGCTCTCCGACAGACGCGACGCGCGCCGCATGGAAGGCCAGCGCGGCCTGTCCCGCCGCGTCGCGGTTCTCAACCGGTTCGCTGTAGTCGAACACGACCTCCGAGCCCGGAAAGCCAGCGATCCAGGTCAACGTGTTGAAGATCGCTTCCTTCGTCAGGTAGGGCACGACCCCCAGCCAGATGAAGAAGGCCGGCGCGATCGACTGCAGGCCGGCCGCGGCCAGTTCCGCGGACAGGCTTTGCCGCTCGAAATCGACCGGCACGAATCTTGTCGCGGCGGGCTCGGCAAGACCGCTATCGGCAATGCATTTGCGTTTCCAGGCTTGCGTGGCCGGGTGATCGACTTCGAACACGCTGAGGTCGCGATACGGATTGCGCAGCAAAAAGGTATCGAGGCCGGCGCCAAGTACGACGAGTTGGCGGACACCGCGACGTACCGCCGCCGCCAGCCAGTCCTCGGCGAAGCGGGCGCGCGCCGCCACGAACAGGCGCATGCGCTGGCGGCGCTCGTCTTCCTGCTCAAGCTCCTGCGCCGCGGGAGCGGCTTCACCCAGAATCGCAATCGCGTAGGGATCGCGAAACAACCCTGCCTGCGGTGAGAATTGATGCAGAGCCCTCATGCGGGCGACGCCAAGGGCGGTTCGGCTGGGTGTTGTGTTTTCCATATCGACAATTCCAGACGATTGCGGTGATGTGCGCAAGCCTGGGCGCCGGGTCTGCGACATCTCTGCCGACATTTCCTGACGGCCGGGCCAGTCAGAACTCTTTACCTGACGCGGCACTGCCTCTAAAACCCGCCCGCTGCCGTTTGCCCGTGATTGGCGCATCCGGCTTTATCTTATGCATGTCGTAACCCCAATATCGCCATACACTTTTGGGCGACAGGCATTTCAACCACCCGCGCTCGTTTGCGGGACTGGATAGGAGAACCATATGCTGAATTCCGTTTCCCTGACATTTCCCGACGGCTCCGTCCGCGAATACGACGCGGCGATGACCGGTGCCGGCCTTGCCGAATCGATCTCGAAGTCGCTGGCCAAGAAGGCCGTCGCCTATGCCATTGACGGTACGGTGCGCGACCTCTCCGACCCGCTCGGCAAGTCCGGCAAGGTCGAGATCATCACCCGCGACGATGCGCGCGCGCTTGAGCTTATCCGTCACGACACCGCGCACGTGCTGGCGGAGGCCGTGCAGGAATTGTGGCCGGGGACGCAGGTGACCATCGGACCGGTGATCGAGAACGGATTCTACTACGACTTCGCCCGCAACGAGCCGTTCACGCCGGACGACTTCCCGGTGATCGAGAAGAAGATGCGCGAGATCATCGCGCGCAACAAGCCGTTCACCAAGGAAGTCTGGTCGCGCGACAAGGCGAAAAAGGTGTTCGCCGACAAGGGCGAGCGTTACAAGCTCGAACTGATCGACGCCATTCCCGAGGATCAGGATCTCAAGATCTACGCGCAAGGCGACTGGTTCGATCTCTGCCGCGGTCCGCACATGGCCTCGACCGGCCAGATCGGCAATGCCTTCAAGCTGATGAAGGTGGCCGGTGCCTATTGGCGCGGCGACTCGAACAATCCGATGCTGACGCGCATCTACGGCACGGCCTGGGCCGACCAGGCGCAGCTTGAAGCCTACCAGACGATGCTGGAGGAGGCCGAGAAGCGCGACCACCGCAAGCTTGGCCGCGAGATGGACCTCTTCCATTTCCAGGAAGAGGGGCCGGGCGTCGTCTTCTGGCACGCCAAGGGCTGGAAGATGTTCCAGAACCTGGTCAACTACATGCGACGCCGCCTCGACGAGCAGGGCTACCAGGAGGTCAACGCGCCGCAGGTGCTCGACAAGAGCCTGTGGGAAACGTCAGGCCACTGGGGCTGGTATCGCGACGCCATGTTCAAGGTCACGGTCGCCGGCGACGACACCGATGACGACCGCGTCTTCGCGCTGAAGCCGATGAACTGCCCGGGCCATGTGCAGATTTTCAAGCATGGGTTGAAGTCCTATCGCGATCTGCCCGTAAAACTTGCAGAATTCGGCAATGTGCATCGCTATGAACCGTCGGGCGCGCTGCACGGGCTGATGCGCGTGCGCGGCTTCACGCAGGATGATGCGCATATCTTCTGTACCGAGGAACAATTGGCGTCGGAATGCCTGCGCATCAACGATCTGATCCTGTCGACCTATGCCGATTTCGGCTTCGATGAAATCAGCGTCAAGCTGTCGACGCGGCCCGACAAGCGTGTCGGCACAGACGAGGCGTGGGATCATGCCGAGGCGATCATGGGCAGCGTGCTGGAGACGATCAGGACGCGGTCCGGCAACCGAATCAAGACCTCGATCAATCCGGGCGAGGGCGCCTTCTACGGTCCGAAGTTCGAATATGTGTTGAAGGACGCCATCGGCCGCGAATGGCAGTGCGGCACCACGCAGGTCGATTTCAACCTGCCGGAACGCTTTGGCGCCTTCTACATCGGCTCCGATTCGGAGAAGAAGCAGCCGGTCATGGTGCACCGCGCCATCTGCGGTTCGATGGAGCGTTTCCTCGGCATCCTGATCGAGAATTATTCCGGCCATTTCCCGCTGTGGTTCGCGCCACTGCAGGTGGTGGTGGCAACGATCACCTCCGAGGCGGACGGCTACGCGACCGAGGTCGTGGCAAAACTGAAAGCCGCCGGTCTTTTGGCTGAAGCCGACCTGCGCAACGAGAAGATCAACTACAAGGTCCGCGAACACTCGCTGGCCAAGGTGCCGGTGATCCTCGTCTGCGGCAAACGCGAGGCGGAGGAACAGACGGTCAATATCCGCCGGCTCGGCTCGCGCGACCAGGAATCGCTTGGCCTTGCCGAGGCGATCGCGCAACTGACCGAAGAAGCGGTTACGCCGGACCGCAGGCGCAAACGCGCTGCCTGATCCGCATGGTTCCCAGGAATGGCGGTGGAGCGATCCACCGCCATTTTCATATCCCTGTCACGCCAACCTTGTAACGAGCCCTCATGCTCAAGCTGAAGACGCGCGAAAAACCGTTTCCCGAGCTTTCCTATGCCAATCCGCGACAGCCGGCGCTGACGCGCTGGGTCATCCATTCCATTGAAGGCCTGTCGGGGCGCGATCGCTATGCCGCGCTCTATGATTTCTGGCGCCGCCAGGTGGTGCCGACAGGCGAGCGCGTGTTCAGCCGCATGCTCGACCTTATCGATGTGCGGATACGGACCGCCGACCAGTGGCCGCCCACGCCATTGCCGGACACACCGCTGGTGATCGTGGCCAACCATCCGTTCGGCATCGGCGACGGCATTGCCGTGCTGTCGCTGGTGGAGCAGCTCGGGCGGCCGTTCCGGGTGATGATCCACAAGGATCTGCTCAAGATCCGCGAGATGGAGCCCTATTCGCTGCCGATCGACTTTTCCGAGACCAAGGACGCACTGAAGAACAATATGGCCGTGCGCCACGAGGCTGTGCGGCTGCTGAAGGAGGGCGTCACCATCGTGGTGTTTCCCGCCGGCGGCGTCGCCACCGCGCCGAAAGGTTTTGGCCGGGCGCGTGACCTGCCATGGAAGATGTTCCCGGCGCGTCTGGTGCAGGATGCGAAGGCGTCCGTCATTCCGATGCATTTTTCCGGACAAAACGGTCGCCTGTTCCATCTGGTTAGCGGGCCGATGAACATGGCCGAGCGCGATGGCCGCGTGGCCAAATTCGTCGGTAAGGCTTCGCTGACGCTGCGCCTCTCGATGCTCATCCACGAATTCGCGCGGCTTTCCGGCAAGGCGATCGACGTGCGCGTCGGCGATGTGCTGAGCTGGAGCGAGCTGGAGCCGCTGCGCGACCGCAAGGCATTGCTCGAGCGGCTTTACCGCGGCGTGTTCGACCTGGCGCCGCAAGTGCCGCGCCGACGGATTCCTTTCCTGCCGGCACGTACCAAGCTGGCTGCCTGAAAGTTGGAGATTCGCAGCAGGGGCTAATCCGCCCCTTCTTCGGGGTCCATGGCCGCGGCTTCGATCGCCAGAACCTCGATTTCCTGGTTCTGCCCGGCCACGACCGTGAAATCCTTCTGGTAGATGCGGTCGCGGTTCTTGGCGATGATGGTGTAGTCGCCCTCGGCAAGCACCATCGAGGCGAAGGCGCCGACGGTCTCCTTGATCGGATCGCCGGATTCGTTGAGCAGCGACCAGGACGTGTCGGCGATGGCTTCGCCACCGGCTTCGCGCACCAGCTTCATCGTGATCTCGGCGGCGTGATGCTCGACGGTGGCTTCGGTCAGCTTGCCGGCCTCGACGCGGATGTCGGAGCGAATGACTGCATTGACCGCGCCATAGGTCGACACGATGTGGTAGATGCCGGCATTGAGCCGCACGACGCTGTTGGGCTCGACATCGGGAATGATCAGCGCGCGGTCGCCATTGGCAGCGGCGGTACCCTCATAGATCGAGAAGCGCAGTTTTTTCGGGGGAATGCGCACGCCGCCTGACAGAACCGCGTCGAGCTTCAGGCCGCCGGCATCGAGCACGAGGCTTTCACGCTTGGCTTCCTTGCCGACAGTGATGCGCTTGGTGGCGCCGGCGCGGCCATAGGAGGCATGCACCAGATAGCTGCCGGGCTCGAGCTGGAACACGGCGCTGCCGCCATGCGCGGAGGCGACCATCGGCAATTTGCCGTTGACGGGTTCAGGCTTGAAGACACGCCAGACGAGGCCGCGGGTGATGTCGGTGCCCTTGTCGGTCAGCTGGGCCGACAAAGTGATAGCGCCACCGCCGCCAAGCGCTAGCGGGGTTTCGCTCTTGGGCTTCGCATAGCTCGAAATTCCGGGGAGTTTCAGGTCGCCCACGCCGTCCTTTTCCTGCGCAGCAGCCAGGGAGACCGGCAGCAGGAACAGCGCGGCACAGAGCCAGACCAGGAAAAGACGCAGTCGCCCCTCAAACATGCCTTGCGTTGAAGCCCAAGGCGGTGGCAATTTCAAGGCTTAAGAGTCCAATGCATAGACTCTTCAGCCCGGCGCTTGCGCGCCTTTGCCCGAGCCGCCCGAATTCCCGATGGTGCGCTTCAGCTCAAAACAGAGTGTTCAGGAGACCAGCGCCCATGGCGTCGCCGATCATCGACTTCCTGCTGACGCGAAATTCAGCGCCGATTCCCGACCTCAAGGAGCCGGCGCCAAGCGACGCCGATATCGCAACGATGATCGCCGCCGCCACGCGCGTACCTGACCATGGCCGGCTCGAACCCTGGCGCTTCGTCCTCTATCGCGGCGATGTCCGCATCGAGATCGGCAAAAAGCTGGCAGCGCTTGCCGAACAGCGGGAGGGGCCACTGCCCGAGGGCCGCCGCAACCAGGAACTGGCGCGCTTTTCCCGTGCGCCGCTGGTGATCGGCGTGGTGTCGGTGCCGAAAGAGAACCCCAAGATCCCGCAATGGGAGATGTTCCTGTCCGGCGGCATGGCGGCGATGAACCTGATGATCGCAGCCAATGCGCTGGGCTATGGCACAAACATGATCAGCAACTGGTATTCCGACGTTCCGGAGGGCAGGGCGCTCCTTGGGCTGGCGCCGCAGGAGCGCGTCGTCGGTTTCGTCCATATCGGCTCTTATGCCGGCCCGGCGCCGGAGCGGCCACGGCCCGATCCGGCAAGGCTCTATGCCGACTACTCGGGACCCTGGGCGGACTGAATGTTCTACGAACCGTCGAAGGGGCACGGGCTGCCGCATGATCCGTCGAAGGCGATCGTGGCGCCGCGGCCGATCGGCTGGATATCGGCGCTGAATGGGGCAGGCGAGATCAACCTGGCGCCATACTCCTTCTTCAACACCGTTTCGACGCGGCCCTTCATCGTCTGGTTCTCCTCGGAGGGCGAGAAGGACAGCGCCTCCTTTGCCCAGGAGACCGGCGAGTTCGTTGCCAATCTGGTCAGCCGCGATCTTGCGGAGAAGATGAATTATACGTCCGTCAACGCGCCGCGCGGTGTCAACGAATTCGTCTATGCCGATCTCGCCATGGCGCCTTCGCGTCTCGTCAGACCGCCGCGCGTGGCGGCCGCGCCTGCCGCGCTGGAATGCCGGGTGACGGAGGTGTTTCGCCCGAAGGCGCTGGACGGAACGCCGACGAGCGCCGTCGTTGTCGCCGGTGAGGTGGTCGGCGTGCACATTGACGACGCTTTCCTGAAGGACGAGCTGTTCGACATCACCAAGGCCGGCAATGTGGCTCGTCTCGGCTACATGGACTACGCCAGCGTGAACGAAGTCTTTTCGATGCGCCGGCCACGCTGGGGCAAGGAGTAGGTTCAGACCTGGCAGATCACCGCGCCTTGTCGGCTTTCCTCCGGGCTGTCATGACGGCCCTGATATAGCCGGGCTCTCCGATCCGAATGCTGCCGTCGGGAAGGCCGAGTATGCGGTCGAGAGCGATTTCGTAGAGCCTGACGCGTTTTTCCAGGACTTCGATCGCGACCTCCATGTCGGCGTCGCTGTCGCCGTCGATCGCCTTGGCGACGACATCATGCGTGGCCAGACCGAACTGCATGACGATGTCGGCGACACCCTCGGGATCGAAGGTCCTGAAGGTGCCATCTTCGACACCTTGCCGGATGATCCTGACCAGCAGGGGCGAAAACGACGCGTTGGCCGCCAGGTTGATGCGGTGGAAAAGCACCAGATTCTCCGGCCGAAACATCGTTTCGAAAAGAGCCCAGGCCTCCGCCGCGGTCTCGATCTTGGCCTGTCGCGACTGGCTGAGCAGGCCGTTCAGGCGGCCAAGCGGATCGAGGCCGGGATCGTCGACTACACCCTGGACGCCTGCCAGCGCCTGTCTCGCGAATCGGTCGGCCAAGGCTTCGAGAAGAGCCTCCTTGGAGGCGAAGTAGTGATAGAAGGCGCCTTTCGAGATGCCGGCGGAGGCTATCACGTCATTGAGGCTCGCTCTGTCGTAGCCCTGCGTCAGGAACAGCGTCTGGGCATGGTCCAGAATGTCTTCTCGTCTGATCTCTGGATGCTTGATGACACGGGGCATGGCGAAACTTCTGCACGCGACGGCCGTTCCCGTCCAGCACGGATATCAGATAGTCCGCTTGAAATACAGACCACTGGTCGGTATGATAGACTATTGGTCTGTTTTGGCCGATGCGGCGAGGGCCATAACGTGGAAGGCCAATCGTGATCGCGAAATTGCTTCTTCAGACGTTCATCTGGTTCGGTGCCATGGGTGCCTTGCTCTTCCTGTCGGCGGGCACCTTTGCCTGGCCAGGAGCCTGGGTCTATCTGGTGGTGATGGTGGGGCTCAGCCTCACCATGGGCGTGACGCTGGCGCGGCGCGATCCCGGCCTGATGAATGAGCGGCTGAGCCCTCCCATCCAGAAGAATCAGACCGCCGCCGACAAGGTCCTGCTCTCCATACTTCTCATCGGCATCTTCGGCTGGCTGAGCTTCATGGGATTCGACTTCCGTTTCAGATGGTCGGCGGTCCCCTTCTGGGCGCAGGCGGTCGGCGCGCTGGTCCTGCTGGTCGGAATCTGGATCTGCTACCTGACCATGCTGGAGAACAGTTTCGCCGCACCGGTGGTGAAGATCCAGGACGAGCGCGGACAGCGCGTGATCACCACGGGACCTTACAGCTACGTTCGCCACCCGATGTATGCCGGCGCCATCCTCTTCTTCGCCGGCACGGCGCTCCTGCTTGGTTCCTGGTGGGGGCTGGCATCGGTGCTCGTGTTCATCGTTCTCCTGGCCATCCGCACCTTCATCGAGGAAAAAACCCTGCGTACCGGCCTGCGCGGCTATGACGATTACGCAACCCGGGTGCGCTATCGCCTGATCCCGATGGTCTGGTAGCCGCCGCGCCAGACCGGTGCATCAGGAGAGCGGCTTCGGCGATGCGATAGGGTTGGCACATCGACCTTGGGGATAGTGCGGGGGCACCACTGGCATGAAGAAACGCGACTCGCTGGGAACCCGGCTGCGCTACGGCTTCGACAAGAGCATGGCCGCCGGCCCGATCGCGCTGATCGGCTGGCTTGCAGTCGTTTCCCTGCTGATCATCATCGCCGCCGCGGCTTTCCTTGCCGTGACCCGCATCGCACCGGAGGGCGGCGAGCCGCTGAGCTTTTTCGAAGCGTTCTGGGAATCGCTGATGCGCACGCTCGATTCCGGCACGATGGGCGGCGACACCGGTTGGGCCTTCCGCCTCGTCATGCTGGTCGTCACGCTCGCCGGCATCTTCGTCGTGTCGGCGCTTATCGGCGTGCTCAGCGCCGGCGTCGACGGCAAGCTCGATGAATTGCGCAAGGGCCGTTCTCGGGTGCTGGAGAGCGACCACACAATCATCCTCAACTGGTCGCCGTCGATCTTCGATGTGATTTCCGAACTCGTCATCGCCAATGCCAGCCGCCGCCGTCCGCGCATCGTCGTCATGGCCAATATGGACAAGGTCGCGATGGAGGACGAGATCGCGGCCAAGGTCGGCAAACTGGGCAACACGCGCATCATCTGCCGCAGCGGCGACCCGACCGATCTCTATGATCTCGCCATCGTCAATCCGCAGACCTCGCGGTCGGTCATCGTGCTGTCGCCGGACGGCGACGATCCGGATTCGCAGGTCATCAAGACGGTGCTGGCGCTGGTCAACGACCCGAGCCGGCGCGCCGATCCCTACAACATCGCCGCCGAGATCCGCGACGGCAAGAATGCCGAGGTCGCCCGCGTCGTCGGCGGGGCCGAGGTGCAGCTCGTGCTGGCCGACCAATTGATCTCGCGCATCGTCGTGCATTCGAGCCGGCAGTCGGGTCTCAGCGGCGTCTATTCGGAACTGCTCGATTTCGACGGCTGCGAGATCTACACGACAGCGCAGCCAGGACTCGCCGGCAAGACCTTCGGCGAGGCGGTGATGGCCTATGAGCACTGCGCGCTGATCGGGCTTTGTGACCAGGAGGGGCGCGTCAATCTCAACCCTCCGTCGGAACTGGTGATCGGCAAGGACATGCGCGCCATCATCATCGCCGAGGACGATGCCGCGATCAGGCTCGGAAGCGTTGGGATCAAGATCGATACGGCAGCGATTCGTGGCCCGCGGTCCGTTGAGGCGAAGCCGGAGCGCACGCTGATACTCGGCTGGAACCGGCGCGGTCCGATCATCACTTATGAACTGTCGCGCTACGTCGCTGCTGGTTCGATCCTGACCATCGCCGCCGATACGCCTGGCCTTGAGCAGGAGGTTGCCGGACTGCCGGTTGCCGGCGACAATCTGTCGGTCTCCTGCCGCATCACCGACACCTCGAGCAGCACGGCGCTGGCGAGCCTGGATGTGCCTTCCTACGACCACGTGCTCGTCCTCGGCTACAGCGAAACAATGGCGGCGCAGCCGGCCGACACGCGCACGCTGGTGACGCTGCTGCATCTGCGCAAGATCGCCGATGATGCCGGCCTGCACATCTCCATCGTCAGCGAGATGATCGACGTGCGCAACCGCGAGCTTGCGGCGGTGACCAAGGCCGATGATTTCGTCGTCAGCAACCGGCTGGTCAGCCTGATGCTGGCGCAGGCGTCCGAGAACCAGTATCTCGCCGCGATCTTCGATGATTTGCTCGACGAGCAAGGCTCCGAAATCTACATGCGTCCGGTCGCCGACTATGTCGCCATCGACCAACCCTTGAGCTTCTGGACGATCGCGGAATCGGCGCGGCTGCGCGGCGAGATCGCCATAGGGTACCGGCGCCTCCGCGCCGGAGATGCCGACCAGCGGGCGCTGGGCGGCGTCACCGTCAATCCTTTGAGATCGGAAGCGCTGGCCTATCTGCCGGAGGACCGGATCATCGTCCTGGCGCCGGACTGACGAGCAAAGGCTCGCCAGACTAAACGGAGATCCCGGCTGCCCTGGCGCGTGCCAGCAGCCGTTCGGCCAGCCGCAGATGCGGGCGGTCGAACATCTTGCCGTCAATGCCGACGACGCCGGGATTCCCGGCGGCCTCGAACGCCGCGACGATCGCCGCCGATTGTTTCACCGCCTCGGCCGAGGGCGTGAAGGCGGTGTTGATGACGGGCACCTGGTCGGGGTGGATCGCCATCTTGCCGGTGAAGCCGTCGCGCTCGGCCTCCGCGCATTCCGCCGCGAAGGCCGCCATGTCGCGAAAGTTCGGGAAGACGGTGTCGATCGCCGCAACCTCGGCGGCACCCGCCGCCAGGATGGTCGTCAGGCGGGCGTGGCGGAACACGTCGGTATAGCGGCCGTGCTCGTCGCGGGCCGCGCGCGCGCCGATGGCCGCCGAGAGGTCTTCCGCGCCCCAGGTGAGGCCGGCGAGCCGCGCGCTTGCGCCGGCATAGGTCGCGGCGGCGAGCACACCCGCCGGGGTTTCGGAGATGATCGGCAGGATCCTGATCGAGCCGTCGGCCAAGCCATTCTCGGCCTCGTGCACCCTGAGTTTTGCCGAGAGCTGTTGCACATCCTGGCCGCTGTTGGACTTCGGCAGCATGATGCCGTCAGGCTTTGCCGGAACGAGCGCGGCAAGATCGTCATCCGTCAACACGGTCGAGAGGTCGTTGACCCTGATGTAGATGGCCGCGCTGGTTTGCCCCCTGTGTTCGGTGATAACGCGTGCCGCAATGTCTCGCGCGGCTGCCTTGTTCTGCGGCGCCACGGAATCCTCGAGGTCGATAATCACCACGTCGGCGCCGGCCCCAAAACCCTTTTCCAGCTTGCGCTCGGAATCGCCGGGAACGAACAGCAGCGAGCGCATCAGGCGGCCTTTTTCAGCATCATCGCTTGCCTGACGCATTTGGCGACCAGGTCGCCATTCTGGTTGTAGGCGCGGTGTTCGAATTCGACGATGCCGCGATCGGGCTTTGATTTGGACTCGCGCACCGAGATGACCGTGGTCTCGACGCGGATGGTGTCGCCATGGAAGACCGGATGCGGAAAGGTGGTTTCCTTCATGCCGAGATTGGCGACCGTCGTGCCGACCGTGATGTCGTTGACCGAAATGCCGATCATCAGGCCAAGCGTGAACAGCGAATTGACCAGCGGCTTGCCCCATTCGCTCCTGGCGGCGAAATCGAAATCGATATGCAGCGGCTGCGGGTTCAGCGTCATCACCGAAAAAAGCATGTTGTCGCTCTCGGTCACGGTCTTGCGAAGCGTGTGCTGGAAGACATGGCCGATGACAAACTCATCGAGATATAGGCCTGCCATTTTTCAGTCTCCTGCGCTGATTGACGGTTGATAGGCGCTGCATCCAGCGCTCGCAAGCCAGTTAATGAACATGGTGAACCGTTCGTAAACCATTTCTGCCTACCGTCTTCAGCGGGGCCGGAAACCTTCCGGCAAGGGGCGTAAGCAGACGGGCATGGTTGTTGTTTCGCATTTCCTGAAATGGATCTACACGGCAAGAGTGTCCGAGCGCGCCGCCGCGGCCAATGCGCTGGCCCGGGCCTATGTCAATTCCGAATTGCCGTTCGAGGACCGCTGTGCGGCGGAAGCGGCGCTGACGCTGCTGCTCGACGATGCTTCGTCGAAAGTGCGGCTGGCGATGGCCGAAGCGCTCTCGATGAGCCATCACGCGCCGCTGCAGATCATCAGCGCACTGGCGTCCGACCAGCCGGAAGTCGCCGGCGTGGTGCTGGCGCGTTCGCCGCTGCTTACCGATGCCGATCTGATCAACCGCGTGGCGGCCAGCCAGAAGGCAACGCAGAAGCTGATCGCCGACCGTCCTGTCGTCTCGATGGCGCTGTCGGCGGCCATCGCCGAGATCGGCGAGGCGGAAGCCTGCGCCGTCCTGCTCGCCAACAGCGGCGCCAGCATCGCTTCGCTGAGCTTCCGCCGCATGGCTGAACGCCATGGGCATCTGCCGCAGGTGCGCGAGGCGCTGATATCGGACATCAGGCTGCCGGCCGACTGCCGGCACATGCTGCTGATAAAGCTCGGCGAGACGTTGAAGACATCGCCGCTGGTCATGGCGTTGATGGGCGCCGCGCGGGCCGATCGCGTCCTGCGGGACGCCTGCGTCAAGGCCTCGGTGACGCTGATCGAGGGCACGCGCCAGGAAGAACATGCCGCGCTGATCGAGCATCTCAGGCTGCGCGGCGATCTCACCGCGAGCTTCCTCATCCGCACCATAGCGCATGGCAAGGTCGATTTCTTCGGCTCCACACTGGTGGCACTCGGCCAGCAATCCGAACCGCGGGTGAGGGCGCTGCTGGCCGGCGGCAACGATGTGGCCTTGCAGGCGCTGTTCCGCAGCGCCGGCCTGGCTGTCGCTACGCATGCGATCATCTTGCGTGCGCTGAAGATCTGGCGCGAGGTCGCCAATGGCAAGCGCGTCGCCGGCGTACAGGAAGTCAGCTGGCTGATGCTCAAGGAATTGGGCGGGCAATCCGCGGAAGGCGATCTCGCGGCCCTGGTCAAGTCGATCCATCTCGACGCGCTGCGCGAGAACGCGCGGGGTCATGCGCTGGCGATAGCGGCGGCCTAACCTCGGTCTTTTGCAAAAAAGTCCGGAAAATCCTCCATCGCGGCGGCAATGATGCGCAGGGATGCCGCGATCTGCAGCATGTCGCCGGGGGCGTTTCGCTGGGCGATGCCCGCCGCATACTGCCGGGCGACAGCGATGGTGGCTGTCTGCGGATCGCCGGGGGCGCGGAACAGCAGTTCGCGCGCCAGCCCTCTCAGAAAATTGGCGATCGAAACCGTGGTTTCCGACGGGATGGCATGGTCTTGGCTTGAACCGCGCAGCCGCAGGATCTCCAGGCCGACCGTCACGGCGGCAACGCCGCCGCCCAACACCGCCTCGCCCTTCCTGCCGGAATTCTGCACCAGCGGCATCAGTTGGTTGATGCGGTCATAGGCGAGGCTCTCGAAGGCCGAACGCCTCGGCACGCGCTCGTGCAGGCAAAGCCTTGCCAAATCCTCGCGCATGGCCCGCACGATCCGGTTTGCCGCGAGCCACGGATCGGCAGGCAGCACGACAATGAAGACGCCAATCGCCAGCAGGATGCCAACCAGCACCGACGCCGAGCCGGCGAAGAACGGGCCAGGATCGTAGGTCATCGCCTGATGCGGGCTGAGGAAAGCGAGGAAGTTGATGGCGAAGGCCGTGGCGATGCCGACATAGCGCGGATTGGCCATGCCCAGTGCCGTCGGCACCAGGATCGGCACGACAAACAGCACGAACCAGCCGAAGCCCGGCAAAGCAGGCAATGCGATCTGGCCGATGAGAAAGGCAAAGGGCAAGGCCAGCAGCGTTCCCTTGAAGAAGCCCCAGGACACCTGCACCGGATCGGGTCGAGCGGCGAAAAGGCTGGATACGACGGCAACGAGAATGACCGTGCCTGCCGCTTCGGACCATTTCGTCGTCAGCCAGAAGGCCGCGACCAGCAAGGGGGCAAGGGCGGCACGAACGGCATTGCGCGATGCGCCGGGGTAGTCGCGGTGCACCACCAGCGCAGGCTGCCGGCTGCCGCGGCCGGTACGTGTGACGGGGGTGCGCAAGGCGTCGAGACCGCGCAGCACCTGCTTGAGCGCCTCGGCGAAATCGGCGGCTATGGTGAGGCGGGTGATTGTGCCGACCCTGTCGTCGCCCTGGTCGACCGAGGCATCGGGCATCTGCCGGGCCTCGACCGCGATCGCGTCGAGCTGTTCCACCCAGGGTGCCGTATCGTCCAGTGCGCCGGGCTTTGCCGCCAAATCGCTGACAAGGGCCTGCAATTCCGACCGCACCGGGATGAGGGCGGCGTTCTTTGGAGCGGCGTGAGAATGCAGCGTGCGAGCCGCCGACAGGGCGGAGAGCAATTGTCCGATGGTGCGCCGGACCGGATGGGCTCTCGGCGCGAAACTCGGCGCTTCCAGCCTGGCATAGGCGCGCATTTCGCCGAGTGTCTGGGTGTCCGCGACGAGTTTGCGATGCAGTGCCGAAAGTGTCGCTGTATCACCTCCCGAGAAGGCTCCCGCGGCGTAGGTGGCAAGGTCGAGAATGCAGCGTTTCAGCCGCGAGATGATGGCATCGCTGGCCAGTTTCGGCAGGATCAGCCGGCTGGTCACGCCGGCGCAGACGATGCCAAGCACGATTTCCGCGCAACGGGCGACAGCGAGGTCGACGACCAGATGCGGCTGTCCAAAGGCAGGCAGGCCGATGATCATCGCCGTGTAGCCGGCAAGTGCCGCACCATAGGCTTCGGGATTGCGCAGCAATGAGGAAACGAAGGTGCAGATGCCGATCCAGGCGGCGAGCACCGTCACCAGAACCCATGGGTTGGTGCCGAAGACCGTGGTGATGCCGATCGCCGCCAGCCCGCCCGCCAGCGTACCGAGCAAACGGTAGAAACCCTTGGCCAGTACCATGCCCGCGACCGGCTGGGCGACGATGAACACCGTCATCATCGCCCATTGCGGGTGGTCGAGCTTGAGGGCATAGGCGGAGAGCAGCGCGATCAGGCCGGCCGAAACGGTGCGCAGGGCGAAAATCCAGTCCGAGCGCGTCGGCTGTGTCAACCCGGCCAGGCTCGTCTCGAAATAGGCTTTCAGCCGCGCCCAGGTCACATGCCGGTCTCCATATCGGAAGCGCAAGCTAAACTGGCCAGCGGCTAGATATCCAGCACTTCCGTTTCGGCGAATTCGGCACGTTCCTGGATGAAGCGGAAGCGGGCTTCCGGCTTGGTGCCCATCAGCGCGTCGACCGCGTCCTTGGTCGCCGCCTCGGCGTCGATCACATCGACCCGCAGAAGCGTGCGCTTCCTCGGATCCATTGTGGTTTCCTTGAGCTGCGAGGCCATCATCTCGCCCAGGCCCTTGAAGCGGCCGAGCTCGACCTTGCCGCGCCCGGTGAATTCGGTGCGCAGGAGCTCGTCCTTGTGCGCGTCGTCGCGAGCGTAGGCGACCTTGCCGCCTTGCCGGATCGAGTAAAGCGGCGGCACCGCCAGATAGAGATGGCCGCCGCGCACCAGCGCCGGCATTTCCTGGTAGAAGAAGGTGATCAGCAACGAGGCGATATGGGCGCCGTCGACGTCGGCGTCGGTCATGATGATCACGCGGTCGTAGCGCAAATCCTCGTCGCGGTATTTTGAGCGCGTACCGCAACCGAGCGCCTGGATCAGGTCCGATATCTGCTGGTTGGCGGCCAGCTTATCATTGCCGGCACTGGCCACATTGAGGATTTTTCCGCGCAACGGCAACACCGCCTGGCTGGCGCGGTCGCGTGCCTGCTTGGCCGAGCCGCCGGCCGAGTCACCTTCGACGATGAACAGTTCGGCGCCGGCCGCCGCATTCTGCGTGCAGTCGGCGAGCTTGCCCGGCAGGCGCAATTTGCGCACCGCGCTCTTGCGCGACACTTCCTTTTCCTGGCGTCGGCGCACCCGCTCGTCGGCGCGCGCGATCACCCATTCCAGCAGCTTTGAGGCCTCCTGCGGATTGTCGGCGAGCCAATGGTCGAACGGATCGCGGATCGCGGTCTCGACAATGCGGATTGCCTCGATCGTCGCCAGCCGGTCCTTGGTCTGGCCGACGAATTCGGGCTCGCGGATGAACACCGACAGCATGCCGGCCGCCGAGATCATGACGTCTTCGGAGGTGACGATTGAGGCGCGCTTGTTGCCGACCAGATCGGCATAGGCTCGCAAGCCGCGGGTCAGCACGTTGCGGAAGCCGGCCTCGTGGGTGCCGCCTTCGCCGGTCGGGATGGTGTTACAGTAGGAATTGATGAAGCCGTCGCCGCCGAACCAGGTCACCGCCCATTCGAGCGAGCCATGGCCGCCTTGCTTTTCGCTTTTTCCCGCGAAGATTTCCCGCGTCACCTGAAAGTCGTCGCCGAGCGATGCCTTGAGATAGTCCTTCAGGCCGCCAGGGAAATGAAACTCCGCCTTGGCCGGCGTCTGGTCCTTTTCCTTGATCAGCGAGGGATCGCAGGTCCAGCGGATTTCGACGCCGCCGAACAGATAGGCTTTCGAGCGCGTCATGCGGTAGAGCCGCGCCGGTTCGAAGGCCGCGCCCTTGCCGAAGATCTGCTCGTCGGGATGGAAGCGGATTTTCGTTCCGCGCCGGTTGTGAACTTCGCCAAGCTGCTCCAGGCCGCTTACCGGTATGCCGCGCGAAAAGCGTTGGCGATAAAGCTGGCGGCCGCGCGCGACCTCGACCTCGAGATGATCCGACAGCGCGTTGACCACGGAAACGCCGACGCCGTGCAGGCCGCCGGAGGTTTCGTAGACCTTGGAGTCGAATTTGCCGCCCGAATGCAGCGTCGTCATGATGACTTCGAGCGCCGGCTTCTTGAATTTCGGATGCGGATCGACCGGGATGCCGCGGCCATTGTCGGTAACGGTCAGAAACCCGTCGGCCGAAAGCTCGACATCGATGAAGGTGGCATGGCCGGCAACCGCCTCGTCCATCGAATTGTCGATGACCTCGGCGAACAGGTGGTGCATCGCCTTGTCGTCGGTGCCGCCAATATACATGCCTGGCCTGCGGCGCACCGGCTCCAGGCCTTCGAGCACCTCGATGTCGGCGGCGCTATAGCCCTCGCTGCCATCCCTGGTCGCGGCCGGGCGCTTGGCTGCAGCCTGCACAAGCGGGTCGGCCGGGCGGGCCGGTGTGCGAACCGGCTGCGGCTGCTTGTCCATATTGCCGAAGAGATCGTTGTTGTCGTCCATGCCTGCCATAGGTCCGGTGCTGCGAATCACCCGTCGATACTGCCATGCTTTCGGGCGCCAAGCGACGGAGGTTCCTGTTACGTTCGGGGATTTGACCCGTCTTATCCTAAAACCATTCGATAACCAAGCGGGCGGAAATAGGTCCAATACCACCGTTCTACATTCCTGATTCTTTAACAAAGCGGCCTAGCGTGAGCCCAACATAATAAGAAACGACGGGCATCAGGGGTTTTCGGCGTGAGGGGCAAGGCCATAACGATGATAGGTATCGCCGCCGTTTTCGGCGCGATCTCGATCTTTGCCGCGGATTTCTGGGTCAAGAGCCAGGCCAAGGCCGATGCCGAGGAGAAGACGGCGTCGATGACCGCTCCGGTAGCGCCCAGGATCGAGTTCAAGACCATCGTCGTGGCGAAAGCGCCTCTGCGCTACGGCCAGGAACTCGACCGCGCCAAGCTGGTCCAAATCCCGTGGCCGCAGGATTCACTGCCGCAAGGCGCCTTTGCCACCATCGACGGATTGCTCGGCGAGGGCGATCGCATCGTGCTGTCGCCGATAGAGGTCAACGAACCGGTGCTGCTGACCAAGCTGTCGGGGCCGAACGGGCGCGCGACGCTCTCCAACATGCTGACGCCCGGAATGCGGGCGGTGACCATCCGCACCGACGAGATCGCCGGTGTCGGCGGTTTCGTCACGCCGGGCGACCGCGTCGATGTCGTGCTGACGCGCGATGCCGGCGAAATCCAGGAAGTCGCCAAGAACGCTCAAGGTGCTGCCGGTTCGACCGTCACCTCAGAGATCGTCGTTGCCGACGCCAAGGTGCTGAGTGTCGGCCAGGGTGCCGACGAGCGCCAGACGACGCCGCAGATCACGAATTCCGTGACCATCGAAGTGACGACAGAAGGCGCGCAGAAAGTGGCGCTTGCCCGCACCGTCGGCACGCTGTCGCTGTCGCTGCGCTCCGCCAGCGAAGGCGGCGACCTCAAGAACGGCGTCACCACCATCTCGTCCTTTGGCGGATCGGTGGCGGCCAAGGCTCAGGCCGCGGCCGGCTCGCTGTTCGATGCTATGACCAAGGAGCCGGAGAAGCCGAAATTCAAGACGGTCATCGTGACGCGCGGCACGAAGGCCGAGGAATATCAGGTTCCTGAGCGGGACCAGAAGTAAAAGCCGGTGGGGACCGGACGGGACAGGGCAATGTTGATGCGTACCCTATATCGAATGATGGATCGATCGCGCTTTGCGCGCGTTCTGGCGATGGCTGCCGCGCTCATTGCGGGCGCAATGCTCGCCTTGCCCGACGTGGCTAAGGCGGACAACGACATCGTCTATGTCTCGGCGACCAAGAACGCGTCGATCAAGGTCGCCAAGGGCAAGCCCAAGACGATCGTGACCAGTGCCGCCTTCTACCAGATCGTCATCGGCGATCCCGAGATCGCCAACGTCAATCCACTGACCGACAAATCCTTCTATGTGCTCGGCAACAATCTCGGCACCACCGGCATTGCGCTGTTCGACGAGAAGAAGCAGCTCGTCGGCACCGTCGACATCGAGGTGACGCTCGACACGGATCAACTGGCCAGCACCATCCGCGCCAGCGTGCCGGACGCCAAGATCAAGGTCGGTTCGGCCAATGGCCGTGTCGTGCTGTCGGGCGAAGCGGATGATGCGGTCGCCGCTGAAAAGGCGAACAAGATCGCAACGCGCTTTTCAGGCACCGAGGAAGTGATCAACTCGGTCAACATCTCGTCGTCGCAGCAGGTTCAGCTCAACGTCCGCTTCGTCGAGATCAACCGCCAGGCGGGGCAGGACCTGGGCGCCAAATACAGTGCCAATTTTGCCTACGGTTTCGGCGGGCGCGATGTTTCGCTCGACCCAGGAACCGTGCCGGCGGCCGGCACGGGCGAAATCATCGGCCGGCTGCTGTCGAACGGCGTGTCGATCGATATCGCCATCAAGGCGCTGGAAGAGCGCGGCCTCGCCCGCCGGCTGGCGGAACCGAACCTTATCGCCCGCTCGGGCGAAACGGCGAGCTTCCTGGCCGGCGGCGAATTCCCGATCCCGGTCTCTGAAGACAACGGCAAGATCTCCGTCAGCTACAAGAAATACGGCGTCAGCCTGGACTTCACGCCGACCGTGCTCAAGGACGGGCTGGTCAGCCTCGACATCGCGCCGGAAGTCTCCTCCATCGATGCGTCGTCTTCCTACAACATCGGCACGATCTCCGTGCCGGGCTTCATCGTGCGCCGCGCCAAGACCTCGGTCGATCTCAAGAACGGCCAGAGCTTCATGATCGCCGGACTGCTGCAGTCGCAAAACGACATCACCACGTCGCGCATTCCCGGCCTCGGAAAGATGCCGGTGCTCGGGGCGCTGTTCTCGTCGAAATCCTACCAGCGGCGCGAGACCGATCTGGTCATCATCGTCACGCCCTATCTGGTCAAGCCGGTCGATCCGTCGAAGAAAATGGTCGAGCCGACCGACGGCACGCGGCCGGCCAGCAATGTCGACTATTTCCTCAACAACACCGAGGAAGTGAAGGCATCGGACACCGGCCGCGCGCTGGCGCTGGCCGATGGCAGCGCCACACGGACCGCTCCCGCCACCACGGTCGGGCACTTCCTCGACTTGCCGAAGGACTGAAGCCATGCGTCTGGTCCTGAGATCGAGTGTCGCCCTGCTTCTTGCCGGTTTGGCGGGCGGCTGCACCAGCGACGATTACGTGCGCACCGAAGGGGCGACGCCGGGCGCCGGCGAAGCCCAGGCCGCCAACACCGTCATGCAGATGGTCGATCCCTGGAAGTACGGCGTCCAGAACACAAGGCTTCTCGTGCCTGCCAAGCGTGGCGATGCCGTGCCGGTTACGCCCGATCAGGCCGCCGCTTCGAAGGCATCGCAGAAGACCACGGGCAACTGACCCCAACGGGCGATCGCGCTCACAGGCTGACAAAAATGGCAAACGGCATCAAGACCAAGAAGATCCTGCTCGTATCGACGGACAGGACCTTCGTGCAGGACACGCGGACCGCATTCGCCGCCTCCGAGATCATCCAGCTCTCGACGGTGGAAAAGAATGTCACCGAACTGCGCGGCGAGATTCAGGAGGCGGACTTCGGCGCCATCATCGTCGACATGGACGCGGCCAGACTGGAGGAGGTCGAGTCGCTGCAGCGCGTCATGCGCCGTTTGGAGGGCAAGGCGCCGGTGGTTGTCGTCACCCAGGAGTTCAACGCCGCCGCGGTGCGCATCCTGGTGCAGCTCAAGGTCGCGGACTTCCTGGTCAAGCCGATCACCACGGCCGATCTGGTGCGCTCGGTGGTGCGGGCCCTGCAAGGGCCGGGGCGTGAGGAAAACACTGAATCGCAGATCTACACCTTCATGCCGGCCGCCGGCGGCGTCGGCACCACGACGCTGGCGCTGCAGACCGCGTTCCAGCTGCATCACTCGGTGACGCGCGGCGCCTCGACCTGCGTGGTCGACCTCAATTTCCAGCAGGGCGCCTGTGCTGAATATCTCGACCTTGAGCCGCGTTTCGACATCACCGAGATCGAAAACCAGCCCGAACGTCTCGACCGGCAATTGCTCGACGTGATGCTGTCCAAGCATGCCAGCGGGCTTTGCGTGCTGGCGGCACCGACGCATCCGGCGGAGATGCGCTCGTTCAAGACCGATGTCGTGGTGCGCATGCTGGACCTCGTCTCGGCCTATTTCGACAATGTCGTCATCGACATGCCGCGCACCTGGTTTCCCTGGACGGAGACCGTGCTGCTTGGCTCCAACAAGCTCTATATCGTCGCCGAAATGACGGTGCCGTGCCTGCGCCACACGCAAAGGCTGATCCAGGCTGTCTACGAGACCGCCGGCAAGGAAGTGAAGCCGAACGTTATCGTCAACCGTTTCGAGCAGAAGATGTTCGACAACGGCATCAAGCAGGCGGACGTCCAGGAGATCCTTGGCGAGCATTTTGTCGGCGGCATCGCCAACAACTACCGGCTGGTACGCGAGGCGGTTGACCGCGGCGTGCCGCTGCACGAGATCGATCCCAATGCCAATGTCGTCAACGATCTGAAGAAGATCATCCTGCCGGAGGAGGCGGTCGCGACCGGAGCCAAGTCGAAGTCGCTGTTCGGTCTCGGCAAGGGCTTCTTGAAGAGGAAGGCCGGATGACCAGCCGTTTTTCCACCCTGCAGAACCGCGACGCGCGTCCGCAGCGCCCGGCGGAGTCAACGCCGGTCGCGCATCATGCGGTCGTCATCCCGACCAGCCGGAAGGCCTTGCCGGCAAAGCCTGATGTCGCGCCGGCAAAGAACGCCAACAAGGTCCTCGATGCACGCGTGCGCATTCACCGCATGCTGCTCGAGGAAATCAACCTGGTGGCGCTGGAGCGTTTGCCCAAGGAGGAGATGCGCCGTCAGGTGCATGATTTCGTTTCGGAAAAAACCCGCCAGGAGCGGATGGCGATCAACACCGCCGAACTCGAAGCGCTGGTCGACGATATCGTCGACGAGATGGTCGGTCTTGGCCCGCTCGAGCCCTTGCTCAAGGATCCCGACATCAACGACATCCTGATCAACGGCCACCAGAACTGCTTCATCGAAAAGAAGGGCAAGCTGCAGCAGGTCCATATCCCGTTCAAGGATGAGGCGCATCTGCTTAGAATTATTAACAAAATCGTCGCCGCGGTTGGCCGTCGCGTCGACGAATCGCAGCCGATGGTCGATGCCCGTATGCTGGACGGCTCGCGCTTCAATGCGGCCATCCGCCCGGTTGGCGTCGACGGGCCACTGGTGTCGATCCGCAAATTCTCCAAGAACAAGCTCGGCTTGCACAAGCTGGTCGAATTCGGCGCCATCACCCAGAACATGGCCGAGGTGCTGGCGGCGGCCGTCCACGCCCGCAAGACGACGATCATTTCGGGCGGCACCGGCACCGGCAAGACGACGATGCTCAACGCGCTGTCGGCCTTTATTCCCGAAGACGAGCGGCTGATCACCATCGAGGACGCGGCCGAACTGCAGCTGCAGCAGCCGCATGTGGCGCGCATGGAGACGCGTCCCGCCAACATCGAGGGTCATGGCGAACTCAAGCAGCGCGATCTCGTCAAGAATGCGCTGCGCATGCGTCCCGACCGCGTCATCCTCGGCGAGTGCCGCGGCGAGGAGGCTTTCGACATGCTGCAGGCGATGAACACCGGCCATGAAGGGTCGATGGCGACCATCCACGCCAACACGCCGCGCGATGCCATTTCGCGCCTCGAACAGATGCTGGGCATGACCGGCATGCCGATGACGGTGCAGTCGATCCGCAGCCAGATCGCCAGCGCCATCGACATCATCGTGCAACTGACCCGGCTTTCCGACGGCAAGCGCAAGGTGACGAGCGTCGCCGAGGTGACCGGCATGGAAGGCGACGTCATCCAGATGCAGGAGATCTTCCGCTTCGTGCGCACCGGCATGGACACCGATGGCGGCATTCTCGGCTATTTCGAGGCGACTGGCATCCGGCCGCGCTTCCTGGAGGATCTGCGCGCCATGGGCATCGAGTTTCCCGGACGCTACTTCGAACCCGGCCGGCCGCAGGAGTAGCCAGGTGTTCGACGGGCTGAGCGCAATCTATGTCGTCTATGCCGGGGCCGCCCTCACCGGCATCATGATCGCCGAGGCCTGCTATCTCCTCTATGCCGGCCGCAGCGACAAGCGCACCGCCATCAACCGGCGCATGAAGCTGCAGGAAAGCAAGATCAGCCAGGAGCAGGTGCTGATCCAACTGCGCAAGGAGCGCGGCCTCGACGCGGGCACCTCGCTGTTTTCGCCGGACCGGTTCCGCGCGCTGCGCACGCAGTCGGGCATGGTCATGCCGCTGTCGAAATTCCTGATGATCACCTCCGGCGTGGCGATGGCCATGACGCTTGTCGCCATCTGGCATGGCTTGCCGCTGCTGATGGGGCTTCTCCTGTTCGTCTTGCTGCTACCGCTGGTGCCGGTGATGGTGATGCGCTCCAAGCGCAAGCGCCGGCTCAAGCGCTTTGGCATGCAGCTGCCCGAGGCACTGGAGTTGATCACCCGCGGCCTCAAGGCCGGTCATCCCGTGCCGGTGGCCATCGCCATGGTGTCGCGCGAAATGCCCGATCCGATCGGCACCGAGTTCGGCGTCATCGCCGATGAGGTGACCTATGGTTCCGACCTGGTCTCGGCATTGAATTCGCTGTTCGACAGGGTCGGCCATGAGGATCTGCCGCTGTTCATCACCGCCGTTTCCATCCAGTCCAGTTCGGGCGGCAATCTGCGCGAGATCCTCGACGGCCTGGCGCTGACGATCCGCGAGCGCGGCAAGCTGCGCCGCAAGGTGCGCGCCATCTCGACCGAAGGCCGCATGTCGGCCTACATCCTGACGGCGATACCGGCGCTGCTGTTTGCCGCGATCATGGCGCTGATGCCGGGCTTCTACCGCGATGTCTGGGACGAGCCGAAGACCTGGTACCTGATCGGTGGGTCGGTGACCTGGCTGATGCTGGGCAATCTGATGATGTTCAAGATGTCGAATTTCAGGTTCTGACATGCAGGGCTTCATCGAATTCCTCGCCTCGCTCGCACCGACTTCCCTGATGCCGGTGGCGATCCTGCTTCTGGCCCTGGGCAGCGTCGCGGTTGCCTGGCCGATGGTGGCGGCGAAGGGCGACCGCAACGACGTGAAGCGCCGGCTCAAGGTCGACCATGGCGCCCTGACGGCGAAGCCTGAGCCGCTGCAGAAGAAGAACGCCAATGTCGTGCGCGAAAAGGCGGTGAAGCGGGCGCAGGAATTCTACGCCAAGAGCGATCCGGAAAATGTCGCCCGGCTGCGCATGAAGCTGATCCAGGCCGGTTATATGGAGCCGCGCGCCGTCGGCACGTTCTTCATCATACGCTTTTCCGCTCTGGTCGGCTGCGCGATCGGCGCCTTTGTCCTCAACCAGTGGCTGGCCAGCGCCGAAGCGACGATGACCAGCCGCTGGGCGTTCGTCATCCTGTCGGGCGTGGCCGGCTATTTCCTGCCCGGCCTGGTGCTGACCCAGCAGGTGCGGGAAAAGATGCGCGAGTACCGCAACGGCTTTCCCGACTTCATGGATCTGATGATCGTCTGCGCGGATGCCGGCATGAGCATGGAAGCCGGCATCGAGCGCGTCTCGAAGGAACTCGCCAAGACCTATCCCGCGCTCAGCCAGAATTTGCAGTTGGTGTCGCTGGAACTGAGGGCCGGGCGCAGCCTCGACGATGCGCTGAAGGCGCTCGCCGACCGCCTCAGCCTGGACGAGGTTCGTTCTTTCGCCACTTTGCTGCAGCAGTCGAAGGAACTCGGCACCAGCCTGTCAGGCGCGCTACGCGTCTTCTCCGACGAAATGCGCCACAAGCGCATGTCGCTGGCCGAGGAAAAGGCACATGCCTTGCCGGCCAAGATGTCGATACCGGTGACGGTATGCATCCTGCCGGTGGTGCTGATGATCGCGATCATCCCGATCATCGTCAAAATGACGGGTAGCCACTAGGATGTGCCCGACTGGCTGCCTGGAATAGTGCCTGCTCCCACGCCACGGGTTAAGGTTCACTGCCTCCGTAATTCATGTTTTGGTTCGGGAGCTTCATTGAACAGCCGAGGACGCCGCCGAGATTCTAACACCGAATACAGCGCGACTATCAAGACATTGGGTATCCACGAAGTGAACGCCAGAACCGGAGACATGCTGGAATAGCTGCCGTATCCCAACGCGAAACCGATCGGTATCTGCAGGCGAAGGACTACGGCTCCGAAGGTCAACGCGTAGCTGAACCGCATAAGCAGCCGATGCCACTCAAACGCTCTCCATACGGCCGAAATCCAAGCGGCCACCGTCGTGCCGATCCACAATACCGCGAGAATCCCGAAGCCGAGACCGGCGACCCAGCCGCCCGAAGCAAATGGTGACGTGGTCAGTGCTCCCGCTCCACTTACAACACACGCCAGGACGTAAACGCGGCCGGACCACCGATGCAGCGTCGGATGGGACGCACGTAGCTGCGGGTAGAATTGGAGTGGTCCCAGTATCAGGGCGGCAGGGGCTATAAGCATGTGCGTCAACGCTTGCAGCGGCACGTGCAGTATCACTGCCTTGATGTCCGGATCGATGCCGAACCATGCGTTTTCCAATGTGGCGTAGTATCGCAAGGCGTGCACGGCCACGACTGTGCCGAGCACCGCCATAACGCCTCGCCCAATTCGGGGGAAGTACCTCTTCTGCATCTGTATCGCACCTTGCCGCTGCTATCGGTGAAGCCGTTTGGTCTTACCGCGGGTATTTCCCCGGAGGGGAAGGCGCACTATGATTGAACCGTTCTGGCGGACAAGGATCGCGGGACCACCGGCGCGAGAACAGGGATGAACGGATGAGTGCTGGGCCGAATAGCATTCTCAACGTGACAAAAGGCGCTCTATTTGGGCTGGACGCTGCATCATTCGGGATGATCGCGGCCGGCGTAGCGGTGATCGATCTGTCCAATGTGTTCACCCTCGTACACAATTCGCTCCATCACGGCCCCGGCGTCGCATTGTGGATCCCGAGCGTAGCCGAGGCGTCGAGCGGCCTGTCGGCTTTGGCGGCAGTGTGGATCATTGCGTCGGCTCTGCGGCTCGCAAGTCCAGGGCGGATGCACTGGGGCGGCGTGGCATTGGTTCACGCCTTGGCCAGTCTCTGCTTCTCGGCGCAACATGTGCTGGGCATGGTGGCGCTCAGAGAGGCCATCTACGGCGTGATGGGTGCCCACTACCAGTTTGCGCTCGGCGATTGGCTCTATGAATATCGGAAGGATGTGCTGACTTACGTGATCATCGCGGCTTGCCTGGCCGCCTTCCGTTCGCGCGCAGTGAGCGCCAAGCGCGAAGCCGCCCCGCGGTTCGAGACTGAACCTGTTTTCGATATCGACATGGGGGCGCGTAAGATACGCGTCCCTCTGCGAGCGGTATTGGCTCTGCACGCCGCCGGCAACTATGTGGAAGTGCTGCTGGAAGACGGCCGCCGACCGCTTGTTCGTGGAACGCTTTCCTCCTATGCGGAACGACTGGTCCCATCCGGATTCGAACGCACGCATCGATCCTGGTTGGTCAACAGGGCGCGCGTAACAGGCCTTCGTCCCGCCGGTTCAGGTGACATGCACCTGGATCTCCCCGGCGGCTGCGAGGCGCCCCTCTCACGCCGCTTCCCGGAGGCGCTGCGCCGGCTAAAACAGAAGTAACAGGCGCCACTGTCGAATATCGCAAAGGAACTACGATTCAAATAGCGCCGGCATTTGCAATATCAGCAAATGAGAGTCGACAAATCCGGAGCAGTGACGGACAACCATCATCCTGCCTGAACGCGGCCCCGCGACGTGAGAATCCCATGCGAATATTGTTGTGTGCCGCCGCTCTCGCCGCAGCCAGCCTGTGGCCTGCCCTGGCCGCGGCCGATGATTGCGGCGATGCTGCCGCGCTGTTGCGGCAGGCTTATCCCAAGGTTCAAAAGAGCGCCGACGGCCGCTCGTTCACGCTCGAACCGCATACCAGCATCCCGCTCGCAGTCCCTCAGGACGGTATGCCTGGCCTGGTCTGCAGGGTTTGGCCCGCCCATGACGATCTTCTGCTGGTCGCGGTGCCGCTGATCGACAGCGCCCAATCCGTCAACGGCCAGCATGTTGGCGACATCGAGCTTCTGGTCGTCGGCAGGAAGACCCTGCAGGTGCGCCAGCGCCTGCTCCAGCCCAGGCTGATGAATGACGATGCGGTCGCCATCCGTGGCATCGAATTCGATACGGCCCGATATGGGTTGGCGCCCGGTGTCACCGCCTTCGGCCTGCGCGTCGACATGGCCAACCATTCACAGCCCAATCCCTTCGACGAAACCGACCTGCGGCTTTACGCCATAACAGGCAACGCGCTGCGCGCGGTGCTCGACGGGCTTGCCGTAGCCGGCCATGGCGGCGAAGGCGACACCAGTTGCGCGGGATCCTTTCATTCCAGCCAGGTCAGCCTGACGATGAGCCCGAGGATCCATCGCGGCTACCATGACATCATCGCGGTCGAGCGGAAGGATACCGACGAGCCGCTCCCCGACAAGGATGGCGAGTGCCAGTCGCACCCCGGCAAGCCGGTGAGCCGGACCTACCGGCTGCGCTATGACGGCAGCCGCTACCCGGTTCCGGCCGAGCTCAAGGCAATCGACCCGCCCTGAGACCGCCCCGCGTCCGCTTGAGGCGTTGGGTCCGGTGGTTAATGGCTGGTATCGCGGGAACCAAATCTTAGCTGCATTTCGGCACCGAAGCTTAATCGCTTTGCTCTAATGTCTTTACCTGAAGAACGACCCGGCAAATCGGGCGACGGGGCAGGGCATGCGTCAGACACAATTTGCGGCGGTGGCCACGATGGCGGCCGTCCTGATGATCACTGGGTGCACGACGAACACCAACGTCGACACGACCAAGACGACCGCGATCCAGCCGAAGGCGAAGGATGTCGACACATCCGACCTGGCACAGGGCAAGGCGCAGTTTCGCGACGCCAATTATGGTCTCGCCGAACAGCATTTCCGCAAGGCCGTCGAGCTGAAGGCCGACAATGCGGAGGCCTGGATGGGGCTGGCCGCCTCGTATGACGAGCTCGGCCGCTTCGACTTTGCCGACCGCGCCTATGGCCAGCTCCTGAAGGTCGCCGGCCGCAAACCGCAGATCGTCAACAATATGGGCTATTCGCAACTGCTGCGTGGCAACAAGAAGAAGGCCAGGGCACTGCTGCTCGAGGCGAAGGCCGGCATGGCCGACCCGACGGTCGTCAACGCCAATCTCGCCTTGCTGAACAAGGGCTGATGCGCGTTTGATCCTCGCGCCGGCCAAGGGTCCGATTTCCGGACAGGCACTGTCGACGCTTTGTAAACCCTAAACGCAGCTTGGGTCGAAAGATCGGCTGAAAACCATGTTCGAGGGCTGCCGCTGACCTAGAATGCGGCCTAATCGCCGACGCTGGAGAGGCCTCCGCCCGATATGCTGGATTTCAGTTCGCTCCTGCTCGCGGCCGCGCTGTCGGGCACATGCCTGGCCGTCACCATGTTTGCCATCTGGCTCACCGCGCCGCAGGCGCGTTTCGTGCTGACGGTGGCATGCGGCATTCTCGTGCTTGTCGCGCATGTGGTCCTGTTCTGGCGCTACACCAAGGAGCCCGATCCGCTGCTTTGCCAGATCGCGCTGGCGCTGCTCAGCCTGGGCTTCCTGATCATCTGCCTTTCGGCCATGCAGTATCTCGGCGTCCCGGGTCACAGGCGAGCGATCGTGCCGACACTTGCCGCCATGGCAGTCTGCGCGGCCTTCACCTCTCTCGGTCTTGACGGCGTCGGCTTCATCGTCACCTACGCAACGGTGACGGTGCTGCTGTCGACGATCGGAGCCATGTTCTGGGTCAATGGCAGCCACGATCGCCGGATCCTGCTGGTGGTTTCGTTTCTGAGCGGCACCTGCGCGGTGTCGTTTGCCCTTTGCGGTGTGGTTCTGATGGCCAAGGGGCAATGGACGCTCGGGGCGGCGCCTGACAACTGGGCCGAACGTCTGAATTCCGTCGTGGCGGTGGCCTGCATGACCGGTCTGGGCGCCCTGACGCTCTCGCTGCACCATCTGCAGGCGCAGATCGAGCTGAAGGCCGAGACGATGACCGATCCATTGACCGGGCTGATGAACCGTCGCGGGTTGATGTCGCTCCATGGCGAGCGGCCCTTCGGTCCCTTCATGGCGGTCGTCATGTTCGACCTCGATCACTTCAAGAGGACGAACGACATTTACGGTCACCCGGTCGGGGACCAGGTGCTGTGCCGCTTCGCCGCCGTCATCCGGAAATATGCCAGGACCGGCGTCGACGCCTTTCGCCTGGGCGGCGAGGAGTTCGCCATCGTCATGTCGCGGATGACGGAAGAGCGGGCCCATGATCTCGCCAGCAAGATCGGCGTCGCCTTCGGCACCGAAATCGTTGCTACCCCGCTCGGTCCGTTGCGCAGCACGGTCAGCGGCGGCATCGGCTTTGGCGGCGCAGACGGCAGCCGCCTCGACGAGGTGCTGGCCGAGGCGGACGCCGCGCTCTACGCGGCCAAGCGCGCTGGCCGAAACCGCGTCATCAGCCGGAAGAGAATGGGCAAGGCCGAACCGGTCAAGCCGGCCTTGCGCTCAGCCTAGTTATTCAGCCGCGCCCAGATAATCTGACAGCGGCGGGCAGGAGCAGACCAGATTGCGGTCGCCGGCGACATTGTCGATGCGCGACACCGGCGGCCAGTACTTGGCTGCCGTATCGGCGTCGCCGGCGGGATAGGCCGCTTCCAGGCGCGAGTAGGGATGGGTCCACTGGCCGGCCAGTGTCTCGGCGGCGGTGTGCGGCGCGTTGACCAGCGGGTTGTCGGCCAACGGCCAGTCGCCCCTGGCGACTTTGGCGGCTTCGCCGGCAATGGCGATCATCGCCTCGCAGAAGCGGTCGAGTTCGCGCTTGGGCTCGGATTCCGTCGGCTCGACCATCAGCGTGCCGGCGACCGGAAACGACATGGTCGGCGCGTGGAAGCCGTAGTCGATCAGGCGCTTGGCGATATCGTCGACGCTGATGCCGGCGCGCTCCTTGAGCACGCGGGTGTCGAGGATGCATTCATGCGCGATGCGATCATGCCGGCCCTTGTAGAGCAGCGGGAAGTGCGGCGCGAGCCGTGTCGCCACGTAGTTGGCCGAGACGATGGCGGTCTCCGTCGCCTGTTTCAGTCCGGCGGCGCCCATCATGCGGATATACATCCAGGTGATGGGCAGGATGGAAGCGCTGCCGAAGGGTGCCGCAGACACGGCATGCGCCAAGCCTTCGGTGACATGGCCCGGCAGATAAGGCTTCAGATGCGCCTTGACGCCGATCGGGCCGACACCTGGGCCGCCGCCGCCATGCGGGATGCAGAAGGTCTTGTGCAGGTTCATATGGCAGACATCGGCGCCGATATCGGCGGGCCGGGCGAGCGCGACCAGCGCGTTGAGGTTGGCGCCGTCGAAATAGACCTGGCCGCCATGCTCGTGGATGAGGGCGCAGAGATGGCGGGCGCCTTCTTCGTAGACGCCATGCGTCGAGGGATAGGTGAACATCAGCGCGGCGAGATTCTTGGAATGCTCGTTGGCCTTGGCCCGCATATCGTCCATGTCGATATTGCCGTCCTCCAGGCAGCGCACGACGACGACGCTCATGCCGGCCATCGCCGCGCTTGCCGGATTGGTGCCGTGCGCGGAGGAGGGGATCAGGCAGACGGTGCGATGGCCCTCACCGCGCGAGCGATGATAGGTGCGGATGGCGAGCAGGCCGGCATATTCGCCCTGGCTGCCGGCATTGGGCTGCAGGCTGACCGCGTCGAAGCCGGTGATTTCGGATAGCCAGCCTTCCAGTTCGCCGATCATGGCGCGGTAGCCGGCCGAATGGCTGGCCGGCGCGAAGGGATGCAGATTGGCGATGCTTGGCCAACTCACCGGCATCATCTCGGCCGCCGCGTTGAGCTTCATGGTGCAGGAGCCGAGCGGGATCATGGAGCGGTCGAGCGCCAGGTCCTTGTCGGCCAACCGGCGCAGCAGGCGCATCATGTCGGTTTCCGACTTGTTCTCGTTGAAGACCGGCTGGGTCAGAAACTCTTTTCCACGCGGCTTGCCGGGAACGGTGCTGTCGGCCGAGGGAACAGCCTTGGCGCCGAACAGGGAAGCGATTGCATCGAGATCCGCATCGGTCGAGGTCTCGTCGAAGGCGATGCCGACATGGTCGGCGTCGAGGACGCGCAGCAGCCGACCGGTCTTTTCGGCAGCCTCGGCGATTTGCGCGGCCTTGCCTTTCGCCTCCACCGTCACCGTGTCGAAGCGGCTGGCGCCTATCACCGAAACGCCCGCCGCGTTGAGGCCGCTCGCCAGACGGTTGGCCAGAGCGTGGATGCGCCCGGCAATCGCCTGCAGCCCGGCGGGGCCGTGCCAGATGGCATAGGCCGTCGCCATGTTGGCGAGCAGCGCCTGCGCTGTACAGATGTTGGAGGTCGCCTTGTCGCGGCGGATGTGCTGTTCGCGTGTCTGCAAGGCTAAGCGATAGCCGGGCCGGCCCTTGCTGTCGGTCGACTGGCCGACGAGGCGGCCGGGCATCAGGCGCGTCAGCTTATCGGAGACGGCGCAGTAAGCGGCGTGCGGGCCGCCAAAGCCCATCGGCACGCCGAAGCGCTGCATCGGGCCGACGGCAATGTCGGCTCCGAGTTTCGCCGGCGCATCGGTCAGCGTCAGGCCAAGCGGATCGGCGATGAAGACGACCAGCGCGCCGGAGGCGCGGGCCTTGTCGATCGCGGCCTTGTGGTCGCCATAGACGCCAAAGGTGTCGGGCCAGGAGACGAGCAGGGCAGCGGTGTTGTCGTCGATGGTCTCGCCGTCGATCTCGATGCCGAGCGGTTCGGCGCGGGTGCGCACCACATCCAGCGTCTGCGGATGCGGCGTGCCGGCGAACGCCACCTTGCTGCGCTTGTCGCGGTGGTGGCGCAGCGCAATGCCGACCGCTTCGGCGACCGCGGTGGCCTCATCGAGCAGCGAGGCGGATGCTACCGGCAGGCCGGTCAATTCGGCGACCAAGGTCTGGAAATTGAACAGCATTTCCAGACGTCCCTGGCTGATCTCGGCCTGATAGGGCGTGTAGGCCGTGTACCAGGCCGGATTCTCGAACAGATTGCGCTGGATGACCGGCGGCACGTGGACGCCGTGATAGCCGGCGCCGATGAAGCTTTTCAGCACCGTGTTCTTCGCCATGATGGCCGACAATTCGGCCAGCGCTTCGGCTTCGCTGGCCGGCGCGGGCAAGGTCAGCGGCAGGTCGAGGCGAATCGACTGTGGTACAGCCTGGCTGATCAGCGTCTCGACGGAGGGGACGCCGATAACGGCAAGCATGGCCCTGACATCGTTGACGCCAGGACCGATATGGCGAGCCGAGAAGGGGGTGAGTGCTGCGGTCATCATCTCTGTGTCCTGATTTCAGGCGATATGGGCTTTGTAGGCGGCCTCATCCATGAGGCTGGCGAGTTGGCTTTCGTCGGCTAGCTTCATCTTCCACAGCCAGCCGGCGCTGGTTGCCGCCGAGTTGACCAGCGACGGGTCGGAAGACAGCGTGCCGTTGGCCTCGGTGATCTCTCCGTCGACCGGCGCGTAAACGTCGGAGGCCGCCTTGACGGATTCGACCACGACGGCGGTGTCGCCCTTGGTCAGCTTCTTTCCCGTTTCCGGCAGCTCGACGAAGACGAGGTCGCCGAGCTGCTCCTGCGCGTAGTCGGTGATGCCGACAGTGGCGATACCGCCTTCGACGCGGAGCCATTCGTGATCTGATGTGAAATAGGTCTTTGCCATTGAGTTCATCCTTTGCGGTAGCGATGAGGGGTGAAGGGCAGGGGAGTGATATCGACGGGGATCTTCGTGCCGCGTACCTCGGCGAACACCCGTGTGGCGGGCTTTGCCAGCGATGCGGCGACATAGCCCATGGCGACCGGATGGCCGGCCGAGGGGCCGAAGCCGCCCGATGTGACATGGCCGGCAGGATTGCCTTCGGCGTCGAACAGGGCGGCACCGGCGCGCACCGGCTGGCGACCCTCCGGTTTCAAGCCGACGCGCTTTTGCGCCGGGCCGCGTTCGACGGCGGCGCGCAAGGCGTCGCCGCCGATAAAGGCGCCGGACGCTCTGATGTCCTTGGGGATTGCCCACATCAGCGCGGCCGCGGCCGGGTCGGTCTCGGGCGTGATGTCCTGGCCATGCAGGCAGAGACCGGCCTCAAGCCGCAGGCTGTCGCGCGCGGCAAGGCCGATCCACAGAACGCGCTCATCCTCGAGCAGCTTCGTGACCAAATCCCGCGCGTCCGCCTCCGGCAAACCGATCTCGAAACCGTCTTCGCCGGTGTAGCCCGATCGGCTCATGAACCAGTCTTTCCGCGGCTCGACCCCATGCATGAACAGCAGCGAGCCGGTCTCGATGCCGGCGCGGGACAGCACGGCCCAGGCCTCGGGTCCCTGGATGGCCAGGAAGACGCGGTCGAGCGGCTCGACCTTCACATCAAAATTCGCGGCCAGTTCACGCAGATGCTTTTCGTCGGTGACGGCGTTTCCGGCATTGGCAACCACCATGAACCTGGTGTCGCCGAGCCGGGTGACGATCAGGTCGTCCAGGATGCCGCCGGCCTCATTGAGGAAAAAGGACAGTTTCGACTGCGAGATTTCGAGCGCGCCGGCATCCAGCGGACAAGCGCGGTCGAGCAGCGCAACCGCTTGCGGTCCGCTGACCTCGAACAGTTTCATATGCGAGATATCGAAGAGACCGGCATGCTCGCGGGTGTGCAGATGCTCCTTCATGACGCCGGCCGGATAGGTCAGCGGCATCGACCAGCCGGCAAAGGCGCCGAAGCGCGCACCGGCGGCTGTGTGGATATCTTCGAGGGGAAGGTGTTTTGAGTCGTCGCCCGTCATGTCGTCTCCAGAGTCGCACGCAATCGGCCGCGAATGGCGACCAGTCCGTGCCCCTCTGTCTGAAGCCTGAGAGACTCGCGCAACCGGAACTCTGTCAGCGGCGCTTACACCTTCGGCGCGGGGGCAAGCCCCGACTTTCCAGAGTGTCTTTCCCGTCTACGGTTCTTTTGCCTGAGAGATTTCGGGCGATTTCCCCTTCGGCGGCAGCTCTCGCTGCTCTCTCCCGCAAACAGGTAGGACTCAGAATCCCGAGTCCTCGACGCGCCATCCATAGCCCGTCGGCGACACCTTGTCACCTCCCAGCGACATCTAAAGGTGCTTCGCGCTGAAACGGATTCAGGCGATGCGCTTTAGCTCTTTGTTTTGATGCATGTCGTTCTCCCAAAACCGCTACGCACTTTTGGGCGACATGCATTGGCCGACAAGTCTTCGCTAACCACGCCGTTTGCCGGTTTCTCAAGACACTCCTGATATAGCAGGCCGATGTAACGCTTTAGGGGCGGACGGGGACGACAATGGGCGAATTGATCATGAGCGCGCCGGTGGCGGGGCTGACCTCGAAGAATCGCATTGCCCCGGAGGACGTGCTGATGTTGCGCCGCGACGTGTTCGCCGATGGCGTGGTGGCGCGAGGCGAGGCCGAGGCGCTGTTCGCGCTCGACCAGACGGCCCAGGACAAATGCGCGGAGTGGACACCGTTCTTCGTCGAGGCGGTGACCGACTACATCGTCCACCAGGAAAAGCCATCCGGCTATATCTCGCAGGACAATGCCGACTGGCTTGTCCGCGCCATTTCGCGCGACGGCATGGTCGACAGCCGCACCGAACTCGAACTGCTGGTCCACGTGCTGGAAAAGGCGAGATCCTCGCCCGGCAAGCTTTGCGTCTATGCGCTGGAGCAGGTTGCGCACGCCGTCATCGACGGCAAGGGGCCGCTGATGCTGAGGGGCGCGCTGGTGCCCGGACTGATCGCCAAGGCGGAAGTCGAATTGCTGCGGCGCATCCTCTACGCCCATGGCGGCGACGGCAACATCGCCATCACCCGCGGCGAGGCCGAGGTGCTGTTCAGGATCAATGAGCAGACCGCCCAGGCCAAGAACGACCCGTCCTGGAACGACCTGTTCGTCAAGGCCATCGCCAATTTCGTCATGTGTTCCGCCGGCTACGAAGCCCCGACACGCGACGTGGCGCTGCGCCAAGAGAGTTTCCTCGAACATACCGAGCCGGAAATCGGCGGCTTCTTCAGCCGCATGGTGTCCGAGGGCCTCGCCGGCATCATTGAGGCCTACCGGTCCCCAGATGACATCGAGGCCGAATGGGAGGCCAAGAACAGAGCGGCCGAGGCCCTCGCCCGCCGCGCCGAGACGATCGACGCCAGCGAAGCCAAATGGCTGATCGAGCACATCGGGACGAACCGCCCTTTATACGAGAACGAGCGCGCGCTGCTGACCCTGATCAAGCATGCTTCGCCCGAGATCCATCCGGCGCTGAGGCCGCTGCTCGACAAAGTGGCTTGAGGCTCTACGGATTAAGTCACGGATCGCAGTGCATTAATATCCGGGTCATCAAATCCCGCCGTACCAGTCGTAGCCATTGTCTTCCCAGTAGCCGCCGCGGCCGCCACCGACATTGGCGAAGCCGTCGACCAGTTCGATCTTGTAGAGGTATTTCGGCATCTTGTAGCCGAGCTGACGCTCGACGCGGACGCGCAGCGGGGCGCCGTTCTCGACCGGGAGCGGTTTGCCGTTCAGGCCGTAGGCCAGGATCGTCTGCGGGTGGCGGGCGTCGATCAGGTCGATCGTGCCATAATATTTGATGTCGCCCGACAGGCTGCGGTCGATCGTGTCGAGGCAATGAAACATGACGTAACGCGCCTGCGGCTTGACAACCGCCTCGTCGAGCACCAGGGACAGCGGCGTGCCGGTCCATTTGGCGATGCAGCTCCAGCCCTCGACGCAGTCGTGGCGGGTGATCTGGGTGCGGCTCGGCATGTTCTGAAGCTGCTCGCGGCTGAGCGACAGCGGCTTTTCGACAAGACCCGACACCTCCAATCGCCAGTCGGCGAAATTGTTGGCGAGCAGGCCCTTGTAGGGGTCGTCGTCAGGGGCGGTGACGCCATTCGGCCGCTGCGGCTGGCGGATATCGGCCTCGGTGAATTCCGGCGCCAGCGCCTCACGGCCGGCAAGCAGGCGTTGCGCGCGATATGTCAGGCCATTGGCGTTTTCGAGGAAACTGCGAAGGCCGCTGCCGATGCTCAACTGGCTGTCGAAGGCGTCGCAGCCCGACAGCATGATGCCGGAGGCGCCAAGGCTGGCGGCGGTCAGGAATTTCCTTCGACTGATCTGAAAATTGGGGCTGATCTCAAACTTCGCCATGTCAGGCACTCCTCTCGGTCGTCTTGTCGTCATGCGCGGGAGGGTCGGTGCGGTACCAGCCGGTGATGATCGAGCGCAATTCGTTGATCGGGCCGGCGGCCAGGATCATCAGAATGTGGATGATGAAGAAGCCGACCAGCAGCAGCATGACGGTGAAATGGATGGTGCGCGCCGTCTGCCGGCCGCCGAGCACCTCGTTGAGGAAGGGCAGCACCGAATCCATGCTGGGCGACATGGCAAGGCCGGTGATGATCATCAGCGGCAACAGCACGAACAGCACGCCGCCATAAGCCATCTTCTGCAAGGTGTTGTATTCGCGCGTGTGGTGGAATTTCAGTTTGGCGTGGTCGACGATGTCACGCGGCAGCCGCTTGAGGTCGTCCAGGCGCGGAGCGAGATCGCGCCTGATATGGCCGTTGACCAGGCTGGCGACCAGCCAGACGAGCAAGGTCGTCGTCAGGATCCAGGCGAAGAAGAAATGCACGACGCGGGCGGTGCCGAGGTCATAATAGGACGGGATGGTCGCCCAGGACGGGAAGCCGCGCGCCGTCTCGTTGCCTGGCGGACCCGACCAGCCGAGCACGCCCGTCGTGTCGAAGCGGTGCCCGAGGATTTCGGTGTAGCCGCGCGGCCCGGCGTCGGTGTTCACGGCGCCGATTTCGAAGATGGTGTTGTTGTAGCCGAAGCCGGATTGCTTCCCGATGTAGAGTTGCGGCCGGGCGTTGAAGATCTGCAAGCCGGAAAGCAGCATGAAGAACAGCGAAATGGCCCAGATCCAGTGAGTCAGCCGCGTCCAGCGCGACTGCCGGTAGATCAACGTGCTGTCGCTCGACACGGGAGCGTCCGGTCCGGTGGCGGATTGGCTTCTGGCAACGGATTCCATCTTGTCTCGTCTCCCGGCCTTACGGCGTGGCCTGCGCGTTCATTGTCCTCCTGATACGTCGCAATCCAAACCAATGTTTCATCCGATCACGGATTTATTACGGAGAGCCCAGGCTGACGGCGAGATTGACGGCGGCGGCGACAATGACGGTGTTGAAAAAGAACGACAGGATCGAATGGACGAGCACGACACAACGCATATGTGTGGTCGAGATGTTGGTGTCGGCGGTCTGTGCCGTCATGCCGATGACGGCTGAGAAATATAGAAAGTCCCAGCCTTCCGGCCGCTTGTCACCCGGGAACAGCAGTCCGCCGACCGGGATCTTTTTCTCGGTTTCAGCGTCCACCGCATCGCCGTCCATCCAGTAGACATGCGCATAGTGAAGCGCGGCCATGGCATGGATGGTGAACCAGCCAAGCGGGATCGACAGCAGCGCGAAACCGAGTTCGACGGAATTGCCTCTGTTCTTCTGGTTGATAAGCAGGAACAACGAGACAACGGCGACGACAACGACGATCAGCGTCACCGCGAAGATGACCAGCACCGGCTGGTCGGTGGCGCGGGCATTCTTGCTCAGATATTTGCCGGTGAATTTGGGCATCTGGCTGACGACAAGAATGACGTAGGCCGCGAAAAAGGCATTGGCGCCGATCGAGTAGGCGAGCGGGGCGTGCAGCAGCAGCGCCACGAGGAGCGCAAACGCGCCGAAACATGCCGACATTGCGAACAGCATATGGCGCTGCATGGGTTTCTGGATCGGGGTTTCGGTGGCCATGGCGGTCTCCACCCTGGATCGCGCTCGGTTTCTAGCCGGGTGTGGCGGATTTCAGCGCGCGCCGCAAGATGCGGTCGAGTTCACCGAGGAACCGCGAACGGTCCTGGGGTGCGAAGCTGGCATTGTAGCCCTTGCTTTCACCGGTCTCTCGCAAATGCTGCTTGAGGTCGCGCATCGCCACCGCCATGCCGATCGTTTCCGGCGTGAAAGGCCGGCCGGTGGGGCCAAGCACATGTGCGCCAAGCGCCACCGCGCGGGCGGCAAGCGGAATGTCCGCCGTGATCACGATGTCGTTGGATGTGGCGTTCTCGACGATCCAATCGTCGGCGGCGTCGGCGCCCTTGGAGACCACGACATTGCGGATCATCGGATCGCGCGATGGCCGCAAGCCGCCATTGGAGACGTAGGTGACGACGACGCCAAGGCGCTCGGCCACCTTTTCGACCTCGGCCTTGACCGGGCAGGCATCGGCGTCGACGTAGATGGCAGGTGCGGACATTGTCTCTCCGAAACGGGCAGGGGCCGGAACGTGTCCGGCCCCTGCCTGAAATCATACAGCGTTCAGGCCGGCAAGGCGCCGGACTTCTTTGCCGTCCAGGTGGCGATATAGTCCATCAGGCCGGGGTTGAGGCAGTCATACGGCTCCAGTCCGATCGACTTCAGCTGGGCGCGGATGCCGTCCATCCGTTTTGGATCGACACCGGATTCGATGATCGACGAGACGAAGGCGGTGAAGCCTGGCGGTGACCAGCCATCCTCGACGAAGCGCTCGGGGTGGATGAAGGTCAGGCCCTTGAACGCATGGTCGCGCTCGACGGGGCCGTGCATGTGGACGCCGCAGCCGGTGCAGGCATGGCGCTGGATCAGCGCGCTAGCGTCGACCACTTTCAGCTTGTCGCCGTTCTCGATGACGCTGACGTCGCCGGTGCCGGCAACGGCAACGACCGAGAATATGGCGCCTTCCGGCTTCCAGCATTTGGTGCAGCCGCAGGCGTGGTTGTGGGCGATCTGCCCCTTGACCTTCACCTTGACCGGCTTGCTGGTGCAGGCGCAGACCAGCGTGCCGCTGGCAAAGCTCGCGCTCTCCTTGGGCAGGCCATTGTCGATTTTCGGATGCAGTTTCTCCGCCATTCTTTTCTCCTCCCAGTTTTGAACCACAGAGGTCGCTGGCCGGTCGGTCGGCGGCGTGTGGCTTGCTTCAGTAAACGACGACGCTGCGGATCGACTTGCCCTCATGCATGAGGTCGAACCCCTTGTTGATGTCTTCCAGCTTCAGCAAATGGGTGATCATCGGGTCGATCTGGATCTTGCCGTCCATGTACCAGTCGACGATCTTCGGCACGTCGGTGCGGCCACGCGCGCCGCCGAAAGCGGTGCCCATCCAGGTGCGGCCCGTGACCAGCTGGAACGGGCGCGTCGAGATTTCCTGGCCGGCGCCGGCGACGCCAATGATGACCGATTTGCCCCAGCCGCGATGCGAGGCTTCCAGCGCCTGGCGCATCACCTTGGTGTTGCCGGTACAGTCGAACGTGTAGTCGGCGCCGCCGATCTGGTCGGCGCCGCGCTTAGTCATGTTGACGAGGTGAGGGACGATGTCGCCGTCAATCTCCTTCGGATTGACGAAATGCGTCATGCCGAACCGCTCGCCCCAAGCCTTCTTGTCGTTGTTCAAATCGACGCCGATGATCATGTCGGCGCCTGCGAGTTTCAGGCCCTGGATGACGTTGAGGCCGATGCCGCCGAGGCCGAAGACCACCGCCGTCGCGCCTTGTTCGACCTTGGCGGTGTTGATGACGGCGCCAATGCCGGTGGTGACGCCGCAGCCTATATAGCAGATCTTGTCGAAGGGGGCGTCCGGATTGACCTTGGCCACCGCGATCTCCGGCAGAACGGTGAAGTTGGAGAAGGTCGAACAACCCATGTAATGGAAGATCTTGTCCTTGCCGATCGAGAAGCGCGACGAGCCGTCGGGCATCAGGCCCTGGCCCTGCGTGGCGCGGATTGCCGTGCACAGATTGGTCTTTCTCGACAGGCAGGACGGGCACTGCCGGCATTCCGGCGTATAGAGCGGGATGACATGGTCGCCCTTCTTGACCGAGGTGACACCCTTGCCGACATCGACCACGACACCGGCGCCCTCATGGCCGAGAATGGCCGGGAACAGCCCTTCAGGATCAGCGCCCGACAAGGTGAACTCGTCGGTATGGCAGATGCCTGTCGCCTTGATCTCGACCAGCACCTCGCCGTCGCGCGGCCCTTCGAGGTCGACCTCCATGATCTCCAGCGGCTTTCCGGCGGCGACGGCGACAGCGGCACGGGTTTTCATCAGGCGTCCTCCAATGCGAATTTTTTTCCAAGGTTTCAGGTTTTATCGACACGATCAACTGGAAGCTGGTGCCTGAACTGGGCCACAGCGATGAATTGGAATCGCAAATCGATTGAAAGCCAGTGATTTGCATGGTCGGCTTGACCCCGCAAGCACAGGCCATAAAAGGAACGACCGACCGGAGGGGAATGACCTCAGCATGTTCACGAAAATCCTGATCGCCAACCGTGGCGAGATCGCCTGTCGCGTCATCAAGACGGCGCGCAAGATGGGGATTGCCACGGTCGCCGTCTATTCCGATGCCGATCGCGATGCGGTGCATGTCGAGATGGCCGACGAGGCGGTGCATATCGGGCCTTCGCCCGCCGCGCAGAGTTATCTTGTCCCTGAAAAGATCATCGCCGCCTGCAAGGAAACCGGGGCTCAGGCCGTGCATCCCGGTTATGGCTTCCTGTCCGAGCGCGCGTCTTTCTGCGAGGCGCTGGAGAAGGAAGGTATCGTCTTCATCGGCCCGAAGCCCAAGGCGATCAGGGCGATGGGCGACAAGATCGAATCGAAGAAATTCGCCAATGCCGCCAAGGTTTCGACCGTGCCCGGCTGGCTTGGCGTCATCGAGAATGCCGACCATGCGGAAAAGATCGCCGGCGAGATCGGCTATCCCGTGATGATCAAGGCGTCGGCCGGCGGCGGCGGCAAGGGCATGCGCATCGCCTGGAACCAGTCGGAAGTGCGCGACGGTTTCGACCGGGCGCGCTCCGAAGCCAGGAGTTCGTTCGGCGACGACCGCGTATTCATCGAAAAGTTCGTCGTCGATCCACGCCATATCGAGATCCAGGTGCTCGCCGACGCGCATGGCAATGCGCTCTATCTCGGCGAGCGTGAATGCTCGATTCAGCGCCGCAACCAGAAGGTGGCTGAAGAAGCGCCGTCGCCATTCCTCGACGCCAAGACGCGCAAGGCCATGGGCGAACAATCGGTGGCGCTGGCCAAGGCTGTCGACTACCAGAGCGCCGGTACGGTCGAGTTCATCGTCGACAAGGACAAGAACTTCTATTTCCTTGAAATGAATACACGATTGCAGGTCGAGCACCCTGTGACAGAACTCATCACCGGCATCGATCTGGTCGAACAGATGATCCGCGTCGCCGCCGGCGAGAAGCTCGCTTTGAAGCAAAGCGACATCAAGCTGAATGGCTGGGCCGTGGAAAGCCGGCTCTATGCCGAGGATCCCTATCGCAATTTCCTGCCGTCGATCGGCCGGCTGACGCGCTACCGGCCACCGGAGGAGGGGAAATTCGGCGATGTCGTCATCCGCAACGACACCGGCGTCACCGAGGGCTCCGAGATTTCGATGTTCTACGACCCGATGCTCGCCAAATTGTGCACCTGGGCGCCGACGCGCATCGAGGCGATCGATGCCATGTCGGAAGCGCTCGACAGTTTTGTCGTCGACGGTATCGAGCACAATATCCCGTTCCTGGCGGCGCTGATGCAGCATCCGCGCTGGCGGGAAGGGGCGATATCGACCGGCTTCATCGCCGAGGAATATCCCGACGGTTTTGCGCCCGTCGTGCCGAATAGCGGGGAAAAGGCCGTTCTCGCCTCGATCGTGACAGCCGTGGAACTGCTGCGCCGCGACCGGCTCGACCGGCTGGGCGGTCGGCTGGCGCCGCATTCGGGTGCGCTCAAGCGCGACTGGGTGGTGAAGATCGGCGGCGACTATCTCCAGGTGTCCATCCTCGAAGGCATGATCTCCATTCCGATGGAGATCGACCTGTCGATCGACGGCGGCAAGGCGCTGACCGTTTCATCCGACTGGCGGCCGGGCGACCTGATCTGGCGCGGCACGGTCGGCAAGCGCTCCGTCGTCGCCCAGATCCGGCCAGTCGCCAACGGTCTTCGCATCGCCTGGAAAGGCATGTCGGTGACCGCGCGCGCCATGCTGCCGCGCATCGCCGAGCTGGAGCGGCTGATGCCGGAGAAGGTGGCGCCGGATACGTCGAAACTGCTGCTCTGCCCGATGCCCGGCCTTGTCGTGTCGATCGCCGTCACCGAGGGCCAGGAAGTCAAGGCCGGCGAGACCTTGGCCGTGGTCGAGGCAATGAAGATGGAAAACGTGCTGCGCGCCGAACGCGACCTCGTCGTCTCGAAACTCAACGCCAAGCCGGGCGACAGTCTCGCGGTGGACGCTGTGATCATGGAATTCGCCTGAGGTCTGTTGATATTCAGGTGAGGCCGGCCTGCAAATGGCTGATACCTGCGCTTCCCCGTTCTACTGCGTCGCAGTAGAACGGTGCTCACGAACCCAAACGTACGCTCCGCTCCGGTTCTCGGAATCCACCATTTTCGGTTCGGCCTGACCTGAATCTCAACAGACCTAGGCCGGCAGGCGGCAGCAAGCCTGTGATTGGCGGTCGTTTGTGCTGGACTGGCATTGCCCGGTCCCGGACAATACATCTCCATCGACTCAAGGCTTCGACAGCGCGAGAAACCATGGCGGATGACAGACTTCCACGCGACCCCCTGAAGCGCGAAGCCGCGATTGCGGCGGCGCGGCCGGAGGCGCCAGCGCGGCCATTCGTGCATCTGCGTGTGCATTCGGCCTATTCGCTGCTCGAGGGTGCGCTTCAGCTCGGCAAGATCGTCGGCCACGCTGTGAAGGACGAGGCGCCGGCGATTGCCGTCACCGACACCAACAATCTGTTCGGCGCACTCGAATTCGCGCAGAAGGCGGTCAAGGACGGCATCCAGCCGATCATCGGCTGCCAGATTGCGCTCGCCTTTTCCGGCGAAAACAGCGACGGCCAGCGCGACCGGCGCCGGCAAGGCCCTGAGATGCGGCCGGTCGTGCTGCTCGCCGCGACCGAGACCGGCTATTCCAACCTGGTCAGGCTGGTCAGCCGCGTCTACCTGGAAACACCGCCCGGCGAGGCGGTGCATCTGACGACCGAGATGCTGGAGGGAAAGGCCGATGGACTGATCTGCCTCAGCGGCGGGCCGCGTGGCCCGATCGGCAACGCCTTGAAGGAAGACCGCCGCGATCTGGCGGAGGTGCGGCTTTTGACGCTGAAAACGCTGTTCGGTGACCGGCTCTATGTCGAACTGGACCGGGTTGCGGGCTACGACCGGGTCATCGAACATCAGACGATCGATCTCGCCTATGCGCATGAGCTTCCACTGGTCGCCACCAACGAAGCGTTTTTCTCGTCGCGTGACGACTATGAGGCGCATGACGCGCTGATTGCCATTGCCGAGGGCTCCGTCGTCGCCGTAGACACCCGCCGTCGGCTGTCGCCGGACAATTTCCTGCGCAGCCAGGCCGACATGGCAAAGCTGTTCGCCGACCTGCCGGAAGCGATCGACAACACGGTCGAGATCGCGCTGCGCTGTTCCTACTATCCAAAAAATCGCAGCCCGATCCTGCCGCGCTTCACCGGCGGCGATGCCTCCGATAAGGACGCGGCCGAAAAGGCCGAGGCGGCGGAGCTGGCGCGTCAGGCGCGCGAGGGGCTCGACGCGCGGCTTGCGCTGCACGGACCGACGCCGGGCTACACGATCGAGCAATATCGCGAACGGCTCGAATTCGAGCTCGGCATCATCGAGAAGATGAAATTTCCAGGCTACTTCCTGATCGTTGCCGACTTCATCAAATGGGCCAAGGCACAAGGCATTCCGGTCGGACCGGGCCGTGGCTCGGGGGCCGGATCGCTGGTCGCCTATTCGACGACCATCACCGACATCGATCCGCTGCGTTTCTCGCTGCTGTTCGAGCGCTTCCTCAATCCGGACCGCGTGTCGATGCCCGACTTTGACATCGACTTCTGCCAGGACCGCCGCGAAGAGGTGATCCGCTACGTCCAGCAGAAATACGGCCGCGACCAGGTCGGCCAGATCATCACCTTCGGTACACTGCAGGCCCGCGCGGTGCTGCGCGACGTCGGCCGCGTGCTGCAGATGCCCTACGGCCAGGTCGACAAGCTGTCCAAGATGGTGCCGCAGAACCCGGCCAATCCGGTCAAGCTGGCGGACGCCATCGCCAATGAGCCACGCTTTGCGGAAGAAGCCGAGAAGGAGCCGATCGTCCAGACGCTGCTCGACATGGCGCAGAAGCTGGAAGGTCTTTACCGCCACGCTTCCACGCACGCCGCCGGCATCGTCATCGGTGACCGGCCTTTGTCGGAACTGGTGCCGATGTACCGCGATCCGCGCTCGGATATGCCGGTCACCCAGTTCAACATGAAATATGTCGAGCAGGCCGGGCTGGTGAAGTTCGACTTCCTCGGCCTGAAGACGCTGACGGTGCTCGAGACCGCGGTCAAGCTGATCCGACGGCGCGGCATCGACATCGACCTGGCGACGATCCCGCTCGACGACCCCGAGACCTATGCCATGCTGTCGCGCGGCGAGGTGGTCGGCGTGTTCCAGGTGGAAAGTGCCGGCATGCGCAAGGCGCTGATCGGCATGCGGCCGGACTGCATCGAGGACATCATCGCCCTCGTCGCCCTGTACAGGCCGGGCCCGATGGAGAACATCCCGACCTACAACGCCAGAAAGCATGGCGAGGAGGAGATGGCTTCGATCCATCCCAAGATCGACCATCTGGTGAAGGAGACGCAAGGCGTTATCGTCTACCAGGAACAGGTGATGCAGATCGCGCAGGAGCTGTCTGGCTATTCGCTCGGCGAAGCTGATCTTCTGCGCCGGGCCATGGGCAAGAAGATCCGTGCCGAGATGGACAAGCAGCGCGAGCGCTTCGTCTCGGGTGCGGTCGAGCGCGGAGTCAGCAAGCCGCAAGCCGACTTCATTTTCGACCTGCTGGCCAAGTTCGCCGACTACGGCTTCAACAAGTCGCACGCGGCCGCCTATGCCGTGGTCTCGTACCAGACTGCCTATCTCAAGGCGCATTATCCGGTCGAATTCCTGGCTGCGTCGATGACGCTCGACATGGGCAATACCGACAAGCTCGCCGACTTCCGCCAGGACGCGCTGCGCCTCGGCATCGAGGTTCTGGCACCGTCGGTGATGACGAGCTTTCGGCCTTTCGAGGTCGGCGAGAACCGCATCTATTATTCGATGGCGGCGCTCAAGGGCGTCGGCGACGCGGCAGTCGAGCACATCGTCGCCGTGCGCGGCGAAAAGCCGTTCAAGAACCTCGCCGATTTCTGCGAGCGGGTCGATCCCAAGATCGTCGGCAAGCGGGTCTTCGAAAGCCTGATCATGGCCGGCGCGCTCGACTGCTTCGGACATGACCGCGCCCAGATGATGGCTGGCGTCGAACGGATGATGGGGCTGGCGTCGCTCGCCCAGCAGAATGCCGTTTCCGGCCAGGCCGATATTTTCGGCGCCTCGCTGGGCGCTCAGTCGCAGGCGCTCAACCTGCCGGCGACGGATCCGTGGCTCGCCGCCGACCGGCTGCATCGCGAATTCCAGGTCGTCGGCTTCTATCTGTCGGCCCATCCGCTCGACGAATACAAGGCGGCTTTGCAGAAGATGCGGGTGCAGAACTGGGCGGAGTTCTCCGCTGCTGTCAAACGCGGTGCTTCCGCTGGCCGCCTGGCCGGCACGGTGACCAGCAAACAGGAGCGCAAGACGCGCACCGGCAACAAGATGGGCGTGGTGGCCTTTTCCGATACCTCCGGCCAGTACGAGGCCGTGCTGTTTTCCGAAGCGTTGGCGCAGTACCGCGACCTGCTGGAAGCCGGCCGCTCCGTCGTCATCACCGTCGCGGCGGAGGACAGGCCCGAGGGCGTCAATTTGCGCATCAACTCGGTGCAGTCGCTGGAGGAGGAGGCAAGCCGCATCCAGAAGGCGCTGCGCATCTTCGTCAGGAACGAGGCACCCGCCTCGATAATCCAGTCCCAGCTCACCCAGCGCGGGGAAAGCCAGGTGAGCATCATCGTCATCAAGGAAGAGGCCCAGGGCGAGGTCGAGATCGCCTTGCAGGGCGGCTACCGCGTCTCGCCGCAGATCGCCTCGGCGATGCGCGCCGTGCCCGGCGTGGTTGAAGTGGAACTGGTGTGATCCCCGCCCTTGGCAGGTGTCGGGGCATGCCGCCCGTGTCATCGCGATCGGCATGAAGGCCGCGGACAGGCGAGCATCACAGGATCGTTCCGCGATGGCGCGGCTACGCGACACGCTGCGCAGGCTCTATCATGGGCGCACGCCGGCAGCATTCCGGTTTCAGGTTGCGGCAATCGTCATCGATCTGGCCATCATCGCCTTCTTCATCGCCACACCCGTCATCCAGCAATCGGCCTCGTTTCCTGTGGCTGGATTATGCGGTGGCGGCACTCGTCGGCGCCGATCTGATCGCCAGGCTGCTGGCCTCCAACGACATGCTGCGGCTGATGAAGCAGCCGACCTCCTGGGTGGATGTCTTCATCCTGTTAACGCTGCTGATGCCTACGGCGCTCGCCAATCTCGGTTTTCTGCGCATCCTGCGGCTGTGGTCGCTGTCGCGCAGCGGTTCGATCTGGCGGCATTTCGAGATGCTTGGGCTGAGGCCCTGGCGCGAGGCAAGCCATGCGGTCATCAACCTGTTGACGTTTCTGTTCGTCATCACCGGCTTCGTCTACACCTTCTTCTTCCGCAACGGCGCCGGGCTGGAAAACTACATCGACGCGCTTTACTTCACCGTCGCCACGGTGACGACGACCGGCTTCGGCGATATCGTGCTGCCGGGCTTGACCGGCAAGCTGACGGCGATTGTCACCATGATCATCGGCATATCGCTGTTTGTCAGGCTGGCGCAGGCGATCTTCCGGCCGGCCAAGGTCTTCTTCCCCTGTCCGCAATGCGGGCTGCAACGGCATGAACCGGATGCCGTGCACTGCAAGGCCTGCGGGCATGTCCTCAACATACCGAACGAAGGCGACTGACTGGCTGACCGCTACGATGCCGCCACTTCAGCCGGCTGTACCGGTTTGCGCTGCAGATTGAGCAGATTGCCCATCAGGATCAGCAGCGCGCCACCGGCGGTGAACGCGTCGATCTGCTCGTGATAGAGCAGCCAGCCGACCAGCGCCGACAATGGAACCCGCAGGAAATCCATTGGCGAAATGACGGTGGCGTCGGCATAGGTGAGCGCCCGGGCCATGCAGAAATGCGACGACATGCCGGTGAAGGCGATCAGCAGGATCCAGGGCCAGAGTTCAAGCGATGGGGTGCGCCACACGTAGAGGGCGGGGATGAGGCCGAGCGCCGACTGGATGATCAGCATCCAGAAAATGATGCGCACGACGCTGTCGGTGCGCGTCAGTGATTTGACCAGGACCAGCGATACGCCGAAACACACCGCTGCGCCCAGCACGACCAGATGTCCGGGATCGACCGCCTCGACCCCTGGACGGACGATGACCACCACGCCGATCAGGCCGAGCACGACCGCCGCCAGTTTCGGCCGGCTCAGCCTTTCGCCGAGAAAAGTCACCGCCAGGATCGCCGTCCAGATCGGCGTGGTGAATTCGATCGAGATCAGCACCGCCAGCGGGATCAGCGTCAAGGCGTAGAGCCATGCCGCCTGGCCGCTATAGTGGACGACGTTGCGGGCAATATGAGCGAAGGGACGCTGCGTGCGCATCGCCGCGAAGCCGCCGCTCGTCAGCACCAGCGGCAAGAGGATGAAGAAGCCGATCACCGAGCGCAGTTCCAGCACCTGGAAGACGTTGAGTTCGGCCGTGGTGGCGCGGCCGGCGACCGACATCGCCAGGAACGAGGTAATTGACAGCGCCATCCAGAACGCGGCCTTGGGAATCGAGGGGGTGGGTGCCATGGCAGCTATCTCGCAGGCCGGGGCTTTTGCCGCAATCGCTAGTCGCGCCATTCTTCTGGGCCAGTTGCAATTGCGTGATGTTGCAAAACGGCTGCGTTGGGAGCGGAACCTGACAGGGCAGTGGGCGTTGAGTCCCGATATTCAAGCCGGGCTTCGCAGGACGTCTCGCCTTTCAGCATCGACAGGGAGAACTTCGATGAGACCATTTGCGCAATTTGCGCTTGCAGGCTGTCTCTTGGTCGCAGCAGGCACGGCACATGCCGACGAGACCAAGTTTCTCCAGTCGTTCAAGGGCAATTTTGCCGGCAAGGGCAGTGTCCAGTTAACCACGGATGTGCCGAACGTCAGTGTTTCCTGCAGCTTCAAGTCGAACGCGACCTCAACCTCGCTGTCGCTGGATGGCAGTTGCCGCGGTCTCGTTTTGGTGACGCGGGCCATCAGCGCCAAGTTGAACGTCACGGGTGCCAAATACAGCGGCGTCTACGTCGGGTCCCGCACAGGGCCGGCACAGCTGAACGGCAGCCGTTCGGGCAATGCGATCAATCTTGGCATCCGCTGGGCCCAGGAGGTCAATGGCGATCGCCAGGCGCGGATGACGGTCGAGAAGCGAGGCGAGAACGGCATCCGGCTGACGGTGACCGATACCGATCCGAAAACCGGCAAGAACGTAGTGATGAGCCGGATCGATCTGACGCGTACCTGACGGCCTGACCTGGATCTCGACACATCCGGTATTCAGGCTCAGTCTTCCAGCGGTTCCGGCGGATGGGCGTCGCGGCCCCTGCCGAACGTATAGCCGGTTTCCACCGCCTTGCGGCCGAACTTGTCGCGCAGCGCATCGATGGCGCCTTCGGCCATGGCGCGTTTGCGCGACTGGACGTCGACAAGATCCGGCGGATCGGCCTTGTCGTCGTCGGAGAGATCGCTGACGCCGATGCCGAGCAATCGAAATTTCGTGCCGTCCGTTTCCTTGCGCAGAAGCTCCACCCCGGTTTGAAAGATACGGTCCGCGAGCCGGGTCGGATCGCCGAGCTGGCGGTTTCGCGTGCGCAGCTTGAAATCCTGGGTCTTCAGCTTCAGCACCACGGTGCGTCCGGCCATGCCTGACTTCTTCAGCCGCGCCGAGACCTTTTCCGAAAGCCCTCTCAGCACCGAGACCAGCTCGTCCAGCGACGCGATGTCGGTGTCGAAGGTGGTTTCGGCCGATACGCTCTTGGCGTCCTGGTCGGGGTCGACGCGGCGAACGTCCTCACCTCGCGAAAGCCGGTAGAGCCGGTCGCCCATCACGCCATAGCGGCGCATCAGGTCGCCACGCTCCATCGTCTGCAACTGGCCAATGGTGCGGATGCCGTCGCGTTCCAGGGTGGCGTTGAACGCCTTGCCGACGCCCCAGATCATCGTCACCGGCTGCGTCGCCAGGAAGCCGACCGCCTCGGCCTCGCCGATGACCGAAAAGCCGCGCGGCTTGCGGAAGTCCGACGCGATCTTGGCGAGGAACTTGCAGTAGGAGAGGCCGGCCGAAACGGTGATGCCGATCTCCTTCTCGACCGCCAGTGCGAAGCGCGCCAGCACCACGGCCGGCGGCAGGCCGTGCAACCGTTCGGTGCCGGCGAGGTCGAGAAACGCCTCGTCGATCGACAGCGGCTCGACCAGCGGCGTCAGCGCCTGCATCATGGCGCGCACCTCGCGGCCGACACGCACATATTTTTCCATGTTGGGCGGGATCACGACCGCCTCGGGGCAGGCCTCGAGCGCCTTGAACATCGGCATGGCGGAGCGCACGCCCCGGATGCGGGCGATGTAGCAAGCGGTGGAGACAACGCCACGCTTGCCGCCGCCGATGATCAGCGGCTTGTCCTTGAAAGCCGGATTGTCGCGCTTTTCGATCGCCGCGTAGAAGGCGTCGCAATCGATATGCGCTAGGTGCAGACGGTAGAGCTCGGGATGGCGGGCAAGGCGAGGGCTGCCGCAGCGCTCGCAGCGGCGCGTTTCACTGCGCTGAAACGTCAGGCAGTCACGGCAGAAACCGTGATCGGGATTGTTGACAGGGGCCGCCATCACTGCGAACATAAAGAGAACAGAGGTAATGGTACGACAGTGCAGGGCCAGCGACAAGCTTGGCCTGGGGAGAACCGTATGAGCACGACCATAGTGCCGCTGGCACCTGAGCTCTGGCCTGATTTCGAGGACCTTTTCGGCAAGCAGGGCGCCTGCTACGGCTGCTGGTGCACGCATTTCCGGCTGGCGCCTTCGGCGCGGCGCGAGAGCAGCCGCGAACGCAACAAGGACCATATCAAGGCGCGCATCGAAGCCGGCCCCCCGCCCGGCCTGCTGGCCTTCGAGGACGGCAAGGCGGTTGGCTGGATGCAGATCGGGCCGCGCGCCGACGTGCCTGAATGGAACAACAAGGGCAGGGGCTCGGCGCCGATCGATCCCGCCGACGCTTCCGATCCGGCGGTCTGGGCGATCTCCTGCTTTTTCATCCGCGCCAAGGCGCGGGGCCGGGGCATCACGCATCGCCTCGTCGAGGGCGGCATCGATTTCGCCCGCGGCAACGGCGCACGGCTTGTCGAAGCCTGCCCGATCGACCTGTCGCGCGATTCGCGCTCGATCGGCCTGTTCGTCGGCTCGTCGGGGGTGTTCGAGAAAGCCGGGTTCGAGAGGCTGGTGGAACGCAAGGCAGGCCGGCCGCTGATGCGGCTGGTGCTGAAGCCGACTGGCTGACTGTCATCATCTTGCAGTTGTGATGCTATTTCCCTACCAGAAGGACGAAACGATTTTTGCCTTTCGATCAAACGGAGACTTCCCGTGAACCGTATGTTGCCAATTGCCTTTACCGCGCTTCTCTTCAGCGCGCCCGCCTTCGGCCAGACTGTCGACAGCAAGGGCGCGAAGCAATTGTCCGATGACCTGTCCCGCTATGTCGGCAAACAGGCGCTCGACAAGGGCATTCTGAAGGTTTCGGTCGAAGGCGACGCCTACAAGGTCGAGTTGGATCTCAAGGCGCTTGCCGCGACGGTTCCCTCACAGGGAAAGGTGAAATTCGACTTCGCGCCTTACGCCGTGCTGGTGAAGCCGCGCAGTGATGGGACCTGGAATGTCTCGATGGATTTTTCGCAAAGCGGATCCTTCGAGTTCAACGGGCCCGAGGGGCTGCAAAGCACGCAGTTTTCGATCAAGGACGGCAGGGGTTCCGGCGTCTATGATCCCAATCTGGCGGCCTTCATCAGCGGCGCCAGTTCGTTGGCTGGCATGACGATGGCATCGAAGGATGCCAAGCAGCAGATGGAGGCCAGCACTGGCGCCGGCACCGCGTCCATTGCCGCCACCAAGGCTGCCAATGGCGGCGTCGATTTCACGATGTCGCAAAAGATTTCGAATTTCGTCGAGGCGATCAAACTGGACGATCCGGAGAACGGGCTGAATTTTCCGGTCACCATCAAGTCGCCGGAACTGTCGGTGGAGGCCAGCGGCAAGGGCGTGCAGTCCAGGCCGCTGCTCGACCTCCTGGCATTCGCCGTGGCCAATGAGGACGAGAAGACGCTGAAGGCAAACCAGGCGCAGCTCAAGTCGCTTCTGCGTGCTGCGCTGCCGGTGTGGGAGCGCATCGACGGCACCTATGGCTTCAAGGATTTCGCGGTCGACAGCCCGATCGGCACTTTCGGGGCAACCCAGCTCAGCACCGCGTTCGGCAGCGACGGCGTTTCCCAGAACGGAAAGGTCACCTACGGTATCAAGGCGTCAGGGCTGACGGTGCCGCAGCAGCTTTTGCCGAGCTGGAGCGTGGCGTTGCTGCCCACAGATATCGACCTGAACTTCGGCGGTGCCAATATCGATCTCGACAGCATGGCGAAGAAGGCGATCGAAGCCTTTGATCTCAATCAGGATCCGCCGCTGTCGGCTGAGTTCGGCGACCAGCTCAAAGCCGACTTCCTCGCCAAGGCGCCGAAGGTCGTCCTCGGCCACAGCGTTGTGAAGAACAAGGACATGGAGATCGCGCTGGAAGGCGAGATGACGAGCTTCGGCCAGAAACCCGACGCAAATCTCACCGTCGATGTCGCCGGCTTCGACAAGATCATGGCGCATCTGCAGGAAGCGGCAAAGGCGGAGCCGGAAGTCGGGCAGTATGTTCCTGTCGCCCTCATGGCCAAGGGTTTTGCCAAGACGCTGCCGGACGGCCGGCTGGAATGGGCCGTCAGCACCAAGGCCGACGGCTCGGTCACCGTCAACGGCGTCATGCTGAAGCCCGCCGATCCGGCGGTGGACGACGGTGACGGCGCGGACGACAGCAGCGGCGGTGACAATGGCGGCGGCGCCAATAGTGGCGGCGGCGATGCCAATAGTGGCGGTGGTGACAATGGCGGGGCCGGTGCGAAGCTGAACCCTTGAGGGTTCGGCTTTCCAGCAATTCCGGGAGAAGCGCATGGCGCTTTTCCTGAGATTGCGTCTAAACTCTTTATTCTAACGCAATTCCGGACGGAAAACCGTTCACACTTTTCCTGGAATTGCTCTTAGAGCCCCAGCGCGCCGGCGATCTTCGGCCCGGCTTGGTGCCAGTCCTGGACGACGATGACGTCGTCGGGGACCGGCGGCAGGAAGGCGCGCAACGAATTGTCGGCCATCAGGTGGAAAAGATTGGCGCCGGTGACCGATTCCCGCACCGACGCCAGATTGTGCGGCTGATCGTCGACGAAGACCACAGGCCGGCCGCTGTTGCCGCGCAGCCTGGCCACCGCCGGACCCTTGGCCATCTCGGTGGTCAGCAGCGGATAGTTCAGACCCAACGCATCGAGATGGGCGCGGCGTACGGCACGATGCCGGTGCGGCATCGCCGTCAGCAATATGATTTCGGCGCGGTCGCCAAGCCCCGCCAGGGCTTCCGCGGCGCCGTCGGTGATGCTTTGCCAATCGGCCTGCGCGTCGAAGAAATCGCCCAGGAGCGCCGTGACCTCGGGCTGTTCGATCAGCCGGCCGCTGGCCGTTTCGGCAATGTTGCCGGTCAGCCGGAAGGAGGCCAGCGTCAGGCCGTAGCCGCGTGATTTGAGGAAATGCGGGAAGGGGCGGATGAATTCGAGCACGACGTCGTCGACGTCGAGCACCAGCAGTGGCCGGCTATCGGCGGCCAGCTCCTCGATCTGACGCGCGGTCTCGGGATCATCGCTCATATCGAACGCTCATGGTCGTCATCGCCGAGCGGCAGTGCGCGCAACGCCTTGCCGACGGCGGCCGGTGGCGTGCCGGTTTCCTCAGCAAAGCGCATCAGGGTCGGCTCATGGGCAAGGATGAACTGCAGCACGCCGGCCAAAAAGCCCGGCTCGCCGGCCGCCTGGCGGATCGAATGCGCCTCTATTCCGGTGATCGCCAGAAAGCGCGGCAGCAGCTCCGGATCGGAGGCGACAAAGCCCAGCGCCTTCACGGCAATGGTTTCCGCCTCTTCGCGCATTGACGCCGCGTTTGCCATCACTACCTTCGGTACGTGGAATGAGTCTCTTCCGCAGTAATGGCAAGAGTTGCTTGCGGCAAGCCTTTACAGCGCCGCGCGCCGTTTGGACGCGCAGGGAGGCGAGGTGGAATTCGCGCTGCTTTGCAGCCCGGGGGTTTCCGTTTCGTCAATCATATTGCCGTATAGTGAAGCAGGGTTTGGTGCGTTCAACCGGGAGCGCATGACGGCCGCCTTCAAGCGGAAGGACGGCCGGGACGGGATGTCGATGCCTAAGAAGGTCATGATCGTCGAGGACAATGAGCTCAACATGAAGCTCTTTCGGGACCTCATCGAAGCAAGCGGCTACGAGACGGTGCGCACTCGCAATGGTCTGGAGGCGCTCGACCTGGCGCGTCAGCATCGGCCGGATCTCATCCTGATGGACATCCAGCTGCCCGAAGTGTCGGGGCTGGAAGTGACCAAGTGGCTGAAGGAGGATGACGATCTGCACGTCATTCCGGTCATCGCCGTGACTGCCTTCGCCATGAAAGGCGACGAGGAGCGCATCCGCCAGGGCGGCTGCGAGGCCTATATTTCGAAGCCGATCTCGGTGCCGCGTTTCATCGAAACCATCAAATCCTATCTGGGCGATGCCTGATGTACCTTTCCAGCCGAGCCGGAGCCTTGTGAAATGACCGCGCGGATCCTCGTCGTCGACGACATCCCTGCCAATGTGAGGCTGCTGGAGGTTCGGCTGCTGGCCGAATATTTCGAGGTGCTGACCGCCACCAGTGGGCCTGACGCCATCGAGACCTGCGAGAACGGCAAGGTCGATGTCGTGCTGCTCGACGTGATGATGCCCGACATGGACGGGTTCGAGGTCTGCCGCCGGCTGAAGAGCGACCCCGCGACATCGCACATCCCGGTGGTGATGATCACCGCGCTCGACCAGGTTTCCGACCGCGTGCGCGGGCTCGAGGCCGGCGCCGACGATTTCCTGACAAAGCCGGTCAACGACCTGCAGCTGATGACGCGCGTCAAGAGCCTGGTCCGGTTGAAGTCTCTCACCGACGAGCTCAGGCTGCGCGCCTCGACGACGCGCAACATCGGCATCGAGGAGCTGCTCAGCCGCAATTTCGCGTCCGAGGACACGACGCCGAAAGTGCTGTTGATCGACGAGCGCAAATCGTCTGTCGAGCGCATCCAGAAAATGCTGCGCGACCGCGCCGACCTCGATGTTGTCGGCGACCCGCATGCCGGGTTCTTTCAAGCCGCCGAGACGTCCTATGAATGCGTGATGATCTCGACGGCCTTCGCCGATTTCGATCCGCTTCGGCTCTGCTCGCAATTGCGCTCGCTCGACCGGACCCGTTTCGTGCCGATCATCCTTCTGGCGGAGGAGGGCGAGGAGGAGCGGATCATCCGCGGCCTCGAACTCGGTATCAACGACTATCTGATGCGGCCGATCGACCAGCAGGAACTGACGGCGCGGCTGCGCACCCAGGTGCGCCGCAAGCGCTACAACGACCAATTGCGCGCCAGTGTCACCCAGACCATCGAGATGGCGGTGACCGACGGCCTGACAGGGCTGCACAACCGCCGCTATCTCGACAGCCATCTGCAGACGCTGTTCGACCGCGCCGTGGCGCGGCGCCGGCCGCTGTCGGTGATGATCACCGATCTCGACCGCTTCAAGTCGATCAATGACGCGCATGGCCATGATGGCGGCGACGAGGTGCTGCGGGAATTCGCGCGGCGGCTGCGCAAGAATGTCAGGGGTATCGACCTTGCCTGCCGGTTCGGCGGCGAGGAGTTCGTCGTGGTGATGCCGGACACCGATGGCGCCGTGGCCGAGAAAGTGGCCGAACGCATCCGCGCCGAAATCGCCCAGAAGCCGTTCGCCATCGGCGCCGACGGCAAGACGATCGAGGTTACCGTCAGCGTCGGCGTGTCGTCGGTGCTGAAGGGCGTGGATACGGCGGCGGCGCTGATGAAGCGCGCCGATCTCGCGCTCTATGAAGCCAAGAGCGGCGGCCGCAACCGCGTCGTAGCCAAGGCGGCGTAAGCGTCCGCGACCGATTCTACGGTCAATCCAACAAGGTTAGCTATTTACCTTAATCCAAGCGATTCGCGAGCCTTGGTTAAGAAACTGTTGATTTTCATAAGCCCTTGAGCAAATGTGCAGGCCAAGACGAAGCCGGCGCGAGGGTAGACAACCGGCTCGATCCCTAGAAATACCCCATGATGCTCAGGTCCGCCGCATCTCCTGGGTCCGTGGGGTCGGCCGGCCGGCGCTGGCACATAGTGGCCTCCTCGTACCGCTGCCAAACGCCGACCGGCCCCCTTTCTTCTGACGGAACACCAGAACTTCGTGCCAAGGCACGAAGGACTCAGATTTTTTTGCCTGTAAGCAATCCGGCTCTCGTCTGCGATCCATGGCTGACGGCCGGCCAAAGCGACACGCGCAGGAGAGTACCCCCTCCATTTCATACATATGGCGCACAAGGGGCTTGCGGCAAGACCCGGCTCCTCCCGTAAAAACCACGCGGATCAGGCGCGAAAACGGGAGCGGCGATTGATGATTTCACAGCATGCGGTGGTGATCGCCGGGGGCGGTCCGACAGGATTGATGCTGGCGGGGGAACTCGCGCTGGCAGGGATCGACGTAGCCATCGTCGAGCGGCGCCAGGACCAGCGGCTGATCGGGTTGCGCGCGGGTGGCCTACACGCGCGCACCATCGAAGTCCTCGATCAGCGCGGAATTGCCGACCGGTTCGTCTCGCGGGGACAGAGTTTCCCGACCGTCGGCTTCCACATGATCCGTTTGGACATCAGCGACTTTCCCAGCCGGCACAACCATCTGCTGGCACTGCGGCAAAACCATATCGAACGGATATTGGCCGACTGGATCGACGAGTTGGGGGTGCCGACCTATCGCGGTCAGGACGTTACGGGTTTCGCGCAGGATGAGGTCGGTGTCGACCTGGATCTGTCCGGTGGCCAACGGTTGCGGGCGCAATACCTCGTCGGTTGCGACGGAGGACGCAGCACGATCCGCAAGGCGGCGGCTATCGAGTTCCCCGGATGGGATCCGACGATGAGCTGGATGATCGCCGAGGTCGAAATGTCCAGGGAGCCGGCATTGGGCTTTCGCAGCGACGCCCACGGGATTCATGCGATAGGCAAGATCGAGGAAAGCGACCGGGTGGGTGTCGTGCTGACCGAGAGACAACTGACCATCGGCAGCGAACCGACGTTGGCCGATCTCCGTGAGGCGCTTGTCGCCGTCTATGGCACCGATTACGGGGTCCACAGTCCAACCTGGATTTCCCGCTTTACCGACATGACACGGCAGGCCGCCGCCTACCGCGACAGACGTGTCCTGCTGGCCGGCGACGCCGCGCACATCCACCCTCCGATGGGCGGGCAGGGGCTCAATATTGGCGTGCAGGATGCGGTCAATCTGGGGTGGAAGCTGGCCCAGGTGGTCAAGCGGACCTCACCGGAAAGCCTTCTCGACAGCTATCACGCCGAACGTCATCCGATCGCCGCTCGCGTCCTGCGCAACGCGAAGGCACAGGTTGCGCTTCGCCGCATGGATGCCAGCACCAAGGCGTTGAACGACATCTTTACCGAACTGCTTGGCATGGACGAGCCACGCAAACGGATCGCCGCGGAGATGTCTGGTCTGGGTATCCATTACGATCTCGGCGAGGGACATCCACTGCTTGGGCGGCGAATGCCCGACCTCGACCTGGCTGCGGCCAGCGGTCCGGTGCGGGTGTTCAGTCTGCTGCATGACGCCCGGCCGGTGCTTCTCAACCTCGCTGAATCAGGCGGACTGGACATTGCACCCTGGGCGGATCGGGTTCGGCAGATCGAAGCTGGATATGACGGCACCTGGGAGCTACCGGTCCTCGGGACGGTCGCCGCGCCCGCCGCCGTGCTGATCCGGCCCGATGGCTATGTGGCCTGGGTTGGGGTCGGAACCCAACAGGGGCTGGCTGAGGCGCTGGCCGCCTGGTTCGGGCCGCCCGCCGCCAGTTAGCGGACAGATAGAGGCGGGTCCACGCGATCTCTTGAAACGCATCGCGTGGCAGCTTGCGACAAGGCAAAAATTGACAGTTCTCCTGACAATCGATTGACAGGAGGTTTCATCTATGCAGAAATTGGTTGGACCATTGGACCACTTGGATTCGGGAGGATTTGTGGACCAAAACAGCCTGCCACCCATTCAGACGACGGCGCGCGATGACGCCGTGCTGAAGGCGTTGGTGGGCTTTGTCCGCGCCGAGGCCTTGCAGCCCGGCGAGCGGCTTCCGACCGAACGTATTCTGGCCGAGCGACTGAAGGTCAGCCGCAACACGGTGCGCGAGGCGCTGACGCGGTGGGAGGGGCTAGGTCTCGTCGAACGCCGGCAAGGCAGCGGCACCTATCTCAAGGCGGCTGTCTCGCCCGACATGCTGCACATGCCGCTGACGCTGGCAGGCGGCAACGACTTCACCAGCCTGATGCATACGCTTGAAATCCGCCGCGCGCTGGAAGCGGAGGCGGCGGCCCTTTGCGCCGAACGCGCCAGCCCGGCGGACATTGCCGAGATCAAGCGCAAGCTCGACATCATGGAGCAGGCCTTCCGCACCCGCGACGGCATGTCGTCGGAAGAGGACTGGGAGTTCCACCAGGCGATCTACCGGGTCTCCGGCAATCCGCTGTTCGAGCAGATCATCGCCGCCATGCACGAACTGTTCCATCGCTTCTGGGAGCATCCGCTGGGCGTGCGCGATTTCGGCCACGCCAGCTTTCCCTATCACCGAACTATCTACGAGTGCATTGCCGCACGCAACCCGCAAGGCGCCCGCGCCGAGGCGCTCAAGCTGATCGCCACCGTCGAGGACGATCTGAAGCGCGGTGCTGCCAAACTCAAACTTTCGAGCCAGACATGAACGAGCATCCGACCGGTTTCGATCACGATTATCTCGCCGAGGCGGCAACGCTTTTGGCGCATGACGAGCCGTTTCCGGGGGGCGCGGTGGTGCCGCCGATCTACCAGACCTCGCTGTTCACCTTCGCCAGCTATGCCGAAATGGCCGATACATTTGCCGGCAAACGAAAGCAGCCGATCTATTCGCGGGGCGACAATCCGACGGTGATGGAATTCGAGGCGCGCGTTGCCGCGCTCGAAGGCGCTGAAGCCGCGCGCGGCTTTTCCAGCGGCATGGCGGCCATCAGCGCCACCGTGCTTGCCTTTGTCGGCGCGGGCGAGCGCATTGTCGCCGTGCGCAACTGTTATGGCGATGCCTACAGGCTGTTCGAACGGCTTCTGCCGCGGCTCAACATCAAGGTCGACTACGTCGACGGCTCCGACCCGGACGCTGTCGCGGCGGCACTTCCCGGCGCCAAGCTGCTCTATCTGGAAAGCCCGACCTCGATGATGTTCGAGCTCCAGGACATCGCGCATTTGACGCGGCTGGCCAAAGAGCAGGGCATCGTCACCACGATCGACAATTCCTGGGCGACGCCGGTGTTCCAGAAGCCGATTTCGCACGGCGTCGACCTGGTGCTGCATTCGGCCTCGAAATATCTCGGCGGCCACAGCGACACGGTTGCCGGCGTGGTGGCGGGTTCGGCCGCCCACATCAAGCACATCAACGAGCAGACCTATTCCTATCTCGGTGGCAAGCTGTCGCCATTCGAGGCCTGGCTGCTGCTACGCGGCCTGCGCACGCTGCCGCTGCGCCTGCCGCATCACATGAAGAGCGGCCTGACCCTCGCCGAGCGGCTGAAGGCGCATGCCCATGTCGAGCGCGTCAACCATCCAGCCTATTCGAACCATCCCGGCAAGGCGACGCTGGCCGGCTATGCCGGGCTGTTCTCCTTCGAGGTGACGGACGATATCAACATCCCGGTCTTCGTCGACGCGCTGAAATATTTCCGCATCGGCGTCAGCTGGGGCGGGCACGAAAGCCTGGTTGTGCCGGCCAAGGCGTCGCTGGAGCAGACGCCGGGACTGAATTCGATGGCGCGCTTCGGCGTCAGCCCCCGAACCATCCGCTTCAATGTCGGATTGGAAAGTGTCGAAGACCTCTGGGCCGACGTCGCCCAGGCCTTCGAAAAAGCCAGAAAATAACAAACGGGTTCAAAATGGGAGTCTTGAACATGAAAAAGCTGACCGTCATGCTTGCCACCGTTGCGGGGCTGGCGATTTCCGCCGGGAGCGCGCTGGCCGATTCGACCCTTAAGATGGTCGAAGTCATCACCAGCCCGCCGCGCACCGAATTCCTGAAAAAGCAAATCGCCGAGTTCGAGGCCGCCAATCCCGGCGTCAAGGTCGAGCTGATCTCACTGCCCTGGGGCCAGGCCTTCGAAAAGTTCCTGACCATGGTGCAGGCCGGCGACACGCCCGACGTGGTCGAAATGCCGGAACGCTGGATGGGCCTCTATGCCAACAATGCCCAGCTCGAGGATCTCGGTCCCTACATGGCCAAATGGGACGACGCCAAGACGCTCGGCGAGCGCGCCAAGCAGTTCGGCTCGACCGTCAACAACACCCAGTTCATGATCCCCTACGGCTACTATGTGAATGCTCTGTTCTGGAACAAGAAGCTGTTCAAGCAAGCCGGCCTTGACGGCCCGCCGGCGACGCTCGACGAGTTCGTCGCCGACTCCAAGAAGATCTCCGCCATTCCAGGCAAATACGGCTACTGCCTGCGCGGCGGACCCGGCGCCTTCAACGGCATGCACATGTTCATGAACATCGCTCAGGGCAAAGGCGGATACTTCAACAAGGACGGCACCTCGACCATCAATGAGGAAGGCTCGGTCAAGGGCCTGCAGATGCTGGCCGACATGTACAAGGACGGGCTGGCGCCGAAGGATGCGGTGAGCTGGGGCTTCAACGAAACCGTCACCGGTTTCTACTCCGGCACCTGCGCCATGCTCAACCAGGATCCGGACGCCCTGCTCGGCATCGCCGACAAGATGAGCGCCGACGACTTCGCCGTGGCGCCGCTGCCGGTCGGTCCTAGCGGCAAGTCCTATCCGACGCTCGGCTATGCCGGCTGGGCGATGTTCGCCAACTCGCAGCACAAGGACGATGCCTGGAAGCTGATGGCGACGCTGCTCTCGCCCAAGGACAATCTCGAATGGGCCAAGGAAGTCGGCGTGGTGCCGATCCACAACGGCGCCGACCAGGATCCGCATTTCAAGACCGAGCAGTTCAAGGGCTGGTTCACCGAGCTCAGCGACACCTCCAAATATGAAATGGTGACGCCGCCGACGCATCTGGAAAACCTCGGCAATTTCGTCGATCAGGTGGCGATCAAGAATTTCCAGGAAGTGCTGCTTGGCCAAAAGACCGCGAAGGACGTCGCCGACCAATGGGCTGCCTTCCTGACAAAGGAACAGCAGGACTGGCTGGCGAAGAACAAGAAGTAAGCGCCTTCTTCCTTCTCCCCGTTTCACGGGGAGAAGGTGTCCCGAAGGGACGGATGAGGGGCAGCGCCAAGTTTTGAGAAGCTAGCACCGCCCCTCATCTGCCTGCCCGGCCTCCGCAGCAGCTGCGCCGCAGCTTCAGAGGGTCGACCGGCATCTTCTCCCCGTTGAACGGGGAGAAGGACGCCGTTTTGCCTTCCCATCCTCCACCGTAGAGCCAAATCCATGACCTACGCCGTGTCCGAAATCCGATCCACCGGCAAGCCGCGACGAAAGCGGCTGTCGTACGCCGCCATCGAGCCCTGGCTCTATCTCAGCCCGTCGATCATCCTGCTGGTTGTGGTGCTGCTGGTGCCGCTGGTCATCGGCATCAGCTACTCGTTCCGCAAATTCTCGGCCTTCAAGTCCGAATTTGTCGGGCTCGGGCAGTATCGCGCGATGCTGTCGGATCCGGTGTTGGGGCAGGCGCTGGTCAACACGCTGTGGTGGACGGTCGCCAGCCTGTTCTTCCAGTTCTTCCTCGGCCTTGGCCTGGCGCTGCTGCTCGACAAGCCGTTCCGGGGCCGCAAGGCGGTGCAGGCGCTGGTGTTCCTGCCCTGGGCGGTGCCGTCGTTCCTGTCCGGCCTGACCTGGGCCTGGCTGTTCAACCCGATCATCGGCCCGTTGCCGCATTGGCTTTTCGCACTCGGGCTGAAGGCCGAGCCAACCAACATTCTCTCGGATCCCGCCACCGCCATGTGGGGGCCGATCGTCGCCAATGTCTGGTTCGGCATTCCGTTCTTCGCCATCACGCTGCTGGCGGCGCTGAAGTCCATTCCGTCGGAATTGCATGAGGCGGCGGCGATCGACGGCGCTTCGCCCTGGCAGCGCTTCACCAAGGTGACGCTGCCGTTCCTGGCGCCGACGATCGCCATAACGGTGATGCTGCGCACCATTTGGATCGCCACCTTTGCCGACCTGATCTTCGTCATGACCGAGGGCGGACCGGCCGGCTCGACCAACACGGTGCCGGTCTACATCTATGTCAGCGCCTTCAAATCGCTGGACAAGGGCTATGCCTCGGCGGTGGCCGTGCTGCTGCTTGTCCTGCTCATTGCCTATGCGATCGCGCTGATCGCCATCCGTCGCTCCCTGGTGAGGCACGTCTGATGATCGCGGGACGCTCAACCTCACAACGGTTCTTCGGCAGTGTCGGCCTCTACGCGGCAATCGCAGCCTATGTGGTCTTCGCCTTGTTCCCGATCTACTGGACGCTGAAGATCTCGGTCACGCCGGAACGGCTGCTCTATTCGGAAGGCGTCACCTTCTGGCCTTCGCGGATGACGTTGCAGAATTTCGTCACCGTGCTCGAAGCCACCGATTTCCCGCGCTATTTCCTCAACAGCGTCATCGTCTCGGTGTCGACGGCGGCCTTGGTGACAGTCGTCGCCACGCTCGCCGGCTATGCCATGTCGCGCTTCACCTTTCGCGGCAAGGCGGTGCTGGCCTTGATGCTGCTTTTGACCCAGACCTTTCCGCTGGTGATGGTCATTCCGCCGATCTACCGGGTGATGGGGCAGATCGGCCTGATCAACAGCCTGACAGGGCTGATCATCATCTACACCGCCTTCAACACCGCCTTCGCCACCTTCCTGATGCAGTCCTTCTTTGACGGCATCCCGAAGGATCTGGAGGAAGCCGCGATGATCGACGGCTGCACGCGGGCCCAGGCGATGCGCAAGGTGATCGTGCCGCTGACGCTGCCCGGCATGGGGGCGACGCTTGGCTTCGTTTTCACTGCTGCCTGGAGCGAGCTTCTGTTCGCCCTGATGCTGATTTCCAGCGACGACCAGAAGACTTTCGCGGTCGGCCTGCTCACCTTTATCGGCAAGTTCGCCGTCGACTGGGGGCAGATGATGGCGGCATCCATCCTGGCGCTGATCCCGGTCTGCATCTTCTTCGCCTTCCTGCAACGCTATCTCGTCACCGGCCTGACCGCCGGCGCCGTCAAAGGATAGATCGATGGCTTCTGTTACACTCGATAAGGTCCGCAAGGATTATGGCGCCGTCCGCGTCCTGCATGCGGTCGACCTTGAAATCGCCGATGGCGAGTTCGTCGTCCTGGTCGGGCCGTCCGGTTGCGGCAAGTCAACGCTTTTGCGCATGATCGCCGGGCTGGAGGAGGCTTCCGGCGGCGAGATCCGCATCGGCGAGCGGCTGGTCAACGACGTCGCGCCGAAAGATCGCGATATCGCTATGGTGTTCCAGTCCTATGCGCTCTATCCGCACATGGACGTGTCGAAGAACATGGGCTTCAGCCTGCTCTTGAAGAAGGCGGAGAAGTCCACGATCGATGCAAGGGTGGATGGCGCAGCCAAGCGGCTCGGGCTGGACACATTCCTGCAACGCTTGCCGCGGCAATTGTCCGGCGGCCAGCGCCAGCGCGTCGCCATGGGGCGCGCCATCGTGCGCGATCCCAAGGTTTTTCTCTTCGACGAGCCGCTCTCCAACCTCGACGCCAAGCTGCGCGTGCATATGCGGGCCGAGATCAAGGCGCTGCACCAGCAGTTGAAGACCACCTCGGTCTACGTCACCCACGACCAGATCGAGGCGATGACCATGGCCGACCGGATCGTCGTCATGCATGACGGGCTGATCCAGCAGGTCGGCGCGCCGCTCGATCTCTATGACCGGCCAGCCAACGTGTTCGTTGCCGGCTTCATCGGCTCACCGGGCATGAATTTCCTGCCCGCAACGGTAGAGAAGGCTGCAAAGGTGGACGCCGTTCTTTCCGATGGCCAGAAGCTGCGGCTGCCGGATGGCCTGCCGCTCAAGGGCGGCGACGCGATCACCATCGGCCTGCGGCCCGAACATATAAGGCTGGCCGAAGACGGCGCGCTGCAGGGCGAGGTGGTGGTGGTGGAGCCGCTCGGGCTTTCGACGCAGTTCTACGTCAAATTGGCGAACCAGCAGCTCTGCGTCTTTGCCATGGGGCGCGCCGGCGTAAAGCCCGGGGACACCGTGAGGCTGGCGGCCGATCCGGTGGCGCTGCATCTGTTCGATCCGAAAATCGGCGATCGCATCGGCTGAAGGAGATTTCGGGCGGGGCTGAGGGAATTCGGCACAGCCTCTGTCTTGCAAACAAAATCGCCGCCCGGTGGGGCTATTTGTTGCGCTACCTTCGCGGCCGATTTCTCGGGAAAGGCACGATCGTCAGCGGCGACTTCTGAAATTCCGCAGCCGCTATTTCTTCGATCATCACATCTAGCCTGGCGCGGATCTTTTGGCTTGTTTCGTCTTCGCCGCACAGGCGGTTTTGTGCGCATTCCAACAGCTCGCGCGCCGCTGCAAAGTCGCTTTGCATCGCAACACCCACTAGCCAACCCAACGCCGCATCGTCCTCCCACTTAGTTTAGGGATTGCTAATGGATGAATCGGCAATTTAAGGAATGGCGGCTCTTGGTTTAGCCATATTGGCTACCAGACGCGTTATGCTGGCGGTCTCTTGCCTTAACAAAAACAACGGCTTGGATGCAAAAACGCCGCCCGATGGGCGGCGTTTTTGTTTGCAAGGGAAAACCCAGATTACTTGATCTTGGTTTCCTTGAATTCGACGTGCTTCTTGGCGACCGGGTCGTACTTGCGGAACGACAGCTTGTCGGTCTTGGTACGGCTGTTCTTGCTGGTCACGTAGAAGAAACCGGTGTCGGCGGTCGACAGAAGCTTGATCTTGATGTTTGCGGCTTTGGCCATGGTATCAGTCCGTTTGTTCGTGGGGTTTTGGCCGCTGGAGCACGGGAAAACACCCGGACGCGGGAAACTTGGCGCGACACATAAAGAACGTGCCTGGAAAGTCAAGCCCGGCGGAGCTTCTCGGCCCCACCGGAACCGCCCCTTGGCATCAAATCATGCGGTTTCTGTCTCCGGCGCCGCAATCTTTTTCCAGTCTCCAGTGGTGTTCCACCAGCGATTCGGATTGGCGCGGTCGTCCAGCCCCTTGGAGCGGCTGGCAAGGATCGGCTGGATGCGGATCACCGGCTCCTGGTAGGAATGGGCCTGGAAAATCGCCTCGACGACACGGCTGGCCAGTGCCTGGTCGTCGGGCAATTCGAATGACACCTCAACCGTGCCCGGGCGGCGGCGCAATTCGGTTTCGGCCCCGGCCGCGGCCCCTTCGAGCGGCCTGTAGCGCTCGATGCCATGCGCCGACTGATAGGCGTTGCGGTCATACTTGCCCATCGCCAGCGGGGCGATCGCAACCACCGCGTCCATGATGCGGTCGACATCCGCGGCCGGGGCCTGGAAGGTCACGAGCAGCAGGAGCGTCATTCGCAGGGATGTTGTTTCAAAGCCGCTGTCGATCATGGGAGTGTCCTCAACTTCCGATGTTTTGGGAATACTCTTTTACCGCGTGGCTCCTGACACGGTTCTGTCAGCAGCTGCCGCACACGGGAACAGAATCGCGATCGCAGACGCGCTACAAAAGGAGCTTGCGCACCAGCCTGAAGCAGACCAGGGCGATATAGGCGCCGAAGAACAGGCCGAGCGACCAGCCGAAGCCGGAAGGCCCGAAACTGTCCATGCCGATGCCGATCACCTGTGGGCCAAGCACCATGCCAACGCCGTAGCACAGCACGAAGGCTGCGTTGGCCGACGCCAGTTCGTGGCCCGAGAGCTGCGAACCGAGATGGGCGAGGCCGATCGTGTACATGGCCGCGACGACACCGCCCCAGACAAACAGAAGCGCTGCCATCAAGTGCCAGTTCGCGGCAAAGAAGGGCATGAACAGCGTGCCGGCAAGGCCAACCGTGGCGCAGGCGAGCAGCAGATAGCGCCGGTCCGAAACGCGGTCGCTGATCATGCCGATCGGAATCTGCAAGAGCACATTGCCAAGGCCGATCATGGTCAGCAGCAATGCGGCGTCGGCTTCGGAATAGCCGATGCGGTTGCCGTAGACCGGGAACAGCGCGAAGCCGCCGGTCTCGACCGCGCCGAACACCAGCACGGCAAAGGTCGCGGTCGGCACCAGCCAGATGTAGCGCAGGAAATTGCTGGTTTCGCCATCGGCGACGATGGAGGGGCTTTCGTTGCGCGCGGCCAGCACCGGTATCGCGGCCAGCGTGACCAGCGCGATGATGACGCCGAACGGCCTGAAGCCGGAACTGCCGAGATGGGCGAACAGCCACGGTCCGGCGGCAAAACCAAGCGACAGCACGGTGGCGTAGATGCCAAGGACAAGGCCGCGCCGGTGCGGCGGTGCCGACGTGCTGATCCAGAATTCAGACAGGATGAACAGCACCGTCAAGGCGATGTGCAGCACGATGCGCAGCGGGAACCACATCCAGAAATTGGGCGCGAAATGGAAGCCGACGAAGGCCAGAGCGCCGGTGGCAATCATGGCGATCATGGTCCAGGCGACGCCAAAGCGCATGGCGAGCGGTGTCGCCAACGGCGCGCCGGCGATCGAGGCCAGGCCGGCGACGGCGGTGTTGAGGCCGATCATCGAAGCCGAGTGGCCGCGCGTTTCCAGGATGACGCTGAGCAGCGGCATGCCGAGGCCAATGGCGATTCCGACGACGCTGATCGACGAGATCGCCGCCACCATTGGCAGCCAGTGTACGCGTTCGTCGCCCTGTGGTTGGGTATCGACCGTCATGGGATGCTGAATACTCTGTCTCGTTGATCTTACGCAATTTCGGAGGGAAAACCGCGTCACACCCTTCCTGGGATTGCTCTACAGAAGTTCGCGGGTGAAGCGGTTACGGACAAGCCGGTAGAACGGCACGGGACCGCCCGGACGCAACAGCGGATCATGGGCGAGGCGCTTTTCCAGCTCGTCCAGGATCATTCGGGTGATGTCGGGTATGTCGGCTTCCCTGGCCTTGGCAAGCGGCAGCCAGACCAGTTCCTCGAGTTCATTGGTCGGGCCGCCGCCCGGCAGTTCAACGGCCACATCGCTGCGCCAGGCGCTGAAGAAGCGCGTATCGAAGCGGCGCACCCGGTTGGGCGGAGTGATGGCGCGCGCGATGAAGCGCAGCGTTTCGAGCGAAGGCCTGACACCGTGTTCGACAAAACCTTGCCAGTCGCGCTTGTCGCAGGCAAAGGCGGCCCTCTCGCCGATGAGCAGCCCGGCTTCCTCATAGGTCTCGCGAATTGCGGACAAGGCGACAGCGCGGGCCCGCGCGGCACTGGTGCGGCCGGGACCCACCAGCAGCTTCGCTTCCTCGTCGCGATGCAATGCCGTGGCTGTCGCGATGCGGCTGTCGGCCGGATCGGTGCGGCCGCCCGGAAACACGAATTTTCCAGGCATGAAGGCGTGGCCGGCGTGACGGCGCCCCATCAGTACAAGCACCTCGTCGCCCTTGCGGTCGAGCAGGATCAGGGTCGCGGCATCACGCGGACGCAGAGGCCGGCCGCCATATGCGGTGAGACCCTTGTCGAGCTTGTCGACATCCGCCTTGGTCATTGCTTCCATGCGCAGGGACCTAGCGGAAACTTCTTGCATGCGAAAGTGGCCTTAGCGATTGGCGTGTTGCGCCAGTGGCGCATCAGGCGCCGTGGTGGGAGCCCGCCCCATCCTTTTCGCCACCGAATCCGTGCATATAGAACGCCCATTGCAGTCCGATGACGGCGCCTTTGACAGGCTGCAGCAGGGCAACCGACAAGATGATGGTCAAGGGCACCCAGATGAGGATGTGCTGCCAGGTGGACAAGGTCGATGTCGCTTCAACGCCCATGAAGGCGCCGAGAACGATGTGGCCGACGATGACGATGACCAGATAGGCCGGCAGGTCGTCGGCGCGATGGTGATGGATTTCCTCGCCACAGACGCTGCAAGTGTCGACGGTCTTGGTGAAGCCGCGAAACAGCTTGCCTTCGCCGCAGTTCGGGCAGCGGCCCAAAAGGCCGCGCTTCATCGCCGTCCACAAGGGGCGGGCAATCCGGCCCGTGTGATGTTCGCCGCCGAAAACCTGTTCTTGTATCCCGAATTCTTTTGGCATTATCGTCTCCTGCCGCGCGAACCCGATCGCGATTGCGACGCCCGGGCGCGGCCCTTGGCCTTGTGAAACGACCTGGTGGAGCCTGGCAGGGGCTTCGGGTCGGTCAGCATCTCGAAGCGCATGGCGCCGGCCATCGGTGCCACCTCGACGAGTCGGACCTCGACATGGTCCGCGAGCTGGTAGCCTTTGCCTGAGCGTTCTCCGAAGAGCGAGCGAGCCGTTTCGTCGTATATATAGTAGTCGCCGCCCAGAGTTGACACGGGGATGAAGCCATCGGCGCCATACTGCGGCAATTGGACAAATAGTCCTGATTTGGTGACGCCGGAGATTCGGGCGTCGAACCGGTCGTCGATGCGCTCGGCGAGATAGGCCGCGATCAGCCGGTCGACCGTGTCGCGCTCGGCCGCCATGGCACGCCGTTCCGTGCCGGAAATCAGTATCGCAACGTCTTCGAGCCGAGCTGCTTCGTCCTGCGTCAATCCTCCCGGACCGAGGCTGAGTGCGGCAATAAGCCCGCGATGCACGATCAAATCGGCATAGCGGCGGATCGGCGAGGTGAAATGGGCGTAGCGCCGGAGGTTGAGGCCGAAATGGCCGATATTCCCGGGCGAATATTCGGCCTGGCTCTGCGAGCGCAGCACCACCTCGTTGACCAGCGCCTCATTGTCGGCGCCGCGCACGCGCTCGAGAATGCCGTTGAACTGGCTCGGCCGCATCTGCGCGCCGCGCGCCATTGACAGGCCGAGCGTCTGCAGGAATTCGCGCAGCGATTCCTGCTTGGCGAGCGACGGCGCGTCGTGCACGCGGTAGACCAGCGCCTGCTTCTTCGCCTCCAGCGTCTCGGCGGCGGCGACATTGGCCTGGATCATGAATTCTTCGATCAGCTTATGGGCATCGAGCCGCTCCGGCACGATGACACGGTCGACCGTGCCATCCGGCTTGAGCATGATCTTGCGCTCCGGCAGGTCGAGTTCGAGCGGCTGGCGGCCGGCACGACCGCGCTTGAGGATCGCATAGGCATCCCAGAGCGGCTTCAGCACCGTGTCCAGGATCGGGCCGGTCTTGTCGTCGGGCACGCCGTCGATGGCCGCCTGCGCCTGCGGATAGGCGAGCTTCGCCGCCGATTTCATCATCACGCGGTGGAAGGAGTGCCTGATCTTGTGACCATCGGCGGAGAAGGTCATGCGCACGGCCAGCGCCGGGCGATCCTGGCCCTCTCGCAGCGAACAGAGATCGTTCGAGATGCGCTCCGGCAGCATCGGCACGACGCGATCCGGGAAGTAGACTGAATTGCCGCGCTTCAAGGCTTCGCGGTCCAGCGCCGTGCCATAGCGGACATAGGCGGCAACGTCAGCGATCGCCACGGTGGCGATCACGCCACCCGGGTTCTTTTCGTCGAGATCGGGCGTCGCGAAGACAGCGTCATCGTGGTCCTTGGCGTCGGCCGGATCGATGGTGACGAGAGGCAGGTCGCGCCAGTCCTCGCGGTGGTCAAGCGTCGCCGGCTTGACGGCTTCGGATTCGGCGATGACGTCGGCCGGAAAGATGTGCGGGATGTCGTGGGCGTGGATGGCGATCATCGAGACCGCTTTTTCGCTGGTCAGCGAGCCCAGCACATTGACCACCTTGGCTCTCGGCAGCCCGTAGCGGGAAGCCCGCGCCGGCTCGACCTCGACCAGGTCGCCATTCTTGGCGCCGTTCTGGAATTCCTTGTCGACGATCAACTCCGGCTGGCGCCGTTCCACCGGCTCGATGCGGAAGGTGCCGTCCTTTAGCACGCGGAAGACGCCGAGGACGGCATCGGTGCGCTTCTCGAAGATCTTCATCACCCGGCCGGTGTAGGCGGGGCCGGCCGGATCATCGGTCGGGAAGGTCTTGGCCAGGACGCGGTCGCCAATTCCCGGCGCCGGACCATTGCCGCTGCGCGAAACGCGGATAGAGACGACAGGTGGCTCGCCCGTGCCGACGGATTCCGCTGGATGCGCCAGCAGAATGCCGTCACCGTCACGGCCGAAAATGTCGAGCACGGCGACATGGGGCAGGGCGCCGACCCGGGCCAGTCGCTTGCGCTCCTTGGTGAGCACGCCTTCATCCTGCAGGTCACGCAGGAGATCTTTCAGCCAGATGCGGTCATCACCGCGCAAGGCGAAGGCCTTGGCGATGTCGCGCTTTCCGGCACGATCGGGATTTTCGGCGATATAGCGCAGGATTTCATCGCGCGAGGGCCGGTAGTCGTCCTTGACCTTGGCCCTGGTGTCGGCGGTGCGAGGATCGCCGTGGCTTCGTCCGGAAATCCTGCGCGCCACGCCGTCCTACCCTTTTTTCTTCGCGGCCGGCTTTTTGGCCGCCGTCTTCTTGGCTGCCGGCACCTTGGCCGCCTTGCGGAACGGCTTCTTGCCGCCGCCGCCCTTGGCTTCTTTCTCGGCAATCAGCGCCAACGCATCCTCGATGGTCACCGATTGCGGATCCTTGCCCTTGGGCAGCGTGGCATTGACCTTGCCGAAATTGACGTAAGGTCCGTATTTGCCGTCGCGCACGACGATCTTGCCGCCACCGTCCGGATGGTCGCCAAGCTCCTTCAGCGCCGCCGGCGTGCCGCCATTGCGGCCGCCCTTGCCCTTCGACTGCTTCTCGGCAATCACCGTGACGGCGCGGTTGAGGCCGATCGAGAACACATCCTCGATGCTGTCGAGATTGGCGTAGGTGCCATCGTGCAGCACGAACGGGCCGTAGCGGCCGAGCCCGGCCGAGATCATCTTGGATGTTTCAGGATGCTTGCCGATATCGCGCGGCAGCGCCAGCAACGCCAATGCTTTCTCATGGTCGATGGTTTCGGGCGTCCAGCCCTTGGGCAGGCTCGAGCGCTTGGCTTCCTTGCCGTCGCCGCGCTGGAGGTAGGGGCCGAAGCGACCCGAGCGCAGGGTGATTTCCTCCGCCGTATAGGGATCCTTGCCCAGCACCTTGATGCCGTCCTCGCCGCCGCCATTCTCGCCATTCGGGTTGGCGGCGTCGCCGAGCTGGCGGGTGAAGGAGCATTCGGGATAATTCGAGCAGCCGACGAAGGCGCCGAACTTGCCGAGCTTCAGCGATAGGTTGCCGGTGCCGCATTTCGGGCAGATGCGCGGGTTGGAGCCGTCTTCCCGCGTCGGGAACACCAGCGGCGCCAGTTCCTCGTTCAGCGCATCGAGCACGTCGGTGACGCGCAGTTCCTTTATGTCGGCGACGGCGCCGGAAAAATCCTTCCAGAAATCGCGCAGCACGTCCCTCCAGGCGAGCTTGCCGTCCGAGATCTCGTCGAGCTTTTCCTCCAGCGAAGCGGTGAAATCATATTCGACATAGCGCTCGAAGAAACTTTCGAGGAAGGCGGACAACAGGCGGCCCTTGGCCTGCGGCACCAGCCGGCGCTTGTCGATCGTGACATAGTCGCGGTCCTCGAGCGTCTTCAGGATTGCCGTATAGGTCGAAGGCCGGCCGATGCCGAGTTCTTCCAGCTTCTTGATCAGCGAGGCCTCGGAATAGCGCGGCGGCGGTTCGGTCGTGTGCTGGGTGGCGTTGATCGCCTGGCGGGCAAGCTGCTCGCCGGCGCGGATTTCCGGCAGACGGCGGTTTTCCTCGTCCTCCGCGTCGTCGTCCTTCTGATCGGTGTAGGCGGCGATGAAGCCGTCGAAGCGAACGACCGAACCGACAGCGCGAAGCTCGGCGGTGCGGGCACCGTTGACCGCTTCGATCTCGACCGTGGTGCGCTCGATCTCGGCCGGCTGCATCTGGCTGGCGATGGCGCGCTTCCAGATCAGCTCATAGAGCCGCGCCTGGTCGGCATCGAGATATTGCCGAACCGAGGCCGGGGTGCGCATGAAATCGGTCGGGCGGATCGCTTCGTGCGCTTCCTGGGCGTTCTTGGCCTTGGTCGTGTAGAAACGCGGCTTTTCCGGCAGGTATTTCGGGCCGAATTCCTTGGCGATAGCGTCGCGGGCAGCGTCGATCGCCTCGGGCGCCATCTGCACGCCGTCGGTTCGCATATAGGTGATCAGGCCGGCGGTCTCGCCGCCAATGTCCATGCCCTCATAGAGCCGCTGCGCCACCTGCATGGTGCGGGTGGCCGAAAAACCGAGGCCCGAGGAGGCGGCCTGCTGCAGCGTCGAGGTGGTGAAGGGCGGGCCTGGATTGCGCTTGGTCGGCTTTGCTTCCACCGACAACGCCTTGAAGATCGCGCCCTCGAGCATCGCCTTGATGTCGTCGGCCTGCGCCTTGTTGGCAATGTCGAGCTTCTGCAGCTTCTTGCGCTCGAAGGCGGTCAGCCGCGCTTCGAAAGTCTCGTTGCGCGGCGTGCCGAGGATGGCGGCGATCTGCCAATATTCCTCGCGGATGAAGCGTTCGATTTCGGATTCACGGTCGCAGACCAGGCGCAGTGCCACGGACTGGACGCGGCCGGCCGAGCGGGCGCCGGGCAATTTGCGCCACAGCACCGGCGACAGCGTGAAGCCGACGAGATAGTCCAGCGCCCGGCGGGCCAGATAGGCATCGACCAGCGGCGCGTCGATCTGGCGCGGATTGGCCATGGCTTCCAGCACCGACGATTTGGTGATGGCGTTGAAGACGACGCGGCTGACCGGCTTGTCCTTCAGCGCGCGCTTCTGCTTCAGCACTTCCAGAACATGCCAGGAAATGGCCTCGCCTTCGCGATCCGGGTCGGTGGCGAGGATCAGGCCGTCGGCATCCTTGACCGCCTTGGCGATGTCGGCGAGCCGCTTGCCCGAGGCGGTGTCGACTGCCCAGGACATGGCGAAGTCTTCATCCGGGCGCACCGAGCCATCCTTGGCCGGCAGATCGCGGACATGGCCGAACGAGGCCAGAACCTTATAGTTCTTGCCGAGGTATTTGTTGATTGTCTTCGCCTTGGCCGGCGATTCGACGACGACGACGTCCATGAGGTCTCATATCAGCTGTGATGCGGCAGAAGAATTCCGCTGCGCGCGACGAAATCTCGTTCTATTTGCCGCTCACATGGCCGCGCTTTTGCATCCGGTCAAGGGGAAGCGCCCAAATTGCGGGGCTGTTCGCAGCAATACACTCTTAGAGTGTATGGAGAAAATCACAGATTTCAGGCTGGGAAAGATGACGTCGCTTGCTCGGCGCAAACGGCCCGATTCATTTTCCACCGAGTCGGGGAGAAGGCGGTTGCGTACGCGCCGGGAAAGGCCGCCTGGCGTTGGCCGCCGGCTGCATGGAGGAATGCCCGGCGACCAGCCTTGTCCCGCCGGCAGGCGGGCGATTGTATCGAGGATCAATCAGCCTTGAGGATGTGCCAGACGCCGGCGACACCGTCTCCGTTCACATCGCCGGCCTTTTTGTCCTTGATGAAGGTGTAGACTGGCTTGCCGTCATAGGCCCACATCTTGGTGCCGTCAGTACGGTCGACGACGCTCCATTCGTCTTCCGCCTTGGCGCCGGCCGCGGCCTTCAGCGCCGGCCAGTTGGCGGCGCATTTGTCGTAGCAATTGGTCTTGCCCTTCTCGTCCTTGTCATAGGTATAGAGCGTCATGCCCTTGGCGTCGGTGTAGATCTTGGTGCCGTTGACCTTGGCCTCCTTCCACGCCCCGGCGGCGAAGGATGCGGCGGTGCTGAGAAGCAGTGCGGCCAGCCCTATGGTTATGGTTTTCATGGAAATCTCCCTGGCTGATATTGGAGAGGCGCGGGAAATCGCGGCCTCTTTGATATCAACGTCCCATGCGGGCGCTTTCGTCCCCGATGTCCGTATGCCGCCGACTTTCCACACAATGGTGATTGGCAGACAGGCCTAGCCGTCGCTATATCCGCCGGGGAGCAGTTGGAGTTTTGGAATGGCATTGGACATCGGCTATGTCAGCGCCGTCGGGGCGGGAGCCATCTCGTTCCTGTCGCCTTGCGTGCTGCCGCTGGTGCCGCCCTATCTCTGCTACATGGCAGGCGTGTCGGTCGACGATTTTCGCGGCAATGCGGGCGTCACGGCCCGCGAAGGTACACGCGGCGCGCTGCTCTCTTCATCGATCGCCTTCGTGCTCGGCTTCTCGACGGTGTTCGTGGCGCTCGGCGCCGGCGCCTCGACCATCGGACGGCTGCTGCGCGTCTGGCAGGAGCCGCTGGCGATGGGCGCCGGCGTGCTGATCATCCTGATGGGCCTGAATTTCCTCGGCATAGTGCGTATTCCGCTTCTGTCGCGCGAGGCGCGCTTCCAGTCGCAAGGCAAGCCGGCCAGTGCCGTCGCCGCCTATGTCATGGGGCTGGCCTTCGCCTTCGGCTGGACGCCGTGTATCGGCCCGGTGCTGGGGCCGATCCTGACGCTGGCCGGCGGGCGCGAAACCGTGGGCGAGGGCGCGCTGCTGCTCGCCGCCTATTCGCTCGGGCTGGGCATCCCCTTCCTGATCGCCGCGCTGTTTTCCGGCGCCTTCATGCGCTTCCTCGGCAAATTCCGCGTCCATCTCGGCCGCGTCGAAAAGGCAATCGGCGCGCTACTGGTCGTCGCCGGCGTGTTTTTCCTCACCGGCGGCGTGCAGGCGGTGTCCTATTGGCTGTTGGAGAATTTCCCGCTACTGGGTCGGCTGGGGTAGGTATCTGAGGCTCACTATCTCTTCGAGATTTTGCCCAGGAGAAACAGCGCAATTCCGCCGCCCAAAACTGCACCAATTAGTCCCGAAATAGCGTATCCTTGTATGGCGCCTTCCAGAGAAAAGTACCATATCTTGTCTGCAATCATGGCATATATGAACCAGCTAACCGGAATGCCGATACCAACTCCGACAACAAAAACAATAAAAACAATGAACATGTCGGCGACGTATGTCAATTGCTTCACGCCTTCTGTGGTGACGTCATATAGATATTTATTCAGTAAATAGTTTTGTTAGATTTAAGATGGATTAATATGAATGATCGTTGGCAGCGCGGTTAGGGTTTCTGAAGGGGGCGGTGGCCAATCACCGGAATTTAACCGCATTGGTGCAGCATGGCGCCACTGCTATCCTGTCTTGATTCCCAACCCTTTTCCTATGGTTGTTCGCCTATGAGCCAGAGATCCTGCCTGTCCGTCATCCTCGCCGCCGGCGAAGGCACGCGCATGAAGAGCGCTCTGCCGAAGGTGCTGCACCGGATTGCAGGCCTGCCGATGGTCGCCCATGTGGTGAAGGCGGCCGACGCCGCCGGTGCCAGCAGCGATGCGATCGTCATCGGCCATGGCGCGGAAGAGATGCGCAAGGCGGTGGCGAAGTTCTCGCCCAAGGCCGAGACCTTCGTGCAGGAAGAACGCCTGGGTACGGCGCATGCTGTTCTTGCCGCTCGCGAAGCGATATCAAGGGGTTATGACGACATCCTGGTGATGTTCGGCGACACGCCGCTGATCGATGCGGAAGCGCTGAACCTGGCGCGGCTGAAGCTCGCCGAAGGCGCGGCCGTCGCGGTGATCGGCTTCCGTCCGCCTCTTCCAAACGGTTATGGCCGGCTGGTCGAAAAAGGCGGCAAGCTGATTGCTATTCGCGAGGAAAAGGACTGTTCCGAGGCGGAAAAGAAGATCGGCTTCTGCAATGCGGGCATGATGGCGGTAGCCGGCGCCCACGCGCTGAAGTTGCTCGACGCGGTCGGCAACAAGAACGCCAAGGGGGAGTATTATCTGACCGACATCGTCGAGATCGCCGGCGCGCAAGGTCTTGATGTCGTTGCCACGGAAGCCAGTTTCGAGAATGCGCTCGGCATCAACAATCGCGCTGAACTGGCGCAGGCCGAAGGCATCTGGCAGCAACGTCGGCGCCAGGAGGCGATGCTGTCGGGCGTGACGCTGATCGCGCCGGAGACCGTCTATTTCTCGCATGACACCGAGATCGGCGCCGACACCGTCGTCGAGCCCAATGTCTGGTTCGGCCCGGGCGTGAAGATCGCCGGCGGCGCCAAGATCCATGCCTTCAGCCATATCGAAGGCGCAACCATTGCCGCGAACTGCGATGTCGGGCCGTTCGCGCGGTTGCGGCCGGGTGCCGATCTCCGGAACAAAGCAAAGGTCGGCAATTTCTGCGAGGTCAAGCAGGCTGTCATCGAGGAGGGCGCCAAGGTCAACCATCTGACCTATATCGGCGATGCCCGTGTTGGCGCGGCCGCCAATATCGGCGCCGGCACCATCACCTGCAATTATGACGGCTATTCGAAATTCTTCACCGATATAGGCGAGGGCGCCTTTATCGGCTCGAACTCCTCGCTGGTGGCGCCTGTGTCGATCGGCAAGGGCGGCTACATCGCTTCCGGCAGCGTGATCACCGAAAGCGTGCCCGACGATGCGCTGGCCTTTGGCCGCGCCCGCCAGAAGACGATCCCTGGCAAGGGCAAGGAGTTGCGCGAGCGCTTTGCCTCGGCCGCGGCGGCCAAGAAGAAGGTCGCTGGCGCCGATCACTGACGGTCAGTTGGCCGGCGCCGTATCTCGACTGAAGGTGGCGGTCACCTCGATCTTGCCGATGATGGCCCTGTTGAAATCGACGAGATCCTCGGCGGGAATCCAGTATTCCTGGTGCGACTTGCTGCCGGCGTGCTCGACCCGGTAGCCATCGAGAAAGCTTTTCAGCACGGCAAACCGGGTCACGAATCCCGCGCCGCTGGCCGGCACATTCCAGTCGCGCGCGATCTGCACGGCATAGGCTTCCGACAGAACCGGATAGAAGATAGGCTGTTCAGGAAGGCGTGGCGGAAATGCCCGCATGTCCGACGCCTCGATGAGTTTTAGCTCCCGAGGTCCGACCGGGCGCCAGAGTGTGATGGTGGGCTGGGCTTCATTCATGCTCGAAGCTTAGCCAAACAATGCCGGAACGACAATCGGATCGCTGAAAACTGAACATTTGCAGTAACCGGATTGCAAGAGCGGTCTGTCATGGTGCATGCGTGCGCAGCCGTCCGTTACACCGGACGAAATGCAATGTGACTTTCACGGCAGGCCGGCCATCCCTAAGTATCGCTGGTTTTCCATGAGGAATCGGGGGCTATCGGCATGTGCGGCATCGTTGGAATCGTCGGCCACTCGCAGGTCGCGCCGCTCATCGTTGATGCACTGAAGCGGCTGGAATATCGCGGCTATGACTCGGCCGGGGTGGCCACCATCGAGCATGGCGAGCTCGCCCGCCGCCGCGCCGAAGGCAAGCTGGTCAACCTCGAACGCCGGCTCAAGGACGAGCCGCTCGACGGCACGATCGGCATCGGCCACACGCGCTGGGCCACCCATGGCGTGCCCAACGAGACCAACGCGCATCCGCATTTTTCCGCAGGCGTCGCCATCGTCCACAACGGCATCATCGAGAACTTTGCCGAGCTGCGCGACGAGCTGGTCCGCGACGGCTATTCCTTCTCCTCGCAGACCGACACCGAGGTCGTCGCGCATCTGGTGGCGCGGGAGCTGGCCAAGGGGCTGAAGCCGGTCGAGGCCGCGCACCAGGCGCTGAAGCGGCTGGAAGGCGCCTTTGCGCTGGCCATCATGTTCAAGGGCGACGAGGACCTGATCGTCGGCGCCCGCAACGGCCCGCCGCTGGCCGTCGGCCATGGCGATGGCGAGATGTTCTTGGGGTCGGACGCCATCGCGCTGGCGTCGTTCACCAATTCGATCACCTATCTCGAGGACGGCGACTGGGCGGTGGTGCGCCGCGACAGCGTCGCCATCTTCGACATCGACGGCAACAAGGTCGAGCGCAAGCGCCAGCAGTCGCTGTCGACCTCCTTCATGGTCGACAAGGGCAACCGCCGGCATTTCATGGAAAAGGAAATCCATGAACAGCCCGAAGTGATCTCG
>NZ_JBSKBO010000015.1:0-71469 GCF_053714255.1 Mesorhizobium sp. 43Arga
GCATGAACTCCGTGCGCGACAGGCCAAGCAGCTCCGCGCCGCGGTCGATGATGGTGAGATCATCGTCGCGAAACCGCATCGAGACGGGTGTTTCCTTCCTCGTGGCTGTGATGGCCATGGCGCACTCCTGTGCTGCGAACGTATATACGTCTATGTAACGCGGAAGGCAATACCACATTGCGTGGCGGCAGGCTTCGGCGCGTCGATACGATCCGTGGAGGCGGAGAGCGCGGTGCTTCGCGCGCGGTTCGGTGGTGCGGATTGCGATGAAAGCGGCGCTTCACGCGCCGCCCTCCGCGAACCGCCAGACGGGGATGCCGAGGCGGCGGGCCTTATCGGCCAGGTTCTCGGTGATGCCGGAGCCGGGAAAGACGATGACGCCCGCCGGCACGACCGACAGCAGCTGGTCGTTGCGCCGGAACGGCGCCGCCTTGGCGTGCCGGTTCCAGTCAGGCTTGAAGGCGATCTGCGTGACCTTGCGGTTCTCGGCCCAGCAGGCGGCGATGCGTTCCGCGCCCCGCGGACTACCGCCGTGGAGCAGCACCATGTCGGGGTGCTTTTCACGGGCCTTGTCGAGTGCGTCCCAGATCCGATCGTGATCGTTGAAGTCGAGCCCGCCGGCAAAGGCGATCTTGGTGCCGACAGGCACGAGCACCTCGGTTTCGGCACGGCGCCGCGCGGCGAGGAAATCCCTGGAGTCAATGACCGCCGCCGTCAGCGACTGATGAGAGACTTTGGAGCCGGTGCGCGGCCGCCATGCCGATCCCGTGTTCGCCTCGTAGAGGTCGGCGGCCTCGTCGCGCATGATCTCGAACACGTTGCGGCGCTCGATAAGGGTGATGCCTTCGGCGGTGAGCCGTTCGAGCTCGACGGATTTCACCTCGGAGCCGTCCTGCTCGTGCTGGCTCGTGCGCTGCGCGTCCTCGTTGCGGTCGAGGCCGCGGGAAACGCGCTCGGCGGCGCGGTGGAAGAGATTGGTGAAGGACCAGAGCAGGTCGTCGAGGTCGGGTTCGAGCCTGGTGTCGCCCAGCATGCCGGCGAAAGTCTCGGCGATGCCCGCAAGCCCGGTCCGGATCGCCGTCTCGTCCGGCAGGGGGCGGGGGTCCGGCTCGTCCTGATGTGGACGGTGACCGTACATCTGCAGCTCGAGAATGACGCGGTCGGTCGGCGAGGAGGCGTGGTAGGGCTCGTAGGCGTCGTCGGAAGGAAGCTCAAAGGTCATGGCGCGTCTCCGTCGGTTGTGGCCGCGCCTGTCGCGGCCTGACAGCGCACCACGGCCTCGCTCGGGATGCGGCCGCACCGAAGGCCGGAGCGAAGCGGAGGACGGCGCAGCCGTTGCGGCCGTGGCCTGGGCGTGGCAGGGGTCGCCTCTCAGGCAGGCCGCGGGCGCCGCCTCTCGATGGAACCCGCCATGCCCGCGGGCCTTCCCATGAACGCCGCCCCTGCCCGCCCGCCGGGTCGCGCCGTTCATCCCGACTGCAGGAAAACACTGGCATCCTCCGGGACGAGCTGATCGCGCAGCCATGCCGCAAGATGGGCCGGGCCAAGATGGCGCAGATCATCGTTGAAGTCGCCGAGCCGCGGCCGCAGTGCCAGGGCAAGGATCCCGGCCTGACCTGCTCGCTGGCTGAGACGCTCGATGCCATGCCGGCCGGCGGCGTCCGCATCGGCTGCGATGTAGAGGCGGCGGCAGCCAAGCGGAAAGATCATCCCGGCGAGGTGATTGGCCGAGGTGGCGGCGGCTACCGGCAGCGCTGGCATCACGACCTTTAGGGATGCCATCGTCTCGAGGCCCTCGCCAGCAGCCATGATCGGAACAGGCGTACCGGGCTGGAGGCCAAGCCAGATGCCGTTTCCGAGTAAGTGACCGAGCGAGCGGCGCTGATCGGCGATCGGCGCCTTTCCGTTGCCGCGTGCGTCCAGCCAGGTGCGCTGGACACCGGTAATACGCCCGTCGAGGTCGGTGACGGCGGCAATAAGGGCAGGAAGCGTCTGCGTGTCGCCCGTCACGAGATCGCGGTAGTAGCAGCCGGGATGAAAGCGCAAGGCACGCTCATGCGTGGAGAACAGGATGCCGCGGCCAGCGAGATATCGTTCGGCAAGCGTGCCGGGAACCGGCTGCGACATGGCGAACAGGCGACGCGCTGCTCCGGGGGAGCCGTTTGCCGCATCTGGCTGGCCTACTGCGCCGGGGTTTGGCGGCTGCGACCGTGGCATCGCGAGGAAGCGACGGGCTTCATCGGCGACATCGCGGAACTCGATAAGGCCGCAGCTTTCGCGGATGACATCGAGCAGATCACCAAATTCGGAGGTCGCCTCGTCGGCCCACTTGCCCGCCGGACCTTTGCCATTGGCTTTCAGGCGCACGTGCATGGAGCGGCCGCGCGTGTTGCGGACATCGCCGACGATCCAGTAGTTGCCGCTGCGGCGGCCGTTGGAAAGATATTCGCGGCACACCGCCTCGGCATGTTCGCCAAGCCGCTGTGCCAGGTCGGAAGCCGAGCCGGTCATGATTGCCTCCACTCAAATTGAGCCCGCACGGTCGGTGATGCCGACGACCTTGTAGCCGTCACGCGCGTTGCGCGCCGGCGCCTGGATTTCCATCTGCGTCACGGGTAGGACTCCGCGGCGGCGCCGGAAGTCTATCTCCCAGCACTCGACCCGCCGCCGGCCGCTCGGCCACCTCGCCTCCTCTCAGCACTCGTCGCGGCTTGGCGAAGCACCCCTTTTACGAGCGGTGGGCAAGCTTCGCTGGCGGCATCCCAGAGCTGATAGAGCCACTGTCGCTCGATGAGGCCTATCTCGACCTGACGGAGGGCCAGCCGGGCAATGTCAATCGCTGCCGATATCGCCACGATATTGGCCGATAGCGGGTGGCATTTCGCAGGGTGGGACGGAACCAGCTTGCTCGGCGGTCTCGAGGGCGAGCCGTCAGTCTCCGCCCTCATCGGCGGCGTGGCCTTCGCGGTCCTCGTCCTCGAGACCGCGTGCGCAGCAACCAATCGGCGAGGCTGAACTGGTCCGGCTGGAACAGGGCGGCCGGACAGCCTAAGCGTTACTCTTGAACTGCTCGACAAGCTCAGCGCGCGTGCATGCCGCTCATCTACGACCGCTTGCCAACTGCTTTCGTCCCGGGGCGGCCTCGAGTTCTCCAAACGTTAAGCGTCGTTCAGTCGAAAAAAATGCCAAAGAACATTTGGAAAAAACGCCGTGCGCGACTCGACGGGACCTGCTTAGGCCGGTTCGCGTTCGATAAAGAAAAACGTCGGGGGATCAAGGTCGAGTGCCTTGGCGACGCCGGCGATCGTGTCGACGCTGATATTGCCAGTCGCACGTTCGAGTTTCGAGTAGGTGACTTCCGAGACGCCGACCGGTGCTGCCATTCCATGGCGCGGCAGATTGGGGCACTCGCGCTCGCTGTCAATAATATTGGCGAGCCGCGTACAGATCGATTTAGCGCTGAGGACGTAAGCCCAGGGTTCAATGTGAGCGTCGCCGGAGAGCATTATGGCAATCGAGAGATCGAGCGCTTTGGCCATTTGCTCCAGAGTGCGCAGAGTGACGTTGTTTCGTTTGCGGACCGTCCGAATATAAGCGCGATACGCCAGCCCCTGTCCCGGCGCCGTCTGGAATAGCTTGGCCATGTGTTGGTGCCGAAGCTTACGGCGATCGCGTTCTGTCTCAAGACAGCCTGCAACATTGTCGCGAAGCGGGTTATCCACCTCGCCATGTTTGTTCGGTAACAAAAACCCGTGTCTTTGCACGTACTCGCTCCTGGGCGAGTTTAGACAAACAACAACCGGGTTGCCAACCCCAGGGCATAAGCTGCTTTTTCCTGGGCGGCGAGATATCGCCCCGGTTGCAGTCACCATAGAGTTCGGCTTGCGCCGACAAGAGAAGATCGTGCCTGAAGCCACCAGTTTGAGCGACGAGCCGAGTGCCGATCAGCCGATTGGAAATGCCATGTTTCAGAGCCGATCCTTAGCCGATCACGCTCTATATCGTGCCGGCCCGTGCAGACGAGGCGTCGTGCCAGGAAATGATCGGTGCGCGGCCGAGTTCAGCTCCTTGGTGTGGCGCACCGGCGAAGACAATATACCGCCACTGGCGCTGAGCGTCGCGCGGATCCTCGGTCAGCGGGTTCGGGTGGTCTCAGGCGAGGCCCAGCTTCGTCTTGAGCTCGGCATTCTCCTTGCGCAGATGTTCGGCGAGCAGGCCCTTCAGGCGCTTGTTTTCTTCCTCGAGCGCGAGCAGGTCCTTGAGATCGCCGCCATCCGAGGCAGGCGTTGCGACCTTCTTCCACTGATAAAAGGTCTGCTCGGATATGCCGACCTTCATTGCGGCGCTTTTGAGGGTCTCGCCGCTGCCGATCGATTTCTCGATCTGGCCAAGCTTCTGGGCGCGTTCTTTTGAGGAGTAGATCTTTCGTCCGGTGCGGACAGCTGTTGCCGGAGCTTCAGCGGCTGCGGGCGCCGCCTTGGCGCCGTTCCTGCGAGCAGGCTGCTTGGGCTCAGCCTGTACCTTCCGCCTTCGCGGAGCTTTCTTCTTCGGCCCGGGCGCCTTCGGCTTGGCCGGCGCTTCAGCAGTAATTTGGGGCGATTCAGCTTCCTGAGGGTCGGCCATATGATACTCCGCTTGCGGGTTATTCTCCCCTTCAGCATCAACGGGTCTTAAATTAGGGTCAACATCATGACGATTTGGCGGATCCATTGCTTCAGCACCCATGGTTGTCTCTGCCATAGCAGCGGACAGGTCAATATCGCCCCAAATAGAGTTCCCTCTTTTTTGGATGCCGCGCTTCTGTTTGACCTCCACAATGAATGGTCGGGTCTGCTGCTTCATGGTGCCTTACCTTGGAGAAGCGACTTGCATAACGGGTCGCTGTTTCTATCGGTCCGAGCCTTATCGAAAGAAACTGCCGCCGGGCAAGCGATGTTTCGACTCCCGTCGTCTGGAGGAGCGGCACGCACGTGCGAACAAAACAAGCTTATTCGGGTTCGACACGGAATTGCACCCTTCGACCAGACTCGAGGCAGGATCGATGCCCGTCATCCGAAGGCGCTGCTGGCCCGCTTCACGAACGACCGACAAACTCGCCATGCTAGGCGGTCAGCGGTCGGCAGCCGGCCTATGTGTAAAAGCCGATTGCCATCGCCGTTATTTTACGGCCAGTCTCGCTCATGGCGGCGGATGAACTGGACGCGTTGGTTTTCAGGATGGCGGTCGAGAGCGTTCGCTCGTGTCCCCTCAGCTTCACTGAGAAAACCGCGCAGATAGCCGCCAGGAGTCGTGGCCTGCTGCTGTTCGACGTGCGGACCGATGACGCTGAGATCCAGCGGGTCTCAGCTATCCGGTATCCAAGCGATCAGATAGGCATCCTCGCGTTGGACAAGCAAGGCTTGGCAACCCACTATTGCATCGTCAACGGTATCTTCTCGGACTTCATCGCGCCCTTGGAGAACTGGACCAACCTGCCGCTACCGATGCAGGCCAAGGTGGATATCATGGGCCACGCCAGCCTCTTCATTGGCGCCTTACGAAACGCGGGTTACATGCTGCGCAACTAGCATTTGCTCAAAATGGCATGTGAATGCCCCATCTGATTAAACCATGGGTGGACGAAAATCGTGGCGCTGGCGCGATCGAGCGGCGGACAAGAGTTTGTCGATCTCGTCGTCGGACAGATCCTCAAGCAACTTCAGCACGGTGCCTCGCGCGCCCGCGTTGACGAGAATGGTACCTTTGCCGCGTTGTTCGACCGGCCAGGCATCCGGATTTGCGGCGCCGGCGATCCCTTTGAAGTCAGGATGCGTAGCTTGCCAGATCGCCTCGAGCTTCTCCTTACGCGTCATGCTGTCGACCGCCCCGGTTTCGTGCGCGATGATCGCAGCCCGCATGGCGTTCGGGCTGTGTTTGTTTGAAAGATTGCAGAAGCCGTGAAACCAGCGTTCGCGGCCGCGGATCCTGATCGCGAAAAACACGCTGGTGACATAGCCGGCCTTGTACTCTGACATGCCGAACATGCCGGTCCGTTGAAAAAGCGGCGGCAGGAGGCTGAGCATGAAATGATACGTTGACGCGGTCACCTCGAACCACTCACCCTCGTAAGGGGTGCCGGACAACGGATCGACGCCCGGGATGTCGCGGTGCCTGTCGAACAGCTGGAACATCTGTTCGCGGGTGGCTATCTCGTCATGGACTTTTCGGAAAGCTGGATGATGTGACATGGCTTTTCTTTCGGAATGGCCGTGCCCCGCGCGCGGCATGCCGCGGCGGTGAGCGTCGGCGCAGTTGCAGGGAGTGCGATTGTAGGGAGGCCGGACGGAGTTGAACCGGGCGCAATGTTAGTCGGCCGGTGTGGTCGGTAGCGGCTGACGATTGGCGGGTGGGCGTTGCTTTTGACGGCGGAATTCTTCGGGATCGGCTCAATCGCCTGCGTCACGCGAGACGGGCGCTTGCGATCATGTCGCGGCGGGCAACATCTCACCAGTCATGTCCTACAGGCGCGTCGGCATCGCCATCAGAAGGACATGGGGGATACACCGCCGGCGACTTGCGCCGGCGGTGCTGTGGGGTGGTCAGGCGGCGCGGAATTGGGACCTATTCGAATCCCGACAGCCCACGCCGGTGATGGCGCGGACGGCGGCTGCAAGGGCGGGAATATCGTCGAGCATGGTGAGAGCAACGAAATGGTTCGGGCCGCCGGTATAGTCCTTGCGGCCCCTGCAGGATCGGATCAGGATGCCGTGGCCGCAGGAAAGCCCGAACTGGCCCACCTGGATGTAGGCGCGCGGGTGATGCAAGGTCGCCTCACCCGAAACAGCCACCCCAGCCTTGTTGGACAGACGGTCGTAGCTGCCCGATGACAGGTTGAGTTCGGCGGCGAGCTTCTTCAACCTTGAACGGACCGCCGTATGAAAGCGTCTTTTTTGCTCCTCGTCGTATGAGCAACTCTTGTCCCACTGGAACATATCGATCTCCATGATGCGAAAAGGGCCCGGCACGATTGCCGGGCCCACTTGGCTCGTTGGTATAACTATTCGGCGGCCTCGAGCTGAGCGCTCGCGTCGTTGCCTTCGGCCGCCGGCTCACCCGTCGACAGCTCCCCGTCGGCCTCGATGAACGCCGGCAGGTCATCCGCCGTCCCGTCGCAGTCTTCCGCGCCGAGGGCTTCGCCATCCGGAACATGATCGACGGGATCGGAGGCGGCGGCGTCGGAAAGACGCAGCGGCTCGGGCAGCCAGTTGGATCCTTCGAGAAGACGCGCGGCCTCGCGGGCCATGATATCCTTCTTCATGTGGCCGATCAGCTGCGCGGAGTCCGCGCCACGGGCTTCACGGACAGCCTGTAGAATGCGCGCCTTGGTGAGCCGCCCGAGGAACTCGACCGTAGGCGTCCAGCCGGCGTCAACCATCTCGAACTGCAGCGAACCGCCAAGCACGTCTGCATGCTCGATCGCCCGCGGGCGCCTGTTCCATGGTTCGACCACCGCATTGAGCGTCAGCGAGACGCAGTGCGCAAACAGCGCCTTGCGGCTTGCCTCGTCAAGGCTGAGGAGGAAGTCCCACAGGCCTTCCGCCTCATCGGGCAGATCGCGGTCCCAGGCTTCCTGCCGCTCGGCGATCTCCTTTGCCCAGGACGTCTCGGCAAGGCCGTCGACCTGGCTGAAGCTGCCGCTCTTCAGACTGATCTCCAGGCAGGTGTCCGGCGCGAAGCGATAGAAGACCTGCAGCACGAAGGCATGGAGCGCGGCGATGAACGCGACGTCGACGTCACCGGCGAGCGCGTTGCGCAGTGCCAGCGTCCGCTGCGCGGTCAGGTCGAAGACGAGCCGATCCGGCAGCGGCTTGACGCCGTCGTCCTCGCCGTCTTCGCTGGAGCTGTCATTCACCGGCTTGCCGTTGACGACAACGCCATCGTCGTCGCTATTGGATCGGATTTCGTCATCCGCGTCCACGACCTCGACCTCATCGACGTCGCCGGTTTCGGACCGCGGCTCGTCCTCGGTCCGCACGAAACCGGCCTCGACCTGGAGCTTACCGTCCGCTGCAAGCGTCACGAACACACCGGCAATGGCCTTCTGGGCGGGGTCGTGGCTTTGAGGACGATCGTCGATCGCATCGAGTTCGGCGCCGAGCTGGTCGAGTTTGGCCTCGTCGGCATCCTCGGCCGCGGCATAATCCGCATCGAGCTTGTCGTATTCGGCCTTCAGCGCGTCGTAGCGCTCGCTCTCCTCGGCGCTCAGTTCCTGCGCCTCGGCATAGATCCGCCGCATGCCGGATGTGTGGCCGTAAGGAAAGCTGATCGCCGCCTCGACCCATTTCCAGCCTTCGGCGCGGATCACTTCGGCATCAGCCTTCAGCTTGTCGAACACGAGTTGCTCAAGAAGTGCGGCATCCTGGAACCAGCCGCCGCAATCCTGCTCGAAAAGGTCGCGAAGGATGACGCCGCCAGCGGCCTCATAGGCTTCCGCGCCGACATAGACGGCACGGCGATCATCGGCCCGCACCGTGGTCTCCGTCAGGAGGCGCCTGATGTAGTAGGGTTCATGCATATGCGAGCTGGAAATCCGCTCCCAGACCTGCTCCTGGCGCGCGTGGTCGTCCGAGATCGAAAACGCGATGATTTGCTCGAGCCGGATCTCGTCCTTCTCGTAAAGATCGAGCAGATTTGGCGACACCGACGCGAGCTTCAGGCGCTGCCTCACCGTCGCCGGCGACACGAAGAAGCGGGCACCGATCTCGTCGGGATCGAGGCCCTGATCGCTAAGTGTCTTGAAGGCCCGGAACTGGTCGAGCGGGCTGAGGTCGGCGCGCCGCAAGTTTTCGGCAAGCGAATCCTCTTCGGCTGAGGTCTCCTGCCGGCGGTTGACGATGCAGGGGATCGGCTCGTTCTTCGCCAGGCGCTTCTGCTTGATGAGGATCCCGAGCGCCAGATAACGGCGGCCTCCAGCGGGCACCTCGAACGTGCCGGTCTCCGCGCCCTCACCGTCGAGCACGGGACGGACGTTCAGGCTCTAGATGAGCTTTCGCCGCCCGATGTCGTCGGCCAGCTGCTCGATCGACACGCCGTCCTTAGTGCCCCGGACATTCTTCTGCGACAGCATCAATCTGTCATAGGGAATGTTCTCCGCGGCGTTCATCGCGATCTTCTCAATGGCCTTTGCCATGGTCAGGTTCTCCACGACGGGCGGCCCGGGGCCTCTCCCCGAACCTCCAAGCCCGTCAAAAACCTCCCCTCCCCCCTCTGCCTCCAGGCCTCGCGCCGGCGCCGGCCGCCCGCCGCAACATTTGACGGGTCGTGGTCAGTAAGCACTGCGATGGTTTCGGCTCGCGGATCAGCCCCGCTTCAGTTCGAAGCAGGCAAGGCCGAAATCCGCTCTACAAGACGCCTCGTGACATCCCCGATGAAATCGAGGCAGCCGTGCAGGCACCTGGCCGTCCAAGGACCTCGCAGCCAAGGTGCGGGAAATGGAGGCTGAGATTATGCTGCTCCGCTGCGAAGTGCGCCGGCTCAGCGGGGAAAAGCGGAAGCTGGCGATCGAGAATCTCCTTCATCGGGCGAGGACGGCGGAAGTGTCACGGCGGCGGGCACCAATTGTGCCCGCCGCCGCATTGGCTTCAGGCCGCTACCGCGTTGAGATGCCTGCAGGGCTGTTGCGCATGCATCCAGTCCACGGCTGCCTGGGCCTTGCTCGAGGCCGCGAAAATGGCGGAAGTGTCGTTGCGAAGAACCTTCAACCAACTGGAGATATAGGCGGCGTGATCCTGCCGTGGCCGTGCCGATATCGATAGATCGCCGAGAATCATGGCTGCTCCGGCGTCAGCCACTATCTCCTCCATGGCATAGGCTTCGGAGCCGAACCTTCCGGATAGATCGCGGTCGAGCCTGTGCTTCGCCCCCGTGACGTGAAGACCTTCATGGAAAAGCACGCTGTAATGAGAGGCAGCATCACGGAACGAGCTGAAAGCTGGCACATGCACCCGATCAGCCGAAGGCAAATAATAGGCTTCGTTGCCCCCGCAGACGGTGTCGATGCCGAGGTTGGCGTAGAATGCATCGGCATGCGCGATGCGTTCTTCTTCCGAGCTAGCAACCGAGGGTTCGGGCTCGTAACCATCGACCTGCGCGCAGTTGAACACCGAATAGCCGCGGGCGAATAAACGTCGACGTTCGCCAGCATCACCAGACTCGTCGGCATCTTCGTCAGTGTTGCCGCCGATCTGTCCCCAGAAGACAATCGTCGTGGACTTCTCACCTTTGCGCACCTGCGCGCCAAGGGCCTGCCACTGACGATACGTCCCCCACAGGCCCATGGAATGTCCAGCACTCTGCGCTGCTGCCCATAGGGCGAGCGTGTTCACGCCACGATAGGCTTTACCGGACGCAACGTTGATTGGGCGGGCGGTCGCCGTCCCATCATGGTGCCAGGGCATTACAAACTCGCCGGCGCCGGCTTCGATCGCTGCGACGATCTCGGCAGTGATACGGGTATGGACATCGGCGCGTTCCACCGAGTGCGATATGTTGGACATTGGGGAACCTCCACGGACAGCGGAGCAAGCCTCTCTCGCTCCTTCAACCGCCCGCCGATTCCGGCAACCCTCTTTCTCTCCAGCCGCCCGTCAGGGCGGCCGGGACAACGGAACGACCTTGGCATCCCCCGATAGTCCTAATTCCTGCCGCAGCCCCTCAATCACGGCATCCCGCTCTGCGACCTGCAGCATCAGTACTGGGATGTGCTGGACGAGCGTGCGGACGAGGCCGCGCAGCTCGGCCATCTCCGCGCCGCGCCGCTTGAGAAGCTGTAAAAGGCGAGGTCTGTCGGCACTATTAGGCCCTCTTTAACCCATGTATGAAACGACCTAACGTCATGGCAGGCGCAGACTGCACCAAGCTCGGTATTGAGAGTGTAATTCGATGTCGAGCAGGTTCGTCCGACCCGTGGTGGTGCAAGTTGGGCGACATGACCGTGAGCGCGTCATTTTCGATGTGAACGACGCGGCTACCATCCTGCTCCGGAGCTTCCATCATCAGACGAAGAAGCGCAAACTGGCTATGGATGCATGCCTTCAGGTTCTGCGTGGCGAAGCCTCGCCGCCGGTTGCCAGACGAGCTTTCGTCGTGGCGGCTCTAGAAGCGAAAATCCTGCGCAGCGATTGAGTTTAACCGCCTCGACTAGCTCCGACTGGTGCAAGGCAGTAACACTGCAGACTAAAAGAACGAACCTAAATATATATCAGTGACGCATAGACAAGTTCCGGATACTGCGATCGTCGTGCAAGATTGATTCGATGGTCGCGGCGGAGGTCTCTCCGGTTGGCGGAAAAGCACATCACAGGGCCGCGGTCTTGTTATCGTCGCTAGAAACCTCCGGCGTCCCCGGAACCATATTCAACACTGCATTCCCCGCAACGTGCGACGCCACGGTTGACAGATTCGCAGCGAACCGGTTCCACTTGCCGTCATGCTGTTCCAGGAACCCAATGCGCTACGGATCAGGATCGAGATTGCCGGGATCGGGCCGGCGGTTTGGCGCCGCGTGATCGTTCCCTGGACATGGCATCTCGGACAACTGCATCTCGTCATCCATCTGCTTTCAATTGGTGGAACTGCCATCTGCATCAGTTTCGGGTTGGCGGCCTTTCCTATGGCGATCCGGAAGAGCCCGGTGAGATGGAATATGAGGGCGGATCCCGCTCCTTCGATGAGACTGAGGTCCGGCTTCTCGATTTCGCGCGCCATCCCGGGCCCTCGTTCATCTATCTCTACGACTTCGGCGTTCATTGGGAGCATGTCGTCACTATCGAGCAACTCCTCACGCTTCAGGCGCCGCTCGAAACGAGCGATGGCGCCGAATACCTGGAAAACGAGTTCGCCGGCGGCTGAGGAGGTGTCTATCTTTTCCTCGAGGCTAAGAAGTGCAATCTGCCGCCCCCGTAGCATAGCCACCGTTGCCAGGAGTTCCCCCAGTGATCGGCCGAGCCGGTCGAGGCGCACGATGGCCCGGCCGATGCATCACCAGTATTGCTCCGGCCTACGAGATGAGTCAGGCCACCCTTCCAGCACATTCGCACTGCTGGCGAGAACAATCGCGGTTGCCACGATGCCGAAATCATGAATCAATGCGCATCCAGGGATGCGGCGGCACCCGGAGCGATGGAGGCGATGCGACGATTTAGAATTGCTGACCAGGTCATAGAAGAATCGGCGTCTGACCTGCAGGTCGTCCTTGCGGAGGCCTACCGGCGCAAGAGCCGGCCACTTTGCCTGTGCCAAGAGCCGGGCGTGGCGATGTATATTGCCCAGGTCGGCGAGCAGTACATCGTCAAGCGCATGCCGTCGTCGGGGGGCGGGCATGATCCGTCCTGTTCGTCCTACGAGCCGCCCGATGAGCTATCCGGTCTCGGCATGCTGATGGTGAGCGCAATCCAGGTCGATCCCGAGAGTGGGCTGGCCTCGCTGAAGCTGGATTTCAGCCTGTCCAAGGTTGCTGGCCGGGCAAGACCTGTTGCGTATGCGGGCAGCTCCGACAGCGTGACCGGCGACGCAAAGAAATTGTCCTTGCGCAGCCTGCTTCACTACCTTTGGCATGAAGCCGAGTTGACGGCCTGGACCTCACGCTGGACCGGGAAGCGCCATTGGTGGAACATCCGATGGCACCTGATCGAAGCCGCAAGACAGATGACGGCGAAGGGCGGGATGTTGAGCGACATCCTGTTCGTGCCGGAGCCGTTCCGGTCTGCCGACAAGGCCGGGATCGAGCAGCGACGTGCGGCGGCGCTCGCGCCTGCTCAGCCGCCGAAGACCGGCCCGAGGCAGCTGATGATCCTCGTTGGCGAGGTCAAGGAACTTGAGCGGGCGCGCAGCGGTCACAAGCTGATCATCAAGCACATGCCAGGGTTCGTATTCTTGGTCGATGATGGACTTTACCGCCGGCTCCAGTCTCGCTTCGAGACCGAGCTTATGCTCTGGGACACCGATGAGGCGTCACACCTGATCGCGATCGCAACGTTCGCACTCACGCCGACCGGGCTCGCCGTCATCGAGGAACTGGCGCTGATGGTGGTGGCGGAAAACTGGGTACCTTACGAATCCGCTTACGAAAAGAAGCTGGTCGATGCACTGGCCAGGCTGCAGACGCGTAGCGTAAAGGGCCTGCGCTACAATTTGCCGGCAGATCGGCCGGCAGCTGCCGCCCTGACACAGGGGCAGCCGCGATCGACCGCGCTTTACATCGTCCCGCCAATTGCCGATTCATCTTACCTGGATGCAGTTGGGGAGTTGATCGCATCGCGGCCCGAAATCGATGCGTGGTTGTGGAGGGTGGCGGATGGAGACATGCCGCCCCTGCCCACATGATTTTAGCTGGAGGCTTTGGCCGAACAAAGCCAATGAACGAAAGCCCACTCGGCCGGGGCCAAGTGGGCTTGTCTGGCGGAACGCAGCACCTATCCGTCCGTGAAGGTCGCATAGCCATGGTAAAGATTAGATTAGCGAGATCGAATTTTCGAATGAGCTTCGCTGGTTTCTCAGGATCGGACTACGTTCCGTTCCTTACATTAGCATTTGTTCATATGTTTAGGTTGTGGCGCTGCTTTAACGGTAGGTGAAAGCTGTTTCGCCCGCGGCGAGGTTTTGGAGCGTCATGATGACCATCTCCTGGCATGCTGCAGGAGTCGATCTCCCCACAGGCCTTGCATAGGATCGCCGGCAGTTCCGGCGTTCGTACCACGTACTCAAGATTCAGGCAGCGGCTTGATGCAACACTTCAGGACGCGGCAACGTCACCTGGAGATTGTCGATTAGCCGCGTTTCGCTAAGCCAGGCGGCGACGAGCAGCCGCGCTGGTCGGTCTAATGTGAGTATTGAGGCAAGGTCACTCTCCGAGCGCAGCTCGAGATACTCGACCTTGGAGAAGCCGGCGGCGAGGATCGCCTCTCGGCCGATAGTCAGCGCACGCTGGACAGATTCTCCTGAACTCAGCTGCCTTGCAGTTTGGCCCAGGATTTCAGCCAGTCTAGGCGCCCTGTTGCGCTCAGCCAAAGACAGGCGCGTGTTGCGCGACGACATTGCCAGGCCATCGGCTTCGCGGACCGTGGGGCCAGCGATGATCTTGATTGGGATATCGAGGTCACGGACAAGCTGGCGCACGACGTGAAGTTGCTGAAAATCCTTCTCGCCGAAAAAAGCCAGATCGGCGCCAGTCTGAAGAAAAAGCTTCGTGACCACGGTGGCTACGCCATCGAAGTGGCCGGGACGGAACGTGCCGCAAAGCCCATCGCTCACACCGCCGACCGAAACTGTGGTCCCGAAGCCTTGCGGATATATGTCGGCTGCATCGGGAGCATAAAGGATATGGGCGCCGACAGTTGCAAGCTTGGCGGCGTCATCATGTTCCGTGCGTGGATAGGCGGCCAGGTCATCGGCATTGTTGAATTGCCTCGGGTTGACGAACAGCGTCACGATCACCCGATCAGCCTTGGCCAGCGCGGCTTGCACGAGGCTGAGATGACCCTCATGCAGGGCGCCCATGGTTGGCACAACGGCAATCCTTAGGCCCTCGCGGCGCCACGCAGCAACGATGCTGCGCAATTCGGAGACGATCCGGACGATCGCGGTGCTCATGCGCCTTCTCCTCCACTAACCGTGCCCGGCTCATCGCCGAAGACGTGTTCGGCGGCCGGAAAGCAGCGCTCGCGCACCTCCTTTGCGTATGCCGCGATCGCTGCCTCGGCGTCCTTTCCCAGCTCTGCATAGCGTTTGACGAATCGTGGCCGAAAAGCGCCAAACAAGCCCAGCATGTCATGGACAACCAAGATTTGGCCGTCGCAGGCCGGCGATGCACCGATACCGATTGTGGGTATCGCAACTTCCTGTGTAATCAGCCGGGCAAGAGCTTCCGGTATCTTCTCCAATACGACGGCGAATGCGCCAGCCTCGGCCACCGCCGTTGCATCGCGCAGGATTCGTTCGGCATCTTCGCCTCGTCCCTGAGTGTGATAACCGCCAAAAGCATTGACAGCCTGCGGCGTCAGTCCGACATGGCCCATCACGGGTATGCCGCGCGCGGTCACGAACCGGATTGTCTCTGCGACGCTTTCGCCGCCTTCGAGCTTGACAGCCGCCGCCCCGGTTTCGGCCATAACCAGGGCCGCATTGCGGAAGGCCTGCGCGGGGCTTTCCTCGTAAGAGCCAAAGGGCATGTCCACGACCATCAGAGCGCTATGAAGTCCGCGCCGCACCGCCTTGCCGTGCAGGATCATCATTTCGAGGGTGACGCCAACAGTGGAGGACATGCCGTGCAACACCATGCCGACGCTGTCGCCGACCAGCACCACGTCGCAATGGCCGTCGACTAGCTTGGCGACGGGCGTCGTATAGGCCGTCAAGCAAACAAGGGGCGTCTTGCCCTTCCGCGCCGCGATATCCGGGGCGGTCAATGCCTTCGATCCTCCCTTTGCGCTCACCAGGTTTTCTCCTTCCCCTGCGTCAGGAGTGGAAGCATGTGCCACATTTTTGTGCAGTTGCGAAGAGAAATTTGCAGCGCACAATCATTTGCCGGCGACATTCATCGTCACAACCAGTCGGGCGACCCTGCGCTCAGATTCTGCACCAACAGTTCGGTAAGTGCTTCTCCGTGCACAACACAATTAAACGCCAGTCGTGAACACATGGGGCCGGGTAAGCGCCTGGCTTCCCAGACGCCAAAGCATCAAGTCGCATCTGGAACCGTTCACCTTGCGGATTAGTGCTGACCGCAGCCGCGACAACGTCCGCGATCGCTCGTCGAATGTGAGAACCGCACCGCGTCGAAAACCGAGAAAACCAATTTACGAATAGCTGCAAACACGCAATATGCTTTCTCTATAGATTTTGTATAATTACCTAGCCTGATCCCGTCTTCACGAATGCGGCTGCATTTCAAAGGAGAAGGGCCGGACCATGACCACCCCCGCCATCGTCGGACTTTCCGGCAGCTACAACTCCCCTTCCCGCACGCGCATTCTGGTCGAAGAGATCGTCAGGCGAGCGGCGCGCCGATACGACAAAACTGCCGAAATCCTCGACATCGGCCAGTTCCCCAATTTGGGTACCGCCGTCCGCCTCTCCGATCTCAATCCCACCGCAAGGAGGCTCGTTGACCGCCTCCTTCAAGCCGAGGCATTGGTTGTCGCAAGTCCGGTCTACAAAGGCAGCTACACCGGGCTCTTCAAGCACCTGATCGATCTGCTGGAGCCCACCGCGTTCAGCGGCAAGCCGATTCTGCTCGCCGCGACCGGTGGCGGGGATCGCCATGCGCTGGTGATCGAGCATCAGTTGCGGCCGCTCTTCGGCTTCTTCGAAGCACACACGCTTGCGACCGGCATCTATGCCTCAGAACGGGATTTTGCCGATCCGGCGTCCATTTCCCCAAGCCTCGCCGAGCGACTCGAGCGCGCGATCGGGCAGTTCGAAGCTTATCTCGAGCCGCGAACCTCGAAGGAGCCGTCCCCGCGGCCCAGAGTGATCCGAGCCAACGGGTCGGCGAGCCGAGCGCTAGGGCACTCCCTGAGCCGAATTCCCCTCGCAAATTTGGAGTGACGGATCGTTCAGTCCCCCACTTCGGACATTGGACGATTCCGAAATTGTCCAGACCAGCAGCTCACTTAACCCACGGAGAATGCCATGACCAAGCCAGTTCTCGTTGATGCTTCCATACCGCAAGCCGATGTCGCGCCGCTCACGGTGCATGTGGGCGCCGAAATTCGCAACGTTCGCCTCTCCGGCGATCTGCCGCACGCGGTCGTAACCGCGATCAACGACCTTCTGCTGCGCCACAAGGTGGTGTTCTTCCGCGATCAAGACCACCTTGACGATGCCGAGCAGGAGCGCTTTGCGCGACGGCTGGGCGACCTTGTGCCACACCCGACTCAGGGTCCGATTGCTGGGACGGCCTCGATCCTCGAACTGGATTCAAGCCGCGGTGGCGGGCGTGCCGATCAGTGGCATACCGACGTCACATTCGTCGACGCCTACCCAAAATTCTCGGTTCTGCGCGGCGTCGTCATTCCGCCGGCGGGTGGCGACACGATCTGGGCCAACACCACCGCTGCCTATGAGAGCCTGCCGACTGCACTGAAGCTGCTGGCCGAAAATCTTTGGGCGGTGCACTCCAACGCATACGACTACGCCGCCGCGCGACCGCGCTCGACCGAGGCGGAGAAAAGGCACTTCGAAGAGGTGTTCACCTCGACGATCTACGAAACCGAGCACCCGGTTGTGCGGGTTCATCCCGAAACGGGCGAACGCACACTGCTCCTCGGCAATTTCGTGCAGCGCTTTGTCGGCCTCTCCAAGAACGATTCCCAAAAACTTTATGAGGTTTTCCAGTCCTACATCACCGCACCGGAAAACACCGTGCGCTGGCATTGGCGGCCAGGAGACGTGGCGATCTGGGACAACCGCGCCACCCAGCATTATGCCGTCAATGACTATGGCGACCAGCACCGGGTTGTCCGACGCGCGACCGTCGATGGCGACGTGCCCGTTGCCATCGACGGGCGTCGAAGCGTTATCCGCACCAAGGCAACCAAGCCGGCGACCGCCAAGGCCGCCTGAACATAGGCGATTTCCCCTCACCCAGCGATGAGAGCACAAATGTCCAGAAAGATCAGACTTGGCGCATTCCTGCCCGGTGGCGGACAGCATCTTGCCGCATGGCGCCATCCCGATGCGCCGGCCGATGGCGCCACCAATTTCGAGTTCCACAAGCAATTAGCCCAAACCGCCGAGCGCGGCCTGTTCGACGCTTATTTCCTGGCCGACAGCCTGTCGGTAGGGCTTGGCGGCCGCGAGGGCGGCAACGCCAAAATCGCCGGCTTCGAACCGGTGACGCTGTTTGCAGCACTTGCCCCGCTGACCAAGCATCTCGGCTTCATCGCGACCGCTTCCACGACCTATGAAGAGCCTTACACGCTAGCGCGCAAATTCGCCTCTCTGGATCTGCTGTCCAATGGCCGCGCCGGCTGGAACGTCGTGACCTCGGCCGGCGACGAGACCGCGCAGAATTTCAACCGCGACACCCAGCCCGATCATGCCGACCGCTATGCAAGGGCGCACGAGCATGTCGAGACGGTCAAGGCGCTGTGGGACAGCTGGGAGGACGACGCCTTCATCCGCGACAAGAAGTCGGGCCGCTTCTACGACAAGGACAAGCTGCACGACATCGACCACAAGGGCGCGCATTTCAACGTCAAAGGTCCGCTCAACGTCCCGCGGCCGGTGCAGGGCCATCCGGTCGTGGTGCAGGCCGGGCAGTCCGAGGACGGGCGCGGGCTTGCCGCGCACTCGGCCGAGGTGATCTTCACGGCCCACCAGAAGCTCGAGACGGCGCAGGAATTCTACCGCGACATCAAGGCGCGCGTGTTTGAAGCCGGCCGCGACCCCGGCCAGGTGCTGATCATGCCGGGTGTGGCGCCCTTCGTCGGCCGCACGAGGGAAGAAGCGCAAGGCAAGTACCAGCAGCTCAACGACCTCATCCTGCCCGAGGATGGCGTGGCGCTGCTCAACGGACTGGCCGGCCAGACGCTCGACATCCGGGGCTATCCGCTCGACGGACCGCTGCCGGTAGCCAAGGAGACCGAAGGCCTGAAGAGCCGCCAGGCGCTGATCCGCCAGATCGCCGACGAGCACAATTTTTCGATCCGCCAGCTCTATCAATGGGTGGCGACGGCGCGCGGCCACTACACCATCATCGGCAGCGCCACCGACATCGCCGACCAGCTGGAAGAATGGTTCACCAGCGAAGCCGCCGACGGCTTCAACATCCTGCCGCCTTGGCTGCCCGGCGCGCTCGACGACTTCGTCGACCTGGTGATCCCCGAGCTGCAGCGCCGCGCCCTGTTCCGCACCGCTTACGAAGGCCGGACCTTGCGTGAAAACCTCGGCCTCAGGCGGCCAGAAAATCCATGGACCCTGAAAACCGCCGCGCGCTCATCCGTGCTCGCCGCCGAGTAATCTTCCCCAACGAAAGGCATGACGATGAGTTTACAGCACATCGAGCGGCCAGTTCTTGGCCGTAGTGGAATCCTTGGCCGAGAGGGCGGCGGCGGCGGCCTCGGCATCGATGCCTTGCGCCTCGGCGGCCGGACGGCCCTCCGCTTCCTGTCGCGCTACGGCGTGCTGGTCGCCTTCCTCTTTCTGTGGCAGGTATCGAGTAGCGTCGGTTGGGTGAATGCAGCCGTGCTGCCACCGCTCGACAAAATTATCGTCGCCCTGTCGAAGGGTCTAGCCGGCGGCACGCTCGTCGGCGACATTTCTATCAGCCTCCAGCGCGCCGGTACCGCCTTTGCCGCCGCCGTCGCGGTCGCCATTCCGCTTGGCCTGTTGATGGGCCAGGTGCGCGCTGTGGAAACCGCGCTCGACCCGATCCTGCAGCTGTTCCGGCAGACCTCGGCGCTGGCGCTCTACCCCGTCTTCATCCTGCTCATGGGTCTGGGCGAAACCTCCAAAATCTTCATTATCTTCTGGGCGACGTTGTTTCCGCTGCTACTCAACACCACCAGCGGCGTCAAGGAAGTGGATCCAAAACTGATCGAAATGGCCCGCGTCTATGGCGCGAACCCGTTCACCGTGTTCCGCCGCGTCGTGCTGCCGGGTGCCGTGCCGTCGATCTTCGTGGGCTTGAGGCTCAGTGCCTCCACGGCGCTGCTGCTGCTGATCGCTTCGGAAATGATTGGCGCCAACAAGGGCATCGGCTTCCAGGTGATGAATGCGCAGTACAATTTCCAGGTCCCGCTGATGTTCGCGGCGATCGTCATCCTCGCCGGCCTCGGCCTGATAGCGAACCAGGCGCTGGTCGCCCTGCAGCGGCGGCTGTGCCGCTGGAACAATCCCGTCGACTGAGCAGCCGTCCCCCTCACTCTCTTTCTAAACAATGAAGGACTCGATCATGACCGTCACACGCCGTTCGCTTCTTCTGCATGCTCCCATCGCCGCCGGCATCATCGCCGCCGGAATGCCTTCGATAGCCCGGTCGCAGGCCGCATCCGTCAAAATCCGCTATCTCGCCGGCCGCGGCGGCTTCTCTCCGCATGAGCTCGCCAACGAGCTTGGCTATTTCACAGGCCTCGGCATTGAGCTCGAAAATGTCGGCTATGTCGGCGGCGGTCCGGAGTCGCTGTTTGCGCTGGCTTCCGGCAGCGTCGATCTGGGTTCGGCCGCCACGCCGGCGGTGATCAATTCGATCGCCGGCGGCAACGATTTCGTAGCGGCCTATCCGAGCAACGGCATCAACAGCCAAGTCAAAAGCATCTTCTATGTACTCGAGGACAGTCCTATCAAATCGATCGCCGACATCGCCGGCAAGACGATCTCGGTCAACACGCTCGGCGCTCATCTCGACTATACGGTGCGCGAGGCGTTGCACAGCGTCGGCATGCCACCTGATGCCGCCAAGTTGGTCGTGGTGCCCGGGCCCCAGCTCGAGCAAACCTTGCGTTCACACCAGGTCGATATCGCCGGGTTCGGCTACTGGCAGGCGACGTTCGGCGGCGCCCTGGTCAACAATGGCGGCGTGCGCGGCGTGTTCAACGATACCGATGTGCTGGGCGAAATCGCAGGCGGTTTCGTCGTGCTGCGGCGGGACTTCATCGCCGCCAATCCCGACGCTGCCCGCAGCTTCGTCCAACAGTCGGCGCGCGCCGCCGACTGGTCACGGCAAAATCCTGACGAGGCGCGCAAGGTGCTGGCCGACTTCCTTAACAAACGCGGTGAGAATGGCGAGCTTGCGCGTTACTGGACCGGCTTCGGCCTACGCGAGGGCGCTAAGGCGACCGACCACGACGTCGATTTCTGGTTGAGCATTCTGGAACGCGACGGCCGTTTGCCCAAGGGCAAACTCAAGGCCGCCGACATTCTCTACCGGCCGGGCGAAACCAAGACCAACTGAGCCCAGATCGGTTCAGCGTCTGGTTGAACCGCCGAACCGATCAAACTTTTTTGTTTTACGCAATTCGGACGGAAAACCCTTTGACCGCTTTTCCGGGAATTGCTCTGGAGGCGCGAGCCATGGTTACTCCACGCGGCGGCGAGATCACGATACGCGACTTGTCCAGATCATTCAGCCTCGGCGGCCGCCAGCTTGCCGTGCTGCGCTCGCTCAATTTCGACATCCACCCCGGCGAGTGCCTCGTGATCGTCGGCGCAAGCGGATCGGGCAAGACGACGCTTCTGCGCATCCTGGCGGGGCTGGAAAGCGCCGACAGTGGTGCCGTCGCGATCGACGGCAGAAAGGTGGAGGGTGTCGGCGTGGAGCGCGCGGTGATCTTCCAGGAGCTGCGCCTGCTGCCGTGGCTGACCGTGCTCGGCAATGTCGCCTTCGGGCTTGAAGTGCGCGGCGCGCCCAAGGCTGAAGCCGAAGAGAGGGCGCGGTTCTATATCGCGCTGGTTGGCCTTGCCGAGTTCGCCGATGCCTGGCCGCGGCAGCTTTCGGGCGGCATGGCGCAACGTGTCGGCATCGCCCGGGCGTTGACGGTGCAACCTGAGATCCTGCTGCTCGACGAACCGCTCGGGGCTCTCGACGCCATGACCAAGATTTCCATGCAGGAGGAATTGGTCCGCATATGGAGTGAGGAGAACGTTACCATGGTCATGGTCACGCATGATCTGGAAGAGGCGATCTATCTCGCCGACAGGGTGCTGATCCTGCCCAAGGAGAAAGGCGGCGCCGCGCGGCTGATCGATGTCGACCTGCCCCGCCCGCGCGACCGCAGCGAAACAAGGTTCGTGCGCTATCGCGAGGAACTGCTGCGCGAGTTCGGCTTGCACTGAGAGCGGCAAGACGCCAGACGCGCCCATATCGCCTCGGCCTATGAACTTCGCGGAACCGCGTCACAGCTCCCACCGCTTGTTGCTCCGGTTGGCATGATCCTCGGCCCCAAAGATCGCATACGCACCGCCCTTGAAATCTTGGGCGTCAACTGTCATATTTGGAGCGACACATGACATAGGGGCAGACATGGCAGCCACAGCGGATAAGGTTCTTGCGGAAGCGAGAAGCGGCGATCTCCAGAAGGTGGAGGCACTGCTCGGCGGGTCTCGTGTGTTATCGCGTCGATTGACCGGCGCACTTGATGCGCATGAATTGCTGCTAAGCGGTCTTCCGGCCTCGGCCTTGTACCATCTCGTCGGGCAACTGGTCTTCATCGACAAGACGGCGTCGCTCGAAAAGGCGGTTGGTATGAGCCTGCGAACCTGGCAGCGCCGCAAAGATGCTCCATCCAAACCTCTTAGCCAGGAGCAGAGCGGACGGACGTGGAAGTTTGCGGAGATCCTGGCAAAGGCGACGGATGTCCTCGGCACGCAGGCGGAAGCCGAGCAATGGTTGGAGCGCCCGGCGATCGGGCTCGACCAACATCGTCCGATCGATTTGCTGGGCACCCCCGCTGGCGTCGAACTGGTCGAAGACTATCTGGAGCGGCTTGAATATGGCGTGTATGCATGACGCCTCTGCCGTTAGCGCTCGGAGGGACGGAACTCATTGCATGGCGGCTCGATCAGACCCTGCACGCCTCGACTTGGGACAGTGGCGAAGGTGCCTATCGGGTCGGGGGTCGTTGGAACAGCAAGGGCGTGAGAGCGGTCTACTGCTCGATCGATCCCGCGGGAGCCATTCTCGAAGTCGCCGTGCACAAGGGTTTTCGCGCGCTCGACACAGTTCCTCACACGCTAACGGCCACTGTCATCGGCGATGCGTCCGCTATACATGTCGTTGATCCTGCGAGCGTGCCCAATCCGAACTGGCTGCGCCCCGGCATACCAGGCGCGGGTCAGCAGGCATTTGGGGATGACCTTCTGCTGAAACATCGCTTCGTGGCGATACCGAGCGCGGTTTCGTCATATAGCTGGAACCTTATCTTCGTGGCGAGCGTGGCGGCAGGTGTCTATGCGCTTAAGCTCCAGGAAGCCTTTGCCCTCGACACAAGGCTGCATCCCCCGGCCGGCCACTAACCCGAGCCGTTGGGACCACGGCTGGAGGGCCCCTGGGGTTTTCTGATCCATAAAATACAAGTGTGCCCCGACTTCCGCACGACCAGGCTGCGGGTTGCGTGCATCCTTGACACAGCGTTCTCGGTCGCTATGCCGGGTCGATAATCTCCGATCAGGCGGTCGTGATTGTGGACCTCGTTGGTCTGCGTACCGAAGGCATAGCCTTCTCCATTTCCGGCGCGAGGCCCTGTTCGTCAAGTTCGTAAATCTCGTCTAGCGCCAGCTCCATCAATCTGGCGGGCCCGCGTGCTTTGAAACGACAGCAACTAATTGAGCTCGTGGATCGTGACACCTGGTACAACCGTCTTGGCGATCTCGCACAGGTGCTGGTGATGGGTGAGGTAGATCACCTGACCCGCGGTCGCCATCTCCCCGAATAACCTGAAAACCTCCTCGGACCGGACGTGGTCGAAGGTTTCCATGATGTCGTCGGCGATGAAGGGCACGGAGGGCCTAAGCCGCGCAAACTCGTAATACCCTGCAAGCCGCAGGGCCAGGTACAGCTGGAACCGGGCGCCCTTCGACAGTGCGTCAGCGATCTTGGACTGCCCGTCCCGTTGCACGGCGATGAGGACTTCGCCGCCCTTCACCGGTTGGGTCGTCAATCCCGTGTACTGACCGCGTGTGATGAGCGCGAAGGCGTCAGACGCCCGCGCCATCATCCCTGAGCGATGACGCTCGCGGTAGACGCGCAGAGCGTTCCCAGCAGACAATATTCCCAGTTTCAGTTCGATGTAGCGGACAGCCTTTTCCTCGATGTCCAGCAAGACGGTGCGCCGTTCGGCATCGATGCGGGCAACAGCGCTGTCGCCGCCAATGGCGTCCAGCTTGTCGGCCGCGCGCGTCTGCCGAATGAGCTGTTGCTGCATCGCTTCGTCAAGATCTCGCAGCCGTTGCTCGCCTTCCGCCCTCTCGATGGCGAGGCCATTCCAATCGAGAGCATCTAACATCGAACGCGCCTGCTCGAAGCCTTCCATCGTAAGCTCGGCCGCCACCTGCTCCTCGAGTTCGGCGACCGCATTGCGCAGGCGATCCCTGTGGCGCAGCAGCTCGTCGCGTTCGACGACTTCGGAGAGCGTTGCTACGCCAAAGACGCCCAAAACCTCGTTCTTGCGGCGCTCGTGTGTCGAAATCTCAGCATCGAGACTCTCACGAGCGTCCTGGAGGCGCTGCAAATCCGTGACGACGGTCGCCTTCGCCTCACGCGTGCGCTCGGCCCGCTCCAGACGCTCGGCAAGCCGGATCGCCAACTGTTCCGGTTCGTCGTCGTCCGCCGGCTCGCCCGCTTCGGCTGCAAGGGCGGTGACCTCGACCAGGAAACTGGCCCTGTCCTCCTCCATCTTTTCGACGCGGAGCTGCATAGCCTCCCGCTCCTCGAGACTCTTGGACAGTTCAGCCAATTGATCGAGGACGGTGCCGACGCCAGATGCCGAAAGCCCGTTCTCGAGCCAAGTGCCCTTGAGCGCATCGGCAATGCCGGCCAGCCATTCTTCCTCACGCCGTCCCGCCACATCCACGGCTCGTCGCCTGGCGGCGAGTTCCTCCTCCTTGGCGCTGACAGTTTTGAGCGCCTGGGCATGTTCGGCATCAACCTTGCGCTGCCGGTCGAGGAACAGCTCCGCGACGGCCATCATCGTCTCCAGGCTGTCGACGGCGTCCGACCCGATCCCGACGCTTTCCAGCGCCCCGCTGAGCTCCAGGCGTACTCGCTCGCCTTCATCGGCCGCCCGCCTTGCCTTCTTGCGGGCAAACTCGATCTCCTCCCAGGCTTCGAGCGCAGCGCTGTGGGCAGAGAGATGGCCCTCGATGCGTTCGGTCATGCGCTGCAGCGACGGTTCCAGGCATTCCCCGAGCAGATCTTTGGCTGCCGCGCGCATTTCCGACAGGACGGTGCCCGCATCCACCTCGACCCGTGCAAGTTGCCCGCGTATGCGAGCAATGTCGGCCGCGGCTTGGGTAAATTCGCGCGTTGCTGTGCGGATTTCGGCAAGCTCGGATGCACTGGACAGTCTGCCCGCGCCGACATTGTCGTCACGGGCTAACGCCGTGGCGAAATCATCCGCTGTCTCGCCGGTAAGCTCGCCTCGATGCCTCGCCCAGGCCTCGTCACGGGCACGCCGGATGGTAGCGGCCGCTTCATCGTCGGCGCCAGCGACAGAGGTACGAAGGGCGTCGAGACGCGAGGCGAGCAAATCGTGATTGCCCTGGTATTCGGCGAGACGTTCGGAAAGGACGGCTCTGTTCCTGCCAAGCTCCGCCGCCAGAGCTTTCCAGCCGCCAAGCTGCCTGGCGCTCGGGACGGAGATCCTGGCCAGCGCCCCGGCATCTCCCGACCAAGGGTGCAATCGACCCAGTGCCGCCTCCCACCGGATGACGGCCGCGTCCTCCGCCTCGCGTGCCGCCTTGATTTCGCCGAGGTGCCCGCTCACCCTCGCCTTCGACAGTATCGAGCTCAGCCTTGCCCTCGCAGGCTCCGGCACCGCCCGTTCCTCGCCAACCCGGCCCCGCGCCGCCTGAAGCGCATCCAGCGCCGCTGCTGCCTCATCGCGAGCGACGCGCAGGCGGGTCGCGATCCCGGATCGCTGCTCGAGCATGGCGCGGACACCGCCAACAGTGGCGGCAGGCAAAAGTAGCGCGGCCGGATCTCGCTCGGAAGACCGTCCCAAGGCGGCAAGACAGGTCGTCACGGCGTTGTTGAGGATTTGCCAGTCCGTCCGGCGATTTGGCAGGTCCAGGCCTGCCGCGACATGGCGCACCTTGCTTTCCGCCAAGCCACGAATGCGCTCGGAAATCGCCAGGATCACCTCGTCGACGTCGACCAACTCGGTCTTCGCCGTCAGGCGTGCGACTTCGTTGACGTTTGTGGAAAGCCGCGTTCTCAGACTGGCGTCGTCATCGATCAGGCCGGCGATGCTGCCTGTCCAGGTCCGCGGCGGTGAAGTTATGTCGGGCAACTCTGCCAGTTGGGCTGACTTGCGCCAGATATCGGCCAGGATCGGGCGCGCGCGCAAGTGCCTCCCAATGACATCGAGCCGGGCTGACAGTATCGATCGTTCGGTGATGGTGCGGTCGTATTTTTCCATCGCGTCGCGACGTTCGACTTCAAGACTCTCGTAGGTCGACGCCAAGGTGTCGATCGCATCCCTGCGCGACTTGAGTTCCGCCAGGCGCTTCTTGAGCAGCGCCAATTCGGTTCCCTGGGCCTGCTTGCGATACAGTCCGTCCGCTTCGGCCTCCAGCGCGCTCAATGTGTCACTTACATGCCCAAGACCGGCGCTGGCCGTAAAGAGAAGTTTGCCCAGGTCTCCACGCGACTCCAGGATCGATTTCCCGCCCGCTTCCAGCGTCTCATCGTCCAGCGAGAACATGGTCTCGCATGCATCGCGTGACAGACCGGCGAGATGGGCCGTTATCGCCACATCGCTCACCGGTTGGCCCTCAGCGTTCAACAGTGAATTGCTGCGCTGTTTCGTGCGCGTGAACGCATGCTCGGCATCACCGAGTTCCAACACACCGCCGATGCGCATCGCGCTATACTCGTGCAGGAAATTATAGCGGCTGCGTTCCTCGATGCCGAATAGCAAGTCCAGATAGCCTGAAAGCGCTGTCGATTTGCCGGCCTCATTAAGGCCAAACACGATATGCAGGTCTGGCCCCGACACCGGTTTCGGCCCGAAGTTGATCGTCCTGTCGGTAAACTTTCCATAACGAATGAGGTCAAGGCGCCGAAGCCTCATTGCGATCCACCTGACTTGAGGCGGGCCGTGACCAGGTCGGCGCCACTGGCAAGAACCCTGTCGAGGAACAGCTCCAGCGCAGTCTCGTCCTTGCCAGCGAATTCGCGCCCATCGGGCGGAAGATCCGCGATTGTTTTCAGGACCAATGCCCGCGCCTCAGCTCGGAAGGCTTCCGAGCTGGCGCCGGCGCGCATGGATTGGGCGAGTTCGAAAATCGGATCGGCCTCACCGGGGGTTTCCATCCTGGGTGGAATGAGGCCAAGCTCAAGCTTCTCCACCCATGTGTCCCCTACCTGTTCCGCTACCTGCTCGGCCTCGGCCAAGAGAAGGTCCCTGTCGCGGATAATTGCCCACGACAAAGGCGACATCCCCGTGAGACCGAGACGGACCACGGCATGACGCGACGTCACAGAAGCGCGGATCGCTTCGAGCGCGGATCGGACACGCGCGACGACTTCGAACCATTCCACTGCCCCGGTCAGATCGGCGCTCACCCGTTCGAATTGCACAACGCTGGTCAGCCTTTCCTCGATCGCGACCGAGCGGTCGTCTCGTATCGTCACCAGGGTGACGGACTTCTCGCCGGCCTCGTTGATGTCACGGCCTTGCGGCATCCCTGGCATCACCACCGTGCTCACTCCAGGATGGACTTGGCGGACATGGATGTGGCCGAGCGCCCAATAGTCAAAACCATGGGCGTGCAAGTCAGCGACGCTGCAGGGGGCGTAAACGTCGTGGCCGGCCGATCCGGCAAGGCTGGTGTGCATGATGCCCACATTGACAGCTCCTTCGCGAGCGGCCGGATATTTGGGCAGCAGGCTGTCTTGCGCCTTCGGGTTGGCAAAGCTCAAGCCGTGGAACATGACGTCCAGCCCACCGGCCGTGTGCAGCACTGACTGGGGACGGCCGCCAAAGATCGTGACCGTGTCCGGAAACACCAGCTGTTTCGATATCCGAGACAGGGCGTCGTGATTTCCGCGGATCTTGAAAACCCTGACATCGGCCTGGTGGAGGCGTGCCATCTGCGACGCCAGGAACCTCGCCGTTTTCATCGACGTCTGATCGCCATCATAAAGATCGCCAGCAATGACGAGCGCATCGACACGTTCCGCAAGGCACAGATCCACTGTCGAGACGAATGCCTGGCGACTTGCGTCTCCGACGAGTTCTGCAAGATCGGGGTTTCGCATCGCGAGCGAACGGAGCGGCGAGTCGAGATGGATGTCGGCCGTATGTAGGAATCGAAATGCCATTCGGCGGTCTCCGGCCTCTGAACACGAGGGCGCCTATGCCGGCGTTATTGTCGCCGCTGCCTTATCACGTTGGAGGATGCAGTTGTCAAAGCTCATCCGGAGCTTGGCTTGTGCCTTGCTGGACTGATGGCAGTGGGACCACAGATCAGCACTGCGCCCTGGACCAGGCACTCCTCGCCTCGAACCGACATCGTGCTGCGAACCCATTCCTCAATGGTACTTCTGGCCTCTGTTATCGAATGCCATCTTTGTGCCCTCCAGCACGTCAACGACAGCTCTATTCATGATCCCGTCTTCGATCGAGCCTGACTGGTAAGAGATTCGCGCGCCGTTCTTCCTGTCGAATGTTGCGTGTATGATCTGCTCGGCATCGCACACCACCGCCAAGTTTGGATTGTGCGTGACCATGATGATTTGTCTGGCCTTCTTCGCCTCGTTGAGAACTGGCACGAGCAGGCTTACGACCGTCTCATTGTCCAGATTCTCCTCGGGTTGATCGAGCACGATGGGATTTCGTCCCTTGTCAACCAGCAGATAGAAAATCAACAGCAAGGCGCCTCGTTGCCCGGGCGACAGCTGTTCTATCTGCGTATCCTGAAAGAGCAGGGTGTACTTCGGCTCCAGATACTGCAGACCGAAGAGATAATTGTAGACGTCTGCCGGCTCCTTGTCCTTGCGCATGAGAACCCTGATCCCTGGAACCTTGCTCGCTGCCTTCTCGGCGCTCTCCGTCAGCAGGGAAGCGACGTCCTCGGCAAAGCCTGTCGCATCGGTCGCACTCGAGAAACGATATCTCTCGAACCGGCTTCGAACCGCGATGAAGCTCTCGTCTTCCCCACGCAGCTCACCGATATTCTGCTTGATGGCACCAAACAGGTTGGTAGCAATGGCGTCAGGTGAGCCCAGCAGCCTGGCCTGGAATTGAAGCTTGTACTCGTAGCGGATCAGAGAATTGCTCTGAATCAAATGTTGCAGTGGCGTGAACAGCTCCTCCCGCGCGGCTCGCTGTTCTTCCAGCACCGAAAATATCTGAGCGGTTACCTCTCGTCGTGATGCCCGTTCTTGCGCAAGCTTCGTCGGCAGTTGGTTTATTTGAACAACCCTTAGCTGCAATCCCTTGAGGCTCTCAGGCTCGGTTTCCGAACCCTCGATCGCCTCCAGTGCGGTTTGCCATTCCTTCAAGGCTTGTTTGTACGCCTGGTATTTCTGTTGCGGCTCGTTCAATTTTTCAGAAAGCCGATTCTGTTCGGTGACCAGTGCGATCTCGGTCGTAGCGGCGCTTTCCACGTTCTTTGCGATCGTTTCGTCGCTGTTGGTCAGCGTCTGGTGGTACTCTGTCAGGACGTCACGATTGACGGTCAGGGTGATCAGCTCTTCTGCTTTCAAACCGGCGGTGGCAAGGTCGTCGGCGATTTCGGACAGGAAGGCTGCGAGTTGCTTCTCAAAAAGCCCAATGCGCTCCCGGATGTTACGAACCGACCGCTGCTTTCTGCCGATGATCTGCCTGTCATCGGCAGCCTTTCTGGTGTCATTCTTCAATTGCTCCAGCGCCGCTCCGATCTCCGCAAGTCTGGCGCTTGCCTGCCGCTGATCAGCAGTGAGTTGGTCCGTGGGTTGCTCGACTACGGGTGGTTTAATTGCGGAGTGTTCCTCAATCTGCGCCTCCTTGAGCCGGATCTGCTCCTCGAGGTTTTTTTGCACATTGGGGTGAAGCTGATCTTCGATACCCACAATATGCTCGTTGAGCGCCCGCAGTGATTTGCGAAGTTCATTCGCCCGAGCCCGGAAAACGTTTTCTTGCTTGTCGATGAGTTGGTCGAAACTCAGAGCCTCGAGGCGCACGTTGTTCGAGACGTGAGAAAAGATCACCTCTCGGAGTTCCTTCTCGAACTCGTCAGTCTTGCCTGACACATGATCATTGCACAGAGCTTCGAACCGGCCTTGCGGAATGTACCGGACGAGTTCGACCCGTTCAGCCGACGGATCGTCGGCAAGGCTCATCACACACGGATCGCCAGCGAGCCAAGAGAGTTCGCCAACGAATTGGCGGGCCGGCTCTCCTGCTTTCCCGCGGAATCGATCGCGTTTCAGAAATGAGAAGTGGGCGCTTTGCTGGGAGTTGCCCAGCAAAGCCAGGATATCGGCGAGCGCGCTCTTGCCGCTCCCCTTGTTGCCGATGATCGCAATGAGGTCGGGGTTTAGAGGAATGTCTGTTCCATGCAGCCAGGTGTCTGCAAGCGTGCTATCAGACGCCTTGCCTACGCGAATCCTATCTATGTAGAACGTCTTATGCTGGTTGATGCGCTCCAGCTTCGGTGGTCGTTCACCTAAAAATGAGCGCTTCGCGGGCTCTCTCAGCGCCTGCAACAAGCCCTTCCAGGTTGGATCAGTCTTGATCCACGTGCGCTTGCCGGACGGAAAGTCGCCGTATCCTCGCTTATCGTTGGTTCCGTTTCCCCGGAAGCAATGAGCATCGCTGCCCGACACGGCAAGTCGGGGTATACCTTTCAGTGCAGCCTGGAAATTACCAAGCCATTTCTTATTCGTCTCTGTCTCGACACCACAAAAGGCTGCCCAGAGATCCGGCCTTCTTGTTTCAAAGATTGGAGACGATTCGAACAGGCCTAGCGCATAGGCGTAATGGTCGGTCCAGTTGACGGTGTCGAGACCGTCGTTGGTCGAGAAGGGCATAAAGCCGACTGCACGAGCCCCGGGTACAAGGCGGATCGCCTCCTTGTATGAATCGACATTCACTTCCGCGATTTTACAGCCGGCGATGAACGCCTCCGCGTCGTCCGACGCAATTTTGCTCTTCTCAAAACCATGTTTTGCCAGTTTGTCTGCGCCCGCATATCGCGCATACTCGATGAGCGCGTCGCGAGACAGGGGTTGATTGATCAGTTCAAGCTTCAACCGAGAGAGAAAATCTCTGAGATGCTGATCACTGATCTCATTGGAGAAAAGAACGTGGGCATTCAGTCGTCCCTCCATCGGCGCCGCCAGGCGGAGTTCGATACCAGGGAAGACAGTTTTCATAAGCTCCGGCGCAGCCTGCTGGACCTGCCGCGCCTTGAGGGCAAACCAACCGTCGAATGTCCAGTAGTCCATGAGCCCAAACGCTATCGGAGCAGCGTCATTGAGGGCGCGGATCATCTCATCGATGAGCTGATCGTTTCTGGCTTTATCTGATCCGAGCCGTTCGCCGTCCCAATGGAATGATGCTGGCGAATGTACGTGTAAGTCCCACTCACGCCATTCAGATCCTCTGGAGTACATATTCAGGAGCCCTCCGGATCAAGGCATTGGCTTTGCCGTGATCCCCCCATTCCCGTTCAATACTATCGACTAGGCGCGCGCCCCATTTCTTCTTCTATGAGGGCGGACTAGATTCGGCAAGCGGGACGCTCGACCAATTCTGCTCGAGCCGGGTGCCCGATGACGTCAGCAAACGACATGCGCTGGCCCCCTACGAGTTTGATGTCGCCGTCGCCCGGCTCGTCGATTTGATGCGTACGTGCCAAAAAGTTCCAGGAATAACGGTCCATCAATGCCAAACCTTCCCTGCCCGTGATCTCGCCACAGGCTGAGCTTGCCGAGTAGGTTGAGTGCGGTCTCACAGGTCTTCTAGGTGGACGAGTTCCCCGTCAGGCCAGAGCGCATGGCAGGTTTGGGACTAGTTGGAGCCCCGATGAGCGAAAGCCCGGCATAGGGAGCCTGTGGCAAGCCAAGTACGCTCGCCAGCGTCGGCGCGAACTGATTGGCATCCGCTTCCTCAATGACCTGCGGCGCAATGTTGCCACCGGAGAGAATGAACAACCGATCATCCTCCCGGCTACCCGGCCGAAAGCCATGCGTGGATATCGCCTGCGGCTTGCCGATGGCGGTCAATTCCCCTGTTGCATCCCTCGGCCGTTCCTCGAACGAATGCCTTGGCGGCGCAACGAACATGGCGACCGACCCGCGCAGAGGCTCCGGCAAGTGCAGGTCATTCCAGCGTTCCACGCGAAAGTCCGACAATCGCTCGGTGGCCTTCTCCAGGTCGCCGGGGTTCTTCAGCGACACGTAGAGACTTGCTCCTTCCGTCATCCAGAGCATGTCTGGAATGACCGCCTCGGGGAAGATTGCGGTATCGACCGTGCCATGCCCGTGGTCGCTGGCAATCGAAATCACATAGTCATTGCGCCGGCCCGAGCGATCAAGAACCGCCAGCAGGTCAACATGTCAGCGAATTCAATGGACCAGATCGCCGCGGAACTGCCGTAGCCGAGATCGTGCTGAAACGCGTCCGGCATCTCGATTTCTGTCAGGATAAGGTCCGGCGGTTGATCGGAGCCAAGCAGGGCAACCGCTGCCCGGTTAAGAAACTGATCGACTGCCAAGCCCGCGATCAAATGCGGCGCGCCCTCATCGACCGGATTGAGGAATGCCTCCATGTCAGTCAGCCCAGCCGCGGCAAGCCGCCCGTTGGGATCATGAATGGAGCGGCAGGCAGCGAGAGCCTCCGGGGGTACCGCCTTGCTGAAACGGTGACCGGTCACGAAGCCGCGCAACCACCAGGGCGAAACATGGACCGATGTGTCGGCGGGATCGACGAGGGCCTGACCGATCGCCGCAACATCAAGGCCGGCTTTCGTGGCGTGTGTCGCAAGCGTTGGGGCCTGCAGATCCGCGGCGAGAGGTGCTACGAAAATGTCGCCCCGAAAAATGTGATTGCCATAGATGCCATGCACCTCCGGACCAACGCCGGTCAACATCGTCGCCCGGCCGGGCACGGAAGTGCCGGGGATCCCGGATTTCAGGCGGCGAACGCGCAGGCCGCTGTCGGCCAACCGTCTCATGTTCGGGAACCGGTGCGCACAGGTTTCGAATGTGTCGGCACTAACGCCGTCGACGAGGACCGAGATGAGCTTCTTTTGCATCGGGAACATCCACTAGCTGAGCGTCGGATCGAGTTTGTCGCGCAGAAAATCGCCAAGAACGCTGACGGCCACAGCGGTCGCCACGATGACGATGCTGGGGGCGAGCAACATCCAGGGAGCCCGCGTGATATATTCGCGGCCGGTTCCAACCATAACGCCGAGGCTGGTCATCGGCGGCTGGACACCCAGACCGAGGAATGACAGGCCGCTTTCGACGAGAATGATTTCCGGAAACGTCACAGTCGCCGCAACCAGGAGCGTGGCGGCGCTGTTTGGCAATATGTGGCGAAGGTAGATACGCAAGGGATGAGCGCCGAGCTGACGCGTTGCGCCGGCATACCCTTGCGCGCCCGCGACCAATGCCAGTCCGCGCGCCAGGCGGGCATTGCGCTCCCACCCGTAAAGCCCCATGAGCCCGACAAACAGCACCAGCGAATTGCCGAAAAAGGCCAGCATCGCAAGCGCGACGATGAGGAAGGGAAGTGAGGCCTGAACGTCGATAAGCAGCAGCAGGAAATGCTCGACGAGCCTCCGGCAATAGGCCGCGACAAACCCGATTGCCGTTCCGACGAAGACGCTGATCAGGGTTGCGCCGAAGGCGATCAGCAAGCTGGTGCGGATTGAATAGTATAGACGCGAAGCGACGTCACGACCCAGATCGTCGGTGCCGAACAGGTGCGCGACGGTGCCGCCGAAACCAAAAGGCGGATCGAGGCGGTGGCGGAGATCCATTGCGGTGATGTCATGCGGAGCGATCAGCGGCGCGGCGATTGCGATCAGGAGCATGAGGCAAAGCCAGAGCGACGCAATCAGCGTCGGATGGTCAATCTTTTGTTTCTTGCGCATGCGGCTTGCTCAGTGCGATGCGGAGCGATTGGTCCGCAGGCGCGGATCGATGACGCCATAGAGCAGATCCATCATCAGGTTGGCTGACGTCATCGTCAGCGCAACGAGGAAAAGGATCACCTGAACGACCGCGAGATCGCGGTTTCCAACGGAGACTACGAGGAGTTGGCCAATGCCTGGCCAGCCGAAGACGTTTTCGACCAGCACCGCGCCGGCGACCTGTCCGCCAAGCATGAGACCCAACAGGGTCAGGACGGGAATAAGCGCATTGGGGAAGGCGTGATAGTGGATGACCTGGCGCCAAGTGACACCCTTGGCACTGGCTGCCACCACATAGAGCTGCGACAAGACCTCGATCATGGCGCTGCGGGTAAAGCGGGCGATGATGGCTGCTCCGCCGACACCAAGTGTGAGCACCGGCAGGACGGCACTTTGCCACTTGTGAGCGCCGCCGGACGGAAACAGGCCGAGCGTCACCGAGAAGATCAGGATGAAGATAAGCCCCAGCACAAAGCTCGGGACCGTGAAGCCGAGCACGGTCAGCATCATCACGGACCTGTCGATCCAGCTGTCGCGATGCATGGCGGCATAAGCGCCGATCGGGATTCCGATCAACACGTTGAGCGCGAGCGCAGGAAGCATCAGGGTCAACGTCAGAGGCATCCTCTCAAGCACCAGATCTATCGCAGGCTTGCCGCCCAGCATCGAGTTTCCAAAGTCTCCATGCAGGGCTGCCCAGAGATAGCGGACATACTGGACGTAAAGAGGCTGATCCAATCCCCACCGCTGGCGGAATGCCTCAAGATCCGGAGCGCGAGCACTCGGCCCAAGGATTTGCAGCGCTGGGTCGCCTGAGGCCCGCAGCACGAGGAATGTAAGAGTGACCACCACCACGATCGAGAGTGCCGCCCGCAGTATCTTGGGGCCAATGTAAAACGCCAAGGATGTCATCAGTGTGCCACCAGATGGCACGCAACCTGTCGGTTCGGTCCAGTTGCTCGGACCGGCGGCTCGATCTTTCGGCAGATATCCTGCGCCAGAGCACAGCGCGGATGGAAGGGACATCCGGTCGGCCGCTTGGCAGGACTTGGCGGCTCGCCGGCCAAGGGCACGTAGTGCGCAAAGCCGCCAGGAAGTCGTGGCATCGCAGACACAAGGGCCCGGGTGTATGGATGAAGAGGCTGATCAATCACGACGTCAGCCTGTCCTTCCTCAACCACCCGACCCAAATACATGACGACGATGCGGTCGCTGACATGTCGAACGATCCTCAAATCATGGCTGATGAACAAAATGCCCAACCCGCGCTCGCGTTGAATATCCATGAGCAGGTTGACGATCTGCGCCTGGACGGAAACGTCGAGCGCCGACACTGGCTCGTCGCAAACCAGAAGCGAAGGGCTTGGCGCAAGCGCGCGCGCCAGCACCACGCGTTGGCGCTGTCCTCCGGAAAGCTGATGCGGATAGAGCGCTTGCTGATGTTTGGTCAGACCGACGGCTTGCAAAAGCTCGAGAACGCGCTCGGCACGACTTTCGGCTTGTCCAATCCGATGGATGATCAAGGGCTCGGCAATCAGATCACCGACCGTCATGCGCCGGTCGAGCGCTGCCAATGTATCCTGGAAGACAAGCTGCATGCGCTGCCGCTTTGCGCGCCATTCCTTTGTGTCGGCCGGCGGAAGTGGAATTCCCTCGAACAGGACTTGCCCGCTGTCCGCGTGCTCCAAACCGAGCGCAATGCGTCCAGTGGTGGACTTCCCGCAGCCAGATTCGCCAACGACGCCAGTCGTCTCGCCTTTTTTGACCTCAAGCGACACCGCATCGACGGCGGTCAGCAATTTTTCCGGCCGAAGATTTGTCTCCCGATCGGGTATCTTCGGCTAACCTCATTGAGACGCAACAATGTCACTGGCGCGCCCCCGGGGTGGCATGGACACAACGGACGACGTGCCGCGACGAAACGGTCGTAAGATCGGGCCCTATGGTGCTGCATCGGGGATCGACACTTCGGCAGCGGGGCGCATAGGCGCAGCCGTCCGGTACAACGCCGTAGGGTGGTGCACCTGGAATTGACGTAAGCCTGGTGCGTGGCCCGTCCGAGGGAGGGATGGCTCCGATTAGGTCACGCGTGTAGGGATGTTGCGGATCTGTCAAAAGCGTTCGGGTTGGCGCTTCTTCGACAATCCGCCCGGCATACATGACACTGACTCGATCGCAAACCGCGGCGACCGCGGCGAGATCGTGGCTGATCATGACCAGCGCCATGCCGGTATCGCGTTGGATTTGTTTGAGCAGCAGCAGGATCTGCGCTTGAACCGTGGCATCGAGGGCGGTCGTCGGCTCGTCCGCGACAACCAGCTCGGGTTGACCCGCAAGCGCAATGGCGATCATCACCCGCTGGTTCTGACCACCTGACAGTTCATGCGGATAGGCACTCATCCTGCTTGCGGCGTCGGGAATGCCAACCTGGTCCAACAGCCGTTTCGCCTCAGTGCGTGCGGCGCCGCCGGTCAGCCCCCGATGCAGGCGCAGTGTCTCGGTGATCTGGGCACCAATGCGATGGACCGGATTGAGCGCGCTCGCCGGATCCTGGAAGATCATCGCGATGCGTCCGCCTCGCACCTTATCCAAAACCGCCTGCGGCGCACCGGCAAGGTTGGTCTCCTCCACCCAAGCTTCACCGTTGATGGTTGCGGATTTCGGCAGCAGGCCGAGCACGGCGCGCCAGGTGACCGACTTGCCGCAACCGGACTCGCCGACAATGCCGACCGCCTCGCCCTTGTTGACGATGAGGTCGACGCCGTGCAGCACCGGCAAGCCGCCAAACGCTACCGTCAGTCCGGCGATTTTGATGGCAGGCCTGGGTAGGGGATGATCAGCGTGGAACAGCGCGGTACCCGCGCTGTTCCTGGTCAATGTGGTGAGCATCGAGCTCAAGCCACCGGCTCAGACGGCATTTTTGGACCGAGATACATTTGCGGTAGCGGATTTGGCTGCCAGACAACATCTTTCTTCTGGCCATAGATGAACGGCATGGAGTGCAGCGGCGTAATGCAGGGATCGTCGATCTCGACAATGTCCTGCATGCGCTTGAACGCGGCCTTGCGTCTGGCAAGATCGGTCGTCGTTTCAAGCTCGTGACCGAGTTTGTTGAACTCGTCGTTCGTCCAGGCGCCGCTCGATTGCAGGTCGTTGGTCGGTCCGATGATCTGCCAGAGCATCGACACCGGGTCGGCGTAGAACGCCCCGCCGGAGGTGTCGTTGATGCCGCCGATGTTGCCAACCTGATCCCAATTCTCGCACATCATCAGCTTGACGTTGATGCCCGCGGCTTTCCACATTTCGACCAGCGCCTGATTATCGGCGAGCTGCATCGGATAGTAGGTCCCGACAGTCGGGTAAGGGATCTCCTCGCCCTTGTAGGACGACTTGGCGAGCAGTTCCTTCACCAGGGCCGGGTCGTAGGACACGCCCTTGCGCTCGGGATCGTTGATCGCGCCGAAGATCGGCAACTGCCAGCCGTTGAGCGCCTTGGCACGACCGTTCCAGAGACCGTCGGCCAACGCATCGCGGTCGATGGCGAAGGCCAGGGCACGACGCAAATTGACATCCTTCAGGACTGGCGTCTTGAGCGGAGCGAAGGTCAGGAAGCGAAACCACATGGCCTCACCACCCGTCACGGCAAGGCCGCTGACGCCACCGATCTCGGAAATATGATCGGGTGTGATATCGGTGACGATGTCGTAGTCGCCCGCCTTGAGACCGGCGACGCGGGCTGCAATTTCGGGCAGGCGCTTAAACCGGATGGAGGTGAAAGGCGGCTGGCCGCCCCAATAGTCATCGTGGGCAACCAGCGTGATCTCGTCACCGGTCCGCACGTCCCCGACTTTGTAAGGACCCGTGCCGATCGGCCTTGCTGCCCAGGCGTCATAGTTCTTGGCAGCTTTCCATGCCTTGGCGCTGACGATCTGTGTACCCCAGGCGCCGAGGCGATTGGCGAAGACGGGATCCTCCGTAGCAGTAACCAGGCGGACGGTCCGATCGTCCAGTTTCTGGACGTCGGCGATTGACGACAGGAAGTTGGCGAAGACAGCGGCACCGGGGGCCTTGTCGCCGCGCAGCCGCTCCGGGCTCAGCGAAAAGACGACGTCATCAGCTGTCATCGCCGAGCCGTCATGGAATTTGACATTCTCGCGCAAAACGATCTCATGCGTCTTCGCGTCGATCTGCCTCAGTGACTTGGCAAGCGCGTAGTTGAGGCGGAAATTGTCGTTATAGTCGGTCCGCAGCAGTTGATCGAAGATGCTGTACTGCACCCGCCAGGAAACATTGGCGATGGAGGACGCATCCACCGGCTCCAGAATGGTACGCAGATCCTGTACCGCAATATTGAGGCTGGGGCGCTGTCCGGCGGCCATGATCGTGCGCGGCAAAGCCATTGCGCCGGCCGCCATCGCCGTCATGCCGAGAAATGTGCGACGTGTCGTTTGCATATCAAAACCCTCTTGTTTTTGCCGGGACGACGAGCCTTGCGAAGTCGATTGCGGTCCCTTCCCGAAGCGGGCAGACATATAGCGGACTTCCATGACGCTTTTGTGAGGGTTTTAGACGGTATGCGGAGGTTTTTCGGACTTGCCGCAGTTAGCATAGCCCGGAAAATGCCACATCAACGCCTACCGCAGGGTTTGCCGGCTTCGTGTTTGCGGGATTATGACGGTTTTTGGGGGTACAAAATCTCGGCCCCCGCGGCCTCGAGCGCCGCCAGCATGTCATCTGGCGGCTGCTGGTCGGTGATGATTGCGGAGATTGCCGAATGCGGCAGTACCCGGTAGCGCGCTGAGAGCCCGAACTTTTTGTGATCGGCGAGAACGACAATCTGTCGGGCCTGCTCCGATAATGTCGCGGCGAGAGCTTGGCCTGCCTCCTCGTGGTCGAAGACACCCTGGGTCGGATGTACGGCATTGACGCCGATGAAAGCGGTATCGATCTCTTGCTCGCGAAGTGTGCGTAAAGCGGCAAAACCGCTCACTGTCCGGAAATCAGCATTGAAATCGCCACCGAGCATGACGACGCAATGTCGATGCCCTTCGGCCGCGGCAATGGCAGTGTCGACCATGTTGGTGACGATGCGCATTTCCGGCAGAACCCAGATGCGGCGGCCAACGACAGGACCGTGCTGCCGCCGCCAAAAAACAGATTCTGGCCGGGCTTGAGAAGATCCATCGCGATCGCGGCAATAGCGTTCTTTCCGTCGCGCTCCGAGATCGTGCGCGATGAAATGGCCAGAAGCTTGGGCTGCTGTGTGGCGACCGCACCGCCGTGAACGCGCACGATCAACCCGTCCTGTTCGAGTTGCTTGATATCGCGGCGCGCGGTTTCTTCGGAGATGTTGAAGTGCAGCATCAGATCGCGGATGCGCACTTCCCCATCCGCTTGGATCATCTCGATGAGCTTTTTTTGGCGGCTGTGGCTGAACGACATGTTTCTCTCGATTGGCGTTGGCGCAGACTAACCAACTCGACGAGCAAATGTCACTGGCAGAGGGGCTGGGGTCGAGCGTTGTCCAAAATTGGCCTCTGCGTTGAGGCGAGAGACCAATAGAGCGGGATGAAGTTATTTCAGATCGTATCCGGCAATAGCGAAGTAGTTTGAGCACTCGAGGGGTGTTATCCGGTTGAGGATTTCGCCGATCGCCTGACAGACGGTTTCGGCGGTCCGTTTAGGGTCTAGCCCTCAAACAGTATGTCGGCATAGTCCATCGCACCGTGCAGGACGTGGACGATAACAACCTGCTCGCCATTCACACGATAGAAAATCAGGTAGTTTCCATGAACGCGGCGGCGGATTTCATGCCGTTCATAGCGGGGCACCAAAGGGAAAGCTTTTGGGGACGTTGCTAGGGTTAGGCATTTCTGTTCCAGCTCATCCACGAATGACAAAGCTCGGGGCGGATTATCCTTCGCGATGTAGTCGGCTATCTGCCGCAAATCCGCCTTGGCTTCGGTCGTAAAGCGCACTTTCATTCGGCCGAGCCCGGCAGCATGGCTTTGTAGCGTTCCCGCAGTTCGCTGAAAACATCTTCGGCAGCATGGGTTCGCCCTGCGTCAGCATCGGCTATTCCACGCATGATTGATGCATCCAGTGCGGCCAGTTTCGTTTCTCGATCTTGAACCAGTCGCACGCCTTCCCGCAGAACCTCACTTTTCGAGCCGTAGCGGCCCGTTTCGACGAGTTGCTGGATGTAGCTTTCAAGTTGTTTGCCCAGATCAGCGCTGATCATATGAATCTCCCTCGGTCACGGCATACCTCAGATAGGGCTTTTATCAACTATTATCAACATTCCTTGTCCCTTCAATCACACTTGGTACACCCAGAGTGACGAGCGAAATTGCCAGCTGACGAGCTGAGGCGAGCTGTGTTCTTGTGGGCTTTGCTATCTCGCACAGATGCTGATCGTGCGTCAGATAGACGACATCTCGGTTCGAGGGCGGTGCCCCTGGCCCTTTTTTGCTGCCGTATAGGCCGAGGAATTGACGTGTGGAGATCGGCTGAAATAGGCGCAGCGCCGTGCCTTCGACGGGAAGGCCCTTCCCTGTCGTCTTCTGCCGAACCCAGGCGCCATCAGAGCGGAGCCTAAAGTCGGCCGGGTTGCAGGCGATCATCGCGCAGACCGCAGGAGCACGGCACATGCCTTCTTCGGCACCGCCAGACCCACGCATAAGCTGAAGGCAACAGGGCCAGACCGGAGCATGAAACGTAAGGACAGGGCACGGCCTTTCGTGCCGACCGAAATCCACGTTGCCACATTCGATGATGCCGGCAGCACTATCGGCATCCTTTCGATAGCGACAACGGAAGGACTTCTAGAGATCGCACTGGATCAGGAATCCGCCAACGCCATCATCAAGGCCATCGGCACTATTAAGTCCAAGCTAGACCCAAGCACGGCCCGGTGAAGCCTGGTTCGGCCATATCTGCTCGTCGCCCAGCATCAGCCTGTAGCTCTCATTCAAGCTGGGCATGATCGTCAAAGCCTCTTTGGCCGAATAGAAGGTCGCAATTGTTGTGACGTTGCCGTCTGCGACGCGCTCTAGGTGTGGAGCCTCAACAGGTTGTCCCCGGTTAGGCCGAGGCGGCTGATTGGTGTTTTGGACTTTAGGCTGCCGTGAGGTCGATGCCAATTGTATCGGTGCAGCCAGACGGAACGGCCAGGTCGTCGTGCTCAAGTACCATCATTTTAGCCTGGCGGTGAACGCATCCCGACGCATGCAGATGTGGTCTGCGGTCAATGTCGACTATGATGCATCGAAAAGGACCTCCAGCGGCCGTGCATTCTTCGGGCAGGATCGTTGGATCCTTGATCCGCGCATTCCCGCGCAATACCAGTTAACCGATGCCGACATCTACGCCCCGGCCAAGCAGATCGACCGCGGCCATATCGTGCGCCGGGAAGACAACGCTTGGGGTGATACGCCGACGGAGATCGAGTTCGCCAATTCCGACACATTCACTCTTCCCAATTGCACACCACAGCATGCCGCCTTCAACCGCTCTCAGCCGGGCAAGCAGTGGCCGGGAGTTCAGGGCCTCTGGGGCGGGTTCGAAAACCACATTCAACGCGATCTACAATCCGGGGACACGCGCGCCTGCATTATAGCAGGCCCCCGTCCTGAAATCCTGACGATCCGTCCGAGGATTTTGGAACCGGTCCGGTGCAATACCCCCTGGTCTTCTGGAAAGTAGTTGCGGTCTCGGCTCGCGACATCAACGGTCGCCGATCGCTACGCACCTACGCCTTTAGGCTTTCGCAGAAAGACGTTGTCGATCGGTTCGGAGTGGAATTCGCACCGGGTGAATATGCCCGCTATCAGGTCGCCCCGTCGGCAATCAGTGAAGAGACAGGCGTCATCTTCGACGATGTCTTGTTGCGAGCCGACACCCACGCCGAGGCGTGATAGGCGGCTGTTGTCTGCCGTTGCGCCGCCGGGCAACCCGGTCCAGCACCGCGGTGCGCTGGCCGAGGCGCGCGGCGGCCGATTTCATCCTCGGATCAGAATGTCTGGGCAAAGCCTACGCGCAACAGGAGAATACAGCACTCGTTTAAGGCAGCGGCCGGCCGCCGCAATCGGGCTTTGCGCAGAGCATACGGGTTTCAGCCTCGAGGCCGCTGACCTGCCTCGCAGTACCTTTGAGGTCGATGAATTCGGACACCGGCATGGCGAGTGATCGGCCTTATATGGACCGCCCTTCCGGCGCTCCATCAACGAAACGCAGCTTCGAACTCCGCACCAATTGGCGAATTTGCCTGCGCCTTGCAAGCTCGGCGCAGCCGTTCCACGCCAATCGCATCCGACCGCCGGTCTACGCCTCCACCTTTTCCGCTGCCCGATTTGCAGGCAGCGATCCATCGCATCGCGGAGCTTGTGTCTTCCAAAATCCCCGCCCGTTTCGCAAAGCCAAGAAACGCATTGTGAGCCGCGGCTATAGGCTTGTACCCGTCGTGCGCGTCAAAACACGCCCGAAGGGCGGTCTGATGGATCAGGTCTCTGCGATCTTCAGGCCATTCATCGAGAAACTCGATTGCGTCCGCAAGGCCGGCAATCTCTTGCACGATAACCGTGGCACGCCTCACGAAGATGGGACTGCCGAAAACTTCAGCGTTCATTCATTTCCTCCGACCTGCTGAACGGCTTATCTGTGTAAGAGGCCGGCGGATCGACGCCCCGGTGACCATCGCAGAGTGTGTTGTCACGGCGACGACGGTTCGATCGGGAAGAAGCCGCATTTGCGCCCGAGGGAAATCATGGATCTCGTAGAGTGCCGCCTTTGCTGGGGGCACCGGCGGATCCGTTCTTCCATCGGAAGTTCCGGTCCGTGTTGAGCGGCTTACTTTTGGGCCAGGCGTCATCGTGACCTCATACCCTCCCCAAGCCCGCGCCCTGAAATGGTGATCGATGAGCGCGGTAGGAGGTGTCGATTCCTTTCTATGGGCCGATTTGCAGGTATCTCCGGCCGTCTGACCAAGTCAGGCGGGCTTGAGACCCCTCAGCGTCTTCTCGAAGGCGTCCTTGACCGGCTTGGAGACGTCAGTCACCGCTCTTTTGGTAAGCTCCTGGAATTCCTTGGCTTGCTCAATGCCGATTTCGACGCGTTTGCGGAGGAAGGCAGTCTGCAACTCAAAAACTTCTGACGGCGACTTCGCACCGACCAGGGCCTCGAGGTGAGAGAAGGCGGCTTCGGCATTGGCGCGCAGTGCGGCGATCGTCTTCAGCGACAGCTCGTTGGTGACCGATTTTGCGGTTTCGGCGGTTGACTCGAGCGCCTTATGAGCGTCTTCAGCACCGGATTGTAACCTGGCAAGAGCTTCTTTCGACTGCTCGACATTCTTTTCGGCAACGGCGCGAAATTGATCGGTGGCCTTGCCAGGGTCGATTGCCGGAAATTGAACCGTTTCGGCGTTTTCGCTGGACTTGTCGGTGGTGGTCTTGGACATTTCCGTAGCCTCCTGCCTGAAGATGTTTTCTTCCCCGCGGCCAGCATACTGAGCCCCATACGTGACAGCTGTATGTGCGCTTCGAAATACCTGCGGTCCAAACAATCTGATCGGAGCTTCGAACGACCACTCCGTTCACGCGTCAGCCCCAATCAAATCCGCAAGATGCAGCATGAGTTGTCGGCGCGCACGGAGCCGGCACTGGAAGCGGGGCCGCGCGTTCGCGAAGACCGCCAGGCATCTTCATTCCCTCAGCCAGAACCGGAATATCTCGTCACCCGCTATGGCTCGGAACTAGTGACAACCGCGTCACAGATAACCGCTTTGCCGCAAGCCTTGATGAGGTGGCGGCAAAGGCCACGGCTTTGATCGCGCTGCCCTCGAGAACACCGCAGCAGGCGGACCTGGCTGCAGGCGACGACGTTATAGCATAGCCTCTTCCAAGGTAGCCGGATGATGTCAAGCGTGTTGGCCGGTTGAAGGGACCTCGGGACTGCGCCCAGATTACCGCCGTCGAAAACCCACTTCGGTGCAAGTTTTGCGCGCCTGGCCAGGGCCCAGGAGCACCTTAACAGCGGGTTCTCAAACCACGTGCACTGCGCCCTGGACCAGGCACTCTTCGCATCGAACCGACATCGTGCTGCGAACCCATTCCTCAATGGTACTTCTGGCCTCTGTTATCGAATGCCATCTTTGTGCCCTCCAGCACGTCAACGACAGCTCTATTCATGATGCCGTCTTCGATCGAGCCTGACTGGTAAGAGATTCGCGCGCCATTCTTCCTGTCGAATGTTGCGTGTATGATCTGCTCGGCATCGCACACCACCGCCAGGTTCGGATTATGCGTGACCATGATGATTTGTCTGGCCTTCTTTGCCTCGTTGAGAACTGGCACGAGCAGGCTTACAACCGTCTCATTGTCCAGATTTTCCTCGGGTTGATCGAGCACGATGGGATTTCGTCCCTTGTCAACCAGCAGATAGAAAATCAACAGCAAGGCGCCTCGCTGCCCGGGCGACAGCTGTTCTATCTGCGTATCCTGAAAGAGCAGGGTGTACTTCGGCTCCAGATACTGAAGACCGAAGAGATAATTGTAGACCTCTGCCGGCTCCTTGTCCTTGCGCATGAGAACCCTGATCCCTGGAACCTTGCTCGCTGCCTTCTCGGCGCTCTCCGTCAGCAGGGAAGCGACGTCCTCGGCAAAGCCTGTCGCATCGGCCGCACTCCCGAAACGATATCTCTCGAACCGGCTTCGGCATCGCAAATGTACTAGGCGCCTTCGCATTTTGAACTGATATACCACTCGCGGTCACGCCTCTTTCATCAGCCGGAGGCGTCGTGGCGCCCCCTCAGCAGCCGGACGGCCGCCGCCGGCAATCGATTCAATCTGTAGGAGCGCCTCGCTGAAGCTGCTGCCTGCAACGGATAAAAACGGCTCTTCTTCCGGCCTCATGATGCCACGCTCAGCCCACGGTAATCTGACACAGCTATAGAAATTTCTAAGCGCGCGCCTTTTTGCAGGCTGCGATCCACTTCATGGCGGACATCGGATCTTCCAAAATCTCACAGCGCTTGGCAAAGTCGAGAAACGCGTGGCGTGCCGCGCTCAAGGGTTTCTGCCCATCGCATGCATCAAGGCACGCCCGGAGCGCCGCCAGGTGAACTAGGTCTTGCTGATCTTCGGGCCAGTCATTGAGGAAGTCGATAGCGTCCGCAAGATTGGCAATCTCTTGAACGATGTACACGGAACGCCTCACGAAAACGGGGCTGCTGAAATCCTCCGCGTTCATCCGTCTCTCCTCCTCGTTTTGCGCAGAACCGTCCGCATTGCCCGCCGACCGTCGCACAATGTGTTGTCGCGGCCATGGGTGTTCAAGGGGCGCGGAAGAATGGGAAGCACCATCGACACCCGGAAGCTCATCCGGATCGCATCTGCCTGCTCGATGATGACGTCCTCGGTATCCACAAGTCGGAGGGCCTTGGCGAAGTGATACGGTGCAGGACCTGTCGGCGCTGCTTACTGCCCGGACTGAGTACGCCCCGTTCGGATTCCTAGTGGCAACTGCCCTTAGCAGCAGGTCTGGGCCGGCGAACCTCGCGAATGGCCAGTGCGCGCGATCATTTTTGGCCCGCCGTGCCATCCCACTTACCGATTGCTTGTCACAGCCATACCGGCCAGACCCGCTCGCGAAGCGCTTGGAAGAATCCTTGACGAAGTCGGCCGCCAAGCGGTGGGCAATCGCAATCGCCTCGGCGTCGTCGCCAGTGCCGATCGAGATTGTGCTCGGCAAGCGTCGAACGTGTTCCGGCGGGTTCGAACAGCTTGTTGGTCGCCGCAATCGCGATCTCGGTCGACAGGATTTTCGATTCCGCGGTGACGATCCGGGGCATGAGCGACCGTCTCGGCGGTCGGCTCGGCGACCCCCCGGTCTATTGCCAGACCGGCCTTTTCCAGCAGCGCCTGCGCGGCGTGTCATCTTCACCAGCCGCGGCCAATCGCTGGGCCGGCAGCATGGTCGTGTAACGGAACCCTTCGCTGCCGAAGCGCTCGCCAGCAAATGCCAGATGCCGCGACGTGCTCTAACTCGGCCGCGGCATCAGTTTCCCGCTGGCTATGGAAGGCGCGCTGAAGCTCAAGGTGATTTCCTAGTATCCACGCGTCGGCCGGCGGAGACGGAACTGCGCGGCCGTTTACGCGACCTCGCTTATGACCCTTGTCTGGAATGTTCTGCCCGATTACATCTTTCGGCGAAGTCGGGGTGAATTGCTCATCCCCCGTCGATAGGACCAGCCTCCCACAGCCACACCCACTGTCGAAGCCTCACGATGCTCACCCTTTGCCCTTCATTGTCCGGGGCGACAGTACCCTTCCCGAAGTGCTTTGTGTTGACCGCTACTACTGTCGGGTTTGTCGAAAGCGCGACCATGATGTTCGACCCGGTGCGCTGACGCAGCTCAGTGGAGTCGTTGAATAACCTCCCCAAACTCTTTCTGAGGCGCTTGCCGCTCAGTTGGCATCATTCTTGAGTATCTCTCCGGTGCGGCGGCGCAGTCGGCCGACCCGCGTCACTGACCGATCTTCTCTCACTCGAAGGGAACCAACAATGAGCAACGATATGTCAGCCTATGGTGTGACCGAGTTGTCTCCTGAAGAAACATCTGCAATTGCGGGCGGAAACCCTTGGGCAATAGGTATGGCCGTTGCTGGATTTATTGCCGTGGGAGGTCTAGCCATTTGGTCAGCCTGGAAGGCCCGGCATCACTGAATAGCAGTCATTGACTGCTAGGAAAGGAGACGACGATGAACGAATATATGCCATCCTATGGTGTCACCGAATTAGCTCCCGAAGAAGCATCTGCAATTTCGGGGGGCTACTGGGGACTGCTTTGGGTAGGTGCTGCAATAACAGCTTACGTGGCGGCGACTTTCGGGTGGTAAGGGGCGGTACGTTCCAAAATCCACGATTAGAACAGAGGTGCCAAGGCTGATTATGCTTCGTCCTGAACATAGCCTAGGGCGCGTCCATAAACGGCAAGCTGCTGATATTATTGAATGAATCCTGATTTTGGGTAGGCAAGGCCCGGCGGGTTCAGATGCACTTCGAGATCAAGCCATTGATTCCAAAGCGTTTCTGCCACCGCAGGAGCCGACAATGCGCCAAGAACGCACCGTCCAATCCAGTGTATTTGATCTTTTCGCCGGACACGAGATCGGCTGTGAATTGAAGGCCATGTCGAAGAAGAGCGCCCTCAGGATCGAAGACATGATCAGCCGCCGCTGGGTCTATCGCAAGCTGCGCAACTTCGGCGCTGGTATCGAGGCCAGCATCTCCTGCCTGAAGCGCGCCTATGGCTTGGCCCGCTGCACCTGGCGCGGGCTCAACCACTGCAAGGATTACGTCTGGTCCTCGGTGGTCGCTTACAATCTCGCCCTCTTCACCCGCCTCAGATCGACCTGACCCCAGTCTTCGGGCCGCGTTCACAAGCACGCCGGCGAGCGCCGGCCGACACCCCTATGACCCCGTTGCCGCCAGATCGACCCCCGGCCGCAACCTCCATGCCCTTGTACCATCACGCGTCCCCAAAACATCGCTTCAGCAGGCCAAAGACCACTGAAAGCTCCGGGAAAACAGCCGTTTATGGACGCGCACTAGGCTAGTAATTCCCCTTTCGCCCGAAACCGCTTGCTACACCGCAGAGAGCATTCTCTCCCGAAGATCAGGACGATCTTTGGCCATTTATAAAATGCTTGTGCTCTCTGCGGTGGCCACATTGGTGTCGCTGCCCCTCATCACACACTGTCACGGTTTCGGTTAAAAGCGCAGGTAAAGGTACCATACTCCCCGTCATCGAGAAGACGCCCATGGTCGCGCCCGTTTCTGTGGCTCTTTGACTTTCGACAGCCACACTTTGGCACATTGCGATGCCGGGAGCGGAGGCCGCCCACTATTCAGGTCATCTGCGCGACCTCGCCAATGACCCATGTCTGGAATTTTCTGCCCGACTATGTCTTTCGGCGAGGTCGGGGTGAATGGTTTATCGCCCCCGATGAGACCAGCCCCCACCGCCACACCCACTATCGAAAGTTTCACCATGCTCGCCCTTTGTCGTTCATTGTCCGGGCGACAGTACCCTCCCGACGTGCTTTGTGTTGACCGCTACTGTCGGGTTTGTCGAGAGCGCGACCAATGATGCTCGACCCGGCGCGCTGACGCACGCTCAGTGAGGTCATTGAATAACCTGCAGAATACTCTTTCTGAGGCGCTTGCCGCTCAGTTGGCATCATTCTTGAGTATCTCTCCTGTGCGGCGGCGCAGTCGTCATCGCGGGTCATCGACCGATCTTCTCACTCGAAGGGAATCAACAATGAGGACCGATTTGTCAGCCTATGGTGTGACCGAGTTGGCTCCTGAAGAAGCGACTGCGGTTTCAGGTGGGATGTTTTGGGCGATAGGTTTCGCCATTTTTGGAGTTGTTGGCCTGGCAGGTGTAACAATATGGGCAAACCTGGCCAACCGGCACCACTGAATGACAGGTATTGACTGCTAGGAAAGGAGACGACGATGAACGAATATATGCCATCTTATGGTGTCATCGAATTAGCTCCCGACGAACACTCTGCAATTTCGGGAGGTTACTTGTGGGGACTGGTTGCGGCAGGTGCTACGATAATAGGTATTGCGGCGACTAAAGCGAATTGGGCGTATGGCTCACGCCGGCAACATTAGAACATAAGTGCCGGAGCTAATTGTGCTTCGTCCTGAACATAGCCTGGCAATTCCCGTTTCGCCCGAAACCGCCTGCTACACCGCAGAGAGCATTCTCTCCCGAAGATCAGGACGATCTTTGGCCATTTATAAAATGCTTGTGCTCTCTGCGGTGGCGACATTGGTGTCGCTGCCACTCATCACTGTCACGGTTTCGGTTCAAAGCGCAGGTATCATTCGCCCCGTCATCGAGAAGACGCCCCTGATCGCGCCCATTTCTGGACGGATTTCGCGTATCCTTGCCGCTGACAACGATCAGGTGGCCGGTGGGCAAGAAATCCTTGCTCTTGATGATCAGGTGATCGAGGAGAAGCTCAAGGCACTCACAGGCGAAATCCGTGCGAAGAGCGATCTAGCCCATGATCTCGCAATCCTGATTTCCTCCGGCGCACAGGCCGACATCCCTCTCCGCCTCCTGACCGAGCTCGCAACGGCGGAGCGGCTACATTTTCTCAACCTGCTGCAAGAGAACCAACATGCTCGCAGTAATGCCGCGACGGAACTCGATCGCGCTCAGCGACTGGTTTCCGGTAACGCGGTGCCCGCAAAGACGGTGAACGACAAGGCTTTCGCCCTCAACAGCCTTGACATCAAGGGCGAGATTCTTGCCCGGCGCCAATCCGCGGAGTGGAACCAGCGGCTCTTCGATACTAATCTTCGCCTTAAGGAACTGAGAGCCAGCTTGCATCAGCTCGAGCATGAACGGGAGCTAAGCCGTATTCGCGCCCCTGTGTCTGGCGCTCTGGAGCAATTTTCCGGCCTTGCGCCGGATAGCTACGTCCAAGCCGGGCAAACCGTGGCTTGGGTCTCGCCGGACGGCGACCTTGTGGCGGAAATCTACGTCCTCCCCAACGATATCGGCTTCGTGCGGCCCGGCCAGTCGGTGCGGCTCCAGGTAGATACCTTCAACTACAATCAATGGGGTGTCATCGACGCGACAGTGCTCGACGTGGCACAGGACTTCACCCTTCACGACAACAATCCGGTGTTCAAAGTCCGCTGCTCGCTGTCTCGCAGCTACCTCGTTCTCAAAAACGGAGTTGTCGGTCGCCTCAAGAAAGGCATGACCGTGCGGGCCCGCTTCCTCATGGCCGACCGCACTCTCCTGCAACTCCTCTACAATGGGGTCGATGATTGGCTCAATCCGGTCCTGACGTAATAGTTCCCCCTCCAAGCAGCGAGCCGCCATGCGCAATATCACCAAGTTCAAGCAGCGCGACATCACTGATTGCGGCGCCGCCTGCCTTGCCTTCGTTGCGGCCTTCTATGGTTACAAGCTGCCACTGTCGCGGATCCGCCAGTACGCCTCGACCAACCGTTCCGGCACCACGGTGTCAGGCCTCACGCAAGCGGCTCAAAAGTTAGGGTTCATCGCCAAGGGCGTGAAAGGTGGCTTCGACAGCCTTTTCAAGATCCCGAAGCCGGCTATTGCGCACGTCATCATAAAGGAGGTCCAGCACCACTTCGTTGTAATTCAGGCCATCAATGCCAAGTGGGTCAGCGTCATGGATCCAGCCTACGGCGAAATCCGCAAACTGTCCCATGAGGAATTCAAGCTGCAATGGACCGGGGTCCTGGTGCTCCTGGTCCCGGCAGACACCTTCAACCGCCGTGACGAGACGACATCCCCACTCACCCATTTCGCCCGTTTGCTTTCGCCACACAGGCACGTGATGGCGCAGGCACTCATCGGCGCACTGGTGACGACGATCCTCAGCCTCTCAACCGCCATCTACGTCCAGAAGATCGTTGATAATGTGATCCCGGCAGCCAACCGTAACCTGCTCAACCTCATGAGCGTAGCCATGCTGCTGATCCTGGTGACACAGATCCTGATGAATTTCCTCAGAAACCGGCTCATCCTGCAAACGGGCCAGAAGATCGATGTCCACTTGATCCTCGGCTACTACACTCACATCGTCAGCTTGCCCCAGAAATTCTTCGACAGCATGCGTTTGGGTGAGATCGTCTCCCGCATGAACGACGCGGTGAAGATCAGGAGCCTCCTGAACGACGTCTCGATCACCATGTTCGTCGACGCGATAGTGATAGTGTTCTCGTTCGGATTGATGTTCATCTACTCGTGGAAAATCGCGTTGGTCGTGGCGACCTCCATCCCACTTTACCTCTTAGTCTATTGGATTATTAATCGGCTGAATAGAAAGCATCAGCGCACCATTATGGAGGATGCCGCCGACCTGGAGGTCCAACTGGTGGAATCACTCGGGGCGGTCTCCACGATCAAGACGTCCGGCATTGAGAGCTTCGCCAACTTCAAGGTGGAGACCCGCTTCATCAAGATGCTGCACTCCGTCTACAGCTCCGGCCTCATCTCGATCTTCGCAGACAATGCCTCGGCTTTCCTCTCGACCCTGTTTACCATTTTGCTGATGTGGTTCGGTGCGAGGCTTGCCCTCGATCAGACCGTCACGCCCGGCGAATTACTGTCCTCCTATGCCTTGCTCGGCTATATCACGCGGCCGGTCGCGAACCTGATCCAAACCAACCGGATCGTTCAGGATGCATTTATTGCTGCGGACCGCCTGTTCGAGATCTTCGACCTTGAGCCGGCAAGTGGCGGCGGCATTGATGCCACTAAGATCGACCTTGGCGATATCCGCCTGCAGAACGTGACGTTTCGCCATGGCGCGCAGCCGGAGCTTTTCCAAAATCTCAGCATCACCTTTCGCCGGGGCGAGATGACGGCCGTAGTGGGGGAAAGCGGTTCGGGGAAGAGCACTCTTGCGGCGCTGCTGCAAAATGTCTACCCGCTTGAGGGCGGATGCATCCAGATCGGCCCACATGCCCTTCAGGACTTCTCGGCCGTATCCTTGCGTCAGGTAGTCGCTGCGGTACCGCAATCGATCGACATGTTCTCGGGCTCGGTGATCGAGAACATCGCCCTTGGCGAGTTCGAGCCGGACGTCGAGAAGATCGTGAAGATCTGCGATCAAGTAGGCCTGCTGGAGGTGATCCAGCGCTGGCCCGGCGGCTTGCAGGCCTATCTGGGCCAAGGCGGCGTACGCCTGTCCGGCGGCGAGAAGCAGCGCCTAGCCTTGGCCAGGGCGCTGTACCGGGATCCGCAGATCCTGATCCTCGATGAGGCGACTTCCTCTCTCGACTCGGTCGCCGAGGCGTTTGTCCTAAGGGCCGTTGAGGATCTGCGTCGGGCCGGTAAGACCATCGTCGTCATCTCTCATCGACTCAGCACCGTATCCGGGGCCGACAAAATCGTAATATTGGATAGGGGGCGAGCCGTCGCGGAGGGAAGGCATGCCGATCTGCTGGCAACAGATGGCGCCTATACTCGGTTGTGGCGCGCGCAAATCGCGTCCAGCTGACAGGGCTCAGGTTAGGTTATCATCGCAGAAGCTTCCTGGACCCACGGTACGAGGAAGAGTGTTAAATCGCGCAACACGAAGCGCTGGATGCCGCTGACGGTGAATTGGTACAAGCACTCGGATCGCAGCGTCGAGGTGCAAAGAGCAACCCCCTGCCTGGGAGGATCGCTGCTGCAATTGAACGCCAGGCGGAGACCAGATTGGGGGGAGGTGCTCCTGTGCCCGGTCTCTAACGCCCAATCTGGGGTTGTCTTGGCTGCAGGGGTGGTTGTACTGTTTTGCCAGAGCCATCACCGCCCAGGAACTTCGTGCGAGATCACCATGCGGAAGCCCCTCCTCGATCCCGATGTCGCCGACGTGGCGCCGACCTCTTCCGTCCTCACAGGCTACGATGAGGAGCGACTGCTCACCTATATTCGCCTTCTCGACGCCGCGTCCGAGGATGCCGACTGGCGCGAGGTGGCCAGGATCGTCTTGCACATCGATCCCGACAAGGAGCCGGAGCGAGCATTCAGGGCATGGGAAACGCACCTTGCACGCGCACGATGGATCACCACGAATGGCTATCGGTACCTTCTTGCCGGCGGTGCGCCGCACTGACGCTCTATGGGCGACGTAGTGCAGGATCTAGGGAATGACCCGGCGGCCGACCACCAGCATGACGACGACGAAGGCGGCGACCTTGGCCAGCGTGACGCCGACGACACCCCCTGCAAAGCGGCCAAAACAGACGGTAAGCGGCAAATACCTGACCTGCGCCAGAAGGCTGCCGGTCAAGTACCGTGCCGCGCCCCGATAGTTCGGCATCGCCGCGCGTGGTCAGGCCGCCTGCACACGTTGCCCTCCGTCGGATGGCAGAGTCGATGCGGCTCGAGCGTATAGGTATGGGTTTATGCCTATAAATATTCCACCAATTTGCGATTCGTCATGCCGATGACCGGGAGGTGATTGCGTCCCGTCACTTACGCCAATCCGCTGAGCGGTTTGTCATCTGTTGGCGGCAAGTCCGTCGTCGCCCGTTTCGACGGCGGCATGCTGTCGTCCAACAGCGGCGTTCTGGCTCTGGCCGAAGTGGAGAACCGACTGCGAGTGGCCGAGCGTCTTGCGCGTTGCATCCACGATCCGCGCTGCCCGGACCAGGTCATCGACAGCCTGGCCGACATGATCGGCTTTCGCATGAAGATGATCGCTGCCGGCTACGAGAATGGCAATGACGCCAACCGGCTGCGCTCCGATCCGGTCTTCAAGATGGCCCAGGATGCGCTGCCTTCCGGTCGGGATTTGGCGTCGCAGTCGACGATGTGCCGGCTGGAGAACCTACCCGGTGTGCGCGAGCTGATTGCGATGGGCCGGACGATGGTCGACCTTTATTGCGCCTCCTTCCGGGAAGTGCCGAAGCCGATCGTGCTCGACATTGACGACACCTTTGATGCCGTGCATGGCGACCAGCAATTGCGCCTGTTCAACGCCCTCTGCGACGAGTACGGCTTCCAGCCGATCGTGGTGTTCGATGGCGACGGCCGCTTCATTGGTGCGGTTTTAAATCCGCCCCGACCTTGCGCCGCCTGGTGCGGGCAATCCGGAGCAATTGGCCGAACACACGGATCCTGATCCGAGCCGACGGGCATTATTGCAGTCCACCGGTCATCGACTGGTGCGGTGCCAACGATGTCGACTTTACCCTCGGCCTGGCGCCCACTATGACGCTGCGCAAGCGTATCGCGGATCTGGAGACCAGCACGACGGCTCGCTTCGAAGCGTCGGCGAAGACGGGCAATTTCCGCAGGTTCATCCGCGGCTCGCGACCTAGCCACAGAGCGAAGACGCCCCGAAACGAACCCGCCGACCGCAACCTGCAACTCCCCCGCCTGCCATCAAGACGGATCACCCCCGGCGCCTGCCGAGGCTTGGGAGAAAGCACCGCAACAGCGACCCACATTACCCCCCAAGGCCGCCAAAAGCTCATTGCCGTGCATCAAGGCGGCTAGCTACTTGACCTTTGGATCGCGAATGCACAATGCCGCAAGTATACAACCTCGCCAGGCAGCGAGCGGCCGACGATCAGCTCGAAGTTCTTCTTCCGGTCGTTGCGGTCGCGGATGTATCCGCCATCCAGACCGACGGGATGGGCACTTCGGGTTGCCGCACGGCCGTCAGCCAATGTGGCCCAGCCTCGAGCATTTTTTCACGCACCAGACGCTTGAGGTCAGGTTGTCGTCAAGAAGGTCCCCTAATCAATTTCTGCCGCCACTGTGCTGTTGCCCGATCCAACCGGCCCTTTGTGCGGCACGCCCTGCTCGCGTACTTCCTCCCTGCGGGCGGGGCGTCATTCAAGAGATGGCCGAAAAGGCAGCACTGACGAATGAAGGACTGTAGAAAAGTGGCTTTACCGAGAATGATTGCGTCGCCGGTTGGCGACCTGATGTTTGCAGCTGAGACGCCGGGAGAGTTTGTGCACTTATCAAGGGGCCCTGTCGATCGACCGGGGATTGGCTGCCGGCTGGAATGACGGGCGTTGGCAGATGTGCATTCGGTTGGCGGCGGGGTTGGTCGCGTTGGTTATGGCAGTGTTGGTCAGCGCGACGACTGCGAGCGGGCAGGAGACCAGCCTTGTCGACATCCATCAGGGGTCAGAGCTCACCGAAACCGCGCGCCGCCTAGGCCAGGGAGGTTACGAGCTGTCGGACGGCACCTGGGTGTCTTTCGATAAGTGGTTTCATAGCAGCTGGGTCGACATGCGATTTGAAATGTTGACGCAGCTGTCGGACGATTTCGGTCTGCTGTGGGGCGCGAGCACCGGTCAGCGTGCCGAAAAGCTCCGCATCGACCCAAGTGTGGAACTCGGCTTTGTCGTGCAAAAGCGACCGAGACCGTCCACCACGCTTTCTCTCACCGTCAGATCGATCTTGGGCGGGACCCTGACGGAACAACCTTGCACGGCTGACTATGGCGCGATCGGCGGCATCCAAGCGGTAAATTGCCGCCTTGCGGCTTCACAAATCCAGCCTGCGCAGACGTTGAAATATCTGTCAAACCTCCACCCAAACCGACTGAAACTCGAACTCCGGTTCATGCGTCAGTTCTAGTGTGGTGAAGGGCGTGGGCGGGACATTTCGCCAATGAACAACAAATCCAGACAGGAAGATTAATATGCGCAAGATCCAATCGTTGCCGGTAGCGCTCGTTGCCGGCCTCGGGCTCCTCCTCTGCCTGACGGCAAAAAGTGGTTTCGCTGGTGACCTCAGCGATGGGGGCGCCGCTGCAGGGCTTGCAGGGAGCAGTAGCTCGGGCTGCCCACAAAACGCCGACGGCACCTTTTGTTGGATGAGCCCGGACATTGGCCAGGCTTGGGCATTGGGCTACACCGGTTCTGGTGTGTCGGTGACAATCGTGGATGGCTTCACCTCCTATCCCGAAATTGAAGCGGATCTCGGCCTTGGCCCAAAGAGCCAGATACACGGGCAATGGGTAGCCGAAATAGCGGGCATGGTGGCCCCTGGGGCAGACATATTCGAGCGTGACTATGTGGACGAGACCACCCCGATCAACCTGCCCTATGGCCGCAATGTCATCAATTTGAGCTACGCCCTTTTTAATCCAGTAACCGATTATCCGCTCTCTCAGTCGATCGTCGACGTGGCCCGGGCGGGTACTGCCTTCATCGCGAAATCTGCCGGCAACGATGGCATCCGGATCGGTACCCCGACGACAGAAGGGAGAATCGATTTCCTAGCTCTCAGTCTTGGGGGAGCGCCATCAACAATTTTTGTCGGTGCGCTCGACCACAATGGCAAGCCCGAGAACAAGGCTGAGCTGGCCTCCTATTCGAATTACCCCGGCTCGATCCCGGATCTGCAGAACCAGTTCCTGACCGTCGGTGTTGAATATGAGAAAACCGGCCTACCGGGAACATCTTACGCGGCGCCTGTGATTGCGGGCTATGCCGCCATCCTGGGCAGCAAATTCACAACAGCATCACCGATCGAGATCAAAAATCAGTTGCTGGACACCGCCAGGACCGACACACTCGTCAACTATACTCCGGAGACTTACGGCCGCGGCGAGGCCAGCCTCTCGAGGGCGCTGGCGCCGATGTCGATCAGATAAAAGAGTAGGTCGATCGCCGATCTGAATTGCTGCGAGGCGTTGCGCGCCGCAAGAAATCGCCTCGTAGCATTCGCCGAGCCAAGGCTAGCTTCGGCAGCCTTGCGGTAGGACTTGGATCCATTTGCTCCGATGCTCCTCAAAGCATCAAAGCGTGCGAGACGACCAAGTTGAGATCCGCCAACCTCTGGTCCAACACCTTCGCACGGATTGCCACCCCGGATCGCCTCGCCGGCACAGGCGCTCTATCTGGAGTTCCTAAAGCGGCACAAAAAGGGCACGTGGAGAGACGTGAGAGTTGCACGTCCTTGCCTGACCTCAGCGCCAACCGGTGCAGGACCTCGATGCTGCCATCCCCGAAATTCGGCCCGGCGATATAGCCGCACGCATCCTGCAACGCTGCGGAAAGCGGATCCGCCGTCGTGCCTGCCTGTGCCGTTGGGAAATCTCGGAATCGATCTTGGCAACTACCGGAGTGACGTCCACCTTCGCCGGATTGGCAAAAGGCGGCGCAATAGGCCTGCTCCGACCGCTTCGCGATTGACAAAAAATGACAACATCGAAAGGGGCCGGAGCGCGTCCTGGTCGCGGGTTGATATCACGGCGCCACGGCGGCCGGCGCAGATCCGGCTTCTACAGGGCGAGCGGTCAAGTGCAAACCGAGCGCCTTCATCACGCCCAGGAGAGTGGAAAGCTTCGGGTCGCCGCGATCGCTGAGGGCCTTGTAAAGTGCCTCTCGGGTAACGCCGGCCTCCTTGGCGATGGCCGTCATGCCCCTGGCCCGGGCGACGTTGCCGAGGGCGTGCTTGATCAGTTCGGGGTCTCCATCCTCAAAGGCGGCCTCGATATAGGCGAAGATGGACTCCTCGCTATCGAGGAACTCAGAGCTGTCCCATTTTGTGGTTTCGATAGGCATTTAGACCTCCTTGGCCAATTCCTTGGCCCGCTTGATGTCTTTCTGTTGCGTGGACTTGTCGCCGCCGCAGAGCAGGATGACGACAGTTTCGCCGTGCTTGACGAAGTAGACCCGATAACCGGGGCCATAGTGGATTTTCAGTTCGCTCACTCCTTCGCCGACAGGTTCAACCTCCCCAAAGTTGCCCAGTTCGACACGGTCAATGCGCGTCTGGATGCGTGCCTTGGCGCGAATGTCCTTGAGCCTCTTGAGCCAGTCGGTGAATTCGTCGGTTTTGCGAACTTCGATCATGGGTTAACTCTAGTTCACGCATGCAGGTGCGTCAACAGAGAAGTGAACCACAGTTCACGATCATCGCGATTGTCAGCCGAGTTCAATCCGTTTGAATGACCCCGCTCAAAAAGGTGGGAGAGAGTTGGGATGTCTCGCGTCGTTACCTATTTCCAGAGGATGGAGATCCGCTGCGGAGCCACCGACCGGCGGGGTTTGTTGTTGGCCACCGCCCGGGCCAGGTTTTCCACATCGGCCGATCGCTACACTTTCAGCTCGGTTAAAACCTCGGTGAGGCGCTGAGCCCCACGATCACTGCGGTCTTCGGCAGTGGTCCTTTTCGGATCTCAATATACAGGTGCCATCCGACTTCGAGCGTCTGATCGCCCTGGCATGGGTATGAAGGGGCACGTCTGGCTATCTCAGCCGGCGTAGTCCCTCTCCATCGATCGTGACCTCAGCGAAGCCGCTTCGCGCCTTTGCGATGCGGCGGTAATCCGATCTGCGACTTGAGGATTTCAGTGCATCAGCTGACCAACTGCACAAAGCGCATGCGCGTGAGAAGGATCGCAGCCGAGATCAGTCGAGATCGAACAAGGTCAATCAGGCCGCCGGCAGCGGCTGGCTTGCCGTAGTGTGGCGCAAGGGCGGTCGGCCGCGGCGTTGGAATTGGCCCAGAAGGCTTGGAAATGCTGGGTTGCGGGGCGGCCGGCTGCGGGGCTGGTTGGACCGGAGCGGCAGGAAAGGGCGCTGGCACCGCGCAACCGAGCCAGGTCAACGCCGGTTCCACGTAAGCCCGGCCGGTTCCTTGCTGGCTTGCTTGGCCAGGGCCATGTATTCATTCGCGCGCCCACGGCTAAGCCCTTCCTGCAGCCATGGGCGGGAGTGCCGTGGGGCAGCGATGCCTTCTTCTGAGCAAGCCAGCAGCCGATCTGTATCCTCTGCTCCATTGACCAGTGCCCAATCGGCAGCACCATCACGTTGGCCCTCGCCTCCCCCGAGGGGTGCGGACCATTCTCTTGGGCCTTCTTGACAGACTTCGGCGGCGTGAGGCAACTTCGCGCCCTGAGGGATCAACCGGGGGAATACCTATGAAGAAGACCTACGAGAAGCCTACTCTGGCAAAGCGCGAGCGCCTGAGCGCAGTCACGGCCGCGATCGTCGTCGTGTCCGGGCCGGTCACTTAGCCGGGTTGATTATTGATTTTGCACACCACGCCCGCTGGCTCTGGCCGGCGGGCTTCCCGCACTTCCGGTCCCGCGCTATGTCGCTCGCATGAGTACCCTTGCTGAAATCAAAGCACGCGGCGAAGGGCTGACAGCCAATTGCAGAGCCCCGAGATGCGGTCACGCCAAGCCACTCGACATTGACGTGCTCATAGAGCGGTTCGGGACAGAATATGAGATGGAAAACGATAGGCGGGTGTCTGCATCCTGCAAATGCGCGCGGTGCGGGCACAAGGGCGCTGTGATCCACTCGACAGCCAAGACGCCAAACGGCTAGGCGAAGGGCATCCATCGCGCTATGCGCAATGGCTTTTAACCAGGATCCTTTCCGAATGATCGGATGCCCGCAGCTCGGGATCAGGAACGTCAAAGTTACGTCACGCAGTTCATCGGGCCGCCCTGCGCCCGGCAGCCGCCGAGCCCGCTAAAGGTCTCGTTCAGCGCGCTTCATTCATCGGGATCGATGAAATGGTCAAGAATTTGGAGGATCAATTTCAGCATCTGCCTGACCCAGTCCTTGGCGACCCTTCGCGACGAAATGAAGGACTTAACAGGAATCCTGGCCCAGGCCCTGTCGCTAGGGCGCCAAATTCAACCTGCAACTTGATGATCCACTGATCTCTGGCGCGCCTGGGTCGAGCGGTGGGGCGGCGGCCCCCGGACGCGGTCGCGGACATGATCGAGGAATGGTTCAAAACAAATGATGAACTGAATGGGCGCCCGTCGAGCAGTGAAGCGGGGCTGGCCCAGATTTGGCGGGAACTTTTACTCATCGCTTTGATCGCCGCAACCCGAATCGATGTGCCGGATAATCTCAGAGACGCCGCCGCATGATTACCGATAACGCGAGTTGGCTTTCCTTCGGAGACGCTGAGAGCTTCTTCAGAATTGTCGAGGGCACAACGGCGCGGGTGGTGATCAACGTCGCAAGGTGAAGCAGATCATCCCAGTGATCGAGGATCAATGCTGTGTTGATCGGCACACCGATATGATTGGTTAGCGCAGGATAGGCGTCGCCTTTCTCGAATGTGTGGAACTTCCAATCCTTCGGATTGCGTAGCCGAGGCGCAAACCGCTTGCCGATCAGAGCGAACAACCCGAACACGTGATCGCTTGCGCCGCCTGTCTTGGTGAAATGCTCCTGGATACCGAGGATCGTGTCCTGATCGAATAGCCATCGAGCACATAGGCAGCTTCAATTTCGGTCGGACTGATGGGCAGGATGCTGAAGTACCCGTATTGATCGGACAGATGGCTATAGAACTTCGAGCCGGGCTCGCTACCGTAGTGGAGATTGATGTCACCTCGTTTGGCGGCTCGATTACTTGCTCGGAAGAACTGGTATAGCGCGACAAAACGGGAGAGAAGCCGTATTGCCTCATCAAGGAATGCTCCCGAGCGCTTCTTCCGTTGCCTCACCAGGATGTTCCCCACAACTGGGACGTTCAGGTGGTCATTGTCTTGACGATCGTGACCGCCGGCGTACCAAACACCATCGCGTGAGCCTTTTCCTTGCGGCATATCTTCATCCGGCGTTGCAGTGTGCGCAAAAGGAGATCGGGGTACTTCTCTGGGTACTCCGCCTGCAGACGCTCGAGCAGTTCCCGGCTCGTCCGCTTTTGCTTTGGTTTCAGGTTCGCGGTGGGGCGGATTTCGCCCTCCTTCCACGCAGTTCGCAATCCTGAGAGGAACAGATCGAGCGCGGGTTCGGTCACGGGCGCGGCGAGGCTTGGTCGAAGGCTCGGTCCAGATCAAGCGCGCTGTTCCGACCTTGGCCCGAGCGGGCGTGTTAGAAATGGAGACCTGTGGACGCGTTTTCCTGACTGGTCAGCTTCTCGACAGCTGGTTGCGATAGCTTGTCGTTGGCGTACGAGTTCGCAATCCATTCGCCGCTGATACTTTGATCTGAGCCTGTCTGCGCAGACTTGCGAGCAATCAATATTTTCGATGGAGAGCGGTATGGATGGTTCTCAGTTCAATCCTCGGCAGTTGAACCCCGTCTGCGCCACGCTTCGCGCGACAAAATGCCGGCATTCACGCGCCAACCTCCGCCAATTTGGCGACGTCTGACAACCGAACCGTGCTGCTCATTTACTGCACCTAAAACAAGCGTCGGAACCGCTGATGATCCCTTGTATCAATATCGAATTACCGGAAGCGGTTCCAACATTTTTGACCAGGAGAAATGAGCGGCTGATGTACCCGTGGAAGCGCTTCCAACCCGATGAACCTACGAGCACGCGCGAGGCGAGCGAGTCTTAGTCGCGTTTGGCAATAGCTTTGGAGACCAACATGGTACTGCATATGGAGTCCCCGGCGCCTTTGATCGAAGTGGAGAGCTGGCTGCGAGGCGAGCCGCTTGCCGCCTTCCAGCCTGGGAAAGTGTACATCGTCGAATTTTGGGCAACGTGGTGCGGACCATGTGTGACGGCGATGCCGCATCTGATGCACTTGCAGGAGAAATACAAAGATAGCGGACTTGAGGTCGTCGGGGTCGCCGCTTCCGAAAACGCTCCAACCGCGGACGAGGCGCGAACCAAGTTGGACGCGTGGTTGACCGAAAAGTTCTCCAATCTGAATTATCGGATCGCGTTCGACTTCACAGGCGAAATGAAGAAGCTTTGGCTGGAACCCAGCTTCTCCCTCTGGATTCCGACCTCGTTCGTTGTCGATCGTGACGGTCATATCGCCTTTATCGGTGATCCGACGCAACTCGATGACGTTTTACCGAAAGTGATCAACGGCAGCTGGCGTACCAGCGATGAAGCGAAGGCCGGCGATGCGAAGCGGATTGCCAAAAACGAACCCATAGCGCGCGAAGAAGCCTTGAAGAAGCCGTTCCTCGATAAATTTCGGGCGGCGTCGAAGGCAGAAGATTGGAAGACGGCGCTCTCGGCCATCGAAGAAGGCGTCGCCTTGTTGCCGGACGACGTCCATTTTCGCGTGATTCATGCCAATCTGCTGCTTCACAGAATGCGCGACGTGGGGGCGGGCTTGCCGGTCATGCAGCTATTGGTTCGCGACGCGATCAACAAAAACTCCGATGATTGGCTGGTTCAGGTGCTAGACCAACTCTTCCATCCGGGGAGGGACAATTCGCACGTTCCGTCTGCCGAGCGCTTGGCGATGGGCAAGGAGCTGTCCGAACGCATCCTGGCACTGCATCCCCCGCAAGGCGACTGGGACTTCAAGTTCGCGCACTATCCGGCGGTCGCTCAGTACTTTTACGAGACCGGCGACAAGGATCGCGCGATCGAGTTGGTCGAAGTGGCAATTAAGTCGCTCACCGATTGGCAGGATGGCTCAGACGAAGTGAAACAGAAACTTTCACGGGGGTTGCTGCAGACCCTGGCCAACTACAAGGGTGAGCAGGTTTGTTCAGGAGATCTCTGTGCAGTTCCACAAAAGGATTTCCCGAATGTCAAAATGCAGGCGGCGGACGACAAACCTAAAAAGGGATGACATGTCGGAAATGCTTTACCCTCACCAAGGCGACGACTGTTGGGCGAGCGCACGCCCACGTGAGGCATGGCTGCGAAAAAGCCATTGGTCTGGTTTTATGCGCCCGTCGCGCCAGGATGAAGGGAATGCTGTCGCTGAGCCCGACTCTGTTCGCAGGCCGAAAAGGCAGCTCTGACAAATGAAGGACTGGAGTAAAGTGGTTTTACCGAGAATGATTGCGTCGCCGGTTAGCGACCTGGCCTTTGCAGCTGAGACGCCGGGAGAGTTTGTGCACTTATCAAGGGGCCCTGTCGAGCGACCGGAGTTTGGCTGCCGGCTGCAATGACGGGCGTTGCAGATGTGCATTCGGTTGGCGGCGGGTTTGGTCTCGTTGGTTATGGCAGTGTGGGTCAGCGCGACCACTGCGAGCGGGCAGGAGACCAGCCTTGTCGACATCCATCAGGGTTCAGAGCTCACCGAATGCGCGCGCCGCCTAGGCCAGGGTGGTTACGAGCTGTCGGACGGCACCTGGGTGTCTTTCGATAAGTGGTTTCATAGCAGCTGGATCGACATGCGATTTGAAATGTTGACGCAGTTGTCGGACGATTTCGGTCTGCTGTGGGGCGCGAGCACGTGTCAGCGAGCCGAAAAGCTCCGCATCGACCAAGCGTGGAACTCGGCTTTGTCGTGCAAAAGCGACCGACACCGTCCACCACGCTTTCTCTCACCGTTAGATCTTGGGCGGGAACCTGACGGAACAACCCGGCACGGCTGACTATGGCGCGATCGGCGGCATCCAAGCGGTGAAATGCCGCCTTGCGGCTTCACAAATCCAGCCTGCGGAGACGTTGAAATATCTGTCAAACCTCCACCCAAACCGACTGAAACTCGAACTCCGGTTCACGCATCGGTTCTAGTGATGGTGAACGGCTGGGCGGGACATTTCACCAATGAACAACAAATCCAGACAGGAAGATTAATATGCACAAGATCCAATCGTTGCCGGTAGCGCTCGTTGCCGGCCTCGGGCTCCTCCTCTGCCTGACGGCAAAAAGTGGTTTCGCTGGTGATTTCAGCGATGGAGCCGGCGTCGCAAAGCTTCCAGCTGCAGGGAGCAGTAGCTCGGGCTGCCCACAAAATGCCGACGGCACCTTTTGTTGGATGAGCCCGGACATTGGCCAGGCTTGGGCATCAGGCTACACCGGTTATGGTGTGTCGGTAACAATCGTGGATGACTTTACCTTCTATCCCGAAATTGAAGGGGATCTCGGCCTTGGCCCAAAGAGCCAGTCACACGGGAAATGGGTAGCCGAAATAGCGGGCATGGTGGCTCCTGGGGCAGACATGTTGGAGCGTGACAATAACAACGAGACCCCGATCAACCTGCCCGATGGCCTCAATGTCATCAATTTGAGCTACGGCCTTTTTAATCCAGTAAGCCGGCATCCGCTTGATCAGTCGATCGTCGGCGTGGCCCGGGCGGGTACGGCCTTCATCGCGAAAGCTGCCGGCAACGACGGCTTGCAGATTGGCAGCCCAAGCGAACGGAAGGTGGATTTCCTAGCTCTCGATCTGGAGGGAGCGCCATCAACAATTTTTGTCGGTGCGCTAGACCACAATGGCACGCCCGAGAACAAGGCTGAGCTGGCCCCCTATTCGAATTACCCCGGCTCGATCCCGGACCTGCAGAACCAGTTCCTGACTGTCGGTGTTGAAGATGACAAAACCGGCCTATGGGGAACATCTTACGCGGCACCTGTGATTGCGGGCTATGCCGCCATCCTTGGCAGCAAATTCACAACAGCATCACCGATCGAGATCAAAAATCAGTTGCTGGACACCGCCAGGACCGACACACTCGTCAACTATACTCCGGAGACTTACGGCCGCGGCGAGGCCAGCCTCTCGAGGGCGCTGGCGCCGATGTCGATCAGATAAAAGAGTAGGTCGATCGCCGATCTGAAATTGCTGCGAGGCGGTGCACGCCGCAACGGCGAACGGTTGCCGCCGGCGTGCTCGGCCTTGCCGCCGGCGCGCTGATCGTTGGCGCGTTGGCCAATAACCGGCTGCCGGCGCGCGATTACTACGATGGCGATTACTATGATCGCGACGTACGGGTGCGCCCGGCACCGGTTCGCCGCTACTATGCGCAGCCGCGCATCGTCTATGCCGACCGCAACGCCGAGCCGTAGACCCATGGCTGGTACGAATATTGCTCGGACCGTTACCGCACCTTCAACTCGCGCACCGGCACCTTCACCGGCAATGACGGCGAGCAGCATTTCTGCGTCGCGGCTGCGAACCGCCGGTGATGGAACCACAGTGCCCGATATCCGGGAAAAATCGTCAGACAAGAGCTTCCCAGCCCAGGCAAAAGCGCTGGCCTTGCGGTCAGCGTTTTTTGTTACGGAATAGTACGCTTTTGGACTTTTGAGCTACCAAAACACAACATTTAGAGGCGATATCGCGCGAAACCGCTATATCTTGCGGTATTGCCCACCTACGGTGAATCAGAGTATATGTTGGGTTCTTCGGCTCCCGCCAGACGGCAAGATCGGGCGGGAGCCAGATGCACCCGTAGCTCAGTAGGATAGAGCATGTCTTTGCTAGGGACGGGGTCGCTGGTTCGAATCCAGCCGGGTGCGTTCCGCATATATACGATTCCGTCTTACATTTGAAGGACTAAAGCGGCAGCGATTGTTGGCCCGTGTTGATACGGGTAGTGGTTCCCATCTTCGTCGGCGTCTCAAGGGTCCGCTTGCCCTCTAGGATGTCAGCTACGGTAAGCAATTGCAGGCGCGGATAATTGACCCCGCCATACGAATACATCCCCGCATCGGCGGCCTCTGCTCGCATGGCCTTTGAAGGCTCTTGAAGAGATAGGAAGCCTGCCATCGCCGACCGTTCCCGCTCCATTACGCCACGCAGGTCACGGACATCCGTTGGGCGCAGCTTGCCACCCTTCACGGAAATCATCACCTCTCCAAGCCCGTCCTTGGTTTCAAAGTACAGGCGTCCATCAATGCCCCTATCGGCGACCTTCTTTTGCATAGGGAAGCCGCCAACCCTTTCAACAAGCCAATGCTGAAACTGGAAGGGATCGCGCCGGAATAGCTCTTGCGCTTGCTCCACACTTACGGGGATACCGTCAACTTCATAGTGCTTACCTTCGACTAGGCGGTACTTCTCGGTGAGAACTTCCCGGATCACCTTTACCGCCAGAATGGCGATGTCGCAGCCTATCCAGGATCGCTCCAATTTGGTCGCCGCGTAGATGGTCGTTCCGCACCCGCAGAAGGGATCGAAAACGACCTGTCCCTTTGCCGTAGTGGACTCGATGATGCGTTCTAGGAGCGCAATCGGCTTCTGTGTCGGGTAGCCTAGCGATTCCCCGCCTTGAACTGGCGGGATGTCGGTCCAGACATTTGTGATGATGTTGCCTTTCTGCTCATTCAGATACCGCTTCAAGGCCAGACGCTTCGACGTGTCGGGTGTGCCATCCTTATGGACAGGGAAGTAAATCCGACCTTCGCTGTCGAGCCGCGCCATAGTCTCGCGGCTGTAGCGCCAGCCAGTCGCGGGCGGTTGGTAATCTTTGTAGATATGCCAGCCGTTGGGCAATCCGGTGCCTTTGTTGATCGCGGCCATACCGCCGCCTTTGGGGGCGGACATGTCGCCAAGGCGGTAGCGACCGCGACCGTCGCCGTCATCGAACCTGTAGAACTTATCGACGTATTCAGGGTCGTGGCTTGTGTAGGTCGGGTAGAACTTGGAGGCCTTACTGGCCGCGTAAAAGAGGATGACGTCGGACACCGCAGAGAACTTGCTCTTGGCGTCACTGTGCGCGCTCTGGCGCTTCCAGATGATCTCGTTTCTGAAATTGTCGTGGCCGAAAATGCCATCCATCATGATTTTGATGTAGTGGCTGGCCGTCTGGTCACAGTGAAGAAAGATTGAACCAGTCGGCCTCAAGATGCTCTTCATGTGGAGCAACCGCTGGACCATGTAGATTAGATAGGCCAACAACTCCGGTTGCGTGTTGCGAAGCGCCTGCATCCATATGCGCCAGAAATCAACCAAGTAGTCGTCAACGCCATGCTCCCGCATGAGAACCGGCATCGTCCGCGCTACTTCTAACTTGGCGGCGTCTAGCTCCCAAGTGTCAAAAAATGCTTCGGCTTGATCCGGCACGGGCTTGCCGGTCATCTCTTTGTAAAGAAGATTATAATTGGCATCCGACTTGAAGGGCGGGTCCAGATAAATCAGATCCACAGAATATTTCTTCATGCCCTGCATAATTGTGAGGTTATCGCCGTACCAGAGCTTGTTCATGCTGCCGCACCAACAAACATACGCAAGCTATCGGCGAAGGCGGTTGACGACTTGCGGCGGTTATATTTGTAGCACGTTTCGGCGATATAGAGCGGCATATATTTGCGGCTGTAATGATGATGCGAGCCGTACCAAGAACGCTTAACAAGCGCCCAGAAGCTTTCGATAGTGTTCGTATGGATCGACCCGTTGGCGTATTCGCGAGCGTGGTTCACGACCGAATGCAGCATGTGCTCACTAACCCGGTTGTAGCCGCTATATTCGTCCGTGATCAAAACCGTACCAGCGGGATCAACGAGGCGGGCTAGAAACTTGTTGATGCCCTTCGCCGAGAGGTCGCGCCCATCAGCCACTTTGGCGACAACGCGGCCGCCGCGCTTCACTGCGCCAATGACCGGAACTTTCTTCGTGCCGCGACCGCGCTTGTTAGGTTTGTCGTCATCGCGCTTGTTGCCCTTACGCGGCTTTCCTCCCACATAGGTCTCATCAGCCTCTACGATCCCATATAGAAGCCGTTCCTGTTCGGGGTCGGCAGCCATCGCAGTGCGGATACGCTGCATCATGCTCCACACGGTCGCGCGGCGTTTGCCGAGATCGCGAGAAATTTGATAGGCGCTTGCCGATTTCTTGGCATTCAGCATGAGCGCGAGGACAAGAAACCAATCGCGCAGCGGAACATGTGTACCATGGAACATGGTTCCGACCGTCACTGCGAAGGCACGGGAGCAATCGCGGCACTGCCAACGCGACATGGCCCGGTCCGCGCTGGCGTGGCGGCCAACTTCCACACTGCCGCAATATGGGCAATGAGGCTCGCCATTCCAGCGGACTTTCTCTAGGTATTCAACCGACTGCTCTTGGGTCTGGAAGGACTGAAAAAGTTCGATTATGTTCATGTCGCACCCCTATGGTGTAGCTAACATATTCGAATCGTTGACTCTTGTAAAGTCCAAAAGCGTACTATTCAGTTTTGTTATTCTGTTTGACCGCCTTAAAAAGCGCTTCGCGTCTTTGCTGAAAGGGATGGATCGCGCACGCGCAGATCATTTGACGGGTCGAGTTAAAGTTTGATCGCCCTTTCTTTTCCATGTGGCGTGAACGGATACCGGGGCTTTGCGGCCCGGATGACAAGCATCGGACAGGAAAAGATGATCCCTTCTGCCATCGGCGTCGATATCTCGAAAGGGACACTCGACGTTCATCGCATGAGCGATGGCGCCAGCCGCCGGTTCGATCCTGCCGAGAACCTTGTCTCCCCGAAAAGGCAGGCTCCGCTGCGCGGCGAGGGAGCTTCCGGTCTTGGGCGCCAAGCGCTCACCGGCGCATCCCGTTGTCGAAACCTGGATAGGATATCGACCGACGAGGTGGTTCGGGCGAAACCGAGTATCGAGCAATGGCAGGTCAAGCGGTTCCCGCTGATTGAGAAACGCATGAGCAGGCCGGATCGCCTCTCCTGGCTGCGCCGGCGCTTATCCCGCGCCCCCGAAACGCGCCTGCGTGGGTTGCCCTTTCCACGACAATGCGCGCTGGCGCCGTATGCGCGACCACGACCCGGAAGCCTGGGCCGATGCCCGTTGCCGGGCCATTTGCACCGGACTGCTCGGAATTCGCGGCGAGATCTTCCTGCACCGCTCCTTTGTCCCGCTCGACCAGGCCGATCTGTCGACGGCCGCCGATCAAGGCCCAGCTCGATCTGTGGCCGAATGAATGCGAGGGCATCTGCGGGGTGTAAGGGACGAGCATATTGCAATGGGCACAACGGTAGAGTCCCCTGGTCGGGGCGGCGGGTTCTCTTCTTTCTGCCGTCCCGTTCTACGGCTGCTTAGCCCGTGTCAAGGACGAGCGTGAGCCCCCGATTTTATCTCTGTTCCGGTTCCCGGCGCTGCGACAAAACCCGCCCCCACTCGCCGGCTCTGCCGGTCGCGTTCCGCGTTCCTGACACACGCTTCCGTGCGCACGTGGTCTCGTTGACGTCATCAAAAGGAGACGATCAACAGGACCACTATCGATCAAATCGGCGAATTACGCGCCGAGCTTCGGAGCTGCTATTTCACCAAGGAAGAACGCGCTGCGGCCGAAGCCGAACTGGCGGCCCTGATTGCGCAGCAGCAAAATGCGGCCGAGCAGTTCGCCCGTGACATCTACCTTCGCCACTGATCTGGAATGAGGTCGGTGACCAATGGAGAGAGCGTACGCTGCCTACACCCTCCGGATTTTTTCCTCAACGATCTCGCCGACAGCATCTGATCGCACTGCTGCCTCAAACTCCGGGAACTTATCCAGGAGCAGCAACGAACACCGACGATTACAGCGACATCGAAAACGCCCCGTCCTCGTTCTGAAGCACACATCCTCGGACACTCGGCGGCCTGCGAAGGCCGCCTTTTTGTTCCCTCCACAAGCACCAAACTCTTGTCGTCGTTTAGCCGCGCAGGCCTGTGGCCGCGCGTTTTTCCTGACTGGTCAGCTTCTCGACAGCTAGTTGCGATAGCTTGTCGTTGGCGTGCGAGCTCGCAATCCATTCGCCGCTGAGCTTTGATCTGAGCCTGTCTGCGCAGACTTGCGAGCAATCAATATTTTCGATGGGGAGCGGTATGGATGGTTCTCAGTTTAATCCTCGGCAGTTGAACCCGTCTGCGCCACGCTTCGCGCGACAGAATACCGGCATTCACGTATCGCAACAGGCGGACGGCGCGAGTCTGCAGGCGAATTTTGAGCAGCAGCTGAACCAATTGCAGCCTGGTTCGTCCGGGGAGAGCGCTGGAGGGCGCCAAAGCACGCATCTCGGCGTTTCACGGCCGGTGCCGTCGTTGCCCGATCTGCGTGACAACTTCGTCACTTGTGACCAAACGTCGGAGGCGGCGCACGGACCCGGCCCAGGCCCGAATAGCGGGAAACCGCAACCGGAGTTTGCGGTCAACAAAGAGGTCCGCGTGGGCGCAAAGCGCGACCGTTCGGAGCCCTTTCCCGAGGACAAGGAACTTGTTTCCACCTTCAAGAAAGTGGCCATCGAAGCGAAGATGAACGAGTGGACAGTCCTGAAATTGGGAAATGTTCTGCACCATCTTAGCCACTGGCTGCGTCAGGAAAATCGGCAGCCCATTTTCGGTCGGTTTAACCCCGATTCACCAAGGCATGCTTCTTTTGTAGCTGATGTTAAAGACTATCTGAAGGCTGGTGGCCGTCCTGCTATTGTTACGCAACTGAATAAGGTTGCGCCAGGCAGCCTCCCGTCGCGAGAGCATCTAACTGGGAAGCTCCCTGCCGAAGACGTGAATCTTTTGACAAGGTTCCGGCTTGACGCCGAGCAGCGCAACATCGCCACCAAAGCGACCGTCGACGGCATCCTTTCCGGATTTAGGCAGTTTGCGCTGTGGCTCCAGCACAACAACAAGGGGTCTTTGGCTTCTCAGTTGCAAGGCGGTTCACTGGATAAGGAAATTTCGGAGTATCGGGCGCCGGGGAGGGACGCCCAGAACCGCCTTACAACGACTTTGGCTAATCTCCAGCGGTTCTTGCCTGGACCTCAACAAGCCAAACGGCTTCAATCTCCTGCCATTGGGCGCCCCCGTAAGCTGGCTCCTCATCCCGAAGACGCCCCCTTGATCGAGGGCGCGCTCGGCCAAACGTTGAAAGATCTTGGAGCCCCGACTGCGGAGCAGAGGGTATCTGCGCAAATGCGGGCTACACGTCTTCGTGGGCTGAGTGATTGGCTTCGAAGCGAGGGCAAGGGGAGCATAGCTGACCGGCTAAACGGTTCTAAGCAGGAGAAGTTAAGGCTGGATGTGGTAGCGTTCCAACGGACTGGAAAAAGAATCCCCTCTGCCGATTTGTCGCATCTTCGGAACTACTTAAAACTAATCGAGGCGAATCGAGACCTGCGGCTGCAAGCACGTGAGCAGTCGGCTCTGCCGGCAGTGCTGGACGCCGGACGGCCCAGCCCTTCGCAGGAGCTCCCCGCGACCGCCCAGAGCGAGCGGGCCGGAACTTTCTTGGGCGAGGTGATGCAAGAATGCGCGTCACCATCCACTGCCAAGGCGCCCCCAGGGGGCTACCAGGTAATCCCGCCGCATGCCGATTTGCGCGACGATGCGCACTTTGCGCCGGCGCACTCAGCCGGGGTCCGCTCAGGCACCTTCGGCGGCCTTGAGCCTTTTGTGGACCTGAATGCGCCCACACCGTCCGATTTGCGTGATGACGCGCACTTTGCACCGGCGCACTCTGCCCGGGCTCGCTCAGGCACCTTCGGCGGCCTTCAGTCTTTTGTCGACCTGAATGCGCCCACACCGTCCGATTTGCGCGACGACGCTCAATCTGCACCGGTGCGTCCGCGCGGGGGGCAGATGTTCGGCGACGTGGAGCCGCAGCCCTTGATGCAGGGGACAGGCTCCGCCGCCGACTTGAGGCCGGGAGGAGCCGATGACGTTCAGAACATCCATCGCGATCGGCTTTCGCCGCAACCAGCGTTGCCAGTCACAGCTTGGCTGCCAGACACCTACCGCGGTCTTCCACTGGTTGATGTGACTATGCCCACGACCAGCTCCTCCGATGCTCTGATCGGGAGGGTCGCCTCGTCTAATGTCCCGGCGGGGTCGGTGCTCGGGGCCACCGACTGGCTGAGCGATGCCCATATCCAGAGGGATTACCATCTCCTGGAGGAGCAGCTGCTGGGGATCGATCCAACGCTCGCCGCCAGGACACGGCTGGTGGATCCGTCGGTATCCAATCTGCTGCGCCAAATTGAGCGGCAAGACGCGGAAGCCACGTTGCAGTCCATCTATGATCAAAACGACGCCCCAGCCGACTTCCTGTTCCTGCCAGTGAACAATGGCACTCCGGCTCACGAGGGCACCCATTGGTCGCTGCTGCTGGTTGATCGCCGCAACCCGCAAAGACATGTCGCCTATCACTACGATTCCCTTCAGCGTGGGCAATACAACGATGCGCCTGCAACACAGCTGGCAGGACTGCTGGACGCCACCTTGGTGCCAGCCCGCATAGCCCAACAACCGAACAAATTCGATTGCGGCGTCTTTGTGGTGGACGGCACGCGGGCGCTGGTTGAACGATTGGTGGATGGACAACGCCCAGACCACGCGCCGCTGCACCTCGACAACCTCGTCGCCGATCGGCAGGCGCTGCAAAACCGACTGAGGGAGGAGCGCCTTCCGCACGAGCCTGCCGCAATCCCCGCGGAAGCTTTTTTACCAGCTGGGTCGCAGGTGCAACACGCCGTCTTGCAAGAGCAGCAAGCCCGACAAATCGCGCCAGCGCCGTTTGCACGGCACTTGGC
>NZ_JBSKBO010000016.1:0-68584 GCF_053714255.1 Mesorhizobium sp. 43Arga
GTTCCTGTTCACCAGGAGCATCCTGGCCGGCGAGCCGATCAAGCTGTTCAACAATGGCAACCACACGCGCGACTTCACCTATATCGATGACATCGCCGAAGGCGTGATCCGCGCCAGCGACAGCCCCGCCGCGGCCAACCCGGCCTGGGATTCCAGCCATCCGGATCCGGCGACCAGCAGCGCGCCCTGGCGCATCTTCAACATCGGCAACAACAATCCGGTGAAGCTCACCGCCTATGTCGAGGCCCTGGAAAACGCGCTCGGCCGCAAGGCCGTGATCGACCTCCTGCCGCTGCAGGCCGGCGACGTGCCTGATACATTTGCAGACACGTCGGTGCTGGAGAGGTCCGTCGGATACCGTCCAGCCACATCCGTAACAGACGGCGTCGGGCGATTTGTGGATTGGTATCAGGCACATTTCGGCACTAGCCGACTTCTTTGACAAGGCCGTGCCCTCAGCATCCAAGAAATAAATGCGCGTATCGTCCGAAATCCCAAACAGAAGCCGTGCTGCCTGCTTCACGCTCGCCGAACGGCTTGGAACGGAGGTAATCCGCCTATCTTTGGAGCTATCCAAGGGTAACGCCGATGTTAAGCGAGATTCAGTTGGTGGCAACCTGACCCGTGGAGGATAAGGAATGCAATCGACAGCCGATGGCAGACCGCCGAAAAGAATTCCATATTTGAAGATAATTCTTCGAATTTTGTCGCGAAGCCCCAATGGCAAGGTAGCCGAGCGCCGGGAAATTTACGAAAGAGCTCAAGAGCAACTCAAGACTGCGATGGAGAACATGCGTGCTCCGCTAGACAAGGAGCTGCAGGATGTCGAGCTCAGAATACTACGACAGACAATCCGTCTTTTGGAACATGACATCCGAGCTGGTGTAGACGTTTGGGCCGCGGGATATGAACCAGCTGAATTGAGCGAGCTCCTTCAGAAGAACGAACAAGCTAAATTGAACATCCAGGCACGTCGCAATTCAATCGAGATTCGCGCGGAACGAGAGGCGGTTGTCGCAAAAAAAGATGCAGAATACGCCGCTTTGGTTCAGGGGCAGGAAGAAACTCTGAGATACCTGGAAATGGCTACGCATATAGACACAATTGGATATAAAAAAAACGGTCACGCCATCAAGTCCATAACAATAATATGGGCGCTTTTTATTCATAATTTTCACACGATAAACGCTGATGGTCCATTTTCAATCATATGGCTGCTCATTCAGCCAATGATTATGCTTGCTATTATCAGTTCTGTATATCTGTTGATTGGCACCCACTACATTCTTAATATGGAAGTCCCTACATTTGCACTGCTCGGCTCTGGCACTTGGGTAGCTTGCCGGATGACGATCTTCCGGGTTAGTGGTCAAATTGCACACAATAGAGTAATGTTAAACCTACCCATGGTGTCGCCATTTCATCAAGGGATAACAACCGCGATATTGTACCTGATTGTCTATATGTTTTCGATAAGTCTTCTTTTTAGCGTTGGACGCTATCTTGATATAATTTCCATGCCTGATGACGTTCTTATTGCTGCACTTTATTTTGTAGGCATGTGGCTATGTGGACTTAGCATCGGCTTCATATTTGGTGTTGTCATTGGAGTATGGCCTTTCTTTGCGCGCCTGACGGGCGCAGTGGAGCGCTTGTTACAGATGTTTTCGTCTGTCTTTTATGTCTCTGAGCAATTGCCGGAGGTATATAGGCGGTACGTACTTTGGAATCCGTTGAGCCATGGTATGCAGCTTTTACGCGGCGCTTATTTTCACTCATATCCATGTACCGACGCGAAGCCGTCGTATTTCTGGCTTGCGGTCGTTTCCTTGATTTGTTCTGCACTTATTCTGGAAGGGTGGTTCCGCCGACATGTTCAGCCCGTCTAGCGGATGTCGACGCCTTTGGCATCTCGCAGTGCTAACGGACCCACGGGGTGGACGTTGTGTCTCTCGTGCCAGGGGTCACGATCATCGTGCCAGCACGGACTTTTGGATGGACAGCATTCAGATCCGCAGCGGGGTAGAAGCTTAGTGGCCAGATGATAGCCTTTCAGCGGACATCCGATGGGCCTGAGATTGCTGGCGTTCGTCGGCAAATTGCGTCATCTGTCGATCTCGACATTCCGACAGGACGCTATGCCCTACTTACAAGCGATCCGCTTGCGAAGAAGCCGGCAATTGATCTTTTAGCCGGGCTCAGGCCGCCGCAGATGGGGAGGGTAAGTTTCATCGGCTTAACATCGTGGCCAATTGGTCGCCCAGCATTTTTACGTGGCAACGTCACTGGTCGACATGTGATCGCCCTGATATGCAGGCTTTACGGTCTGGACATGCATGTATCGAATGCGGCAATGGAAATGATTGTTACCGACCCGAGACATCTCGACGGCAAAGTGGATCACTGGCCGGCGCAATTTCGTTATGAATTCGGACTAGCCGCTGCGCTATTGCCGCCGTTTGACATGTATATAGTCGAGGGCGTGTTCCCATTTCTCAAAGACCGCTTTAGCTATCTGTGGAACACCCTATTTGAGCGGCAGTCGAGCGGGAAGATGCTAATCGCCGGGAGCAATCGTGTCGCTGATCTGAACAGATACTGCGATAGGGCTATTATCGTTAACAGGGGACGAGTGGCAATTGCGAATGATCTCAAAAAGGCCCTTGATCGGTATCCGCCTCGTGCTGCCTCTTACGATGTTCAGAAGGAGTTCGACAACGAACTTACCGACGACATTCTCTGATGCGGATGCTCCAACCTTCCCAGTCTCGCCCGTAGGGAGAGACGAGCAGCGTCGATTTGTCGAATTGCGCCGCTTAACGCGCGCTCGGTCAAAATGGGGGGTCTGGGCGGCAGTTCTTTGCGTAGCTGTTCCGATTTTGACGACATCAATCTTTGTCTTCTTGTTCGCCACCCCAATGTATACGACGGAGGTGAGGTTCGCGATCCGCGGAGGGGCGGATGCTCAGGTGACGACGCCTGTCAACTCACTGTTCTCGTCAGGCAGCGGCCCGATGGAGGGATATGTCGATGGATATGCGGCTCGAGACTTTCTGGTTTCGCGCGAGGCTTTGGCAAGGCTCCAGCAACGGGTTGACGTGCGTAAACTATTTATTAGACCCAATTCCGATCCTCTGGTGCGGCTGCCTCAAAATGCGGATGACGATCAGCTTTTTGATGCCTATAGCGCGCGCGTAGTCGCGCGTTTCAATATACTGGAACAGATTGTCGTCCTGAACGTCAGCTCTTTCAAACCAGAGGACTCGGTGCTCATAGCGTCCTCTCTCGTTCGCATGACCGAGGAGTTTGCGGATCAAATGAACCAACGCGCTCGTAGAGATGCTTTACGGTTCAGCGAGCAAGAATTGGACCTCGCAGAGAAGCGCGCGACAGAAGCCAGACAAGAGATGGCTAAATGGCGGAGTGATACCGGGATCGTCGATCCGACGGCCGACGTGACAATGCTCGACGGATTGATTGGTCAAATGGAATCACAGCTTACAGCTGCTGAAAACGATCTAGCCAATATCGACGCGACCGGCGCGAGCGATCACCCCAGACGTCGGCCTCTCCTCACCGAAATTAAGACCTTGACCGAACGCATTGCGGACACGCGAAAGCGCAGGGGTGGCCCCAGTGGATCAACGACAGACCTGATCTCCCGATATGAAGGTTTGAACGCTGCCTTGGGATATTCCGAGAACAATTTGACATCGGCCCGCCAGGCTCTGGACTACGCTCGGCAAGCCGCTCTCCGCCAGCAGAAATACGTCGTTGTGATCGCCGATCCCAGGGCGGACGGGAGACCGACCTATCCCAACCCGTTCACCAGTCTGCTGGCCGCGTCGATCGTCGGTGTCGGCCTCGCGTTTTTCGGCTCTTTGATCGTAAGTATGGTTCGGTCAAGATTCGCCGCGTGACATTAGCGGATTGATAGCAGTCAAATTGGCGCGATGTGTCGCTTCAACGCGGACAGAGTCATGCAACATCCGGGCGCCAACATAACTGCTCAGGTTTCAACCAGTTTAACCGTAGCTCCCGACATCCGGTCCCGAGTGCCTTCTTCTACATTTACCTCCGTCTGCTCCACAAGGATCCACGCTATGGAAAGCCCAACGGTATGGCTGGCTGGGGCCAGGAAAATTTACAAGTGATGACAAGAAGAAAACACATGTTGTTGCTGTTGCCTGGGCTGTTGATGGGCTGCGCTAGTTTGCCGGCGTCGGGGCCAACAGCCACCGCAGTAATTAATGCGCAGGGTCAAGGCGCCGATTCTGCGCCCTATGAGGTGGTCGATATCACTGATGCCACCCTGGCTGCGCTGCGCAACTGCCCATCCGGTGATCTTGCCAGTCAATTCTCCCGTCATCGGCCCGCGCCTTCACAGGAACTCACGGTCGGAGACCAGATTGTTGTAACGATCTTCGAAGCGGCCTCCGGCGGGCTATTTTCCGGATCATCAGCTCAAGGCGCGGCCACGGGAAGTTCGCATAACATTTCGCTTCCACAGCAAACTGTAGACCGTGATGGATCAATCAGTGTGCCCTACGCAGGCCGTATCATTGCTGCAGGCCGCACGCCTAATTCCCTGGCGAAGGCGATAGAGGCGCGGCTCGCAAATAAAGCCGTTGAGCCACAGGTCATCGTCTCAACGCTGGGCAGCGCGGCTACCGCGACGGTCTCAGGCGACGCGACTGGATCGGCGCGGGTCCCGCTTTCTCTGAAAGGTGACCGTCTACTAGACGTTATCGCCCAATCTGGAGGCGTTAGGACGATGCCACAGGAGACCAAGGTTCGCCTAACGCGCGGCACGCTCAGCGAAGTCACTCTTCTAGACACGATCCTTAAAAATCCAACACAAAACGTCTTTGTATATCCGGGTGACAATATCTACGTTTATCGAGACCCGCCGATCTTCGTAGCGCTTGGTGCCGTTACGGCGCAAAAAGATTACCCAATCGACAAAGAACCCATGTCGTTGCTCCAAGCAATCGCCAGAGCGGGCGGGCTTCAAGACGCACAAGCAGATACCAGTGCTATATTTCTGTTCCGCCGTGAGTCTGCAAGCTTAGTTCGGACTATAAGGCCAAATTCAAAGCATCTTGCTGGCTCTGAAACCGTCCCAGTCATCTACCGACTGCGGCTAGATAAAGCCAATAACTACTTTTACGCACAACAACTTGCCATTCGCGATAAAGACATTATATACGTCGCAAACTCGCCTGTAGTCCAATTCAACAAATTTATAACTATGATCCGGGGTGTTACGTCGACAGCTGGCTCGTTGCGCGGTGTCACTTTCGCCAACTGAAGCTCGTCACCTACGGCCTGCTGTGTCGTTGGGCGAACAAAAATCATCAGCATGAATGACCTTGGTGAGGAACCAAGACATCGCGATAGAAACCTTATCGTTTACACGGGGATATGGCATGCTTCTGGATGTAGTCGACCGATTTCTATCAATGGCTTCTCGTTATCCCGAGCGTCTGGCTATAGACGTTGGCGCGCGCCAATTTTCCTACGCTTGGCTTGAGGAACGAGTCCGAATCTACGCCGAAATTTTTTCGTCGTTCGAACAGCCCAGAATTGCGATAGCGCTCCCTCAGGAAGCCGATGCCTATGCATGCATCCTGGCGGCCGGATTAGCTGGGGGCTTCCACACGCCGTTGAACACGGCTGCACCAATACAGAAGCTTCGGCGAATCCTGCATCGGTTGCAACCCAATATACTAGTAGCCAAGCCAAAGCTGGCGGCGGAAATTGCCGATGCGGTTCCCAACTTGAAGGTCGTGGATCCAGACTCCATCAACACAGATCGCTGCTTCTTGGGCAAAGGAACGCGTCATCATCTAGCTTATGTCATGTTCACCTCCGGATCTACAGGCGATCCAAAGGGAGTAATGATCTCGCGTTCCGCTTTAGCTAACTACGTTGATTGGCTGGAGAGCCTAAGCATTACTCCGCAAGACCGTATTTCTCAACAGCCCAACTTAGCTTTCGATATCAGCATGACCGATATATTCGGGGCATTATGTCATGGCGCTTCCCTTCACCCCTTGCGTGATGAGGGCGACAGAATGCTGCCGGCCGAATTTATTGCGAGACAAGGTATCACGATTTGGAACTCGACGCCCAGCGCGGTTAGTTTAATGATGCGCGCACGGCAAGTGACAGCGAACAATCTCGGGAGTGTACGGCTTTTTAATTTCTGCGGCGAACCGCTCGTTAGACAGCAGCTGGACGCCATTTTTGCCGCGGTGCCAGAGGCCCTTGCCCAAAACACCTACGGCCCCACAGAAGCTACAATCTCAGTGACTGAGCAAGTCCTGACGCCCGACAACTACGCGTCCTACTGCCACACATCCGCTGCCCTCGGTCGCTCCATACAAGGGATGAAGATTTCGCTTGTCGGCGGCAGTTCTGCCAACGAGGGCCAGATTGTGATTAGCGGTCCCCAACTTGCCGAGGGCTACTGGAACGATCCGGAAAAGACCGAGCAGCAGTTTCGCGAATTGGAGGAATTATCGGGCGAACGCGGGTATTTAACGGGTGACTGGGCGGAAATCCGCGGCGACTGTTTGTTCTTCAAAGAGCGAATTGACTTCCAGGTTAAGGTAAAGGGATACCGGATCGAACTCGATGAGGTCGTTTCCGCTATTGGGCAGTGCGGGTGGCCTGTGGCAATCGTATTTAAGCGAGGCGATGGACTGGCGGCCGTGGTGGAATCTAATGGCCTAGGATCGCTTGACGAGCGAAAGCTGAAGGTAGCCTTGTCAAGCATTGTCGAAGCCCATGCTGTGCCGACATGGATCCTGGAGATCCCGAGAGCACCGCGCAGCGAAAATGACAAACTTGACCGCACAGCCGCTGCGGCTTGGTTCGAGGACAATCTTGTTGTGAAGAAGGAGCGCACATGATGGACGACAGCAGCCTGTTCCAAAAAGTCGTTAATATTATAAACGACGAGTTCCCTGACAATGACACGGAAATTGCACGCGAGACCGTTGCGGAGGATGTAGTTGGCTGGGACAGTATGGCGCATGTTAGCCTCATAGCAATGATTGAAGAGGCATTCGGCGTTCGTTTCAGTGGCGCGGAGATTGTCAATTTTGAGAATGTCGGAGGTCTTTCCGATATTCTCAAAGAGAAACTATTGAATAAGTAGTTTAGCTATTTATTCAATATGCGGCGATAAACGCTTATATACTATGAGACGAGGGCGACGGTGGATCACTTGTTCAGGCAATTAACTAGGCGGGAAATTGAGAACGATTTTTCGGAAGACGGAAAGGCGTTTTTAGGCGACCTCGTATTTCAAGCTTTGCCCGAGTTGTATGACAGGGTTCCGATCGATCGACGGAAGCTCAACCTCATTCTAGCCGATCAAATCGATTCTCCGTCGACCGAACTTTCCGAAACCTGGGCCCTTTGGGAAGGGGGCTCGGTTTTGGGTCTTCTGTCAGTCATCGACGCGGGCGAACTGGATTTGTGCCAGCGGACAGGAATGTTGGACATCGTTCGGCACCTAGATCGGGACGCGAGGAAGAATTTTAAAAGAACCCTCGAAGGTCATGGCTCAAATGTTGAGTCTCTTGCATCACAGGCAGGGAAGTATCTTCCTCGCATGGCCGTGGCCGAATCGGCCCGGGGGAAAGGAGTGGCGCGGCGATTGATGCATCATGTCATTGACCGTTATGCGAATACTCCCATATGCTTACACGTAGCAGCCTCAAATGCGATCGTCATAAAACTGCATATGTCTCTGGGATTTCAGAACCAATCCGATACAGAGTGTCCTATTCGCGTGCTAGTCCGCAATCCACAATAATCCAGAATATAGACTTCCGTTTACCTTTCTGCGAATTGCACAGATGCAGTTCGGCAGGGCGGTTGGCGGACTAAACAGCTGTCACGGGTGAATTGGCGGTGGACTGCCAAAAGGGTGATTGATGCTGATGAAAGGAACTATAGCATTGGATAACATTCGCCCACTGTCGTTCGGCGGCTGCCTGCTGAATAACCTAATTTCTGCTCTACATCAGAACAATAAATTGGGAGGCATATATAAGGAGATGGGCTTCCTCAGGACGCCGTTCTCCATTTCTGCCGCGAGCGCTGTCCAGCTTCTCGAGTTTTTAACCGGGAGTAATACAATCCCTCAGCACGTCCGGCGGTTTTGCTATCTCGACAGCAGCCGAGAGCCTAATAAGGCCCAGATGGCCATCCCATATACGGCAGACTTAATTATTGTGGAAATGAGCACCTCTATCGATATTTTGTACGACGGCTTTGTTGTAAATACGAATCGGTTTCAAGAAATCATCCTCCCCGAGCTTGAACATCTCAATGTGCCATCAAGAATAGTTGCCAAGTGGAGGTCTTCTCTCGTTAAACAGAATGAGTCGGATCGCGCCAAGTATGCGACCCAGCTTCTCGAGTTGGTTCCCTCTACGGAAGAGTTCGAGTGGCTTCACGATTTGGTCGGAAGGACCACCACACGGCAATTGAACGTCGATGAAATGACCGACTACATTGGACGTATTAGGGAGACGGTAGATGTCCCCCTTGCGATGGTTCATCACAATTTTAGATACATGCCCGACGGAAGGCCTGTTTCATGGCCGACTGAACTTAAGGATCAATCGATCGAGGTCGCACATCGGCTAAAGGCGCATGAGCTGGATTTTGCTCCTTTTGTAGCGCGCCATGGCGTGAAGCGTGTTCTCGCCGATGATTGCCGCCATTGGAATCCTGCCTTTTTTCCCGAGATCGCCAACCATCTGTATAAATTCATTTGCAAAGGCGCCGGGAGAGGGGCGCCGGACGACCTGATTGAGAGGACGTTCGTTCCAACTGACCTCGAGAACGACGAACCGACACAGATCTCAGGCAAGCGTTTCAGAGAACCCAGCAGCGTCGAAGGGCGCGAAGAGAAGAACTCGACGGTCGGTCCTGCGATGCCCTCTAAAGATGCCGGAGTGCTTCAGCGGGGGACAGAAAGTGGCATAGGGATCTCAGGGGATCTCGTTTATCACCCGGAAACGGCGTCTCACTTCGATTTCGACGCTCGTGTGCTCAACATGATTGTTGTCGTTGGCCAGTCCTGGGCCTTGGGTGGCAATAACGATGAGGCAGGGGATGCGCCTTGTACCACTGCACCTGAACATCCTGGGCGCGCGCTGATGTTTGATGCCGGCTCTGCACCTCGTGGGAGGCGCGTGTCGAAGCTAGTCGACCTGTTTGAACGGGCGACGGGTTCGACAAAGGAAACCCCCTGCGGCGGCTTGGCCGACTACTTTTTGCGAACCTGCGAAGCCCGGTTCGGAAGGAAGCCCACCGTGGTATTTGCGTCTGTTGGCCGCGGGGGCACAACGCTGAGCGGGCTTAATCAAGGAAGCGCCGACGGCTTACTGCGAGGATCTGCACAGCATCTGGAAGTCATGCGGTTGGTAGCGAAGGCAGTGGAATTCGCCAGGGCCGACGGCAAACGTGTCCGGATGCTAGCGATCTGTCTCGCACACGGTGAGTCCGATGCCGGACGGGGAACGCCGGGTGACTCCTATCAGCGAGGGCTGATCCTGCTCAGGCAGCAATACGACGCCGATATTCGGCACCTCACCGGACAGGTGGATTCTGTCCCTATGCTGACATATCAAGCCAATCGGGGAGCATCGCGCCCGGGAATAATCGCCGAAAGTGTCTGGTCGCAGCTTCGCGTGGCAAAAGCTGAGCCACACATACGGTGTATTGGGCCTGTTTACCATCATGATCCTGAAAGTCGTTCGGAAGGTCGCTCGGCTCATTTGAAAGCGATTGGCTATCGACGTATTGGCTTTCAGTTCGGGCGTTATTTACTGGACGACCTCTTCGGACCAGGACTTGAACCGTTACGCGTCTGTCATGTTCGGTTGCTACGAGCGAATGTGATCGGTCTTGAATATTCCAGAGCAATCACTTTGGAACAAGACGATGAACGCGTGAACATATCAAGCTTAGGGGCCGGGATTGGTATCGATGTAGTTGGAACGGGCTGGTCTAGCCCAGCAATAACTTCCTTGGCCATATCCGCTCGAGACGACAAACTCGTCGAAGTACATTTTTCGAGCCCGATAAGCCAGCACGGGTGCCGGCTTTTCATAGCCGCACGCATAACTGGCACCAATTGCGGCCGACACGAAGGAGCGCGAAGCGGCATTCGCGCGAAAGTTCCTTACTACGTAGATCCGCACGACAATACTGAAATGTATGATTGGGCTTGCTCAGAGATCGTCGATTTTCCCTACCAATAACTCGTAGATGTGAAAGTAGGTTTAGGTCACATGAAATCCAAGCCACGAAAATACCAGGCTAAAACTCAAATGAGGACCGTTGAAAACATGTTAGCCCCCACCAGTCCGTCGACCGATCCCGGTTTTTTTGAATGTGTCGCAAATGCACATACGGAGTTGAAAATCTCCTGGAAATTGCGAGACTATATCCGCGTCGGAAACGCTGCAGCGACGCTTTTGGCATTGATCCCCGACAACCAGAATGCGCTGAAACTCCAGTTGAAGGCCGCCATTCGTAGAGGTGACGATACGGACCTTGTCGAAACTGCGCGCGCCGCAGTGGCCATTGCCGCGCCTGATGTTCAAAGTGCGGCTCAGCAGCTCGCCACGAAACGAAGGTGGGAGGATGCAGCCACTTTACTGCTAATTCTACCGGAAAACGCCGTCAAAACCGAACAGCGCGAAGCTCTATCACGCCGCATCGCCACCCAATTGGCCGCCGAAGGCCTACAAGCAAAAAACGAAGGCAACGAAGAGAAAGCGGCCAGGCTTTGGCAGTTGGGGCTGCGCCTCAGTCCCGAAGATGCCAAGATAAAGCGAAGGCTGCGCCAAATCGTTCATTCCGCGGCCGTAAAAGCCGTTGAAGCCAACTTCGACGCGGATCCAAATAGCTATATTCGAACATGGCACGGTGTCCTGACGCTCAGTCCCGATCACAGTACAGCTTTGAAAAGATTGGCGACAGCGTATGAAAAAGGCGGACATCACGAGGCCTCGCTGGAATTATGGGCCCGTTTGGTGCGCCTGACGCCTGAAAATCCGTCCGTGGTGCGTCGCGTGTTGCGGTTGGCGCTTTTGACTAGCCAGGAACTGGACGCCCTTGTGCTTTTGGCACGCGTGGGCGCCTCGGTGCCCGATGATAAGATCGGCGAAGCAACCCGGCGTGCTGTGTTCTATCAGCTCAGGGACTTCCTGCGCGCGCACAACTATCTTTTGGCGGCTCATCGGTTCTCCGTCCTCAAGAAATCCTCGTTGGACTTGTCCAAATACGATGACATTCAGGAACGGGTCTACCGTGGTGCCATCCGCGATTACAAACGCTTGATGAAGGAGGGAAACGTAAAGGAAGCTACCCAGTTGGCGGAACTGATGCTGGATATCGACGGGAACAATCAATTTGCATTGACTAATCTCGCCCAATATTCCTTCAAGGTGACCAATTTCGAACAAGCAACGTCCTACTATGAGCGATTGGCATCGGTGGACGGATCGAATGTAAAGGCATGGATCGGATTAGCTCGCAGCCTTAAAAAACTTGGCGATCATGCGGGGGCTGTTGCAGCCGCGAGGAAGTGTCTCTCCGTGGAGCCTGGAAATCAGATTGCAGAGCAAATCGTCACCGCTTTGGCAACAGCGGCTTAAAGGCTCGACGGACTGCGCTCATCTACTTGTGCATGCCGTCGCGCAAAATCGGGTCGGAGGGATTTCAACATGGCAGGATCGAAAGATCATAGCGCTCGTCAAAGCAGCCGTACGCTGAATAGTCTGTTTGGCGAAGGTCTCGGAACGAAGTCGGTTTCGCGCTTGATCGACGAGAACCTCCCGCCCCTGAGCGAAGGCGCCAAGAATGAGGAGCCTCTAAAGGCAGCGCAGACAGGTGCGCTGTCTTTAGCAGAACGACAGGCTTATGAAGTGCGGATTGAGTCCGCCAGCCGGAAAGAAGCCATCGACCGCGAGCGTATCCGGGAACTCCAGGCCGATATCCATGCGCTGAAAATCGAAATCTCGAGAAGCGATGTCTCCGTGCGAGCGAGCCAGATTGAGAAGGAACTGGAATCCTATAAACAGGCAAAGAGGAATGTCGACGTTCTCAATCTCGACCTATTGGCCCAGATCAAAACGGCGACAAACAAGCTCGAGACGCTCCGCAACAGCCCAATTTTCGGCCTAGGCCAAGAGATCTTGGCGGTCAAAAGCGACTGGACACGCGTTTTTTCCTTTCCGGCCAAATTCCGTGCCGCTCAAGAACAAGCGATGAAGGACAAGGCGGATGCGCCACCCGAACTTGGTGTCGATCTTTTAGCAGCCGAGGCTCTCCAGCATGCCGAACGGGCACTGGCCATCGCCGAACTAGATGGTTGGCTTGCCGCCGAGCATTGGGTTCGCGATCAAAGGTTGCCTGCAGGCATTTTGTCGCGCGTGCTTTTGGAACTATCGCGTCGTGCTCGCTTCAGCGATATTCCCGCGGCCGTTGCGCTGGCCAAGGCCGCGCTGGCGGCTGATCCACAACAGTGGCGAGTTAAACATCTCGCGTTCGTTCTCGCAGACGTTGGCGTTGTCAAAGAGGCTGCCGAGGTGATGCGATCGGCAATAGCCACCGGTGTCAACTTCAACACAAGCGAACTTAGACGCTTCGAGGAGGTAAACGCCCTTGCTAGGCTCGAAACGACTGGGCTCTCTTTGCCGCAACGCTGCGCTGGCCAAAAGGGCCGTTTCAACTCCATCATGCTCTATTGGCCGAAATCTCTCCCCGGCCACTGGTCCGCTTCCAGCTTGCGCGGACTCGCGTTGGCTAGTTCCTTTCAGACGGCCGGGAACGAAGTGAAGATAGTGACCGTCCCCGGCTACCCTTCAATCGACAAATCAGGCCGTATCGAACTTAGCAAGGAGACTGTGGCGGGTATTGCTCACTTCCGGCTCCCGGCCATCGAAATCGACGGCAGCATTTTCGACGCACACTCTTGGGATGCTAGCGAATTGCTAGCCGAGAGGATCGCTGCAGCGAATGCCGGGGCTGTTGTCGCACCAAGCTCGATCGAGTTTGCCTACCCGGCGGCGATAGCGGCGCGCCTCAACGGATCTCGCCTCATTCTCGATTGCACGACTATGACACGAGCGAAGAGCAACCCAGCCAGCGAGCGGGAAGCCATTCTTATTACGCTAGAAAATGCTCTGTTGGCCGAGGCTGATACTCTCCTAGTGCGCGACGACTTCTTTTCCGACCGCTTAGCCGAAGCCGGCGTGTCGGCTAATAAAGTTCTTTCGATTGGAGAAGCGGTTTTCCAATTCAATGTGGACGAGAATCGCCCCGACTGGTCGTCATCGCCAGCTCTCCAGGGCGGGTTTGTCATCGGATATATCGGCGATGCCTATGACGATGTGGACCTCGAAGCTTTCCCGGCAATCGTGGATGAACTGATCAAGCGCGGGCATCAAGTACGGCTCCTCGTTTTCGGCGTCGGCACGCGCTTCCACCGGATTCGTGATCAGCTGGAAGCTCGAGGCCACGGCGATCGATGCCTATTCCCTGGACGACCTCGCAACGGACATATCGCAGCTGCCTTTGCGGCGATTGATTTGATCGTTATCCCGGCCATGCCAGCAACACGTTATTGCGGGCGGTCACGCTTCGAAATAGCAGAAGCCTTGGCGCATGGGCGACCTGTACTTGCGGCAGGACCTGTCGCAAGCGCGATGCAGCCTAACCTAAAAACAATTGACGCTTTTGGAGAGGAAATGGTCGGGGCGATGGTTGATGCCGTCTCGACCTTCATCCTGCAGCCGGCTAGCTTGGAACAACTTACGCAAGCTGCATGTGAGGCAGCCTACGGCATGACCGTGACAGCGGCCGCAAAACGCTTAGTAGAGAAAGCGGATGATTGCAGCATAGAGGCCGGCGAAAGGGTGGAAGACTCCTTGTGTGTGTCTGCGACCCGCCGACAATTTTCCAAAGGAGACCTCGACCGCGTCGAGCCACGAGCACAAGGTCAGTGCCAAGTGGAGGGAGATACGCTGATGGCTGCCGAGCAAGGGACGCACTTGGGCCGCTGATCGGCATGGCTGCCGAGCAAGGCACGCCGCCGCTCAGCGCCTTTGGCATCGGCCATCAATGAATTCGTGATGGCATGCCAGGGGAGTGCAGTCCGGGTTCCTTCCCGAGTCGACACCACACGAATGCGGTAGGGCCGCATCCTGTGGCGCAACAGCCTTCGAAGCCTGCTGCGGCAGGCGCCAGGTCGTGGACTTGGCCTGTGTGCAGCTGACCTCGACTGTTCCACCCTATCACCGCTCTACAGAATAATCTCGGCGGGTCAAACATCCTTCTCTGCGGCGCGCATGCGCGCTCACGGAAGGGCTCTCCGGTTCGCACTGTTAGCAGACCACTAGAAACGTAATGGATTGGCCCAACATGTTGTCCACGGCTAAAAATTGGTGGGGAAGCGCTAAGAGAACCGAAAAGCCAAAGACTGTTGAGCAATATGACGGCGATCCCGTGACAGCGGCAGTTCTTCAGGCGTTACAAGAAACCCGAATTGCTCTTCGGCCTGATGCCCTGGCGATTGCCACGGCCCAAAGTCGAGTCAGCTCGCTGCGAGAAATGGCCGGATTGCCTGACACCCTCTCCTATCTTCTCGGAGAGATCACGCGCTTCCCGAGTGACGAGAGGCTGCAACAGATGGCAGCGCGTGCACTCGAAAGGTTCCAAGACCCGCGTGCACTGGCGGTCTGGCGCGGCATTGATTCTCGATTTCCAAGATCGCGCCATGCCTACGTACGATTCTTGCGCTGGACCATACGATTGGGGGGGATCGATGCCGGGCGCCAGATCCACGATGAACGCTACTCTGAAGAACCTAAGCAATCAGAAGACTTGTTCGTATTTGCGCGCGCTTTGATAGAGCTAAAAGATTTCGAAGACGCAGAACAATCTCTTTCGAAAATAGCTTCTTTAGACGATGCTTCCGAGTCTATCACTCTGGAAGTCGCGAAACTGTACTTATCGATGAGTCAACCAATCCGAGCACGGGAGATAATTCGCTTTTGTCAGGACCGCTTCGGTCTCACAGAGAAAAATATAAGTATCGCCTCACAGGTCGACGCAAATGTATCTGCTCTGGAAAGAGCGCTAGAGGGCAACAATGTCACCGAAGTTGACCCTCAGGAATTTCTCATAAATCACGTCTTCAAAGAGGCAACCCGTCTTCGATCGACCTCAGCGGCAACCAAGAAGGGGTTTTTGGGCCACCTAATACTGGTTAATGGCGGCCTTGGCTCCGGAGGTGCGGAGCGTCAATTGACCAATACAGCTCTTTCGATCAAATCGGCAATGAATGCGGGGCGCTCAATCGACGGGCACGATGTACTCGGTCCTGTTCAATTTCTATGTCGATCCCTCAATTCGCGTTCAGGCTCGGATTTCTTTGCTCCGCAGTTCTCCCATGCAGGATTTAACGTTCACGAATATGTGGAATTCGAAAAATTTGCTGGCCGGCCGGGATGGTCATGCCTGCGGAGCATAGTCCATTGCCTTCCCTATCTTCCGTTTCCTATGCGCGAGGGACTGGCTCAGGCGGCGGATGTCCTTCGTCAGGCGTCGCCGGATGTCATACACATCTGGCAGGACGGTTCTGTCTTGGCCTTGGGGTTAGCAGCACTTTTTGCGAACGTACCTCGCATAGTGCTGGGTGTGCGTACTTTGCCGCCTGTCGACCGAGCCGAACGAAATAAACCCGAATATCAGACAGTTTACCGATTATTATTATCCGCACCGGGTGTTGTGATTGTCTCTAATTCCTTCGCCGCCGCCAAACGTTATGAAGAGTGGCTCGATCTACCCCGCGGAACCGTGCGCGTAATTCCGAACGGTCTAGAGCCGTTGTCTTTGGAAGCTGACGAGCCAACTTTGGCGATGGCGCGGGCCTTTGATCAAAATAGCCCCCGCGGCCTTTTTACGGTGGGTTCAGCAATGCGATTTGACAACAATAAGAGGCCATTAGAGTGGCTCGATGCCGCAGCAGCCCTGGCCTCATCCCGCCCTGACGTGCGGTTCATAATGGTCGGGGACGGCCCCCTCCGTAGCGCTGCACGGGACCATGCTCAAGAACTAGGGATTGCAGATCGAGTTCTTTTCACTGGACGGTCGCAGAATGTGGGCTTTTGGCTTTCGCAGATGGATGTGTTCTTGTTGCTCTCGCGGCATGAGGGTTTGCCTAATGTCCTCATCGAGGCCCAATACTCCGGGCTACCTGTGGTGTCGACGCCAGCAGGAGGTTCTGCGGAAACTTTTGAAAACGGAAAAACGGGAACGCTGCTACCCAGCATAGATCAGCTGAATCCGGAGCAGATTGCAGGAGCGTTGAACTCCTGGAGTCGGCCTCTCGCTCAGAAGAACGCGCTTGCGCAAAAAATTCGTGACTACGCAACCGAGCGCTTTTCAATTGATAAGATGCTCGCACTAACTCTCGATGCCTACCTTAACTGAATAGGACTCGGACATCTGGCAGGGCCCTGAACGGCGCCCTTTTTGGCTAGGCAAAAGGTGAGGCTGCCTACCACCTTTTTAGACGAATGCCGCACCACTCGTGGACACCCCTCGGTGTGACCGGAAACCGAACGCACCCAGACGAAGAGCCTTATGAGATCGGCACGTCGAGGCAGTCAGATCTGGTTCATCTGCCAGCGGGCACCACCTCCTTCTCTTTGCCGCGCGAGTGAATATCGCTCGCCCAATCGGGTGATGCGAGTTCCCCGGCATCCCATAGAGATTTCCTGGGGCGGGACGCGGGCGTGGGTGACGACCTACGGTTTTTCAAACATATCAGAATTGTTGTCATCGCTTGTTGGCCAACTGGATAAAATGCTTCCTAAGGACAGACAATGCTAGACGTGAATGCAGCGCTGTTAGGCGGGTCATCCCTCCAAAACGCCGAATATCTTCATGAAATCAAGCAATTGATGCAGGAAACCGGAACCGCCACGGGTGCGCGGCGCGTGGAGCCTCGCCTTCGGGAACTGGTATCCGTTTATCCGCTGGAATTCGATGTCAACTACAACCACGTGCTCGCCTTGGAATTGTGTCGCACAAGGCATGATATGCTCTTGTTGTGGCTCCAATTGCACGAAAGGTTTCCCAAAGAACTCAAACCTTTGCGATACATCGTTCGGTGGTTCTACCGAGAAAGGCGAGTGGACGAGGCTTGCAATTTCATCGAGACTGTCCTTCCATCTGTGCCGGAAGCGGCGGATGAGTTGTTGGAAAAGGGTGAACTGTACTGCGAACTGCGTAAAAACGACACTGCGGAATCCCTCTTTACTCGGTTTATAGAACGATTTCCTGAGGATACGCGCGGAAGGATATGTTATGCGCGGCGCCTTAAGGAGTGGGGCAACAGTTTCGCGGCGTCATCAGTTTTGGACGGCCTTAACCCCGCTACGGTGGGCTCGCACGCCTCCGGGCAGTTCATTAAGGACTTGCGCGACGGCATGGCGGTCCTTGCCAAACGCTACGACGACCAGACGTTGCAGTCCCGGGACACGTCGGGGTTGGCGCTTGCCCTTGTGATCGAGAAGTACGCGTCCAGGCGCGAGGAGCCGCCAGCAACGAACAGATTGGGTAAGGTCTCCCTCATCACGGGGAGCTTGGCTGCGGGAGGAGCCGAACGCCAGATAGCGCGCGTCGGCATTCGTTTGACCGATGCTTTCCGGAACAAAAGACCGCTCGCAGGGGTCGTATTGACCGAGCCGTGCCATGTCGTGCTCAAATCGCTCAAGAGTGCGGAGGGGTACGATTTTTTTCTGCCAGCTGTGCGTCGAAACGAGGTGGAGACACGGGAGATCGATGATTTTCTTGCAGTAAGAAATCAGGACCTTCCGTTATACGACGCCGAAGTAACAATGCTTCTGCCGATGCTCCCTAAGGCTGCGGTGTACGGCATCCGGAGAATGGTAAATTATTTTCGAGATGAGAAGATCGAAGTCGCCTTTATCTGGCAGGATGGGGCAGTCCTATTTGCCGCTTTAGCAGCGCTGATAGCGGGTGTGCCGCGGATCGTAATTTCTGTTCGCGGCTTGCCACCTTCACTGCGGGTACATCTGTTCCATCCTGCTTATCGCGATATGTACCGGGCGCTCGCAGTTACACCTGGCGTGCGGTTTTCCTCCAATAGCGAGGCGGCAGTTCAGGCCTATATCGACTGGCTCAAAGTTGATAACTTGAATTTCAGCATAGTGCACAATGGCGTTTTGGTCCCCTCGCTTCCGGATGCTGACAGAGACGTAGAATTGTGGGAGGGACTGCAATCGTCGAACGCCGATGCGACTGCCACGATCGGCAGTGTCTTTCGTTTCGATACCGATAAGCGGCCTTCTCTCTGGATAGATTTCGCTTATGCTTACCTGCTGCGCCATCCAAAGACGAATATTGTACTTGTCGGCGGTGGGCGCATGCTTAAGGAGGCAAAAGAGAAGGCTGTCCGCCTCGGCATTGCCGACCGCCTGCTATTCACTGGTTTGTCCGACAATGTCGGTTTCTGGTTGCGTAAAATGGATGCATTCGTGCTGCTTTCCCGGTTTGAGGGCTTGCCCAATGCTCTTATCGAAGCGCAGTTATGCGGTGTTCCGGTTGTCACCACCCCTGCTGGCGGCGCGGCCGACACGGTAGTGGAGGGTGTCACGGGCTGCGTCCTATCCACAGTAGAACACGTAGACATGGAGGAATGCTGTGACAAGGTAGACGAGGTTCTTGCATTCAAACAGGCCGACTCGCAGACATCAGCCAAAATTCGCCTAATTGCCGAGGAGCGGTTCTCAACTGAAGCCATGGTACTTCGTACTGTCCGATTGCTCGCAGGAGACTGCGAAGGTGACGCGCTATGACTGTCGAGATCAGCCAAAAACCCGACGCGAGAGCCGTCGCAGCGGCATCAGTCGGCATTTTGCGCGCCGGCCAGGCAGGCAATATCGAAGAAGCGATCAACCTTGCTCTTGCCCACATGTCTTACGCTGCGGAGTATCCCAGACTTGCGCAAGTGTCGCTGCAAGCGTTTTTGAGGGGGAAGCGCAACGATGCCGCAACGCGACTGGTCGACAACGTGGTCGCGAAGGGCAAGGCATCGCCTGAAGTTGCCGTGTTGGCCATCCGCCATTTGCTTAGCTTAGATCGGGCAGACGACGCCTACGCCTTTGCCCGCACCCTTCTAGAGGTTAACGGAAACGTTGAACCTCGTCTTGCCGAAGCGGCGGCTCGCGCTGCTCTCGCTAGCCATAGACCAATCTCGGACGCATTGGGGATCCTCGAGACGGCTAAAGATTTTGCGAAGGACGACGGCATATTTCTCCGTGCCTACGGCGAACTTCTGCTGTCTGCCGGGCGGTACGCAGAGGCCGTCAATGTCCTCGCCCCCATCGTGTCGCAGAGGCCGAACACAACCAATACCCGGCTTCTGTTGGCTCGAGGTCTCAAGCATGCGTATCGTCTTGAAGAGGCATGCACCGAGATGTTGGCTGTTGTGGAGCTCGATCCTTCCGTAACAAACAGGCGCAGCGCAGTCGCTTTGCTGTTGCAGGTCGGGCGGGATGCTGAGGCAAAGGAACTGTATGATTCTATAGTGAGCGAACGGCAGAATAAGTTAGGAAAGACTTTTTCTGCAGGCTTGGCTACGCTCGATACGCGTCTGGATAGCGTTAAGCTCCCGCAGAAGCGGCTTGACTGGGCGTGGGAGATCGTTACCCGGAAGCTCGGATGCCCGCCATCACACAACCGCGAGGACTGGGATCGGCGCGCAAAGTGGGGACATCTGCTAGACAAACTTATTCAAGACTGGCTGGAATGCTGTATTGACAAAGCCGGAGAGATTGCCAGCTACTTCAACGTCAGCGATGCCAATAGAAATGCTATCATGGAGGCCAGTGACGAAGGCAAAGGGGTTTTACTAGTCAGCGCGCATATCGGCCCAATGTTTGCAGGCCCCATCGCCATCCACTCGTTCGGAAAGCCCTACAGATGGCTGTCGTCGACACCAAGCATCTCGACCGCCAGCTTTACGGATAGCTTGATCTCCACGGCCGATCTAAATGAAGTCCAAGTGGCGCAACGTGTCGTCGATTCATTGCGTTCTGGCTGTCTCGTCACCCTTGCCGCCGACGGAGCGATGTCGCCCAATGCGCCGCGTATCACTTGGGAAGGCAGGTCTATAACATATTCTCCGTTCTGCGCCATGCTCTCATACAAGACCAAAGTACCTACGGTCTTTACCTCTCCGATATGGGTAGAAAACCAGTTTCGTTTTGTTGTAAAGAGGCTGCCAGTCGCCGATACAGGCGAGGGGTTGAGACAGTTTTCAACACGGTGGCAGCAGGCCTTCTTCGAAGAAGTAAAGAATGTATTATCCGCAGGCCCAGAAAATCTACGTCTCAATGGCGGCATCTGGCGCAACATTTAACGGTACTCTCAGGGTCGGCGCAGCCTTCCATGGGGGTAGGTGGACGATGAGAGCACAGTAAAGAGTAAAGGGTGTCCGCGATCGATCGCAGCGGATGAGGCGATCGGTGGAATGGACGTAGAGACGCTCAACGTGGCGACTGTGACCACATCTCTCAGCCCCCATTGGCGACCGCTGAAGATGATCTGCTGCCCAGGTCCGGGGCATAGATCGGCGATAATCCGACCCGGCGTGGACGGCCGGGCGGGATGTCCGCATGGATATGCCTCGCGCCGGACGCCAATCATTTTATAAGGGTCGATCATCGTGGCAATTGGCAATTCGGCGCGCAAGCGGGACCATGCGCCATATTGCGCGAGCGCTACGGGGCCAGCACTTTCTGGTGCGGGGCTATTGGGCGCCGACGAGCGGGGACGTTGCCGAAACCAGAATGCCGCCGGTGACCGACGACACCTCAACGTGACGCGACTTGGCAAGCCCTGTCCGCCAACGGGCGGGGGACCGAACCGGCACCTGAAGCCGCCGCCTTTCAGGGCGGTGGAGAATTCATACACATATTCGATATGGCCTTAACAAGAAGGAGGGTAGTGCTTGACGAAATACCTCAATGCCTTAGTTGCCTTTTGCCGCTTGTTTGCGCTGATGGCTTTGTTGATGCCCCAGGTCGCGATCTCAGCTCCGGCACTAGATGAGTTTGCACAAGGTCGAGCCATATCGCTTGTGAATTCTGCTAAATTAGAAGCGGCGAAAATGGGAGATGGCGATATTACTTGCCATGAAACGACGACAAAAGTCGATAAAATCCCTGGGTTTGCAGGGGAATCACAAACGAGCGGCGGGCAGGGAGGAGTAGTTCTCGAGGTTAGTTCCGATCAAGATAACGAACCTAGAACCAGATCGCTGCCCGGCACTCTTCGAGAGGCTGTCGAATATGGGTATAAGCATCGAACTGCTACTCGCGTCGTATTTTCTCCAAATCTGAAAGGCCACGTGATTAAGCTCCGCTCCGCTTTACGTCCCAGCGATAACACGACGATCGATGGAGTCTGTACCGGAATCACACTTATTGCTGATGCTAATATTGCGCTTATAATTGTGGCTAATCGAACAAACATAGTTATTTCTGGAATTACACTGAGAAAATACGCTTATACGGGCGAAAACAAAGGACGAGCAGATGGTAAGGACTTCCGCGATTGTATAACGGTCTCCGGCTCTGTCGATAGGCTGGCGTTCCTTTATAATGACTTTGAGGCATGCGGCGACGGCCAGCTCGATATTACGTCAGGCGTGGGTAAGCCCATGCCTGACGCTGGGGGTCGCATGACGATCGCATTCAATCGATTTGGACATCATGATAAAGCTATGCTCATGGGAACGGACGGATGCGGCAATGCAACGCGTGGTCCCCTTGACTGCCCCGACTATGCGAATGCCAACTCTTTGCCGCTAGCGCCGCTTTATAAAGTGACGCTTTTTGCCAATTTCTTTGAATGGGCAGGGCAAAGACAGCCGCGGGTCTTCGGCCGTGTGTTGCTGGATGCTACCAACAATGTTTTTGCCTTCACCCCATTCGATCGGGGGAATGGAACTTCAGGCTCGACCTATGCTATTTTTGCAAGCAACGGCGCTTTGGTTTCAGCTCAGAACAATCTGTTCGTGGGTGTGCCATTTTTTGGTGATCCAGCCGAAGGCCTCACAACAACAACGTCGCCCGGTGTATCCAGTTCCCTTCGCGAGTCACAGGCCGCTATCCGGTCGGAAGGCAATTTAGCGTTTGGCCATGAGATTATTTCGGAAAACCGACCGGAGCTAGTGCCGCAAATCTCATATGTCGATCCCGCGGCACTCCAAAGGATCGATTTCAGGCTGCTCGGCGCCCGAGATGCTCTTGCCTGCCTAATCACACGAATAGGACCGAACGGAAAGCCGGAGTGGCCTTCGTCCTGTAAACGAGTTGCCAGGTAATAGATATTTGAACAGGAAAGGTACTTCCTTGGAATTCGCCAGCGTCAAAAAAAGGTGCGAGAACCAAAAGCTCCGAATGAATACTCTTCCGGCATTGTAAGTAGCGTCTTGATGTAGCGAAACCACAGACGGAAAATGACGATGACTAATTCCCTGCCCAACACAGGGAATAAGAGGTTCGCAAACCCCTCCCCCCGGTAATGCGATTAAATGGAACCTCCTGCCGCTCACGCTAGGGGTCCGGCCTCTTTTATTGCTTGATGGTTTCTGCCACACTGGTAACCCACCCGACGAGATAATTCAGAACTGTATCAGCTGGCTGAGTGCACTTGGTCTGAAATTGTGGTTATTCGTAGTTGGTTCGGCCGCCCCGTCTTATGCTGATATTGGTTTCGGCCGTTGTCAGAAGGCGAGGTGGGACCTCCAGTCGCGGCCCGAAGGATAGATGACCAAGTCACCGTTCAAAACCTTGCCGAGCACTCTCCGGCAGGCCGAACCGGGTTTAGCCGCCGCGCAGCCGGGGCTAGGTCAATCCGGCAACGTCGTCGACAGCCGCTTCCGGAACAACGCATCAGAGCTTCAGATCGAGTGCGGATCGAGGCTACTACCCTGACGTTCTGACGCGCAATCCAGGCAGATGCGGCAGCCCGTTTTGTGGTTTTTCGGAAGCGACTTTCAACTTTGTCTTAGGAGCATAGGATTGGAAGACGCGATTACAGTGAACCAGTCCAAAAAATTGGAGAACTTACAGTTCGCCCAGGGAATACTGAGACAAATTCGTCAGACCGCGCAGGCAGATGGTGAAAAGATGCTAACATATTTGCTCGACATGGCTTACCTTCGAAGCCAGCGATCGAATTAGGGCAACCTGGGCTACCAAAGGGGACCATGCCAAACGCGACGACCCATAACAGGGTCGGCGGCCGAGCGCTTTCCTGGCAAGCGTCAGGCGATTTTCCAGTGGCGATCACATTCGTGAAATGCCCGACAATGTTGGCCCTGCTGTGCAAGCAGGCGTTCCTCGTTGAGAGAGTGTTAGGCTCAGCATGGAATGCTTCGAACGCTCCGATAGCCAATATTGGCCTTCAACGACAGCAACCGCTCTGCTGGGGCGATGCGACGGAGCACGGTGATGTTCACCAGACGGTGGAGAGCGCGTTCGGGCCGATATACCATGGAGCACCCGCATCGAAGAGTCCGCGCCTGGCTCACAACTTTTTTCCATCCGCTTCGCTTTCGGCCAACCGTTCAGTCGTCCTGCGGTGAACCAACGGGTGGCCGCCTCCTGATGTTCCGAACGCCGTCCTATCAAGTGCCCCACGAAAGGTTCGGGAGTAATGTCGCCCAATCTCGCCTCTATAGTGCGTCCAGGGCGAGTTGAATGTTCAGTTTGCCAGGGCGGTGGCAAGGTTTTCCATTGCAACGAATGGGCGGTGTCCAATGGAACATGCTGTCCTGAGGGAACCCATCGCTTGCTTTGCCCCGGCACCTCGTTGGCGTGCCCGAAATGTGCGGGAAACGGATTGAAGCCACAACTCGAAATGTGCGGCCACTCCGAATGGGATAGCCCGGGTCCAAGATCCGCCGACATGGACCTTTGAAACATCCGTTCTGCCGCAACCGAGGCGACACGCCCATTGCATCGCGGCCAGCCTCAACGGGTATGTGCTCATGGCGATTGGTTCCTTCCTACACTCGGGCCGAAATGCCAAGAATCGTCGGCTGGCGGAATGTCAAAAAATGCGGACCACTGATGACGATGACCCGCTGCGGCGACCGAGGGTCGTCTTTGGAAAGGTCAAGAGCGGGCTGAACCGGAACCGACGAGGCGCGATCAGTTTGGCTCCTCTTGAATATCGTACCGAGGCCAGGTCGATCATCTTAGATGATGCCCAGCCTTACGGCGCGATAGCTTAGTCCGTATTCAATGGAGACACCGCAATGTTTGTTGATTACTATGAACTGTTAGAGATCAGCCCGAATGCCAACTCGGAAACGATCGAACGGATATTCCGCTATTTTGCAATGCGGTACCACCCAGACAACCAGGAGACGGGAAACGAGCCACGCTTCAGCGGTATCGTGGAAGCTCACGATACACTCAAGGATCCGGTTAAGCGTGCGCAGTACGACATTCGGTACAAGGATCACCTAACTCGCCGCCATCATTTGTCCGAAGGGGCGATGAGCGCAAAGGGCGTCGAAAGGGACAGCAGCATTCAGAAGAAGGTGCTGTCCCTACTTTATGTGAGACGCCGACAAGACGTGAACAATCCTGGCATAGGTGATCAAGAACTCGGGCGCTTATCTGGATGTCCGCGTGAGCACCTTGAGTTCCACCTCTGGTATTTGAAGTCAAAAGGCTGGCTAGCAAAAACTGAAAATGGGATGTTTGCCATCACTGTTGAAGGCATAGATCGGGCAGAGGGCGAACGCCGCACTGACGCTTCCCCAAATACCAAATTGTTGGATCACGCTCATGCGGGATGACCGGGGACGCTCGCGGGCTGGTTAGGGCCGAGGCCCCGGAAACAAAAAGCCCTTGATATGGGCGGGCGAGGCGAGAGGGGATCGTCTACACACAAATGCAGAGTGTCGCGAGCGCTCGGTGACTATTTAGGGATGGGGAGAGATGGTCGGCATCAGCAAGTTCGAGCGGGCGGTTGTCATTCAGGGCGCTCGTCCAGGCTCCGAGCGCACCGTGTTCGATGTCAACGAGGCCGCGGATATATTGCTCCGGGACATCCATTGTCAGACGGAGAAGCGCAAGGCAGCGATGCAAGCGTGCCTGCAAGTGCTGCGCGGCGAGGCTCATCCACCCGTCGCCCGAAGGGCTTTTGTCGCTGCCGCGCTTGAAGCGAATATACTGCGCGGTGACTGAGCTGGACCGTGCAGCTCCGACACTTGCTGAACGACCGACGGTAGACAAGCTAACCAAGTGACTCCATCGCGCTCCTGTGTAGGAAGCCTCCGAACGACAGGAAAAAATATTCTAATGCAACCTTGATGGCCGCAGCCGCTACTTCGTGCGCATCTTCAATCGAGAAATACGGCGTAATCCCCATAAGTCTTTAACCCGACTTTCACGCCATCTGCCTAGCAAATGGCCATCATGAGACAGTGCATGCCAGTGGCCGCGGGCCGTACCCCTCGGGTCCAAAGCGAAGCCGTTGAAGTCGGAATACTCCAAGACCAGTTCGCCGATCTGAGGAGGGGATATTCATCGCCATGCCAATCTGCACCGTGTTGTCTGCCCGTATATTGGCCGTGCAGATGCTGGCGGGCGAGGGTCTTGCGGCGGTGCTTTGGTTTGCCGGGATCAGCGTGATCAACGGCCCCCGCATCGTCCTTGCCGTCACCCAGTCGGACACCATCGATCGCGGGCCAGAGGCCACCGGAGCACGGCTTTCTCTCTTTGGAGGGCTCGCCTTGGCATCGGGTATCGCTTGGTCCTTCCTTGCCGTGCTGTCAGACGGACAGGGATTTCTCTTCTCGGCAGCACTGCCGCCGCGCGATGCGCTTGCCTTCGACGCAGACCATTTTGGCTACTTTGCCTCAGCAGAGTCTTTCTTCGATCCGGTGACGCTTTCGCTGCGCAATCGCTTAAGCGGCCGCGCCGCCTAGGAGTGTCCCGACAGGGAATTCGGCGTCGGTCCGTCACTCCCGTCGGGAAGCGCTCGTTTCTGATCGCGTCGCAGGATACCGTGAAGGCGACATCCAACAGATCGCCGATAGGGCTGCATAGTCGGCGTTCTGGCTGATTGCCCTCGTGGCGCGTGGCTCTGGCGACCTACTGCCTCGGCAGCCTCCTCAGCGATAAAACGAGCTGATCGCATCTCTCGTCACGGCATGACGGTTGCCGCCTTCTGCGCACGATGCTTCGCGCCGGCCGATGACGCTTGTCAGCGAAGCGGTACGTGCCGAAGGCGCAGCTGATCGCGATCTCGGCAGTTCGGCGCGAGGAGAGCCACGGCTCGCATCGATCCGACTTCACGGCGCGTGGCACGATGCTGCCGCCCCTCCTATCGCGACTGACGCTGTCCAAGAGCCTTTGAGAATGCCGTCGCGCTCAACTGGCAAGCAACCGAACGGAGCTTTTGATATGACATCCCTTGCACCGCTTCCCCAGATCATCATGGAGCCGATCGTCCGCAATGCCCTCCTGGAAGATCTGGGCAGAGCCGGGGACTTAACGAGCGATGCGGTCATCCCGGCCGATTGCAAGGCGACGTTTGAGCTGAACGCCCGGCAGGGCGGCGTTGTTGCCGGGCTCGACCTGGTGATGTTTGCCTTCCTTCTGGTCGATCCCGGAATCAACATACAGTTGCGGTGTCCCGAGGGCAGCAAGGTTTCGGCCAGCGAAACCATCGCCATCGTCAACGGGCCGGCACGCGGCCTGCTGACGGCGGAGCGGACCGCACTCAATTTTCTGTGCAAGTTGAGCGGCATTGCCACCGCTACAGCCGCTCTTGTCCACGCGGTGCGCGGTCATAAGGCAAAGATCATCTGCACGCGAAAGACAACGCCGGGCCTGCGTGCGCTGGAAAAATACGCCGTTCGCGCCGGCGGCGGCGCCAATCACCGCTTCGGACTCGACGACGCCGTGCTCATCAAGGACAACCACGTTGCCCTTGCTGGCGACGTCCGCACGGCAATAGAGCGGGCGCGAGGCGTGGTTGGTCACATGGTCAAGATCGAGGTCGAGGTCGACACGCTCGAACAGCTCGAGATGGCGCTCCAGGCGAAGGTCGACGCCGTGCTCCTCGACAACATGTCTGTCGAGGAGCTTTCCCAGGCTGTGGCGATGGTCGGCGGCCGCGCGGTGACCGAAGCCTCCGGTCGCGTAACACGCGCGAATGTCGCGGCCATCGCGGCAACTGGCGTCGACCTCATCTCGGTCGGCTGGCTTACCCACAGCGCCCCCATCCTCGACATCGGCCTCGACATGCCTGCCGACCGAAACTGCAACAGGCACCTGAACTAATGGAGATGACATATGAACCGGGATCGCAGGACCTTTGGCCGCAGACTGACCTGCGCCAGCACACCGCCAGTTTCACCGACTGCCGACGCAAGCCTGCTCGCAGGAGTGACGGACCAGGAACGAGCGAAGGACCGCGTGAAAGCACTGGGCCTCATTATCTGCCGCCTGGATGAGATGCGCCAGTTGGCGGCATCTCATGGGCTTGAACCGCTCGGTCATCTGCTGACCGTCGCCTTCACCGAATCCTGCGATGCGATCAGAAAGGAGCGTTCCGCCGTCCAAGACCAAACCCCAGATGTAGCGGTTCGCGCTGATGATATCAGTTGAGCGAACTCTGGAGAACCGGAGCTTTCGTTGCACAACACGAGAGCGGCCTTCATAAAGCCCCCCGTCCCGAGGCATGTTCGGAAGCACCGAACCTGGTCGATGGCTTGAGGTACGGCCTCGACCCCGCCTTGCTTGCAAGGGAAGGCGCGGCTGACCGCCTTCCCTTTTCATATTCGGCGTAGAGGAATGGGTAGCTGCTACGCGCCAGAACGACCGCGGCGATCAATCAGGCCGCGGCCTCCTTGCGGGTCCGCTTCGCAGTCGCTGGCTTTTCCGGTTCCTTCGGCTTCCGGCCGAGGCCCATGGCCTTGGCCAAGGCCGAACGTGCGGCTGCGTAGTTTGGCGCGACCATCGGATAGTCCGCGGGCAGACCCCACTTCGCGCGGTATTCGTCTGGCGACAGTCCGTAGTCAGTCGACAGGTGGCGCTTCAGGGATTTGAACTTCTTCCCGTCTTCCAGGCAGATGATGAAATCCGGCGTGACCGATTTTTTGATCGGCACGGCAGGATTGAGAGCCTCCGGCTTTGCAGACGCGACGCCACCGGCCGTGCTCCTCAGTGCTGCATGGACTTGCCCGATCAGCGCCGGGAGTTCCCCGACCGGAACTGGATTGTTCGAGACATATGCCGAGACGACATCGGCTGTGAGTTCGATCAGGGCAACAGTGGTGGTGTTGTTGGCTTCTTCTGTCACGGAAATGCTCCTTATAGCATGATCAGCAGTCGGCGAAGTTTCACCCAATAGTGACACCCACTCCCGAAAGCAATGATTGCCTTGGGAGCGCTATGGGCGATGCTCGTCCGGCGGAAGTGGAGCATGCCGTAGTGAGACCGATGGGTAGCTTCAGCGAGTGGTCGGATTATCCATCGCAAGCGCTGCGGTCTTTTGCGGTGGCCGCGTTGTCCCAGCATAGTGCTGCATCGGCAGCATGCGATGTTGTGGTCCTTTCTCGGGGACGAAAGACTGCCAACATTGGCCCCGGTCGCCGATGCTGCCACTTCTCGCCGAGCCAAGATTCGGGGTGTCTTCAATCCCAATGAAACCAATGGACTATCCCATCCCGCTCAATTGGAAGTATGGGGGTTTCGCTCGCACGTGACCCCTCAGACGCTGCTCCCGCTCCATGACGATAGATAAGGAAGGCAATGCTCAGGAAATATCCGAGTTGCAGAACTACGGCAGCGAGCGCGCCCCAAATCAACGAAATCCAGATTGATCCAGTAACATGATAGCTCCAAATCAGCAAAATTGCCAGCGCCGCTGCCGCGCCAACCAGAAATCTCGGGAAATACACTATGCGCCTCCAAACACTCACCTTCGTGGTGTTCTCCCAGATACAAAGCCCAAATCAAAATTTCACGTTTTGTATTTTGTGGCAAGTGGATCTGACTCCATTTTGTTACGTTCTATATGCCGGAGCCGCTATCTTCACTTAGGATTCGACATCCGCGCTAACGACGAAGCTGTTCGAAGTTGACGCGAAAATGAGATAATAACTGTTCTCGCCGACCCCATTCTGGCCGAGTCTGACCGATGTTCCATTGATCACCTGTGGACGAGGACTTAACGCAAGGCGGCAGACCGCCATTGTGCGAGCTGACCTCGCAAACTTACGGAGATGGGGCAATCGTTCCTCTGGGAAACTAGAGTCCAAGAAACATGTTAAGCGAGTCGAAAAGATGGAAAAAAGCCGGGCCTTGGGAGGCCCGGCCAAATACGAAGGTCGCAACCTTCCGACGGGAACGCATCCGACCGAATGGGAGGTTAAACACTCGATGCGTTCCTTTGTTAAGATATCATCGGCGACTATTCAAGATCGGAAAATCGCATCGGCCAAACATCATGCGACGTGATCGTCTGCTGGCGAAGATACTCTTCGCTAATAGAGCGAACTGACTACTGGCGCGCCGATGTCATCTTCGTTGACACCCTATTCAGCGCGGTCGGCAGAGCGCCCGATCCGAGCATTGTGCGGGGCTTTGACGGGGTCCGATCTCGTCGCTCTGGATTGCATCTCCATCCTGTTCGCGACTCTATGATAGCCGGCCACCTGACAATAGCGCGGCGATCTCGGCCTGACGCTTGGTGTCGGTTTTTGCCATAATACCTTTTGCAAGCGCGAGCCGAAGCGATCTCCGACGCGGGGCTTCCGCTCGACCCGGATCGGTTCGTGGCGCACATTGCCGCAGTCTGGCTCAGAGAGGATCATCCGGTCCGTCCCATCATCGCGACTGCGTTCGGCGATTCCTGACGCCAACTATCTAGCAACGCCGCGGCCCTCACCGGCCTCACCGGATGCTTTCTTTCGACGAACACGACAAGGTGTGGTCAAGGCTGTCGAAGCCTCCGACGAAATCGGCTCCACGCGATCGGTCTGGTTGTCAAACGAGGCTGCAGAGTTCTGTGGAGACTTGGTCCAGGTGGATGCCAACGCGGCGGAGATTTTACAAACCTGCGGTGCCAGGATCACGAGCTTGCTGTTTGGGCTCCCGGCTGGCAAAGGCTCACGCCCCCGTGAACTCGCAATCATCCTTCCGAGGCGAGGGGATGCAGGTCGACGACCATGGAATGCGCTCTGGGGCAGGTCGACATGCGTATAGATCTCGGTCCTTCCGAGATCCGCGTGCCCGAGGAGCATCTGGATTGCTCGCAAGTCAGCGCCGTTGCTCAGACTCTTCGGCTTCGCCCGATTGGCGTTCGAGCTCCGGTCTGTCATTCAGAACCCGGTATTGCCAATAAAGGGAGGAGATCGGCGCCCGCGTGCCTTTCCTAAGCCATTCGAGCGCGGCCTCTGGTCTGCTGGCCCGGAAATTCGCGATCCCGGCGGGAACCGCCAGTTCGTGCCGTCCGCCCTCATAGGCCGCCTCATAGTGCTTGGCCGCCAAGTCAAAGTTCTTGTGAAGCTGCCAGACGGTAGGCTTCTTGGTCCTGCACCCATCGGACGGAAGGCGCATGCTCCTGTTCGGCTGCCTTTCGTATCCAGGTTTCCGCCTCTTCGTTTTCGCCTGCCTCAAACAAGAGCGAGGCATAGTTGCACTGTCCGTCTGCATCCCCTGCTTTCGCGGCCCTGGAGAACCAATGCCGCGCGTTGGCGAGATCCTTCGGCAACTGGATACCTTTGGAATACATGTAGCCGAGACACGACATCGAATAGGCACCGTCCGCTTCCGCAGCCTTCATGAACCATTGGCATGCGGTGGCCATGTTGACCGGGACACCATCTCCGTTGAAATGCACATAGCCGATCCAACCCATGGCCTCGCCATCCCCTGCTTCAGCGGCCCGCAGAAACCATGTGAGTGCGGTAGACGTGTCAACGTCGACGCCTCTGCCCTTCATCCATGGCGACGAGACCACCGTCCAGGTCCTGAAGGAAAAGGACAGGGAGGCCACCAGCACATCATTTATGTGGGCATACCGGAGCGGCGAAGAGAGTAACGAGCCGATCGTGCTGCTCGATTATCAACCGGGTCGCGGTCAGATTTATCCGCAGGCCTTCCTCGGCGATTACCGCGGCATACTGATGAGCGATGGCTATACCGCATGGCGCACGCTGGCAGGGGCCACCCATGTGGGATGCATGGCCCATTCCAGACGTCGCTTCGTCGATGCCCTCAAGGCGAGGAAGAAAGGCGGCGGCCCGCCGGAGCAGGCGCTCCGGTTCTTCGAACAGCTCTACCGGATTGAAAGCCAGGCGCGCAACGAGACGCCGGACAAGGGCGAAACGCGAGATCACTGCATCCGCCGCTTCCGCCAGCAACACAGCGTGCCCATCCTGAACGCTCTCAAGGCGTGGTTCGACAACATAGCGCCGAAGGTCTTGCCGGACAGCAAGATCGGCGATGCCGTCTCCTATACTCGATGCGATCTCCTCCTGGTGGGTCATCACGCACGGCCATCGCCATCCGAAGATCGTGGCGGCGATCCGGGACGCCACCGAGACGCTCGACCAGGTGATCTTCGCCGGTCTCAGCCACGAACCGGCAGAGCAATTGGCTGCGGCTTTGGTCGACATGACGCCGGCGGGCCTCGACTGGGTGTTTTATTCCGACAGCGGATCGACCAGCGTCGAGGTTGCGCTCAAGATGGCGCTCGGCTTTCACCGCAATAATGGCGCGCCGCGCTCGCGCATTGTCGTCATGGAACACAGCTATCATGGCGACACGATCGGCACGATGAGCGTCGGTTCGCGCGGCGTCTTCAACGCCGCCTACGAGCCGCTGCTATTCGAGGTCGACACCATCCCCTTCCCCGCTGCAGGCCAGGAGCAGAAAACGCTCGACGCCTTCGAGCGGCTGGCGCGCGACCACAAGGTTGCCGCGCTGATCGTCGAGCCGCTGGTGCTCGGCGCGGGTGGCATGCTGATGTATCCGGCACGGGTTCTTACCGAACTCAAGCGCATTGCCGAGCGCTCGGGGACGCTTTTCATCGCCGACGAAGTCATGACCGGCTGGGGCCGCACCGGCACCATGTTCGCCTGCGAGCAGGCAGCGATCGCGCCCGACATATTGTGCACCTCCAAGGGGCTGACGGGCGGCTCGTTGCCGCTGGCGGCGACGCTTGCCACCGATGCTATTTTCCGTGCTCACTTTTCCACGGACCGAGCCAAGACTTTCTTCCATTCGAGCTCCTACACGGCGAACCCGATCGCCTGCGCGGCAGCACTGGCAAATGTCGGCATCTGGAAGGACGAGCCCGTGGCGGAGCGCGTTGCCGCCCTGTCGCGGATGCAGGCGGAAAAAATTGCGCGGTTCAGCGGGGATCCGCGTTTCAACAATGTGCGCACGACCGGTACGATTGCGGCGCTCGACCTCAGCGTCGGCAATGCCGGCTATCTCGCCGAGGTCGGCCCAAGACTGCGCGCCTTCTTCCTCGAGCGCGGATTGCTGGTGAGACCGCTCGGCAACGTCATCTACGTGCTACCGCCCTATTGCGTGACATCGGGCGAACTCGACCGGCTTTACGATGCAATCGACGAGGCGGGCGAGCTTGAGAGCGAAGGGCGGTGAACCGCACGGCGCACATCATAGGCTTTGGCCATCACGTGCCAGCGCGCAAGGTTGGCAATGCCGAGATCGAGGCGAGCCTCGGACTGGAGGCAGGCTGGATCGAGGGGCGCACCGGCATCCGCTCACGCTTCTGGGCAGACCCCGACGACACGCTCTCTGGCTTGGCGACACAAGCAGGCGACATGGCGTTGGAGGCAGCTGGCATCGATCGCAAGGACATCGGTCTGCTTTTGCTCGCCACGTCGACGCCGGATCACCTGCTGCCGCCGAGCGCACCGCTGGTGGCGCACAAGCTCCGACTTGAAAACGCCGGCGCGGTCGACCTTGCCGGTGCCTGCGCTGGGTTCATCTACGCCATGACTTTCGCCGACGGCTTCGTGCGCCTGCACAACAAGCCAGCCATCGTTATCGCCGCCAACATCTTGAGCCGCAGGATCAATCCGGCCGAGCGGGCGAGCGCCGTACTGTTTGCCGATGCCGCCGGCGCGGTGGTGCTCGCCCCTTCCGACGATCCTGGTCATGGCATACTCGGCGCCTCGCTTGCCTCGGACGGCTCCGCTTATGGCCTGATTCATATTCCGGCGGGCGGCAGCAACCGTCCCTTCGCGCAAGAAATCGACATCGCCGAAACCCGCATGACCATTGCGAATGGCCGCGACGTCTTCGCCAAGGCGGTGGAGATGATGGGCCGCTGTTCCAGGGAGGCGGTGGAGATGATGGGCCGCTGTTCCAGGGAGGCGCTGGAGGCGGCCGACCTTTCGGCACCAGCTGTCGCCCGTTTCGTGCCGCACCAGGCAAATGCCCGCATCTTCGAAGCGGTCGGCAAGTCGCTCGGCATCGAGGATGAGCGCATCGTCAAAACCATCGCCAACCATGGCAACTCGTCAGCCGCAACCATCCCGCTGTCGCTGTCGATCGCACACCGCTCCAATCCCATCAAGCCGGGCGAGAAATTGCTCCTGGCGGCGGCCGGTGCCGGGCTGACCGGCGGAGCGCTGGTGGTTGGCTTCTAAATCATTCGTCCGCTCATGGCCACCTACACAAAGCTTCCGTCCGGTTCCTGGTCCGTCGCAAAGCTCGCCACGTCAGCGAGACCTTCCTGCGCCAAGACGATGCACGGCGGCACTAGTAGTCGGCGTCTGACCGTATAGGCCTTGCTCGGCACCAGCCAAGCGGGAGGGTGTTTTCAGCGGTATTCTCGGACTTGCTCCTTTGATCGTCAGTCAGGACAACCCTTCCCTCGAACGGGTTCGGGTCGCCTGAACCCTTGCCTCGAAGCGAGTAGCGGGGAGAGAGGGGGCAAGCCCCGGGGGCGGAGGGGTCTCCCCGGTCTGCACCGAGCGAAGCGAAGGAAGATGGGGGAAACCGCCCGCGGCGGCTTGCAGGGAGAGAGGGCCGCGCCTCTCTCCCGTGACACGAGAAAGGTGCCACCATGCACATCCGTTTCGGCGCAGCCGTGCCGCGAGAGCGGCCGTAACAAAGAACGTACAAGGCGGAAGCACCGAAATGCCCGCCAGCGGGCCAAGTCAGTTCGGTGCTGGAGAAAGTTCGTGGCCCTGAGACCGGTTTAACAGGGCGGCCGTAGGAGCATCAGCATAGATGGGCTAATCGGCTTCGTGCCCCATCTTGTCCGTCCGGAAAGAAGGTGTTGCGCCACCGCTGATGATAAAACGCAGTCTGTCGGAACCCCCGACCCAACCATCACGCAGAGGAGCGCAGTCATGAAACATTATGCCGGCCTCGATGTCTCGGTCAAAGAAACGAGCGTCTGTGTCGTTGATGAAAGCGGGAAGCTATGCCGGGAATGGAAGGTCGTCTCCCACCCCGATGACCTAATCGCCATCCTGGGCGATCCGGCCTTCAGCCTGGATAGAGTGGGCCTTGAAGCTGGACCATTATCGCAATGGCTGTTCGAAGGGCTGGCAAAAGCTGGCTTCCCTGTCTTCTGCATCGAGACGCGCCACACCAAGGCATTCCTGGACGCCCTGCAGCAGAACAAAAGCGACCGGAACGACGCGCGCGGCATTGCCCATATGATGCGGGTCGGCCTGTTCAAGGATGTGCATGTGAAGACGCTCACGAGTCAGAAGCGCCGTGCTTTGTTAATTGCCCGCTCGCTGTTGCAAGAAAAAGCGATTGATCTGGAGAATGAAATGCGCGGGCTTCTGCGCAACTTCGGCCTGAAGGTCGGTCAGACCTCAGGCGGAACATTCGAGAAGAGAATTCTCGAAGTCGTCCAACACGACGCTGAGCTAGCAGAAATCATGGAGCCATTGCTCGCTGGACGCCGCAAGTTGCGAGAAGGGCTGGCCAGGCTGGAAAAGAGAGTTCGCTGTGTGGCGAAGCATGACGACGTGTGCAGGCGACTGATGACGATCCCTGGCGTCGGACCGATCGTCGCGCTCGCTTATGTCTCCACGGTCGATATTCCGGGCAGGTTCCGACATTCGCGAGCGGTGGGAGCTGTGCTTGGGCTGACTCCCGTACTCAATCAATCAGGCGAAGTGAGCCGGGTTGGCCACGTTTCTCTTCGCGGAGATGCAATGATGCGAAAGCTGCTCTACGAGGCTGCCCAATCAATGATGACTCGGGTGGTGAAATGGTTCTGGTTGAAGGCTTGGGCTATGAACATCGCGAAACGGCATGGCAGTAAGAAAGCCAAAGTGGCATTGGCTCGCCGGCTCGCGGTTGTCATGCATCGCATGTGGGTGGATGGCTCGGAGTTTCGCTGGACGAAGGAGGAGACTATAGCAAACACGGCGGCATAGTCTTCGGCCTAGACATTCGAATTCAAGGTTCCGCGTAGCGGCGGAAGACGTCCTTCGCGGACGATGGTGATGTGAGTTCGTGGCGGCGTTTATACCGATGTTCGTCATCAGGATGCAGCATAGATTGGACCATATCATCTACTGAACCCCATCGTGGGAGGGCCGAGTGCCGATCCCGGAGAGAAGCGCGGGCCGCGGAAAGACGTTGAACGCTGCAGTGTCCGGACGAAGACAGGGCAAGCCTGCTTCTGCATAGCAGCGATTTTGGCTGGAACGCGCCAAGAGGAGACATTGCCAAAGAGCTTGACCTCGCCTCGCCGATTAGAGAAGCGCCGCCATCAGGCGGGATGCGGGACAGACAGCCCCCGGCGAACGGCTCCGTATTCAGCGTACTCACAAATGTCAAGCGGGCGGTCGTCCCACGTCCCATATTGGCTACTGGGGTGGCGCGCGGTGAGACGTGGGTGCTATTCTGGAACGGAAGTCTGAGATGACTAGTCAGGCCGGATCGCGGTATGGTGAGAGGGGTCTGGAGACCTGCGAAAAGCCCAATTTACATACTCAGTGGACACCTCGACTCCGGATTAAGTTCAACTCGTTTACCCTGCTGGAATTCTCTCTTTGAGGCCGTAGTTCAATTGGCCGGAGCGGAGGGTTATGGACCTTGAGGTTAGCGGTTCGAATCCTGCGTATAATATTTTGTGTCTGGTCACGATGTGAACCGACGCTTTGATTGCGGGCGTTTGTCAATTCGAGTTTGGCATTGCCGGGTCAGGGCCTTTTCCGAGCCGAATACCTCATGAACGGGGCGGGCGCCTCAACATATCCAATGAAGGTTTGGACGACGTCAGCCGTTCACAAGCTCATCCAGCGCGGTGTCGGCCCTTTGTCAGAGCGTGGGCACAGATTTCGGGTGCGCCAAGACGACGGGATGCGCGGAGTAGCTGAAAGTGTCGCCCTGGCTCGCTACACCTTGCCGGTTGATCTGGGTGGTAACGCCAGAAATGGTGTTCTGGTCAATCGTCAATGTCATGAAGCCCCAGGATTTGTCGGCTGCGTATTTCAAGACAGCGCCAGAGTCTGGAGCTATATCACCCGGGCTGGAATGGACCGCATGGAGATTATGGTAGCCACCGTTGCCAGCGACGATGAACGGCGTCGGCCCGTCAGGCGAAATGGCTTGTTCGATGCGCTGGTAGTCGTGCACATGACCGGACAGGACGAGATTGGGCACGCGGCCGGTATCGCGGATGGCGTTCTCCAGCGCATCTGCCATTTTGGAGCTGCCACTGTGGTAGACGTCAAATGAGTAGATCGGGTGGTGCAGGGCCAAAATGAGTGCGCGATCCGTAGGGGCCGTCGCGAATTCATTGGTAAGCCATTGTTGCTGTGTGGAATCGATCGACCCGCCCTCCGGCACATTGGTGTACATCCCGATGATTGTTGCCAGTGGTGTGATCAGAGTCCAGTAGACGTTGGGCAGATTGAGCTGAACCCGGGGTGAGTCTTTCGAGATCGGATCGACGTCAGGGTGTGCCTGCATGAAGTAATCCACCCAGCCGTCGAGAGATGTCTGGGCAGTAGGGTCGTCGACCTCGCCATCGTGATTTCCAGGAATGGAAAGGATTGGCACATCATAGTGAGCGTATGGCTCATAGAATTGAGCGTAATAATCATCTCTCAGGCCGGTGAAATAGACGACATCGCCGACATGATAGCAAAACTGCGGCTTGCCACCTTTTCCACTGGCCAAGTGCTCGATCATTTGTTCGGCGACGTTGTTCTGAAATTCCCCGTCCTGAACACCTCCAGTATCGCCAACGACGTGAAAAATCATTTTGTGCTGCTGGCTGATGTCTTCCGAGATGGCTGGAAAATTGGCAGCAAGGTCGTAGTGATAGGGTGCCAACCCCAGTGGCCGCGGCAGTGGCTGAAAGCTGGTGTTGCGATGGCTGACCGGATGCAGGGGGCTGACGCCGGGATGGGCTTGGGAATGCTTGGGGTTGGGGCGAGGACGCGTTTCGCCAGGCTGCAGTTTGGTGATCCATGTCTGGTATGCTGGTTTGGTTTGCCGCGGCATGTCAAATCCTCTGATATTTTGCTTCGACAGAAGGTAGAGGCATATACAGTAAAGCAGCGCGTCCATGGCGCCTCGATGAATACTGCGGATATTCTAAAAGACAAATGTCACTGTTATGTGACTTATTTGGCTAATTACTTGTACACAAAATTGGCCAACAAATACGAAGTGCTCTTGCGGCAGACCTCCCGGGGCCTCGGGCTTGTCTGCGCCCTAAGGGCGTAATTGCATCAACTCCGGCGAGCTATCCGGACATCTTGTGCATATCTGCGTTGAGGCGCCCCCGTGCTTCTTTCCGAAGGCGTCAGTGCCAGCCCGTCCCGCTTCTCTGAGGTGGCCGCGCCGGTAGGCGCAGTTGGGAGCGATTCGCGATTGGGCTAGCTCCCAGTTGCCACACACGATGAACCACCTGGTACACCTTCTGGCGCGCCGTTATCCCTGTAGGGGGCGTTGGAGGCGATCGACACGCGCACCACCTTTGTCGAAGGTCTTGATCTCGCCGACGCGGCCGACGATCTCGGAGCTGGCCTTATCAAACATGGTCTCTCCTGAGCTGGCGGCGCGTCCATTCCCGCTCGAGATGGGAGACGTCACAAGCCGGAAGAAGCTAAATGATCAACGGAGCCGAAGGCGGAGGGGCACCACGGCCGGAGAGGGGAATTTTGCAGCGCGTAACGCGCCACTGGGCGTTTCGGCAAGGAGCCCTTTCGGAATCAAGACGCTGACGTGCGCGAAAAGCGTGGAATCAGGGGCTGCCGTATCAGGAGATCGCAACCCTGATGGAACAGGAGGAGCCGTGTTTGCGCCTGATCGACCATCTCTTGGCGCGGTCGGGAAGTGTCAGAGTTCGAAGCGGCCGCTGCGCAGATCGTTGAGGCGATACTGCCAGACCTGGTTCGGATCTTTGGAATCGACGCCGGACGTCGACCAATCCGAGCGACGGGGCCTTGCAGTGCCCGGCATGGGAAGATCGTCGTCAAGGCGCGATGGCTGTAGCGGTGTGCGAAGGCGATAGCGCCTGGTTCGATGTATTAGAAATTCAATGACGCAGATAAGGGCGAACGCCAGGATCAAGAAAATCGTGGAGAAACCGAGCACCCGAAGCCCAGCGTCCCGATCAGGCAGGGTGAGGTAGGCCAGCACGCCGCCGGTGAAGATTGTAAGCGCTAACTTCATAAGCATGACACAGGGTACCTCCCGTCCTGAGGTTGATCATTATAATATCCGCGATCGCAAGTCATTATAATGTTTGATGTGGTAGAACGGTGCTGACATGGATTAGGCGCCTTCTGGTGGCCGGGATAGCGCCGCTTTTGCCCACATCGGCTTGAAGGGCGTCGTACTGTTCAGATCACGGGCAGATGCGACGGGTATATGGAGGTCGGGCTTTCACAGGCTCCAAGAGATCAAACCTCTGGTTTTTGAGCGTGATCGGGACAGCGCCGGACGTGATGGGGATGTGAACTGCTTACCCCGCATGTTATGCTGCGAGAGGTCAATCAAACACCCCCGCGCTGTGGCTTCGAGGCTTCACTTCCGACCGAGTTTGAAGCCTCCGAAATGGCATGCAGAAGGTTGCGGAACTGCATGCCGCAAGGGCAGAAAGCCGGGTTGGCCATCTGGATGAGAGGCGCTAAAAATTGAGACGTTCGGACGATTAAAATGGTGCAAAAGTGAATCATTCATTTATTAAATTGTTCAATTTTGGTCCGGCATAGGGGACATAGAAAATGCTATTGTGCTTGTGGAACGAACCGCTGAGGTTGGCTCCGACATTTAGGTTAGCCGACTAGACTTTTGACTGAAAATTGGGGTCATAGCCCCACCAGAATGGCAGGAAGGGAACCTATGCCGATTTTCAAGAACAAGAACGAAGACAGCGACGGCTGGCTGTCGATTCTGCTGGCGCTGCGGCTACGCCAAATCGAGAATGAGTACCCCGATTATGCGAGCTTCGCGGACGCCACCGGTCTTTCGAGAGGCACACTCTACCAGTTGCGGACAGGCAAGGGGAATCCTACTTTTGTTACGCTCGAAAGGCTAGCACGGCATCTGAAGGTGCCAATATGGGCGCTTATCGGTCGAACGGGTGACGACGATAGCGTAAAGCGTGATATCGAGACGTTCGGCTTCAGCTTTGACGAGATTGCCCAACACATCGAGGCCACGCGGGCAGTCAAACGTTCCATGACTGAGTTCAGTGGCGTACCTTCTTTAAAAGAAAACGCTAATATTTCTGGATCGCCTTCCGAGAAGAAGCAGGTGTCGCCTGTCAAAAGGGGGCGCAGAATAAACCGCTAGATCACACGAGGAAGTAGAAGCTTTCTTGTTGGAATCCTGTGCTTCAGTCGCCTCCAATTACAGAAAGATTTTACTCTACGATTCTTTGACAGCGCGTCGAAAATCAACCAATGTCCACCGGTAGCACCAATTTGCTGGAGGACTATGGATGCTGGCGGATATCTGGCAAGGTTTGGGGGATGGCGCGCTCTACAGGGCGACGGCCGAGTTCGTCAGAAGCGATCCAAAACCAGGGGTGGAAAAAGTTTCGGAATTTCTGCTGGAGAAAGCGCAGCCGGATATGATCACTTTAGTGATCGGGCAGTTTCTCGTTGCCTCTTTGTTCGAGCGACGGAATGCGGATCTGGTATTTTGGTCCTTGGTCGCCGCGGACATTAACAACGCTGGAATGGAGCAATGGCCAGCCCACGAACGTGACGAGTTGGCAGGCCATCTCAAGCGGATCTCGCGGAATCCTCCCCATTGAAGGGGCAGGCCGACGGCGTGGACTTCAATGGAAATTGTGGTCAGACCTGACCAGAGGCAACGTTGATATCACTGCCGACAGGGCCGGGAGCGGCGGAGGCGAGCTTTGTATCGTCACTCGTATGGAAACCCCCCGGCCCTAGGCACGCGGCGGTGTTACCTTCCTGGCAACTGGCATCGGCCATGGAGCGGGCGTTCTTCGCCATGTCGCATATCGTCGTTCCGTTGATGTCGGAAAACCCGCTGCATCGGCCAGAACTGACCATCTGCTGGCAATTGCCAGTCCCCAATTGAATACAGGCAGCGATGAGAGAGGCATCGACCTTCTGGCCGTCGAAGGTCCCCATCTGCATGAGCTGCTTGACGGGCGTAGATTCATAGCCGTCGTTGGTGAGTTTGGCCCAGGTATCGGCCTGAAACTGAAGCGATTGGCAGCCAAACTCGGAACGCGACATGCCCGCATAATTCTTGATGTTGGTGTTGTTCAACTGGAAAATGCCAGTGCAGCAAGAGCCGTTGTAGACACCTTTGTTACCGCCAGACTCAAAGCGGCCGAGACCGCCGAGACTGCACGATGTGGCTTTGAGCTCCTCACGCAAGGACGAGTTTTTGACCGCATCCGTGATGTCCTGTGCGGAATAATTGGTGGCCTCGCAATATTGCTGTTTGTCGCCGGCGTATGCGACCGCCGTCGAACTGCAGACCAAGAGGCCAGCCGCAAGGGTGCGGGTGAGTTTGGCAAAGACAAGAGACATAGGAATGCGCCTCATGGCAATCTGATGCTGGTTGTGCACCGGGACCATTCCTTGCCACCGGCGAAGGAACGAAAACGGATCTCTTGGGAGTTCGCATTCACGTCGATCTCAGTTCGATCGCTGCGATTGGCCTGAGGCCGATCGTCATCGGACAGATCGACGTAGCAAGCTTCTGCGCGTGCGACGACTTTACCGTTGTCTGGATCGATGACGCGCGCCTCGCAGACGGCGGGCTCTATGGAAGAACCGGCGTTGTTTGCGCCGGCCTCGCATTTGCGGGTCGAGGCGATCGAAACGATAAAGGTATGCGATCCGACCTTGATGGGTTTCGACAGGATGTCGAGCGGCGGAATCTGTCCGGCGGGAATGGTCTTGTGCAACTCGTCTCGCCAATAGGCGATATTCGAGGCGATGATGTCGGACCATGCAGTCTGTATGGCCGGTTGCGCATCAGCGGATGTAAGCGACTTGTAGCTTAGAGGCTCCCATGCGTGTGCAGAAATGGCAGACATCGGGATTATCGCGAGAGCGGCAAGCGTGGACATGGTGAGCCTCCTGAGCTTCACATCGCCGCGGCCGCCGCCAGGAGCCGCGGTCAAGGCCGTGCATCGCGCGCCGTCAGGGAGGCCTTGATCCGCTGTGCCCGGGGGCAGGCTGGTGTACGGAATAGGGTTAGCTTCTCCATCTCGATCATGATTGCACTCCTTCAGAATATAGAGGCTGCCGGAAACACAACGGCCACGGGCGCCTTCCTCTAGGGTTGCGGGACAGCGACCCGGAATTGGCATTCCTGAGCGATTTCGCCTTGGAATATGATGCCGGCGCGGATGGTTTTGGCCTGAACATCATACGCGCCCATAGCACCATTGCGAGCGAGGTCAGGCCGGGCATTGTTCGGTAGCGGGCCATATTCAATGAAACAGCCGATTCCAGCGTCAGCGACCATGGATCGGCCATTCTGATAGACCGCCAAGCGCATGGGGCATCGTTTCAGCGTGGCATTTCCGACGGGATCCGTGCGGATCGGCGAGCAGTCGGCGAGCGTGTGCAGGACCGAGAGGACGACGGTTTTCGTCGGACTGCGTACGACGATGTGGCTTTCGGAAGCCGGCGCGTTGGCGACCGCAAAGCGCGTGTCGCCTTTGGCCGCATAGGCGTCGTTGTTCTTTCTCAGCCGATCGGACCATAGCGAGGCGTAGGGCACAGCTTCCGAGTTCGGGAGCTGGAGATCGGCGTAGGCGACAGCGCGCCAGGCGTTGGGGTCAGGCGTGAGCGACTGAGCCGAAGCGTGGGGCGTCATCGTAAGGGCAGCGGCAACTGCGAGAAGTGTCAGGCGTTCGTGCATTCCTTGTCTCGCTTTTATGCCCTATGATTAAATCAATGTGCTAGTGACTGTCGAGCCCTGAAATTCTGGCGGAACAACGAGTTCGCCATCAGGGCTGTATGAATTGCGCGGGCTGACGATCGGCTGATGGTGCTGCCGCATGTCGGAGCGGTCTTCAGAGAAGACGGGACAGCCGCCGCTAGCGTCGGGTTATCTGTTCCAGCAATGGTCGATTGAGGTTCAGACAAAGCGTATTCCTTTCAAAAAAGCCTGCCGACCTACAGCGATGCGAGGGCAGCCGTTAATAGCGGTCGCCGAACCAACCCTTGCTCTTAGGGGGCGAGGGTTCCCAATAGGCCCACGGCACGGGCTTGTACGACGGCCTCGGGTCTTGGACGCGCCAAGCCCTCTGCCAGTAGTAGAAATTGAGGGGTACCCGAGCGAGCACCCGGCCATCGGCCGACAGGAGGTCGGAAGCGCAGACGACGACAGGGCCGTTGTAAGATTGCACACGGCCGGTATAGCCGTTGAGCGCTCCGGGCCGGCAAGCGAAGAGGCGGACGCCTGCAGCGATCGTGTCCGGGGCTTCTGCAGGGACGGAGATCGCCTTGACGCCTTCCTTTGTGACAAGCGTCCGCACAGGCGCGGAGTTCCAACGCGAGCGCCGCAATGCGGTGTTCGCCTGGGAAACGGTTGGGTAGCCGGTTCGCTGGGTCATGATCGGTGGGAACCGACCCCAGTCGGGGGCATATTCCTGTCGGCCGCGGCTGGCCCAACCCGGCTTCCAATAGGACTCTGTGACTGGAACGGGGCTGGGCTGGGCGGGTTGTGAAGCATCCGGCGGGCGCCCGGCGCAGCCGGCGAGCAAGGCCACGGATGCGACGACTGGAAGGATATGGCGAAAGGAACGCATGTCGTGCTCCGGGGGTCATGGACGTGGAGGTGAGGATTCCGGTAGAGTCAAGGCATCTGGAAGGTTCTGGCCCAAATACCGCGATAGGATTTGCGAGCCTCGCGCTCGAGTTGGGCGTAGGTCGGAATGCGACGATCGGTATCGTCAGGAAGGGTGACGGCTATGCCGGCTTTCAGCATCTCGCCCGCGACGTCGGCCATTTTGCCACTGACCCTTACGGTCCGACCGACCTGGCCCGGTTCCTGGCCGACATTTCCACGGAACATAAGTCGATTGATGGTTCCCATGACTAACTCCTCTCCAGATTCGCGCTGGCCGTCGCATTCGTGATCCGACGATGGCCTCTGCAGGATGTCGCGTATGATGCAGCTCGTCAGGATCCCATTATTGATTTGCAGGCGGATGCGACGGATCACCGGCCGCGTTAGAGGCGTTGCGCATATTCCGAAGGATGATGGCATTGGGATCGGGAACGTCGGCGAACTGCCACAGGCCAAGGCGCTGTTTTTTCGCGACCTCCTGCGCGACGATATAGGGAGCATGAACCGGAGCGCCGTTCGGAGTGACGGCTGCAAAGGCCCAGCCAGTCGAAATCAGTGCCGTGCCGAGATCGATGCGAGAACCGGCCGCTGATCCTTCAGTAGGCTGTGCGACACAAACAACGAAGCGTGTCTTGGTCGCGGCCTGCCAGGCTGCTGTGTAGCACTGAGGTTTGAGATCTCGGATAAGAGAGACTAGCATGGCAAGGCTGGCCTCTCCGCAATCGACACGCCCCCCTGCCCCATTTGTGAAATACGTGCCTCGTAGACACGCTTGAACGCCGTAGAGACGATGGGTCTCGCCGGCGTAGGTCCAAGTGTCGCCGGTACTGAAAGACGCAGTGGCGGGGACCGGAAACCAGGGATTGGGTTTGTCCTCGGCCCGTGCCGGAAGACTGGCCAGGATGGCTGCGAGAAAGCCAGCGGCGACAAGGCCACGGTTCATCATCGATACCTGCTCAGATTGAACCAGAAGCGCTGCGTGCCGTCCGAGGACGTGAGATCCACATAGTTGGGATCGGTGCGCTGCTCGCGTGGCTTTATGCCTGTCGCTGAGATGGTGGCAGACCCCGAGCCTCTTGGGTTCGTGCCCCATGAGCCGCTGGTCGCATTGTGGGGGGCGCAGAAAGCGCCGTTGCTCTCTGGCCGATAGACAGTACTTGAATGGGAGCTGTTGTCGCCTCCACTCCACTCTGTTTCGGGCGTGACGGCGATCGTGCCGTCAGGGCAGGGTTTGAATCTCTCATAGCCGATACGACCGGAACTGCCGGCTTCGGGGCACTGAGGCCAGGGCTCTCCATGCGCGACTAAACGGAACGCGCGTTCGACCGGGGGCACACATTCCCCGACGCTCGCCCAACCCTGCGGGTTGAGGATGCACAGCAAGACCTTGCAGCCAAGATCATCGGCAGAGGCCGGCGCCGATGACAGAGCCGCCAAGATCGGCAAAATCGCCACAACGGGGGGAACTTTGCTCATTTTCATTGTGCGCACCTCAATTTCGCGATTGCAGTTCATCGCGTCATTGTATTAATTCGATATCGCTGACTCGGCAACGGCACAGGATTATTTTGATGATCTCATTATTCCAGAAAGCCATTCTGGCAGCGGGTGCAACCTTGGTGGTGAGCCAAAGTGCGTTTGCCCAGGAAGCTTCGCAGAAATTCCAGGCTGGCGTTACGGCACCCGCCAGGCACATCGTCAATGCTGCCGTCGACGCGAATGGTCGGGTGATTCCGGTCTATCAGGTTGAGAGCCAAGACGTGCAGCGGATCGGCGCCCCAGGGGTCGCGGGTAGCTCGGCCACGACCGTGACGACGACAAAGGCCGAGAGCCCCTGCCCCGGCATCTCAGCCCTCTCTAGGGAAGAAGGGCAGCGAATCGTCGAAACGGTCGCGCGCCAGCAAGGCTTTGCGCCACTTCTCGTTCTCGCGGTTGCCCGTGCCGAAAGCCGCTTTAATTCTGGTGCGTTATCGCCCAAGGGGGCCTATGGGCTGATGCAGCTTTTGCCGTCCACGGCAGCAAGCTACGCCGTCGATATCTGCGATCCCGCGGACAATGTGAAAGGCGGGATCGCCTTTCTCCGGGATCTGCATCGCAAATATCCGAACCCGATGTACATGCTCGCGGCGTACAACGCAGGCGAGGTGGCGGTTCTCAAATACAAGGGCGTACCGCCCTTCTCCGAGACGGTCGGCTACGTCGCGAAAGTCATCAATGATTTCTATCAATGGCCATCGGTCGGATCTGAGGCGGTGATGCCTGCTGGGGCAGCGAGCCTTGACCTGGCCAGTGTTCAACAGACTGCAATCGGTGCAGTGGATCAGCAAAATGATCCGATATCCGGTACTAACACCCGCAATGGCAGCACCGCGAAACGTCGCGAAGCGACAGCGCCGGTCTGGCAGGGAGGGATGGTGCAAAACCTTGACTGAGGAGAACCCTTGATGAGCTTGTTGAAGACGATTGGTGCGCGCAGTACTGGTGCGGCGATGCCGCTCATGCTGCTGGCGACGCAGGCGATGGCCGCGGGCGGAAGTCTCCAGCCGGTGCAAAACACGTTGCAGACGTTGGTGCAGACCTTGACCGGGCCGATCGCCACGGCCTTGGCGGTTCTGTTCTGCATTTTCATGGGCTTCATGGCATGGGCGGCACGCCTGTCATGGTTTGTGGCCGGAAGCTGGATTTTGGGCGTCGTGTTGGTCTTCGGATCGGCCCAGATCGTCGAATTCTTTCAATCCGCAGTCGGTGGGTGATCGGTATGGCAGACGGTCGGATCGATCCTGGCGAGCCCAGATTGTTGATTACTCCGCTCGTCAAGGGTTTGACCCGAGCGCCGACGGTGCTCGGCATACCCTACGAGCTGGCAGGGTTCATCGGCGTGCTGACAGCCGTCATGTTCCTCGCAACCCATAATCTGTTCATGCTCGCTATCTGCGTGCCGCTCTATGCGGTCGCCAGGATCGCGATCATGCGCGATCCGATGTTCATCGAGATCATGTTCATCCGTTCACGAAAGACGCCACCCCGGAGCGCTAGCTTCTGGGGCGCGCGCAGTTATCGGGTGTGACCATGGCAATCACGCGGGCGCTTCGTGATGAACTGAGCTTCGGGGCTGTGTCTCGTCGGGAAAACCCCGTTTCCGCCCACATACCTTATTCCCGGCATGTGTCGGACGAGGTGATCAAGACGCAGGACGGCATGCTGATGTCCTTCGTCCACATGAGCGGCCTGTGCTTCGAGACGATCGATATCGCGGAGATCAATTCGCGCCTGCTCGGCCGCAACGATCTCATTCGGGGTCTGGCGAATTCCAGATACGCGATCTACTCCCACATTGTGCGCCGCGAGGTGAAGCCGGCAATCGAGTCGAGCTTTGATAATAAGTTCTGCCAAGATCTGGATCAGCGCTATACGGCGGCCCTGCGTACCCAGCGCATGTTTGTGAACGACATTTACCTGACGATCGTGCGGCGCGAGCTTCAGGGCACAGTCGGGACGGCGGATCTGGTGATCCGCAAGCTTTTCGGACGCAGGGCAGCGGATGGTCGCTCCTCGACAGAGGAGCGGGCATTGATCGAACTCACCGACGTGATGAAAGCCGTCCGTGAGAGCCTGCAGGCTTATGGCGCTCGGGTCCTTTCGGTCGTCAAGCGCGATGACGTTTGGCATTCCGAGCCTTTGGAATTCCTGGTGCAGCTTGTGAATGGCGGGTTTCCGCGGCCGATGGCATTGCCGCGCATGAAGCTCGCTGAGGCATTGGCGACGAAGCGGCTGTTCTTTGGTCCGAACGCATTGGAGATCCGGGGCGCTCACCCCAGCGAAACTCGATACGGCGCCATCATTTCCGTGAGCGAGTACCCCTCCATCACGGGGCCGGGGATGCTCAACCCGATGCTGAAGGTGCCGCACGAATTCATCGTGACACAATCCTTCGCGATCATCGACAAGCCACAGGCACTGACCCAGATGGAGCGGGTCGGACGCAAGATCGACATGTCGGATGAAGCCGGCTCGATCGTGGCTGATCAGCTCGGTGAAGCCCGCGATGAGCTTCTGTCCTCAGAAGCCCTCTACGGCATGCATCATCTGATGGTGCTTTGCCTTGGGAAAACCATGGACGACGTCGCCCGCTGCGTGACCGATGTCGGCACGGCGCTGACGGAGGTGTCCGCCCTTTGGGTTCGCGAGGACCTGAATTGTGAACCCGCGTTCTGGGCCACCCTGCCGGGCAATTTCGCCTATGTGGCGCGCAAGTCCATGATTTCCTCGAAGAACATGGCGGGCTTCTCGGCCTTCCATAATTATCCGAGCGGGCGGACTGGCGGCGTTCATTGGGGAAGCCCGATAAGCGTCCTCGAGACGACGTCGCAAACGGCTTATTTCTTCAACTTCCATGTTCGAGACCTCGGCAACTTCACCCTGAACGGCCCCTCGGGCTCGGGCAAGACGGTGTTGCTCGGCTTTCTGGCGGCACAAGCGCAGCGCCTTGCGCCCCGCCCCAAGCTGGTGATGATCGACAAGGATCGGGGCCTGGATATCTTCGTGCGGTCTCTGGGAGGGCGCTATGAGGTCCTGAAGGCCGGGGAGCTTTCCGGCTTCAATCCGTTGCGCCTGCCCGACACCGCGCACAACCGGGAATTTCTCTTCCAGCTTTTCAGCTTCATGCTGCGTCGTGTCGACGGGCATGGGCACTCGACGCGCGAGGAGCAAGTCATTCGGAACGCGATCGCCCAGGTGGCGAGCGCGTCGCCGGAGGGTCGGACGATGGAGGAATTCGCCGAGCTGCTGCGCGGTGCGATGCGCGCCGGCGATGACGATCTCTATTCGCGCCTTCAGCCATGGATGAGGCCGGACCAGCGAGGTTGGTTGTTCAACAACGCCGAAGACACGTTTTCGATGTCGTCCATTTTCGGGTTCGACATGACGAGCGTTCTGAGCGACACAACGACCAGCACGGCGGCCTTGCTCTATATTTTCCATCGCATCGAGGAACTGCTCGACGGGCAACCGGTGATGATCTTCCTCGATGAGGGCTGGAAGCTCCTCGACAATGATATTTTCAGCTACTTTATCAAGGACAAGCTGAAAACCATTCGTAAGCTGAATGGCATCATCGGCTTCGGCACGCAGTCCGCGGCCGATATTGTGAAGTCGTCGATCGCCAATACGCTGATCGAACAGACGCCGACCAACATCTTTTTCCCCAATCCGAAGGCCGACGAGGAATCGCACAGAGCGTTCGGGCTGTCGGAGCGCGAGATTAAATGGATCCGCGAAACCCCTCCGGAAGCTCGCAAATTCCTGATCAGGCATGATCACGACAGCGTCATCGCGCGCCTGAACCTGGGCGCGATGCCTGACGCGATCAAGATCCTTTCCGGTCGAATTGAGACGGTTCAGGAGCTGGACGCGCTGCGTGCGCGCGTCGGCGACGATCCGGAGGTTTGGTTGCCAATCTTTCTTGGGAGGGACCAGCAATGAAGACCATCATCGGCGCGACGGTCGCCCTCGCAACGATTTTTGCGGGATCGGCGGCCGTGGCGGCGGTGCCGGTATCGGACAGCTCGATCTTGTCGAAGCGAAGCGAAGACAAGACCGACAAGGTTCAGATCCAGTTGATTCAGGACGGCACGAAATCCTCAACGCAGGGCGTCAATTGCGCTGTAACGACGCCGAAGAAGGCGGACAACGTTAAGAGCCCGACGGGTTCAGTCGATCCGTCGAGTGGGCGCGCGTCCCTCGAACAGGCCAATCCCGATATTAAGGCCTCCTCCGCGTTCGCCTCGATCGGATCGGGATCGGGCGCTGTCGCTGGCAATGCCGGCGACAGGAGCATGCTGGATATCACTGGCACTGTCGTTGGCGGCATGAACGGCAGCATGTCGACCGTCGCGCCCAACAAGCAGGTCTTCGAGACCATGGGCCAGGATATCGGAACCGACAAAACGGTCATGGAAGCCTTCGACCGCAACAGCGGTATCCGCGCGCAAGGTGGGTTGACCTTCAATGAGGTGATCCAGTCTACCGGGTTCTTCGCCCAAGCTTTCAATGTTCGAAACATCGGCACGGCCACGATGACGAGCCGTGGAACTTCCGGGTTGGTGGTGCCAACACCGCCGCCCCCTTCCCCTGGGACGGGCTCGGGCAGCTCCACAAACTGCCCGAACGGCACGAGTGGCGCCGGCACGGCCGGCACCTCGTGCTGCTCGTCAACGGACAGCGGATGCACCGCACCGCGCACGACCGACACGGTTGAGAACGTGTCGCCCATGCTTGCGCAAATTCAAAAGGAGGCGAACAGCGCCCCTGTCAACCTGACCACGGACGATTTGATGTCCGCGGTCAATCAGTATCAGGCTCAATAGGAGAGACAGGCCATGCGTAGACTTACGTTGTCAGCGGCAACGTTGTTTGGCTTTGCCAGCGTCGCCTTGGCCCAGGTGCCCACGATCGACGCGGCCAATCTGGAACAGGCTCGGCAGATTGCATCGGCGACGAGCCAGATTCTGAGCACCGACCGCAACATCATGAACTATACGCAAAAGACGCTGCAGGCCGTCACGGGCGACCGGTCGAGCCAGGCGGGCCAGCTCGCGCAGATGGCCTTGGGCAATGGTGGCTTTTCCATGGGTGGCGCGCCGTCCCTCGGCAACGTGATCTCGGGCGGTTCGTTGTCGTTTGGCGGCCTCGGCAATGGAACGCAAGGGATCGTTTCGAACCTCATCAACGGCCTGCAGCTTGTCAAAACCATCTCGGGTCTGATCAACGGTCAGACGACGCAGATGGATAAGAACTACAGCTCCCTGGTCAATGTTGCTGCCACCGTCACAGGGCTGGTTGACTCCTCGCAAAACGGGGTCAAGACCCGCTCCAGCGCCTTTCAGTCGGGTGCTCAGAAGATCGGCACTGCGCAAGACATTAAGGGCTCGATCGATCAGAACAGCCAGATCATGGTGCAAACCGGCCTCACTGTGAACGAGCTGATCGGCTCGGTGAACACCGCTACGGCCGCTGCCAATCAGGAAAACATCGATCGGATGAACCTGATTACTCAGGCCACGCGGGCGCTCGATTACAAGTCGAGCCAATGACAGTGCGCTTTTTCCTTTTAACAGCCGCCGTCTTGGGCGCCGCTGCGACCTCGGGATGCAGCCACAAGCCGCTCAAGGCTCCGTGCTCACGTGACGAGGGACCGATGCAGCCAATGGCGTTTGCGGCGCTCGAACCAAAAACAGAAGCGGCGAGCCCATTTGAGTGCGGTGCGATGCGGGCACTCAATAGCGATCCATCTCTGTTTCCAGGTGGGATGGCGAAAAAATGAACTTCAATATCACGACGCTCCTGCAACAGGTCGACCAGTTCGGCAACAACTACGTATCGCAAGCCTACCAGAACCTCGCGTCGGCCTTGACCGGCGGGGGAACGGTTGGCGTCGCCGGCCTGATGCTGACGCTTTACGTGATATTCTGGGCTGTCAGCATCTGGCAGGGAACCTCGACAGGATCGGGAAAAGAGATGGTTTGGCGCTTATTCCGCGCCTTCGTCATCTACGCCCTGGCAACCAGCTGGGCGGACTTTCAAAAATATGCCTACACGTTCGCGAATGAGACACCTTCCGCGATCGGGAACAGCCTGCTCACGAGCGTGTCGGCCAATGTGACGGGGACATCGGCCGGGTTGAACTCCGTCAATTCCGTGCAAACGGCCCTCCAAAACATCTGGGATTCGCTCGCCAACTCCACCTCTGCCTTTATCAAGAACCTGGGGGTATTGAACTTCGGCGGATATGTGCTGGGAGCGCTCATCCTTATCGTCGGCGCGCTGCTCATCGGTTATGCGATCTTTCTCATCATTCTCTCGAAAATCTTCCTGTGGCTTTTGCTGGCGCTCGCGCCAGTGTTCATCATTCTCATGCTGTTCGGCTATACGACCAGGTTCTTCGCTGGCTGGATGACGGCGATCGTGCAGTACATGTGTGTGCAGATTCTGGTCTATGCCTTCTGCGCATTCTTCATTTCGATCACGCAGACCTATTTCGACGCGGTCAACCGCTCGAACGGTGCTGCGACAACGACATTGACCGAAGCCGCGCCGCTCATCCTGATCTGCCTTGTTGGCGTGCTGCTGCTGTCGCAAATCACGAACGTTGCCGCCTCGCTCGCCGGCGGAATTGGCATCGGAACGCCTTCCTTTGGACGGTTCTATGGCGGCGCTTTCGGAGCAATGAAGGCCGGTTCGAACGCGGCCATGAGGCGCATGGGTATGAGCACCCGCCAGGAACGCTTGGCGGGTCGTGAGCGGGCGCGGGTTAGCTTTGCCCAGAGAAGATATGAGAGTTCAGCGGAGTATGCGCGGCTTTCCCGAAAGCTGACGGATTCCGCATAGTGTTTTGGGGTACCAATGAGCGATGTGAAGCAAAACGCTGGAGGACCGGCGAAGGGAAACGAGTCTCCATTGCCGTACTACGCGGACGCGGCAATATGGGAAAAGGATATTGCGCGGCGTAATCGCTGGTCGCAATCTCTGGCGTGGTGCGTGGCGACCGTCGCCTCGGTCATTGCCGTTGCAGCCATGGGGGCGCTGATCCTGGCGCTGCCGCTCAAGACCTATGAGCCCTACATGGTGGTGGTCGACAAATCCACCGGGTTTGTCGAGGTGAAGCGCCCGTTGGCCGACGGTCCTTTGCAGCAGGACGAGTCGATGGGGATGTTCGATATCGTCCGCTATGTGAAGGCGCGCGAGACCTACGATCCCAAAGCCCTGAAGGACAATTTCGATCTCGCGCAATTGCTCAGCACCGCGGACGCCTCGCGCGAACTCGTCGAGCTTTTCAGTCCGGCCAACAAGGTGACGAATCCCGTTGTGCTCTACGGGCGAAACACCGTCGTGGCGGTGACGGTCAAGTCGGTAACATTTCCTAACCAGAGGACCGCGCTGGTCCGGTTCATGACGGAGGAAAAGAGCCAGGCGAACACGATACAGCGGCATTGGGTGTCGTTGATCCGCTTCCGCTACACCGGCGTGCCAGCCAAGAACGAGATCCGTTTTCAGAATCCGCTCGGCTTCCAGGTGCTCGAATATCGGCGCGATCAAGAGACCGCGCCGGCACCCACCGCGGAGAGCCCGAATTGAAGGTCGCCAGCATCCTGACAGCAATCGGGCTCGCCGTTTTCGCGGTTCAGCCGGGCTTTGCGGAACAAACCCCTCGGGCGGGATCTCGTGATAGTCGCATCCGCTTCGTCTGGTATCAAAAGGACGATGTGGTGTCGGTGCCGGCAAGCTACGGCGCCTCGACCATGATCGAATTCGGCGATGACGAGAAGATCGAGACCCTCGGCGCCGGCGACGTGCCGGCCTGGAGCATCGAGCCCAACAAGAAGGGCAACGTGCTCTTCGTGAAGCCAATCGAGAAGAACGCAGGCGGTAATCTCAACGTCCTGACGAATAAGCGCAGCTATGTGTTCTTTCTGACGGGCGAGTTTCGGCCGGTTGCGCAACAGGTCTATGCGATCAAGTTTCGCTATCCGGAGGAGGCGTCGGACGCGGCTTTGATGGACGAAGCCCGGGCCCGGGCTGCGCAGCCGAACCGGCAGGGCTTCAAGGCGGAAAATGCCAATTCGTCCTATGGCTATAAGGGCTCGTCGGTAAATAAGCCGGTCGTGATCTACGACGATGGCGTGAAGACCTGGCTCCGCTTCGATCCGGCGCGGGAAGTGCCGGCGATCTACGTCGTTGATAGCGAGCGCAATGAGACCCTTGTGAATTATCGCCGCGAGGGCGCGTACATCGTGGTCGACAAGGTCAACTACCAATGGACCCTGCGCAACGGCAACGAAGCAACCTGCGTATTTAATCTGAGACTGAACAACGTGAACGAATCGACGGGGCTCGAACCTTACGAGCCGCAGCGTGTCGGTGGTGAGACGGTTCGGAAAGTGAGGGGACCCAATGCCATCTCCCAATGAGTACAGAATGCTCGCTGAGGAGGGCACGGCGGTTGCCGCGCCAAAATTCGGCGCGAGCACATTCTTCAAGATCGCCGTGCCCTTGGGTGCCGCGGCCTTCGCGGGGTGGATGATTTATGCGGCGACGCGCGCGCCCGACAAGCCGCTGCTGACCGCGCCGGATGGCGAGGAGTTTCATACGACGCAGTTTCCAGCGCCGGGGCTCGATACGCCGCGTCCCCAGCTTGATAACGGGACCCTGAAAATCCCGACGGCTCCCGAGGAACCGCCGGCAGCGCCGCAACCGCCATCGACAATTGAGGCGCCCCCTCCCCCGCCGCCCGCTTTGCAACCCCCGACAGCAGCGCCACAGGTCCAGGACGATTCCGAGGCCCGGCGTCTGGCCGAGGAAGAGCGGCGGCGCCGTGAGGAGGAGGAACGGCAGAAATGGGAGCGCTTGCGTGCCAAGCAGCTCGTCGTCGATACCGGTGATGCGCCCGGCAGTGCATCGACACTGGGCGGCAATGGGGCGGATGCAGCAGCGGCCGCAACCGCCGGTGAGGGCGAGGAGGATCCCAATCGGCGTTTTTTGGCCAGGGCGAGCCAGAGCGGAGCGGATACATCGAAGGCCACGATGAACCCGCGGACGGACGCGCTGGTCGCCCAAGGTACGATGATCAAGGGCGTGCTCGAGACGGCGATTCAGAGCGATCTTGCCGGCATGGTCAGAGCCGTGGTGTCGGAGGATGTGTGGTCGTTCGACGGCCGCAGGGTTTTGATCCCCGGTGGCTCCCGCCTTATCGGTGAATATCGCAGTGGCCTCGCGACCGGTCAAACTCGTGTTTTCATCGTGTGGACCCGGCTGCTGCGCTCGGATGGCGTGTCGGTCCAGCTCGGTTCGACTGGCACCGACGACCTCGGCCGGAGCGGTATGCCGGGCGAGGTCGACAACCATTATTTCGAGCGGTTCGGTTCCGCGATCCTTCTGAGCGTCGTGGGGGGCGCGACGCAGTTCATCGCCAACCTCGGCACGGACCAAAACGCATCGAACGCCAATCAGACCTACACCGATCCGACGACTGGTCAAACGGTGACAATCCAGACGCAACCCAACCAATACATGCAGAGCGCGCGCCAGATCGGTGCTCAACAGGTTTCACAAAGCCTCAACCGCATTGCCGAAGAGGCGCTTCGTAATTCGATCAATATCCCGCCCACGATCCACGTTGATCAGGGGTCGCGGATCATTGTGTTCGTCCGGCGCGACCTCGATTTTTCGGAATTCTATCTGGACCCGGTGCGCGAGGCGTTGAGGGAGATAAGACGTGAGCGGGCTCCAAAGAACCGTATTTCTAAATAGGGCTCTGGAGCCTGTTCGGCGCTGGCTCGATGACGACAGCGTGGTGGAAATCTGCGCGAACGGGCCTGGACGCGTTTGGGTCGAGATCGTCGGGTCCACACATATGGAATCCTTCGACGTTCCCGAACTCGACCGCGCTGCGATCACCTACCTCATGGAGCGCGTCGCGGCGTCATCCTCGCAGTCCGTCAGCGAGGAAAATCCATTGCTTTCGGCCGCTCTGCCGGGCGGCGAACGCTTTCAGGGCGTGCTTCCACCGGCGTCACCAACAGGAGGCGCCTTCGCAATCCGCAAGCAGGTCGTGAAGGATATGCGCCTTGAGGATTATCGGCAGCGGGGGTCGTTCGATACGATCTCCGTCCAGGATCCCGGCGAATTGAGCGGGACTGACAATGCCCTTTGTGAATATCTCGACGCTGGCAAGATCGAGGATTTCATCCGTTTGGCCGTTCGGGAGCGTTATTCGATCTTGCTTTCAGGAGGAACGTCGTCGGGCAAAACGACATTTCTGAACGCGATCTTGCATGAGGTGCCCTCGGATGAGCGGATCCTCACCATTGAGGATACGCGAGAGGTCAAACCACACCAGCCCAACTATCTGCCCTTGGTCGCGTCAAAGGGCGATCAGGGCCTGGCGCGTGTGACTGTCGAAACGCTTCTGCAAGCGGCCATGCGCTTGCGGCCAGATAGAATCTTCCTCGGCGAGATCCGGGGGGCGGAAGCCTATTCGTTCTTGCGCGCCGTCAACACGGGTCACCCCGGGTCGATCACGACGGTTCATGCGGACAGCCCGACCGGTGCATTCGAACAGCTTGCGCTCATGGTCATGCAAGCTGGCCTCGGCCTGAGCAAGACAGAAATCATTGACTACGTGCGGTCTGTCCTGCCGATTGTGATCCAACAAACGCGCCGGGGCGGCTGGCGCGGCACTTCGGCGATCTGGTTCAACCGCATGACTGAATGGAGAGCCGCCAGAAAGGTTCGCCAGAATGTCTCGCGTATTCGCTTATAGGCTTCTCCTCGGCCTCATCGGCCTCGCCGCCTTCCTTGCCCTTTGGAGCATAGCCTACGAGCTGGTGGCGACATGGCGATGGAATCCCGCCCTCCCCTCTGAAGGCGCCTCGCGCTGGGGGCTTCTAAAGTACCAGAACGCGCAACGCAGCCTAAGCGGCCTGTTCGTTGCATGGCAGCATTTCAGTCAGCGCCTGGCCTATCATCCCACGCAGAGCGAGACGATCATCCGGGGCGCGATCGCGATCGCGGTTGTCGTGGCGATCGGCGTCGGCCTGATCTTTGCAAGCCTGATCAACCGCAAGCCAAAGCACTACGGCGATGCGCGGTTCGGCACAATCATGGACGCCGAAAGGAAAAACCTGCTGGCAAAGCAAGGCTTGATCCTCGGCAAGATGGGCGGGGCGACGATCCGCTCGGACGAGCCAGCGCACGTCTTGGTGGTCGGGCCGACCCGATCCGGCAAGGGCGTCAGCTTTGTCATTCCGAACGGTTATATGTGGCGAGGATCCTCGGTGTGGTTCGATCCGAAGCGGGAGAACTTCGAGGCGTTCGGTGCGCACCGGCAGGCTCTCGGCGACAAGGTTTTTTTCTTTTCGCCGGGCGAGCAGGATTCGCATCGCTATAATCCGCTGGATTTCATCCGGCGCGACGCGCGCATGCCGACGGACTGCGCCGTGGTCTCCTCCTTCATCATCCCCGAGGCGACAGGAAGTTCCGAGATCTGGGCGCGCGCCGGCCGGCAGCTCCTCACAGCCATGATCGGCTATGTGCTGACGTCACCACGCTATGAGGGGCAGCGTCATTTGCGCGCCGTCGCGATGCTTCTTTCGACCGGCGTGGATTTTCTCAGGGTGCTGACGAATATCCGCAATGATGAGGAAAAATATCTGCCTTCGTGGGTCGTGCATGGGCTCAACCAGTTCATTGCGCTGGAAAAGGAAACGCGAAACTCGGCCTACTTCAACCTGACGGCGGCTCTCAACCCCTGGACCAATGATCTCGTTGCAGCCGCTACGGCGTCGACCGATTTCGATATCTCGAAGTTTCGGAAGGACCCGACGGCTCTGTTCATCGGCTGCTCGGTGGCGCAGCTCGACGTGTTCCGGCCCATCATCAAACTCCTGGTTCAGCAAATCCATGATGTGCTGATGGCTTCCTCGCCAGGCCCAGACGAGCCATATCAGGTCCTGGTGATGATCGACGAGTTTCGCCAGCTCGGCAAAATGGAGTCTATCGTTTCCAAGCTGGCGATCAACGCGGGCTATGGCTTTCGCATGGTCCTGATCCTGCAGGATCTTGCCCAGCTTGACGAAGTCTATGGAAAAGCGACGCGGCAGACCACGGTGACCGCGTGTCAGGTGAAGCTTTTCATCCGCATGAACGACGTGGAGACCTCGGAACATGTCTCTGTAATGCTGGGACCGACCACGATCGAGGTGCCCACACCGATCATCAGGGCTGGTCAAGGTATATTTGGGGCCCGAGACAAGAGTTTAAGTTATCAGGAAAGGCCGTTCCGGACGGCGGCGGAGCTTCGGCAAATGCCGGCGAAGCAGGCCGTGGTTCTGGGCTCGAGCCCCCCTGGTTTCATGGTGCGCAAGATCACCTATTATAAGGACGCTCCCTATAAGGCGACCTACCAGGAATTTCGGCACCGGCGCTTGAAGGTTCCGCCTCTCTCACGATGGCACGATCTTCCGCTGCGCTCCATGGCGGAGGTCGAAGCGGCGGCTAACAACGCGCCGGCGGCACCTTTCGAGTTGGGGGAACCCGATACCGTCGAAGCGCCGGTTTCGGGCGATACAGTCTATGCCGATGCGGTGCCGCGTGCGACTGCGGCTGAAAGGGCTGATCCCGTCGCGTTAAAGCCGAAAGTAGAGAGCGACAGCGCGGACGCACCACAGGTGCTGCCAAGCTCAGGCCTTTCAACGGGCGGTGAGGCTGAAGCAAAGAGCGAGGTCGCCGCTGAAGTTCCGGAGTTGAAGCCGAAGCGGGCCGATCAGACGGCTGATGATGCGCCGCGGCCGCTTCCCACCCTTGACCGGCGATCGGCGCCGGCAGCATCAAAGGCGTCCGACCCGAGTGCGTCTGAAGGCAAGGCGAGTGTCTTGCAATTCCAAGTCCGGCCGGGGAACAAGTCCACGTCGATCGCCGCGCTGCTCGCATCGCTCGATCAGGAAGTGGAGGCCGGCGCTCGTTCCCTGTCACCGTCAGTGGATAGCGGAGATGTCGACGGGGGAACCGTCAGCCGCTCTTGAGGCGCTGCAGGATCAAATTAGACGTCACGGCGATCGCTAGGACGTGAATTCAGTTGAATACAAATGAGCGATTTATGTCTTCGGTGCCTATGCCGAGTGTGAGCACAAGACGAAGCGTCCCTAATCCGATGGCGGGCGAATCGAACCGTTTCGTTGCGCCTCCCGGTACTTGGTGGGGACGTGAGCTGATTGCTGGTCGTAAAATGCGATTGATTTTCACTCTACCCAACATGTATCAAAACCGATACTGTGCACCCCGATGAAGGTGATTGAATGGCTTGGAAGCAGTAGGGCGGATGTTCGAGCGTTTCCTGACGATGCGCGGATAGAGGCCGGCTGGCAGCTCGAACTTGTCCAGCGCGGCGACGATCCCGACGACTGGAAACCTATGCAGATCGTGGGGGCCGGCGTCAGGGAAATCAGAGTCCGGGAGGCATCGGGAGCGTTCCGCGTCATCTATCTGGCAACGATGGAGGACCGCGTTTTGGTGCTTCATGCGTTCCAGAAGAAGACACAGGCCACATCCAAGAAAGACCTCGATCTGGCGGCTCAACGGCTAAAACGATGGAAGGCAGAACGATGAACGTAGAAATCTATGAGAACGTCTGGGACGCCCTGGCGGACACCGAACAGGAGGCAGCAAACCTCAAGGCGCGCTCGGCGCTACTCTACGAAATCCGTAAGGCAGTCCAGCGTTGGGGCCTTCCCCAGGAGGAAGCCGCCAAGCGGCTCGGCCTGACGCGCCCTCGTATCAATGATCTGCTGCGGGGTAAGCTCGCCAAGTTCTCGCTTGACGCGCTCGTCAACATCGCCGCCTCCGCTCACCTGGATATAGAAATCCGGGTGAAGGAAGTTGCCTAATCACGAGATGTCTAATCCTCGTCTTTCCTCGGAGTACATCCGCGTTTGGACGCGAGCGTGTGCCGACCGGAGCCGCTGCCAGAGCCCGGCTTAGGGAACAACGAGCCACGCAGGGTGCATGACGAGGCAACTACTGCTTTTGCGGCTTTTGTGAATCCGGCTCTTCGCCTTCGACTGGAGCGGTGTTGATGCTCCTCGACTGCAGGCGCTGCAGTTCTTCGAGCCGTTCGCCTTTGACGATCTCGGGATCAAGCCGCTCGCTGGGATTCTGTGCCAATGATCGCGCGGCTTCGCTTGCGACTTGTGCCTCGCGCGCTTCCTTCGCAGCGATGCTTTCGGCGTTGCGCACCATTTCACGGTCTTGGGCAACCTGCTCAAGCGAGGTCGGATCAGCCGATCCAGCACGTTCGTCGCGTATCTGCTGCTCAATGGCGCGATTGCGGATCTCGCGGGCGCGATCGGCCTCAAGCCGCTCTGCCGCCTCGATCTCTTGAGCGCGGTGGATTAGAGCTTCAGCACGTGGGCCGGCGATCTGATGCGCCTCATGCTCGCTGACATGCGTTACGCCGCGCTCCTGGATCGATTTAAGATCCGTCCGGATCGCAAGCAACTCCATTGTGGGCGCCGCCCGCCGCAAGAACTCGGCTTTGGTCTGGCCGTTCATCATGGCGGCCGTCTTATTAACCGTCTCATTGATCTCCTTAAGGTTTTCCCGCATCTGGTCTGCGGTGGCATCTGAACTCATTCGAATACCCTTTCCATCCCGAATAGCGACCACGATAGTACCTGACCGGACGGCCTGCGTCATCCGATCATTGAATTGACTCGCTATCGCACTATTCGGCCGAGATGCAGCAACCGATTCCCAGTCCTGAAGGCCCGCCTGGGTGGCCTGAAGCTGACGCGCCGAAACCGGAATTTTGATGGGATTGGCCTTTGCATGGTTGATGCGTTGGCGGGCTTTGTGGATGACATGCGGATTCGCACGGGCATAGGCGCGGTCACGTGCCTCCCTCCCGGGCCGTGGCTTGTCGGCTGCGGCGGCAATCGCCTTGTCACGCGGGCCATAGCTTTGTGATGACGCACGATAGGCCGCGGAGGTCGCGACGATTTTCATGCCCTGCGCTTCTGCATGCTGGGCATAGAGCGACCGCCATTCACGAAGCTGGGCCGGGCCAGGCCGCAAGCGCTGGCCGTCCTCGCCTTTCACCGCCACGATGGCATGGACGTGAATATGTCCCCCCTCCTCTGCCATGTCGGCATGCATGCCGAAGGCAAATTTGTGATTGGGGAACTGCTCATGCAGGAACCCACGCGCTGCCCTTACGAGCGCCTCCCTGTCCTCGCCGGCCTTGGCCGACAGGATCATGTGCATTGTGTCGCGAGGCTTATACGAATTCAGCGTCTTATCCCAGGACTGGGCGGTCTGCCGAACCGCCTCCTCTGCGGCGATCGTGGCGCCGTCGGCGCCGATCGCCGCCCCGTCATGGGTAAGGCGCGAGAGCTGGAACACGACGCCAGCTTTGCCGTGGCTGGGTTCTCCAAGTGGTTTGACCGATACGGCATCCTCGCTGACTCCAAGCGCCTCGGAGATCCGCGAGGCGATCATGGCTCGGGTCGGTGCCGAGAACTGGCGATCAGGCTGGCGTGCGTCGGAAAGGTGAAACCGGTGCTTCACCTTCTTGTCCCCGTCCTGCCCTTGGACGACATCGTGGCCGGCCATGGTCGCGACCACACGTGCGATGGTCGAACCGTCCTGCAGCATGTCGATACGATAGGCGTAGCCGTGGCCGGCAAATCCAGCCTGAACGGCGTGCTTTAGCCGCTCGGCACTCAACTCCCCTGCCACCGAAAGCCGAAACGTCGCGACATCCTCGCTTTCACGCCGCTTGTCGAAGCCCTTGGCCCACTGTTTCATCTCTTCGGCAACGGCCTCCTGCGTCGCCAGGATGCGGGTATCATGAGTTTCGAGGCTGACGCCCTCCTTCTGAATGTATTGGCCGATGGCGGTCGCTCTTGTGACGGCATGCCCATAGGAAATCACCTTCAGGACGGCCGGCTGATAACCCGACGCGAGCTTGCTGGCGACCGCCTTCTCTGCGGGACCGCCGGCAAGCGGAGGGCGCTTCGTGGGAAGCGCTAGATTTAGCCGCCCGGCCTTGCCGCGTGGCGGCTCCAGTTCACGCGCCGCCGCGCTCGGAACAGTCGGTTCCGACGGCCGGCTTGCGCCGAAACCGCCATCCCCTCGCCGGCCGCGAACCGTTTTGATGAACCAATCATCGTCATTGCTCGCAAAGGATAAAGCGGCCTGGTGGCGACTCTTTCGATTCTCCGCCTCGACGGCGGCGCTTGCGCGAATCCTATCTGCAATGGCCTGAATAGAGGACTGGTCGAGGGTCACGCTTCCTCACCGTCCAGCAGATGCGCCGCCTTCCGAAGTTTCAGCCCATGGGCGATCGTCATCGCCGTTAACTCGGCGTCGACAGCTCTGACCCTCTCGTCGAGCGCCTCCCATACCGGCAACGCCGCCTCCACGGGAACCGCGCGGCCAGAATGAATGGCGTGTAGGAGCTGGCTGAGGTTTCGGCCGACCATTCGAACTTGCGAGGCCAAGGCCGCCACAGTTCGTGAATTCTCAGCGGACAGAGCCGGACCAACATCCAGGCTTGCGCGGATAATGCGCCGCAACGTCTCGGCCCGGTCGAGTTGGAACACCTTGGAAGCCTCATCCAGGAGCGCGATCGCCTCCGGTCCGAGATCGATCCGGGAGCGCTTTCGAGGATCTTTATGCGGCCGTCTGGTATCCAAAATTCCTCACTATGACGGGTGGCCTCCCCGTCGAAGACGATCCAGGTCGAAGCGAAGCGACGACCTGCTCAGCGATTTGGACCCAAATTGCGTATCTTGTCAACTTAATCCCAAAGCACACTCCTCTTAGAAGCTTCGATGCCACCCCCTTTTTCGCCCAATGACGCCAGCGAGTGATAACCATCATTGGGTCACATCTCATGTTTTAATGAGCCCATGACTAGATTAGTTCCGCGTTTCATGGGATCTGTGTCTCATGGCCACATCATGACTTCATCGGACGATGTTATAGCTTTCAGCGAATTCCATAGACGGGCGTTCCAGGTAGAGGGAAAAGAATGAGTATGGCGGCGGCGGACAATGACGAACGACCATTCGTGATCACCATCGGTTCGCCCAAGGGTGGTTGCGGCAAGACGATGACCACCATCCTGCTGGCGGGGGAATTCGCCGCAGGGGATTACAAGGTCCTTGTGATCGATACCGATCCGCAGAGGTCGGCCGCCAACTGGTACGACACCAGCAAGAAGGCTGGCTACACGCTGAAGAACATCGAAGTCCAGGCGATCACAGACCTTGGTGATCTTGCCAGAACGTTGGAAGAGCCGGGCGACTACCAGCTCGTGCTGGTCGACATTCAGGGAACCGCTGCCGCAGCCGTTGGATCGGCTGTTGCATTTGCCGATTTCGTTCTGATCCCCACGCGAGCGCACATGTACGATGTCAACGGGACCATCGGCATGGTCGACCAGGTGAGGCTTGCGGGTGGACGGCACCGCAAAATTCCGTTCGGCATCTTGCTCAATGCGGTGAACGGGATCGATGCAAGGACGACGGCCGTCAGGCTCGCAATGGATCGGCTCAAAACGGCCGGGCTTCATGTCATGGATAGCTTCCTATCCTATCGACCTACATTTCAAGCGATCGCGACCGCGGGCAGCCTTTATGAAACGGACGGTACGAACAAGGCCATCCAGGACGCGCGAGACCAGACCAACACTGTGGCAGCCGAGATAATTCGACGGATGGGTGAGGAGGCTGCCTGATGGACTCCAAAAAAAACAAGGCCGCGGCCATAGCAGAACCGGAAACGGCGAAGAGCAGGCTTCCGACGCTTCCGAAGCGTGCTGGTCCGTTTTCGAAGCTCGCTAGTCTCGACCCGCAATCCTTCGCAAACCCTCCTAGTCTGGTCGAACAGGCAAAGGTCGATCCTCAGGCGACAGCGCCTGAAAGCGCGCCCTCTGGGGATAAGGCCGTCGTGCCGGAAGATCATGCTGCACCGCCGGCCCCTGTTGAAGCGGCAGCAGCGCCGGCGCGCGCTCCAACCCGAGCGGCCCGCCCCCCAAAACCCATGAAGGCCGAGAGGACTGGCGAAACCATGGTCTTGCAGACGAGTGTTCCATTCGAAGTGGCACTGGCATTCAAGGCCTTGTGTGCTCGGTCCCGTTCGTCAGTCCGCGAGGAACTGGCGAAGATGGTACAGGAAGCTGTCGACAGAACCAGGTGAACCAGGGCCGGCGCTATTAGCAAAGCGGCGACGACGACGGCGATCGATCAAATCGGAACTCACTTGACCATCGGCCGGCTCTTACATCCGATGAAGGGGCTGGAATCGACCCCGGCGCTTGCCGGCGTGATCGGATCGCTCCTCAACGCCGTCTGAGGCTGACCGTCGTTTGCCCGGCGGCAGGATCGTCCTCCTGCTGGATAAGCCGCCCGCCTCGGCTTCTTGAATTCCTTGGCCCGCGCCGCGTCGCCGGAACGCTGATCATGCTCTATCAGTCTGAGGGCCCGTTGCCTGAGAAATGCGGCGAAGGCAGCCTGCACCTCGGGGAGCTTGCCGCTGGTGTCGCCAATTTCTCTGCCTCGGGATGGCGCAAGGTTCGTGACCACTAGGCAGTTCTTTTCGATGCGGTTCCGGCAAACCCCTTTCTTACGATCCCCAAATCTGGATCGAGGCCGGCGTGATTGGCGGCGTTCTCGCGCGCACCAGGCTGCCGATCCTCACTGCCAACAGGGACGAATTCGATCTCATTCCGCAGATCACCCCGGACGGACAGTTTGTCCATCTCTGATCGGACCCGCCGGGTGCCGGCACCTGTTGAATACGAATTTTGCCATGCAGAGTTTGGTATTGTGCATCAAATATTCGCGGGCTCGATTGGTTTGCATCTTGGTTTCGGTGGTTCGCCTGCTCCCGGGCCGTTGTCTCCATCAGGGCCGCCGCTTCTCCCGCGACGGGCTTTTTTTGATCGGGTCATCTTCTCGATTCACAGGGTTTGTCCCCTGAACGATCGAAACATCGGAGAAGAAAGGTTGCCAGATCACAGTTCCCGCTATGACTTGACTGGGGGACCGCGTCGTCTAGCCAAGATCGTCGAGGTGATACAGAAGCTCGCGCAGGGCGCCATCGCGCGCGGGGCGATCGCCACCAGCGATTTTATCGTCGACCAGCTTGGTGGCGATGCCGTGCGGGAGCGGTATGAAGTCGTAGCCGTGCGCTACGGCAGCCTGGTGAAGATCTTCCAGCGCTTTGAACGCGTGGTCGTGGGTGCCAAGCCAGAGCGCGGGTTCGTCGGTTACCTCGTGGGGGAACGCCTGCAGGAAATAAGTCCGAAGCGGCGGGTCGTAGCCGATGACAGCGTCTGGATCCGAGCGGACCTGTCCGGTGACGGTGCCAGTGACAGTGATGGTGTAGCGGCTCATTGCAACCTCCTTTTGCCGGGTGGGGAAGCCGGCCCCTCGAGGGGCCGGCTTCCGATGCCTCACTGGGGGTTGTTCCAGAGGATGACCTTCTTGTTTTCCTCGCCACCCGGGGCGGGAGCGAGATTGCCGAAGATCACGCCGATCTCGGGGGCTTCCAGCTTGACCGAGAGGTACTCCTCGCCCGAACGCTGGGAGATGCGGTGCCAGCCGGCTCCGATCTCGAAGCCCGTGCGCTTGTTTACGATCCGGTAGTCGGGGGCGTCCTCGCGCGACTTGTTGGGGTTCGGGATGAGGGTGATCGGGGCGTTGACCCGGAGCGTGGCGAAGACGCCTTCCATCGAGCCGTCGGCCTTGGTGGTGAGGTTTGCGATCGTGGTGGCCATGGTAGTTCTCCTTCGGTTGCATCGGGACCATTCCCGATGGCGCCAAAGGAGAGGGCCGTCCTGCTGCGGTCATCTCGGCGAAAATTCTGGAAAATTCTATTTGCCGAAAAAGTGCGGGCAGGCCCTTCGCCTGTCCGCAGACAAAAAACAGAAATCGAATTTTCCTGAATTTACGCCGCCTGTACCCCCAACGGGGGTTGACCGCACAAAGCAGGCGGTCGTCTACAAAGGCGACATGAAACGGGAATGGCCCCGGATGCGGCAGATGGACAAGAACCCAGGCCGCCATCGCTTGGCCGCAACGCTGCCGGATCGCCGGAACATGCTGCCTCGCCAGCTTCTCGGGTCACGTCACCTGCATCGTCAATACCTCGAATCGCAGCACGGCGCGCGAACCGCCTTGCGTGTTCGTGGCGGCACAGGGGTTTTGAGATCGGAGTCGGCTGGCAGCGAACTTCACACCGCTCAGTGGCGATTCCTCGCAGCGAAGTTGGGTGACTGTGTAAGAGCGGATGTCCGGTACGCTTGCACCCGCTTCAGATGCGAGACGGACCAGGATTGATCATCTGCACATGCCCTGCCGTCGCGCGTGGGCCGGCGTCGAAAGGGATGGGCTCCGGACGTTCACACAGCGAAGTTGGCGCGCGGGGGGCTGGATCAAGCATATCGGATGGGGCCTGCCGGTGGATAGCGTGGACATCATCCTGGCAACGCCAGACGCTCATCCGGCATCATGCGGGCTTCGGCTTGGCGGCGAATGTCCGAGCCAGCATGGCGAAGCATGGCGCACCAGTCGTCCACGTTGTAGGTCGTCGCCATGCTGCCCCTGGCCAGATCGTAAATGACGCACGGCTTGTTCGCGATGGCGAGCCGAAGCACGTTGACGGCCGTGCCTGGCGATGCGCCATCCCAGACCATCATTCCGAAGTCGGCGCGCCGCGCCATCTCCCGGTCTTTGGCAGCGTGGAGCCAGTATCCTTCGGCGCCCTCGGGAGAGAACAGGGTAGGCGGCCCAGTCGCCCAGATTGTTGCGTGGTTCCTTGCCGGCATGGAATACCCCGACATGTTCGTAGCCGTAGCCCGCGAGCAGGCCCTGCGCCTCGGTATCGGCTCCAGACGCATCGCCAATCAGCACGCCGTGCTCGGCAGCAACGATTGCGCCGATGCGAGTGATGGCAGGTTCCGGGAGCTCGAATATCTCGCGTGATCCACCTATGAATATCATCGACATCGTGACTTTCCGTGCGCCAAGAGTGACGAGTGGAATCCGTCACGCGCATTTGTTGCCCCTGCGGGGTGGAAGACCCCGCCGCCAACGTGCCGCAAGCGCGGGGGTTGAAGCAGACGGGTGAGGTAACCCGGGTGCCTCCGGTGAGCCATAAATCAGCAGAACCCGTCAAAGTCGGACGGTCCGGGACTTCCGCCCAGGGCCGGTCCGGCGAGCATGCCTGTTATGGGAAGAGTAATCGAACCGATGTTGGACGCCTCGTTGCAACATGTAATCCGCCAAATCGGAGGTGGGCGGATCGGCCGAAGGGCCGGAGAAGCGCCGATCCCTGCTGGTAAGTCAGGGATCAGGGGCACACGTCATGACGTGTGTCAGTCAGCAGCCCAGCTTGCGGTGGCCGCTGGTCGGAATTCTCACGGGGTAAAGTCGGTCCCTAAGGCAGGCGAAGGGACATCAGGTGAACTTGGGAACCTTGCCGTGTTCTCTCCCGCCGGATGGCGCGAGACGATCGAGGCGACCGATGACCGGCACGGCAGGGGGCGGAGTCTCCGTAGTAGTCCGAAGACGGGAAAGCCGTCCACATGGCGAAGGGGGACAGTGAGTGAAGCAAGCCGGCAGGAGGTGGGCCGATGAAGCCCGATGCGGTGAACACCGCGTTTGTCCTCAACATGCTGCGCAAGCTTCACAGGTGGAGTACTGCGGACGCCGACAAGGTGTTCGCAGATCTGTTTAATATCGTATGCGACCGCAGGACGCTTGCGGAAAGCTGGCGGCGATTGTCCTCCAACAAGGGCAGTCGCACACCGGGCACCGATGGCGTCACACGGAAAAAGGTCGAAGAGCGGCCCGGCGGCGTAGCGCAGTTCCTCGAAGATATCCGACGAGAACTCCGCGACGGCACCTATCGGCCCGAGCCTGTCCGGCAAAGGCTGATCCCGAAACCGGGGAAGCCCGGCAAGGTGCGCCCGCTCGGCATTCCAACGCTCAGAGACCGACCGGTGCAAATGGCTTTAAAGCTGGTTCTGGAGCCGATCTCGAGGCGGACTTCTATCCGACCTCATACGGCTTCCGACCCGGTCGGAGCACCCATGATGCCCTGGCGAAAATCCAGCGGCAATTGCATCCCTCAGCCAGCGGCACCTCTGAGTACCGCTTTGTAATCGAGGGAGACATCAAGGGGTGCTTCGATGCCGTCGATCACCATGTGCTGATGGAGCGCGTGCGACGCCGGATCAAGGACCGCAAGGTCCTCTGGCTTGTGCTCGCATTCCTGAAGGCCGGGGTCATGATCGAAGGCACCGTGCGCCACCCTGTCACGCGCACCCCGCAGGGCGGCATCATCTCACCGTTGCTGGCCAACGTCTATTTAGGGGCCATCGACGAGAGATATGGGCGGTGGTCGATGCGACCTCGCGAACGACCGCAGAATGCAGCCAACCGGCGGCAATATGACCGCCGGAGAAACAGGCCGACATTCTTCGCCGTGCGTTATGCCGACGACTTCGTCGTGCTGACGGACGGGACACGCGAGGACGCCGAAGCGGAAAAGCTGGCGCTGGCGCAGTTCCTGAAAACAGAATTGCGCATGGAACTGTCGATGGAAAAGACCCAAGTCACCAAGGTCGGGGAAGGCTTCGACTTCCTCGGCTACCGGGTGGTGCAGACCAAGGCACGCCGCACCGGACACATGGTCGGCAATCTCTTCATCCCGAAGGGCAAGCTGAAGGACCTCCGCCACAAGATCAAAGTCAAGGTGAAGGAGACGCCCACGGGCCAATCCCTCGCCGATCTCATCGACGACCTCAACCCAGTTATCACCGGCTGGCGAAACTACTACCGCTACGCCACATGGGCTACGCGGGACTTCGCCGGTCTGGACTGGTGGCTACGGGAGCGCATCGGGCGATGGCTGCGTAAGAAGTACCGAAAAGCGACATGGCGCGAGCTGCGTCGCCGCTTCCTCGCAACAGCACCCGACAGCCGCTGGCGATGGGTCGACGGACCGAAATCGCTGCGGTTCTTCCGGGAAGGTGGATCGATCCACTTCCCACACCGGGGCATACGCATACCGAATGGATGGAACGATCCCGCCGAGAAGTTCCGCAAAGGAGCCGACCGCTTCTGGGCATCGTTCAACGCCCTCATGGTCGCATGAGGGACACCCGTGGCGTAAGCCGCGCATGGAGAGCCGGTAGCGTGGAAACTCGCACGTCCGGTTCGGTGAGAGGAGCGCAGAAACCACCTCGCCGCGAGGCAGGCAGGCGCTGTGCTCCTACTCTACTTCTCTCCAGCGTCCCCGCCCCGCGCCGGCCGCCCTCTCCCTCTGGCCCTGCGCGAGGGATCGTCACCCGAAGGCCGAGACGGCGAAGCCGGCGCGGGGAGCGGCGGGACGCCGCGACCAGAGCCGGCCGGCCACAGGCCGGCGCGCCCGGACCCTGCCGCTGTCGAAGGCGCTACGCGCATGGAGCTACTGGCCTTTGTCCGCCAGCCAGAGGCTTACGTCCTGGATCGAGCGCATGAGCACCGACGGATTGTCCCGTGCGGGAATGAAGCCCCAGCTCTGCCAGTAGCGCTCGGCCTCGGCGTCGATCGCCCGCA
>NZ_JBSKBO010000017.1:0-66829 GCF_053714255.1 Mesorhizobium sp. 43Arga
GGCGACGCCGGCCGCCGTGTTGCCGGCGCTGCCGCCGGAGGCTTCGATCGCCGGACCCATGCGGCTGTAGAGCAGTTCGGCGCGGTGGGTGTCGATGAGGTTCATCGCGCCCTTGATGATGCCGTTGGTCTGGAGGAAGTCCTCTTCGCACTGGGCGATGAGGTCGACAATCGCATTGCCGATGCAAAGCACATCATAATCCGGCATCAATGTCTCCGCCAAAAACCAAGCCGGCTTCTCGCCATGCCCGCGCGGGTGCCCTCGTTGCTATGGTCTGCCGCTTGCAGAGCCGTCATTGGCCTCACGCTGCAGCCAAACCTGGCTCACGACGCAACTCGTCCACCTTGTCGGTCCTTTCCCAAGTGAACTCAGGCTCTTCACGGCCGAAGTGCCCATAGGTCGCGGTCTTGCGGTATATCGGGCGCAACAGATCAAGCATCTTGATAATGCCTTTGGGCCTGAGATCGAACAGCTCAAGAATGAGGCGCTCGATCCTTTCTTCCTCGATCGTGGCCGTCCCAAACGTGTTGACGAAAACCGAAACCGGATTGGCCACGCCGATTGCGTAGGCAATCTGCACCTCGCAAACTTCGGCAAGTCCGGCAGCAACGACATTCTTGGCGACGTACCGGGCCGCATAAGCAGCAGAACGGTCAACCTTGGAGGGGTCCTTGCCCGAAAAGGCGCCACCGCCGTAGCGGCCCATCCCACCGTAGGAGTCGACGATGATCTTTCGTCCGGTGAGGCCGCAGTCGCCACGCGGTCCGCCGACCACGAACCGTCCTGTCGGGTTGACCAGGATTCTGATCCCTGTCGTATCCAGGTCGGCCGGCAAGATCGGCTTTATGATCTCCTCAATAACGCCTTCACGCACGGCTTCCTGCGAAACCTCCTCGTCATGTTGGGTCGACAGGACGATTGTATCCAGCGCCACCGGACGCAAACCTTCATAACGGACCGAGACTTGCGATTTCACGTCGGGACATAGCCAGCTGAGCTGTCCTGCTTTACGGACCTCTGCCTGCCTTTTCGTTAAGTGGTGAGCGAGCTGGATTGGCAAGGGCATCAGTGTATCGGTCTCGCTGCAAGCGTATCCGAACATGAGGCCCTGATCCCCCGCCCCCTGATCGAGATCAACTCCTCGTCCTTGATCGACGCCCCGGCTGATGCCCGCCGACTGTTCGTTGATGGCCAGAACGACTGCACAACGCCGACCATCAAACCCGATGGCGTCGTCATCGTATCCGATATCGAGAATGGTATCGCGAGCAACTTGACTGTAATCGATCTGGGCGTCACTGGTGATCTCGCCAGCCAGCACGACCATCCCTGTCTTCACCAAAGTCTCACAGTTTTTCACCAGCGCTTCACAGGCCACGCGCCCCTTGGGATCTTTACTGAGGACCGCATCGAGAACGGCATCCGAGATGTTGTCGGCCATCTTGTCCGGATGTCCGGCGCCGACGGATTCGGAGGAGAAAACGAACTGTCTAGCCATGGAGTAGCCTCGCTTCTGGTAATGGAGTTGCATGGTTCGTTTAGGCTGCCTTCCCGGTCTGAGATGCCAGGTATCGGAAATGCAGCGCATAAGTTCGCAACCTCGTTCCGCACGCCGGCGTGAACAACTGCGTCGTCAGGGTGTGCGAAAATCGTGGAGATAAAGGCAGCGATCTGTTCCATTTCCTCCTCACGCATGCCCATGGACGTCACGGCTGGCGTCCCCACGCGAATCCCGCTTGTGGCGCCCGGATCGCGACGGTCGCCCGGCACCAAATTGAAGTTCGTGATAATGCCTGCCTCAGTCAGGCGCGCCGCATAGGCTTTGCCTGACAGTGGCGATCCCGCAGATCAAGGATCAGCATGTGATTGTCAGTCCCCCGGTGACCAGGTCAAAACCTCGGTCCTGAAGCGCTTCGCCCAGAGCCCTGGCATTCTTCACGATCTGCTGACCGTAGGCACGGAAGGACGGGGTCGCGGCCTCTTGCAAGGCCACAGCCAAAGCCGCGATGACATTCATATGCGCTCCACCTTGCAGGTCAGGGAAGACGGAGCGATCTATACGTTTCGCCAGATTGTATTTGCTCCTGGGGTGATAGCGTGCCTGATAGCGATCTTCATTTTTCGATAAAATGAAGCCTCCACGCTGGCCGCGGATCGACGTGTGAGACGTGCTGGTAACGACGTCGCAATGGCCCACTGGATTGGGGTGGGCTCCGGCGACGATCAGTTCACTTATCTGAGCAACGTCAGCTCCGAGATAGGCCCCCACCTCGAGGGCGATTTCAGCCACTACAGTGTAATCAAGTGCGCGTGGATAAGCAGTTCTGCCGATCCAAATGAGCTTCGGCCCTTCCCGCCTGGCTAGGTCGCGCAAGCGATCGTAGTCGATTTTCTGCGTCGTTTCGTCCAGTCCATAAGGTACGCGCTGGTAATCAATGCCTGGGAAGTTGACGGCCCGGCCGTGGGTGAAATGGCCACCTTCGGGGAGATGCAACGCCATGACTTTGTCTCCAGGAGTCAAAAGCGCACGGTGAACAGCTTGGTTGGCCGACGAACCGGAATACGGTTGGACGTTAGCGTGTTCACTTCCGAACGGCGCCTGCATGCGCTCTACAGCCAGCTTCTCAAGCTCCTCGGCGATCTTATTCCCCGAATAGAACCGGCGCCCGGATCCCTCTCGGAATGTTTGTTTATGAAAATCGAGCCGGTCGCTTCCAAAACGGCGAAGGAGGCAAAGTTCTCGGATGCGACGAGTTTAAGTGTCGTCCGCTCCTGCCGCTGCTGCCTCAGAATCAATTCGCGCACGCGGGGATCCACCCGGGCCAGCGCCGATTCTCCATGGGGGTTTGGTGTTACCCAAGACAGCTCCGGAAATGAGTTCATTGTTATATCCCCTTCTTATTTTCGTTTTTCGTCATTCGCTGCAAGCCTGTGGTTCTCGTTCGGCGATCGGAGCACGAAGCGGCACCAGACTTGCAGCCGCTGGATATCGGACGTTTGCGGGCAGTGTACCATCAGCAACGATATTCGATCGCAAAAGGTCTGTGAATTTGCTTCAAGGATCTGTTGCAGTCGTCAAAATTGAGAATGTAATTCAACGAGCGGTCATGCGTCGCCGCTCGAAGGCGTCTAGCTATAGCTAAGCTAGCGTCTTCTGCTCCCGGCCTGCGGAGGGCAACGGTGCTTAACAGCAGCGGCTCGGTATACAGTATTGAAAACGACATGCGCGCCGACACTCGTGCCGATAGTGTCCCGATGGCTGTGCTCTGACGACTATGCGCGAGCGCGACCGGCATTTTCAGGGCCACCTCGACCGTGCTCGAACCGCTGTCGGAGAAGAAGGCCGACTCGAGAGCTGCCGCAGCCATGTCAGCCAGCGCGGAGCGATTGCTTGATCTGCTTGATGGCAGCGGCCGGCGAGGATCATCTGATCGAGAGTTTCGGGTGCTGCGTTGCGGATCGGCTCATGATCTAGGAGCGGTGGCTGCGGGTGACGACCGACCAGGAGCATCGCATCGCCTCCGCGCGTCTCGAGAGAGGAGCCCTCGATCGGCACGACGGTCGGCGCTCCGGGTGGCATGTTGGGGAATAGCAAACAGCGAGCGGCTCAATGTGGCGCTCCAGGAAGTCGGCGACACGAGCCCCGCGGGGCTGCGGTAAGCGCCTCGGCACGTACACGCCTGCCATGTCTGCGGTGAAACGGAACCGCCATGCGCCACCGGCGAAGCGGATTTCGTTCATGCTTCTATGCTTCAACGCGTCCAAACGGAGCACCGATTCCCTGAGCGCTATGACCACACCTCAGTCGCCTTGTCGGAGCACTTTCCGCCGGTACTCTCTCGGCGAGCGCAATAATGCGGAATCAAGGGCGGCTTCGTCGGAACACGCCGCGTCTTGTGCACAGGGGAAGGAGAACCGCGGGATCGGTTATTGAATCGCAATTCTATCACCGGTCGCGCGGTTCAATAACTGCGGCGGTCGAGGCGCATCTGCGCGGGGACGCGCTAGACTGCTAATCAGCAGTGCATAGCACCACCGGCCTGACCCGTGCGGAGCGCTATGCCGAAGAGGCGGGGCGGCTCCCCCGATCGGCGACGGGCACCGTTGAGCAACTGCGGAGTGTGGGCGCAAGTGCGCGAGGTTCAGGCGGATTTGACCGGAATATGGATATTTACTCAGTTCGGTGGCGGCGGATCAGGAGAGCGTCCAATCGTGGTGCTGAGCTGTGACCGTGAGCGCCAGCCCCCATTAGAAAACTCTTGATGACTCCCAACCACGAACTCCGTCAGGTCATCGCAAGTCGAGTTCGCTGCATTCAGCACACTTGGCCAAGTTCACGGCAATGCATCGGCTGTCCGGACGGCCATCAAGGCATTAGGCGTCGACGTAGCAGTGCCGCCGAAAGGCAGAACGGCACCACAGTGTATAGGCACAGCGCGCCGACATGCAGGCCGACAGCACCGGCCGGGTGGCCAAGGATGGCCGGACGAATTAGCTCGATTGAATGTGCAAGCGGCAGGAAGCCGCCTACCTGCTGAAAAACCCCAGGCATTCGGCTCACCGGGAAGACAGCTCCGGAGAGGAAAAGCATGGGTGTGATGACGAGCGTCTGGTAAAAAATGACGTAGTCGTAACTGGGTGCGAGCGACGTCACGACCATCGCCAGGCTCGCGAAAGCAAGGCCAGTGAGAGCAAGGACAGGCAGCGCATAGAGCGCGGAGGGCCATGTCACATAGCCCAGCATAGTGGCTACAATCATGATTCCGGTGCCGGCCATAAAAGCCTTCGTGGCTGCCCACGCCAATTCACCCAGCACGATGTCGCCGAGCGTGAGCTGTGTGTACAGGATTCCTTCCCAGGTCCGCTGCATTCGGCCGAAAGTTGCATAGATCGTTTCGAAAGTGGAGGAGGTCATCGCGCTAGCGGCGACCATGCCCGCTGTTAGAAATGCTATGTAGGACGTGCCCTCAATGCGCCCCACCATCATTCCGAGGCCAAAGCCGAGCCCGAACAGCGAGATCATAGGGTCGGCCAAGTTGCCGATAAGCGAGGCAAGCGCCGCCTTTTTCCATGCGAGGTAGTTACGGCGCCATACCGCGACCCAGTTCCACGCATTGGCTGGCAGAGCCGCCGCATTACGTTCGCCTATCATCATTTCTCCATCCCGCGCCCGGTCAGCCGCAAAAAGACGTCTTCCAGGTTCGGTGGACGCTGCAGGAGACGCAGACCCGCGTGTCCGTGGAGCTGCACCCGTACCTGCTCGGGATCGTGCGCATAGCAAAAGAGCGTCTCGCCGCTCACCTCGATGCGCTCAACGTGGGGCTTGATTATCGCACTCAGCTCATTCGGGTCACCACCGTATATCTCAAGCACCTGGCACCCGATCTGCTCTTCGATCAGCGCGTGTGGGCGCCCCTCGGCGATAATGCGCCCTGCCTCTAGGACGCACAGTCGGTTGCACAGTCGCTCGGCCTCTTCCATGAAGTGGGTGGTCAAAATGATCGTCTTGCCTTGCGCCAGGAGCCTGCGCAGCCGCTCCCAGATTAGGTGGCGCGCGTGCGGATCAAGGCCTGTGGTGGGCTCGTCCATCACAAGCAACTGCGGGTCATTGATCAGCGCTCGCGCGAGCGTCAGGCGCCGCTTCATGCCACCGGACAGCGCGCCGACGCGTGCATCGGCCTTGCTCTCGAGGCGGGCGAACTCGAGCAGCGACGGTATCACTGCTTTCAACGCGCGTGTGCTCATGCCGAAGTAGCGCCCGAACACGAGCAGGTTTTCACGTACGGTGAACTCGAGGTCGAGGTTATCGAATTGAGGGACCACCCCAATGCGCCCGCGTGCCAGCCGAGCGCGTGCTGGTACTGGCATGCCGAGCACCGTGATCCTGCCGGAATCAGGCGGTGTCATGCCAAGGAGCATACGCGTAATCGTGCTCTTGCCCGCGCCGTTCGGACCCAGCAGGCCAAAGCATTCTCCCGCCGCCACAGTGAACGACAGCCCGTCCACAACCAACTTGTTGCCGTAGGACTTGTTCACGCGGTCAAGGTCGATGGCTAGCGCGGACATGTACTCGTCTCCCCCTGCAGAACGCCGCCGACCAGCATCAGGTCACATGGAGAAAATTGCGAAGACTCGAGCGGAGAGAGGAGGGGGACGTCGCTGATGACCGAGATCGGTGAATTGGGCGCACCGTGCCAGCAGTCGCTCACGAGCCTATCACCACCTTTTGCATCCTGACCGCCTCCCGCGACGGCGGTCCCACCCGTTTCAAGATACTCGGCAATCTGATTGGGCAGAGCCTCGCCTTGCTTCTCCTGTTCAAAGTGACAGAAGAGGCATCCGTCCTCGACATGGGCAGTCGCCCCGTCACGCGTTAGATTCATGCCGCAGGTGCGCATAGTGCCTCCATTTTATCGCCCGCGCGCTATTCAGCCTTCACAGAGAGGTCTACCTTCACTCAGACGCCGCCTCGGCTCCTGGGTGTGCGGTCGTGAACCGCTCGTGGAGCTCTGCTCCTTCCTCCCCACCAGACAAAGCATCGCTAAGAAGTACCCGACCTGAGTGAGCACGGCGCAGAGAACCGACTGACCGAACGAACCGGTCAAGCAATAGGTCGCCGCGGCGAAGGCCGCTGATGCACCGATCACGTGTATCAAGAAATATGATACTTCCATTCGGCTCTCCTAGTCTCCCGCTTTCGTCGGCCGGAATTCGATCCACCCCGAATCGAACGTCGAAACCGGAGCACGCCGTCTTTGTTGATGATTCACATCTACACCTGCTGACGGTCGGCGTGGTCTTATGGGGCATGCTGTTGCGGTGTCGGCGCCAGCGGCGTGCCCAAGCACCGACCAGTGGCATCGCGCGCTGAACGAAAGCCAAATGCCGCCCGACATAGTCGCAAGCCTTCGGATAGCCGCGCGCATACCGGCCTTGACCGCGGCGGCCGTATAGAATTTCCGCAGCGACAATCAGATCGACGGCTCCTGGCTCGAGAACATTTCAACCTCTCCGACCCTGAGGCAGACGTGTTGAGCTCGTTCTTCGGTTCCGCCTTCGAGCTTGCGCTCGCCGCACGACGGCGATGACCGTGAGCCGGCGGTAGTGGGTCGAAAGTTTTCGCCAAACGCGCCGGTCCCGCATCCGATTTGGAGCGCGTTGCTGACAGAACCTGGGGAAAGCGACGGCTCGAGCGCTTCAGGGTGATTCCCGCGCTCGAACGCCTTGCCGTCGAGCCGCCATGAATCGTCCGTGGCCAATTCTAAATGCAACCAGCGACGGCCACCATCCTCTGCCAAGACTTGTCTCCTAGTCCGATAGGCAATCACTCTTGGGTGCCGAAGCCGGATGACGTCACCGTCGAGAACGCCCCCAAAAGAGTGGGCCAGCGCGATGGCGCCGCACTATCCGGCAAGTCCGTGGCTATCGAACCAACATCGGGGTTTCTGATCGGGACGCCTTTGCCACCGCCGCTGGGAACCGTGGCAGCAGAGTCGCGCGACAACCAATCGCTGTTGCTCAATGTGCAAAGCGCATACGCTTTCAACGGAAGTAAAAGGAACAGATTGATGGGCGTGTGTAGACAAAACCCCAGAAATCGTAGTTCGCGAGCACGAAACGCTGCCACACTGCAGCGGATCATGGTCATGGCCGTAATCATGGCGCCTGTCCACCAAGGCACTGTTTCAGTCAGCGCCAGCTGCGCGATCCCCGTTAATACCGAGACGGCGAGGAGCAGCGGCCCGACATTTTGTCCGACCACGTCCAATGTGAGATAGCGATCGAGACTGGGTAGCAGGCGCAGCGAAAGCAGCGTGTCTCGGAAGGTGCTCCGCGCCCATCGCAGTTGTTGGCGCAAGTATGGCCGCAGCCGATCCGGCACGACCGTTGCTGCAATCGCGTCCGGAATGTACTCGGTCCGCAGGCCTGCTTTCAGCATGAGGATCGTGAGATGGCGATCCTCACCGAAATCGCTTAGCTTGCCACGAAACTGCTGCGTTTCGTACTGATCAAGAACCATGAGAAGCGCCGACCGGCGGTACATGGCACAGGGGCCACAGCAGCACATGACCGCACCGAAACGAGCCTGCGCCGCGCGCTCCTCGTTGCAAGCAAGCCAGTACTCCATGTCGATCAACCAGGTCAGCCAATTCTCGTTCCTGTTGCTGGCTATCAACTGACCCATGGCCGCGCCGATCTGTGTATCTCTCATTTTCAGCGCAAGCTTCGTCACGGCGTCGGAAGCCAGTGTCGTGTCGGAGTCGACGTTGAGCACCAAGTCTCCGGATGAGCGGCGTATGGCGGCGATCTGTGCCTTGCGCTTTCCAACATTCTGCGGCAGCAGAATGAAGTTGAACCTCCCGTCGAGCGCGTAAAGGTCGTGAACAGGTCCCACGGCAAGGCGATTTGCAGAGCCGTCATCGACTACATAGACTCGCAGTTCTCCGCCATAGTCTTGGTCCGCAATTGACGCTAGGCAGGCCGAGAGCGTGCCCGGATCCTCATTGTAGCAAGGGATGATGACGTCCACGCTCGGCAGACGATGGGAGCCGGCCTGGCCGTCCGAGGTCGACGACAGGTCGGCCGGTGAAGCATAAACCGTCTGCATGCTTTTGTACGCGGCCGAGAGCAGCGCATAGGTCGAGACAGCACCAGTGCTGATTGCGTCGAGCAAGGTCATGGGGTTTCACTTCGTTGAGTGGTGTCGGGGAGGGAGCGGATTGCAAATCCCCGCTCATGAAGCTCTGGAATGAGACGAGACAGAACCGTCAGCGTCTGGTCCCGCAGACCGGCCTGAGTGTCCGGCCTGAACTCGTCGGGAGGGCAGCCATCGTGCAACAGCACCATTGCGCCTGGACGGACAGAGGCAATGACTGCGTCGACAATCGCGTCGACCCCGGGACGAGACCAGTCGCGAGGGTCGATCGACCAGTGGACCGGGACGAGACCAGCACGCCCACAATGCGTGAGCACTTGTTCGGTCCAGTTGCCATACGGCGCGCGCATATGTACGACCGAAGCTTGTGGACAGGCGATCCGAATGACCCTGTCTGCCTCGAGTATTTCATAGTGTACCTGGGAGGGCCGGCATCCAGACAAGTCTGGATGCGTCATCGTGTGATTGCCGACCCGGTGCCCTTCTGCAATCATTCGTTGGATGAGTTTGGGCTGGTCTGCCGCATACGCTCCGATAACGAAGAAGGTTGCCGACGCGTGGTTTTCCGCCAGCAGATCGAGGACGTCCGGTGTGCAAACCGGATTAGGACCGTCGTCAAACGTCAAATAAACTGCGCGTCGGCCAGTGCCGTCGGCACATTCATCATCGACTTCGGATATGCAGTCGAGGGGTCTCACAGCTCTGGTCCGTTCCGTTCGATTAACGTGCCGGCGGGCCATTCGGACATCGGCTGCGCAATCGGGAGAACAATTAGGACTACGTCCTCCGTGCGGGTTGGCGGTTTGTCCAGACGCGCACATGGAAGGGTCGATCGCACGCGGATCCCCGGCATGATCGTCGCCAGGCCATTTCGACTGAACCTTGCAATGTGGTTCTGGAGTGCCGGTCGAACCGTGCCAAAGGCGAATGGGACGTTGAGTTCCCGCAGTACTGGATGCATGACCCGGACTGAATGGGCAATCCAGAGCCCCTCAAGATCCGGACGTACCCCGTATAGGCCAAGTTCTGCCACCAGAAGATCGACGGTGCCGATCCTGATGAAGCGGCGCAGCAGGCCGATGTGAGCCGCCACCCCCTTGCAGTCATAGCCGATTGCACGCAGCTCAGGCCTCGCACCGCTCCAACTTTGGCTGCCTTCGAATGGTTTTGCGTTGAAACTGCCGGTCTTCCCATAAATCTTGCGGAGGAACGCGGAAAGTTCCACATGGTCGTCAAGATCAAGTTCATTCTCCCAACGCAGCCTCCAGCTCAACTGAGAGCGAATGGAACAACATGATCTTTCTTGATGTCTTGACTCACGCATCACGCGATCCGATTTAGTAACAATTCGAAAGATATGCGTTATGGCCCGATTAGCTTGACGGGAGCTTGGTAGGTTCAATCAACGCGATATGGGCTGGGCATCGTCCCGAAGCACATGACAACAGACATAGGAATCAGTTTACGCTCTCTCAAACCAGGGCTTCCTCTGGAATTCAGGTCGTAGACAGAAATCCTTATTTGGGTTTCGATTGTAAGCTTCGAGTTACTTAATGCAGTATTTGCTAAAATAGGTAAAATCGATTGTTTTGATGGAAATCATCCAGGTCATGGATGGCAGCTGACCTGAGCACCTCAAGCGTCACGAGCAGCCTTACGCCCGTTCCGACACACACGGCCTGTTGTAATCTGGACGGCCGATCGCGAGTACGCACGTAGCCGACCAAGGCGCCCCGCCGTCGCTGGAGATACGGAGTCGAGGCCATCTTCCAGCTTTGGGTCGCAAGGTGGCGAGCAATCGTTAAGGCGAGCATAGAAACCATTGCTTACGACAACCTGACGAAGTCGCGATCCATGGTCGCCCATTTTTGCAGAACTTGACGCACACAACCGCTTCTTCCGCGAGTGCCAGATCAGCTAAGGGGGGTACGACAGGCCGCGGGCTGCCGGAAAATGATTTCGTCGTGATCTGCTAGCGGTTGCCGCATTGTGACCTCATCTCTCGCTGCTCCAGGTGCCACAGACGCATAAAGGTCAGCACTGCCCGGGCCGCGCCTTGTGCCTGGCCATGGCTTGCATCGAATAGGAAATACCGTGGCGGTTTAGCGGATGGCCCGCCCCGAATTGCCTGTGAACTTCCATCCGAATTGGCCGAGTATTTCCCCTACGTCTGGCCGGCGAAGGGGCATGCCCAGTCGCCACTTCGCGCATGGCCCAGGTGAGGCGCAGTTCTCTGGCTTCCGCCATTGCGTTCATGATCGAGCTGTTCGGCGTTCGTTTCGCCCACCGCGTGAACGAACTCCTTGTTGTGTGAATTGGGCTCTCCGTGACTGATCGTGGCAGTGACGAACGGCTTGATCTTGGCGAGGGAGCGGTAAGGTTGCCAAGCTGGGCCTCACCGATGGTTCCCTTGGCGACACCAGATGGGAATGCCCCAGAATCACGAACGCGCGAGCCCCCACCACCCTTGTTGCATGTTCCAGGCTGCCGACGATGTCATTGTTGACGAAATTGCCGGCGATGCGCAGGCAGAGATATCGCCGATGCGCTGATCGAATGTAGTTCACTTCACATGGGGTGGATGTGACGAGATGGACGAAGTCACAGGCGATGGCCATGCCGAATTGCTCGGCCACGGCTCGCTCGAGATCACATTCGCCTACCACAACGGCGACGAAGCCCTCCTCAAGGCAATACGGCAAACTTCTTCAACAGACTGCTAGAGGTTTAGCGACCCTCCTTAAGGTCCCAAATTTAAGCTTCGACTCTTAATGCAGCATTCTCTAAAATGTCGAAATCGATTGGTTTGATGTACGCTATCCAGGGTATGGATGGGAGAAGCGCGCTTCCCTGAGCAGGATCAAGCGTCACGATCCGCTTTTCGTTCGACCATTGCACTCAGTCCGCCCTAGGATGGCGGCCCGCCAAGGAAGTAGGGTCGAATAGCGTGCGCCAAAGCGGCAGCAGAAGCGGCCTGATTTTATGAAATGAGGCCGAGGAGGGCCGCAGTCTATCATTGGAAGAGACCCACCACAGCCGCGCCGAGAAACGGCATGAGCATAACAGAACATGGGGGGCGACTGCCCTTCCCACCAGCGGAGCCGGCAGGTTTTGCTGCGCGGCGCGACGACTTTGTCCGAGGCAGGGGATGATGGCGTCGACTCCTGAAGCACCAGAACGCGTGCTGGCGACAGATCAGTGACGGTACTCGTCTCAAATGGACAAGACGGGCTGATATCCATGACGGTGTCCAGATTTTGACCCCCATGCTCGCCTTTGCCGTCGAGCCTTTTTTGGTCGAAGTGCACAGTTGCGCCCTTGTCGCAAAGGACAGATAAGCTCGCGTTCGCCGGAACCGCGGAGCCTAACGAGGGGCAGGTCGCCGCTTGCCGCCACGACGACCAGTCACACGGTCGCCGATCTCAAAAAATCTCGCGTAAGGTCCGCCTGCAAAGTGGCGCCGCAACTCTTCGAAATTCTCTATCGTTTGGTTCAGGGGGCGAGCTTCCTGGCGCTTAAGGATGGCTTCACCAGGGAGCCCAACAAGCGGTGGAACTTCCAGAAAATCCCAGATCGGTGCCAAGCACGTGAACGGCTCGCTAAGAAGGCTTTCATACTCGACCACATGCAAGTTGGTGGACCCAAAGGAGCGCGCGACGCGATCGTGGAATTCGTCGGCGCTCTTGAAGTAAGCCTCGCAGCAGGCGATTCCCAGTTTCACGGATGGAGCGGCGTCGTTGTCCGAACTGAACTTCAGCCACTGGCGGGTCTGCCTCGCCTGTGTCAGCGATCGCAGCGATTCCAACGTGTTTTTGCGGATCAGGAGGATCACCTTGAGGCCTGGCCAACGGGCAAGCTTCGCAAAAAAGCTCGGACGCTCGTTGAACTGAGGTTCGTTGATCTTGCAACCAACGCGCGTCGCCTTCTTGTTGGTTCCGTTGGGGTAACGCAAGTAGGCAAGCTCAAGAAGCGCGCCATCGCTGCCTGCCAAGCGATCCTTATCGACCCAATTCGTATCGTAAGTGTTGAGCAACTCACCGTTGCTCAGTACGTTCGGGTGCTCGTTCAGCAATTCTTCCAGGTAGTGCGTGCCCGTCCTAGGCATCGCAAGGATCACAAATGGGCCAGGCGACGGCACGGGTCGGGTCATTGCGTGTCTCCGATCAATATTGCTGATGATAGTCGTGTTGACCAAGTGGATAGAATCTTGGATGAAACGGTGCAGCAGGCCTCACACTTTCGGTGCCTTTGCGTCTGGCGTTCAGAAGTCCCCAGGGGTTTCGAGAGAAACGTGGCGAGTTCGACGTGGTTGGCAAGCTCCGTCGATCATTCCCGCCGAACTAGGAAGGCGGATCGAATCACTTCCCCCTGCTGCTTGGCCGGGGCCCGCGTCACGCGATCCAACCAGAAAGTTTGGGATGCGTGGGCAGCTTTGCCCAGTGTCCTAAACCGCTCACGGGGAGCTTTTGTTGTGGGCGCGCCATGCCCATCGGCTGAGCACCTCGGGAGCCAGGCAAAGTGAACAGGCATGATATGTGCTTTCGCGATTGACATTTTTCTATGCAGGTCCTCATACAAGGCGTAAAATCAATTGTTTTGATGCATCCCATCCACGCTATGGATAACTAACAAGTGCGCTTCAAGGGCCTTGATCTAAACCTTCTCGTCGTGCTTGACGCGTTGATGAACAAGCGCAACCTCACCGCTGCCGCACGCAGCATCAATCTGAGCCAGCCTGCCATGAGCGCGGCTGTCGACCGGTTGCGCGACTTTTTCCGCGACGAGCTATTTACGATGAGGGGCCGCGAACTTGTCCCCACTCCGCGCGCGGAAGACCTCGCCCCCGTGGTCCGCGAGGCACTGCTTCACATCCAGCTCTCAATTATTTCCCGGGACAGGTTCAACCCAGTTCAGTCGGAGCGCCGGTTCAAAGTCAGCCTTTCCGATTTCATGACCCTTATATATTTTCAAAAGGTTGTAGAGCGTGTCGCGCGGGAAGCTCCCTCCGTCAGCTTCGAGGTCGTACCTCTCATGGACCACCCTGACGAGCTTCTCCGACGGGGTGAGATCGATTTTCTAATTCTTCCGGACGTGTTCATGTCGAGCGAGCATCCCAGAGCAGCACTGTTTGAGGACACGCTCGTGTGCGTCGGCTGCGCCACGAACAAGCATTTATCGCGTCCGCTTACGTTTGAGCGATACATGTCCATGGGGCACGTCACTGTCAAGTTCGGGCGTACGCGGCAGCCCTCCATCGAAGAATGGTTTTTGCTCGAGCACGGCCGCAAGAGGCGTATCGAGGTGGTGGTGCAGGGCTTTGGCATGGTTCCCGCTATGCTATCAGGCACGGAGCGGATAGCGACCCTACCCTTACGGTTGGTCGAATATTTCGCACCATTGATACCGCTGAAGATCGTTGATCTTCCGCTGCCGCTTCCCCCACTCGCGGAGACCGTGCAATGGCCTGCCATTCACAACAGCGATTCGGCGAGCATCTGGATGCGGGACATATTACTCCAGGAAGCGTCCCGCATGGCTCCGCCGCACAAGATCGCGAAGGTCTGAACGTTCCTCAAGTGGATTGCCGAGACTTTAGCGTGCGGCGGCCCCATTCGACTGGTATCGTCACGCCGCGACCTCTCTCGCGCAATCTACCGTCGCTTTCGCCAAGTTTGTCGGACCGCCCCTTGGGCGACCTCTGGGTTTTGCGGCACCAACGCGTCGCCAAGGCGCAGAGGCGCCGCAAATGACAGGTCAGCTATGCTGCAGGCGCTGATCCAAAATCGGCTCCGTCTCAATCGTCATGCTGGACACCTGGTGACAGGCTCGAGCCAGCAAGCCGAGCCGCGGCTTCGCGTATCGGCATGTCAATGACTGTGACGGCGTATGCTGCGAGGAAACGGCGTTCGTTTTTGGTCAGCACCGACCCATCGATCAGCGCGAAATGTGGCCCGTCAGACCGCTTCATGATCTGCCGGGCGTAGGTGCGCAGCATCTGATCGTCGAAGCGGCAGCCGATGAAGAAAAAACCCCGATTGCTGCGCCGCTGCTTCACCTGATCAGGGATCGGCGTCTGGATATCGAGGTCTGTCAACGCTTCGACATAGTCGGAATCTGAGACCAGGAAGTTTGCCGCCGGCCTGACACTGCCGTGAGGCACATAGAGGACCGTCTCAACCGGGGGTACCACGTCGAGCTCGATCCCGGACAAATCGTAGGCCCTCGTCCAAATGTCCCCGATTTCGTTCGCCCGCGTCAGCCCTTGTATCTCGACGACATCCGTTCGGCCGGTCGCGACCAGGGCCGCGCGCATGGCGCCATCATACCAACTGTCGACGATGAGCGAGAGCGGCAGCGTGGCGAGCCAGGCGTGGAGGACCGTCGGCGCCGCCGGCGCGGCGAAAATCTCGGCCATCCAAGCCTGGAGCGTCCGGCGATGCCGGCGCTGCTCGATGAACTGCGCGACAGACCACATATTGGTGCGGATCTTGGATGGAGCCGGGGCGCGCTTGTTAAGTGCCTCAGCGACTGCTTCTGGAGTATCCGGTACAACGGGCTTTGCGCACCCGAGTTGGAGGAGACCCGGGCCAAGATAAGGAATGATCGCGTCGGCCGCGAGCGCTCCCTTGAGCAGATCAAGCCGCGTGTCTGCATGGCTGTCCCGAGTGATTAAAAGATGGCGCGGGAAAGTGTTCATGCTCGGTCCTCCTGGCTTCATGCCCGTCAACCCGCCGTCCTAATCCCCGTCGGATATTTTCCTGGCCTCAACGGTGATTGGCAGGCGCGTATCTCGCGGAAGGTCGGGCAGGACGAAGCGCCAGCCGTTCCTGAGTATGACGGCCCCGCCCCACAAGCCTTCGTTCTCAACCTGAACGATCGGCTCTTCGAGATCCTTCTTGGGAACATAGGCCGACAGGCCGTTGCCGGTCCTGCGGATCATCAACTTCATCCGGCTGCTCCCTTGCCAGGAGCAGACGTAATTTCCGCCCCGGCATTCTCGAGGCTCACCATTTCGCGCGCACGCATTCCCACGACCGTGCCACGGCCGATCCATTCGACAGCATATATGTAGAACTGCTGGAGAAAGGTGCCGATGTCACGCACGTACCCTTCGTCACCCTTCAACACCAGGCTTTCTCCGATCTCCCTGCCAGGGTAGGTACCGTCATTCTTGATGTGACGTGTGGCGCGGACCCGTTCACCGGGCATAAACCGTGGAGGCTTGCGGATTTCAACCTCGTGTTCGGGCCGAAGGGTCATGGCTGTTCTTCCTCTTCGCAGTTGAGGTTGGAACGAAGAACTCGAGGCGCCTCGCGAGCCGATCGGACGTCAGGCGGGTACGCAGGTCATCTCCACCGGACAGACCAAGGCGCATTGCTGTGCATCGAAGGTGTCCTTGCATTCGGTGCACTTCTCCGGGTCGATAACGTAGGCCTCGCCTTTGAATTTGATTGCACCGGAAGGACATTCGAACTCGCAGGCACCGCATTGGGTGCATTGGGATGCGATGATCTTGAACGCCATTTGTCGTCAACTCCTGGTCAGTTGATTGAGAGATGTCAGGCCGTCGCGGCCAATGGTTTGGCCCCAAACTCGGCGGCGTAGACCGTGCTGATCGCGGTCTCGACATGCTCATAGCCATAATCATCAATGGCCCGGATACCGGCTCCCCTGAGCTGAGCCTTCGGGCAATCCCCGATTTTGGCGCACAGCACGACGTCTATTCCTTCGAGGGCCGCGATCACGCCTTTTAGGGTGGCATCTTCGCCCCAGCCACCCAGGCAATATTGCTCGACCGTCCGATGCCCGACCAAGCGGATTCCTTGCGGCGAGGCCTCATAGAGCTGGAATTCTCTCGCGTGACCGAAGTGTGCGTTGACGCGGCCGCCGCCTTTGCTGGCCACGGCGATAAGAAGTGACTTGCCCGAACCCGCTCCTTTGACCAGCTTGGTCGCCTCGCTTTTAGCCGCCGCTCGATCGCCGCGCTCGCGCGCGACCACCTCGCGATAAACGTCGCGCCTGCTTGCGTCATAGGTGACCTCCTCGCAGATCCGGTCGAGGCTGAACTCCTGGCCACGATCGTCGCCCAGCAAGCCAACGGCATCGGCCCTGCACTGCCGGCAATGGCGCATTAATCTAGCGCCGCCCTCTAGACGATCTTGAAGAGCCTTCAGCTCCATCGCCTTTGGGCCTCGCTGCCCGGTCAGGCCGTAATGGGTGCCGTGCTCCGGGTTCGAAATCAGTGGCATGATGTTGTGCAGGAAGGCACCGCGCTCCTTGACCCATCTATTGACCTCGATCAGGTGCTCGTCGTTGACGCCTGGGATCATCACTGAATTGATCTTGGTCAGGATGCCGCGCGCCGTCAGCATTTCCAGGCCCAACATCTGCCGCTCGTTCAAGATCCGGGCGGCTTCGACCCCGGTGTAGCGGCGTTGCTTGTAAAAGATCCAAGGATAGATCCTCGCGCCAACTTCCGGGTCGACCATGTTGATGGTGATTGTCACGTGGTCGACATTCATGTCGCAAAGCTCGGCGACATGGTCCGGCAACGCCAGCCCGTTGGTGGAGATGCAAAGCTTGAGGTCGGGGATTTCGTTGACGATGCGTTTGAATGTGGCCTGTGTCTTGTTCCAGTCGAAGCAGGCGTCGCCCGGTCCAGCGATGCCGACCACGGAAAGCTGCGGTACTTGATTGGCGACCGCGATCACCTTGCGCACCGCCTGATCTGGCGTCAGCTTTTCCGAGACGACCCCAGGTCGGCTTTCGTTGGCACAGTCAAACTTGCGATTGCAGTAATTGCACTGAATGTTGCAGGCCGGGGCGACCGCCACGTGCATGCGCGCGAAATAATGGTGCGCCTCTTCTGAATAGCACGGATGGTCCTTGACCTTCTCCCAGATGGTCGGCTCCATGTCGCTAGGCCCGGCGGAGGATCCGCACGCTGACGATGCGCATCCAGCCGATTTCGCGGTGGTCTCGCGTTCAGGCGAAATCTTCGGTGTCGACATCGAATAGCTCTGTTCCTGGCTGACCTGCACTTCCAGCCGCAAGAGCTATGCCAACCACGAAAGGCGACGCTCACCCGAAATCTCGGCTTTTCGTGTCTGATTTATCAGCTTGCCTACGACCTGGATTTGTCGGGCTTCCGACATCGGAGAAGCGTGTGGGATCGCCACAGCGACCGTCTCTGGTCCGCACAGGGCGGGGGCACTTCCAAACTTCACATCATCCAGACGTTAGGCCTAGAATTTCTTCACCTCAATACCGTGCCGGCGTAGAGCATAGCCGACTTGCCGCGGCGTGAGACCGAGGAGACGAGCCGCCTTAGCCTGGACGGAGCCTGCCTTTTCCATGGCCTCGATCAGCCGGTCGCGTTCCGTCAGGCGCGGGCTGCCCATTGCGTGACAATTGGGATCGTTCCGATCGGCCGGCAGATGCGATCCTCGGTTCATCGTGCCACGAGCGAGATCGGCGACGGCGTTTGTGCCCTGAGAACAGCCGGCTCCTTTCCAGATGAGCGAAGAAAGACACTGGCCACTCCTGCAGGCGAAATCCGACTGACCTATCGTCTTCGACCGGGCAAGTGTCGCCGTCCTTCGAACGCAGTTTTCCAGCTCTCGGATGTTGCCAGGGAAGGGGCATTGCGAGATCACATCAAGCCCCGAGGATGCGAAGGTGAGATCGCGATTGTTCTCCTTGTCAAACCGATCGAGAAAGAATTCGGCAAGGAGTCGAATGTCTCCGGGGCGCTCCCTGAGCGGAGGCAACGCAATTGGTATCACACTGATGCGGTAATAAAGGTCGTCCCTGAACTCCCCATTCCGCACAGCGGTTTCAAGGTCCTTGTTGGTGGCGCATATAAGCCGGACATCGAACTTTAGCGTTCTGGTGCCGCCGACCCGCTCCAGTTCGCCTTCCTGCAAGACGCGCAGCAGCTTGGCTTGAAAGGAAGGAGAAATCTCGCCGATTTCATCAAGCAACAGGGTTCCGCCATGCGCCATTTCGAAACGGCCGGCGCGCTGCGCGATAGCCCCAGTAAAGGCGCCCTTTTCGTGCCCGAACAGTTCCGATTCCAGGACGGTTTCAGAGAGCGCGGCGCAGTTCAACCTGACGAAGGGCTTGTTCTTCCGAGGTGAGAATTGATGGATTGCCTCTGCGACGGCTTCCTTGCCGGTGCCGCTTTCCCCCCGCAGCAGCACGGGGGCATTCGTGCTTGCCACGACCGGGATCATTTCGAGCACCTGTATGAGCGCGGGACTCTCCCCCACGATACCGTCGATTTTGACGTGCGGATGCCGGTCACGATCCGTCCTTCCATCGCCGGGCGAGGGTTCCGGTTTCTCTTCGGTAAGCCGTTGACCCAACGTGCTCGGAAGGCGATCGAGATAGATGATTTGGCCGACGAGGATGGCGACCATGCTTAGGAAGCCCACGGCCTCGTCATTGCGGAAATTGATCGAGCCGTCCCCGACGCGGTCGATCCACAATGTTCCAAGGGTTTCATGCTGAGCTTTGAGGGGAACACCGATAAAGCTCACCGGCACAGTGTCGCCGCTCAAGGGCATCTGGGAATCAGCCTGAAATAGTTCCGACTTGCTGATATCCTGTTCGACCACCGGGATCCCCGTCGCGACGATTTGGTCTAATACGGCCTTCGGGATGGCTGATTGAAGTGGATAGACGCCGCCAGCAGTGACGACAAACCCCGACTCTCTGTCAGTCCCGGCGACAATGATTTCCCCATGACGCATTTGCACAAACGAGGAGAGTCGGGCTATGGCGTTGGCAAGCCTGGTCTCCAGCCTGAAGGGGGCGGTCAGGACCTTCGATATCTCGTAGATCCCCTCGAGCGGAAGATGCGCTCCGCGCCCGCTTTCGATGGTGTCGCCAGGCTCTGCATGATCGACTTCATCCCGCCGCGTGTAATCCATGGAAGTGCCTCCGAATTTGTCTGGGATGCACTCGCCAAGCACACCTTAAACTGAAGTTTCTAGAGATATCCCGAGCAATCATTACGAGATGCGGGTCGACTTGGGGCTTGCGGGTTGGCGCAAACAATCGGCGGGGCGGCGTATCGAGATCCTTGAAGCTTGCCGGACAGCACCGCCGATTATGTCGCAACCCCTTGTGAAAATTTCATCGCCGAGCGATGGCGAAGATAGCGCTGGCCACCAGGCATCTTCACCGCGCGCTCCTCAAAGCGGATTTGTGGACGTCCGCGAAGCGCCGGGCGAAGCAACCAGACAGCCCGGCCGCTCGGTCCGCCAGACCCAGCAAAAGCGCGTCAGAATCCGAACGTCCACAGTCAAAACCGGCAACGGCGTGCTTTAGAGCAGGTGCGAACTCAAACTGATCCGATATCACTGTGGCGGCATCCGGGCGCTCCTCGATTAAAGCTAAGCTGCTTCGCAAAACAACTTTCCCGATTTGGGAGCCGGATGCACTTCAACAATGCGAGAGGTGCGCTGCAACGCATAAGATGCGACAGGTTGCCGCAATTATAAGTTGCAACCTGGCTCACTCTGCTGCTGAATGCGTCAGCTATCCGAACTTAAAGAGGACACCGAAACCGCCGCGCGGATAGTTCCACGTGATCTCGCCACTCGCCTCGCACAGCACTCGGCATGTGCCGCACTCCATGCACCCGTCGGCTGCGATCTCAACTTGGCCCGTGGCGTTCAGCTCATAGCATTTGGCAGGGCAGATGCATGTCAACGCGAGCAGGCTCGCGCTCGGGCTTTGGTGAGGTCGCACCTTGATGTGGGGGCGCCCTGCATCGATGAGATAACGGTTTTGATATAGCTTGTCTTCGACACGTACGGCCGGCACTGCGATCGTCATCTTACTCTCCCTCAACGCCAGGCCAACGCCATGCGAAGCGCGTCGCCGACCAGCCCCCAGCGCGAACGCGCCTTGATGAACGCAGCAGTGGTCGCTTTTTCCTTATCGATTTTCGGAGTGCCGTCGACCCGCACGAGATTCTGCGCGGCCAGAGAAATCAGCTGCGGGTATGTCACAAAAAAGTTATGCGAGTTGGTGTGCAGCAGTGCCGGCATGTCCTTGTGTTTTCGCAAGTCCTTGAGGACAAACGACCTGTCCAGCATGGTTTTGTAAAGGACGAGGTTCCGCTTGCTCATCCGGGCGTTCCGGCTCTTGATGTCAACGATCGCCTCGCCTGCGATGCGGCCGGAGGTCATGGCGAGATTCGAACCCTCACGGTGAACCGCGTTGTTCAATTGCGCTGCATCTCCGACTGCGACCCAACCGTCGCCGAAGAGCGGCGGGATCGCCTTATAGCCACCTTCGGGAATAAGATGGGCGGCATATTCCTTCACCTCCGAGCCCGCTATCAGCGTTCGGACTGAGGGGTGGTTCTTGAATGCGTCGAGCAGGACGTAGGGGCTCTCCATCGTGGCGGCGAAATCGGAAACGAGACAACCAATGCCAAGTGAGATCGATTCCCTGTTCGTGTAGAGAAACGCGAGGCCCGTCATGCTGCGGGAGATGGTGCCTGCCGCCTCGATCACGCAGCCTTCATTGCCCTTGAGGCCGAAGCGCTGCTCGATCACCTCTTCGGGCAGGAAATGCATTTCCTTGACGGCGAGAGCCACGGTCTCTGGCCTTGGCGTTTCGCGCAGGCGCGACCGCGTGCCAAGCAGTCCGTTAACGCCTTCTGCGAGTACGACCACGTCCGCCAAGATCCTCTCGCCGGCTCTGTCGGTGCGAACGCCTATGACCTTGCCCGTGTTGTCGTATGCGAGCTCTGTCGCCGTCGTCTCGCACAGGAGGGTCGCGCCGGCCTCGCGCACCTTGCGCGAAAACCACTTGTCGAACTGGGCGCGGATGATTGTGTAACGGTTTGGCTTTGCCTCGTTGAAGTCGTCGGACCGATAGTGGATCCCAGTATGGGATGTATTGTCCATCATCCAGAAGCGCTGCTCGATCAGATGCCGCTCAAGAGGCGCGTCATCGCGAAAGTCCGGGATGATCTTCTCCAACATGTTTGCATACATGATGGCGCCCTGAACATTCTTGGAGCCCGGATACTCGCCGCGCTCCAGTTGCAGCACCTTCAGGCCGCAGCTTGCCATCGTGAAAGCAGCTGCGTTCCCGGCCATGCCGGCGCCAATGACGATAGCGTCGAACTTTTCCTCGACCATGGCCGTCTCCCTTAGCTCGCAAGCTTGTCGCGACTGTGCGGCGACAGTCGCCGGGTGAAGGCTTCCGTCAACGCCGGCAGGAAGCGGATCGCATCGGTGGCGATACCGATATGGGCGAAATCGAAAATCGGCGCGTTCGGATCGGTATTGATGGCCACGATCAGATCGGCGCTTTCAATGCCCACCCGGTGCTGGATGGCGCCGGAAATTCCGGCCGCGATGTAGAGCTTCGGTCTGATGGTCTTGCCAGTCTGGCCGATCTGCCGTTCAGCTGGCATCCAGCCCTTCTGGACCAGCGGGCGCGAACAGCCATATTCGGCGCCGAGCGTCCGCGCGAGCTTCGTGACGACCTGCAGGTTCTCCGCCCCGCCCAGACCGAGACCACCCGCGACCACGACATCGGCATAGGCCAGATTCGCCTTGACCGACTGCGCATCGGGCAAGAAGCCAAGGACCTTGGTGACGATCTCTTCTTCGAGCATCGACATCTTGTGTTGGACAACCTGCCCGACTGGCCTTTCCATACGCTGCGGCAACGCCATGACTCTCGGTCGCACTGTCGCCATCTGTGGCCGGCAATTGAGCGTATAAATGGTGCATAGCAACGAACCCCCGAAAGTCGGCCGGGTCGCGGCAAGCGAACCGTCAGGATCCACGTCAAGTTGGGTGCAGTCGGCCGTGAGCCCAGTCAGTAGGGTGGTCGCCACGGAGCCGGCAAGATCCCGGCCACGCATGGTGGCACCCAGAAGCAAAATCTCGGGTTTGTATTGATTGACCAAGTCAGTCATTGCCTTGGTGAAGGGCTCGTTGCGGTAGTCGGCGAGCAGCGGCGCCTCCACGATATAGACAAGGTCGGCACCATAGGCGAAGGCCTGGGCAACGGCATACCCGGAGGCCTCTCCCGGCGGTCCGAGCACGACTCCCGCAAGCTGCACACCGAGCTTGTCGGCCAGCTTACGGCCTTCCCCGAGCAGTTCGAAAGAAACCGGATGGACTTCGCCGCGCTCCAACTCGATGAAAACCCAGACGTGCCGGTAGTCCTTGAAACGCTCGGGCAAATCCTTCTTCATGCCGGCACGACCACTGGCGGCAGGCGGGGTTTCTTGATTCACAAGCGACATCCTAAGCTTCCTCGCCCCGAGCCACCCTCGAAGGCCAATTCGTGTTCCAGCGCCGGCTGGTGCGCGAAAATTGCGGCAATCAGCTCGTCGGCGAGATCTCGCAGCGCCTTGTCTGCAGTGTCGATTTGCACCGCCTTTTCTCCCCGGCTGGGCGGGGCGAACACACGCTTCACGACAGTTGGCGATCCGCGTAGGCCGCATTTGCCCAGGTCCCCGATACCAGCCTCGGCCGCACTCCACCTTACGATCTGGCTGCGCGCGGCGCGCAGAGCATCGTGCAGCGAGCCGCGACGGATCTCGTTGACACCTTCCAGCACCGTAATGAGGCAAGGAAGCTTGCTCTTCAGCATCTGCATGCCGCCTTCCGCGCGGCGCTCGACCGTGATCTCTCGCGCATCGAGATCAAGGGAGGCGATTCTCGCGACATAGGTGAGTTGCAGGAGATCGAGGCGCTTGGCGATGCCTGGCCCGACCTGGGCCGTGTCGCCGTCGATCGTTTGCTTGCCAGTGAAGACGATGTCTGGTGGGCCGAACATCTCGCCGATCTTGCCGATTGCCTGAGACAGAGCGAAGGAAGTCGCCAGGGTGTCGGAACCTGCAAAAAACCGGTCGGTCAGGAGCACGGCGCGGTCAGCGCCGTAGGTGAGCGCCTTGCGCAGCGCATCCTCTGCCATAGGCGGCCCCATGGTGAGCACGGTGACCTCGCCGCCGTCGATGTCGCGTAGTCTCAGTGCTGCTTCAAGGGCAAACAGATCGTATGGGTTGATGATAGTCGGCACACCCTGGCGCATGATGGTGTTCGTCACCGGGTGGACGCGTATCTGGGCGGAGTCCGGCACCTGTTTGATACAGACGACGATATGCATGCGGTCTCTCTGGCTTCTATCGGGATGCGGCTTGGTGGTTGACCTGCCTGCAAGCACCATTCGTACCAACCGTTAAGTATGGCGCCATAGCTTTGAGATGCGGCACTATGCTCCTGAGGCGTCTCCGTAGGAGGCGGGTTTGTGAGCTTCACGACATGTCCTGTGGCAAACGTGTCGCGTTCACTCCTTTCCGAACGGCTTCAGGACGGAATCGAACGGGACGAAGGGGCGGCCCGGCGTGGCGGGCCGATTTGGGTCGCGGTCTTTCAGCACCTTGAAGACTCGTTGCTTGAGTGGCGAGGAAGTCGCGAAGTCCTCATAGGCGCGTTCGAGTGTGGCGCGCGCGCGTGCGGCGATCACCTGGTCGGTGAGACCTGAGAAATCCTCTTCGGCAAGATATTGGCCCATGCGCTTCATGATGTGGAGCCGCGAGACATTGAGCACCTTCGGATCATAGAAGGTGCCAAGGGCCACGAAGAACTCCTCCGCAGCAGACAAGCCTTTCAGCCGCGTGAGAATGTCGGTGACGTCGACGATTGGCCTTTCGGTGGAACAGTGGCTCATTTGTAAACTCCTTGGTGATGATGGTCTCTCGGGCTCGGCTTCCTTCTCCACCAAAATCCGCATTCAAATCCCCTCGCCGTATCCGTTGCAGGCCGGGTAGGGGTCGCGCAGCTTCGCCACCAGTGCGGGCATGACCTCGAGCACCCGGTCGATATCCTTCCCGCTGTTGTAGCGCGACAAGGAGAAGCGGATTGCCCCTTGTGCAGCGCTGCCGGCAACGTTCATTGCTTTCAGGACATGGCTGAGCTCCTGCGAGCCGCAACTGCAGGCCGAGCCAGAGGAACAGGCGATGCCCTCGCGATCGAGAAGAAGCAGCAGGCCATCGGCTTCGATATTCTCGAAGGCGATGTTGGTCGTATTCGGGAGCCGATCCAGCGGATCGCCGGTCACGAAAGCGTGTGGAATGCGCTGGAGAAGCCCGCGCTCCAAGCTATCGCGGAGAGATCTTATCAGCTTGCTGTCCTCATCCATGAATTTCATGGCAAGTTCGGCTGCCTTGCCGAGCCCGACTATACCAGGGGTATTCTCTGTACCGGCGCGCCGGTTGCGCTCCTGGTGCCCCCCCTTGATCAGCGAACGGAAGCGCACGCCGCGCTTGACATAAAGCCCACCGATCCCTTTGGGGCCGTGCAGCTTGTGCCCGGAGAGCGACAGCATGTCGATTGCTGTTGATTTCAGGTCCATCGGGAGCTTACCGACCGCCTGCACCGCGTCCGTATGGAACAGGGCACCGACTTCCTTGGCCGATTTAGCAAGCTCCGCCGTAGGGAAAATCGTGCCGGTCTCATTGTTTGCCCACATGATCGAGACGATTGCCACGTCGCCGGTGAGGGCAGCCTGATAGGCGTCAACGTCGAGCCGGCCACGGCCATCCACCGGGATCTTGTGCACCTTGATGCCGCATGTCTTCTCAAGATGTTCGCAGAGCGCCAGCACGGCCGGATGCTCGACCGCGGAGATCACGATCTCTGTGCGGTTAGGCATCACCCCGAGCGCCGAAAGGATCGCCGCATTGTTGCTTTCCGTTCCGCCCGACGTGAAGGCGATTTCATCGTCGAATTGCGCGCCGATCAGCGCTTGCACCTGCTGACGCGCCTTTTTCATGGCCACGCTCACGGCAGCGCCAAATCCGTGCTTTGACGAAGGATTGCCGAACTGATCCATATACAGCGGCCGCATCGCCTCATAGACTTCAGGATACACTCGTGTGGTTGCGTTGTTGTCGAGATAGACCGGCCTCATGAAGCTCTCCTTGACTGACCGAAAACACGCGCTTTGGGCAAGACCCGGCCGTTGACGAGTCTCTCAGGCAATCAGCCGAAGGACTTCCCACAAGCGCATTTCTCCCGTGCTTTCGGGTTATCGAAGACAAAGCCAGAGGATTCGAAGCTCGTGACGAAATCGACCGTCATACCAGCGACATGGGGTTGCGAGCCTACGTCCACGAACACCCTCACGCCGTCTGTCTCGATGACCGCATCGCCCTCACGCGCAAGGCTTTCCAAGCCCATGAGATACTTCAGTCCCGCGCAGCCGCCTTCTTCGACCTTGATGCGCAGGCCTTCCGCAGGCTCGCTGCCTTGGGAAAGCGCGGTCCTCACCGCGGCGACAGCATTTTCGGTGAGCGTGATCATGGGACGCCTTTCTCCTCGAGTGCGCGATGCGTTCACCGATGTCGACGCATGTACCGTGCCAAGGAGAAAGTTGTTTTCTAAAACACTGCAATGTTGTTAGCCCGGCACGTCGCATGGCGTAAATCGTCGGATATCGCACAACATGCAGCCGATGCGATGGCGTGGGCAGGGCTTTTCCTGCGCCTCCGCTCTTCCTCTAGAAATGCTGGGCACCAAACAAACCGACTGTCGGATTTGTCGATCATCGCGTGTCCGCCAGCGTCCTCTTAGGCCCCTTCAAGTTATTGAATAACATGAGGATCTGTTCTGTCAGGTCTTTCGACGCAATTGGCATGGCTTTTGATGCTCCCTCGTCGCGAGGCGGCAGGAAAGCGACCGCCATTCATGTCACCCGTGACATCGCAACGAAAGAAGGACAACATCATGTCAGGTCTGCCTCAGATCCCCATTCAATGGGCCACGTGGCATTTATATTGGCCACCTCCCAAAACACGTTCGCCGCCATTGTCGATCTTCAGCAAAATATCTTGATCGTCAGCTGCGAGCCACCGGCCACTCCATCGGCACACCGTAGCTTCTGCGTCGACGTTTCGGAATCGCCCCGAGACCGGCAGCGAACTGGTTGACGTCGGGATAGCCGGGGGCGAGGCGACGACGATGGAGCCAACTGGTCTCAAGCGGACTGCGGGACGTCCTGCCCCGCAGTTTCCTCCATTGTTCATTTCAGTCTTCGCCTTGGAAGGTGTCGATTCCGATTTGGATGGCGACGCATGCCCGCCCGGCGACCCGCCGGTTGCAAGATCATTCCACCCAGAGGGGGCAACAACCTGCCGAAGCACTCGCGTCTTTAGCCGGGCCGAGCTCAGCCGTTTGCTTGCTCACCACACCAACGGCCGGGGACACACAAAGTGGAACGCCAACCTTGGGTAAACATCCTCCAGCAGGTTCTTGTTCCGGTCCGCCGCCCCCCTAGCTCACCAAAGCAGAAGCAACCAGATCTAGAAGTTGTGCCCGTGGACAGTCATGCTGATGGCGGGGCAACCGGTCCGAGGAATTCGCTCGCGCATGGGGCGGCGGCGGTTTGGGGCCGGGGCCTGAGCACGCTCACACGTATCACATGCATAAATTTGCGGCACCGGCGGCAGGTTGCCTTCGCGATTGGATCGACTTTCATCGCTGCAATTCTCCAATTGCTCATTCCTGAAGTGCTCGGTGGGGTTGTTGATCAGCTCCGGATCGGCGGTACGTTCGAACGAGCGCTTTGGGTATGGGGCCTCCTGCTGCTCGCACTCAGTGTGCTACGTGGCCTTTTCACATTGGCGCAGAACTACTTTGCCGAATCGGTCGGGCATCACTTCGCCTATGAGCTGCGTCTCGCCTGCTATGAGAAGATCCAGCGCCTCAGCTTCTCCTTTCATGACCGGGGGCATTCAGCCGATCTGATCACAGTCTGCATGCTCGATGTCGAAGGCGTGTGCTGGTATTTCTCCACAGCACTGGTCCGCGCCGTGCTACTGGCCATGCTAATCGGCATTGGCGCCTACATTCTGCTCTCCACCGATCTGGTGCTAGGTATTCTGGCGCTGAGCTTTGTTCCGTTCGTCGCTTGGCGCTCATCGCGCAGCCAGCTCACGCTGCGCGCCACCTGGTTCGAACTGCAAGGGCGGCTTGCGGTTCTAAGCCGCGTCATGGAGGAAAATCTCTGCGGCATTCGCGTTGTCCGCGCTTTTTCTGCGCAGGCGTACGAGATGCTGAAGTTCGATCGAGCGTCCAAGAGTGCGCTCGCACTTTCCCAAGAACGCGTGGACATCCAAGCGCGCAACACTGCGGCGATGACCTTCTCCTTCTTTTTTGCCATGGGGCTGGTCCTCTGGATTGGCGGCAACGAGGTCATCGACGATCACATCAGCGTCGGAACGCTCATGACGTTCCTGTCATTGATGACCGTCCTGCAAATGCCGGTCCGCCAAATCGGGCTGATGGTCAACGCCTTCGCTCGCGCTTCGACATGCGGTTCGCGCCTGTTCGGCTTCCTCGACCTGGACATCACGATCAAGGATGCCCCCCTCGCTAGCCCCCTCGAGATTAGCGAGGGCACTGTGCGTTTTGAGAATGTCTCGTTCGCCTACCCTGGCGCCGAAAACCGCCAGATCCTGCGGAACATCAGTTTTCAGGCCCGCAGAGGCGAGACCGTCGCTATCGTCGGTCCACCCGGCTCGGGCAAGTCGACAATCGCTCACTTGATCCCGCGTTTTTACGATGTCACCGGCGGCACCATCACAGTTGATGGGCAAGATGTCCGCAACATTACCCTTTCCTCGCTTCGCAGGGCGGTCGCGGTCGTGCAGCAAGATCCGTTCTTGTTCACCACAACGGTCGAGAACAACATCGCTTATGGAGACCCCTGGGCCAACGAACCGCGGATCGAACGCGCAAGCCAATCCGCCCAGCTGCACAATTACATCCTGGGCCTGCCCGCTCGCTACAAGACAGTCGTGGGCGAACGTGGCGTTTCCCTCTCGGGCGGCCAGCGCCAGCGTCTCACAATTGCCCGCGCGATAATGTTGCGTCCATCAGTCATTGTTTTTGACGACTCGACCGCAGCGGTCGACGCCGCTACCGAACAGCGCATTCGCTCCGCCATGCGCCGTTTCGCCAAAGACCGCGTGACGATAATCATTTCCCACCGGCTGTCTTCCGTCATGCACGCCGATCAAATTCTTTTCGTTGAAAATGGCGAGATCGTCGAACGTGGCACTCACGAAGAGCTTCTGGTCAAGGGAGGGCGCTACCAGGCCCTTCACAATCTCCAGACGCGCCCACGCGATGACAACGGCGCGAACTGATGTCCCAGATCGTCGAAGGTGAAAGCGAACGCAACGATATCCGCGACGGCATGCGTCCGCCGCGCGCTGTCGTCGGCTCGCATCGGATCGAAGATGAGGTGTTCGGACAGGCTTTTGACAAGAACATTGTCCGGCGGATCTGGGCATTCGTTGAACCTTACCGGATCAAGGCTGTTATCGCCGTTGTCGCAGTCCTGATCTGCACCGGCGTGCAGCTTCTCATCCCGCTGATCATCCGCTACGCGGTCGAGCACGCCACAAGCCGCGATCGCTCTGCGCTGCTTGCGGCCGCTGGCGCCTTTTTTCTCGCGATTCTGGCCAATTACGCTGCCAGCAACATGCAACAGAGCGTGATCGGCAAGATTGTCGAGGGTGTGCTCTTCGACATTCGACGCGCCATGTTCGGCCATCTGCAGAAGGTATCGCTTTCCTTTATGGACCAGACCGAGGTCGGACGTCTGATGTCGCGACTCCAGGGCGATGTCAGTTCAATCCAAGAATTTCTCGAGACATCAGTGCTTTCGGTGGGCGATATCGCACTTCTTTCCGGCATCGTCGTCGTTATGCTGTGGCTGGACCTATGGTTGGCGCTGCTTACGCTTTCGGTCTTGCCAGTCCTCTTCATGGTCCGCATCTTCTGGCTGCCGGGCGCCCGCACTGCCTTCATGGCAGCGACTGAGACCAATTCGGCCGCCAATGGCGCGCTGGCCGAGGCCATTCATGGCGTGCGGGCCGTCCAATCCATGGATCGCCAGCAGGTCAATTTTGTCCTATATGACGACAAGGCCCGTGCCAACCTCAAGACCCAACTGACAGCGGCCAAATACGCCCAGATCATGGTACCGATCGTCGATACCCTCACAGGCCTTGCCATGGCCGCCATCGTCGTGGGCGGTTCAAAGGTCGTGAACGACCGCATTGATGTGGGCGTGACGATAGCATTCTTGTTTTATATCCAGCGCTTCTTCGACCCGATCCGGTCGCTCACGCTGCAGTATTCTGTCATGCAACGCGCAATGGCCTCCGGCAAACGGTTGACAGAGGTGCTCGACCTGGACATCGAGATTCATGACAAGCCGGACGCCAAGGCGCTTTCGCCGCAGATGGACGGTTCGGTCGAATTCAGGAATGTCACTTTCGGCTACGATCCCGAACATCCGGTGCTGAAAAACATTTCCTTGAAGATCAGCCCCGGCGAGACGGTCGCCCTGGTCGGCCCAACGGGTTCGGGCAAATCGAGCGTCATGGCGCTCGTTCACCGCTTCTATGATGTGCAGCGCGGCCAAGTGCTGGTCGGTGGACATGATGTGCGCGACCTGACCCAGGATTCGCTCGGACGGCAGGTCGCCATGGTCCTGCAGGAGCCGTTCCTCTTCACGGGGACGGTCTTCGACAACATCCGCTACCATAGGACGGACGCGACGCGCGACCAGGTCATCGAAGCCGCCAAAGCTGTCGGCGCCCATAACTTCATTGTGAACCTGGCCGGCGGCTACGACACCCCTCTGGGCGAGCGCGGCGGCAATCTCTCGCTCGGTCAGCGCCAGCTCATCAGTTTCGCACGCGCTCTCGTTGCCGATGCCAAGATCCTCGTCCTCGACGAGGCGACCGCCAATATCGACAGCTTCACGGAAATGCTGATCCAGAAGGCTCTGACAAAGCTTCTTGAAGGCCGCACTGGCTTGGTGATTGCCCACCGTCTTGCCACGATCCGCAATGTCGACCACATCATCGTGCTGCAGAACGGAGAGGTGATCGAAACCGGCAACCACGATCAGCTGATGGCCATGGGCGGACACTACTTCAAAATGTACAACCTCAATTATGCGTCGTTCGACACCCTTCCCGAGGAGCATCCCGGTGTCACCGCGCAAAGGGGGGAACAGACTTGATGCCGTGGGCAGCTGTCACGCGGATTGCCAGGAACTGGTCAGCGGGGGAGCGAACGCACGCCGGGTGACTGACCTCGGCCGGACAAACGCCACAGCCACCTCTCACCAATCAAGAACGCCATCGACGTGGATGGTGAAGCTTTCGCCGCTGACGAGCGGGCAGATTTGATCAAGGCTAGCCACGCTTCTCCCGGCGCCGTTGCACGGAGGAGGGGATGTTCATTGCCTCCCGGTATTTCATGACGGTGCGGCGAGCAAGGTCGATGCCGTTTTCCCTCAGCCGCACGGCAATGTCCTCATCGGAAAGCACGGCTTCTTCCGCGGCGATCATCGCCTTGATCTGATGGCGAACGGCTTCGGCGGAGTGGGGGGCGCCGCCTTCGCAAGAGCCGATCGCGACGGTGAAGAAATACTTCATTTCGAACACGCCACGCGGCGTGAGCATGTACTTGTTCGACGTCACCCGGCTGACAGTCGACTCATGCATATTGATTGCTTCGGCGACGGTTTTAAGATTGAGGGGCCGCAGATAGTCCACGCCATGTCTCAAAAAGGCATCCTGCTGGTGGACAATTTCAGCGGCCACCTTGAGGATCGTCCTGGCGCGCTGATCGAGGCTGCGGACGAGCCAGTTCGCGTTCTCCAGGCATTCGTTTAGGAATGTCTGATCCTTCGGGTTTTGGGCGGTAAGCCCGGACACCTCGGCGAAATAGCTATGGTTGACCAGCACCCTGGGCAACGTGTCAGGATCAAGTTCGACATTCCATCCACCTTCGGCGGATGGCTGGACCCACACATCGGGTACAATGGATTCCAGTCCCCCTGATTGGAATCGATGACCAGGCTTGGGATCGAGCGCACACAGTTCGTGCCGCATGTCTAGAAGGTCCTCATCATCGACCCCGCAGAGCCGCTTCAATGCCTTGAAGTCACGGTCAGCAACCATCTGCAGATTGTCGACCAGAGTTGCCATGGCTGGATCGAACCGGTCTTTTTGGCGCAACTGTATTTCCAGGCACTCGCCGAGGCCCCGCGCGAATATCCCCGGTGGGTCAAAAAGCTGCAAGGTTGCTAGAACCCTTTCCACAACAGCCACCGGGAGGTTTAGCATTTCCGCTAGCTCCAAAAGGTCCACCTGAAGATAGCCGGCGTCGTCCAGATGACTGGCAAGCGCGCCGGCAATCATCCGCTCCTGTGGGTTGAACGCGGTGAGGGCGATCTGGCGGGCGACATGTTCGTGCAGTGTTTCGGGATTGGCGACAAACGTTTCCGCGGAAAGGTTTTCCCCGAGCCCGACAGCGGGTGTGTCACGCGTTGACTTCTGTTGCCTTAGCCGCTCCGAAGACTCCGCCCTGAGAGGCCTATCAACAACGGTTTCGCGTTCGCCGCTGAGCGGGTCCTCCCCCAAAATCGGCGAGCCATCAGCCTCACTGTCGTTTGTGGTCATCTCCAAAAAGGGGTTCTTCTCGACTTCCTGCTCTACGAATTGACGCAGTTCCGTGTGCGCCAGTTGCAGCAAGCGAATCGACTCAATGAGTTGAGGTGTGAGGACCAGAGATTGCTTCTGGCTCTGAAGCAGACTTGCTGAAGGCTTCATGATTACCGCAACGCCTCTGGTCTGTGCGCAACTGGTCCTGAGACGTTGACTCCACCAGGCCATACAGCGGCCGTGGTTTTAACGCCCCTCAGGATGCCAAGAATGTTCTGCGGTGACGAGACGCCATAGGGGTCGGTTTCGCAGTTATCGGAGAAACCTTCCTCCTCGAACCATTGCTCCACGACACCATCGTTGATGAGTGCAGCGTAACGCCAGGAGCGCATACCGAAGCCGACATTGTCCTTGGCCACCAGCATACCCATCTTGCGCGTAAACTCGCCCGAGCCGTCCGGAATGAGCTGAACCTTCCTCAGCCCCAAGGCCTTGCCCCACGCATTCATGACGAAGACGTCATTGACCGAGACGCAGTAGATCGCCTCAACTCCCTCTTTCTCGAACTCATCATAGAGCTCTTCAAAATCCGGCACTTGGTAAATCGAGCAAGTCGGCGTGAAGGCCCCAGGCAGCGAGAAAAGGATGACGCGCTTGCCTCTGAAATAGTCGTCGGATGTGTTGTCATCCCAACGGTATGGATTCGGCCCGCCAATAGAGTCATCTCGAATACGCGTGCGAAAGGTTACCAACGGAATCTTATTTTTCACGATCATCAAGGTTGCTCCTCAAAAAAGGGAAACGGGTGCGGTACTTCGGTGTTGGGACGACACAACGCCGACCGCCAACCGGGCATGAGTATGAAGGCCATGGGCGTTCCCAATCCGGGGAGCCCTGGTTCCTGCTCTTCGGCATCCGACAACAGCAATGTGGTTGACCTGGATGCTCTGGCACGCCTTCGGCGGCCATGCCGTTGGAGGGGAAACCGATGAGGAACGGTTGGTCCTCGCGCAAAAGGTGCCGGTTCCGTCACGTCAACATGGATGTCGCGACGGACACAGCGATATCCATCGAAAGCAACAACCTCTTGACCGGCATGGTCGCCACGCTCCAATTGAATCGTCCGGCGGACTCTCAAACCGCCGCAAACGTCCGCCGATCTCTGAACGCACCGGAAATGTGTTGCCTCACGGTCAATAACGGCGGTGGCGCGCAAAGCGCGCGCAGCCGGCGGCATAGCGAAATGCGCAGGATGCAGGCCGCATCCACATTGCCATTGGGCTTGCAGCAAGGCTCATCTCCTTAGTCCGTGAAGCGTTTGCGGATATCGACGCATTTACCGTGCCAAGGGGGAAATCGTTTCTGAAACAAGCTGGCGGTTCCAATATGCCTTGTCGCATGTCGGACATCGGACAAGGGCAGTCGGATGGCTCGGGCAATTCCGCGTCTGCTGCGCAGAATCCTGTCCACCATTCCTGAGGATGCTGAAACGGACACCGCAGTGTCGGGTTTGTCGAATTGGTTATGCTCGTGTCGTCCGCTTCTTGCCGCGCTCCCAATAAGGTCACGAGAAATGCCTTCTAGGGTTCCCGTTGTGTCGTTGGCGCCCCAGTTGGCACGCCGTTTGAATCCGTCACCACGAGCGGTAGGACGCAGGCTTTCCAAGTCGCGGATGACGTCGCCACCGAGGGACGAAGCAGGGAAGCAAAATGTCAGGTCAGTCTCAGGGCATTGTTAGGAAACCGGGCCTCACTGGCGGAGTTCGAACGCCCTATCGGCCTGATCGGCTTCTACACCAATACGCGCCTGGCGCCGTTCAATGGCCTTCGATTGATCCGGCGGTCAGGTTCGATGAACATGTCCTTGCGTGCGTCCTCTCAAGAGCGCTCGAGGAGATCGATGCCGGCGAGGCGACTGCGACACAGGCAACCGGCCTTTCGCGCGCCGAACTGCGTGATGTCCTGACCGACCGTCTCCCGCATGTCCCTTCCAGTGCCTTCGCCTTGGAAGAGGCGACCGACGTCGAGCCGGAGATGGAGGAACAATTGCTCCGCGACCTGCTGCTGGCGCAGGCCCGGCCGGAAGACCCGGCGAGCGCCCAGTTTGCCAAAATCATCGCTCGGCGCGCCATGCGCGATGACCATCTCTGGCAGGATCTTGGCCTTTTCAACCGGGCCGAACTCAGCCGCTTGCTCGCCACGCATTTCCCGACACTGGCAGCCGGCAACACCAAGAACATGAAATGGAAGAAATACCTGTACCGTATGCTCTGCGAGGCTGATGGCTTTTCAATATGCACCGCGCCCAGTTGCCGCCAATGCAATGATTTCGAAAGCTGCTTTGGCTCCGAAGAAGACGAAAGCGGCCTTGCGCGGATCCGGGAACGACATCGGTCTGAATGAAAGCCGCTTCCTTCAGAGCTACGCCGCCAGCGGTTGCTGGGAGAGGGAGGTTCATCCCTTCGCACTTTTTGTGACGGTGCGCTCGAGCGGGAGGCCGAACCCCATACGGCCCCAAGGAGGCGTCAGATGAAGAAAAGCGAAGCTGCGAGCAATCCTGTTCCAGGTCATATCCCGCCCGAACTGGTAAGGGACTTCAGCCTGTTCACGTCGCCTGGGATGCCACCCACGGCCAACGGGGATCCCCACGCAGCCGTGGCCTGCGTCCATACCGGGCCGCCGATCTTTTACGCCCCACACAACACGCGCGATGGCCGGGGTACCTGGGTCATCACGCGCGCCAGAGACCAGCGTAGCGTGCTGCAGGACACCGAAACCTTTTCCAGCTACCGCAGCATCTTCGCCTCCGCGCTCGGCGAAAACTGGCCGATGATCCCACTCGAACTCGACCCACCGGCTCATGGCAAATTTCGTTCACTCCTCAACCACTGTTTTCGCCCCAGCGGGTAAGAGCGCTGGAACCCGCTATCCGGGAGCGGGCGACCGTACTCATCGACAGGATCGCCGCCTCGGACACAAGCTGCGATGTTATGAAGGATTTCGCCTTCCCTTTCGCGGTCAACATCTTTCTTCGCTTTCTCGGGCTGTCCGACGACCGACTCGACATATTCGTCGGCTGGGGGAAGGATCTCCTCCACGGTGAGGCTGTCCGCTGCGGCCGCTATTGCGATCTATTTCAGAAGCGGGAAGGGGCATGGCGGATTGCCGAACGGACGGTGGTCTACGATTGGCTGGAGGAGCAGATCCCGCCGGCGGGCTTCGAGCCAGAGCGGTTCGGGCCCCGGCAGCCGATCGGAGCACCGCATCCAGTCGACCCGGTCTACGCGCTCACCACGCGCCGCGGCCGAGGCAAAAGACTGTGACTGTGGTGCGATGTCCCAGCCCCTCTCCGGCGAAAGCCTGTCAGCTCGCCTTGCTGCGGAGAAGATTCGTGACCCAGAGCGGACCTGGCCCACTTGGGCGGAGATCCTTCCGACGCCTGGCGTCGCAGGGGCCGAGATCGGTGGCGCCGATGGCGGCGATGGCTCATGAACCGGCTGGCAGGACGCATCGTGATCATTACAGGCGCTGCAGGCGGGATCGGCCATGTCCTGGCGAATACCCTTGCTGCAGGTGGAGATGTCGTCGTTGCGGTGGACCTTCCCGGCAGTGGGGTGCTTAAACTCGCCCGCGGTCTCGGCCGTCCGCATATCGGCCCCGAGTACGATGTCTCGAAGGAGGAGGACATCCTTGCGCTTTACCGCCGGGTCGAAGCACAGTTCGCGCAGATTGGCGTACTCGTCAACAACGCTGCTATTGGGCCCACCATGGATGCCACTGTCGAGACCAGTATCGAGTCCTTTCTTCCGGGTTACGATCGCCGACCGGAAGCGGCCTACCGCAGTGTGGTGGACTGAACGACCACCAACACAGCGTCGACACCGCGGCCAACGCCTCGACGCACATCTCAAGCATCCCCCGCTCAGCCAACGTCCGTGAAACAAGGAACCATCATGGAATTCGCGACATTCATGCTGGCCGCTCAACGGGGCTATCATCAATCGTCCAGCAGTGTGATCCGCAACTCCATTAGACAGGCGGTGGTTTCCGAGCAGGTTCAATTCAACACCGTCTGGTTCGCCGAGCACCACTTCAACAATTACAGCCTGATTCCGTCGCCCTTGATGATGGTGGCGCACTGAGTCGGTGTGACGAACACCATTCGGCTCGGCACCGGCGTGTGCGTTCTCCCGCTCCATCAGCCACAGCGCCTCCTCTCCCAGATCGGCTTCGCCGACGTCGTATCGAACGGCCGCCTCGAGCTCGGAGTCGGCTCGGGGTACCAGCAGTTCGAGTTCGAGCGTTTCGGCCTCGATGTCGATGAGACGCCAGCTGTATTTTTCTGAATATTTGGATATTCTTCTGAAGGGCCTCAACCAAAAGATCTTCGAGCACAATGGCCAGTATGAGAAGATACCGCCGACAGCGATCTCGTTACGCACCCTTCAGAAGCCGATCCCCCGATCTGGATTGCTGCCGGGACCGCGCCCAGCTTGGGCCGGGCCTATCGTGAGGGACACAATCTTTTTGTCACGGCATTCCATAGCGGCTTGGAGACAATGCGGATGCTGCGCGAAAGCATCGAAGGCGGCTTGCGAGGCCAAGAATGCCGCCCACGCCAGGATATCGCTGTTGCGATGCTGCGGGGTTTCAAATTCGCAAGGGCCTGAATTGAATTAGTCTGTGCTGGCGTGGGGCTGGGCTCGACAGACTCCTTTTGAACGACGTCGCTCTTGGTTCGACCAAGCGCGCCCCAATTTCACGGGCGGGAATGGGAACCCAGCTTCAACCTTCGGCGTGATGGCCCAGTTCGTCAGGGTGTCGTCAGCAACGATCTCTATCGAGGCCGTGGTGATCCGCCTGTGAGTCAAAGCAGGCAGGGTGACTTTGATCTCCAATTTGACCAGGAGTTAGAAAATGAAGAGGTCCTTCCTGCTGCCGGCCACTGCAGTTGGCTTGCTCGCTCTGTTTATCACAGCGACATCGTTTGCGTCGGAAGTCAACGACCGCTTGGCTCCAGCGCCCACGCCCACCCGGCACCCGGGACATGCACGGCATTAAGCGACGACGCCCAAGATGCCTCCGTTGATCCGGCCGGTGTTCTTGGGTTCGGCGAAAGAATCCGCTGCTTTCTAGGGCTGGGGAAGTGCGCCCCCGATCCTCGGTTCTGAACGATTAGCTCTCTCCATCGGAATGAGACCTTGCCGTCGGTGGCCGGGATCAGTCAGAGCATCTGCTCCGGTCCGCCTGGCCCCTGATGGCTGCTCCGTCAGGATGTCGTCAGCAGCGGTGCGTAGGTTCGTCAAATAGGCTCGCCCCATCCTGCGGCTCAAAGCCGGCAGAGTGGCATGGACCCGATCTGCCGTTCCCAAATTGATCAACGGAGACAGAAATGAAGAGGACCATTTTTCAGCGGCAACCGCGATTGGCTTGCTGGGCTTTCTTGTGACAGCGAGATCTGTCCGGAGTCGATCAATCGGACTCGGCAACGGCCACGACACCGAGAGACGATGAGAACCATGACGCCACAACCCAAGCAGATGATCATCCCATAAAGGACAACCACGATTGCATCTGCCTGAACGTGCCATGGGCTTGCTGGGTGTGAGAGCGAAATCGTCTGCGTCCGAAGTCACGACCCTCGGCTCCAGTAACGGCCGCGGCAACAGGAGATGATAGGTTCGATGCCAGCGCCTGAGCAGCCGATGATCCTGCTGGTGGAGGCAAGCGACTCAACCAGCCCGGACGGGCTCTCGCGCACCGGCCATGTGCGGTTTTTGGTAGAGATGGTCATCTCTTACAATGATGGTGTGAACATCCACGCGGCCATTGTCAGGGGTTTGTCGATTGCGGAACTGTGGCTGTGGGTCACTGTCTACATAACCAATCGACACCTATGTAGGCTTTGTCGGATCCGCGACATAGGTGTTTGGCCAATATCAGCCGTCTTGCATGAGGATAGACAGCTGAAAACAAATGCCAATTTTTCTTCAGGTCGGCACCACGCAGGTTGGCACGAGTTTTGATCCGTTCTTAGGAGCGGCACGTGATCTGCCGACCGGTCATTCGCGTATTGGCCCCACTATATGGAACGAAGGAAGGAAAGCTACATGTCGCGTTTGCGTCAAATCGCATTCTACGGAAAGGGGGGCATCGGGAAGTCTACCACCTCCCAAAATACGCTCGCTGCCCTTGTCGACCTCGGGCAGAGGATTCTCATAGTGGGCTGCGACCCTAAGGCCGACTCTACCCGTCTTATCCTAAACGCCAAGGCGCAAGACACTGTGCTCCACCTTGCCGCACAGGAAGGATCCGTCGAAGACCTCGAACTCCAAGACGTGCTGAAGATCGGTTACAAGGACATCAAGTGTGTCGAATCCGGCGGACCCGAGCCGGGCGTCGGTTGCGCAGGCCGAGGCGTCATCACTTCCATCAATTTCCTTGAGGAGAACGGCGCCTACGAAGACGTGGACTACGTCTCGTACGACGTGCTTGGTGACGTTGTGTGTGGCGGCTTCGCAATGCCTATCCGCGAGAATAAGGCTCAGGAAATTTACATCGTCATGTCCGGTGAGATGATGGCGCTCTATGCTGCCAACAACATCGCCAAGGGTATTTTGAAATATGCCCATTCGGGCGGCGTGCGTCTCGGCGGGCTGATCTGTAACGAGCGCCAGACCGACCGCGAACTCGATCTGGCCGAGGCTCTCTCGAAAAAGCTGAATTCCAAGCTCATCCACTTCGTACCGCGCGACAACATCGTCCAGCACGCCGAACTGCGTAAGATGACGGTGATCCAATATGCGCCAGACTCCAAGCAGGCCGGGGAATACCGCGCCCTTGCCGAGAAAATCCACGCCAATGGCGGCCAAGGCACCGTCCCGACTCCCATCACCATGGAAGAGCTCGAAGACATGCTGCTCGATTTCGGCATCATGAAGACGGAGGAGCAGATGCTTGCCGAGCTTGCGGCAAAGGAAGCCGCACCTGCGGCCGCTCAATAGTCCCGCCCAAGGCGCCGGGTATCCCGGCGCCTTCACCGAACGGCGTCTACCAGGCGCCAGACGACGAACATCAAAAAGGGCAGCTTTATGAGCCTTGACTCCCAAAATGACGGCGCCTTGCACACCAAGCTCATCGAGGACGTGCTATCGCGATATCCAGACAAGACGGCAAAGCGGCGCAAGAAACACTTGGGCGTCGCTACCAGCAGCCACGAGGTTGCCGGAGAGGCGGAGCCATTCTCCGAATGCGACGTCAAATCTAACATCAAGTCCATTCCCGGTGTGATGACGATCCGGGGCTGCGCCTATGCGGGTTCCAAAGGCGTGGTGTGGGGGCCGGTGAAGGACATGGTCCACATCTCGCATGGGCCTGTCGGGTGTGGCCAATATTCCTGGTCGCAGCGCCGCAACTACTATGTCGGCACCACGAGCATCGACAGTTTTGTGACGATGCAGTTCACCTCGGACTTTCAGGAAAAGGATATCGTCTTCGGCGGCGATAAGAAGCTGGAAAAGATCATCGACGAGATCGAGGAGCTTTTCCCGCTGAACAACGGCATTAGCATCCAGTCGGAATGCCCGATTGGGTTGATCGGCGACGACATCGAAGCGGTCTCGCGCAAGAAGGCCAAGCAGCACGAAAAAACCATCGTGCCGGTGCGCTGCGAGGGATTCCGCGGGGTCTCGCAGTCGCTCGGCCACCACATCGCCAATGACGCAATCCGCGACTGGGTCTTTGAGAAGAAGGAAAATGAGTTCGAGGCGGGCCCTTACGATGTCAACGTCATCGGCGACTACAATATTGGCGGTGATGCCTGGGCATCACGTATCCTGCTCGAGGAGATGGGCCTGCGCGTGGTCGGCAACTGGTCGGGTGACGCTACGCTCGCCGAAATCGAGCGCGCGCCGAAAGCCAAGCTCAACCTCATCCATTGCTATCGATCGATGAACTATATCTGCCGGCACATGGAAGAAAAATACGGCATCGCCTGGATGGAGTACAATTTCTTCGGACCCTCCCAGATCGAAGCCTCGATGCGCACCATCGCCAAGCATTTCGGCCCGGAGATCCAGGAAAAAACCGAGTACGTGATTGCCAAATACCGCCCGCAGGTGGAAGCGGTCATCGACAAGTATTGGCCGCGCCTCGAGGGCAGGACGGTGATGCTATACGTTGGTGGCCTGCGCCCTCGGCACGTGATCTCCGCCTACCAAGACCTTGGCATGGAGATCGTCGGGACAGGCTACGAATTCGGACACAACGACGACTATCAGCGCACCGGTCATTACGTGAACGAGGGCACGCTGATCTATGACGACGTGACTGGTTACGAACTGGAGAAGTTCATTGAGGGGATCCGTCCTGATCTCGTCGGCTCCGGCATCAAGGAAAAGTACCCGGTCCAGAAGATGGGAATACCATTCCGTCAAATGCACTCCTGGGACTATTCCGGCCCCTATCACGGATATGACGGCTTCGCCATCTTCGCTCGCGACATGGACATGGCCATCAACAACCCGGTCTGGGACCTCTACGACGCGCCCTGGAAGAACAGACCCGCGCCGTCGGCGGCCATCGCAGCCGAATGAGAACCTTGCTTCGCATCGCCTGCGAGGCCTCGAGCGCCTGCGGTCCTTGATTCGCGGGAGACCCGAACATCCTGAAGTCCCTGTGCCGCCGGATGGCGCCGCCAGATCAATAGAGGTAATCATGCCGCAATCGGCCGAAAAAGTTCTCGATCATGCTCCTCTGTTCCGCGAGCCGGAATACAGGCAGATGCTCGCCGCAAAGAAGCTGAATTTCGAATGTCCGCATCCGGATCACATCGTTACGGACCAACGCGAATTCACCAAAACCTGGGAATATCGCGACAAGAACCTCGCTCGCGAGGCGCTCGTCGTTAATCCGGCGAAGGCCTGCCAGCCACTTGGCGCGGTGTTCGCCGCCGCGGGCTTCGAACGCACCATGTCGTTCGTCCACGGCAGTCAGGGATGCGTGGCCTACTACCGTTCGCACCTGTCACGCCACTTCAAGGAGCCGTCGTCGGTGGTCTCGTCCTCCATGACCGAGGACGCAGCGGTGTTTGGCGGCCTGAAGAACATGATCGACGGGCTCGCCAACACCTACAAGCTCTACGAGCCGAAGATGATCACGGTCTCCACCACCTGCATGGCAGAGGTGATCGGTGACGATCTACATTCGTTCATCGAAAATGCCAGGCAGGAAGGCTCAGTCCCGCAGGACTTCGAAGTGCCTTACGCACACACCCCAGCCTTCGTCGGCAGCCATGTCGATGGCTATGATGTCATGGTCAAGGGTGTATTGGAAAATTTCTGGAAGGGGAAGCAACGCTCCGCAGTCGCCAACAGCGTAAACATCATCCCCGGTTTCGACGGCTTCTGCGTCGGCAACAATCGCGAGCTTAAGCGTCTGCTGGATCTGATGGGTGTATCCTACACCTTTATCCAGGACGCTTCGGATCAGTATGACACCCCGTCGGACGGCGAATTTCGCATGTATGACGGCGGCACCAAGATCGAGGACGTGAAAGCGGCACTCAACGCCGATACAACGCTGTCGCTGCAACATTACAACACCCGCAAGACGCTGGAATATTGCGAGGAAGTCGGGCAGACAACGGCCTCCTTCCACTATCCCATCGGGGTCGAAGCCACCGACGAGCTTCTGATGAGGGTGTCGGAGATATCCGGCAAAGAAATCCCGGAGGCGATCCGCCTCGAACGTGGACGCCTGGTGGATGCGATGGCCGACAGCCAGTCGTGGCTGCACGGGAAGAAATACGCCATCTATGGTGACCCGGACTTCGTTCACGCTATGGCCCGCTTCGTCATGGAGACAGGCGGCGAGCCGACCCACTGCTTGGCTACCAATGGCACCAGTGCCTGGGAAGCTGAGATGAAGAGGCTGCTCGCGACCTCCTCCTTTGGCAAGGAGGCCCAGGTCTGGGCGGGCAAGGACCTATGGGCGATGCGCTCTCTGCTCTTTACAGAGCCGGTGGACCTGCTGATCGGCAATTCTTACGGCAAGTATCTGGAGCGTGACACGGGCACGCCATTGATCCGACTGATGTTCCCGATCTTCGACCGTCATCATCACCACCGTTTCCCGCTCATAGGCTATCAGGGTGGACTGCGCGTGCTGACGACGATCCTCGACAAGATCTTCGACAAGCTCGACCGAGAGACGATTGAGACGGGCGTGACGGACTATTCCTTCGACTTGACCCGCTAAAGCAGCGGCCAGCCACCGTCCGGACGGACTTTTGGAGACCGGCGCAATGTTCTTGCCCAATGCCAAACTGCGAGACGTCTTCAGCGAGCCCGCTTGCGAGAAGAACCAGGGCAAGGATGCCAAAACGCGCAAAGTGGGTTGCTCCAAGCCGCTGACGCCGGGAGCTGCAGCCGGAGGCTGCGCCTTCGACGGTGCCAAGATTGCATTGCAGCCCATCACTGACGTGGCGCATCTGATCCACGCGCCGCTCGCCTGCGAGGGCAACTCCTGGGACAACCGGGGCGCGACGTCATCCGGGTCGGCCTTGTGGCGCACAAGCTTCACGACCGATCTCACCGAACTCGACGTCGTGATGGGGCAGGGGGATCGCAAGCTTTTCAAGGCCATTCGCGAGATCAGCCAAGCTTATGCGCCGGGGGCGATCTTCGTCTACTCCACCTGCGTGACCGCGCTGATCGGCGATGACATCGATGCCGTCTGCAAGCATGCAGCGGCAAAGTTCGGCTTGCCCGTGGTGCCGATCAATGCGCCGGGCTTCGTCGGCTCTAAAAATCTCGGCAACAAACTCGCCGGCGAGGCGTTGCTCGACCACGTCATCGGCACCGCAGAACCCGATGATGCCGGCTCTTGCGATATCAACGTCCTGGGCGAGTTCAATCTCTCCGGGGAGTTCTGGCAGGTAAAGCCACTCCTTGATCGACTCGGCATCCGCGTGCGCGCCTGCATTCCGGGCGACGCACGTTATCTCGATATCGCCTGCGCGCACCGCGCCCGGGCAGCGATGATAGTGTGCTCGACCGCTCTCATCAGTCTCGCCCGCAAGATGGAGGAGCGCTGGGATATCCCGTTCTTCGAGGGTTCCTTCTACGGCATCACCGCCACCTCGCAAGCACTTCGCAACATCGCTGATCTGCTCGTCAGGAAGGGGGCCGACCCGGAACTTGTCGATCGCACCGAGGCGCTGATTGCCCAGGAGGAGGCGCTTGCCTGGAAGAAGCTCGCCGCCTACCGCCCAAGGCTTGAAGGCAAGCGCGTGCTGCTCAATACCGGCGGCGTCAAGTCCTGGTCGCTCGTCAATGCGCTGATGGAGATCGGCATCGAGATCGTCGGAACGTCGGTCAAGAAATCGACCGTTGAAGACCAGGAGCGCATCAGACAGACGCTAAAGGAAGAGAACCAGATCTTCGAGTCCATGGCACCGCGCGAGCTTTACGCCCTGCTCGCACAGGGCAAGGTCGACATCATGCTGTCGGGCGGGCGCACGCAATTCGTCGCGCTGAAGGCAAGGACACCCTGGCTCGACATCAACCAGGAGCGTTACCACCCCTATGCGGCCTACGACGGCATGGTTGAGCTCATACGCCAGATCGACCTCGCCATTCACAACCCGATCTGGTCCCAGGTGCGCGAGCCGACCCCGTGGGATAGCCATCCTGCCGTGGAGGATGACCTCACAAGCACAACCAGCGCCAGTTCGACGGGGCGCGCAGCCCAGAAATTTGCTGACACCACGGCCAAGGCCGTCGGCCAGGGTTGAGGAAACCGATGGCCAGCATTCTTGCCCAGACCAAATCGGCCGCGGTCAATCCGCTGAAGTCGTCACAGCCGCTGGGTGCCGCGTTCGCCTTTCTCGGAGTCGATGGTGCAGTTCCGCTGTTCCACGGCAGTCAAGGCTGCACCAGCTTCGCTTTGGTGCTCTTCGTGCGGCATTTCAAGGAAGCGGTGCCCCTGCAAACAACGGCGATGGATGAATTGGCGACAATCCTCGGCGGCGCCGAGCATCTCGAAGAGGCGATCCTTAACCTCAAGACCCGCACCAATCCAAAGCTGATTGGGGTCTGCACCACGGCGCTGACTGAAACCCGTGGCGAAGATTTCGCAGGCCACATTGCCAGCATCAAGCTCGAGCGTGCGCAAGAGCTCACGGGTACGCAGATCATGCTGGCCAACACGCCGGATTTCGACGGCGCGATCGAAGAGGGCTGGGCCAAGGCCGTTACCGCGATGATCGAAGGCATGACTCGGCCCGGCGAGCAGGTGCGGAAGCCCAAGAAGATCGCCATCCTGTCCGGCTGGAACGTCAACGTGGCCGACATCGAGCAGTTGCGCGAGATGGTGGAAAGCTTCGGCCTCGAGCCGGTGATCCTGCCGGACGTCTCCGGCTCGCTCGATGGTACGGTGCCGGACCGCTGGATTCCCACCACCTGTGGCGGCACCAGCGTCGAGGACATTCGCGGGCTTGGCACGGCGGCGCACTGCATTGCCATTGGCGAGCATATGCGCTGCTCTGCAGACGCGCTGCGGCGGCTGACGGGAGTGCCTTACATGCTGTTTCACTCCCTAACCGGATTGAAGGCCGTCGATCGGCTTGTCTCGCTTCTCTCGTCGATTTCGGGCGCGGCGGTGCCGGCCAAGATACGCCGTCGTCGGGCTCAATTGCAGGATGCCTTGCTCGACGGACATTTCCATTTCGGCGGCAAAAAAATTGCGATCGCTGCCGAACCGGACCATCTCTACCAGCTGGCGACCTTTTTCATCGGTATGGGCGCCGAAATCGCGGTCGCAGTGACCACGACCGATAGGTCAAAGATTCTTGAGAAAATTCCGACGCAATTGGTGCAGGTCGGCGATCTTGGAGATCTGGAAACTCTTGCTGCCGGCACTGACCTTCTTGTGACCCATTCCCACGGGCGCCAGGCGGCACAGCGCCTTGGCATTCCGCTCATGCGCGTCGGCTTCCCCATCTTCGATCGCCTCGGCAGCCAGCACAAGTCCACAATCCTCTACCAGGGGACGCGCGACCTCATCTTCGAGGTCGCCAACATCTTCCAGGCCAACCAGCATGCGCCGAGCCCTGAGACCCTTGATCCATTCCGCAACCGAGAAATGCCAAATGACCTCGCTTCGTCGCCTCTCGCTCGTCACTGACGAGGTCCACGCATTGCCGCCAGAAAGGCAAGCCGGCGCATTACGCGTGGCGATCGCCACGCAAGACTTGAAGGACCTCAACGCCCATTTCGGATCGGCCAAGCGCTTTGCCGTCTACGACGTAACGCCTGCCGAATGGAATTTCGTGGAAGCAGTGGCGTTCGATGACGTTTCCGACGAAAGCGGAACGCATCGAACCGAGGGCAATGACCGCATCGCCCCAAAAGTGTCGGCATTGAAAGGCTGCCATCTCCTGTTTTGTCTGGCGATCGGCGGGCCTTCCGCAGCCAGGCTCGTTGCAGCAAAAATCCATCCGATCAAAGTGCAGCGCCCTGAACCCATCGCTGGCGTCCTGTCGCGAACCCAGGAGATGCTCAGGAAGGCTCCTCCGCCGTGGCTCCGCAAGGTGTTAGCGGACGCCGGCGTTCCCCGAAAGAAGCCGTTCTTCGAAGACGACGAAGATTGAAACGAGGAGATACGCAATGGCTGATGCGGCGGTCATCCCTGCTGTCAATGAGGACGAGGCGGCGCTTGCCACGCCTTTCGTCAGGTGCCTCGTGCGGCTGGTTCGCGCGCAGGACTCTTACGGTTCATGGGAAGGCAAACCGGACCCAGAGCTGCTGGCCGACTTCATTGTCACCAAGGAAAAGCGTCGTGAAATCCCAATCATCGGCGATCCTGATCCGGACGTGCTGTGGAGACTCGATATTTACTACGCCGCTGTCGGGCTTGCAATCGAGGAGCGCGCCGGCCTGATGGCATCGCCCATGATGAAAATTAGCCATGAGGGCTTTGGGCGCGTGCTTCTCACGGCCGGGCGATTGGTGGTTCTGTCGAAGACGCTTCGCGACGTTCACCGGTTCGGCTTCGAGACGTTCCGACTGCTTGCCGAGGCCGGTACGAAACTGGTCGACGATGCGATCTTTGCCATCGAAATCTATCCCGAAGCGGCCCGGGCATGACCCAACGCATTCGAGGAATCATGTCCAGAACCTTGAGGAGTGCAGAAGAACTTCGGGAGCCGCCGGCGCGCCGGACCCTGGGAGGGAATTCAAGGGCACGGCAGGTCTGGCACCTGCGTCAGCCCAAACGGGCCACGAACTGGCCGGCTACGCTCTCGATGAACAGGGCGGCAGACAATGGAACGAATGCGCTGCCATCGTCCAAGTCTCTACTGCTGAAAGTAAATGGTGCAGCTTCGAATACAAGTACAAGAATACTAGGAGAGATCACTCAAATGGCTTTTAGAACCGTGTTGTGTGTCACGGAAGTTGAACACTCCGATCGGGACGTCAGAACCGCCGCCGACCTTTGTGCCGAGGTTGGCGCATGTCTGTCCGTACTGGTCATAAAATTTTCCAAGCGTCGGCCGAACGGCGCGGGCGTCTGGCCTGAGCACACACCGGACGTGGCCAGACTGGAAAGAGGAATTCGCGAAATCGATACCCTTTCACAGAATATCGTCAGACTGGAAAAACGGTCCAAGGAAATCCATTCGCTGCTGGAAACCATGTGGGCTCGCTGTGACGTGGACACCGACTATTGCGACAAGGCCAATGTCGGTGACCTGGTGCGGCGGCGGGCCCTCCTTGCGGACCTGACAGTCATCGGACCCTCGCTTCTCGATGACGACGATCTCGGGCCTCTTGCTATTGACGGTAGCCTGTTCCAATCGGGAAAGCCGGTGCTTCTGGTGCCGCGTGGCGCCAAGGCTTCTCTTAGGCCGCGGCGCATGCTGGTTGGTTGGGATTCGCGAGTCGAGACCTCGCGTGCCGTTCGGGAAGCGTTGCCTCTGCTGTCCGATGCAGAGGATGTTCGTGTCATATTGCTCGATCCGCAAGCAACCGGGGACGCAAACCGCCCCGGGCGGGGAACCGACATCGCCGGCTACTTCGCCCGGCACGGTATCCGGGTGGCTATCGACCGGCTGCCCAGGCCCGTCCAGTCGCTGCCCACAGCCCTGACGCAGCACGCGATCGACACGTCCGCCGACATGGTCGTGATGGGCCCCTATGGTCACCGCCGGTTGCGTGAGCGGGTCTTCGGCGGTGTGACCAGATGGATAGTTGAGAAGCCGCTATTGCCGCTGTTTGTGGCGCGCTGAAGATCGAGGCTTTTGTCGCACGAAGCAATCGAGCCTGGCCGAAACGGTTCGGCTGGAGGTCGCGCCGTGCAACCGATTCGGAGGAAGGGATGTCGGACCTTGAGGAACTGCAAAAGAAAGTCCGCAAGCTCCAATCGCGCGCGGGAACCGCGAAGATGGACTTGCACGACCTTGCCGAGGACCTCCCGGTCGGCTGGCGCAAGATAAAGACCGCGGAGAAAACGTTCGACGTTTTTGCCGAGTTGGACGCTGCAAGGAGAGAACTCGCAGCCTGGGAGAATTTACGATGACCAGCCCGTTCGTTACCCGCGACGGCTCCAGATGGATGCCAGACTATCTGACCTTTATCGATGGCAAGACCTGCATCGGCTGCGGCCGCTGCTTTAAGGTCTGCTCGCGCGAGGTCATGCATCTTTACGGCGTCGATGACGCGGGTGAAATCCTGGGCGTTTGCGATGACGAGGACGACTTCGAGGGCGAGCTCAATCGCATGATCATGGTCGTCGACCATGCCGGCCGCTGCATCGGCTGCGGAGCCTGCGCTCGCGTCTGTCCGAAGAACTGCCAGACCCATCTTGCGGCCGACAACGCCGCAGCTTGATCTGCCTGACAAACAGGAGAACGTCGGTGCCCCTCAGAATGTTTTGCCACATCATGGCGGTGGTCCTGCCCATCAATGCTGTAGCTGTCTATCTCGCTTCGCAATCCGTCGGATCGGCAGTCGTCAAGACGCTCACTTGTGCGCTCTTTCTCCAGGCCGGCTATTTCGCAAGCGTGCTCTTTCTCTTCTGGCGATCTGCCAGTCCTGGCAGCACTGCACAACAGGCCAAGCATTTGGACGGCGGCAAGGAACCCCCCGCCGGAGAGAACATGCTAGAAAAGTTCGAACGCCACCCGCTCACCTTTGGCCCGACCCCCCCCATCGAGAAGCTCGACCGTCCGGCCAACATCTGGGGGGAAAGGTGGGCATCTACGCCAAACGCGACGACGGCAACTCCGGTCTCGCATTCGGCGGAAACAAGCTCCGCAAACTCGAATACATCGTCCCTGACGCGATCGCGTCAAATGCCGACACGCTTGTCACCACGGCGGCGTGCAGTGCAACCACACACGCATGGTCGCAGCGGTCGCCGCCAAGATCGGCATGAAATGCCTCCTGGTACAGGAGATCTGGGTGCCGCATGAGGATGACGTCTACGACCGAGTCGGCAACATTCTCTTGAGCCGCATCATCATTGATATCCGGAAAGGCCTCTTTCCAGAAGGTTCGAATGTCCTCTACGTCCATCTGGGCGGGGCGCCGGAAATGCTTACGGCTATATGTTTCGCAACGGCTGAGGTTTGCAGATATTAGCCGCAATCCAGCTCAAGTGCCTGGCCGACAGGTGAATTCCAATTCCCAGTTCGGCAAGAGAGCTCTTGCGCTACGCTCGCGCCGATCCGCGGCTGGAATTCATTTCCAGATGGTCGCGCGTTCAGTCAAAACCGTTGTCGTCCCGGTCGATCAGGATGCGCTCTGCCGCACCGTCGAGATCGTCGTATTGGCCGCTACGCAGTGCCCATAGGAAACCGGCCAATCCAAGCGCGCCGAGGAAGAGCGCAACCGGGATGAGATAGACAAGGATCGTCACCGGGACTGGACCAGCATGTCAGAGCGTGCGGGCTTTTCAGGCGCAACATTCCCAAGCCCCGCACGCTTCGTGAAGGCGTGAAGCCGCATGGCGTTTGCGACAACGATCAGTGATGAGGTGGACATCGCGATCGCCGCGACGAGCGGCGTCACGTACCCAGATATGGCGAGCGGGACGGCAAAGATGTTGTAGACGATTGCAATGGCTACGTTCTGGCGGATCAGCCGACCCGCCTTTCGTGAAATATCCAATGCCAAAGGCACCGCCAGAAGGCCCTCGCGCAGGAAAACGAAATCGGCGGCATTGCGACCGATGTCGGCCGCGGTGGCGGGAGCCATCGAGACGTGCGCAGCCCTCAGAGCCGGTGTATCGTTAAGGCCGTCGCCTACCATCAAGACCTTGTGGCCCGCCCTGGTCAGTGCCACGATGCGCTCGACCTTGCCGGTAGGAAGAAGCGACGGCACGAAGTTGCCGATGCTCAAGGACTTGGCCACCTCACCGCAAGCTTTGGAGGTATCCCCGGACAGCATTTGGATGGATACGCCAGCATCCTTCAATTCCTTTACCGCGGTCCCGGCGTCGGCGCGCGTGGCGTCCTCGAAGTCAAACGAGGCCACTGTCACACCGTTCCTCGAAAGCACCGTCCCGCTGTAGCTGCCAGACTTACAGTCCCCACCGGCCCTAGCTTTCCCTTCGGCCCATCCCCGTCGGCCCAGGCGCCAAGTGTTCGCCTGCCTGGTGGCCTCGATGCCGAAGCCAGGGTGCTCGGTGATCGAAGAAAGCCTCGGCTGATTGGAAGAACCTGAAAAGACGGCGATCGCCGTTGAGTACGGATGGCGAGAATGCGTAGCCATGTCGGCTGCGATTGCCAATATGGCCGGATCGATGGATGGCGCGTTGACAAGCCGCGGCCGTCCAAAGGTGAGTGTTCCGGTCTTGTCGAACACGGCTGTGTCGATCGCCGCCAGCCGTTCCATGGCCGAACCATCCTTGACCATGACGCCGGCATCGAACAAGCGTCGCGCCGCGACCACCTGCACGATCGGGACGGCGAGGCCGAGTGCGCACGGACATGTAATGATGAGAACCGCGATTGCGATCGTCCCTGCCAGATGCCAGTCGCCCGAGGCAATGATCCAACCAATGAAGGTCACGAGTGCGGCCAGATGCACCATCGGCGCGTAGAGGGCGGAGACGCGGTCGGCAATCCTGCGGTACTGCGAACGGCCACCCTCGGCGGCTTCCATCAGCCGAACCATTTCCGCCAGGAACGACTCCTTTGCGGTCGCCGTCACTCGCATTGTGAGCGGACCAGTGAGGTTGAGCGTGCCGGCATGTATATGCGCTCCGGGGCCAACGGCACGAGGCGTGCTTTCACCGGAAACGAGCGAGAAATCGAGATCCGAGCTGCCGTTGAGGACATCGCCATCGACGGGCACGCGCTCTCCAGCGCCAATCACCAGGTCCATGCCCGGCTCGATCTTCCCGAGCGGCAGGTATTCGCGAATCCCGCTGCCGCGCTGCACCATGGCACCGCGTGCGGCGAGCCGCGAAAGGCTACTCACGGCGGTGCGTGCCCGCTCTCGCATCACGTGGTCCAGCGTGCGGCCGATCAACAGGAAAAAGAGCAGCGACACCGACGCATCGAAATAGGCATGCTCACCATGGGTGATCGTCTCGTAGAGGCTCATGGCATAGGCGAGTGACATCCCGACGGCGATCGGAACGTCCATGTTCATCCGCCCATGGCGAAGCGCATTCCACGCCGAACGGAAATAGATGCCGCCGGCGAAGGCGAGGGCAGGGATGGCAATCAGCGCCGAAACCCAGTGGAAGAGGTCGCGAGTGGCCCCTTCGGCACCAGACCAGACGGAGACCGACAGCAGCATGATGTTGCCTGCGGCAAAGCCGGAAACGGCAACGGCCCGGATCAGTTGCGACAACGCCTTGTCCTTGTTGCCGGCCTCTGGATCGAACAGATGCGCCTGATAGCCAAGCCGTCCGAGCGTGGCGAAAATCGGTGGCACCTGGTCGCCACGCCAGCGCACTGACACGCGTTTGGTGGATAGATTCACGCGAGCGCTCTCGATGTGCTCCAGCTTCGCCAGCGCCGTCTCGATGGCTTGTATGCAGGCCGCGCAGTGAACCGTCGGCAACGACAGATCGGTCTGGTGAGTGTCGCCACCCAGACTGCGGCTGGCCAGTTTGATCTCCTCGCTCGACGGCAGGGCTGACGCCGTGTCGACGACGCCCAATGCCATCTCGGCCCCCGGCGCGCAGCAGCTCATTGCAGGGCTCCCTTGGAGATCATGATGCGACGAACATCGCGAAATGGCGAAGCAAGGCCCGCATCGGCGTCGATCTCGACGATCCAGACGCCGTCCTTTGGTGCATCACGGGCAGCAAATTCCTGGGTGTTCCCTGCCGAGCCACCAGAAGCCGCGGCAAGTGTCACAGCTCTGTCCTGCGCCTCGTAGGCCGGGTGCCGAAACAGGACCCGCACGCCGTGCAGCGGAACCATCGTGCCCTTAGCGTCGGCAACGCTGTAGCGAACCTCGCCGGAGACAATGGTCAACCTGCCTTCCCAGCCAAGGGCCGCTTGTGCCCGTCCTTCCCTGGCCTTTTCGTTGAACTGCTGGCTGGCCACATATGTGTTCTCCACCACAAGGCCGGTCCAACTCGTACTGGCGAGCGTTGCCATGGTCAGGTTGACGCCGATCACGATGCCAAAGAAACCGAAAACCGTCAGGAGCATATGCTTGCCAGTGAATTCGCGTCTACTTTGCTTGTTGGCTTTCATCTGGCAATCTCCGGCGCGTTGAAGCTGGCGGTGTACTCGGCTGATTCAGCGCTTGCCTCGTCGTGAATCCGAAACTTGAAGCGTTGCACCGGTTTGTTGATTTGGTCCGCCGGTTGGTGGACGAAAACCTTGAGCATTGTGAGCCGGTCCGGCTCCATTGGTACGGCGAACGAGCGGCCGGCTGGCAGGTCGACGCCGACGATACTCATATCCGCACCGGCGAGCCCGTCCAGGTCGAGCACGATCGTTCTCGGCTGGGGGATCATGTTGAGCAGCTTGACGATGTAGCCGTTTCGGATCGAGCCGTCCGAAAGCGTTACAAATTGCGGATTGCGGTCGTGAAGGACATTCAACTCCAGCCGCTCACGCGTCAGCAGCACTGAGATGAGCACCAATCCGATCGCCAACCACGCCCCGAGGTAGAGGAAGGTGCGCAACCGAAAGATATTGCGCAGATGGAAGTGCGCGACACCCTCGAGGAAGGTGGTGCTCGACTTCCTGATCAGCGCCGGGTTCACGGCACCCGTGCCGCCGGCAGTCGCAAGTGCCAAGTTGGCATTGTAGTCCGCCAGCGTTGCATAGGAGATCAACCCGCGCGCACGGCCGAGCTTGTCCATGACGCGATCGCAGGCGTCGATGCAGAGCGCGCAGGTGATACACTCCATCTGCTGGCCATTGCGGATATCGATGCCCATCGGGCAGACCGCCGTGCAGGACTTGCAATCGACGCAATCGCCGACAGGCTGTCCTGAGGCCAAGGCTTTCTTGGCGTGCCTTGAACGGGGCTCGCCGCGCCAGTCGTTATACGTCACCGTCAGCGAATTTTCGTCGAGCATGGCGGCCTGGATGCGTGGCCAGGGACACATATAGGTGCAGACCTGCTCGCGCATCAGTCCGGCAAACATGTATGTGGTTCCGGTCAGAATGGCGATGGTGACATAGGCGACGGGTGCAGCCGTGCCGGTGGCGACTTCGCCGAGCAGCTTCGGCGCATCGGCAAAGTAGAAGATCCAGGCCCCGCCCGTGGCAAGAGCGATGACCAGCCACACGGCATGTTTGATCGCACGCAGAAGCAATTTTCGCGTGCTCCAGGGACCGGCCTCAAGTCTTATCCGGGCATTGCGCTCGCCTTCGATCGCGCGCTCAACGAAGAGGAACAGGTCGACCCAGACCGTCTGCGGACAGGTGTAGCCGCACCAGGCCCGCCCGACCGTGGACGTGACCATGAAGAGGCCTATGCCGGCCATTATCAAAAGGCCCGCAACGTAATAAAATTCCTGCGGCCAGATTTCGACGAAGAAGAAATAGAAGCGCCGGTTCGCGAGATCGAGCAGGACGGCTTGGGGCGGCGCAAAGGGGCCTCTATCCCATCGCAGCCATGGCGTCAGAGAATAGACGGCCAATGTGATCACCATGACCAGCCATTTGAACTGGCGGAAACGACCCGAAACATGCTGCGGGAAAATCTTCTTGCGCGCTGCATAAAGCGGTTGCCGAACGTTGGCGGAGTTCACAGCCTCGGCTGCGCGCCGTTCGATCTGCCTTTGGTCCAGCACCGCGCCTCCAGTCCAGCAGTCTGCAGCTTCCCGTCGAGCAAGCTTTGCCGCAGGGGCGGCCGCGCCGCCTTGATGCAAGTCAATCCCATGAGCCGAAAGGTAGGTCGAGGCCCGGCTAAAGCCGGGCCTCGTCGCTTGACGGTGGTGGGGGCGAATAGGCCGCTTCTCCTATTCCCCACCGCCAAGCGAATGCACATAAACCGCAAGCTCCTTCACTTTTGTCTCCCCCAAGCGCGCTCCCCATGCTGGCATCACACCCTGCTTGGGTGCGCGGACCTGCGCGGCGATTGCGCTTTCCCCCGAGCCATAAAGCCAGATCGCGTCAGTCAGGTCGGGTGCCCCAAGCTCCCGGTTTCCCTTTGCGTTTTCCCCATGACAGGCAGCGCAATTGTCCGCGAACACGTTGGCGCCGGACTGGATCAGGGTCTTGTCGCGCACCGGCCCTGAAAGGCTAGCAACATACGCGCTGACCTGGCTGATCTGCTCGGGTTGAAGCACGTCTGCGAAGGCCGGCATTTCCGACTGGCGAGTATCCAGGTCAGGAGAGAAGCGGATGCCGTGGGTAATGGTCTGCTGAACCTCCTCGGCCTTGCCGCCCCACAGCCAGTCGTCGTCGTTGAGATTTGGAAAGCCCTTGGAACCTTGGGCGCCAGAGCCATGACACTGCACGCAATTGACCTTGAACGTCGCGCCGCCGGCTGCGACAGCAAATTCGCGCAGCGCATCGTCGGCAGCGATTTCGGATACGGTCTTCTGCTGAATGGCGGCGACATACTTGCTTTTGGCGACTTCCGCCGCCGCTAGCTCATTTTTGACGTCGTTGCGGCTGGAGTAACCGAGCACGCCCCTCGTCGCTGAAGACAGCATGGGCCATGCGGGGAAGGCAACGGTGTAAGCCAGCGCCCAGGCGATGGTCACGTAGAAGGTTATAACCCACCACCGCGGCAACGGGTTGTTAAGCTCCCTGATGCCATCCCATTCGTGACCGGTCGTTGAGATGCCAGAGACTTCGTCGATATGCTCGCGGCTCATGATCAGTCATCCTTGAAAGGAATCTGGGCACCTTGATCGGCCCGCGTCCTGCCGCCCGGGCGCAGGGCAAAGGCAATGCAGCCGACGAAGAACAGCGCCATGCCAAGCAGGCCCCAGCTGTCGGCGAACTCCCGCATCAAATTATAGCCCATGCGTCCCCCCTCAGCGGTAGCCTGCGGATTCGTCGTAGGTCTTGAAATCGACCAGCGTGCCGAGCATCTGCAGATAGGCGACCAGCGCGTCCATCTCCGTGACCTGCCCTGGATTGCCGTCGAAATCACCGACCTTGGCCTTGGGATAGCGCTTCTCGAGGGCCGTCGTATCCGCGGCCGGGTCTGCTTGTGCTTTCAGGTCGGCGTTGGCATTGGCGATCATGTCTGGCGTGTAGGGGACGCCGACGCGAGCGTTCGCGACGAGATGCCTTGAGAAGTCTTTCACGGCGATTTGTGTGTCCTTGAGGAACCCGTAGCTCGGCATGATCGATTCAGGCACGACCGACTGTGGGTTCGTCAGGTGCTGCGTGTGCCACTCGTTGGAATATCGATCGCCGACGCGCGCCAGGTCCGGACCGGTGCGTTTCGAGCCCCACTGAAACGGATGGTCGTACATCGACTCTGCCGCCAGGCTGTAATGCCCATACCGTTCGACCTCGTCGCGGAACGGCCTGATCATCTGGCTGTGGCAGAGGTAACAACCTTCGCGCACGTAAATATTACGGCCGACGAGCTCCAGCGGCGAGTAAGGCCGCATGCCTTCGACCTTCTCGATCGTGTTGTCGAGGTAAAAGAGTGGCGCGATCTCGACGATGCCGCCGATGGTCACCACCAGCAGCGATCCGATGAGAAGAAGCGTGGCGTTCTTCTCGATGATCGCGTGTTTGTCCATCAAGCCCATGTCTGGCTCCTTATTCGGCAGGCTGGAAAGCGGTCCCGGAACCCGGCAATGGCTGTTCGTCGCGCTGCCGGCCAAGAATGGTCATGGTGATGTTCCAGGCCATGATCAGCATGCCGGCGAGATACATCGCGCCGCCCGCGGCGCGCATGATATAGTACGGATGCATGGCGGCCACGGTCTCGGCGAAGGAGTAGACCAGGAACCCCTGCTCGTCGTATTCGCGCCACATCAACCCCTGCATGACCCCGGAGACCCACATCGCCGCCGCGTAGACCACGATGCCAAGTGTCGCCAGCCAGAAGTGCCAGGTGACGAGGCGCAGCGAATAGAGACGTTCGCGGTTCCACAGTTTCGGCACCATGTAGTACAGCGCGCCGAACGAGATCATGCCGACCCAGCCGAGCGCGCCCGAGTGAACATGGCCGATGGTCCAGTCCGTGTAGTGTGACAGCGAATTGACCGTCCTGATGGACATGACCGGACCTTCGAATGTCGACATCCCGTAAAAGGCGATCGCGGCAACCATCATGCGAATGATCGGGTCGGTGCGGATCTTGTCCCAAGCTCCTGACAAGGTCATTAGGCCGTTGATCATGCCGCCCCAGGAGGGCATCCACAGCATGATCGAGAACGCCATTCCAAGCGTCTGCGCCCAGTCAGGCAGGGCGGTGTAATGCAGGTGATGCGGCCCGGCCCAGATGTAGAGGAAGATCAACGCCCAGAAGTGGATGATTGACAACCGGTAGGAATAGACCGGCCGGTTGGCCTGCTTGGGCACGAAATAATACATCATGCCGAGAAAGCCGGCCGTGAGGAAGAAGCCGACGGCGTTGTGGCCGTACCACCATTGCGTCAGGGCGTCCTGGACACCGGAAAAGGCCGAGTAGCTCTTGGAGCCGAGGAAGGAGGCCGGCATCGACAGGTTGTTGATCACGTGCAGCATGGCTATGGTCACGATGAAGGAGAGATAGAACCAGTTGGCGACGTAGATATGCGGTTCCTTGCGCTTCAGGATCGTTCCGAGGAACAGGACGAGGTAGGCGACCCAGACGATGGTCAGCCAGATGTCGACATACCATTCGGGTTCGGCATATTCGCGGCTCTCGGTAATGCCCAACAGGTAACCGGTCGCCGCCATGACGATGAAGAGCTGATAGCCCCAGAAGACGAACCAGGCGAGATTGCCGCCGAACAGCCGGGCACGGCAGGTGCGTTGGACAACGTACAGTGACGTGCACAGCAGCGCGTTACCGCCAAAGGCGAAGACGACCGCCGACGTGTGCAGCGGCCGCAGCCGACCGAAATTGAACCATGGCTGGATATTGAGGTCCGGATAGGCCAGTTGCAGAGCAATGACCACCCCGACAAACATCCCGACCACACCCCAGAACACTGTGGCGATGGCTCCATAACGGATCGGCCCATCCATATAGGCCGATCGATCAGTCGGCGCTGCCGGTTTGAATTCGATGTTGCGCAGCAGAATGGCCGTGAAACCGGCAAGCACCAAGAACAACACCAACATATGTTGCCGGAAAGGTCCGTCCACGCCGAATCCGGCAGCCGCCAGAGCGGCGAATGCGCACAAGCTCAAAATGACGATCTCTGTGCCAAATCTCATAACATGTCCTGACGCCGGATTTGATGCGGACGCAGGTCCGCTCCCAACTAATTCCGCAAACGGCGTGTTGGCGCCTTGATCCATGTCAAGGGCGATGACCGCCAGTCGCACAATTCTGCGTCTTGAATTCACGCGGAGACGGCAGATGGCCAGCTGCAAATCTTCAGTCGTCGTAAAATGCAAAGCCTGGTCGTTTGTCGAAGGCTTTCTTCATGGCAGCCAGCGGTGATGTCTGTCTCTTGCACGATCGCAAGTTGCGGATCTACGACGAGCTGGAGGCGATAGCCGACGGATTGCCCTCGGTGAATCGGTCGAGGTGCCTGCTGAGGGCAAACGAGTTGGTGCCACTGCTGCGCATGAGCCATGCCCGTGAGCAAGTGCATCTCTTTCCTGCGTTTGCGAGAGACGCAACTGATGGCAACCCGATGGCTTCGCTACGCTTGGGTGCCGAGCACATCGAGGACGAGTGCGCGGCACAGGATTTAACCGATACCCTGCTGACAATCGGGCATGGCGGTCGCGCCGCCACCCCTGAGGCCCTCGGTTTCATGTTACGGGCCTTTTTTGTGCGTCACGGCGACACATCGCATTCGAGCGCGAGCACGTCTTGCCGCTTGTCGCACCGCAGGATCGAACGAACCGACCGGAGACCTAGGCTAAGCGTCAACACGCCCAAGTGCCCGAACAGCGTTGCAGCCGGCTCACGCTATCGACCACGACATGACGATTGTTTATGATCTGGATCACGCCATCGGCACGAAGCTTTGTCAGCTGACGGCTGATGGTCTCGATCGTCAACCCGAGAAAGTCGGCAATATCGGCACGGGTAAGCGGCAGATCGAAAGTTGCCGATTCCTTGCTGGTGTCCGTTGCCGGGTCGATATTCCTCGCGATCAGGAAGAGAAAACTCGCTACCTTCTCAGCCGCCGTCTTACGGCCCAGAGTCACCATCCACTCGCGAGCCTCATCCAATTCCATCAGTGTCTGCTTGAGCAGGCGGTGTTCTAGATCCGGTGCCTCTCTCATCATCCGATCGATAGCAGCCTTCGGGAACGAGCACAGCGAGACTTCGGTCGCGGTCTCCGCGTTGATCTCGCTTTCCGACTTGAACGGCCGGCCAAGAAAATCGGGCGCGAATTGAAGCGCGACGATCTGCTGGCGTCCGTCCGCCAGACCCTTGGTCAGCTTCACAACGCCCGAAAGCAGGTTCGAATAGGTTTCGATCGGTTCGGCGTCTCCGACCAGCTCGGTTCCGGGTGGGACTCTGTGTCTGGACGAGGCCTTGGCCAAGTCGACCAACTGATTGGGCTCGAGGGCGCCGCACAGCCCGTGGTACCGCGCATCGCAGGACTGGCAAAGCACAGGAAGGACATCGCTTTGAACGTCTTGTCGGATGGTCATCACACGGCCCGTACGGAGAATGGTGGCGGCAAGATAGCACCGCTGCCACGTGAGGTGTTGCGTCAGTTTGTCCTGCCTCGGCACCGTTGATCGAAATCAAGGCCGCGGTTTGCAGAGGGCAAGTTGCCCTCATGCATGAAACAGCAACCCACGGCACGCATCCCGGACTGACCACCATGCTGCGCGACGCCGTGCGGCGTTACCGAGCTATCCGACCGCGCCACATTTTCATTCTGGTGTCGATGCCGGTCTGCTTCGAGGTCGATCAATGCCATCAAAGGCGACGATGCGTTGACGCTCGATCTCCACGTTCGTTATTGTGACACGCGCTGTGCTGGTTTTGCGCCTGCCACGCCAAGCACACGCGGCATTATGCGCCCGTGGCAACCTTCCTGCGCGCTCTGCATTGGAAGATCGAAACGGTCGGGCGTCTCATAAAGGGTAGCGGCCGCGTGCGTGCTGTCCATTTCGGCGGCGCTCCCCGACCATCCTGAAGCCTCTACGACATGCTTGCGCTCGGAAAGGCCTTACGGGACCGGTTCGATCTTTGCGCCGATGCGAGCATCAGCGTCGAGATGGAACCCCGCGACATCGACGAAGCCCATCTGAATGCGCTCGCCGCGATCGGCATGACGAGAGCTAGTCTGGGCGTACAGGATTTCCATCCTAAGGTGCAGAAGGCCATCAATGCGGGCTGCCGCACCAGACGCTTGAACGCGTCGCCGCGACGATCACGCACGCCTTGACGCTGGAGCCAGATAAGATTGCGCTATTCGGCTATGCGCATGTGCCGTAGTTCAAGAAGCATCAAACGATGATTGACAAGGCCTGGCCGCCCGATTCCGCCGAACGGCTGGCGAAGTCGCAGCTTGCCGCCGGGATCATCGTGCGAGCCGGCTATGAGGCGATAGGGCTTGATCATTTTTGCCAGGCCGGACGATTTGCTCGCCATCGCGGTGCGCACGGGCAGCCTACGCCGCAATTTCCAAGGCTACAGCGACGACAACTGCGAAACCCTGGTCGGTCTTGGCCCATCATCCATCAGCCGCTTCCACAAGGCTACGCCCAGAATATCTTTGTGACCGGCGAGTATGAGAAGGCCGTGGTTGCCGGCCAATTAGCAACCGCACGTGGCATCGAATCCAGCAAGCGGGAACAGGCAGGTATTCCGGGGCCAGCTGAGTGGTGGGCACGTCTGGGCCAGAGGGTGAGCGTTGCAGCTAAATTGAACGCGCAAGGGACTTGTCGTTGTGCAAAATCAAAGTCGAATTCGTCGCTTGAGGAGGTCGGCAGTCAGCCGGCCCGACCCTCTAAGACCGAAGCTAGCGCCTCAACACGGCAGAAATTCCGCGTCGGACAAATGGCAGATTTTGACCGAGCCGAAGGCCGGCATGCCTTGCGACCTGCGCCAGCGGGCGATCGTCTGTATAAAGCTTAACCAGCATGTTGGTCGCGTGGTAAAGCGGCGCAGCGCTCAGCCTTAGCCGGGCTTCATAACGGCGAAGCAAGGTTGGATCGGCGATGTCGGTTCCTTTGCGCCAAGTCGTCAAAATTCCCTTTGCAAGCCGATCCTGACCACCGAGGCCGATGTTGAAGCCATGCGCTATGACTGGATGCATTCCGACGGCCGCATCCCCGATGAGCGCGGCGCGCGGCATCCAGAATCTGTCTGCCCAAGTCGTGACAAGTGAGTAGGCGTGGCGGCTGCTGGCCAGCGACATCTTACCCATCCGCCCGCCGCAGCGCTGGGTCATCTCTGCGAGAAAAGCAGCATCGTTCATTAGGACAAGCCGGGAAACCTCGTTTGCGGGAAGTGTCACAAGCAGTGACGAAACGCCAGTCGCAAGCGGCAGCATCGCGATCGTCTGCTTATCATCGAACCATTCCGTCGCGAGGCTGTGGTGGTGCAGTTCATGACGCACACGGCAGATCAGCATCGAGCAGCCGAGCCGATTGACGTCGGCGGCGATGCCCAGCAGATCGCGCAGGACAGACAGGCGTGAATCCGCCGCCACGAGGAGCTGGGCGTGGAGCTGTCGACCGTCTGAGAAGGTCACCGTTGCGTGGCCGGGTTTGATTTGGGCGGCGACGACGTTGCAGTCAGAGAACACTCGTGCATGCTCCCGTTCGCCGACAACGCTGAAAAGGGCACTGCGAATCCGATGGTTGGGGACGAGAATCCCCAGCGGCTTCGCGCTTCCCGCAGGCGGATCGAAGCTCAGGGCGAAGGGATTCGATCCGTTGAGTACCCGCGCACCAAGGAGGGGCGATTTCTCCGAATGGGGAATGCCATCCCATGCGCCCAGCTCTCGTAGAATCTTAACTGAAGCGTGAGTGAGTGCAATCTCGCGTCCGTCGAAGGCGGGCTGCGCCAGATCTGCCATCGACCGGCGTTCGATCAACGCGACCTTGAGGTCACTTGCGGCAAGCGACGCGGCAAACGCCAGTCCAACCGGGCCGGCCCCGACGACAATGATGTCAAAGCTGGTCATCTTGCGCTAACGCCGCCCGCGTGCAGGCCAGGGGAAACATGTGAAACCAGCAAAGTTGCCCTACCGTGTTCGGAGGCTCGGTTCGGCATTTTGCGTCTCGAGAACAAGAAATTCTGCGAAGTTGATCCAGGTCAATGCCCGCCCCGCGCGCCCACACGATTCTTGTAAAAAACGACATTAGGTAGGTGATACATGGCCGACACCGTCTCGAAGCTTGTCCGCGAGTGCAACGCAGCGCTGGGCAAGGGCGTGGATTTTCTAACAATCTGGAAGACAACGCTGAAACAACATCCCTACGTCGCGGGCAAGCCGCTGCAAGATCAGAACGAAGCTGGAGCTGCGCTCATGATCCCGTTGATCACCGGCCGTCATCTCATGTTTGACGCTTCAGGTTTTCGGCTCGGCTAAACGGCACTGCGGTAGCGGCTGGCCGCCCGGTTTCGACCAGGAACAGCCACGGCTTGTATGCTTAACGACGAGATTGCGAAGCGCTCATCACTGTCAATGTAAAGTCCAACCACCGGAAAGGTCTCCGCCGCCATATCATTCTCCTTGAATCCGGATGACGAGAGCATGCCGTAAACGGACAAGCCTTGATCTGGGTCAAGCACTCACCGAAAGATTGTTGAAAAACGTGTCTGAATCGGCCCATACCAGCCCGCAGCTCGACAGATCGTCCGAAGACGTGATCTGCCACTGCCGAACCCAATCCTAGGCCGAAGCCTCGCGCCGCTTTAGCGGAGCGGTTCGCGGCGTGTGGGTTGGCGCTTCACCCGCAGAAGACAAAAATCGTCTACTGAGCAGAAACCAACCGCAGCGGGCGCTATCCCACGGTCCAGTTCGACTTAACTCGTCTACTCGTTCCGGCCGCGGTTTACCGCATGGCGTTCTTGCCAGCGGCGCCCCCAGGGGCGCTAAAAGCGATGGCCGGGAAGTTCGGCAATGGGATCTCCAGAACCGGACCGACACAGCCCTTGACGATCTCGCCCGGCGGATCAATCCCTACAAATCGGCGGATACGACAGTCTGCGCCGGATCGACTTCCATCTGAGAAAATGGGCCCGCCGCAAGTTCAAGCGCTTCAAGCAAAAGCCGAAAGCCGCGCGCGTGGCTCGCCCGTATCATCAGGACGAAGCGAGGGCTCTTCGCGCACCGGCCGCTTCTGCATGCCCAACAGCCGAATACCGGGAGCCGTGGTAGCTGAGAGGCTCAGCCCGGTACTAGGAGAGGACGGCGGTGAAATTCCGCCGTGCCACTCGACCACGCTGCCTGCAGCCTCGCCTTTCTTGCGCGATTTGATCAAATGCTTTGCCGCGCGGTCGGTACGACAACGGCACCAGCGGCCCTAGTCGGCATCGGCACGGTACTGACCCGCGCGGCATTCGGTCCGATGTCCGACGATGTCGGATATGCGACGTCGCTGGATCGACCCCATCGTCTTGTTTCAGCACGACCTCTCGTTTGGAACGATGCATGCGTGGCTGTCCACGAATGTCCCTGAGCGAGTCTGGACGCCCCATGCCTTTGCCGATCCTTGCGCTTGCCATTGCGTCCTTCTGCATCGGCACCACCGAATTCGTCATCATGGGCCTGCTGCCGGAAGTCGCCGCCGATCTCGGCGTGCCCATCCCTTCGGCTGGCCTGCTGGTCACCGGCTATGCGCTGGGCGTGGTCTTCGGCGCGCCAATCGTCGCCATGGCCACCGCGCATCTGCCGCGCAAGCCGGTGCTGGTGGGACTTGTAGCCCTGTTCGTCGTCGGCAACCTATTCTGCGCCATCGCCCCCAATTACTGGCTGCTGATGGCCGCGCGTGTATTCACCGCCTTCGGCCATGGCGCCTTCTTCGGCATCGGCTCGGTCGTCGCGGCAAGCCTCGTGCCGCGCAACAAGCGGGCCAGCGCCATCGCGCTGATGTTTGCCGGCCTGACGCTGGCCAACATCCTCGGCGTTCCCGCCGGCACGGCACTTGGCGAAGCCTTCGGCTGGCGCGCTACCTTCCTGGCCGTGGTCGGCATCGGCCTGATCTCGGTCGCGGCGATCGCCTGGCTGGTGCCGTCCGACGTCACTGAACCCAGCGGCGGTGGCCTGCGCGGCGAGTTGCGGGTGCTGGGCAAGCTGCAGGTGTGGCTGGCGATGCTGATCGCGGCCCTGGCCTCGGCCAGCCTGTTCGCCGTCTTCACCTATATCAAACCCTACCTCACCGACGTCTCGGTCCTGTCGACCGCAGCGGTCACCTGGGTGCTTTTGCTGTTCGGCGCCGGCATGACCATCGGCAACATCATCGGCGGCAGGCTGGCCGACTGGAAACTGATGCCGACGGTGATCGGCACGCTGCTGCTGATGGCCCTGCTGTTCGTCGGCTTCATGCAGTTCGGCGCCATCGCCAGTGTGGCCATCGGCATCGTCTTCCTCTGGGGGCTGCTGATCTTCGTTGTCGTGCCGCCGCTGCAGATCCGTGTCGTAGAGGCCGCCTTCGAGGGACCGAATCTTGCAGCGACACTAAATCAGGGCGCCTTCAATGTCGGCAATGCCGGCGGCGCCTGGATCGGGGGCGTGGCTTTGTCCGCCGGCGTTTCCTACGCCAATTTGCCGCTGGTCGGCGCAGTGCTCGCCTTGCTGGCGGCGACCGTCGCGGCGCTGCTGCAGTCGATCGATCGCCGCACTGTCCTGCAGACGCCGATGCCGTAGGCAGCATCTCGGCATCACACATACGGGATCAGCCCGTGTGCCGCCCTTGAGCAGCAGGAACCGGAGGGTCGGATCAGAAGGATAATGCTTCATATGATGACAGGCTACCAAGAGCGGAAGCCTCCGCTCGGCTGCCGCCCTCTGACGATAGCTTCGTGTCCAGGGTGAGTTGGCCTTCGGGAATGGGCATCGAAGCGGGCGCGCTGTCCAGAACGTGCCTTCCTACATACGTCAATTCTCGCGCCATGGCGTGGGAGGAGCGCCACTCGCTCAATCGAAGCTGGCTTAGCCATGTCACACGCCGTTAAGGAGATCTTCTACACGCTACAAGGTGAGGGGCGTAATGCGGGGCGGGCCGCCGTATTTTGTCGCTTCGCGGTAGGTAACCTTTGGTCGTGCCGTGAAGCCGACCGGGCTACGGCAGTCTGCAGATTCCGCGATACCGATTTCGTTGGTACGAAGTGCGTTGCTGGCGGGCGCTTTGCGACCGCACAGGGGCTTGCATCTGCCGTTGAACGGGCTTGGCGCGGGTCTGGGGGAAGGGAGCGCCTTGTCGTTCTAACCGGAGGGGAGCCCCTTCTGCAGGTTGATGAAGAGCTGATAGGGGCACTACACGCCGGAGGTTTTGAAATTGCTGCGGAGACCAACGGCACCATCCATCCCCCGGCTGGCATCGACTGGCTGTGTGTCAGTCCGAAGGCCGGTGCTCCACTCGTGGTCAGGGCCGGAGACGAACTTATTTATCCGCAGCCTAATGCCGAGCCAGAGTGCTTCGGAGGTCTGGCATTCGACCACCTGCTGCTCCAACCGATGGATGGACCTGAACACGACGCGAATACCGCGGCCGCGGTCGGCTATTGCCTTGCTAACCCACTCTGGCAGCTCACCCTTCAAACCCACAAACTCTGGGGAATCCCATGAAATTCTCTGAAATTTTCGACTTTGAGGCAGCTCACCCTTCAAACCCGCAAGCTCGTAGGAATCCCATGAAAATCACACGAGCTTTCACCTTTGAGGCAGCTCACCGCCTTCCCCGAGTACGCGAATCCCATCGCTGCCGTCGAATGCATGGGCACTCGTATCGTGTCGATCTTCGTCTCGCAGGGTCAGTTGATCCGGACACGGGTTTTGTCGTGGACTTCTTCGATGTCGAGGCTGCTTTCGCCCCTCTTTTGCAGCGCCTTGACCATCACTGCCTAAACAAGATCGAGGGTCTGACAAATCCGACGGCCGAAAATATCGCGATCTGGATCTGGGACCGACTAAAACCCATCCTGCCGCAAATTGCGTCGGTAACAGTTTGGGAAACGCCGCAATGCTGGGCCGAATATGAAGGGTAAGACGATGCTACAAGCCTCCGAGACTGCGCCGGTTCTCTTCTCCGGCGGCCAGGATTCACCCACCTGTTTGGCCTGGGCGCTCGAGACATTCGCGCGCGCCTCGCGGTGCGCCATGCAATCGTCGTGCCATCGCATATGGTGCTCGGAGCAAAAGAGAGGACCAGATCTTTCGGTCCAGCCGGGTCCGGTAACGTCCGTCTATCTTCGACACCTGATACACCGACGCGCTGGTATTCCACCCCGGGTGTCACGGCTTGCCACGTCTGAGCGGAGTGTTCGCGTCGATCAAACCAAAGATCCAGGCGAGGGAACACGACAGCGGGCAAACATCCTAGGACGGGAATAGCTGATGCGGGTTGCTTCGCATGCAAATCAACCGGTTCGGACAGGGTCGTCCGGATTTCGACGACCGCGAGCAGGCCGAAAGCGTAATGGGCATTGAAAGAGAGCGGCCATGGGACGCTGCAGTGCGCGAGCGCGATTAGGGACGGATCTTTTCGCTAGGAGGGTTCACGCCACGTGATCCCCAACGTCATGACTCGTGACTCTGGGATTCAGGACTGCTTCGCTGGAGCAAAGCCGGCCCATTTTGAACAGGACAAGCTACGACGCCAACCGGATGAAGGAACCGCCATGTACATCGCCATGAACCGCTTCAAGGTCCAGAACAGCTCGGAAGCCGATTTCCAGGCCGTCTGGAAAAACCGCGATTTCAGCCTTGTCAGGATGAAGGGATTCCGAGAATTCCATTTGCTGCGTGGCCCGGTGAACGAGACCGAAGGTTACACGCTCTTTGCCTCGCACACAGTGTGGGCAACCCACGACGATTTCGTCGCCTGGACCAAATCGAAGAACTTCCTCGCCGCCCACAGGAATCTCGACACGACTAAAGTCTTCTACCACGGTCACCCGCAGTTCGAGGGCTTCTCCGTCCTCGAGGGCGCATAAGTACCGACTTGGTCTGCAGCGGCCATCAGGCTGGCATTGCCGCCCGGCCGCCGATTTCACCGCGCGCTTTGCCATGGCGTTGGTGAGCTCTGGCCTCAGCGGGCTGGTGGAGGGGCAAAAGGTGCTTGTCGAATGCGGGCAGGGCAAGAAAGGGCTGGAAGTCCAGCGCATCCGCATCGCTTAGAGCCAGCACGCGGGCCATCGAGTGAAGCAAAAGGCCCGCTGCCGGGAGGAAATAGCAGCGGGCCAATATCAAAAACAGCGCGGGAGGAGGTGCGCTGCATTTCAAAGCCGGCATCGCATCTGGGAGGAGTAGATGGCCGACAGCCGGACCATACCCATCGAGCAATATATTGCAACGCACAAAAAATTGTTTGCATCAGCGAAGGTCTAAGGGCTCCCTCGACGGAGCTGCCATAACTATGGCGGTTGGTCCCATCGACAAAACGCATAAGGAAAAGGGCGGCATCCCTGCCGCCCTTCCGAGATGGTCAAATTGCGCCGTCAGAAACCCATGCCGCCCATGCCGCCCATTCCGCCGCCAGGCATGCCAGCCGGCATGCCGCCAGCCGAGTCCTTCTTCGGAGCTTCGGCGATCATGGCTTCGGTGGTGACGAGCAGGCCGGCGACCGAGGCCGCGTCCTGTAGGGCCGCGCGCACGACCTTGACCGGATCGACGATACCCATGGCGATCATGTCGCCATATTCGCCGGTCTGGGCGTTGTAACCGAAGGTCGCACTTGCGCTGTCGAGGATCTTGCCGGCAACGATCGAAGCTTCCGCACCGGCGTTGGCCGCGATCTGGCGGGCCGGAGCCTGCAGCGCACGACGCACGATGTTGATGCCGGCGGCCTGATCGGCATTGGCGCCGGCAGCCTTGATGTTGGCCGAAGCGCGCAGCAGGGCCACGCCACCGCCGGCAACGATGCCTTCTTCCACGGCCGCGCGGGTCGCGTTCAGCGCATCG
>NZ_JBSKBO010000018.1:0-56420 GCF_053714255.1 Mesorhizobium sp. 43Arga
CATGCCGGCATTGCGGCAGGCCTCCAGCATGTTGGTGAAAGCGACGATGTTGCTTTCGACATAGGCGCGCGGATTTTCCAGGCTGTAGCGCACCCCGGCCTGAGCGGCGAGGTGGATCACCCGGTCGAAGGCGTGGTCGGCAAAGCACGACCCGACGGCGGCGCGATCAGCCAGGTTGGCGCGGATGAAATGGAAGCCGCAATTGGTTGTCTTGTTGAATTCCTGGAGGAGGCTCAGGCGCCCTTCCTTGATCGCTGGATCGTAATAGGCGTTGACACTATCGAAACCAATGACCTCATCGCCGCGCGTTAGCAGTCGCTTCGCGACATGATAGCCGATGAAGCCGGCCGCGCCGGTGACCAGAACCTTCATCAGAAACGCCCATCCGTATGTTCCCTAGGGAAGATGCCCTTTATATCGTAAATGACTCCGGGATCCCTGCACAGCGCCTTCAGCCCGGCAACGCCAAGCGTCTTGAATTCTCTGTGCCCGACCGCGACGACGATACCGTCATAGCCGCCCTCAGGAAGGCTTCTAGTGCTGGAAAGGCCGAGTTCATGCGCGCATTCCGCAGGCGAAACCCAAGGGTCCCAGATATCTATGGCGGCATTGTATTCCCGGAGGCGGCTAACGATATCCGCGACTTTGGAATTTCGCAGATCCGGGCAGTTTTCCTTGAACGCCGCGCCCATAATCAAAATCCTGCTGCCGACGACCGAAATGCCCTTACGCATCATCAGGCGCGCTGCCTGGTCAGCCGCATGCTGACCCATGCCATCATTGATGCGGCGGCCAGCCAGTATGACCTCCGGATGGTAGCCAAGTTCTTGCGCCTTGTGAGTGAGATAGTAGGGGTCGACGCCTATGCAATGGCCCCCAACTAACCCGGGCGTGAAGCGCAGGAAATTCCATTTGGTGCCTGCAGCAGCCAACACCTCGGATGTGTCGATTCCCAGTCTGTCAAAGATCAGCGAAAGCTCATTCATTAGGGCGATGTTGAGATCGCGCTGCGTGTTTTCAATGACCTTGGCGGCTTCCGCAACCGCGATCCTGCCGACCAGATGCGTCCCGGCGGACACAATCGAAGCGTATAGCGCGTCTATTGCATTGGCTGCTTCCGGCGTCGAGCCACTGGTCACCTTCACGATTGTCTGCAGGCGGTGCTCGCGGTCACCTGGATTGACGCGTTCAGGACTGTATCCCAAAAAGAAATCTTTGTTGAAACATAAGCCTGAGGCTTTCTCGATTAGCGGAGCGCAGATCTCCTCTGTACAGCCCGGATAGACTGTCGATTCAAAGATAACGACAGCGCCCGGCGAAATGGCTTCGCCCACTGTCTTCGATGCCGCGACCAAGGGGCCCAGATCGGGGCGGTTGGCCTTGTCTATCGGTGTGGGCACGGTGACGATGAAGATGCCGCAGGATTTGAGTTCAGCCCTGTCGGAGGTGAAAAACAAGCCTGTGGCAGCGCACATCTCAGCATGGTCAGTCTCGAGCGTGGAATCTTCGCCGCGCCGCAAGGCGGCAACCCTCGCCTCGTTTATGTCGAAGCCTACAACATCTCGCCTTGCGCCGAAGGCGACGGCGAGTGGAAGCCCGACGTATCCGAGTCCGATAACCGCAATTTTTTTGTCATCCAGATTCAATTTTCCGCTCCGACTCTTCGACCATTCGTGGCCCATCTAACGTAGCCAAATCACGGCTACCGCACTTCCGGGTGGACCCTGGAAGTTAGTCCCGAACTCGCGGGCCTGGATTTGACAGGATAGCAGATAAAACAGATACAAAGACATGTATTATGCCTATCGTTCTGCTATGGATTCCTGACAAAGCTTGCAAAGGACTGCAGTTGCCCTGTGACAATTGTATAACGAGGCGGGTGAAACTTACATTTTACTTTATCAGCACCCCAGGGAGGTGGTGACGGCCTTATTGAAAGGGCTGGGGACCTATCGGAACCATCCCATGGACGGTACGGCAGATCCGCAATGGATCGTTCATACCCCCTTCCAGCACTCGCGCTGCCATTGGAGCGGAGCCACTCGGCAACGCGAAGAGATTTGCATCGTATCAGGGGCGACCCGGGCACACTTCGGCGCTCCACGCTACCGCACTCCGGGTGCGCTGAAACGGCCGGCCATTAGACCGAGCGGCCGCGCAGGAAGCGCAGCCTTCCTTCTGCTTTGCCTACGCCGGCAACAAGTTTAGTGTCGTCGTCCGCACAGGTACGCGCCCACCTAGAAATTCCAAAAGCACGGTCACCCGGCCTTTGTCGTCGAGGTCAGCGAGAGCGCCTATCTGCCTGGCAAACGGCCCGCCAACCAATTCAACGCGATCTCCGGGCTGAAGGCCGGCGTCGAGATCGATTACATCGCCAGCTCCAGCCCTAGCCTTGAGTGCATCGATGAAGCCTCGCTCCACCATCGCGGGTGCTTCGCCGTTCGTGAGGATTTTGACGGCGCCGTATGTTCCGTTAACAGACCGCCATCGAGCCCCTTCGGCGTGCCTCAGAAACAGGTAGCCTGGAAACAACGGGATCGTACGAACGGATGTTTTGCGAGCGTGACATACGGTCCGCCGCATCCTCGGAAGGAACACGCTGAACCCCTGATTATCCAGGTTGAGCGCCGCGACAGCTTCTTTCCGCGCTTTCGTGGCAACTACGAACCACGCTGACGGAGTCCCAAGATCACACAGATTTTTCATGGTAATAGATGGTCCCGACTGCCGCTTCAGATATCGCCTCGCCGCTTATTTCCGAACATTCTGAAGTGAGTAGTCATCGATCGCGCCTCCCGCATGTGGAACCCTGCCTGACAGGCAACGAGCCTCAAATGTCGCCCTCGTCGGCAACGCTTGGTCTCGTAGGCGAGGTTTACGGCTTCCGTCGTCATCCAAAAGGATGACACGACGTGATACTCGGCGATGCTTTTGAAAAACTGCGAACAACATGTGCGACCCGACGAAAGTTGCCCTTTATATTAGCTCTCCATAACATAAACTGGCGACCTGTCTGCCGGGCCACCGGCATTCCCCGGACTTCGCCATCTAGGCTGCCTTGGTCTCCTGTGCTGTTCTGCAAGCGCGGTTGGAGGTATGCTAACCGTGCGCTTGGCTCTCTCTTCATCGTGCGACACGCCTCCGTCAGAGGCTGTCCCCGGCGAATCCTACAGAGATCGTTATCGTCGGCGTCCGAAGGGATGACCTGGCCCATGCCGGACCCTGTCGTCCGGCTCTGATCGGTGCCTTTGGCTGGGAGGGACGAGGCGCTGTACCACGGCCATAAGTTCGGCGTGACGTGCGACTCCCATCTTCGCGAATATGCGCGAGCGATGGGTTTTTGCAGTGGTGATGCTGATGCCGAGGCTGTCTGCCGCGTTGGGCAGGCTTTCGCCGGCGGATAGATGTTCGAGCATGCGCGTTTCGGCAGGAGTCAACCTGAACATCCGCGCGACGGTTCCCATCTCGGCTCGCGATGGCGCATCGGTCGCAACGATGAAGACGGCGGCCGTGGCCTCGGCAACGAGCCGGGTGCGCGCGCCTCTCGCAAGCGGCAGTACATGCGCCGTCGCCACCGTACTGCCGTCATGGACAAGCGGCACGCCTATGCCCTTGCGGCCGATGCCTATCTCGTTGCCGTGAGATAGTTCGATCGCGCGGAGCAACTCGATGGTTGCGTCCGGATGTCGAGCGCCGATTTTACCTGCCTGCGAAATGATCGGCAACCGTGACGCCAGCATAGCCCGAGCCGGCTCGTTGGTGTGCAGAATGCGACCGGTGGGCCCGACGATGACGACCCCCGCGGCGACATTGTCCAAAGTTTCGCCGAACGCCGCGTTTTCCAGATTTTTCATGTCGATCAAGTCACTGATCGTTATGGCCCGGCGTAGATGCGGGGCAAGCACATGAAGGATATGACGGTCCCTATCCGCGATCACCCCCCCGCTCTCCTGCCGATAGAGATCAAAAACGGCGAACCGATCAGCTTGGCGGATCAACACCAGGTGCATTGAGTCGACATATCCGCGCGACGGCAATATTTCCTGAAACCAACGCGTGCTGCCAAAGACGTTCGCAGCGTCCTGCATGGGTGAAAGTGGCATGTCCAGGTCACGCACCCAGAAATCCGGCAGGCTGATCCAAGCGCCTACGGTATCGATGCCGTACTCGGAGAATCCGTTGAGAACCTCCGGCTCGAACTTCCACGACTCAAGGACGCGAACTGCCGGCGGATCGATACTGTTCGCGGTGATCATGCCCGCACAGCATCTCGTCGCCGCTCCGATCATGGCAATAGTCTGAAGCCAGTGGGAAGGCTCTATCGTACAGTCATAAATGGCCCCTACCAACTCCGAGAGCAACATCGGATCGATCGCCGAAACATCGGCTTCTTGCCCAGTGCGCGCCACCGCACACCCCCCCTACAAAAGAAATTGATTGCTTAGCTTCAGCGGGCAAGATCACCCGAACGCCGACCATTTGATCGCTTGGTTCAGGTCCGACTGCCCATTTGGCCCGGACCTGCGTCACCACACGCAAGGCTGCCTAGGGTTTGAACTACCTGTTTCCTGCAACAGACAGTTCAAAAACAGCCTACGTCACCTTTTTTTGCAGTATCCCGGTGAACTGTCATGGATTGGCCTGAGCGTTAACTCCAGTCCAGCCACCCCCTATGGACAAAAACACAGCTACCGCACTCCCAGGTGAAGCCTGGAAGGTCTTACATGCTTATAAGCACCTTGCTAAACGCCGCACGCGAAAACATCCGGCGGCAGTGCTTTGGGATTTATGTGGAAGCTAAAAGGATCTCAAGAAATAATTTTCTTTTGAATCGCTGTAAGCGGATAACATTTCTGGATGCTATCTGAAACTCAAGTACTTCAGCGATGAACGACACATTTGCACTCGGTCGTAGATCGCCATCTAATCTCTGAAGGGAGATATGCGCTTCTTGGCCAGTCGACGTCGGGTTAGGCAAGTGACTTCCGCGTCCTCCGACGGAATGCCGAGTTGAAAACCGACAACTCACTCGGAAGTTGTACACGCTATACAACCCGCAAAGCGAGCGAGCGGAGTCCGCCGCTGAGCATTCGGAGCGATACGATGCCGAAGTAGTGAAGGCAAGCACTGGTTGCGACTTGCCAGTCGCTACAATCGATTAAATGACGAGAGCGAAAGGTGGTGTCTAGAGAAAAACTTCGAGGCAGAGCGAGCGGCAGGGCACGGCAGCCTCCTAACGATGATCTGAGGGCTGTCTCTTCGTCAGTCCGTATTTCGTTCGTGCGAGATGATCCGAAACTCCCAAATTGCCCACGCCCCGCCGCCGGGCACCAGCAACTCTGGACATCAGTTTCTGATGCAGTTGAGCCTTCCGAACCCGATCTTGGATCCCATTGCCCGCTCAAAGGCCCCGCCGCACCAGTAGCGGGTAGAAGTCATGGAAACCCGAACCACGAAGCATCGCTGCGGTGCTGTCCGGATGAGCAGTTCCTCGCGCGCCTGAGGAGCGGCCACCGAGAGGTGGCCGACGGAGCACACGCCTCCGTCGGCCATCGACGCCTTACCTCGATCGTCGGATCAACTGCGGTCGCGCCGATCCTCTGTCCCTGTAAAGTCATCGCCTCCCCCGCGTGCCGCCCCATAAATCCTTACGGCACGGCACGCATCACCCATTTGGGTGGGGTTGGCATTTACCCCTGCGAAAAGGGGAAACGAGGTCGTATGCCGGCGAGCGAATGTCCCGGTATTCGCCATGACGCTCTTCAACTGGGGCGGACGGTCTCCGGTCTGCAGCCGCTATCCACGTCTCCGACCTCGTCGCCTCTCCGAGCACGATTGCGGAGGAGGCCATACTTTCGGAAAGACTTGATCAAAAAGGCGCATTGAGATGAAAAGGAAAATGCTTGTTCAAGGCATCGGCGATCCAGCTGGCATCAACATCGCGAAACGGAGGTTCTGACCGCGGCTTGCGAAGTGCGCGGTGCACCCTACCCGGCATCTTCGTCGTCGATGTCAGCTTTCATGCCGGGGTCGGCCGGAACGAACTCTTCGCACGCAGTTCTTGCAAAATGTGCTTTAGGGTTGCGCTCGGTAACTCGCACGACCCGCGTTAAGGGGCTGTGCGCGCCAAGCAAGCGATTTTCCGCTATTGTGTGCCCTTGCAGGGCAAGGAGCGGGCGTTTTTGCGGCATGCCTTGGCCAGCCGGTTTCACTTTTCCTTGCTCTAAATGAATCCTGTTGGGAAAACATTTCCCGAACTGATCCCGGTCGAGTATCCATGGATACGCCCTAGCCCTGCATCGTGCGAGGCTCTGAAAACCGGCTCTGCACTTGAGATGACCGCTTATCGGTCAGAGGCATCGCGAGATCACGCATGTCCGGTTCATTGGCATCCGCGCCTGCGGTTAGATCGGACGAGTTGTCGGGGGCGGCCTTGGCTAATTCTTCAGAGATTTTGCCTGACTCCACATCGCCGTCAGTTCACAAAGGCCCCAACGCGAGGTTCCCCAAAACCGTGCCCGCGAAGGCATATTTTTTTCCGCGCGGCCGCCGTTTCGCAACAACCGAGGCTATTCCGGATGTATTTCTACAAATAAAGTAGACATTAGTCACGTAGCCAGTCGGATGTTTCGAAACCCCCGACTGATTAAGGAAGGTGATCCAGTATGACGCTTCGCAAACTGGTTGGATTCACCGGCAGCTTCAACCGCCCGTCCCGCTCGCGCGCCCTTGTCGAGCTGGTGGCTACTTTTGCCGCCGAGCAATATGACGTGGCGGCGAGCATCTACGACATTACCGATCTCGGAGCCTCGCTTGGCAATGCGCGCCGGTTTGCGGACCTTGATCCGAGTGCGCAAGCCATCCTGCGCGTAACCATAGAAGCCGACGTTCTGGTCGTCGGCACGCCGACCTACAAGGGCAGCTACACCGGACTGTTCAAGCATGCGATCGACCTGATCGATCCCGGCGCCTTGTTGGGCACGCCGGTGATCCTCACCGCCACCGGCGGCGGTGATCGCCATGCGTTGATCGTCGAGCATCAGCTTCGGCCGCTGTTCAGTTTTTTTCAGGCGCACGCTTTGCCGACGGCAGTCTACGCGGCCGATCGAAACTTCGCTGACTACCGTCTCACGGCCGAACCGATCCGACAGCGTGCGCGACAGGCAGTCGCGGAGTTGGCTCCCTTTGTCGGCGCGGCAAGAGCGCCGGCCGCGATCGCAGCCGAGTAGCCGTCCACGAGTGCCTCGCAATGACGATAACGCCTTTGCGAGCAAGGCTGGACAGCGGCCCGACAGGTCCCTGCTGCCAAACCCCAAAAAGGAAACAACGATGAAATTCACGAACACTTTGAAGGCTGCGCTGTTCAGTCTGCTTGCGCTCGGCGCGGTCAGCGGCACGGCGATTGCCCAGGCAGACGCTCCTCTTCTTTCGAAAGTGCCGCCAGGAACCGTCCTGACGATCGGTGATCCAGAGACACAAAAAGCGCTAGAGTTGTCGGGGCTCGACAAGGAACTGACCTTCGAGGTCAATTGGGCCAATATCAGTGGCGGCCCTCAGACTTCGGAGGCATTCCGCGCGCCAAGGCACTTGATGTGGGAGCGGTCGCGGAAATCCCGTCGATCTTCGCAAACTGGAATAACCTGCCCGTTCGCAATATCGCATACAGCGAACGCCGAGATCCGATTGCCCACCCCATTTATCGATTTGGCATCGCCCCAGGTGTCAATGCCAAATCCCTAGCGGACTTCCGCGGCAAACGCATCGCCTTCAGCCCAGGCCAGGCTCAGGGAACACTGGTCTTGCGGGCGCTTCAAGCCGCCGAGCTCAAAACAAGCGATGTCACCCTGGTCGAGCTGCCGAGCACCGGCGACGTCTACCCGAAGGCGCTGGCAAGCAGGCAGGTCGATATCGCGCCGCTCGGCGGCGTCAATATTCGCCGTTACATCAATCAGTATGGATCGGACGGGGCAACCCTGGTCGAGCACGGCTTGCGTGACGACCCGGCCCATCTCTATGCGCCCCAATGGGTTCTTGACGATCCGGCGAAGGCTGCAGCACTTGCGGAGTATGTCGGCCTGTGGGCCCGAGCCATCGAATGGGTCAACCAGAACCCGGAAATCTGGATCAAGGAATATTACGTCGGCCAGCAGGGTCTCAGCCGCGAAGACGGAGAGTACCTCGTTAATCTGGCAGGCGAGGAAATCGTACCCGCCTATTGGAGCGAGGTGAAGAAGCGTCATCAGGAGACGATCGACCTCCTGGCGCAGCAGCTAGGACACCAGCCTTACAACGTAGAACAGATCTTCGACAACCGCTTCGAAAAGCTAGGCGCCGCGGCTCTGGCCAAGAAAGGATATTGACCATGGCAACGACCTGGGATTTGGATCTAGGGAAGTCGGCCCGAAACTCCAGGCGCAATATCGCTGCTTATGCGAGCGCGGGCAGGATAACCGCGAGCAGCCGGCCACGTATCCGCCGCAGATTGGGGCCAGGCCCCGCAATACCCTTCGCACTGCATCTCGGACCAGCAATACTTGTGCTGGTGTGGGTCATCGGCTCGGCGCTCGGATGGATCGATCCGCGCATCCTCTCCGCGCCTTGGACGGTCATCGAGGCGTTCGGAAGACTGATCGAGCAGGGTCGCCTGCAGGACAACTTCGCGACATCGGCGATGCGTGCTCTCGTCGGGCTCAGCATTGGCCTCGTCATCGGCACGGTCCTGGCCGTCATCGCGGGCCTTTCCCGCATCGGCGAAGCTTTGATCGACGGCCCGGTTCAGATCAAGCGCGCTATTCCGACCTTGGCCGTGATCCCGCTGCTGATCCTGTGGTTCGGCATCGGGGAAGGCATGAAGGTCACGACGATCGTGCTTGCAGTCATCGTTCCGGTTTACATCCACACCCACAATGCGCTTCGCGGCATCGACAGCCGCTATGTCGAACTGGCCGAAACCCTGCGCATGTCGCGGAAAGATTTCATCGTCGAGGTCATCCTGCCCGGCGCGCTGCCCGGTTTTCTCCTGGGCCTGCGGTTTGCTGTGACGCTGTGCTGGGTTTCGCTTGTCGTGGTCGAACAAATCAACGCCACAAGCGGGCTTGGTTACATGATCGACCTCGCCCGCACCTACGGGCAGACCGATGTCATCCTGGTCGGTCTGGTGGTCTATGTGCTGCTGGGCCTGGTTTCTGACGGTCTTGTGCGACTGCTCGAACGGAAGGTTCTGTCATGGCGCCGCACCCTGGCCAACTGAAGCCTGGAATCCAGGCGGTCCGTGTACGCGACCTGGCGCGCCGGTTTGGGACGAAGACGATCCTGGACGGCGTCGATCTCGATGTCGAAAAGGGCGAGTTCGTCGCTCTGCTTGGTAAGAGTGGCTCCGGCAAGAGCACTTTCCTCAGAGCTCTTGCCGGTCTCGACCGCGAAGTCGAGGGAACCGGAATCCTCGACATACCGGAGAACCTGTCGGTCGTTTTCCAGGACGCGCGCCTGTTGCCTTGGCGTACCGTCATTCAGAACGTCACGCTCGGCCTGCCGGGCACGCCCGCTCAGGACAGGGGAAAACAGGCCCTGGCGGAAGTCGGGCTCCAAGGGCGGGAGAATGCCTGGCCGAACGAGCTTTCGGGCGGGGAACAGCAGAGAGTGGCGCTCGCTCGTTCGCTGGTGCGCGAACCGGCCTTGCTTCTCGCCGACGAACCGTTCGGGGCGCTCGATGCGCTTACCCGCCTGAAGATGCACGACCTGTTGCGAGAACTCTGCGCAAGGCACCGCCCCGCGGTGCTGCTCGTCACCCACGATGTCGACGAAGCAATTTCGCTGGCGGACCGGATACTGGTTCTCGAAGACGGCCGCTTCATCGAGGATCTTCGGATCGATCTTTCGAAACGGCGCGAGCATGGCGACCCGCGCTTTGCACAATATCGGACCCGCCTGCTGAGCAGGCTCGGAGTTGACATACCGGGCCGCAAGCTCCTGAAGGCCATGGAGGCAAGCCAATGAGCAGACAGAAGCGGCAAATGCGGCTCGGAGCGTTCATCATGGCGACAGGCCATCATGCCGCCGCCTGGCGCCATCCGGACGCACAGGCCGATGCCGGCCTGAACATCGACCACTACCGGGAGCTTGCCCAGACCGCCGAACGCGGCAAATTCGATCTGGTTTTTGTGGCCGACAGTCCCGCCGTGTGGGAGCGCGCCAAGGATCCAGAAGCGTTCCGCCGCACGGCTCAACACGCGCATTTCGAGCCGATAACCCTGTGGGCGGCGCTGTCGCAGGTCACGAGCCGCATCGGCTTCGTCGCGACCGCCTCCACGACCTACGAGGATCCCTACCTTCTCGCCCGCAAGTTCGCCTCCCTTGACTATATTTCGAAGGGACGCGCGGCCTGGAACGTCGTCACCACCGGAGCAGATGTTTCGGCAAACTTCTCAATCCCCGGCCATCCCGCGCACGCGGACCGTTATGCGCGTGCCGAGGAATTCGTCGATCTAGTCAAGGGATTGTGGGATTCCTACGAGGACGATGCCTTCATTCGCGACAAGGAAAGCGGCGTCTATCTCGATCTCGAGAAGGTGCATCCCGTCAATCACAAGGGGCAGTTCTTTTCGGTAGCCGGCCCTCTCAACGTCGGCCGGCCCGTTCAGGGCTACCCTGTCATCGTGCAGGCCGGCGCGTCGGCGCCCGGGCGTGAGCTCGCGGCCCGAACGGCCGAGATGATCTTTACCGCCAGCCAGACGCTCGAGGACGCGCAGGAATTTTATTCGGACGTCAAGGGTCGGCTCGCGCGCTATGGCCGCAAGCCGGAAGAGCTGCTGATCAGTCCCGGCATATTCCCTGTTCTTGGGGGAACCGAAGCGGAGGCCAGGGCGAATTACGACTACATCCAGTCGCTCGTCCATCCTTCAATCGCCTGGAATATCCTCGCCCGCCACTACGAGGGCGTCGATCTCTCTGACTATTCCCTTGATGATCCGGCCCCGCCCCTGCCGCAGGATACCGAGCTCAACAAAAGCCGCCTGAAGCTCGTCTCCGATCTGGTGTCGCGCAACAATTTGACGCTGCGCGAGTTCTATCTCGCGATCGCCACCGCGCGCGGGGCACCGCACGGTGGTGGGCACGCCCGAACAGATCGCCGACGCGATGCAGGATTGGTTCGAGAACGGCGCGGCAGATGCCTTCAACATCATGCCGCCCATACTGCCGACGGGCTTGACCGACTTTGTCGATCAGGTCGTTCCGATTCTGCGCAAACGCGGTCTGTTCCAGCACGAATACGAAGGCAACACGCTCAGGGAGAATCTGGGCCTGCCGCGTCCGCCCAACAGCTTTGCGCTTCAGCCTCACCGTGTGCCTGAAGCGCAAGTAGTGGGATGACGGAGTCACCGCGGCCCGTCACCATTGCCGCATCCGGGAAATGCGCCTGACCGCCTTTAGATGCTCCTGAGCTGACGTCAAACCTTGCGAGATAGCCGTCCCCTTTTCCATCAGATTCCTGGTTCCAACGTTCAACAATCGAATTGCAGATCAAATCGCATGAGTAGCAAATCCGAGTTTCTTTGGTACATCCCCAACGAGGTCAGATCCGGCCATCGGGGCGATTGCGTCGTCGAAAATCACAATAGCCTGCAGACATTGGCGAGCCATGCGAAGGCGCTGGAGGATAATGGCTGGAAGGGTGCCTTGATCGGAACGGGCTGGGGCCGTCCCGACACGTTCACGCTTGCGGCTGCCCTTGCGGCGCAGACGACCTCGTTCGAACCGCTCATCGCCATCCGGCCGGGGTACTGGCGGCCGGCGAACCTCGCGTCTGCCGCCGCCACCCTTGACCATCTGACGGGCGGGCGCGTGCGGCTCAATATCGTATCAGGACTGGACAACCTTGCGGCATACGGGGACAGCGAGGGCGACCAGCCGCATCGTTACGCCCGAACCAAGGAATTCTTGCGGCTCGTCCGCAAACTTTGGACCGAAGAGAACGTCACCTATAACGGCGTGCATTTCAAGGTAAGCGAATCCACCGTGGTGCCACGCATCGAAGTCCGCGGTGAGCGTCGGCATCCCAAACTCTATTTCGGTGGGGCTTCGGACGCGGCCGAGCGGGTATCGGCCACCGAAGCGGATGTCCAGCTCTTCTGGGGTGAACCGCTCGCTGGCATTGCAGAGCGGATCGAGCGCCTCAAGCTGCTCAGCCAGACATTGGATCGCGACCTTCCTCCGCTGGAATTCGGGTTGCGCATCACCACGCTGGTTCGCGATACACTAAGCAGGCTTGGGCCGACGCCGAGGCAAAGGTTGCGGAAATGGCAAACGGCAAGGGCGCCTCGTGGAGCGATTTGCGGCGGGCTGCTGCGGTTGGCCAACAGCGGCTGCTCGATCTGCATGAGCGTGGCGATGTGCTCGACGACAATCTTTACACGGCTCCGGGCAAGTTCGGCGGCGGCGGCGCCGGCACCACCTGGTTGGTCGGTTCGGCAGCGGACGTTGCCAATTCGCTGCGCAAGTACCGGGATCTCGGCATAAGGCATTTCGTGCTCTCCGACACCCCGTATCTCCCGGAGATCAAGCGGCAGGGGACACAGCTCCTCCCCCTGCTCATATAAGGGGTGCGAATTCAGGTCATCGGATCATTCGCGGCGTCAGGCGCGTAGCTCATCGCGCTGGCTCGGGTGGCATGACAGCCTCGTCTCACGTAGGAGTCCTGCAATCTGAAGTCGGGCGTCAATCGCGTAGCTCAGCGGGGATGGCCTTCCGCAACTCTGCATCCGAACTGGAGGGATCCCAGAGACGTTGGTTCCGACGTAGGTTACTCTGACGTCGCGCGCTGTCGCCGATGCCTGCTTGACAGCCGCGCCAGTTCTCGAGACTTACTTGTCGAGTAAAGTTGCAAAACGTAGCGCTGACTCGTCAGCCGTCGAATAGTTCTTTGTAGCCCGTGGTGATGATCCAGTTCGCCCGATCGAGGTGGCTTCGGACCGTTTTTCGGGCACGTTCCGGCTCGCGTTGCGGATCGATGCCCAGGATCAGATGTGCCATCAACGCTTCGCTGGCATCATCGGCAGCTGCGTCCAGAAGCCTCATGTAGATCGTCAGATGCTCTTTGTCGTAAGCCGTGAGGCTGTCTGACCAGGGGACTTGTTCTTTGGTTTCCGAGTTCATGACCAACTCATGTCTTTGCGAGATAGCGATATAGCGTGTGGTGCGCGACAGCCTGATGCCGCGATTACCGAGGATACGGTTTTGATTGTGACTGGCAACGGGCTATTCAACCCGTGATGGTAGCCGCGACAATCTGCGGTGTGTTGTTGATAGTCTCGTTCGCCGGGCGCACAGCCATTGGTGATGCGACCTATGCAGGGATTTAGCATCAGTTCAGGGCCACGGGCGTGCTATAGTTCCTTGATGGCTATTGGTTCGATGTCGCGCAGGCGCTGGCTGCCGGAAAAGAGCTTTCCATGCTATGCGTATCTACCGGGCAGGCAACCCCATCCCGTGCGCGATCCAGCTGGGCATAGCCACCACAGCGAAGCCAGGCCGCTCGCCACCGAGGCGTCGCTTGGTTCAGACACATTCCTCTGGGGTCTCGACCTCTTCAATCACGGTTATTACTGGGAAGCCCATGAGGCTTGGGAAGGTCTTTGGCAGGTTGCAGACCGAGGCGGTCCACTGCGGATACTCTTTAAGGGACTTATCCTGCTATCGGCGACGGGCGTGAAGATTCGCGAGGGCAAGCAGGTGGCGGCGATGCGTCATGCTGGGCGCGCGGCTGGACTCCTTATCCGGCTGACGAACATGGTGGAGCATCCCGTCGAGCGTGCGCTCGGCATGCCGCTCACCACGCTCGCCAAACACGCAGAAGCCGCGGCAAGGAACCCCGTAGCCTTGCAGGCGACGGCGGCAGGTCAGCCCCAATCCGTCTTTGACTTCATTCTCGGGCCAACTCCGGCGGAAGGCTGATCAGGCGGCGGGGGCGTTTGCCACAATTTTGTGCGGTTGCGAAGAGCCAAATGGCTGCGGTGGGTACCCGCGGCCGAAGGACTGACCATAAGGTCACTGTCATCCGGCTACATTCTTCCGAAATTTCTCGATGACGAACCGCTTGCTCTCGAGCACGCTGTCTTCGAGCGACCTCCCATCCGCCAGATGCGCGGCGATCGCGCTGGCCAGCATGCAGCCCGTCCCGCGCATTGATCCAGCAAGACGGGGCGTGTCGAAGCGAATGGGTTCCCGATCGGGACGCAACAGAATATCCGTTGAGCGCGGTCCCGTTGCATGGCCCCCCTTGAGCAACAGTGCCTGCGGCCCGGTCGCAAGTAATTTTGTTCCCTGCCGGAGCGTGTCATCATCGTCCGTTGCCAGTTCCGAGCCGACGAGCGCCGCCAGTTCGATCAGGTTTGGCGTCACAAGACAACAGAGCGGCATGAGATCCCGTTTCATGGCGCCGATCGCGCCCGCCTCCATAAGCGGCCTGCCTGACGAGGAGGCCAGCACCGGGTCGAGTATTGCCGGTATCCCCGGATTTTCGCGCAGCACGGCGGCAACAGCGACGATGATCTCGGCCGTTGCGAGCATACCGATCTTGATGGCCGACACCTTGTTGGCCGACAGTGCCGCGCGCATCTGATCGGCGACCAGGCCAGGTTGCAGATGATGGATTGCGATGACAGCATCGTGCGTCTGTACCGTCACCGCGCTCAACGCAAGGCATGTGCGCACGCCAACGGAAGCAATCGTCTCGAGGTCACGTGCAATTCCGGCACCCCCACTGGAGTCCGATCCGCCGACGACAAGCACATGCGGTTCTTGCCTTAGCGCCATCCGTCTGTCTTTTCGATCCATTCTCGCGTCCGCGCTTCGGGATCGGCATTCAACATAATGTCAGTGACCACCGCGGCGCTGTCCGCACCAGCTTCGAAAACACCGTCGATGCGGGCTGGGTTGAGGCCGCCGATGGCGACGAGTGGAATCTGCGCGACCTGGCGCTTCCACTTGGCGATCCGTTCGAGCCCTTGCGGCGCCCATTTCATCTTCTTCAGGATAGTGAAATAGATGGGACCGAGCGCGATATAGTCGGGCTCGGCGGCCAAGGCCGTTTCCAGTTCGACATGATCATGCGTACTAAGCCCAAGCCTGACGCCGGCTGCTCGTATCGCCATGAGGTCGGCGGTTTGCAAATCCTCCTGGCCAAGGTGGACGAAGTCGCAGCCTTCCTCGATTGCCAGAAGCCAATGGTCGTTCACGATGAGCTGGCAGTGGTGCTGTCCGCACAAAGCCTTCGCCCTGCGGATGTCCGCGCGCAAGCGTGCCTCATCCATGTCCTTGATGCGAAGCTGCACCAGCCTGACGCCGAGCGGCACCAGCCGTTCGATCCATCCGGCGCTGTCGACGATCAGGTAGAAGGGATCGAGCTTCATGAAAACACCGCCCTGCCGAATGTCGGTGTCGACGGCACGGCGACGTCGCGCGGTTCGAGCATTCCCGAGCAGAAAGCCTCTCGGCCGGCATCGACCGCCTTGCCGAAGGCACGCGCCATGCCGACCGGATCGCCCGCCTTGGCGACGGCCGTATTCAGGAGCACGGCATCAAAGCCGAGTTCCATGACCGTCGTCGCATGTGACGGCCGCCCGAGCCCCGCATCCACAATCAGCGGAACGCCGGGGAAATGACCGCGCATCGAGCGCAGCGCCGTGATGTTGATCGGTCCAAGCGCCGAACCAATCGGCGCGCACCAAGGCATCAGGACCTTGCAGCCTGCCTCGAGCAGCCGCTCGGCAACGACGAGATCGTCGGTGGTGTAGGGAAAAACAGAAAAACCGTCTTCGCTGAGAATTCGGGCGGCTTCGACCAGGCCGAACACGTCCGGCTGCAACGTATCATGGTTGCCGATCACTTCGAGCTTGATCCAGTCCGTGCCGAAGACTTCGCGCGCCATCTTCGCGGTCGTGACCGCCTCCTTGACGGAGTGGCAGCCAGCGGTGTTGGGCAGAATTTTTGTGCCGAGCGAACTGATTAGAAACCAGAATTTTTCGCCGGCCCTGCCGCCTGCCATCTCACGCCGCAACGAGACGGTGACCACCGACGTTCCCGACGCCTGGACCGCGTCGGCAAGGATGGCCGGCGAAGGATACTGGGCGGTGCCGAGAAGCAGGCGCGAAGCAAGCTGCGTTCCAAGAAGATCGAACATAGATGCTAGCCTCCTTGCATGGGCGAGAGGATTTCGATGCGGTCGCCATCGCTTAACCGGAACTCCGCCCGGTTGGCCTTGTGCACGAGGTCGCTGTTAACGGCGGTTGCCAGCCAATCGCCCTCATAGTCGAGCGCGGCAAGCAGTTCGGCCAGCGTGATGGCGGCAACCTCATGCGCTTCGCCATTGACGGTCAGTTTCATGAGCAAGCTCCCTGGTTGTATCTTGACTGAAAACCATGTCGACAGCCTGGCGCGCCATGGCGGGCGCAAGAAGAAACCCATGGCGATAAAGCCCATTGATCGCGACGGTGCTTCCAGACGCTTCGACACGCGGCAGATTGTCGGAAAAGGCCGGGCGAACACCGACGCCGGTCTCGACGATGCCGGCCTCGCCGAAGGCCGGATGGAGCGCGCAGGCTGCGCTCAGAAGCTCCATCATCGAACGGACCGTGACCGGTCCGGCGTCATCGCTCTCGATCATCGTGGCGCCGGCCATGAATCGGTGATCGGCGCGCGGCACTAGATAGAGTGGAAATCGGGGATGCAGTAGCCGGACCGGTCGCGACAGCGAGACATCCGGTGCGCGCAGGATCAGCATCTCGCCGCGAACACCACGCAACTGATCGTCGCCCGCTGCGATTCCCATGCAGTCGATCTCGTGGTCGAATCCGGAAAGCTGCCGGGCGTCCGTGGCAAAGCGGAAGTCGACGCCCATGGCAACCAGCTTCTCATGAAGTGCTGCCATCGCGGTGCGCGGGTCGAGATGCGCCTCGCCGGCGAAGAATAGCCCGCGGCGAAAACGTCCGGCTAGGTCGGGCTCTAGCCGCGCGATTTCCTCGTCATCGATCCAGCGATGGCTCGAGGTGTGGCTGGCGAAGCGGTCAAGTTCGCCCGCGTCCCGCGGCGCCGCCAGAACCAGCGTTCCGGCCCGCGTAACCTGACCGGGCAGCACCGCATCCCACCAGTCGGCGGCGCCGCGTCCGAGGTCCAGGACCGGCTGTTCGGCGCTTTCGCGCTCGCACCATGGCGCCAGCATGCCGCCGGCGAACCACGACGCGTTGCCGCCGAGGCCATGCCTTTTCTCCGCAACAGTCACCGCCGCGCCGCGGGTGGCGAGCTCGAAGGCGGCGGTGAGGCCGGCGACGCCGGCCCCTTGCACCAGCACCCTCATGACGGCTCGGCCGCATCGGCGTCGCGCACAGGCATGTAGAGATCGCCACCGGCGCGATATTTCGCCGCCATCGCCGCCATGCCCTCCTTCTGCGCCTCGGCGCGGATGTCGTGGGAGATGCGCATCGAACAGAATTTCGGGCCGCACATGGAGCAGAAATGCGCCAGCTTGTGCGCTTCCTTCGGCAAGGTCTCGTCATGGAACGAGCGCGCCGTTTCGGGGTCGAGCGACAGGTAGAACTGATCTTCCCAGCGAAACTCGAACCGAGCCCGTGACAGCGCGTCATCGCGGATCTTTGCTGCGGGATGGCCCTTGGCAAGATCCGCTGCATGCGCGGCTATCTTGTAGGTGATCACGCCGGTCTTGACGTCGTCGCGGTCAGGCAGCCCGAGATGCTCCTTCGGCGTGACGTAGCAGAGCATTGCCGTCCCGAACCAGCCGATCATCGCCGCGCCGATCCCCGATGTAATATGGTCGTAGCCGGGCGCGATGTCCGTGGTGAGCGGCCCAAGCGTGTAGAACGGCGCCTCGCCACAGACCGCGAGCTGCTTGTCCATGTTCTGCTTGATCTTGTGCATGGGAACGTGGCCGGGGCCTTCGATCATCACCTGGCAGTCCTTGGCCCAGGCGATCTTGGTCAGCTCTCCAAGCGTTTCCAGCTCGGCGAATTGCGCGGCGTCGTTGGCGTCTGCGATCGAACCCGGACGAAGTCCGTCGCCCAGCGAGAACGAGACATCGTAGGCGCGGCAGATGTCGCAAATCTCCTCGAAATGCTCGTAGAGGAAGCTCTCCCTGTGATGGTGCAGGCACCATTTCGCCATGATCGAGCCTCCGCGGGAAACAATGCCGGTAACCCGCTCGACCGTGAGCGGGATGTAAGGCAGCCGGACGCCGGCATGGATGGTAAAATAGTCCACGCCCTGCTCGGCCTGCTCGATCAACGTGTCGCGATAGACCTCCCAGCTCAGATCCTCGGCGACGCCACCCACCTTCTCCAGCGCTTGATAGAGTGGGACTGTGCCGATCGGCACCGGCGAGTTGCGTACGATCCATTCCCTGATATTGTGGATGTTGCGACCGGTCGACAAATCCATCACCGTGTCGGCACCCCAGCGGATCGCCCAGACCATTTTTTCGACTTCCTCGGCCATGGAAGAGGTGACGGCGGAATTGCCGATATTGGCGTTGATCTTGACCAGGAAATTGCGGCCGATGATCATCGGCTCGCTTTCGGGATGGTTGATGTTGGCGGGGATAATGGCGCGCCCGCGCGCTACCTCGTCACGCACGAATTCCGGCGTGACGAAGTCTGGGATCGCGGCGCCGAAGGCCTCTCCGTCGCGTTGCAGCTTACCATGCAGGATCTCGCGGCCGAGGTTCTCACGAATGGCGACGAATTCCATTTCGGGCGTGATGATGCCGGCGCGGGCATAGGCGAGCTGGGTCACAGCCTTGCCCTGCTTGGCCTTGAGCGGCCGATTGCGAATGGGAAATTCCGGCGTCAGGCGCTCACCAGTCGCGAAGCCGTTGTCTTCCGGCCGGACATGGCGGCCGTCATAGGTCTCGACATCGCCGCGCGCCAAAATCCATTCGCGCCGAAGTCGTGCGAGTCCCTTCTCGATGCTCGTTTCGATCGCTTGGTCGGTGTAGGGCCCGGACGGATCGTAGACCGTCACGGGCGGTTCGCCCGCTGTCGGATGGACGGAGATTTCGCGCATCGGCACCCTGATTTGCGGATGGAGGATGCCGGATTTGTGGATCTTTCGTGAGGCGGGCAGCGGTCCCGTCGAAACCGCCGGGGTCGAGGCATTCATTTGAGGCTCCTTTGCTCATTTGCATTGGAGACCCAGTTCTGTGCCGGAAGGATGAAAAGACGCTTTTTGTCGACCTGCTCGAGACGGGTCTTCGGGCACGAACTCCCGCAAAGCGCTTGCACCGTCCCTACGCCAGTATGAACTGGATCAGGTTCAACGGGTCACTGCGCCGCGAAAGCCAGCAGTATCTCAGCCCCTTGCCGGGACTCCCCTGGTGAATGCCTCGAATTGAATGGTCCTCCGGCACTTTGTCAAGCGCATTCGACCTGGGCGGACCGGCGGTGGCTCCGGCAGGTCTCAGAGCGACATCATCATCTCGACCGACGAGAAGCCTGATCGAGTTCACTGCAGACGTGTGCCTCGTCCGCACCCTGCTGCCTCGGCGATGGATGCGCCTACGTTTGCGAAGTTTGATCGCTCAGGAGGGAGGTTTTTCAGCATCGCGCCAAGTTTCGAAATATTGTTCCTCTCTAATTCTATAAAATCAGTGGACTTTTGATCCTGGCCCGCCGAACAGCGCTGGCAATTGAGGCTGTGCCCTCCGTTCAAAAGGATCTGATCCCATGCGACATCTGATTTCTACAGCGCTCATCGGCCTTGCCCTGGCGGCCACCTCAATCGCAGCGCACGCCGACGACAAGAAGGTCGTGATCGCTTATCAGACCGGCGCAAACCCTTATAACCTCGGTATCGCCAACGGTGATATTGCCAAGAAGACCGGCTGGAACATCGAGTTCCGCCGCTTCAATTCCGGCGCCGATATTTTTGCGGCCATTGCATCCGGCGACGTTCAGATTGGCGATGTTAGATCGAGCCCCTTCGCTGCAGCCGTCAGCAAAGGCATCGATGTGAAGGCATTCTATATTTCCTCGGTCTCGCGCGACGGAGAGGCCCTTGTCGTGAGGCCGGAAATCAAATCACCGACCGACTTGCGGGGAAAGAAGCTTGCCGCCGCGCCGGTCTCGACGGACCACTATCAGCTGCTCGCCGTGCTCAAGCAGGAAGGCATTTCCGAGAAGGAGACCCAGGTCATCGCCATTCCGCAGCCGGAAATCGTCGCGGCGTGGAAGCGCGGTGACATTGATGGCGCTTTTGTCTGGGACCCGGCGCTTTCCGAACTGAAGAAGAATGGCAAAGTCTTGCTCACGGCCGGTCAGGTCGCGGACCGTGGTGCGCCGACATTCAGCGCGCTGGTGGTGACCGGGGAATTCGCCAAGGCAAATCCTGACTTCCTTGGGCAGTATGTCCGCCTGATTGACGGCTACACCACCGACTATCTCAGCAACTCGGCGTCTTGGGGACCAGGGTCGGAGAATGCCAAGCTGATCGCCGGCCTGCAGGGCGCCACTGCGGCTGAGAATTCCGAGCAGTTGAAGACCACAGTCGTGCCTCCGCTGGACGAGCAGGTTTCCGAGAAATGGCTGGGCGGTGGTGAAAAGAGCGCCGTGGCGAAGATTCTCAAGGACACCGCTGGCTTCCTGAAGGATCAGCGCAAAATCACCACGATCAAGGAAAGCTACGCTGCCTTCGCCGATCCGCAATACGCGGACGCCGCCAAGGCTTCGAACTGAACCAGTGTGAAGAAGTTCGGCCTTGCTGTCCGGGGAACCCAACAGCAAGGCCCCTGGAGGCTTTCATGCTTCGAATACACGATGCCAGCGTCACCTTCCCTGGCTCCGACGGCCAGGACGTACACGCGCTTGACCGGATCTCGCTCGACATTGCTCCGGCGTCCATCGTCGTCGCGGTCGGTGCATCAGGGTGCGGAAAGTCGACACTGCTCAATGCGATCGCCGGGTTCCTTCCCCTTAGCGAGGGCACGATCACGCTTGACGGACGCCAGATCGATAAACCGGGTGGTGACCGTGGCGTCGTATTTCAAAAAGATACCTTGCTGCCGTGGGCCAGCGTCCTGGACAACGTCGCCCTCGGGTTGAAATATCACGGCATGCAGCGCGGCGAGCGGCGCGAGCGATCAAGGCGGCTGCTGGAGCTTGTCGGTCTTGCCGATTTTGCTGAAAAGCCGCCCTACGAACTGTCCGGCGGTATGCGCCGGCGCGTCGGCATTGCACGGGCGCTGGCCACCGATCCCAAGATCCTCTTGATGGACGAGCCATTCGGTGCACTGGACAGCCTGACCCGTGAGACCATGCAGCAGCTTCTTGCGTCGCTTTGGGCCAAGACCGGCAAGCAGATCCTGTTCATCACCCACTCCATCGAGGAAGCTCTAACCGTCGGCACGACCATTGTGGTGATGTCGCCCCGGCCGGGCCGGATCGTCGGCCGGTTCGAGGCCGACTTCGTGCGCGAATTCGCCAGGACGGGCGACATCGGCCCGATCCAGTCCCACCCCCGTTTCATCGAATTGCGACAAGAAATCCGGTCGCTCATTCACAGGCCGGATGGAACCGCAAAAGGAACCTTGCAATGACGCTCGCCGCCAGTTCCCGAAATCCCTTCCCGGCCGCAAACTCTCCGGTTGAACCGGTCCGGGCGTCGCGTCGGATCGCATCGACAAGTACCGTCGGGATCAGCTCCGTTACGCTCGCTTCGCTGATCGCACTATGGTTTTTCGCCGCACGCTTCGGCTGGGCCTCACCGCTCTTCCTGCCGTCACCGGCTGACGTGCTGACCCAGTTCAGCGCTGTCGCGTCAGACGGCTATGCGAATGGGACGCTGCTTGAGCACACGCTGGCCAGTGTTGGCCGCATCGCGACGGCTCTGGGTGTCGGAATCGCGTTGGGAATTCCACTCGGCCTGTTGATGGGCCTCAACCGCTGGGTCAAAGGCATATTCAGCGTGCCGATCGATCTCTATTGGGGCCTTCCGCCGCTGGCCTACCTGCCGCTCCTGATCATCTGGCTCGGCATCGGCGAGACATCCAAGATCGTGTTGTTGTCGCTGTCGACGTTCGCCCCGATCTGTTTTGCCGCGCAGGCCGGTGTCCGCTCCGTGCCAGCCGAGCGCATCAATGCCGCACTGTCGCTTGGCGCCAATCGGCTGCAGCTGTTCACCACCATCATCCTGCCTTCCGCACTGCCTGAAATCATGACGGGGCTGCGGATCGCGATTGGCGCCGGTCTGTCCACGCTCGTTGCTGCCGAGCTGATCGCGGCTCAATCCGGTCTTGGCTACATGATCATGTCGGCCGCCAATTTCCTTGCAACCGACGTTGTGTTCGTCGGCCTCATTGTCATTGCCGTTCTTGCTTTCGCTATCACCAGCGCAATGCGCTGGCTCGAGCACCGGCTCGTCCCCTGGAAGGGCAAGCTCTGAGGTCAGCCGTCTTACGATCATTTCACAAAGCAGGAACGAATCCTATGTCCGACAACGATCGTCCACTCGACGTGTACTGGTACCTTCCGACCCATGGCGACGGTCCATATCTCGGCACCGAAAAGCGACATCGAACCGCCAGCTTCGGCTATCTGAAGGAGATTGCCCAGGCGGCCGACCGTCTTGGGTTCAAGGGCGTGCTGTTGCCCACGGGAACGCGCTGTGAGGACGCCTGGATCATCGCCGCCGGCTTGATCCCGCTCACCGAGCGACTGAAGTTCCTCGTTGCACTGCGACCGGGCAGCGGAACGCCTGCTCTGTTTGCGCGTCATGCGGCTACGCTGGAGCGCATCTCCGGCGGCCGTGTACTGCTCAACGTTGTCACCGGAGCGGATCCGGCCGATCTCGCCGGCGACGGCAACAAGCTGAACCATGACGAGCGCTATGCGCAGACCGACGAATTCTTGACCATCTGGCGGCGGATCTTGTCGGGTGAACCTGCCGATTTCGAGGGCAAGTATCTATCCGCGCACGGCACAGACATTTCCTTTCCGCCAGTCCAGCAGCCTCATCCGCCACTTTGGTTTGGAGGATCGTCCGACGCCGGCATCGCGATCGCCGCCAAGCACGTCGACACCTACCTGAGCTGGGGCGAGCCAGTCGACCAGCGTGCGGAAAAAATCGAGAGGGTGAAGAAGGCGACGGCCGAACAAGGCCGGCGCTCCATGCGCTTCGGTCTTCGCATTCACCTGATCGTGCGCGAAACGGAGGACGAGGCCTGGGCTGCAGCCGATCGGCTGATTAGCCACGTCACCGACGACCTCATCGCTGAGGCCCAGAACGGATTTACCAACATCTCGGAATCCGTCGGGCAAAGGCGCATGTCGGCGCTGCACCAGGGCCGACGCGACCGCCTGGTCGTAGGGCCAAATCTGTGGGCCGGGCCTGGACTGGTGCGCGGCGGCGCGGGCACGGCCCTCGTCGGCAATCCAGACAACGTCGCCGCGCGTATTCGCGAGTATCAGGAGATCGGGATCGAGACCGTGATCGCCTCAGCCTACCCGCACCTCGAGGAGGCATTCAACGTCGCCGAACTGCTTTTTCCCAAACTCGGACTGGGTCGCGAAGCAGCACCCGCCGAGCGCAGTTGGGACGTCGAATTCGGGGGCGGCATCCAGCCCAACCTGGCAGCGTCCGCCGGCTAACGCCCCGTCAAATCCATCACAAAGGAGGATCTGTTACAATCAGCCATCGCGGCGTTTGCCGCGCGGTTTCCGTTTATGGCTCCCGTCCCGGCAGCGGGTTTTTTCGGGATGACTGATGGGTTGCGAGGCTTGCTTTCGCATCCTCCTCAAGGGGAGCCACGCACCTGCCAGCCTGCGCCGCCGCCTCAAGTGCATCTCTCATTTGTGGGATACATAAGTCATCGGGAAATAAGACTTGCGCGCTGCGCCGGCAGGGCGCTCGACCAGGATGTTTGTTCGCGGCGGGTTTGTCATTGCACTGAGCTTCAGCAGTGCGTCGTCCAGTTCCCTGTCGGCCTCCGTAAGCCTGTGGTGGAGACGATGATAGTCTGTCCAGGTTGGAGTACGATATGTTTCGACCCATCGTGATGGCTGCTGAACGTCGCGCGTGAGTGTCCATTGCCGGGCGCCAACGCGGCTTTGGACGTACCGGCGCTTCTGCATGATTTCGAGGAATTGGTCGACGTCTTGCTCAAGGATTGCATATTCCGTTGTGACAAGGATGGGGCCGCTCCGGGGCTTCAGATCAAGGGCAATCGCCGGTGCGCAGAAGCCTCCAGACGGTTCGAGCTCCGATTCAGAACGATTGCTGATCGGCCATTTGTATCCGAGCGCCGCGACCGCCAGCGTCGCGACGCAGGACCAGGCCATGGCCGAGGGGAGCGAGTAAGTTTGGACGATGACGCCCCAAAACCAGCTGCCGGCGGCGATGCCGCCATAGGTGAATGCGCTGTAGATTGAGATCGTGCGTCCAACGATCCAGCGCGGGCTTGCCAGTTGCACGTTGACGCCAAGTCCGGACCATGCCGTTACCCAGCCTGCGCCGCCAAGGGCAAGGCAGACCGTCGTGATGGCAAGCGAAGACGTGAGCGCAAGGGAGATCTCACATAGAGCGCATGCAATGCAGGCGAGGACCACCAGCCGTTCCTGGGTGAGCGCCCGCCTGAGGGTCGGGTTCATGAGCCCGGCGGCAAGTGCGCCAGCGCCGAAGCCGCCCATCATGATACCGTAGCCGACTGGGCCGCCCTTCAGGATGTCGCGGGCAACCAGCGGCAGCAGCGCCAGTGTGGAGGTGCTTGCAACCCCAAACAGGGTCCCGCGGACGATCGTTGACTTGATTTCCGAGGATATGGCCGTGAAGCGCAGGCCATCATAGATGGCCGTCATCAGAGCTTCACGCGGCAGAGATGAGCTCTGGACCTTCCAGTTATTGCGCCACAAGGCGGTGAGAGGCGCAACGAAGCCAAGGGTGGTCAGCGCGATTGTGACGAGAGGCCCGAAGGCAGCAACGATGATGCCGCCAAGCGCGGGACCGACACTGCGCACAGTGTTGAATCCGACATTGAGCAGCGTGATGGCCGCCGGCAGATGGCGTCGCTCCAGTATGTCGCCGATCGAGGCTCGCCAGGCCGGATCGCTGAGCGCGATGCCGCAACCATCGAGAAAGCTGAAGGCAAGAATTATCCATGGATCGTGAATGCCAAAGGCCATGAGGATCGTCAGCATCGCGGAGGCCGCCATCATGAGGCTTCTACCGACGATCATCACCATGCGGCGACTATAGTTGTCGGCAATGGCTCCCACGAACACCGCGAGAAAGAACGCCGGCAAGGTCGATGAAGCCTGGACCAGCGCAACCAAAACGTCCGAGCTGGAAACCGTGGCCATGAGCCAGCCGAGCGCCACGGTCTGCATCAGCCAGCCGAGGCTTGAGAGCTGAGACGCCAGAAAAATTGAACGGAAGGTCGGATTGTTCAGCGGCGCCAGCAACCCCGTGGATGCGTTTCCCTCGGTCGAAAGCATGGCGATCAATCTCTTCTCGACAAGGAGCTCAAGCTCGTTGTCGCGGGTAGCATCCGATTCGGAGTAATGTGCTGGGGTGCTTCAGGCTTGCGTTTCATAACGTCACTTGCCTGCGGTCGAAAGGGTTTTGTATTGAACGGCGGAGTCATGTGTGAACGGCCGGCGGCGCCGGCTTCCTGATCGTCTCAATTTTGATGAGCCGCTTCCCCAGATGCGGATGCGTATAGCATAGCCGAAGAGCGGTAGGGTGGGTCAGGTCTCTTTCATGTTCGGGCCAGTTGACGAAATCGACACCGTCCGCACGGCTCGCAATCTTTTCTACGATTTAGGTAGCGTCATGAAAATGCGACTGCTGAAATCCTCCGCGTTCGATCGGTTTGTCCAACCTGCTTTACCCTCAAGTTGCGCGGGTGCCCATCGCGGAACGGTTTGGGCGGATGGAGCCCCCATCGAGGCGGCTGCTGCAATAGTTCCTACGGTGCCTATTGCAGCTGTTCACCGACCCGCGCCAATTGCGCAGGATTCGACAACTGCGAGAGCGCCCGTTCAGCGCGCTTTCGTCACCTATGGGCGCGATACGAAAGGCACAGGCTGAACTTCGCTGCCGGGGGCCGGGCTTGTGGACCGCTCGATAGACAGTGTGAGATGTGGAGGAGGAGACTCACCGCCCTGCAGCGCGGCGAGGCGCTCGGCTACCTCCCTGTCAGCCACGGTCAGCCGATGATTGAGACGAAGATAATCCGTCCAGGTCGGGGTGCGGAATGTCTCGGTCCAAATGGTTGGCTTCTGAAGATTTCGTTGCAGCGTCCAATTGCGCGCACCGGCACGGCTCTGGACGCGCCGCCTTTCGCGCATGCAGCGCAGAAAAGCTTCGACGTTGGCTTCGGGGATCGAATACTCCACCTTGATCACGATTGGACCGCTCCTTGGCCTCAGAGTGAGTGCCAGTGCTGGTGGGATGAAGTCGGCAGCCCCTTGATCGGATTCTTCCCATAGCTGGATCGGCAGTACCTTTCCCGCTGCCGCGACCAGCAACAGCGACACCGCGGCACCTTCAAAAGCCCACGTCAGAGAATAGTTCTGCGCGACAGCACCCCAGATCCAGCTACCGGCTGCCATGCCGCCATAGGTCAAAGCGTAGTAGATCGACAGAGTACGACCAACAACCCACCGTGGGCTTGCCAGCTGTACACACACGTCGGTCCCGGTCCAGGTGACAACCCAGCCCGCGCCGCCGATGGCAAGCGCGATCGCCGCCACAGCAACCGACGATGTGAGGGCTAGTAAAAGGCAGCACGTCGCGCAGGCAAGGGACGCCAGCGTGATCAATCGATTCTGGGACGTGATGCGTCTCAAGTAGCCATTACTTATGCCGGCTACGAAGGCACCAGCGCCGAAGCCGGCCAACAGGACGCCGTAAACAAGTGGCCCACCCGCCAGCTGATCACGAACCAGGAGCGGGAGCAGAGCGAGGATCGAGATGCTCGACAGCCCGAACAGGGTTGCACGCACGATCGCGATCCGGATCTCCGATGAGATCGCTGTGAAGCGCATGCCATCATGAATGGCCATCGTCATCCGCTCGCGCGGAAGCGGCGAAGAGCGAACGTGCCATTTGGAGCGCAGGACCGCGCTCAATGGGACCAGGTCGCTTAAAGCCGCCAATACAAATGCGGCTAATGGGCCAAGAAAGGCCAAAATTACACCGCCCAGCGCCGGTCCTATGCTTCGGACAATATTATATCCCACCGACATCAGCGTCACGGCAGCGGGTATCTCGCGCTTGTCCAGAATATCGCCGACCGAGGCGTGCCAGGCCGGATCATTCAAGGCAAAGCCGCAGCCGGCCAGGAAACTGAGGCCCAGGATCAACCAAGGACTGACAAAGCCCAACCCCACAGAAAGGGCCAGCGTCGTCGACGCCAGGGCGATCAGGCAATGTCCGGCAAGCATCACCCCGCGGCGGCTGAAGCTGTCTGCGATGGCCCCAGCAAGGATCGACAGAAAAAAAGCTGGCAGCGTCGATGCAGCCTGCACCAGCGCCACCATCAGATCGGAAGCTGAAATCGTGGCCATGAGCCAACTGATAGCCACGCTCTGGACCAGCCAGCCTAGGCTGGAAATCTGTGTGGCTGTCCAGATCGAGCGAAATACGGGGTTCTGAAGAGGGATTAGTGTGGCTGCCGCAAAGGGCGGGGAATTCTCAGGCCGCATGACTTCTCACCTTCCCTCACCTGACCGCGGTGCGCTTTACGCACAGCCTGCGCACAACCAAGTTTCGAACCTTCGCTCTCAACAAAGGAGATGCCCATCACCTTGCTGATTCACGATGAGCGCCGGTCGGATGTAAGCTGGTCGGGGTCGCGCAGCCCGACGGCTGCGTTGGTTTTGCCCTGCGACTCTAGCTTTGGATGGTGCTACCGCCCCGATGACCAGCTTGTCAAACTGTCGCGATGCTGGGGCTGCCCGTAGCATCGGCTGGATGATTACAAGCAAGGGCAATGATGACAGGAGCTCGGGATGCTTGTTGGGGAACCTACTCGGACGCAGGCTTCACCACTTGATAGAATCCTGCAGTTATTCCACACGGAGTTTGCGCACTCACTGACACGCCATCGTAGATCAGCTTGGGGAAGCTCTTCCGCTCCTCGTCAGAAACCAGCCGGAGCGATATGGTTGCGGGCGACGGTGAAGGGGAAGCGAAATGCTTATCCGCCTTATACTGCCCGTCTATAGGTCCACAGCTGCGCGGGCGGGATATTGCGGACGACGAAATCGTAATGAGACACAGCGTAACGGTCGGGCATTTTGATCACCGGGGACAAAGGCCCGTAGGTAATCTGAATTACAGGTCTCCCAGCAGGAATTCGGGCGAGCAAATCCTCGAGCAGAGCGACGCGCCGCTCCATCGGAAAGCTCAGCAACGGCACCGCGCTTATGACACAGTCGAATAGTTCCGCGCGTCGCCCCGCCAGGACTTCACTCAAGGCAAACGCATCGCCCAGGCGAAAATCCACGCCTGGAAAGCGTTGCGTCAAGCGATCATAGAAATCCTTCGAATATTCGACCGATACCAGTTGATGCGGCTCGATGCCTCTTTCAAGGATAGCCTTGGAGATGACTCCGGTGCCCGCGCCAAGCTCAAGAACTGCCATCCTGGACTCGGGATTTATCACACTCGCCATCCGGCGCGCCGCATGGACCGACGTTGGCATGAGGGCACCCACTCTTTTCCTGTCCTTTTGCCACCCCCTGAAGAATTGCACCTCTTCCTCAAACTTCCTGCCGAGGCGCTCCTTCAACCGAAAGACCATGTCCACTCCCTGCTTCTGCAATTTGTCCGGGTCATTTTAACGGCGCACGTTTGTACAAATCCTGCGGTATTTACAAGGCAGGTCATGACGCAGCGCCCGTCAGATCGGGATTTAGCACGATGATCGAACGAACGGTCGAGATTGGGCTGAGAGGTGGTCTTCATCCGTTAGACCGAGCGCTTGCATTGACTCCGTGGCACAGCGCGGACCCGGGGCGACAATCCCGCTGCCGGGCAGTTGCCTCCCGTGGTTAGCGCGCTATCGTAGCGCGCGATTCGTCGCCTGGAGGGTTCATGCGTCAAAAGACTAAGTCATATGTCATAGAGATCAGGTCGTCCCGAAAACCCAAGTCGAATGACCCAAGAAACTCGATCTGGGGAAAGCTGGACCTCACGCCCGATCAGGACAATCCGGCGGACAGAGAAGTAACCGAGCTGCATCCAGTCGGCGACAAAGACTAACTCCGAAATCTCCTGCCCCGCCACGTCAGGGACCCTGCGGGAAGCTACTAGGCGCTGCCAGCCAGATCCGTTATCAACGGGCAGGTGTGCGGACAGGTGTCGAGGTCGCCCGGAAGAACCTTTCGCTGATCAGTTTTATCGTCCATTTGCCCAACTAGACGATCTTCATGTCGGTTGGACTCAAGCTCGGCCACGGGGGTGCAGGGACAATCCGAGGCACCTCCCCGCCAGTCAGCCTATCCCCATCGGCAGCTGGTCTACGATGGAGCGCCTATCCCAAACTGCCTGAGAAATCTTACCTGAAGTGACGATCGCCACCCGGTCATCCTTTTGGATGGCGACCTTCGCGATTGCGCCGCTTATCAGACGGAACCCATTTCAATACCACATAAGGGAACTGTTGCATGTGCGGCATCATCGGAATTGTCGGCCAACAGCAGGTTGCACCGCTCATCGTCGACGCACTGAAGCGGCTCGAATATCGCGGCTACGACTCGGCAGGCGTCGCTACCATCGAGAAGGGCGAACTCGGCCGCCGCCGCGCCGAAGGCAAACTGGTCAACCTTGAACGTCGGCTCCAAGACGAGCCGCTCGACGGTACGATCGGTATCGGCCACACGCGCTGGGCAACCCATGGCGTGCCCAACGAGACCAATGCGCATCCGCATTTCTCCGACGGCGTCGCCATCGTCCACAACGGCATCATCGAGAATTTCGCCGAATTGCGCGACGAGCTGATCCGCGACGGTTATTCATTCTCGTCGCAGACCGACACCGAGGTCGTGGCACACCTCGTGGCGCGGGAAGTCACCAAAGGGCTAAAGCCGGTCGAGGCCGCGCACCAGGCGCTGAAGCGGCTAGAAGGCGCCTTTGCGCTGGCCATCATGTTCAAGGGCGACGAGGACCTGATTGTCGGCGCCCGCAACGGCCCGCCACTGGCCGTCGGCCATGGCGATGGCGAGATGTTTTTGGGCTCCGACGCGATCGCGCTCGCTCCGTTCACCAATTCGATCACCTATCTGGAAGACGGCGACTGGGCGGTGGTGCGCCGCGACAGCGTCGCCATCTTCGACATCGACGGCAAAAAGGTCGACCGCAAGCGCCAGCAGTCGCTGTCGACCTCCTTCATGGTCGACAAGGGCAACCGGCGGCATTTCATGGAAAAGGAAATCCATGAGCAACCCGAGGTGATCTCGCACACGCTGGCGCATTACGTCGATTTCGTCTCCGGCGTCTCGAAGCCGCTCGACCTGCCATTCGACTTCGCCAAGATCGGCCGCCTGGCTATCTCCGCCTGCGGCACTGCCTATCTCGCCGGCCTGATCGGCAAATACTGGTTCGAGCGTTATGCGCGGCTGCCAGTCGATATCGATGTCGCCTCGGAATTCCGCTACCGCGAGATGCCGTTGTCGGGCAACGATGCCGCCTTCTTCATTTCGCAATCGGGCGAGACCGCCGACACGCTGGCCTCGCTGCGCTACTGCCGCGAGGCCGGCATGAAGATCGGCGCCCTCGTCAATGTACGGGAATCGACCATGGCGCGCGAATCCGACGTCGTGCTGCCCACACTCGCCGGCCCTGAGATCGGCGTTGCCTCGACCAAGGCCTTTACCTGCCAGCTCTCGGTACTGGCTTCGCTCGCGGTGCGCGCCGGCGTGGCACGCGGCACGATTTCGCGCGACCAGGAAAAGCAGTTGGTGCACGATCTTTCCCAAGCGCCGCGTTTGGCTAGCCAGGTGCTGGAGTTGGCAGAGCAGGTCGAAAGCGTCGCGCGCTCGCTTTCCCACTACAAGAACGTCCTCTATCTCGGCCGCGACACCAATTTCCCGCTGGCCATGGAAGGCGCGCTGAAACTCAAGGAAATCTCCTATATCCACGCCGAGGGCTATGCGGCGGGCGAATTGAAGCATGGGCCGATCGCGCTGATCGACGAGAACATGCCCGTCATCGTCATCGCGCCGCATGATCGCATCTTCGAGAAGACCGTGTCCAACATGCAGGAAGTGGCGGCTCGCGGCGGCAAGATCATCCTGATCACCGATGCCAAGGGCGCGGCACAGGTGAGCGTGAAGACGATGGAGACGATCGTGCTTCCGGATGTGCCGGAAATCATCTTGCCCATCATCTACGCGCTGCCGATCCAGATGCTGGCCTATTTCGCTGCCGTGTTCATGGGCACCGACGTCGACCAGCCGCGCAATCTGGCAAAATCGGTGACAGTGGAATAGGCTGCAAGCTGGAGCGAAAGGTTCCTTGGGGCGCAAGTCAGGTCAACGTTATACGCCGCTAACGTTTTATGGTGCTGTCGCACGAATCCTCTACAAGGGGGCGCATCACTCGAACGAGGCATGATTCGGGAGCGCGAGATGCTGCGTGATGAGCAAGACGAGGCCGTCATCGACCGCCTGTATGAAGCTGCAGCGATACCTGAGAAATGTCGGCACAGGTGTCTTGGAGACCTTGGCTCATCTTTGTGACTGCACTGACTCGGCACTTTTGTCAGTTCGCGATCACAACCTCGCAAGATGGACTGCCAACGAGACTGCATTTCTGAAATTAGTTGTTTATCTGCGTGACAATTGGATTGCCCAGAATCCATATGTTGCGAACGCCTGCGTCGGGTTTCTCAACCTCGCTTCGTTCTCGACACAGAAGTGATGTCGGCAAGGTAACGGAGGAAGCTTCTACTACCAGAATTTCATGAGACCTTATGGCATGTACTGGCACGCTGGTACGAACATCATGTCGCCAAATGGCGATACGGGAAAAGTGTCAATCCACGGAAGCTTCGACGCAGAACTGCGGTGACAAGCTTGATTCCCCGATGCGGGGGCGAACAATGTTTCGCAAGCCGCTCACGGTCAACAATCTCGTCAAGCGTGATGCCTTTAGGGGGCCGCTCGATCCGACGACGAAGCCCATCCAGATCGAGCCTTCCAGCTTCCAACCTTAAGGTCGCGCCCTCCGCTCGCCGTTGATCGCCCGCACCCTCCGACGGGCCGCACTCGATGTTCGGATCCAAACCGCGCCGCCGCCTGTCGCGCTGACATTGCCACCGCCCGAAAGTATTCACGACCCCGAAGACCCTCAATCGCTGCCTGCAATCGGCAACCCTCGTCAAGGCGGACGGCCGACGCCTCCCCACCTCGCAATCTTGTCAAGTTCTTGGTCACGCGCTGCAACAGATCCTTCAACAAAATTAGCGGAACTTTGCCGACGCCAAACGTCGGGCAGTGATACGGTCACTGCAAACCTCGCACGAATCACCCTTACCGTTCCCCGGTCGCTATAGGGACTGCCGCCTGGATGCGGATGCCGTTCGCGCCCGGCACTTGAAAACATTTGATGATGAGAATGCCGATGTCGAGGAACGATCGCCCCACGCCCAAAAACGGTTATGCGGGACCGACTTACGAGCTCCAGCCGGCGCATGGGCGTGCCAATCGCCTTTGTCGGTGCCGAGAGCGCCTACCTCTATGGCGCAGATGACCATGGCGATACTGACTACACGTGTCCACGTGCTCGTCATCATTTCCATTGTTTTGACCGTGGGCTGCATTGCCCCCAGAAGCGGGCCGCTCAAACCGTGTGAATGCCAATACGTGGGTAAATCGGAATGATCATCATAACAGGAGCCACGCGCGGGATAGGGCGGGCCTGCGTGGAGAAACTTGCGTCTGCCGGTTCCAAGGTGGTGGCGACTGGCCGAGATGGAGAAGCGGGCGCGACGCTCGAACGCGCCAATCACGGCGTCACGTTCGTCGCCGGTGACGTCATCCGTGAAGACGATTGCCGCCGTGTCATCGACCGCGCGCTTGAACTTGGCGGCGGTCGGCTCGCGGGCCTCGTCAACAATGCAGGCATGTCGAAGCGCGTCGCCTTCGCCTCCGCCACGCAAAACGATTGGGATGAGGTGCTATCTGTCAATGCGCGCAGCGCCTTTTTCTTCATCCGTCATGCACTGGAAGGCTTGCGGCACGGGAGGGGTTCAGTCGTCAATATCGCCAGCATTGCGGGTAAGACGGGCGAAGAAGGGCTCGCCGCCTACTGCGCCTCGAAGGCCGCGGTGATCGGCCTAACGCAAGCGCTTGCACTGGAATTCGGCGAGGAGATCCGCTTCAACGCTGTCTGCCCCGGCCAGATCCAAACGCGCATGATGGGCGAGATCCTAAGTGATGCGCTCCGCAAGAAGCAGCTCGAACTACGGATCCCTGCCAATCGCTTCGGTGCCCCTGAAGAGGTCGCGGATGTCGTCGCTTGGTTGCTTTCGGATCAATCGACCTATGTCAACGGCACGGTGGTGACTGTAGACGGCGGGGAAACGGCCGGCCTGCGTACGCCGCGTGTCGCGCAGGTCGATAGTGCTTAGAGGGCGTCCAGCTCAGTCGGAACCGCGCTCCTCGAAATAGCGCAGAAGACTAAGTGAATCCCGCTTGATATCGTTCTCGATCGCCCCGCGTGCTTTCTTCTTGTTGCCAGTCCTCAAGGCCTCGATGAGATGGTCATGTTCTTCCCCGCCGGAATAGCCGCTATGAATTTCCCGGTAGTAGACGTTGAGGATTGGACCCATCGAGGCCCACATCGTTTCGATCTGTCCGATCAGCATCGGCATACGCGACAGGCGGTAGACGCCGAAGTGGAAAGAGCGATTGTAAAATCGCGCTTCCTCAAGATTGACAGCCTTTTCGCTTTTTACCAATGAGGCGCGGAAGCTCTCAAGCTGTTCGAGATCGGCGGGAGTAACATGGTCGGCAGCGCGTTCTGTCGCTAGCCCTTCAAGCGCCATGCGGATCAGCTTGATCTGGATGTAGCGGGTACGGCTAAGGTCTGGCACCGTGGCGAACCTGCCGGAGCGCAATTCGAGCGCCTGCTCGCTAACCAGTCGCAGACAAGCTTCGCGCACCGGCGTGATGCTGGTTCCGAGCTGCTCCGCGAGATGCTGCATGACGAGGCGATCGCCCGGGGTGTAATTACCGATGATTAGGGCTTCCCGCACCTTGTTGTAAACCCGAGCGGACAGGCTACCCATCTCACCGGGCTGCATCTCTATGACCCCCATCGGAATTCTCCTCGTCTCTGTTACAGCTCGCCCATGGCTCGCGCTTGCGGTCTAAATTGAACCCGTAAGAGAAATTATTAAATATATACCGTATCATCAAATGTGAAGATATGACTTGTTTCTGTAACGAGTACTTTACAAACGTAACATACTTTTCACTTGAGCTTTGGATAATGTTGTTTTAATTGGTTGCGGTAACCGGATCCGCGCAAGATCAAGCGGGCAAATCAAAGATCAAATTGGGTGATGCTTATTGGGGATGCGACGGGCGATGGCGGCGCGCACTCGCGCTGTGAAGCGGCTCTCAGCGGGCCGAAAACGGCTTCCTAACAGGAGATTGATATGGACTATGTCCAATATTTCGCTGAACGAATCGAGCGACTCAAAGGCTGCGGCGACTATCGTGAATTTGCCGATCTGGAGCGTCAGTCTGGTAACTTCCCTAAGGCCTGGCTTAATGGGCCTGATGGCCGAAAAGAGATAACCATTTGGTGCACTAACGATTATCTCGGCATGGGGCAGCACCCCAAAGTGCTGTCGGCAATGAAGCGCGCCATCGATGCCAACGGCGCAGGATCGGGTGGATCCCGCAACATTGCTGGCACTAACCATTATCATGTCTTGCTGGAGCGAGAGCTTGCGGAGTTTCACAATAAGGAAGCAAGCTTGATTTTTGTTTCCGGCTTCAGCTCAAACGAGTCATCATTGATTACATTAGCATCGCTGATGCCGAACACAGTTATATTTTCCGACGCGCACAACCATGCTTCGATTGTCAGTGGATGCCGCAACAGCCGGGCGGAAAAGCGCATCTTCCGGCATAACGACGTCGCGCATTTGCGAAAACTGTTGAGCAATGTAGATATCTCAGGACCCAAGATTGTTGTTTTTGAATCAGTATATTCAATGGATGGTGACATTTCGCCGATCAAAGAGATCTGTGACGTGGCGGACGAATTTGGTGCAATGACGTTTCTGGATGAAGTTCATTCGTCAGGAATGTACGGTCCGGAAGGAGCCGGCATGGCCGCGGAACGTGGCATCATGAATCGTCCAACCATCATCGAAGGGACGCTTGGTAAAGCGTTCGGCTCGATGGGCGGTTATGTGACCGGACCAGCTTCCATTGTTGACAGCATACGAAGCTTCTCCACCGGTTTTATTTTCACCACGGCGCTTGCGCCGGCGATGGCGGCGGGTGCGTTGGCTGCGCTCCGACATCTTCGCGGTTCGGATTCAGAACGAATTGCTTTGCGCCGGAAAACGAACCTTTTGATCGGATTGCTGAACGAGGCTGGCATTCCGGTCATGCCGACTGCGAGCCACATCATTCCTGTGCTGATCGGTGATCCATCCCGTTGCAAGGAAGCGTCCCGTCAGCTTTTGGATCAGTATGGGATATACGTTCAGCCAATATTGGCGCCGAGCGTTCCAGCGGGAACCGAGCGTTTCAGAGTGACCGTCACGCCCGCCCATAGCACCGCAGAAATTCGTACGTTCGTCGATGCACTCAGGCAGGTTCTGCTGCGCACTACCGAAAAATCAACGCCAATGCTCATTAACGCTCCCACGCATAGCACGCAACATAGGGGTAAACAGCCATGGCAAGAAGAGCGCTCATCCTGATTGAAATTAGTCCGTGGGATACTGGTCCGCTGTACGCCCAAGCGGCCCAGCGTCGTGGTCTTCATCCAGTTATCCTCTCAGCTGATCCAGCTCGATACAGCTCTCTAGCAGCGGAAGGCACTAAGGTAGTCCGTGTCGATACAGACAATCTCGATGCGCTAATCCAAGAATGTTCCCGGCTGCGCGCGATCTATCACATTGTCGGGATTACGGGTACCGGTGACTCCTTCTATGCGACAGTTGGGAAGCTCTGCCAACATTTCGATCTACCAGGGCCGGACCCCGCATCCGTTGAACGGTGCCGTGACAAATTCGCTCAACGTCAGCTCCTCGGAGGGTCCGGCGTTCCAATGCCTGCCTATCGCTTGGCAACGAATGAGACCGACGTCGAACGCTTTGCCGCAGAGATCGGACTGCCGGTGGTTCTCAAGCCAGCCGTCGGCAGCTCTAGCTGCGGTGTCCGATTGTGCCGCACAGTTGATGAGTTAACCGAACATACGACCTATTTGTTGGGCGGGAAGCACATTTGGCGATCTTCGCCAAGGATACTGGTCGAAGAATTCGCGCAAGGCCCCCATTATTGGGCCGACATGATGGGAAGTGAGGTCATCGGCATTGGCACCGCTGACGTAGGCGATCCTCCGTACTTCGTCTTCCGTGGGTGGACCTTGCCGGCACCGCTGACGCATGACGACCATAAACGCATCGCCGATGTTTCGCTTCGCTGTTTGCGAGCTCTCGGCCTCGGCTGGGGACCAACTGGCATTGAACTCCGGTGGACGAAGCGTGGCCCGGTCGTCATTGAAGTCAATCCACGTCTTCATTGCACACCCACTCCCCAACTGATCCAGTTGGCTTACGGAGTCGATGTCGTCAGCGAACATATCAAGCTTGCCATCGGCGACGAATGGGATTTGCACAAAACGCAATCGCGCTTTGCGGCCGCGCGGATCCTTATTCCAGACCGCGATGGTACCATTGATTCGATCGTAGGCGAGAGTCGGGCGGCCGCTATTCACGGTATCGCTGAAGTCAAATTCTATGTTGAACCCCAGGCGCAGATTATCAGGAAGGGCGATTCCCGAGACTGGATTGGCCATGTCATCGCCGCGTCGCTCAGCCATTCTCAGACCGAGGCGATACTTGACCGCGCCGTAGACCTAATCGATTGGTCGATCGCACCGTTTTCGACCCCTGGCGAAACGGAACGTACGGAGATTCTTCACGCAATACGGCAGCCAGGGCGTCTGGATGGCTCACCACCTTAATCTCACGGCAAATCCTGCCTGTGTGCATCTACGAGCAAACGGACGTCTGGAAAATGAGATTCGAGCCGAACTCCACCTGCCCCGCTTACTCCATAGCTGAAGTCGATCAGTCTGCCAGTATTTACGACAGAACCCCTTTGCCATCGGGGTACCGGAGTTGGCCGAGAACCCAGGCCATGCGAAATGCTGCTTGCTCCGCTAGTCCAGGCCCATGGAAAGGGCCGCTATGGCCGCCTACTGTCCGGGTACAAAAGACAAGCTTAGGGTCGCGATCTGCCGCAAAGGACCGACGCTGCGCCACGTAGCGCGCAGGTTGGTGGTAGAGCACCTGGCCATCGTCGAGCGCAGCGTCAACGTATGTCGGGGGAAGTGCGCGATCGGCGCAGAGGTTGTAGTACGGGTCGTAACTGCGCAAGTAATGATACTCGTGCGCAATATGGGGGTCACCGTACTCCGCCGTTTCCTGTAGCGCGTATGGTCGTGTGAAGTTCAACTCGGTATCCAGGATGTCGGCGACTGGCACCTGGGCGAGCACGGCGCGGAATAGGTCGGGCCGTAATGCCGCAGTGGCGAGCACGGTACCACCGCCGGCGCTCTGCCCCTCAATGACAAGGCCTTCGCGGGTGGCAAATCCCTGTTTAACGAGTCCTTCCGAAGCAGCGATCAGATCTGTATAGGTTATGCGCTTTCGATCGCGAACCGCTGCCTCGTGCCATGGGCGTCCGAGTTCGCCGCCCCCTCGTACGTGCACGATGCCGAAAGCAAATCCGCGATCGAGCAGGCTCAACCGTGCGGTCATGAACGATGGCCACGCGAAGAACGAGGGCCATCTCGTTGTTCCATAACAGCCGTACACGTTCAATAATACCGGCCCGGGGCTCTTTCGGTCGCGCCGCGCCACCAACGAAATTGGGACTTGTACCCCGTCTTCCGCTTCAGCCAGGACGACTGTCGCCATATAACCACCGGCGTCATACCCTGGAATACAGGCTTGATACCGGATTGCCGATTGGTCATCGGCGAGATCATGCTCGCAGACGGTGTCGGGCGTCACAAATGAGCTGACAGAGTAAGTTAACTTCGAACTCCGGAATTGATGCCGTGTGGCCGAGCAGTGCCCACCGGCTGACACGCCCACCGTTAGGGTGCAGCTCGATTCATCGGGAACGATTGTTGTCCCGATCCGCCCGCTTCGATCATACGAGACTAGGCGAGGAAGAAGGCCCTCTCTTTGCAGCAAAACCAGGTGATGCTCGAGTACATGCACCTCCTCGAGCATTAAACCGTCCCGGTGCGGTATGACTTCTTCCCAGTGCGAATGCGACGGATCGTCAATTGGCGCACGTACGAGGCGCCAATACGGTCCAGCGTCATCGAGGTGGAACAGGAAATCGTCCTGCCAGTGCTCGGCTATGACCTGGTGACCAAATTGGCGCGTCACCAAACGGCGCCACGCAACGCGCGGCTGGTCGGCGGGAAGGCACCAAACCTCAACCGCCCCTCGATGAACGCCCTTTATATCCAGAAACAGCCAGGCACCACTGTCCGAACGCCTGATCGACAAATTCAATCGCTCGTCTGCCTCCTCGAACATCACCTCAGATGTCCCAGCTGCTACGTCCACACGGACAAGCTCATGAGTTTGTCGCCTAAGGTCAGGCCGCTCCCGCGTGAAAAACAGGGTATGACCATCCGCGGCCCAAGCTACCGTCACAACCTGCATCGAGCCCTGCCAGACGTCCCGGCCAGTCTCCATGTCCCGAACCCTTAGTTCGTAGTTCTCATCACCGACGACATCAAAGCTGAAGGCCACGTAACGCCCATCGTCACTCGGCTCGAATACACCGAGCCGATAGAAGGCATCGGCTCCTTCAAGCGTGTTCGGATCGATTACAAGCTCTGCCGGATATCCTGCTACCGGCCGTCGCCACCATCTCTGATGGAGAAAACCCAGCTCGTTTTTTTGGAAATACTCGAAAGGTCCAATCTGGAGCGCTGGTGGGGCGTTCTCACGAGGCTGACGCCCTTCGATTTCGGCGATGAGCTTCGCCTTGAGTTTGGTCAGGTGAGCTGTCGCTTGCTCCGCGTAGGAATTCTCGGCTTCCAGATAGGCGAGGACTTCAGGGTTCTCCCGGTCGCGAAGCCAGCCAAACCAGTCCATCGTGACGTCCTCATGAAGCACCCTGATCCGGGGCTCAGGAAGGGGAAGCGGCGGAATGCCCTCGTCTCCCATCATACTGCCCTCAGGTCGTTGGCCACAAATGCGGTGACATTTGTGATGGGCGACGGGGCGCGACCGGAACCGCACATAGCATCACCCTGGTAATGCCCCGCACGCGATAGCCGGCAGCAAGAGGTAGTACTCAACGGATGATAAAGTTGGTGCGTCAAATGCTCCTCCCAGAGATATCAAGCGACGGCGAATGAAATTTCAAAATGCTCGGCAGCACCCGCGTTCGGTTCGTGGCATCGTGCCATCGACTGTCACTTCGCGAGCCAGCAGGCTGACCTGTGGTGCGGTCCTACTTCGAAGGCTGGAGGCTCCTCAGCTTTGCAGCGGTCGAAGGCCAGGGGGCAACGCGGATGGAAACGACAGCCCTTCGGCACGCGCGCGGCGCTTGGCACCTCGCCCTGCAGGGCCGGCGAACCGGCGCGACCTGTATTGCCGCCTATCTGCGGGGTGGCATTCCGCAACGCGACTGTATACGGATGACGGGGGTTGAACGTGATCTCGTCGGCACTGCCGACCTCGACCAACCGTCCGAGATACAAGACCGCGATCCTGTCGGCGATCAACCAGGCGACCGGCAAGTCGTGCGTGATGAACAGGAGCGCCACATTGCGCTTGTCGCGCAGGTCGATCAGGACTTGGAGGATCTGTGCGCGTATTGAGACATCGAGCATCGACACAGGCTCGTCCGCAACGATGAGCTCTGGCCTAACGGCAAGCGCTCCGGCGATCACCACACGCTGGCGCTGACCGCCAGACAGCTCGTGGGGAAGCGGGAGAAAAAAATCACTGGGAGGATTGAGCCCGGCGGACGCCAGTGCTTCGCTGACTCGGCCAGTGAGTTCGGCGTGGTTCTTGACCAGTCTTAGTGATCGCAATGGCTCCGCCACGATATCGAACACAGTGTGCCGCGGATTAAGCGCCTGATAGGCGTCCTGGAAAATCATCTGGACGCGATGACGATAAGGACGCAAAGCCGACAAGCCTTGGACCGATGTGATGTCGCGACCTTCGAACAGCAATCTGCCGCTTGTTGGCTGAGCAAGTTTGGTGATGACGCGGCCCACCGTGGTCTTGCCACTTCCCGATTCCCCGACCAAGGCGACGATCTCACCCCGTCGGATGTTAAGGTCGATCCCGTCCACCGCGCGCACTGCGCTGGCAGGGCGGCCCAGGGCACGGTCGATCAGCCCGCCCTGTATAGGAAAATGGACCTGCAGGCTCTCGAGACGCAGGATATCGGCGGTGTCAGGCATGAGCTGCGACCTTGTCTTCTTGCGAGGACCGGACAAGGTGACACGCCACACGTCCCAGTCCGAACCTATCGAGGCTGGGAACTTCGGTCGCGCATACCCCCATGGCCGACGGGCACCGCGGATGAAAGGCGCATCCTGAAGGTCGGTTCACCAAGTTGGGGGGATCACCCGGTATTGGCCGGATCATCTTGTTGCCGTTCGCCGGGTTCGGTATCGAGTCTATCAACAGTTTGGTGTACGGATGCCTAGGCCTAGCGAAGATCTCAGCGACTGTGCCATCTTCGACGATCCGGCCGGAGTACATGATCATCATGCGATCACAACACTCAGCCACCACGGACAGGTCGTGTGTGATCAAAATGAGGGCAAGGTTAAGCTGGGATCGCAGATCTCCAAGCAGCTTCAGGATCTGAGCCTGGGTGATGACGTCGAGCGCCGTGGTCGGCTCGTCACCGATGATAATCGAGGGGCGACATGCGAGCGCCATGGCAATCATTACTCTTTGACGCATGCCGCCCGACATCTCGTGCGGGTAAGCAGTGCCGCGATCCTCCGGAATGCCAACCAGTTCGAGCAACTCCCTCGCCCGTGCGTTTGCTTCGACACGCGACATGCCGAGCTTCAGCATGCATGGCTCGGCAATCTGCTTGATGATGCGGTGAACAGGATTAAGCGCATTCATCGCGCCCTGGAAGATAACGGACATTTCGCTCCAGCGATGCGGCCTCATGGCGGCATCGTCATCGATCGGCAGTCGCTCTCCGCGATACCGTACCTCGCCCTCGCTGACCCGCGCGTTGGGCGATAGCAGACCGGCGATCGCCATGGCGGTCGTGGTCTTCCCGCTGCCCGATTCTCCGACGAGGGCAACTGCCTCGCCAGTTCCGAGCGCGAAGCTTACGTCCTCGATCGCTCGCAATGAACCACCCTTGAGTCCATAGTCGACAGAGAGCCCGTTGACTGCAAGAAGGGGAGCCGTCTCCTGGGAGGAGTTTGTCATGGAATGACCCTTCGCCGTGGATTGAACGTGTCGTCGAGGGCATTGCCAATCAGGACGAAGCTTAGGGAAACCGTGAGGACGCACACACCAGGGGCACCGAGATACCACCAGGCTCCAGCACTGGCCGCGCCGGCGCGCTGAGCTTGTGAAAGCAAAGTCCCCCATGAGGGCTGTAAAGGGTCGCCAAGCCCCAGGAACGAGAGCGACGTCTCCACATAAATTGCGCCGGCGACAACCAGAGCCCCATTGGCCGCGATTTGCGGCACCAGATTGGGCAGGATGTGCCGCACCATGATGCTGAAATTACTGCTACCCACAACGCGTGCACGATCAATGAACGTTCGCTCCTTTAGCGATAGTGTCTGGCTGCGGACGATGCGCGCGACGAAGGCCCAGCTGGTCATGCCGATAACGACAATGATGACGAACAGAGAAGGACGGAAGCCGAGGATTTCTCCGCCCCGCCCCAACACCTCGAGCACCACGGGCGTGATGACCAGCGCCAGCACGAAGGACGGCATGACGAAAAAGAAATCCGTCAAGCGCATCAGCCATACGTCAACCCTGCCACCATAGTAGCCAGCTGTCATGCCGATCGTAGTCCCGACGACCAGGCTAATCACAGTCGCGAGCAGAGCAATCGTAAGCGAGATCCGGGCGCCATGGACGACCAGATTGAGCACGTCCCGCCCGACCTCGTCAGTGCCGAGCAGATGCTCGCCCGAGGGGGGTACGAGGAAATCACCGGTTGCATTGATTGCAGTCTGTAGCGGCCCTACCAGAATATTGGGTGCCGCGGCCACAATAAGAAAGAACACCAAGCATACGAGGCCCACCTGAGCACCGCCGCGGCCAAGGAATTTACGCAAGAAGCTTTTTATCGCTCGCGCCCGACCGGACAAGGAATATTGAACAATACTTTTGCTCATTGCCGAACTCTTGGGTCGACGAGGCCGTAGGCAAGATCTGCTACCAGGTTCGCGACAACGATCGACGCACCAAGCAACAGGAATATGCCTTGGAGCACAGGATAGTCCCGTGCGTTGAGGGCTTCCACGGTCAACCCGCCGATGCCCGGCCAGGCGAACACGGCTTCGACGGTGATGGCACCGGCGACCACGTAGCCAAGATTAAGGGTAATCAGAGTTATGACCGGTAGCATTGCATTGCGAAACGCATGACGCATCAGCATTTGACCGTTGGTAAGTCCTTTCGCCCGCGCGGTTACCATGTAGTCCTCGGTAACTACGTCACTCATTGCGGCGCGTGCGACTACAACGTATTGGCCAATCAGCCCAAGTGCCACCGCAGTGACCGGAAGCGTCAGATGCCGCAGGTAGTCGAGGACCGAGCCAAGAGAGCCCGTGATCGCTCCCGGCGAATATGCACCGTAGCCCGGAAGCCAACCCAATGCCGTGCTGAAGATTACCACTAAGAGCATTCCGAGCCAGAACGAGGGCGTAGAATAGAGCGCCAAAGAGATACCCGTGGCGATATGGTCGACGGCCCCTCCTCTTCGCCAACCCGCGTATAGGCCAAGCATGACCCCGCACAGGATGGCGATGAATTGCGCTAGACCGACAAGGGCGATAGTGGCCGGCAACCGCTCCAATATCAGGTCAGCGACATGCCTGCCCCTGAACTTGAAGCTGTAGCCGAAGTCGCCATGGACAGTTGCCGACAAATAGTCGACCACCTGGTCCGGGAACAGGGGCCGATCAAGGCCCCAGTTCTGGCGCTGCGCCTCCATCTGCTCGGCCGTCACGCTACTGCGCGCACCTGCCAGCAGAAGCCTGGCAGGGTCGCCCGGAACGATCCTGAACAAGATGAAGTTCAGGACTCCCACCATCAGCAGCGTCACGAGCGCCCTGAGGAGGATGCTAGCAACGCGCCGGCTCGCCCCTCGCTGCCCACCGGCCCCCATCTTAAACCGGCCTCAAGCGATCGAACGGAAAGTAGCTCCACATAGACGCGATGTCCTGCGTTCCCCAACCTTGGAAGCAATCCTTCCGACGGGCTTCCAGTGCGAGCGGGTAACAGAGAAGGATATAAGGCGCTTCGGTGTAAATGAGGCGCGACGCCTGATCGACCAGTTCCTGGGTCTTTTTGAGATCAGCGGTGACGTCGACCTCCGATAGGAGGGCATCGAACTTCTCATTTTTCCAATAGGAAATGTCGCCTGAGCCAACGAGCTTGAAGTCACCCAGCCTGAGCAGATCATGGGGCGAGGGCGATGCCCAATCCGCAACAACGGCCAGATCCCAGCGACCGCCGCTGTTGGCTGGGGCTGCCGTGCGGGCGCCGAGCGCGCCGGAGTCGAGCTGGGTCACCGATACCGGAACGCCGATTTGTCCCAACCAGCCTGCGACCAGCTGCACGGCGGCGATCGGTATTTCAAGAGTACCGGAAACGGTTCCGGTAATCAGCTCGAGCTGGAAGCTGTTTCCTTCCTTGTCCTTTCGGACCCCGTCACCGTTCGCGTCCCGGTAACCTGCGGCATCAAGCCGGCGGCCAGCTTCGGCCAGATCGAAATGGCGCCTGATGTCGTTCAGCTCTGAATAGTAGTCAGTCGCCACTGGCATGGCCAGTCCCACGCCAGGGTCGGCATGCCCACGGAAAGCGCGATCGACGATGGCCTTCTGATCGATCGCATAGCCGATCGCATCGCGAAACGCCGGATCCTGTAGGGCCTTGGTGCTGCCCGCGCCCTCTCCGGAGAGAGTGTTGAAGGCCAAATAATTTCGCTGCTCAATGCGCGCTTCACCGACCACGATGTCAGGATCCTTCGAGAGGTCTGCCCACTGGGCGGCCGTCAAGCTGACGCCATAATCGAGACTTCCGCTCTTTAGACCTTGAGCGATGGGATCTGCCGTATCGAAGAAGTGGAAGATCAAGCCAGCCAGCCCCGGTTGCCCGCTGCGAAAGTACGGGTTCGATGTCAAGCGGGCAAACTGGCCCTGCTGGAATTCCGCAACGATCATCGGACCTGTGCCCACCAAGGGCGGCTTGTTTTGAAAGGTGCCGCGCGCATCGGCGTAGGAGACATCCTTCCAGATGTGCTCGGGGACCATCATTATGTAATTGTCGATTGGCCAGCGGGTTGGAGCCTTAGTCACGATTTGCAATGTATCGTCATCAAGCGCCTTGATCGACACGACGTTCTCCAAACCGCTCGTATTATTCCAGCCAACATTTAGTTCGTCGGGCTTGCCGATGGAACCGCGCAAATAGTTATAGGTGAACGCCGCGTCCCTGGCGGTAGCAGGTTGGCCGTCCGACCACTTCATGCCGGGCCAGATCTTGAAGGTCCAAGTGAGATTGTCGTCAGCAACAGACCACTCCTTGGCAAATCCTTTCCGATCGGGATGGCGCTGGGCGTCCACACCCACCAAGTAATCATAAGAGTAAACGGTTGGCCAGAACGCGCCCCAAGTGGCAAATGGGTTCATAGTGTCGGGTGCAACTATTGCCGCAATGCGCACGATGTGATCGCCGCATGACGAGGCGGCAAACGCCTTTGAACGAACAATCCAGGACGCGGCTGATCCAGCCAGAATTGCCTTCATGACGGCTCGGCGATCAAGAGTCCATCTATCCATTTTTTCCTCCCATTGCAGATTTGATGAAAACGCCAAAAATTGCATACCCGCGGCGGTGATGGCTTCCCGATGTCTGGGGTCACCCACGCTCTGACGGCACGCGGCTTGCCATGCCGGTGCTTCGCCTTAATATCGAACCTTATATCTTATAAGGTATAAGAAGCAAAGTAATTTTTGTGGTGCCTACCTGCGGGTCGTCGGCGAGTATGCGTCCAGCCAAACCCGCTAGAGGTCGAAGCCGCCGACAGACACATTTGGTATCGAGATACCTGTGACATCCCCTACCCGAGGCCGGATCCGTTACGCCGCCGAACAGCGCCTCTCGCGATGTCGCCGGCATTGGCCGGACGCCGTTCGCCGGGTCCGGTCTCTCTGCAGTCTGGTGCAATTGCCTGGGTCTGGCGAGGGCTAGGCTAAGGCTAAGCCGGATCGCAACTCTCCAAGCAGTTTTAGGATCTGAGGCCAGTCTGTGCGTTGCAGGCCCTAAAGCCTCGAACGATCCGGGCACTAAAGCCCAACTATACGAACCAAGCCTGGGGTGCCAACGGCACGGATGTCTCGAAGTCGAGTTCGTGCGTGGCGACGAGTCTTGCGCCTTCCGTCTGCTCGATAGTCTCCACGGCGTCCCACGTTGACATGAATGCATCCGGGCTCCAAGCCACTGCCGGCACAGACCGAGTTCTCATCTTAGAAACCAGATAGGTGGCGTCGCCCAAAAGAAACACAGGTTGCGAGCGAAGCCGTACTAACAGCGACTGATGCCCTCTGGTGTGCCCCGGGGTTGGGATAATCCGCAGCAACCCATCCCCGAAGAGATCGCACTCGCCGTCGAGTTCTATCCAATGGATACGATGATCGAAGTCCTTCTCGACAAAGATCTCCTTCTGATAGGGTGGCGGGTGTTTGGCGAAGGCGAGTTCCTCGCACTGAACGTAGACCTTGGCGCGCGTCAGCCATTCCAGACCGCCGGCGTGGTCGAAGTGCAGGTGTGACTGGACGACATGCGTGATGTCGGTGGGCGTCATACCAAGGGTTGCCAGCCTGGGCACCAGCCAATCGTGTTCGTTCATCACGACCTTAAAAGAGTCCGCCGCGGCGCCCAGTCGGGAATGTGGGTCGGTGCGTAAATCGGGATGCGGACCACTATCGAACAGAATGTTGCCCTGTGGATGGGTGACCACGTAAATGAAATACGGGTTGAAGACCTTGGTGCCAACGCGCGCGTCGAAGGGGTCGAAGATGGCCCAGTCGGTTATATCACCGCCGCAATACAGCGGATAAACCCTCATCTCGCCAACGTCCTTGTAAGCGAAACCACTCATGATCCGCTCCCTTGCTTGCTCACCGTTCGACAGCGTCCCAGGCAGCTGGGTGGTCCGTTTCCGCTGCCGCGGTAAAGTTCGAAGTTCTGTTCCCATTGGCGCGCGTCCGAGCATTCAGAGCCGCAATTCTCGCTGTGCTCCTGGTGAGGTTCTCCCGCACCGTCGGTCGCGGGAACACGAAGCGGTCCTCGGGTGTAAGCATCGCCTGAAGCCGGTCTTGGTGCCAGCACCCTACTCATGCCACCCGACCGACCTGGGATATCGCATCAGCGGCGCCGTCGAGTGCAGAACGAATGCCCTCGACCAAAGCGTCGATTTCGCTTTGGGTGATTATATATGGCGGGCATATTGCAAGCACGTCTCCCATATTGCGGATCATGACGCCGTGCTCACGGCACCGTCGCTCGACGTCGGCGCCAATTCGCAGCTCCGGTGCGAAGATGCGACGGGCGGCACGATCCTCAACGATCTGAACTGCAGCAATGAAGCCGCAGCCGCGGACCTCGCCGACCAGCGAATGGTCGCCGAGCGCGTCGGCGAGTGCACGCTGCAGGTACTCGCCCAAACGGCGCGCCTGGCTCACGAGATCCATCTCGCGGTAGATCCGGATCGCCTCGGCGGCGACGGCGGCAGTCACCGGGTGACCGGAATAGGTGAAACCGTGGCCGAACACGCCGACCTTGTGGGCCTCATCCGCGACGCATTGATAAACCTTATCGGAAATGAGGACGCCGCCGATGGGAAGATGACCCGATGACAGCCCCTTAGCGATTGAAAGCATGTCCGGTTCCATGGCGAACGTCTGGCTGCCGAACCAGTTTCCGGTGCGCCCAAATCCACAGACCACCTCGTCGGACAACATGAGGATGTCGTATTTGCGCAGCACCGCCTGGATCTTTGGAAAATAGTCTTCCGGCGGCACCAGCACACCACCGGCGCCCATGACAGGCTCGGCGATCATTGCGGCGATTGTCTCCGGTCCTTCCGCCAGGATCAAGGCCTCGAGCTCCCGAGCGAGGCGCGTGGCGTAGTCACTCTCTGCCTCTGCCGGCAGGCTATCGAGATAATGGAACGGCCGCGCTGCGAATAGGACTGGAAGCGGTGGCAGATTGAAGGACTTATGCATGTGCGGCAGCCCACTCAGCGCCGCGCCCATGATCGTGCTGCCGTGGAAGGCGCCAAACCTGCTGATGATCTTCCGTTTCTCGGGACGCCCCCGCGCGGCGTGGTAATACCATGCGAGCTTGACCATCGTATCATTGGCTTCTGAACCGGAGCCGACCAGAAATACGTGGGCGGCGTCGAATGGCGCCAACGCGGCGAGCTGTTCGACGAGTTCGACGGCAGGCTCGTTCGAACGGTGGTTGAAGGTGTGGTAGACGGCCAGGTGGCGCATCTGGCGATCAGCCGCGTCAGCCAGCCGCCTGTCGCTGAAGCCAAGCGAGGCACACCAGAGCCCTCCCATCCCCTCGATATAGCGGTTGCCGGCGTCATCGATGACGGTCGCGCCCTCGCCGGCCACGATCGTCAACGGACCATGATGCTCATGCAGGCGCGGATCCGTTTGGGAATGAAAGTGCCTGGCCATGTCCAGCACGCGCGATTCGTTCTTCATCAAAATTCTCCTCCGCGACGGGATGGGCAGTTGCATGAGCAGCAAATATCTTATAACTTATAAGTTGTCGATAGAAAAGATCCCGAGAGTTACGCTCAATGCCTATCCCACAAACCCAATCAGACATCGCCTTACAGCCCGACGCGCAGCGGATCACCCTCTTGCGGGATAGAGCCGAGTTCGTACGGCTCGAGACTCTGCGCCTCATCCAGATCGCCAAGGTTGGCCATTATTCGTCGGTGTTTTCTTGCGCCGAGATATTCGCCACGCTTTACTACGATGCGATGCGGCTCAAGCGCGGCGATCCGCGATGGCCAGATCGCGACCGCTTCCTTATGGGCAAAGGACATGCGGCGGTCGGCCTCTACCCGCTGCTGGTCGACTGGGATTTCTTTTCCAAGGACGTTCTCGATGGCTATACCCGGCTGGGTAACCCCCTTGGTGACCATCCCGACATGCGCAAGGTGCCCGGCGTCGATTTCAGCTCCGGCTCGATCGGTCATGCCCTGTCCGGCGGTCTCGGCATGGCACTCGGCGGTCGCGCGGCCAGCCGACGCTTCGATGTCTATGTCCTGCTCGGCGACGGCGAGATGCAGGAAGGCCAGGTCTGGGAAGCGGCGCTGTCGGCGGCCCATCACAAGGCCGGCAACCTGATCGCCATCGTCGATCGCAACGGATACCAGCTCGACGGACAGGTTGACGACATCATCGGCATCGAGCCGTTGGCCGACAAATGGGCGGCGTTCGGCTGGCAGGTGCACGAGGTAGACGGGCACGACGTCGTCGCGCTCGCGACGCTGCTGCGACGGCTGAAGGCCGAGACATCACGCGCCCAGCCCGTCTGCGTCATCGCCAAAACCTCCAAAGGTAAGGGCGTTGGTTACATGGAAACCGAACCCGGCTGGCATCTGGGCTATCTGGCGCCACCGGACGAAGCCTTGGCCGCCGAAGAAATCAAGCGTGGAGGCAAAACACAATGAACGGCCCGATCGATCCCGACTCTTGGCAATACCGCCAGATCAACGCGCGTGCGCCGGGCCTGAGCTACCTGGCCAACGCGCTGATCGAACTGGTCGAAGATGGTCATCCGGTCCTGGTGGGCACGGCCGACCTGCAATATTCCAACGGGCTGGCGCGGTTCGCGCGGCACTTTCCCGGACGCTTTACGCAGTTTGGCATTTCCGAACAGAACATGGTTTCGGCCGCCGCCGGCATGGCCAGCACAGGCGCCATGCCATTCGTCGCCACCTTCGCCTCCTTCCTCGCACTGCTGTGCTGCGAGCAGATCAGAACTGACGTCGCCTATTCTGCGCTGCCGGTGCGGCTGATTGGCCATCACGCTGGCATTTCTCTTGGCTTCTACGGCACCTCTCACCATGCGACGGAAGATCTTGCCATCATGCGAAGCATCGCCGACCTAACGGTCGTCGCGCCGGCCGACGGCCCGCAACTGGCGGCCGCCGTCAAGGCGTCCGTCAACCATGCTCAGCCGATCTACTTCCGCATTGGCCGCGGCCAGGAACCGTTGGTCTATGAAGACGTCGTGGACTTCCAATTCGGCAAGGCGACCGTTCACGGCGAAGGGTCGGACCTTACCATCGTCGCTTGTGGCTCGATGGTCCATCCCTCAAGGGAGGCTTACCGTGCGCTGCGCGCGGCAGGCAAATCCGTCGGGCTCATCGACATGCACACGATCAAGCCGCTCGACACCAAAGCTGTGCTCGCGGCCGCCGCCCACTCCCGCTTCATTCTGACGGTCGAGGAACACAACATCCTAGGCGGTCTGGGCGGCGCAGTGGCGGAGGTCCTGGCCGAGGCGGGCAGCCCGGCACGGTTGATACGTCATGGCATCCGCGACGAATACAGCCTGATCGCGCCGCCGACGCATCTTTACAAGCACTACCGGCTGGACGCGCCGGGAATCGAGGCCACCATCCTCGACGCGCTCGGCTGACCCGGCAGGCCGCCCATTCTCAGGCTTCGCAACAGGACTTATAGGATATAAGAGCTTTGCGTAATCAAATCCGTAGCCGATTTGGTGCGGCTCATACATTGCGGCGGTGACCCATGAATACGATGCAGCCAATCGAGCAAGGCAGCCTGTCAGCAAGAACCTATATCTCGCTACGCGAAGCTTTAATCGCGGGTAACTTCCGCCCAGGCCAACGGCTGCTGATGCAGGATTTGGCCCAACGGCTGGGAACCAGCGTAACGCCTGTGCGGGAGGCCTGTTTCAGGCTAATTAGTGAACAGGCCCTCGAGCTACGTTCGGGACGCTTCATAACTGTTCCGGAACTGACCCGGTCGCGTTACTGGCAGGTCCGGCTCATTCGGATCGCCCTGGAAGGACTGGCGGCGGAGCTTGCCGTCGAACATGTTTCCGATGCAGATATCGAAAGGCTCGTGGAAGTCCACCGTGATTTTGTCACTGGTGAAACGTCTGGCGATGCCGACCGGGCACGCCGCGCAAACCGCGAGTTCCATTTCAGCGTCTACCGGCTGTCAAAGATGGATATGCTCATCGCTCAGATAGAAAGCCTCTGGGTATCGATGGGCCCTATCCTCAACATTTACTACCAGCAGGCCGAGAACGACTATATCGGAGCGGAAGAGCATGAAACGCTGATCGAAGCGTTCGGAGCCCGCAATAAGAAGGGGGCTCGGAAGGCGATCGAACGTGACATCGTGCGTGGCGGCATGAATCTGTTGCGATATTTCGACGAGCAGGACGCGGCCGCGAAGTAGTCGTGATAGAAAGCTGCTGTCCTCTTCCCCGATTTTGTTGCTGTGCTGGCTCGGGCCGCTCGTAACCGGCTAGTGCGCATCAACGCCGGAATCGCTGCAGATTCATATGAGGCAACAGGCCCGCCGACGATGCGTGTAATAGGCAGACCGTGATGCGCCACCGGATGCTTGCGCTCTAAATTTGGCTCGGTTTCGCCGCCCCTGAAAAATCAGCTTAATTTAGGCTCGCGGCGCTCGACAGGGACGTTTCGCCGTGAGCCATGAAGAGCGCCGCTGACACAATCAGCGTCTGCCGTCCACCACACACATTTGAGCTTCCCTTGGCGGCATCAAATCGTCTCTGACTCCAGACGATAAGCGCCGGTCTCGTCATGCACCTCTCTGCCGACCAAGGGAGGGACAAAGACGCAAGCCAATACCAATTCGCTCTCAGCACACAGGAGGTGAGCGTCGTGCTTATCGAGTGCGTACATGATGCCCGGTTGCACGACATGGACCTCCTCGGCTTGTGAATCCTCGATAGAGCCTATTCCCGAGATGCAGTAGACCGCCTCAAAGTGATTCCGATAGTGCATCTTGAGCTGGGCGCCCTGACGGATCGTGGTGATGTGGAAGGAAAAGCCGATCCCATCGTCCTTCAGGAGTAGCCGCACGCTTTCCCAGCCCTCGGTCTGGACCCGCCGGGCTGTCGATTTCTCCTTGTTAAAATCCCTGATAATCATGATTACTCCTCTGCTGGCGTATTCACTGCGCTGCCGATAACGCTGCCGATAGCGTCCTCGAGAATGTCGAGGCCTTGGTTAAGCTGATCCTCCCCAATGACGATGGGCGGCAGGCATTTCACGACCTCGTCTTTCGGACCAGCGGTTTCGATAATGAGTCCATTCTGGAATGCGGCTTTAACAATCTGACCGGCAATCTCGCCGGACTTCAGATCTATTCCGCGCATCATACCGCGACCTTTAACTGACATTCGACTTGGGTCGTACTTCTGCGCGATCTGATCAAGGCGACTCTTCACCAGATTGCCTTTGTCCTTGAGGGATGCTGCCAGGCTGTCCGTTCGCCAAAAGTGCTCTAGGGCCGCTCGGGCGGTGACGAAAGCATGGCAGTTGCCGCGGAACGTTCCGTTGTGCTCTCCTGGCTCCCACCTGTCGAGTTTTCGATCAATGAGTACGAGCGCCATAGGCAGGCCATAGCCAGATATTGATTTGGCCATTGTGACGATGTCCGGACGAAGTCCCGCTGCTTCGAAGCTGAAGAATGCATCCGTCCGGCCAATTCCCGCCTGAATGTCGTCAACAATGAGCAGGGCTCCGTGTTTGTGCGCAATGCCTGCTATTTTGCGCAACCATGTCGTACCCGCGACATTGAGACCACCTTCGCCTTGAACTGTCTCGACAATCACCGCCGCTGGGGCGTCCACTCCGCTGGAGGGATCCGAGAGCAGGTGATCTAGGTAATCGGCGGTGTCTACGTTGGATCCAAGATAGCCGTCATAGGGTAGCCTGCTTACAGCGCCAAGAAGTTGGCCGGCGGCTGCGCGATGGTGCCGATTGCCGGTGCAGGATAGAGCGCCGAGGCTCACGCCATGAAAGCCGTTGGTGAAAGCTATGATATTGGAGCGCCCAGTGATCTTGCGTGCTAGCTTGAGGGCAGCCTCGACCGCATTGGTGCCGGTCGGACCCGGGAACTGTACGACGTAGTCGAGTTGTCGCGGCCTAAGGATTGTCTCGTGGAACTCTCGCAGAAAAGCCTCCTTGGCTTCTGTAAACAAATCGAGACCATGGGTAATGCCGTCACTGCCAATGTAGTCCACAAGCGCGGACTTCAGCTGAGGCGGATTGTGTCCATAGTTTAGGGTTGAGCAACCCATGAGAAAATCGAGATAGGCTGTCCCATCTCGCGTAAACAGCTGAGCCCCTCTTGCGTTCGCGAACATTGCGGGAAAACTACGGGAGTAACTGCGCACTTCGGATTCAAGATGGTTGAAAATAGCGAATTCGTCCCTGCCATCTGATGCACTTCGGTCAGTCATTCTTGTCTCCTCATGCGGCTTGATTGACCCTGCGGGAATGCTTGTAGGGCTGGGGGAGTGATGGAAAGGACCGATCGCAATCATGTACTCGCTATCGTGCCTTCCCTTGAAATGGGTCTCTCGGTCGAACTGCAGGGCTTGCCGGATTGGCGCGCCCAGATCCCGACCCACGGTTGTGAAGAAAAACTTGGACGCCTTGTTGCTCAGCGTCACCGTGGCTTTGATGTGCGACACACCCTGGCAAGATGGCCTGCTGAGGGCTGAGACAATCAGTCCCTTGCCCAGCCCCGTGTTGCGCACCGCGGGATGCACGGCAATCTGCCAGACGAATAGCGTGGATGGGTCGCTCGGTTGCCGATAGGCCGCCAGCCAGCCAACCACCTCGCCGGCCCGCTCCGCGAGCACACAAGTGTCGGCGAAATGAGTGCAGAGCAGGAGCCCGCAATAAAGCGAGTTGCGGTCTAGTTCCGGGCAGAGCGCGATGAGATCCTGCACATCGGCTGCATGATTGCCCGAGGGTTTTCGGAATGTCACTCGCGGTAACTGGACGTCGTGCACCAAAGAGAAGCTCTGGCTATCACTGACCATTCGAGTCCTCCATGCGAACACCAGTACCGCCTGGCGTCAGGTTTCACGAAGAGGACTTCAAAAGTCATGCCAATTGCGCGGAAGGAGCCGTAGAATATTTTAGGAGTTTGTTCAATGACTTGACTCGGACTTCAGCAGGCACCCAAGCGAAAACGGTGTATCGCGGGTTCGACAGACACGACAATAGGTGTCCGATGCCCGGCGTTTTACGTGGTGTACCAACGGGACTGGTAGCGGATTATCTTGCAACCGGCGCTGACGACGGTGCATGCGGCAGGCCGGAAATTGGACTGCTGGCGCGTTCCGCATCGATCCGACCGTGACGCGTGACTGCTGCCCGACTGGATGAGTTTGTAACCGGTATGATTATGACGGTACCATCGGTGAAGGCGAAAGCGGCAGGTGCATATCGACGAGAGGGCCGCTAGCGCCGCCACATCCGCGAGGCCTATCGCCTGGCCGAGGATCTGGCCGAACTCGACGCTGATGGTCGACCTGACGGCGGGCCTGATGGGTCGCCGTATCATGGACCGCCCAACCCGCAGCCAGGCAACCGGTCTCTATGAAGAACTCGACCTGCTCGCCCATTCGGATGGGCCACGCAATCTGTTGGCATGCTGCTGAGGGCGGCTATGCAGCCGGCGGCTTAAGAAAACTCGCCAAAAGCGGCTGATGGTCAAAATCTGCTAGGCCTCCGCCAGCATAACGCGCCGCCCGACTAGGTTGATACCTTGTCAGTCTCGTGGTGTTCGGAACGGGGGCGGGCTCAAAGAGCTCGGCCAATAGAGCACGCGTAGGCTCTCTGCTCGCAGTTTGCGGTGGTTCGGGACCGCAGAATGGATATGTCACGGTATACACAACTGTTAGTGTGAGCGCGGCGATAGTCAGGAAAGTGAAAATCAAACCATGACCGCATCGAAACTCGACCCGATCGATCTCAAAATCCTCGATGCCATCCAGCGAGACGGGCGCATCACCAAGCTGGCGCTGGCCGAAAAAGTGGGGCTGTCACCGACGCCTTGCTGGATGCGGCTGCGCAAACTGGAAAAGGCCGGCATCGTGTCGGGCTACCATGCCCGCGTCGCCATGCGTGTCCTGGCACCGGTCGCCACCGTGCTGATGGAGGTGACGCTAGCCAGCCATCGCCAGGCCGATTTCGACCGCTTCGAGCGCGTCATCCGCGACATCCCCGAGATCATCGCCTGCTGGTCGGTTGGCGGCGGCGTCGACTATGTGCTGAAGGTGATGGCGCGCGACATCGACGCCTACCAGCGCCTTGTCGACGGCTTGCTCGACCGCGAGATCGGCATAGATTGTTACTTCACCTACATCGTCACCAAGACCGTGAAGGACGAAATCACACTGCCCGTGGCCGAGTTGTTGCCGGCATCGGCCTAGGGTCGGAGAGATCGTCTGCGTCGACGGCACAATAGAGAGAGTCTCTCTACGGACGGACGCCCAAACAGCCTCGCTGTCTGCCCGTGGCGGATAGTCTTCCCGCATCAGTCCGAACCGGGAGGCTTCGATCATGTCCGCGCATTTCGCCCGCCAGAACCGCCATGAAGCGCTCGACCGCCTCGCCGACCGCCGGCTGCTGCGCGAACTCGCCTATGTCGACGGCCAATGGACGGCGAGTGAGGCCGCGGAGAGCTTCGAGGTCACCGATCCGGCCACCGGCACGACTGTTGGTTTCGTCGCCGCGCTCGATGCGCGCCAGACCACGAAGGCGATCGATGCAGCCGCCCGGGGCTTTCCGGCCTGGCGATCGCTGCTGCCGCAGGAGCGGTCAAGAATTCTGCGAAAATGGTTCGAGCTTATCATCGCCGCGAAAGACGACCTCGCTCTGCTGATGACCCTGGAACAGGGCAAGCCCTTGCAGGAATCGCTCGGCGAAATCGACTATGCCGCCTCGTTCGTCGAATGGTATGCCGAGGAAGCCAAGCGCCTCAACGCCAAGAGCGTCACCAGCCATCTGGCGAATGCGGAAATGATGGTGCGACGCGAGGCGCTCGGCGTCGTCGGCATCGTCACGCCGTGGAATTTCCCCTCGGCCATGCTGACCCGCAAGGCGGCCGCGGCCCTTGCCGCCGGCTGCACCGTCGTCGCGCATCCGTCCTCGGAAACGCCGCTGTCGGCGTTGGCGCTAGCCGAGCTTGGCGAGCGCGCCGGGCTGCCGGCGGGTGTCTTCAACATCGTCACCGGCAAGGCCGCGACGATCGTTGGGCGCATGTGCGAGGACGCACGCGTCCGCGCCATGAGTTTTACCGGCTCGACCGAGATCGGCAGGCTAATCACCGCGCAGAGCGCCCCGACCATGAAGCGGCTGGTGATGGAGCTTGGCGGCCACGCACCGCTGATCGTCTTTGCCGATGCCGATCTCGACAAAGCGGTGAACATCGCCATCGACGCCAAATTCGCCACGTCGGGCCAGGATTGCCTCGCCGCCAACCGCATCTACGTCCAGCGGCCGATCTACGATCGCTTCTGCGCTGCCTTCGCGAGGCGGATCGAGGTGCTGCGGACCGGCAATGGCCTTGACGACATGACTGACATCGGACCGCTGATGCATGAGCGCGCCGTCCAGAAAGTCGAGGAGCAGGTCGCCGACGCCATAGCCCGTGGCTCGCGCTGCCTTGCCGGCGGCAAGCGGCATCAGGCCGGACCGCTGTTCTACCAGCCGACGCTGCTGACCGATGTTCCAGACGCGGCGCTGATCATGCGCGAGGAGACTTTTGGGCCGGTCGCCGCGGTGACGCCGTTCGACGACGAGGACGAGGTGATCGAGCGTGCCAATGCCACCGAATATGGCCTG
>NZ_JBSKBO010000019.1:0-45478 GCF_053714255.1 Mesorhizobium sp. 43Arga
GGCAAAATGGTCAGGACCTGGATCGGCACACTCCGCCTTCGTCATCGCGACACCAAAGCGCGCTAGAATGATTGGAACCGATCCGCGTAACCCTTGTTGGTCAGCGGTCATCGAAATCGACCGCACTAAAGGCCGAATACATGACCGCTCCAGACTTACGCCGTCGCCGTCATTTTGCCTCTTGCCCAAAAGGGGCCGTCCATACATGACGAAGCGACGGGCGGTCCCGCCAATCGCGAAGGCAAGCGATCCGGCCGCCGCCGCGTTAGCTCAATTCACCTCAAAACCCAGCTTCTGCCTTAGCCGCAGAATGCGCTGATCGGCTATCTCCAGTTTCTTCTCGCCGCCTTGCGCCGCTCGGTTGACCATCTGCAGCAGGTCGTTGCGCTCGGCGACGTCGAGACGTTCGCGCAGGAACGGCGCCAGCTTGTCGATGACGATCGTGGTGTCATCGATCTGCGCGGCCGCCCATTTGGCGTAGATCACCGCCTCGTCGGTCTTCTTCTTGTCGGCGATCTCGGAGATGACCGCGCGGATGACGGCCTCGCGCTGCGGCAGCACGGGGCCGTTCTCGGAAACGATCGCGGTGATCAGCGTTGCGGCGGCCACCACCGGATCGTCGATCGCCGTCAGCGGCGACAGAGCCGCCTGCTTGCGCAGCTTCTTGCGCCTGATGTTGCCTTGCACGCGCCCGACGACATCGGCGACCTCGCGCGCGGCATCGTTCATGGCCTTCATCCGGTACCACCAGAACGCAGCCGCTCCCAGCACGCCAAGGACAGCAATCAGGAAAGGCATGTCGAAATCCCCCAGGAACCCATGCGACGATAGGAGAACTGTCGCGTTGCTTCAACACGCACGGGTTGCCCCTGGCGAAGAAAACTCAATTTGCGGCAGGTGAAGCTCAGGCGATCAAACAAGCCGGTTTGCAGGCCCAGCCGCCAAGCCAGGCGCCGCCTATGACCCCGGTATGTCGTAGATCGCCCGGACCTCGATCGTACCGAGTTCGGCCAGCGGAATACCGGCGGCGATGTCGAGCGCTTCGTCAAGGTTGTCGGCCTCGACCATGACGAAGCCGAGCAGCTGCTCCTTGGTCTCGGCGAAGGGGCCGTCGGTGACGAGGCGCTTGCCCTCGCGCCGTCGCACCGACTTCGACGTTCTCACCGATTGCAGCGCCTGCGCGATGATCAGCTTGCCCTCCTGGTCCAAGGACCTGTCATAAGCCAGCGAATCAGCGTCGAGCTTGGCCCCGCGCTCCACCGTCAATGCGTAGAGGTCTTTTTCCTCACCATAGACCAGGCAGACATATTTCATTGCGAGCTCCCCTGCTGAGACGAATCATAGGATGCGATGACAAGTGTGTCAGCCTTGCCGTCGATTGCCGCCGCATGGTCTAGAAGGCATGTCGCGACCCCGATGATGGCGACCGCCGCCAGCAGCCTGGCGAAGACGGGCGCCGGCGGATCCAGCCAGAAGTCTTCCTGTCGCGCGGCCCTGTGGCCCGGGCTCTTCCAAAGTGCGAAAAACAGATTGTCCATGTGAACCTCCATCAGGCCATAAACCCCATGGCCGCCCGAAGGACGGGCGGGCTGGATGGAAGTCGACATTTTTGCGCGAACATTTTTTTCGGGCAGCCTAGATTTTTTTGCGAAGGCAAATGCGCCGTCATCGTGCCGTGGCTCAAACAGTGCAGTGGTCTTCGCGCCCACCCGCGCTATAGTTGACCGAACGCCCGGCTTCACCTGGACCAAGTTCACGACAACCAAGGAGGACTTCATGGACCGCACCGCAACCGCCGTCTGGAAAGGCAATCTGAAAGAAGGCAAGGGCACGCTCGACAGCCAGAGCGGGACGCTCAAGGGCACGCCCTATTCGTTCAAGGCGCGCTTCGAGGATGAAGGCGGCAAATCCGGCACCAATCCGGAAGAGCTGATCGCGGCGGCGCATGCCGGCTGCTACGCCATGCAGCTTTCGCACTTCCTGGCCGAGAACGGGACGCCCGCCGCCGAACTCGACGCCAAGGCGGTTGTGACGCTGGTTCCGGGCACCGGCATCACCGGCAGCGCGATCACGCTGGTCGGCAAGGTGCCCGGCATCGATGCGGCGAAATTCAAGGAATTGGCCGAGAAGGCCAAGGCCGAATGCCCCGTCTCCAAGGCGCTTGGCGCCATAAAGGTGTCGCTCGACGCCAGGCTCGGCTGATCAGGGTGACCTGAAGGAGCGAACGCCGGCCTGAGAGCCGGCGTTTTCATGACGGACCATGGCGGCCTTGCTGGCGGCCTCAGCCGCCCAGCGCGTCAAACCGGGCGCGAAGGGTCGCGACTTCCTGCTCCAGCGCCTCCACCCTCGCTTCGAGGTCGGAGTGAGGCATGGCCGGCGCACTGCGTTGCGCCGATAAAGCCGCGACCTCCACCGGGCCGGCGAGAAGATGCACGTAGCGATCCTCGCGCTGGCCTGGCCCGCGCGGGATTTCCTGGACCAGCGGCGGCCGCCGGCCGATCAGCATGTCGAGTTCACCCCGCAGATCTTCGATCGATGAAAACCGCGCCATGCGCTCGGCTCGAGCCAGGAGCTCATGCGCCGTCTGCGGTCCGCGCAGCAGGAGCAGGCCGATCAGGGCGGTCTGCGGCGTGGTCAGCGAGAAGCGCTGCGCCATCTGATGCTCGTAGCGCTCGACGCGCGAGCCGAACATCTGCCGCACCAGCCCCTTCTGCTCGAGCAGCTTCAGGGCGCGGTGCACCTCCGTCTGCTCCACCGCCATGACCGGGTCCCGCGCCGTCTTCTGGTTGGCGGCGGCAAGGGCTGCGTTGAGCGTCAGCGGATAGACATCCGGCGTCAGCTCCTTCTTCTCGATCAGGCAGCCGAGCACGCGCGCTTCGATTGGGGAGAGGATGGGAAGGTTTTCGCTCATGAAAGTTGTTCGGCCTCCTGGCAATAAAACGCGGTTGCAAGGGCATGTCTGCGCGCCTGGCGGGCATCATCCCGCATCGGGGCGGCAAGGTTCATTGCATGGTGACCATAGCGCGCTTCGAGATAGCGCGCGATCGCGGTCGGGATAAGACCGGACCCCATCTCCCGCGTCCGGCTTTTCCGCTCGATCAGGCTGCGGATTTCGTCGACTGCCGGCGCCGGCACGTCCGTCTGGTCCAGGCATTCGCCAAGATTCATCGGCGGCAGGCAGCCAAAGCTACGCTGTTCCATCCAGTCGAGAGCCACCAGCGGGCGGATCAGATAGAACAGCTTCTTCAGCTTCACCTCGCCTGAAAAACGGCCGATCTTGGCCACTTGCGAGCGCGCCAGGCCGAGATAGTGGTGGGATACCTTTACTGGATCGACGATCTCGCCCAGCAGGTCGAGAAGGCGCGCGCGAAATCCCGCGACTTCCTCATAGACGATAGGTGACTTTGCCCACTCGACAATGACTGCATTGCCACCCAGCGCCAGCAGTAAGGCCTTGCGCAGATCCCAGCCCCCAGCATCGATCTCGCCTTCGATCGGAAACTCGATAACGTCGCGCGGCTGTTGCAGGACGAGGTGATCCGACACCGGCCTGATATAGACAAAACGGCAGTCATAGTCGCTGTCGGGAGACGGAAACCCCCAAGCGCGGCTGCCGCTTTCAATGGCGAACACGATTTTTACACCCTGGCTTCGCACCAGATCGAGTCGCGCCTGGATGGCCGCGACGGCATCCGGGGAGAAGTCAGCGGGTAACGTCAGCTTCAGACTCTGCGCTCCACCATCATCTTCTTGATCTCCGCAGCCGCGTCGCCGAAGGCGCGCAAAAAGGAAAAGCGATCGCGGTCAGACCCGCCGCTCCACCATCATCTTTTTGATCTCCGCGATCGCCTTGGCCGGGTTGAGGCCCTTGGGGCAGGTCTGCGCGCAGTTCATGATGGTGTGGCAGCGATAGAGCCGGAACGGGTCTTCGAGATTGTCGAGTCGCTCGCCCTTGGCCTCGTCGCGGCTGTCGATCAGCCAGCGATAGGCCTGCAGCAGCGTCGCCGGGCCGAGATAGCGATCACCGTTCCACCAATAGCTCGGGCACGAGGTCGAGCAACAGGCGCACAATATGCATTCGTAGAGCCCGTCGAGCTTCTCGCGGTCCTCATGGCTCTGCAGCCATTCCTTGGCCGGCTGCGGCGACACCGTCTTCAGCCAAGGCTCGATCGAGGCATGCTGGGCGTAGAAATTGGTAAGGTCGGGCACCAGGTCCTTCACCACCTGCATATGCGGCAGCGGGTAGACTTTCACCGCACCGGAAATGTCGTCGCAGCCCTTGGTACAGGCCAGCGTGTTGGAGCCGTCGATGTTCATGGCGCAGGAGCCGCAAATGCCTTCGCGGCAGGAGCGGCGCAAGGTCAGCGTCGGGTCGATCTTGTTCTTGATCCACAGCAGCGCGTCGAGCACCATCGGCCCGCAATCGTCCATGTCGACGAAATAGGTGTCGATGCGCGGGTTTTCGTCATCATCCGGCGACCAGCGGTAGATGCGGTATTCCCGCAGATTCGTGGCGCCTTCCGGCTTCGGCCAGGTCTTGCCTTGCTGGATCTTCGAATTTTTGGGGAGCGTCAGTTCGACCATTACCTCAGGCCCTTTCGGATGACGAGCTTCAGCCCGGACCAGACTTCATTCACGGCGGCGACCTTGACGTCGACAAGGTCGCGCTTCAGCGCTTCGGTGCGCACGACACCCTCGGTGACGTCGGTCAGCACTTTCGATGCCTTCTTCGGCCAGGACACCCAGACCATGCCGTCGCGCTTGATCGCCGCCTCGACATCGCCAAGGCGATGCTCGATCTCGGCGCGCTGCCTGGTGAAGGCGTGCACCGCGTCGTATCTTTGATGGCTGCCTGAAATGTCGGACCATTCGGCAAGCCGGTCGACCTCGGCGAAATTGACGGCGACGGCCAATTCATCGAGCTCCGCCGGCAGCGCGATGAACGCGGCAACCATGCCATCCTTCAGGCCGAGCTTGGCCGGAAGAGGCGTGCCGGAATATCCCGTGACCGCCGGCGCCATCGTCAATACACCCTGGCCTTGGGCGCGATCTTGGCGAGGCTGATGCCGCCGTCCTTTTCCGCCAGAAGCGGCTCTGTGTGCACCGGCCGGTAGCTGAGCGTCACCTTGCCGTCTTCGCTCACCCTGGCCAGCGTGTGCTTGCGCCAGGTGGCGTCGTCGCGCGCGGAAAAGTCTTCACGCGCATGCGCGCCGCGGCTCTCCTTGCGCGCCTCGGCGCTGTAGACGGTGGTAATCGCGTTGGCCATCAGGTTTTCCAGCTCCAGTGTCTCGACCAGGTCGGAATTCCAGATCATCGAGCGGTCGAAGACCTTGACGTCCTTGAGCTCGCCCCAGATCTGCGAAATGCGCTTGCAGCCGTTCTCCAGCGATTCCTGCGTGCGGAACACGGCGGCGTCTTCCTGCATCGCCTTCTGCATCTTCTCGCGCAGCACGGCCGTCGGCGTCGAGCCGTTGGCATGGCGCAGTCCGTCGAAGCGGTCCATGATCTTCTCGACCGAGGCTTCATTGGGCGACGGGATCGCCGACTTGCGGTCGATGACCTGGCCGGCGCGGATCGCCGCGGCGCGGCCGAACACCACCAGATCGATCAGCGAGTTCGAGCCCAGCCGGTTGGCGCCGTGCACCGAGGCGCAGCCGGCTTCGCCGACCGCCATCAGCCCGGGCGACACCTTGTCGGGGCTGCGCGTCGTCGGGTTCAGCACCTCGCCCCAGTAATTGGTCGGCACGCCGCCCATATTGTAGTGCACCGTCGGCAGCACCGGGATCGGCTCCTTGGTCAGGTCGACGCCGGCGAAGATCTTGGCCGATTCCGAAATGCCGGGCAGCCGCTCGTGCAGCACGGCCGGATCGAGATGGTCGAGATGCAGGAAGATGTGGTCCTTCTTCTTGCCGACGCCGCGCCCTTCGCGGATCTCCAGCGTCATGCAGCGCGAGACGACGTCGCGCGAGGCAAGGTCCTTGGCAGACGGCGCGTAGCGCTCCATGAAGCGCTCGCCCTCGGAGTTGACGAGATAGCCGCCCTCGCCGCGCGCGCCTTCGGTGATCAGGCAGCCGGCGCCGTAGATGCCGGTCGGGTGGAACTGCACGAATTCCATGTCCTGCAGCGGGAAGCCGGCGCGCGCGGCCATGCCGCCGCCGTCGCCGGTGCAGGTGTGCGCCGAGGTGGCCGAGAAATAGGCGCGGCCATAGCCGCCGGTGGCCAGCACCACCATCTTGGCCGAGAAGCGGTGGATGGTGCCGTCATCGAGGTTCCAGGCAACGACGCCGGTGCAGGTGCCATCCGGCTCCATGATCAGGTCGAGGGCGAAATACTCGATGAAGAACTGCGCGTTGTTCTTCAGCGACTGGCCGTAGAGCGTGTGCAGGATGGCGTGGCCGGTGCGGTCGGCGGCGGCACAGGTACGCTGCACCGGCGGGCCTTCGCCATAGTTCATCATGTGGCCGCCGAACGGCCGCTGGTAGATCTTGCCCTCTTCGGTGCGCGAAAACGGCACGCCATAGTGCTCGAGCTCGTAGACCGCGGCCGGCGCTTCGCGCACCAGATACTCCATGGCGTCGACATCGCCGAGCCAGTCCGACCCCTTGACGGTGTCGTACATGTGCCACTGCCAGGAATCGGGACCCATATTGGACAGCGAAGCGGCAATGCCGCCTTGTGCGGCGACCGTGTGCGAGCGCGTCGGGAACACTTTGGTGATGCAGGCGGTGCGCAGGCCCTGTTCGGCCAAGCCGAGCGTGGCGCGCAGGCCCGCGCCCCCGGCGCCGACTACCACCACGTCGAATTTGTGGTCGACAAAATTATAGCCTGCCATTTTGGCTGATTTCGCGTCCTTGGCCAACTCAGCCTCCGAATGCCAGCTTGAGCAGGGCGAAGATCGAGGCGACGCCGACCGCTACGGTGAAAAATGTGTTGAGCGCGATCGTCGCCAGCTTCAGGCCTTCGCTGGTGATGTAATCCTCGATGATCACCTGCATGCCGAGCCGCATATGGATCAGCCCGGAGATCAGCACCAGGGCCAGCATCAGCCCCACGAACGGATTGGCGAGCGCCGCGCGCACTTCCGCATAGCCGGCGCCGTTGAGCGCGATCAGGAACCCGACGAAGAACAGCGTCAGCGGGATGTTGGCGATGGCGGTCAGGCGCTGGCGCCAGAAATGGCCGGTGCCCTCGCGGGCGGAGCCGAGACCGCGGACTTTCGCCAGCGGCGTGCGCATGTCGGTAGTGTTCTTGCCGCTCATGATCAGGCTCCTCGCGCCATGTAGCCGGCGATCCAGATCAGCAAGGTGAGCAGGACCGAGCCGACAAGCGTCGCCCAGGCAATCTTCGAGGCCGTGTGCTTTTCGAGGCCGGCGCCCGTATCCCAGACAAGGTGGCGCACGCCGCCCAGCATGTGATGCATCAGCGCCCAGGTGTAGCCGAACAGGATCAGCCGGCCGAGCCAGGTGCCGAAGGCCCAGTTGACCCAGTCGAAGGTCGCTTGCGAGCTCGCCGCCGCCATCAACCAGACCGCGACCAGCAGCGTGCCGAAATAAAGCGCCCCGCCGGTGATGCGATGGATGATCGACATCGTCATCGTGATCGGCGGCCGGTAGATCGTCAGGTGCGGCGAAAGCGGCCGTTCACGTCTGGCGAATTCGCGGGTGGCTGGTGATTTGCTCATGGCTCCCCCAGTTCGGCGTCCTCATGCATGTCGCCCAAAAGTGACCTCGGTTTTGGGAGGACGGCATGCATAACAAGAATCCAAAGCGCATCGCGTGAATCCGTTTCGGCGCGACGCGCTTTAGCCGCAGGTGAAAATGCGGCATTGCCGCTTCCGGTTGCGACTTCGGACAGCCGGTTTCTAATGCTCTTTTTGCACCGCGTCAAAGCCAGAAAACCGTTTCGAAAACGTAATTTAGTCTGACTAAAAGGCAGGTCGGGGCTTCAATCGATTAGGGGTGGAGGACCCAAAGCCGGCTCGATATCGCTGCAGTGCAGCATACGCGACTTCTTGGCCATGCGGCCTAGCGCTTGCAGGTCTGCGGCGTCGAGCCCCTCTTCATCACCAGCGCCTCACGCCCGTCGATCACGATTGCGTTATGCGTGGCGGCTTCCTGGTAGCGGCTGGACTGGTTGGCGGGCGACGCCGCAAACTCTTCTGTCGCGCCATTCGGCTCGATCACACGCAACGACGAGCCGAGATTCTGAATGGTGATCGCGCTGCCATTGCCGCATCCATAGGTCGCCGTACCCACTGTGGATCGCGGCGCGGTGAGATCGGTGGTGATCTTTGTTGCCGGAGCTGGAGGCGCGGATGCCGGGGTGGCCGCCGCTGCGACGGACTGCCGAGCCGGCGCGGGCGAGACGATATTGGCCGCCTTCGGCGCGCGGTCCTGCGGCACACAGGCCGAAACGATTGCAAGCAACGGGAAAACGGACACCCAAACCGTCAGGCGTAGCGCCATATATGCTGTCCTCCCGCGCGGCAGACTAGCCACGATGCTGCGCCAAGATCAAGGTTGCCCCGAGATCACCCTCGGGTCCATTCGAGGCCGGCCGCGATGGTGCCGCCAAGCATGGCCGAATGATGGCTATCGGGTTTTCCCTCCAGTCGGAAATTAACCATGTTTGACAAGACATCGCCGCGCAACGCGCCGGCCTCTTAACAAAGGTTAAGAAAGGGTTAATTTCTGATTCGAGGAGCCATGCATGTCGCCCAAAAGCGCGTCAGCGGTTTTGGGGCAACGACATGCATCCAACGGGAAACAAAAAGCGCGTCTCGACGCGCTTTGGCCTCTAACCATCGGGAAGACCATGCGTTCGAACTCAAGCAGATCACGCCTCTCGGCGCTCATGGTGGCGGTTTCGCTCGCCGGCCTGGCGACGCCCACGCTGGCCAATGGACGCCACCAGGATCGCGTCTATGCCGATTCCTTCGGCAATCTCGTCATCGACAGCGCCGCCGGCTACAAGCGCATCATCGTGGGCGAAGGCAAGCTGGCCAAGAAGCTGTCCGACTACACCAGCGCCGGCCAGCCCAAGGTGATTTACCAGAACGAATCCGACGAGATTTCGGGCTACGGCGATTGCTATCGGCCGCCGGTCTTCGTCAAAGGCCGCAGCTATATGTACGGGCTTTCCGACGGCGAGATGCCCGAACTCAGCCCCTGCCGCTAAAGCAATTCCAGGAAAAGTGTGAGCGGTTTTCCTCGGGAAAAGCGCGTAGCGCTTTCCCTTGGGAATTGCGTCAAAACAAAGAGTTAGAGTGGTTCGCCGTTTCCATGGAACGGTGAAACGCTCTGGTGCAGTTCGCCGCTTCACGGAAACGGCGAAGAGAGGGATTAGGGTGGCGATTCAACCAGACCTCATTCCGATCTGGAATTGACGACGATTGCGCTGGACGACCACTCGCCTCCCGGCCCGGCCGAGATACGGACGCAGTCGCGCCCGGCATTCTTGGCCAGGTAGAGCGCCTCATCGGCGCGCCGCATGAGATCGGCGATGGTTTCGCCGGGATGAAGTTCGGCAACCCCGAAACTCGCCGTGCAGCGATTGTCCGCCGGCAGCCCGCCGATGGGCAACGCGCCGAACGCGCTGCGCGTGCCCTCGGCGAACAGCCGGGCGGCGGCCAGATTGGTCCCCGGCAGGATGATGGCGAATTCCTCGCCGCCGATGCGGCCCGCGACATGGTGCCCGGCGGCGGCTTCGCGTAGGAAACCGGCAAACGTCTCGATCACCCGGTCGCCGGAGGCATGGCCGAAATTGTCGTTGATGCTCTTGAAATGATCGAGATCGGCGATGACCAGCGCGACCGGCACGCTTTGCCGCATGGCGCCAAGCACCGCCTGCTCGGCCTGGCGCGCGAAGGCGCCGCGGTTGAGCAGTCTGGAAAGCGTATCGGTCTCCGATCTCGACGTCACTTCGGCCAACACATCGCGGACAAGGATGGCCAGCGTCAGCAGCGCCATGGCCAGGGCAAAGACGGTGCCGAGCGATTGCGACACCAGCGCGTAGCTGCTTTGCAGATAGGCCTGCGGATTGGCGCCCCAGCCGCCGAGCGCATGCGCGATGAACGGTTTTGAAGCGAACTGCACAGCGCTGGCGGCGAGCACCGCCATCAGGATGCGATCGAGCCGGCCACGCGTTTGCCTGGACGACCACACGATGGCCAATCCGACCACTTGCATGACGGCATAGGGGAGCTGGTAGGCCATCATGCGGACCAGCGACTGGCGCGGCAGGTCCTGTACGAAATAGACGACGATGGTGGCGGCGATCAGGAAGAACAGCATCGGCGACCTTGGCGGCGCGACGCCATATTTGCGGGCCAGCCCGACGTTGAAGGCCATTGTCGCGCCAAGGAAAACCGCGAAGGCGGTGACCACCGGCAGCCGGGCATCGCTGAAGGCTGGAATGCTGAATTCGATCGCCGAATAGACCATGCCCAGGACATAGCCGGAAGCAAACCAGCGCGCCGGGGCGCGGCCGACATCATGAAACGCGACCGCCATGAAGGATGCCGCCAGAAGGCCGGCAACCGACAGATTGATCAACAGGATGAAGTTCGCGCCGCTCATCTCTTTCGCACCCCGTGCCTCACCTAAACACCGACGGGCGAAAAAGACGTTAACGGGGCTGGCACGCACGGCTTCAGCCGGCCCTGGACGGCTCAGGCACGAACAGCGTTTCGGGCCGTTCGTAGGACAGGCGCACGCTGTCGCGGCCGTTTTTCTTGGCCTTGTAGAGCGCCTCGTCGGCACGCCGCATCAGCGGCTCGAGCGCTTCCTCGCCGCTGCGGGCCGCCACGCCGAAACTGGCGGTGACCTTGGTGCCGGCGGGAAGCCCGTCGATGCCGCCGGCCGAGTAGAGCGTGCGCACCGCCTCGGCGAACAGCCGCGCGGCGGCGAGATCGCTCAAGGGCAGGAGCACGGCGAACTCCTCGCCGCCGATACGTCCGGCAGCGCCGCGCGCGCCGGTGGCAGACCGGAGCTTGGCGGCGAAATCGGCGATCACCCGATCGCCGGCGGCATGCCCGTGCACATCGTTGAGCGCCTTGAAATGATCGAGGTCGGCCAGCACCAGCGCGACCGGGAACCTGGCCACCGCGCAGTGTCGCAGAAGATGGGCCGCGCGCTCCTCGAAGCCGCGCCGGTTGAGCAGCCCCGAAAGCGGATCGGTATGCGTCTCGGCTTTCAGGGCCTTCATGACGTCGAGGGCCGCCGCGGTGAACAGGCAAAGCGCGATGAGCAGCGACAAAAGCGCATGCGACAGCAGCGCCGTCGTCCAGTAGGAGGAGCCGTAGAACCCGTCATAGCTGGTGAACGGCCCGTGTGCGATGACGACGATCAAAGTGCGCACGAAGAAGTTGAGGCTCGACAGCAGCGACAGCACGAACAGGATTTTCTCGGTCGGGCCGTTGTTGCGCACCGGCCGCAATTCGGCGGCCACTAGAAGGCTGAGCCCGCCGAAGCCGAAATTCATCGCCAGGATACGCCAGGTGAGATCCGGCGCGACGAACAGGAACCAGCAGAACGAGGCTAGCCCACCACCGGCCAGCACGCCGATCCCGACATAGGGCACCTTGCGGCCATAGCGGGCGACGATGGCGCCCGACAGGCAGCAGCCGGCGATGGCGAAGCAAATGTTGGACACCAGCTTGGTCAGCACCATGCCGATGGGCAAGGTGAAATACTGGAACAGAAAGCCCGGTGCCGAAGCGCAGTAGCTGAGCGCCAGCACGGCCAGATAGGGCCGGTGGCGCTGATAGGCCCATAGCACGAAGAAGGCCGCGCCGAGGGCCAGCGCGATCGTCGGATTGAGCAGCGCTATCAACAGGCCGGTGTCCAAAAGACCGTGACTTCCCCTTGCTTGACGTCAGGGAAGACCTTAGAGCGCAAGCCCAAACAAGCGGTTAAGCCCGGGCGAATATGCGTGTCGCGCGAATGAAAAAGACCCCGGAGCCGTAACGCGGTCCGGGGTCTGGCAGTCATCGGAACGTGTGGACCGGAGGTTATTTCCAGTCACGGATGTCGACGAAGTGGCCGGCGATTGCCGCCGCCGCCGCCATGGCCGGCGACACCAGATGGGTGCGACCCTTGAAGCCTTGTCTTCCCTCGAAATTGCGGTTCGAGGTCGAGGCGCAGCGTTCATGCGGCTTCAGCCGGTCGTCGTTCATGGCCAGGCACATCGAGCAGCCCGGCTCGCGCCAGTCGAAACCGGCGGCGCGGAAGATCTTGTCGAGACCCTCGGCTTCCGCCTGTTCCTTGACCAGGCCGGAGCCCGGCACGATCATGGCGTTGACACGCGGATTGACGGTCTTGCCCGCAATCACCTTGGCGGCGGCGCGCAGATCCTCGATGCGGCCATTGGTGCAGGAGCCGATGAAGACGCGGTCGAGCGCGATGTCGGTGATCTTGGTGCCCGGCGTCAGGCCCATATAGTCGAGCGCGCGGATCTTCGAGGTGCGTTTGTTCTCGTCCGTGATCTCTTCCGGATTGGGAACGACGCCCTGCACCGAAACCACATCCTCGGGCGAGGAGCCCCAGGAGACGATCGGCGGCAGCTTGGCCGCGTCGAGCACGATCACCTTGTCGAAATGCGCGCCTTCGTCGGACTGCAGCGTCTTCCAGTAGGCGAGCGCGGCATCCCAGGCAGCGCCCTTCGGCGCGCGCGGCTTGTCCTTGACATAGGCGAAGGTGGTCTCGTCGGCCGCGATCAGGCCGGCGCGCGCGCCGCCCTCGATCGACATGTTGCAGATCGTCATGCGGCCTTCCATCGACAGCGAGCGGATCGCCTCGCCGGCATATTCGATGACATAGCCGGTACCGCCGGCGGTGCCGATCTCGCCGATGATGGCGAGGATGATGTCCTTGGCGGTGACGCCCTCCGGCAACTGACCGTCGACGCGCACCAGCATGTTCTTGGCCTTGCGCTGGATCAGCGTCTGCGTCGCCAGCACATGCTCGACTTCCGACGTGCCGATGCCATGCGCCAGCGCGCCGAACGCGCCATGCGTCGAGGTATGGCTGTCGCCGCAGACGATGGTCATGCCTGGCAGCGTAAAGCCCTGTTCCGGGCCGATGATGTGGACGATGCCCTGACGGATATCGTTCTCGGAATAATATTCGACGCCGAAGTCCTTGGCGTTCTTGGCCAGCGCCTCGACCTGGATGCGGCTTTCCTCGTTCTTGATGCCGAACTTGCGCTCGGGCGAGGTCGAGACGTTGTGATCGACGACGGCCAGCGTCTTTTCCGGATGGCGGACCTTGCGGCCGCTCATGCGCAGGCCTTCGAAGGCCTGCGGGCTGGTCACTTCATGGACGAGGTGGCGGTCGATATAGAGCAGGCAGGTGCCGTCGTCCTGGCGGTCGACGACGTGGTCGTCGAAAATCTTGTCGTAGAGGGTGCGCGGTGCGCTCATGTGCGTAAATCCGTCGATATGAGAATGGGAAGAGTGTAACGCCGCAAGCCCTTGGCCCGGCGAAAGCGGCCTAGCTAAGTCGGCTGGTCAAAGCGCCGCAGACGCGCGCCGAGAAGCGCGACGGCAGGCGTTTTCTGTCCTGCAGCACGAAGCCCTTGTAGGCCGGATCGCCAAAAAGCTCTTCCATGGCGTGGCTCATACCAATGTTTTGGCTTTTCGGCAATTGCGGCGTGGTGCGGCAGAATCCGGGTTCCCCGTCCTCACTTCCACACCTTCAGGAGAGGAAGGGCATCAAGGTCGGCCAACTCGCGCCAACGTCGGCCACTCACATCACCTCAAACACAAACGTCTTCACCAGCGCATCCGGTTCGGCGATGGCGTAACACCTGAACCACGGGCTCTGCTCGGCCAGCCGCCATTTGCCCGCCTGCTCCAACTCGTCGAACACCGCCTGAAAACCGCCGCTCTCAAACACCTGGTCGCGCACGGTGAAGATGGCGTGGCCACCCTTTTTGGTGATGCGCACCAGTTCGTGCAGGCTCGACGCCGGTGCATGGCTGATGGTGAAGACGCCGGTGGAAAAGAAGGCGCGGAAATGACCATCCGGCCAGGGTAGCGGTCCGCCCAGCATCGCCCGTTTCAGCTCGCTATAGGCGTTGCGGCTGCCGGCGATCTTCAGCATGTCGTCGGACAGGTCGAGGCCGGCAATATCGCCATAGCCCAACGCCTTCAGCGACGGCCCCGACAGGCCGGTGCCGCAGCCGGCGTCGAGCAGCGGCCCTTCGCCAGCCGGAACATAGCGCGCCACCCAGGCTGCGATCAGGAACGGCAGGAGATAACCGAGCGAGGCGGTCTCGCTGTCATAGGTCGCGGCCCAGGCGGCATAGGCCTGCGCCAGCGTTTCCGGCGTGTCTGCGCCATAGACGGAATCCAGCGCCGCATTGGCCTTGTCGACGATCATGAGACCTCCCTCGATGTCGACAGGATCGTAACCCTGTCTGAGTCCCAAGACTATTCCTCGTGCTGGCGGCGCAGGCGCCGCTCCAGCGCCCTGAGCGCCAGCGACAGGCCGACGGTCAGGATGAGATAAATATAGGCCACGATCGAATAGGTCTCGAAGAAGCGGAATGAGCCGGCGGCATAGATCTTGCCCATCTGGGTAATGTCGGCGACGCCGAGCACCGAGACCAGCGAGGAATCCTTGACCAGAGCGACGAAATCATTGCCGAGCGGCGGCAATATGGTGCGGATCGCCTGCGGAAAGACGATCAGCCGGAAGCGTTGCGCACGGCTCAGCCCAAGCGCCTTTGCCGCCTCGATCTGGCCCTTCTCGACCGCCTGGATGCCGGCGCGGAAGACCTCCGAGATGAAGGCGGAGTAGCCGATGGTCAGCGCCATGATGGCGCGCCACAACAGCGACACGTCGCGCACCAGGAGTTCACCGAGATAGCCGGCACCTTGCAGCGGCGCGGTCAGCGCGTTCCAGGCCGCGACGAAGGCCGGCGCACCGGCAAAGGCGATCCAGAACAACAGCACCAGGATCGGCACGCCGCGGATGATCTCGACATAGAAGCGCGCGATCTGGCGAAGCCAGGACGAGCCCGACAAGCCCATCAGCGCAACGCCGAGACCGATGATCGACGCCATGGCGAAGGCGACGACGGTGACGAAGACGGTGATGCCGATGCCCTTGGCGACCGTGGCGAAGACCTGGGCATAGAGATCGCTGGCTGCAATGAACAAGGCCGCCGCCAGTGCAAGCACGGCGGCTGCCGCAAGCCACCAGGGGAATTCGGCTTTGGCGGTGGAATGGCCCTCCATCAGAAGGATAGCGCCAAGTGCAAACTCAGCGCGATTTCCCGCGCATTACCCCACACGCGCGACAACAGGGCCTACTGCCCCATCTTGTAGTCAAGGAACCACTTCTTGTTCAGCGCATCCAACGTGCCGTCAGCCTTGAGCGCGGCGATCGCGGCGTTGACCGGCTTCACCAGGTCCGATCCCTTCGGGAAGATGAAGCCAAAGTCCTCGGTGCCGAGCGGACCGCCGATCAGCTTGAGCTTGCCCTCGGAAGCATCGACATAGCCCTTGCCGGCGGTGCCGTCGGTCAGCACGACATCGACGTCGCCCGACTTCAACGCCTGCACCGTGGCGCCGAAAGTCTCGAACAGTTTGATGCGCGGGTTCTGCTCATTGCCGTCGAGCACGCTGTAGACGGCGGTGTAGAAGGGCGTCGTGCCGGGCTGCGCGCCGATCAGCCCGTCCTTGAAGGCGCCGAAGGTCTTGGCGTCGGTGAAGCGGCTTTCGTCGCCGCGCACCAGCATGAACTGCTCCGAGCGCATATAGGGATCGGAGAAATCGACCTTCTCCTTGCGGTCGTCCTTGATGGTGATACCGGTCATGCCGATATTGTACTGCTTGTCGGAAACCGCCTGGATCATCGCGTCCCAGGAGGTGTTCTGATACTCGACCTTGAAATTGAGCCGCTTGGCGATTTCGTTCATCGCGTCATATTCCCAGCCGATCTGCTTTCCCGTCTTGGGATCGATGAACTGCAGCGGCGGATAGGCGTTTTCGGTCACCACCACAACCGTCTTGCCGCCGAGATCGGGCAGCGCCTGCGCGAAGGCGGCAATGGGCGCCAGCACGAGGGCAAGCAGGCCGGCCAGCAGCAGTTTCGATTTGGTCATCACACACTCCCGGAAAATTGATGGCGCCCGGATGGGCTTGCAGGAAATCCGGCGCCGACTTTAGCTTTCCGCTTGCGCCATGCAAGACGGTCCGCTGCGTCAGCGCGCGCGAAAAGGGATTCGGATGCCCTGAATTCGAGGATTTCGGGATGATCTGGCTATCTCGAACCAGAAACCAGCGCCGCCGCATCGGCCGAGGCGTCTTCCGCTACAGCGTTACGCAGACCGGCAACGAGATGGGTAAGCGTCGCGTGCAGGACTTTGGCTTCACCGGGCTGTAGCGGCACGCTGCAGGCGAGCGCCGCGGACACATCCTGCGCTCGCGCACTCAGAGCGTGGCCCTTGGCCGTCGGAGCCACCAGCACGCGGCGTTCGTCGGCGGCATCGCGCCGGCGGGTAACGAGCCCACCCGCCTCCATCCGCTTGAGCAGCGGCGTCAGCGTCGCGGAATCGAGGCCCAGCGCCTCGCCAAGCGCGCCTACAGTGCTCGGCGCGTGCTCCCACAGCGCCAGCATGGCCAGATATTGCGGATAGGTCAGGCCGAGCGGATCGAGCAACGGCCGATAGAGCTTGGTCATCAGTCCGCTCGCCGAATAGAGCGCGAAGCAGAGCTGCTGATCGAGCCGCGGTACCCTCGCCGTCCCGTCGGTCTCCGCCGGGACGGCGCTGGTGTTCTTTGTGGTCTTCCCCGTCATGCCGCCTTTACCGAAAGCGCCACCTCGACATTGCCCCGGATGGCGTTGGAATAGGGGCAGATCTTGTGCGCTTCCGATACAAGCGCTTCCGCGGCCGCCTGATCAAGGCCTTTCGTCTGCGCCGCGAGCGCGACACCGAGCTTGAAGCCCTCGCCATTGGGAAGCAGGCTGACGGTGGAGGTTACCCCGGCATCCGTGAGCGGCAGCTTCTGTTTGCGCGCGATGAAGCGGATGGCGCTTTCGAAGCAGGCGGCGTAGCCGATGGCGAAAAGCTGCTCGGGATTGGTCGCGCCGCCCGGCCCGCCGAGTTCCTTGGGCATCGCCAGGTCGACCTTGAGCAGGCCGTCGCTGGTCTCGCCATGGCCGGCGCGGCCGCCGGTGACGTGAGCCTGTGTGGTGTAGAGTGCCATTTCAAATCTCCAGCTACATTGTGCACGATTATTTAGTACACAAGATAACATACCGTCAACAGTCCGATCCTTTTTTCGGAGGCTGAAAGCGTTCACAGTCTGGTGAAACGAAAAAAGGCGACCGAAGCCGCCTTTTCAAAACTCGTCCGTCGAAAGCCTTATTCGGCCGGGGTCGCCTCGGCGGCCTTGGCTGCCTCAGCCTCGGCGGCGGCCTTCTTCTCGGCGGCTTCCTTGGCGGCCGTCTCGGCGGCTAGTGCCTGGGCGGCGGCGACCTTCTCGGCCTCGATGCGGGCCTTCTCGGCGTTCAGCGCGTCGCGCTCCTCATCGTTGAGCTTGCGGGCGCGCACGCCGGTGTTTTCCGAAATACGGGCCGACTTGCCGCGACGATCGCGCAGGTAATAGAGCTTGGCGCGACGCACCTTGCCGCGACGGACGATCTCGACGCCCTCGACCATCGGCGAGAAAACCGGGAAAACGCGCTCGACGCCTTCGCCGTAGGAGATCTTGCGGACGGTGAAATTTTCCTGGAAGCCGGCGCCGGAGCGGGCGATGACGACGCCTTCATAGGCCTGGACGCGGGTGCGGGTGCCTTCGGTCACGCGGACCTGGACGCGCACGGTGTCGCCGGGCTGGAATTCGGGGAGCTTGCGCTTGGCTTCGATCTTGGCGGCCTGCTCGGCCTCGAGCTGACGGATGAGATCCATCTTGGGTAATCCACTTCTTGTTCTTCCGACAGTCAGAGCGTCCAACACTCGCCTTGCAGTTCGATTGACCGCTCGGCTATGCCCTTTGCCACTAAGACATTCGTCTGCAAGACATCGGACAGGGGCGACTACACCGTCATTGTTGACGGGTCCGGCAGATTCTTCTGGCGGTACGGGCGGGCACATACAGCTATTTCAGCGCTTTGTCACGCCCGCGCACGAGTCTTTTTTGCCGACATGGCACCATCGTAATCGCTTCGTGCCGGGTTGCGTCGGCCCTCAGGCCTTTCTAAGCCTGACATAACAGAGTTTTCCGCGGCGGCATGCCATGTCTGTCTTCGACGCCATCCTGCTGTTCCTGGCGGGCTTCCTGTCCGGCACCGCCAACGCGGTCGCCGGCGGGCGGCACCTTCATCACCTTCGGCGCCATGACACTGGTCGGCGTGCCGCCGATCGTCGCCAACGCCACCTCCTCGGTCACCCAGTTTCCGGGCTACATCACCTCGACGCTCGCCTACTGGACCGATATCCGGCACTTCTGGCGCGGTGCCCTGCTGCTCTGCCTGATCTCGGCGGCCGGTGCGCTGGCCGGCGCCTTCATCCTTCTGGCACTGTCCAACCCGTCCTTCCGCGCCCTGGTGCCATGGCTGCTTTTGGGGGCAACCGCCCTGTTTGCCGCCGGGCCGTGGCTGAAGCCAGCGCCAAAACCCGGTCATGAAGCGGCGGTCGGCTCGCTCGCCGGTTTGCTGGCGCAGTTCGTCACCGCCATCTATGGCGGCTTCTTCGGCGCCGGCATGGGCGTGATGATGCTGGCGACGCTTGGCCTGACGCAGGCCGGCGACTACCACCGGCTGAATGCTTTGAAGAACATGCTGGCCGTGGTCGTCGCCGCGGTGGCGATCATCGTCTTCGTCTCGGGTGGCGTCGTCGCCTGGCCGCAGGCGATCGTCATGATCCCGGGCGGCGCACTCGGCGGCAATGCCGGCGTATGGATCGCCAAGCGCGTGCCGCAAAACATGGTACGCGGCTTCGTCGTCGCCGTCGGCCTGTTTCTGGCGTTTTACTATTTCGGCAAGGGCTGAGCACTGAGGAGATCCGCCCGCCGCTCCCTGGTCAGCGCCTCCGACTGGGCGCGTCGCCATTGCGCGATCTTCTTGTGATTGCCCGAGATCAGCACCTCGGGGATCTCACGCCCTTCGAATTCCTGCGGCCTGGTGTAGTGCGGATGTTCAAGCAGGCCGTTTTCAAAACTCTCTTCCTCGCCCGACACCGCATTGCCCATCACACCGGGCAGCAGCCGCACCACCGCGTCGAGCAGCACAAGCGCCGCCGGCTCGCCGCCGGAGAGGATGAAATCGCCGATCGAGACTTCCTCCAATCCCCGCGCCTCGATCAGCCGCTGGTCGACGCCCTCGAAGCGGCCGCACAGGATGACGACGCCGGGCCCGGCGGCAAGCTCGCGCACCCGCGCCTGCGTCAGCGGTTTGCCGCGTGGGCTCATCAAAAGGCGCGGGCGCGCATCGCCCGGCGGCGAGGCATGGTCGATTGCCCTGGCCAAAACATCGGCACGCATCACCATGCCGGCGCCGCCGCCAGCCGGCGTGTCGTCGACGGTGCGGTGCTTGTCGGTGGCGAAATCGCGGATCTGGATCGCTTCCAGCGACCACGTACCCGCCTCGAGCGCGCGGCCCGCCAGCGACAGGCCGAGTGCGCCCGGAAACATCTCGGGATAGAGCGTCAGCACCGAGGCTTTGAAGGTCACCGGTTGCCCCCGGCGTCGCGCGGTCCGCGCGGCCTGCCCTTCGGGTCGAAGTCTTCCTCACGCGGCGCATCGCCATCCTCGTCCTCGACCAGCCCGGCCGCCACCGGGTCGACGCGGACAAAGCCCTCGGCGATCGACACATCAGGCACGGCGGCCTGCGTGAATGGGATCAGCACGCCCTTGCGGCCGGCAAGCGTCACGTCGAGAATATCGCCGCCGCCGAAATTATGCACGGCGACCACCTTGCCGAGCGCAGTGCCGGTATCGTCGCGAACTTCCAGTCCGACCAGGTCGGCATGGTAGAATTCATCCTCCTCGCCATCGTCCGGCAGCATCGAGCGGTCGACGAACAATTCCGTGCCGGCGAGCGCTTCGGCGGCATTGCGGTCGCTGATGCCCTTGAAACGCACCACGACGACGGTGTTGGCCGGCCTTATGTCTGTGATCTGGAAGGCGCGGCCATCCCTGGCATAAAGCGGTCCATAATCGGCCAGCGCCATCGGATCGCCGGTGAAGGTCTTCACCCTGAGTTCGCCCTTGATGCCATGGGCGGCGCCGATAACGGCCATCTGGACAGGGTTTTGCGGCTTGCTCATCGCGAATATCCTTTGGCCTGCTCTAACCCCACGCGGCCGTCATTTCAATGACGGGCTCTTCACCGCTTCCTAACCCGGATACAAGAAAATACCGCCATGCAGGAATTCCTCATCCCGGCGAAAGCCGATCTCCAGGCGGCGCGCGAAAGCTGGCTGAAGATGTTGGCGCGTGAGCGCCGGCTGTCGCCCGAGACGGTCGAGGCCTACGAGCGCGACACGCGCCAGTTCCTGCATTTCCTCACTGGCCATTGCGGCGGCTCGCCCGGCATTTCCGACATCGCCAATCTGCGCCCGGCCGACCTGCGCGGCTTTCTTGCCGCTCGCCGCAACGCCGGCGCCGGCGCCCGCACGTTGGGTCGAGGTCTCGCCGGCATCCGCTCGCTGCTGCGTTTTCTCGAACGCCGTGGCCTGGTCAACGCCGCTGGCGCCGCTGCGCTGCGCGCGCCGCGCCAGCCCAAATCGCTGCCAAAACCGCTGACGGCAAGCGACGCCAAACGGATTGTGTCGGTGGAAGGCCAGCTGGCCGAAGAGCCCTGGATTGCCGCCCGCAACGCCGCCGTGCTGACGCTGCTCTACGGTTCGGGCTTGCGCATTTCGGAAGCGCTCGGCCTCGCCGGCGCCGATCTGGCGTCCGAGGCCGACACTGTGCTGCGCGTCACCGGCAAGGGCGGCAAGACGCGGCTGGTGCCGGTGCTGCCAGTGGCGCTCAGGGCAATCGCCGAATACCGCCGGCTCTGCCCCTATCATCTCGACCCCAAGGGACTTCTGTTTCGCGGCGCGCGCGGCGGCCCGCTCAACCCGGCCATCATCCAGCGCGACATGGCCAAGCTGCGCTCGGCGCTCAATCTGCCCGACACCGCGACGCCGCACGCGCTGCGCCACTCCTTCGCCACCCATCTGCTTGGCCGCGGCGGCGATCTGCGCACCATCCAGGAACTGCTCGGCCACGCCAGCCTGTCGACGACGCAGATCTACACAGGCGTCGACACCGCAAGGCTGCTCGAAATCTACGAATCGGCCCATCCGAGAGCATAAACCCTTCAATTTCGCGATATCAGTTAACCGTTTTGCCGCTTTTCAGTCCTAGGAATGGGATCATGAAACGCGTCATTGCCATCGTCGACCGTGCGGCTTCCATCTCGCTGAAGCTGCTTGTCGCGCTCAACGTGCTGTTTTTCCTGTCTTTCCTTGGCGTTCTGCTGTTCGCGGCCGGCAGGGCGCATGCGGAAATCCCGACCTGCAGCGGCGCCGACATGCTGTCAGCCCTGCAGAAGAGCAGCCCTGCCACCTACAGCAAGATCGAGGCGGAAGCCGCCGCCACGCCAAATGGCAAGGGCTTGCTGTGGAAGCTGGAGAAATCGGGCGAACAGCCATCCTACCTGTTCGGCACCATGCACATGACCGACCCGCGCGTCACCACGCTGCCGCCCGAGGCACAGAAGGCCTTTGACTCTGCCGGCACCCTCATCATCGAAACCACCGACGTGCTCGACAAGCAGAAGATGATGACGGCGATGCTGAAGGAGCCGGACCTGATGATGTTCACCGACTCCACGACGCTGTCCTCCTTGCTGAAGCCGGACGAAGCGGCGGCGATGAACGCAGCACTCGACGCGCGCGGCATCCCGCCGGCAACAGTCGCCAAGATGAAGCCGTGGATGCTGTCGGCGATGATGGCGCTTCCGGCCTGCGAACTCGCACGCCAGTCTGGCGGGGCGCCGGTGCTCGACGTCAAGCTGGCAGAGAGCGCCAAGGCGGCCGGCAAGCCGGTGGAAGGGTTGGAAACGGCCGAGAGCCAGCTGCGCGCCATGGCCTCGCTGCCGCTTGCCTTCCACATGAAGGGCCTGGTCGACACACTGAAGCTCGGCGACAAGGTCAACGATATCAACGAGACCATGATCGTGCTCTACCAGCGCGGCGACACCGGCATGTTCTGGCCGCTGTTCCGTGCCGCCATGCCGGAAGAGCAGAATGACGCCTCGGGCTATGCCGCCTTCGAGGAAACCATGATCACGAGCCGCAACAAGGTGATGGTCGATCATGCCGGGCCGATCCTGGCCAGGGGCAATGCCTTCATGGCGGTCGGCGCGCTGCACCTCCCCGGTCCCGAGGGACTCGTCGAGGATTTTCGCAAGGCCGGCTACACCGTCACCGCCGTAGGGCTTTAACCCCTACTTGATCAAGACTTGAGCCAGCATCGCCGGAACGATGATGCGGTGAAACGGCTTGACGATGGCGAGATAGGTCCGCCCAAACAGATTGTGCGTCTTCACGATCGTCGACGCGGCCACCTCCTGCCCGCCCGCGCCGAGGTCGTTCACTTCCACCAGAATGCGGAAATCGAGATGCCGGTCGTCCAGGCCAAGGACGACCCTGCCGGGCGCCTGGCTGATGAGCGGAAATATGCCAATCCTGCTTTCCGGCGGCGCGTCGGGTTCCGCCCCCGTTTTCAGGCCAAATGGCCTGACGGCTAGGTTGCGCAGCTGCGTAAGCCGGCCGATCCATAGCGGTGTCCGCCCCAGGACGCGCTCGGCCGCGCCAATTGCGGTCAGCGCAAGACCATCGGTTGTCAGCACGTATCGGTCGGCGAACTGAGCGCCTGCAAGAACGCCTTCGGGATCGGCAAAAGTCTGTGCAGTGGGCATCATACCGGCAAATCCCTCGCAACCAACGATAGCATCGGTTGGTTTGGGAGACTGCGTGGCGAAACGCCGCCGGCCCGCAGAGGGACCGGTCGAGGATTTTCGTAAAGCCGGCTATACTGTCACCGCCGTCAATTGAGTCGGATGGCAGTGGGGGCCCTAAACGCAGCGTTTTCGGCGTTTTCCTTCCCTAGCGTGAAACCCATTCAACGGTTGCACGTTGATGGCTGTTGATTGATCATTTTCATCCACGGAGGACACTTTTATGGCGAATCCATCAAACGACAGGCCAAGCGGCGGTGGCGGTGGCAGCCCCTGGCTGATTGCTCTGGTCGTCGTTATTCTGGCGATTGTCGCGTACTACGTCTTCGGCAGACGCGGCGAGCATCCGGCACCCGCCGAACCGCCAGCGGCCAGCACACCGGCCCCGGCACCTGCGCCAGCCGAACCGATGAAGCCGGCTGAACCGGCCAAGCCAGCCGAACCAGCCCCGGCACCTGCTCCGGCACCTGCGCCCGCTCCGGCTCCGGCACCTGCCCCGGCCCCGGCCCCTGCGCCGGCTCCAGCCAACTGATCGGCTCGACACCAGATACGAACGGCCCGCTGAAAGGCGGGCCGTTTTGTTTTGGATGATGGCGCTGCGAAGCGCTGGGTGTTCTAGATATGGATCGGCTTGAAGAACGTGGCCAGCGCCGCTTCCTTCACCGCCTCCGACATCGTCGGATGCGCGTGGCAGGTGCGGGCGAGATCTTCCGACGAGCCGCCGAACTCCATCAGCACCGCTGCCTCGTGGATCATCTCGCCGGCGCCGAAGCCGACAATGTGCACGCCGAGCACCCGGTCGCTTTGCTTGTCGGCGAGGATCTTCACGAAACCGTCCGTGTGCAGCATGGCGCGCGCGCGGCCATTGGCGCTGAACGGGAATTTGCCGACCTTGTAGTCGATGCCGGCCTTCTTCAGTTCCTCCTCGGTCTTGCCGACCGAGGCGATTTCCGGGCTGGTGTAGACGACGCTCGGAATGACCTCGTAGTTCACATGGCCGGCCTGGCCGGCGATGGTTTCGGCCACCGCCACGCCCTCGTCCTCGGCCTTGTGGGCCAGCATCGGCCCGGCGATGACATCGCCGATGGCATAGATGCCGGCAACGTTGGTCTTGAGGTGCCCGTCGGTCTTGACGCGGCCGCGCTCGTCGACCTCGACGCCGGCTTCTTTCAGCCCGAGACTGTCGGCATAGGCACGACGCCCGGTAGCGATCAGCACGACATCGGCAGCGATGGTCTCGGCTGCACCGCCCTTGACCGGCTCGAAGGTGACGGTTGCACCTTTCTTGGCCTTGGCGACGCCGGTGACCTTGGCGCCGAGCTTGAACTCGAAGCCTTGCTTGGAGAGCAGCCGCTGGAACTGCTTGGAGACCTCGCCGTCCATGCCGCCGAGGATCGTGTCGAGGAACTCGACGACGGTGACCTTGGCGCCGAGCCGCGCCCAGACCGAGCCGAGCTCGAGCCCGATGACGCCGCCGCCGACCACCACCAGATGGCCGGGAACCTTGTCCAGCGACAGCGCGCCGGTCGAAGACACGATGATTTTCTCGTCGAAATCGACCTTGACGCCGGGGATGCCGGCGACATCGGAGCCGGTAGCGATGACGATGTTCTTCGTCTCGATCTCCTCGACCTTGCCATCCTCGCCCGTCACCGACACCTTGCCGGCCGCCACCACCTTGCCGGTGCCGCGGAAGCTGTCGATCTTGTTCTTCTTGAACAGGAAGGCGACGCCGTTGACGTTGGACGACACCGTCGCATCCTTATGCGCCATCATTTTTGTCAGATTGAGCTTAGGCGCCGGTATCTCGACGCCCAGCGTGTCAAAGGAATGGCCGGCCTCGGCGAACATTTCGGAGGCATGAAGCAGCGCCTTGGACGGGATGCAGCCGATGTTGAGGCAGGTGCCGCCGAAGGTCGCGTTCTTCTCGACCACCGCCACCTTCAGGCCGAGCTGCGCCGCCTTGATGGCGCAGACATAGCCGCCGGGTCCCGATCCGATGATAACGACGTCATAAGCCATGATAGTGTCCTTCTGTTTTGAGCATGATGCCGAAAAGTGTGACGCGGTTTTCGGATAACATCATGCTCGAACTGCTTGAGAGCGCTCAGCGGCCGCCGCTGACATTCAGGATCGCGCCTGTCGTATAGGACGCGGCGTCGGATAGAAGATAGAGGACAGCACCCGCGACTTCATCCGCGGTGCCCGCTCTTTTCATCGGCAGCGTGTCCTGGATCAGCGCCACCCTATCCGGCTGTCCGCCGGAAGCATGGATGTCGGTGTCGATGATGCCCGGCCGCACCGCGTTGACGCGGATGTCTTCCAGCGCCACCTCGCGGGCGAGCCCGATGGTGAACGTGTCGATGGCGCCCTTGGACGCGGCATAGTCGACATAATTGTCCGGCGCGCCCAGCACCGCCGCCGCCGAGGAGATGTTGACGATCGCTCCGCCCTTGCCGCCATGGCGCGTCGACATGCGCTTGACCGCCTCGCGGGCGCACAAGATGGAACCGACGACATTGATGCGCATCATCCGCTCGAGCCGTGCCGCGCTCATTTCGTCGACGCGCGCCTTGGCGTCGACGATGCCGGCATTGTTGACGACGGCGTCGAGCCGGCCATAGCTGCGATCCACCGCCTCGAAGATGGAGATGATATCGGCCTCGCTGCCGACATCGCCCTTGACCGCGAACGCTTCACCGCCGGCAGCCTTGATTTCGCCGACCAGCACGTCGGCGGCAGCCTTGTACGAGGCGTAGTTGACCGCGACGCGATAACCGGCCTTCGCCCCGAGCCGGCAGACGGCGGCGCCGATGCCGCGGCTGCCGCCGGTGACCAGCAGCACTTTTTGCGCCTCGCTCATTCCTGGCATCCCTTCAGCGTAAACACGTCCCACGGCACTTTCGAGAATCCACTGCCGCCATAGGCCGAGGACTGACGCAGCGCCGGACCGAGATCCGGCAGGATCAGCGTCTTCGGCGCCTCGACGCCTTCCGCCGGCAAAAGCCCGATGCTGCCCTTGTCGTCGGACGTATAGATGACGCCGTGCCAGGGGGTGCAGGCGACGAGCTCGGCGCCGGCCGGGCATTTGTACATCAGCGCGCCGTTCGGCCGTGCCACGCCCTCGTTCCACATGACGATGCCGTTCAGCACGACATTGTTGTCGAGGATCACGCGGAACGTGTTGGTGACGGTCGCCGAGGTGCCGGTCGGCGTAAAATCGATCTCGCTGCCGCTTTGCGCATCACCATAGACGGCGAGTTCGATCGGACAGGCGGCACGGGCAGTTGGGGGAGCCAGCACCATGCCGGCCATCAGCACAACCGGTTTGGCAGCCCCAAGCAAACGGGCCATCATTGGCCGCCTCTGCCACGAGCCGCCATCCGACGGCCTCAGAGATCAAGCACCAGCCGTTCCGGATCCTCCAGGCTTTCCTTGACGCGCACCAGGAAGGTGACCGCTTCCTTGCCGTCGACGATGCGGTGATCGTAGCTCAGCGCCAGATACATCATCGGCCGGATCACGATCTGGCCGCCGACCACGACAGGCCGGTCCTGGATCTTATGCATGCCCAGAATGCCCGACTGCGGCGCATTGAGGATCGGCGTCGACATCAGCGAGCCATAGACGCCGCCATTGGAAATCGTGAAGGTGCCGCCCTGCATGTCGGCGACCGACAGCTTGCCGTCGCGCGCGGCGATGCCCAGCCGGCCGATCTCCTTCTCGATCTCGGCGATCGACATCTGGTCGGCGTCGCGCACGACCGGGACGACGAGGCCCTTCTCGGTGCCGACGGCGACGCCGACATGGGCAAAGTTCTTGTAGATGATGTCGGTGCCGTCGATCTCGGCATTGACTGCCGGGATTTCCTTCAGCGCATGCGTGACGGCCTTGGTGAAGAAGCCCATGAAACCGAGCTTCACGCCGTGCTTCTTCTCGAACACATCCTTGTACTTGGTCCGCAGCGCCATCACCGCCGACATGTCGACCTCGTTGAAGGTGGTGAGCATGGCGGCCGTCGACTGCGCTTCCTTGAGCCGGCGCGCGATGGTCTGGCGCAACTTGGTCATGCGCACGCGCTCTTCGCGCGAGGCATCGTCACCGGAGGATGGCGCACGCACGGCAATCGGTGCCGGAGCCGCCCTCGGCGTCTCGGCCGGCTGCGACGGCGCGCCCTTGGCGATGGCGTCGAGAACGTCGCCCTTCAGCACCTGGCCGCGCTTGCCCGAACCGGACAGCTGGTCGACCGACAGATTGTTCTCCGCGATCAGTTTTGCGGCGGCCGGCGCCGGCGGCATGTTGCGCGGCTCGACCGCGCCGGCATCGCCGGCGATCTTGGCGGTCTCGGCCGCGGCCTGCTTGGTGGTCGACGCCGCATCCGGCGATGAGGCCTGCGACACCGCCTGTGGCTTGGTCGCCGGAGCAGAGCCACCGGCCGCGATCGAGCCCAACAGCGCGCCGACACCGACCGTCTCGCCTTCCTTGGCGACAATTTCGCCCAGCGTGCCGGCTGCGGCGGCCGGAACTTCCACCGTCACCTTGTCGGTTTCGAGCTCGACCAGCGGCTCGTCGACGGCAATGGCATCGCCGACCTTCTTGAACCATTTGCCGATGGTCGCCTCGGTGACGGATTCGCCGAGAGTGGGAACGCGGATTTCGGTAGCCATTGTGCCTGTCCGTTCTTGTCGGTTCTGTTCTATTCGCCTGCTTTATTCGCCGAGCGCGTCTTCGAGCAAGGCGGCGAGCTGGGCAAGGTGCTTGGACATCAAGCCGGTCGCCGGCGACGCGGCCGCAGGCCGGCCGGTGTAGCGCACCCGCTGATGCTTGGCGTCGATATGCGCCAGCACCCATTCCAGATACGGGTCGATGAATGACCAGGCGCCCATGTTCTTGGGCTCCTCCTGGCACCACACCATCTCGGCGTTGCGGAAACGCGACAATTCGGTGATCAGCGCCTTGGCCGGGAACGGATAGAGCTGTTCGACGCGCAGCAGATAGATATCGTTGATGCCGCGCTTCTCGCGCTCCTCGTAGAGGTCGTAATAGACCTTGCCCGAGCACAGCACGACACGGCGGATCTTCGAGTCCTTGGTGAGCTTGATCGCCTGGTTGGGCAACAGCTGCGCGTCGTCCCACAACAGCCGGTGGAACGAGCTTTCGCCTGAGATTTCCGGCAGCGTCGACACCGCCCGCTTGTGGCGCAGCAGCGACTTCGGTGTCATCAGGATCAGCGGCTTGCGGAAGTCGCGCTTCAGCTGCCGGCGCAGGATGTGGAAGTAGTTGGCCGGCGTGGTGCAGTTGGCCACTTGCATATTGTCTTCGGCGCAGAGCTGCAGGAAGCGCTCCAGCCTGGCCGAGGAATGTTCGGGACCCTGGCCTTCATAGCCATGCGGCAACAGGCAGACGAGGCCCGACATTCTGAGCCACTTGCGCTCGCCAGACGAGATGAACTGGTCGAACACCACCTGGGCGCCGTTGGCGAAGTCGCCGAATTGCGCTTCCCACAAGGTCAGCGCCTTCGGCTCGGCCAGGCTGTAGCCATATTCGAAGCCCAGCACCGCCTCTTCCGACAGCATCGAATTGATGACTTCGTAGCCGGCCTGTGCCGCCGACAGATTGTTGAGCGGGATGTAGCGAGTCTCGTCGCGCTGGTCGTAGAGCACGGAATGGCGCTGCGAGAAGGTGCCGCGTTCGGAATCCTGCCCCGACAGGCGGATCGGGTTGCCGTCGAGCAGGATGGCGCCGAAAGCCAGCGCCTCCGCCGTCGACCAGTCGATGCCTTCGCCGGATTCGATCGCCTCGCGGCGGTTTTCGAGGAAGCGGATGATGGTCTTGTGCGCCTCGAAACCCTTCGGCACCTCGGTCAGCTTCTTGCCGATTTCCTTCAGCGTCTTGACCGGCACGGCGGTCTTGCCGCGCCTTTGTTCGTCCTGGTTGTCGGCCGTGCGCAGGCCAGACCAGGCGCCATCCAGCCAGTCGGCCTTGTTGGGCTTGTAATGCTGGCCGACTTCCCATTCCTGCTCCAGATGCGCACGCCAGTCGGCCCTCATCTGGTCGAGCTCGGCCTGGGTGATGTGGCCCTCGGCGATCAGCCGATCGGCATAGATCTGCACCGTCGTCTTGTGGGTGCGGATGTTGCGATACATGATCGGCTGGGTGAAGGCCGGTTCGTCGCCCTCATTGTGGCCGAAGCGGCGGTAGCAGAACATGTCCACGACCACCGGCTTGTGGAACTTCATGCGGAATTCGATCGCCACCTTGGTGGCGTGCACCACGGCTTCCGGGTCGTCGCCATTGACGTGGAAGATCGGCGCTTCGATCATCTTGGCGACGTCGGACGGATAGGGCGACGAGCGCGAGAAGCGCGGATTGGTGGTGAAGCCGATCTGGTTGTTGATGATGAAGTGCAGCGTCCCGGCGACGCGGTGGCCGCGCAGGCCCGACAGGCCGAGGATTTCGGCGATCACACCCTGGCCGGCGAAGGCGGCATCGCCGTGCAGGAGCAGCGGCAGCACCTTGGCGCGCTCTTCCAGCGGCACGATCTCCTCGCGGCCGCGGCCGAACAGATAATCCTGCTTGGCGCGCGCCTTGCCCATCACCACGGGGTCGACGATTTCCAGGTGCGAAGGGTTGGCGGTCAGCGACAGATGCACCTTGTTGCCGTCGAACTCACGGTCCGACGAGGCGCCGAGATGGTACTTGACGTCGCCCGAGCCTTCGACCTCGTCGGGAGCGGCCGAGCCGCCCTTGAACTCGTGGAAGATGGCGCGGTGCGGCTTTGCCATCACCTGGCTGAGCACGTTCAACCGGCCGCGATGCGCCATGCCGAGCACGATCTCCTTCATGCCGAGCTGGCCGCCGCGCTTGACGATCTGCTCCAGCGCCGGGATCAGCGATTCGCCGCCGTCGAGGCCGAAGCGCTTGGTGCCCTTGTACTTGACGTCGATGAACTGCTCGAAGCCTTCGGCCTCGACCAGCTTCTGCAGGATCGCCTTCTTGCCGGTGTTGGTGAAGGAGATCTCCTTGTCGGCGCCTTCGATGCGCGCCTGGATCCAGGCCTTCTCCTCTGGATCGGAGATGTGCATGAACTCGACGCCGAGCGTCGAGCAATAGGTGCGGGTGAGTATCTCCAGCATCTGCCGGATGGTGCCGAATTCGAGCCCGAGCACATTGTCGAGGAAGATCGGCCGGTCGTAATCGGCTGCGGTGAAGCCGTAATTCTCCGGCGACAGCTCGTTGTAGTCCTCGAGCGGCTTGGCGATGCCGAGCGGGTCGAGATTGGCGTGCAGGTGGCCGCGCATGCGGTAGGCGCGGATCATCATGATGGCGCGCACCGAATCGCGCGTCGCCTGGTGCACGTCGGCATCGGAGAGCACGACGCCGTTGGTGACCGCCTTGTCCTTGACCTTCTTTTCCAGGTGCTTCTCGACGATGCCCCAATTGCCGTCGAGCGCCGACACCAATTCGCCATTGGCCTGCAGCGGCCAGGAAGGCTTGGCCCAGGAAGCGCCCTTGGCGTTCTTGCGCACATCGCCGGCATCGTCCTTCAGCCCGGCGAAGAACTCCTGCCATTCGGGATTGACCGAGGCGGGATCGTCCTCATAGGCGGCATAGAGCGCGTCGATGTAATCGGCGTTGCCGCCATAGAGGAACGAGGTGAGCGAGAATTGGTCGTTGGCCTGATCTTGTCTTGCCATGTCGTTTCAGCGGAGCCTGGCTCCGTCTCCTTACGTTTGCGGCAGGGCCGCGATAGTGGGCGATTCATCCGCCCTTCTTGTCCCCTCAAAGCCAACGAACCGCCGTTGGCTCTTATTCCACTGACGGCGCTGACGTTCAGCCCTTGATGGCTTCAACCAGCGTCGTGCCCAATCGTGCCGGCGAGGGCGATACCTTTATCCCGGCAGATTCCATCGCCGCGATCTTGTCCTCGGCGCCGCCCTTGCCGCCGGAGATGACCGCGCCGGCATGACCCATGGTGCGCCCGGCCGGCGCCGTGCGTCCGGCGATGAAGCCAGCCATCGGCTTCTTGCGGCCGCGCTTGGCTTCGTCCTTGAGGAACTGCGCGGCGTCTTCCTCGGCTGAACCGCCGATCTCGCCGATCATGATGATCGACTTGGTCTCGTCGTCGGCGAGGAACATCTCGAGCACATCGATGAACTCGGTGCCCTTGACCGGGTCGCCACCGATGCCGACGGCGGTGGTCTGGCCGAGGCCGACATTGGTGGTCTGGAACACGGCCTCATAGGTAAGTGTTCCCGAGCGCGAAACAACGCCGACCGAGCCCTTGCGGAAGATGTTTCCGGGCATGATGCCGATCTTGCATTCGTCGGGGGTGAGAACGCCCGGGCAGTTTGGTCCGATCAGCCGCGAGGTCGAGCGGTCTAGCCGCGCCTTGACCTTCACCATGTCCATCACCGGTATGCCTTCGGTGATGCAGATGATCAGCGGGATTTCCGCCTCGATCGCTTCCAGGATCGCTTCGCCGGCGCCCGCCGGCGGCACGTAGATGACGGAAGCGTTGGCGCCAGTCCTTGCCTTGCCCTCGGCGACGGTGGCGAAGATTGGCAGGCTCTCGCCCTTCGAGCCGGTCCAGGTCTCGCCACCCTTCTTGGGATGGATGCCGCCCACCATCTTGGTGCCGTGATAGGCCAGCGCCTGTTCGGTGTGGAACGTGCCGGTCTTGCCGGTCAGGCCCTGCACCAGCACCTTGGTGTTCTTGTCGACGAGAATGGACATCGGAGCCCTTTTCTAAAAACTGTTGATCGAGGAAGGCGAGACGCGCCGGTAGACGCCACTCACCATGTCTTGCCAGCCATCGCTGCCGGCGGGTTTGAAATGCAGTCGCATGCGGTAGGTGTCGGCATCTTCGAAAATATACGTCAAGCGCGCCGCGCCGCGCGGCGACGACCGCTCCAGATTGAGCTCGCTGCCGTTCCACGTGCCCGTGGCCGGCGAGGCCGGCACAAAGCCCATCGAATCGAACTGGTGCATGGTGACGAGGCTGTTCGGCTGGTCGAAGCCGAAGACGTTGTGTGCGCCGAAGGAAATCGTACCGTCGCGGCGCTGGCGATAGCGCTGCACGACGAACAGGCCGCCGAACTGCGCCTCTGCAAGAACTTCTGATGTCGCCGTGCCGGCATCAGCCCATTGTGTTTCCGCCACCTCTTCCTCGCCGCGCCACGCGCCGACCAGCGCCTGCAGGCGCTGGTGATCGGCGGAAAGCGAGGAGAAGGAGGCAGCGTTCATCGTCAAAGCCGCTTCAGGTCGGTGACGGTGAGATCGCTCTTGGCGTTGCCGGTGTTGAGCGTCGTCGCCGGCTCGAACATCAGCACCACGGGCTCGGCGGTGAGCGAGCGCGGCCGGTGCTCGACACCGCGCGGCACGACGATGAAGTCGCCCTCGCCGAGCTCGACCGGACCGTCGCGGAAATCGATGGCGATACGCCCGCGCAGCACCAGAAACGCCTCGTCCTCATTGTCATGCGCGTGCCAGTCGAAGGTCGCGCCGAACTTGGCGACCTTCGCCTGGCTGTCATTGACGTCGCCGGCAATGTGCGGATCGAAGACCTTGCTGATCTTTTGATCCGCCGCCTCGACCAGGTTTATCTTGCGCGGAGGCATAGGCTCAGCCCTTCACCGCCGCGACGATCTTCTTGGCCGCGTCGTCGAGATCATCGGCCGACACGACGTTGAGGCCGCTGTCATTGATGATCTTCTTGCCGAGTTCGGCATTGGTGCCTTCCAGGCGCACCACCAACGGCACTTCCAGCCCGACTTCCTTGACCGCGGCGATCACGCCCTCGGCGATGATGTCGCACTTCATGATGCCGCCGAAGATGTTGATCAGTATGCCTTTGACCGCCGGGTCCTTGGTGATGATCTTGAACGCCGCCGTCACCTTCTCCTTGGACGCGCCGCCGCCGACATCGAGGAAGTTGGCGGGCTCGGCGCCATAGAGCTTGATGATGTCCATCGTCGCCATGGCGAGGCCGGCGCCATTGACCATGCAGCCGATATTGCCGTCGAGCGCGACATAGGCGAGGTCGTATTTCGACGCCTCGATCTCCTTCTCGTCCTCTTCGGTGGTGTCGCGCAGTTCGAGCACGTCCGGGTGGCGGAACAGCGCGTTGTTGTCGAACGACACCTTTGCGTCGAGCACGCGCAGCCGGCCGTTCTTCATGACGATCAGCGGATTGACCTCAAGCAGGCTCATGTCCTTCTCGACAAATGCCTTGTAGAGGATCGGGAACAGCGTGCCGCCATCCTTGGCCGCGTCGCCGTCGAGCTTGAGGGCTGTGTTGAGCGCCTTCACGTCATCCACTGTCACGCCCTTTTCCGGGTCGATGGCGACGGTGATGATCTTTTCCGGCGTGTCATGGGCGACCGCCTCGATGTCCATGCCGCCTTCGGTCGAAACGACGAAGGCGATGCGGCCGACGGAACGGTCGACCAGGATCGACAGATAAAGCTCGCGCTCGATGTCGGCGCCGTCCTCGATATAGAGGCGGTTGACCTGCTTGCCGGCCGGGCCGGTCTGCTTGGTCACCAGCGTGTGGCCAAGCATCTCGTTGGCGTTGGCGACGACGTCGGCGACCGACTTCGCCAGCCGCACGCCGCCCTTGGCGTCAGGCGACAGTTCCTTGAACTTGCCCTTGCCGCGGCCGCCGGCATGGATCTGGCTCTTCACCACATAGAGCGGGCCGGGCAGCGCCTTGGCGGCGGCTTCCGCCTCGCTCGCCTTGAACACCGGCAAGCCTTCGGCCACCGGCGCGCCAAAGCTCTTCAGCAGCGCCTTGCCTTGATATTCATGGATGTTCATCGGGAACTATCTCCAAGTCTTTTTTGCCAGGATTGCCGTTTTGCCGGGGTGGACGTTTTGGCGAGGTTCACTTCGAAGCGAGCTGCGGCGCGATCTTGACGCAGGCCTCGGTCAGGCCCTGCACGGTCGCCACCGAACTATCGAACATCTTCTGTTCGCTCTTGTTGAGGTCGATCTCGATGATGCGCTCGACGCCGCCGGCGCCGATCACCACGGGAACGCCGACATAGGTGCCCTTGACGCCATACTGGCCGGAGAGGTGGGCAGCGCAAGGCAGCACGCGCTTCTTGTCCTTGAGATAGGCTTCGGCCATCGAAATCGCCGAGGCCGCCGGCGCGTAATAGGCCGAGCCGGTCTTGAGCAGGCCGACGATCTCGGCGCCGCCGTCGCGGGTGCGCTGCACGATCTGGTCGAGCTTCTCCTTCGAGGTCCAGCCCATCTTGACGAGGTCGGGCAGCGGGATGCCTGACACCGTCGAATAACGGATCATCGGCACCATGGAATCGCCATGACCGCCGAGCACGAAGGCGGTGACGTCCTCGACCGAGACCTTGAATTCCTCGGCCAGGAAATAGCGGAAGCGCGCGCTGTCAAGCACGCCGGCCATGCCGACGACATGGGTCTTGGGCAGGCCGGAAAACTTCTGCAGCGCCCACACCATGGCGTCGAGCGGGTTGGTGATGCAGATGACGAAGGCCTTGGGCGCGTACTTCTTCAGACCGGCGCCGACCTGTTCCATGACCTTGAGATTGATGCCGAGCAGGTCATCGCGGCTCATGCCAGGCTTGCGCGGCACGCCGGCGGTGACGATGCAGACGTCGGCACCCTCGATGCCGGCATAGTCATTGACGCCGGTCAGCCGGGAGTCAAAACCATCGACCGGCGACGACTGCGCAATATCGAGCCCCTTGCCTTGCGGTATACCCTCGGCAATATCGAACAGCACCACGTCGCCGAGGTCCTTGAGGCCGATCATGTGGGCCAGCGTGCCGCCGATCATGCCCGAGCCGATAAGCGCTATCTTGTTGCGTGCCATGTGTGGATGTTTTCCCTTTGTCTGTGACTGCGCCCAAATCTTTGACGACTTGATGACGGCGTCGAGGAAGAGGCCGGAATGCTGAGGAAACCCGCGAGATTTCGCCGCACCCAATAGCCCCGGTGCAAAATAAATTCAAACGATTATTTTGGAGTGAACATTTTCAATCGGTTAGATGGGTTGGGACTTACGTAAACGTCAAAGTTTGTAAGCCTACTTGGGAGAATTTACACAATGAAGATGGAGATCGTAAGGCTTGAAGCCGGCGATGACGCCCTTGTGATGCGGATCGCCGAGGATGTGTTCGACGAACGGTCAGGCCGGATCGATTGGCAGCCTATCTCAGCCGACCCGGCCATTTCATGGTCATGGCACTCGCCTAGCGGACAGGGTCTCCGCTCTGCTTTGCGTCCCGCAGCCTAGGACGACGAAGGTAGGGCCTGAGCCTGCGGCGCCGCAGCCGGCGCCGCCCTTTCATTCCGCCGCTCCGCCCAGTCCTCCAGCCAGTCGCGGCTTTGCATCTCGATCAGGCGTGAGGCCGTGCGCTCGAACTCGAATACCTCGACGCCGCGCCTGGCGACATAAAGCTCCTGCGGCGCGGCCTCGGCGCTCACCACCAGCCGCACATGATGATCGTAAAGCGTGTCGATCAACAGGATGAAGCGCTTGGCCTCGTTGCGCTTGCCTTCGCCCAGCACCGGCACGTGGTCGATGAAGACGGTCGAGAAGCGGCCTGCGATCGCCAGGAAATCGCGCGCGCCGAGCGGTTTTTCGCACAGATCGGCGAAGGAAAAACGCGCCGCGTCGCCCGCCGCAGCCGGCACTAGAACCTGTCGGCCCTTCAGCGTCAGCGAGGTCGCGGCGGTCGGCGCGCCGCGCGTCATCGTCCGCCAGGCCTCATCCAGCGCCCGGTCGGCCGTGTTGTCGGCCGGCGTGACATAGACCGGCGTGCGGGCAAGCTTTTCCAGCCGGTAATCCTTGTCGCTGTCGAGCGACAGCACCCGCGCGTGCCGCTCCAGAATGCCGATGAACGGCAGGAAGAGTTGGCGGTTGAGCCCATCGCGGTAGAGATTTTCCGGCGCCACGTTCGAGGTCGCGATCAGCACCACGCCATTGGCGAACAGCGCCGAAAACAGCCTGGACAGGATCATCGCGTCGGCGATGTCGGTGACCGAGAATTCATCGAAGCACAGCACCCAGGCCTGTTCGGCCAGCGCCTTGGCCACCGGCGGGATCGGATCATCCTCTCTGACGTCGCCGTTCTTGCGCGCCTGCCGGTGCTTCTGGATGCGGTCCTGCACATCGGCCATGAAGTCGTTGAAATGGACGCGGCGCTTGCGCCGGACCGGCAGCAGCTCGAAGAACATGTCCATCAGCATGGTCTTGCCACGACCGACGCCGCCATGGATGTAGAGGCCTTTGATGGCCTCATGCGTCTCGCGCTTGCGGGCAAACAGCCAGCCCAGCGCGCTGGACTTGTGCGCCAGCCGCTTGGCCGAGATCTCGTCGGTCAGCCGGTCGAGCGCGACGGCGATCCGCTCCTGCGCCGGATCGCGTCCGATCGCGCCGGTTTCCACCAGGTGGTCGTAGCGCTGCCTGACGGTCGCATGGGTCTGGAGGCCGTCACGCAGATGCATCGGTCACGTCGTTTTTTCTCATGCAAGTCGTTGCCCCAAAACCGGGGCCCCAGTTTGGGCGACATGCACCGGGGAGATCGGGCTACCTTGTAAGCGAAATCGGCTGACCGTTGGAAGTCTGGCCGTCGAATTTCGAGCCGCCCGAGGAATAGAGCCGCGCCAGCGAGCCGCCATTCTCATCATAGAGCGTCAGCTGCTTGCCGGCGACGTTCCACGACTTGATGCCGTCGATCGGGGCAGGGCAATGCAGCGGCCCGGCGCGGAAGCCGGCGCCGAACTTGGTCTGCGGCGTCGCGATCTTGCAGCTCTGCCCGGAAACGCTGGCATTCCAGACGCCGGCGACGGCTGCCGCGCTGAGATCCGAGGCCCCGGCGGGCGCCTGGCCGTCCGGCGGCAATGACGCAACCTGCGTGTTCGCCGGCGCGGTCGGGAACTTCGACGGGTCGGTGCTGCCGGGCGAAGCCGGCGGCGGCAGCTGGTTGGAGGTTACCTGGCCGGCCGGCGCCGGCTGCAGCGGCGCCGGTTGCTGGTCGTCCATGGACGAGAAGCGCGAGGTCGAGCAGCCGCTCGCAACGAGCGCCGCCAGCGATACGGCCACCAGACCGCTTTTCGAAAAATTCATTACAACCTCCGTCGGGGACCCGGCTGGGGGGATGCCGTCCGCGCAATATCACCTCCCACCAAGATGGAGAAGGTGGCGAAATTTCAACCCGATATGGTTAAAATAGGGTTTGCGGCAAGATTGTTGCAAATTTATCGCAGTCTCGACCTGCCATATCTGCCTCTTCGCTCAAGTTCGTGGATCTCGGCCGCTACAGCGCTCGCCCGCAAATGCTTGCGCCAACCGGCGCAAGGCCTATGTCTAGGAGCCGAAATCCGCTGGAGCGCAAACCTTGGCCCCGAGCAAAAGAGCCGCCAACCGCTATTACAGCGGTCCGCCCAGCGACCATTTCGATGGCACCTTGTTCTTCAACCCTGGCGGTCGGATGCCCGGCCGCTTCACCGATCTGCTGAAATGGCAGTTCAACGGCCAACGCGCGAAATGGCCGGCGGCCAGTCCGAGCCCCTTTCCGCAGGCAAGGCCGGCCGCGAAGGTCGAAGGGACCGACCTCACCGTAACCATGGTCGGCCATTCGACCTTGCTGATCCAGACGGCTGGGCTGAATATCCTCACCGACCCGGTCTGGTCGCAACGCACCTCGCCATTTTCCTTCGTCGGGCCAAAACGCGTCAATGCGCCGGGCATCGCCTTCGACGATCTGCCGCCGATCGACCTCGTTCTGGTCAGCCACAACCACTACGACCATCTCGACCTCGCCACGCTGAAGCGGCTGAAGCAAAGGCATGATCCGCTGGTGCTGACGCCGCTCGGCAACGACGTGTTGATCGGCGAGTCGGTTCCCGGCATGCGCCTGTCGGCGCATGACTGGGGCGACCGGATCGACATCGCTGACCGCGCCGCCATCCATATCGAGCCGGCGCATCACTGGTCGGCGCGCGGCGCCCGCGACCGGCGCATGGCGCTGTGGGCCGGCTTCGTCGTCGAGACGCAGGGTGGCAAACTCTATTTCGCCGGCGATACCGGCTTCCATGACGGCATCAACTACCGGCTGATGGCGGACAAACATGGCGGCTTCCGCTTCGCCATCCTGCCGATCGGCGCCTACGAGCCGCGCTGGTTCATGGCGCCGCAGCACCAGAACCCGGAGGAAGCGGTGCAAGGCATGAAGCTATGCAAGGCCGCCTTCGCCGCCGGCTGCCACTGGGGCACTTTCCAACTCACCGACGAACCGATGGACGAGCCGGTCCGCAAACTGGCCGAGGCGCTGGACGCCGAGGGCCTGCCGCAGGAGCGCTTTCGCGCCTTGCAACCCGGCGAGGTCTGGCATGTGCCGGAGATCGGGCACGGCTGAAGTCCGCATTGGCCATTTACGGCACCATCATTTTCGCCGATGGTCCGCCCAGCAAAAAAGGGGAATGCAGATGAAATCTATCCTTGCAGCGCTGATGGTGCTGGCAATCTCGGCGCCGGCGGCTTTCGCGGGTGAAATCACGGATCGCGCCGCCGACGCCGAAAAGGCGCTGCAGGCAGGTGACGGAGCCGGCGCGCTGGAGAAATTCCGCGGCGCCGAGGAGGCCTTGTGGCAAGCGATGCCGCTCGCCGTGCAGAATGTCAAACAGGTCGATTCGGCCGGCGGCTTCGGCATCTACAGCGAGCGCGCCAATCACATTTACAAGCCGGGCGAGAAGGTCGTGCTCTATATGGAACCGGTCGGCTATGGCTATGGCTCGGACGGCCTCGGCAACAGCCAGATCGCGCTTTCCGTCGACCTCACCGTGCTTTCGGACTCGGGCGAAGCTTTGGGCACCTTCGAGAAGATCGGCAGCGTTCAGGTCGCTTCCCGCTCGCACAACCGCGAACTGTTCTTCAAGCTCGACCTTTCCCTCGATGGGCTGCCGCCCGGGAAATATAAGTGCAACTTCCTCATGCATGACCAGAACTCGACCAAGACGGCGCCGTTCAGCACCGATATCGAGATCGCGGGCTAGGTTCTTCCATCGCCTCGCAGCCGGCGGAACCCAAGCGCGACAGAAGCGTTTTCATGCAGCTTCAAGATCTATCGGCTTGCGAGGCATTCCCATGCTCAAATGGATCATCATCCTGCTCATCGTCGCCGCCGCGGCCAGCCTGCTCGGCATGCCGGCGCTGGCCGGAGCCGCGGCCACCGGTGCGCGCATCCTCATCGGCATCGTTCTGGTCATCTTCCTGTTGGTCGTGCTTGGCATCTTTGCGGTGACCTAAGTCCGGCGTCTGCGCCGTGACCAGTCCGGCGTCTGCGCCGTGACTGAACATGCCTGCGCACTGGTAATTCCCGCCCGTTTCCGCCATATAGCGCCAAACGGACACGGAATTTCGCGGAGCAATGGCAAGCACTGCCCCTTTCGCCAAGATGAACGGCATCGGCAACGAGATCATCGTCGCCGATATGCGCGGCCGTGCCGATCAGGTGACGGCGGCGGCGGCCCTTGCGTTGAACGCCGATGCCGCGACCCGCTTCGACCAGATCATGGCGATCCATGACGCGAAGACGCCGGGTACCGCCTACTATGTCGACATCCTGAATTCCGACGGCACCAGTGCGCAGGCCTGCGGCAACGGCATGCGCTGTGTCGTCCAGGCGCTCGCCGCCGAGACCGGCCAAAAGACCTTCACCTTCGAGACCCGCGCCGGCATCCTCAACGCCCGGGAACATGCCGACGGCACGATCTCGGTCGACATGGGCATGCCGCGTTTCGGCTGGCAGGAGATTCCGCTTGCCGAGGAGTTCCGCGACACCCGCATGATCGAATTGCAGATCGGCCCGATCGACGCGCCGGTGCTGCATTCGCCGTCCGCCGTCTCGATGGGCAACCCGCACGCCATCTTCTGGGTCGACCGCGACGTCTGGTCCTATGAGCTCGAACGTTTCGGCCCGTTGCTCGAAAACCACCCGATCTTTCCCGAGCGCGCCAACATCACCATTGCCCAGGTGACCTCACCCGAGAGCATGATCATCCGCACCTGGGAACGCGGAGCCGGCCTGACCAAGGCCTGCGGCTCCGCCGCTTGCGCAGCGGTGGTGGCCGCGGCCCGCACCAGGCGCACCGGCCGCGGCGTCAACCTTTTGACCCCCGGCGGCGGCACGCTGCATGTCGAATGGCGCGAGGACGACCACGTCATCCTGACCGGTACCGCCGAGTGGGAATTTTCCGGCAGCTTCGATCCCTCGACCGGCACCTGGGCCCGTGACACCGAAAGCGCGGCCTGATGTCGGTCGCTCTGCCCAGGAGCCCGGACTTCGACGGCTCCCTTTCCGAAGCCCCCAACCGCATTGATGTGGTGACCTTTGGCTGCCGGCTGAACACCTATGAATCCGAAGTGATGCGGCGCGAGGCCGAGAGTGCCGGGCTCGGCGCGCTGCAAGGCGGCGCCGTGATCTTCAACACCTGCGCCGTCACCGGCGAGGCGGTGCGACAGGCCAAACAGGCGATCCGCAAGGCGCGCCGCGACAATCCGCATGCGCGTATCATCGTCACCGGCTGCGCTGCGCAGACCGAGCCCGAAAAATTCGCCGCCATGGACGAGGTCGATCTCGTACTCGGCAATGAAGAGAAGCTGAAGGCGAACTCGTACCGCGCGCTGCCGGATTTCGGCGTCAACGACACCGAGAAGGCCCGCGTCAACGACATCTTCTCGGTGCGCGAGACCGCCGGCCACATGGTCGATGCCATAGAGGGCCGCGCCCGCGCTTTCGTGCAGGTGCAGAATGGCTGCGACCACCGCTGCACCTTCTGCATCATTCCCTATGGCCGCGGCAATTCCCGCTCGGTGCCGATGGGCGCCGTGGTCGAGCAGGTCAAGCGGCTCGCCGGCAATGGCTATGCCGAGATCGTGCTGACCGGCGTCGACATGACCAGCTTCGGCGCCGATCTGCCGGGGGCGCCCAAGCTCGGCAAACTTGTGAAGACCATCCTGAAGCAGGTGCCAGACGTGAAGCGCCTGCGGCTATCCTCGATCGATTCCATCGAGGCCGACGAGGATTTGCTCGATGCCATCGCCACCGAACCCAGGCTGATGCCGCATCTGCATCTGTCGCTGCAGTCGGGCGACGACATGATCCTGAAGCGCATGAAGCGAAGGCATTTGCGCGACCAGTCGATCCGTTTCTGCGAGGATGTGCGCAAATTGCGTCCCGCGATCGTCTTCGGTGCCGACATCATCGCCGGCTTCCCGACCGAGACCGACGCCATGTTCGAGAACTCGATAAAAATCGTCGAGGAATGTGGCCTGACCCATCTCCATGTCTTCCCGTTTTCACCGCGCGAGGGCACGCCTGCCGCGCGCATGCCGCAGGTCCGCCGTGAACTGGTCAAGCAGCGCGCCGCCCGGCTGCGCGCCGCCGGCGAAGCCGCCTATCGGCGCCATCTGTCCTCGCTGCCCGGAACGCGCCAGTCGATCCTGATCGAGCGCGACGGGCTTGGCCGCACCGAAGGATTTACCCTCGCCGCGCTCGGCACCGGCACGCCTGGCGAGATCGTCGAAGCGACAATTACTGGCCACGATGGCGCCCGGCTCAACGCAGTGCCGCTTGCCGCACGCGCCGCCTGAGAAACGCAAAGCATGGCTGGTTTTTTCAAGAAGATATTTTCGTTCGGCAAGAAAGAGGTTGTCGAGGAGCGCGTCGACGAGACCGCCCCGCTGCCGCCGATCAAATGGGACCAGCTCGATGCGCTGAAGCCGGCGGCCGAACAGGTCGTCCCGGAATTTCTGAAGCGCGATGAGCTGGAACCAGCGCCCCACCTTCCCCTTGATGGGGAGGTAAAGCTCGCGCCTCGGCCGGCACCTGAAGAGCCAGCACCCGAGCCCGCACCAACCATTCCGACTCAGCCGGAGCCGATTATTCCGTCTGAGCCGGAACCCTTGCCGCGGCCCGCGCCGCAAGAGGAACCGGCACCCGCGCCAACGCCTACTGAGCCGCCGGCGCCCGAGGAAATTCCGCTTCCCCCTGCCGCCCCGGAGCCCGCCCCCGAACCGCAGCCGCAAGAAATCCCTGCTCCCGCGCCTGCCGAGCCGGAGATTGCGCCGCCGCGCCCGGAAGGGCAGCCCGAACCGGCGCCGATCGAAGTGCCGGCGCCGCCTGCGGAGATTCCGGCGGAAACACCAGTACCGGTCGAGGTGCCGCCACCGGCTGCCGAAGCTGCGCCAGCGCCCCACCCTCCCCTTGATGGGGAGGGTCGCCACGAAGTGGCGGGGAGGGGTGATGGCACCGGCGTAGGCGCCGGTCATCCCCACCCCCGAGCTGCGCTCGGGACCCTCGAGGGGGAGGTAAAGCGCACGCCGGTCGAAGCTGCACCCGCGCCCGTCGAGCCACGGCCTGCCATTGCTAAGCTAGCACCCGAACCACAACCCGCCCCGCCACCGGCTCCTCAACCTCTGCCGGAGCCGACACCCGCTCCTGGCAAGGTGACCGTCACCAAAAAGGTCGAGCAGAAGGCCGAGCCGGTGAAGGCGCCGGAGCCGGCGCCGCGGCGCTCCTGGTTCCAGCGCATGCGCGACGGCCTCGCCCGATCCTCGCGCGAGCTCACGGGCAACATCGCCGGCGTCTTCACCAGGCGCAAGCTGGACGAGGACACGCTGCAGGACCTGGAAGACGTGCTGATCCGCGCCGATCTCGGCATGGAGACGGCGCTTCGCGTCACCGATGCGCTGGCTTCCAGCCGCTATGGCAAGGATGTCTCCGACACCGAAGTGCGCGCCATCATGGCGGCCGAGGTGGAGAAGGTGCTGACCCCTGTCGCCATGCCTCTGGAACTCGACCTCTCGCACAAGCCGCATGTCATCCTGGTGGTCGGGGTCAACGGCACCGGCAAGACCACCACAATCGGCAAGCTGGCGGCAAAACTGACCGATGGCGGCCTGTCGGTGATGCTCGCAGCCGGCGACACCTTCCGCGCCGCCGCGATCGAACAGCTGAAGATCTGGGGCGAACGGACGAAGTCGCCCGTCATCGCCTCCAAGCTCGGCGCCGATGCCGCGGGGCTGGCCTATGACGCCTTCGAGAAGGCCAAGGAAGCCGGCTCCGACGTGCTGATCATCGACACCGCCGGCCGCCTGCAGAACAAGACAGAACTGATGGCGGAGCTGGAAAAGATCGTGCGCGTGCTCGGCAAGCTCGATCTGGAAGCGCCGCACACCGTGCTGCAGACGGTCGACGCCACCACCGGCCAGAACGCGCTCAACCAGGTCGAGATCTTCCGCAACATCGCCGGCGTCAACGGCCTGGTGATGACCAAGCTGGACGGCACGGCGCGCGGCGGTATTCTGGTGGCGATCGCGGCAAAGCACAAACTGCCGGTCTATTTCATCGGCGTCGGCGAACAGGTCGACGACCTCGAACCTTTCTCCGCAAGCGAATTCGCCAGGGCGATCGCTGGAGTGGCGTAACGGCATGATCCTTTTCAACGGGATCGCGCGTAAGAAGGAAGATCATGAACCCACCCATTCTCGAACGCGATCCGTCCGACCCGCAAAAAGAGAAGAAGGAAGGCGTCAATCCCGTGCTCAAGCTGGTGCTGGAGCTTGGGCCGCTGCTGGTCTTCTTCTTCGCCAATGCGCGCGGCGAGTGGCTGGTGCAGAAATTCCCTGTCCTGGGCGAATTTGGCGGCCCGATCTTCGTCGCCACCGGCCTGTTCATGGCCGCCACGGCAATCGCGCTGATCGCCTCGTGGCTGCTGACGCGCACACTGCCGATCATGCCGATGGTGTCGGGCGTCGTCGTCTTCATCTTCGGCGCGCTGACGCTCTATTTGCAGGACGACATCTTCATCAAGATGAAGCCGACCATCGTCAACACGCTGTTCGGCGGCGTGCTGCTCGGCGGCCTGTTCTTCGGCAGGTCGCTGCTCGGCTATGTCTTCGATTCCGCCTTCAGGCTCGATGCCGAAGGCTGGCGCAAGCTCACCTTCCGCTGGGGCCTCTTCTTCCTGTTCCTGGCCATCGTCAATGAAGTGGTGTGGCGCAATTTTTCCACCGACGCCTGGGTTACCTTCAAGGTCTGGGGCATCATGCCGATCACGCTTCTGTTCACTTTCAGCCAGATGCCGCTGATCCTGCGCCATTCGCTGGACGACAAGGCAGGCGGGGAAGAGAAGGCCGGCAAGTAGAGCCTGCAAACAAGGGGGAGAGGCATGGACTTCGTCACCACGCGTGAAGAGCTGAGGACGATCTACAAGACGCCGCGCCCGACCGACGGTTCCATCCGCAAGGAGCTGAAGGCGCTCGACGGCCATTGCCGCTCCTTCATCGGCAAAAGCCCCTTCGTGCTGATCGGCTCGTCCGACGACCAAGGCAATGCCGACGTGACGCCGAAAGGCGACAAGCCCGGCTTCGCCGCCATTCTCGACGACAGGACCATCGCCATCCCCGACCGGCCCGGCAACAACCGGCTGGACACGCTGGAGAACATCCTGCGCAATCCCTCGGTCGGCCTGCTGTTCCTGATCCCCGGCATGAACGAAACGCTGCGCGTCAATGGCGATGCCCGCATCACCGTCGACCGCGCCTCGCCGTCGACGGCAAGGAGCCGCAAAGCGTCGTCGTGGTTGCGGTCAAGGCAGCTTACATGCATTGCGCCAAGGCCTTCATGCGCTCCAATCTGTGGAAGCCCGACACCTGGTACGACCGCGCGACGCTGCCGACGCTCGGCCAGATCCTGCGCGACCAGCTGGTGGTTGCCGATTCGGCCGAGGCGACCGACCGCTGGCTCGACGAGGAATACAAGCAGACGATGTGGTAGGTTTTCCCGGCGCGATTCGCGTCGGACCGGTCCCCACGCTGTGCTGAACCTCCTCGCCATCTCCGGCAGCCTGCGCGCCGCCTCCACCAATTCCGCACTGGCCGCGGCACTGGCGCGCAACGCGCCTTCAGGCTGCCGCGTCACAATCTATGACGGGCTCGGCCGTCTGCCGATCTTCAATCCCGACGACGAGGGCGAGCGCACGCCGCGCGAAGCGGCCGAGTTGATCGACGCCGTCACCGCCGCCGACGGCATCATCGTCTCCTGTCCCGAATATGCCCATGGCGTGCCGGGCGGGCTGAAGAACGCGCTCGACTGGCTGGTCTCGCGCGACGCCGCCGTCGCCAAGCCCGCCATGCTGGCCCACGCCTCGCCGCGTTCGCTGTTCGCCCGCGCCGCTTTGGCCGAGATCATGCGGACAATGTCGTTCGCGATGTATGAGGATGCGGTGCTGGAGATTGCCCTGCTGGGGAAGAGGCCGCCGGAGCTGGAGGCTATTTTGGGGGAGCCGGAAAATGTGATGGCGATGCGTAATGCGGTGCAGGGTTTCGCAGAGTTCATACGCAGCCAAACATGAGGTCGTCATGTATGGACGGCCCCTTTTGGGCAAGAGGCAAAATGACGGCGACGGCGTAAGTCTGGAGCGGTCATGTATTCGGCCTTTAGTGCGGTCGATTTCAATGACCGCTG
>NZ_JBSKBO010000020.1:0-45423 GCF_053714255.1 Mesorhizobium sp. 43Arga
ATAGCTCTCAAGGCTGGAAATGGCAGTCACTCCTCAGTGGACTGCCTTCCCAAAGAATCCCTTCTCAAATCAACTTCAAGCGCAAAATCGTCATATGCGATTCCCCTGCCCTTGAGGGGGAGATGGCCGGCAGGCCAGAGGGGGGCGATGCCCCGCCGACATCTATTCTGTTCCACCTCTCGGAGCGCTTAGCCGGGGCCCCGCTGCCTGCGGCAGCTCCCCGATTCTAACCCAGCAACGTCCTTTGCCTCTTCGTCCCGCCCAGCTTGCGCCAATTGTTGAAACGATGCGTGGCGGCCGCAAAGGAGATCTTCATCTGCTGGGCGACCGAATAGCGCGATTTGCCTTCGTCGAACATGCGGTAGCAGCACTCCACCCCTTCCTCGGTCAGCTTGCCGTCGGGGGCCTTGTTGTGCGGGTTGGCGGGGTCGAATTTCTCGATCTGCTGCTCGACCAGGCCCTTCAGGCGCTGCAGATCGGCCTCGATGCTGGCGATGAGATCGAGAACGGGTTTCGGGTCGAAATGCTGGGGGTGCGGCTTCGTCATGCGGGGAATCCTCATTCTTGTCTTAGGTTCAACTATATAGGTAAATCTTCGCCAATAAGGAAGGAGCGACCCAGTTCAAGCGCTTCAACAATTCTTGAACCCGTGACTTCAGCGCGATTGACCCGGAGCACGCTAGACCCTAGTTTAGAATTATTCTAAACTAGGGTCATTCCTCATGCTTTCCCGTGTTTTCGGCTTCGGCCGCCGTCCCTTCGAATCGCTCTCCGAACAGGAGATCCTGGCGCTGGCCATTTCATCCGAGGAAGATGACGGGCGCATCTACCGCGCCTATGCCGACGGGCTGGCGGAGAGCTTTCCGCAATCGGCAAAGGTGTTCGAGGAGATGGCCGAGGAAGAGGACGGCCACCGCGACGCGCTGATCGAGCTCTTCCGCAAACGTTTCGGCGAGCGCATCCCGCTGATCCGGCGCGAACATGTAAAGGGCTATTATGAGCGCAAGCCCGACTGGCTGGTGAGGCCGCTCGGCATCGAGCATGTGCGCAGCCAGGCCGAGGCCATGGAGCGGCAGGCCTATCTGTTCTACGTCGAAGCGGCAAAGCACACGACCGATGCCTCGACGCGAAAACTCCTCGGCGACCTGGCGATAGCCGAACAGGGCCACGAGACGCTCGCCCAGCGGCTGGAGCAGAAGCATGTGCCTGGCGAGGTGAAGGATGAAGAGGCCGCCGCCGAGCAGCGCCAGTTCATCCTGACTTATGTGCAGCCGGGCCTGGCCGGCCTGATGGACGGTTCGGTGTCGACGCTGGCGCCGATCTTCGCCGCTGCCTTTGCCACGCACGACACCTGGCAGACCTTCCTGGTCGGGCTTGCCGCGTCGATCGGCGCCGGCATCTCCATGGGTTTTACCGAGGTCGCTTCCGACGACGGCAAGCTCTCGGGTCGCGGCTCGCCGATAAAACGCGGCATCACCACCGGCGTCATGACATCGGCCGGCGGTCTCGGCCACGCATTGCCCTATCTCATCCCGCATTTCTGGACGGCGACGGCCGTTGCCGCCGTGGTGGTGTTCTTCGAACTGTGGGCCATCGCCTTCGTCCAGAACCGCTACATGCAGACCCCGTTCCTGCGCGCCGCCTTCCAGGTGGTGCTGGGCGGCGCGCTGGTGTTCGCCGCAGGCGTGCTGATCGGGAATGCTTAGCTTCTTCCTTCCCCCCTTGTGGGGTGAGCAGCCGGTTCGCCGCAGGCGCATTCATCGTGCCGGTGGCACGATGAAAGGCCGGCGAACGCTGGGACGCTGCGAAGCAGCGGGACCCAGCAGGTGGATGGGCCACCCCGGCCCTTGGCAGGCTCAGGGCGTTCGAGGCTCGAAAAGTCAAGCAATTGGCTTTTCGTTCGCTGCGCGAACCGCCTCTCACCCCCGCAAGGGGAGAAGGAAGAAGCACTACCCATTCACCGCCCGGCTGTCCGCCGGCGCCTCGTCCCTTTCGGTCAGCCCATAATCCCTCACCACATGGGCGATGCGCAGTCGGTAGCCGGCAAAGATACCGCCGCGGCCTGCCTGCTGCGCCTGCCTGTGCTCTTCCGTGTTGCGCCAGGCCTTCACCGCCTCCTCGTCGCGCCAGAACGACAGCGACAGGATGCGGTTCGGATCGGCGAGGCTCTGAAAACGTTCGATCGAGATGAAGCCGTCGATGCCGTCGAGCAAGGGACGCAGATTGGCGGCGATGGCGAGATAGGCATCGCGCCGGCCCTCCGCGGGCTGCACCTCGAAGATGACGGCGATCACGGCAGCACCAGCCTGGCGTGCGGCCCGGAGACGTGTTTCAGGAACATGCGGTCCTCCTTGAGGATGAATCGCTCTCGCTTGGCGAACTCATAGTTTGCCTTGCCGGCGGGATCGGCGGCAAGCCGGGCGCGATAGGCTTCATAGGCAGCCAGGTTCTCGATGTTGTAGGCGGCGTAGGCCGTCGTCGCCGAGCCTTCATGCGGGGCATAGTAGCCGATCAGATCGGCGCCGCAGCGCGGAATGGCCTGGCCCCAGTTGCGGGCATATTCCTCGAAGGCGGCCTTGCCGAACGGGTCGATCTCATAGCGGATGAAGCAGGTGATGGTCATGGTCGTCTCCTTGGGTTGCAGCATCGACGCTTCGAGCGCGGTCGAAACGTCATACGCATTGGTGTGCTAGGCATTCCTGTCAGGAGCCGTCGTCGCTCGCATCACCGGCTCCTTGATCTGACCGGAGAATAGTGGCTATCTGACAAGAATGCTTCGATAAGGAACGAACTATGCGTGAAGGACCTGACATCGCCCGCATCGCAAGCCTGGTCGGCGACCCGGCCCGCGCCAACATGCTGAACGCCTTGATGGGCGGCACGGCACTGACGGCGAGCGAACTGGCGCTTGAGGCCGGCGTGTCGCTGCCGACCGCCTCGTCGCATCTGTCGAAACTGATGGAGGGCGGGCTGCTGACTTTGGCCAGCCAGGGCAGGCACCGCTATTACGGCCTCGCCGGCCCGCAGGTGGCGGGCATGATCGAGGCTATCACCGGTGTCGCGGAGGCTGTCGGCCCCAAGCGCGTGCGTCCGGGCCCGCGCGACGGCGCCATGCGCGTCGCTCGCGTCTGCTACGACCATCTCGCCGGCGAGCAGGCGGTGGCAATGCTCGACCGCCTGGTCGAGAAGGACATATTGCTGCGAGACGACAGGGAAATCCGGCTCGGCCCCTCGGCGTCGTCGCATTTTGCCGCCATCGGCATCGATGTCGATGCCAAACCGCGCCGCCCGGTCTGCCGCGCCTGCCTCGACTGGAGCGTGCGCCGCTCGCACCTCGCCGGCACGCTGGGCGCCGCCATCCTCGACAAGATCCTTCTGGAGAAATGGGCGCGGCGCGAAAAGGACAGCCGCGCCGTGATTTTCTCGCCGCCGGGCAAGCAAGCCTTCGAGACGGTGTTTCTGGCGTGAGGAGCCGAGGCCTGGCCCCCACACCTTCGTCATCCTAAGGGTCTGCGCTGTGTCGCTTCGCTCCTTGCTTCGCCCTAGGATGATGAAATCGAGGAGGCTTACCCCCGCTTCAGCACCTTGCCCTGCTCGAAAAACGCTTTCCACGGATCGGCTTCCGCCAGCTTCGCCAGCGTCGTCTTGTCACCGACCGGGAAAGCATTGGGCGCCAGCCCGGCCTCGATCTCGGCCCAGGTCACCGGCATCGACACGGTGGCCCCCTTCTTGGCGCGCGAGGAATAGGGCGCGACCGTCGTCGAGCCGCGGCCATTGCGCAGATAGTCGACGAAGATTTTCCCGGTGCGCGCCTTCTTCGACAGCGTCGCCGTGTAGCGGTCGGGGGCGCCCTGTTCGAGCGCCTTGGCGAAATCATGCGCGAAGGTCTTCACCGCCTCCCAATCCGCCGATGGCTTCAGCGGCACCAGCACATGGTAGCCCTTGCCGCCCGATGTCTTGACGAAGTTCGGCAGCGACAATTCGTCGAGCTTGCCCCTTATATCGAGCGCCGCCTCGCGCACCGCTTTGACATCGACGCCTTCGTCGGGGTCGAGATCGAAGATGATCTGGTCCGGCTGTTCAAGCTTGTCGATCGTGCAGCCCCAGATGTGGATCTCGACCACGCCATACTGGACGAGCGCCGCGACCCCGTCGAAATCCCGCACAAACAGGATCTCCTCGCCATCCGTCGGGTCCTTCATGCGGGCTATTTTGTCGCTCATGCCGGCCGAGGCATGTTTTTGAAAGAAGCGCGGGCCGCCGACGCCGTCCGGCGCCCGCACCAGGCTGAGCGGCCGGTTGACGACGAACTGCTCCATGCGCGGCCAGACTTGCGCGTAATGGTCGAGCAGGCCCTGCTTGGAGATTTTCTCGTCGGGCCATAGCAGCTTGTCGGGGTGGGAGAGTTTTACGCTGGTCGTCATCGTCCCGGCGCCGGTGCCGCTGGAGGCTGGCTTGGCCTTGCCTGTCGCTGCCTTGGGCTTTTCCTGCACAACGTCCTCCGCCGGCTTGTCCTCGCGCAGCCCCTGGAACGAGGCATGACGTATTATACGGTCCGATGTCCAGCTGCGGAACTCCACTTCGCCGACCAATTCCGGCTTGACCCAGACCAGCCCCTTGCCCTTCGGCACGGCCTTGTCGAAGGGCGAAGCCGTCGCCTTCAGCGCATCGAGCTTCTTCTTCAGCTCCGTCGCGCCCTTGGCGGAGAAGCCGGTGCCGACACGCCCGGCATAATGCAGTTTGCCGCCCTCGTAATAGCCGACCAGCAGTGAGCGCAGCCCGCGCCCGGTCTTGTCCGACGGCAGATAGCCGCCGATGACGAATTCCTGCCGCGCCGTGCATTTCGACTTCACCCAGGTCGGGCCGCGTCCGCTGCGATAGGGCGCATCGGCGCGTTTTGACACGACGCCCTCCAGCCCCATCCGGCAGGCATGCTCCAGCATGATCTTGCCGGGCTCGGAAAAATGGTCGGAGAAACGCACCGCCGGGTTCTCCGCCTGCTTGCCGAGCAGCTCCTGCAAGGCCTGCTTGCGCTCGACCAGCGGCTCGGCGCGCAAATCCCTGCCGCCGAGACGCATCAGGTCGAACACGTAGTAGATGAAGCGATTTGTCCGCTTCGCCGACAGATCCTGCTGCAGCAGAGCGAAGGACGAGACGCCGCTATCGGCCAACACGACGATCTCGCCATCGATGATGGCGTCGCTGCATTTCAGCGCGGCGAGCTCGGCGATGATCTCGCCGCCGAATTTCTCCGTCCAGTCGAGGCCGGTGCGGGTCAAGAGCCGCACATCGGTACCGGCGATCTGCGCCTGCATGCGATAGCCGTCGAATTTCACCTCGTGCAGCCAGTCCTTGCCCGGCGGTGCGTCCCGCTCGAGTGTCGCAAGCTGCGGCTCGATGAACTCGAGTTTCCGGCTTGCTGCCTTCGCCTTGCCGGCGGCCGGCTTGTTGGAGTGCCAGACTTCAGGCTTCTTACCCTTGGCGGTCTTGCCTTCACCGACCTCTTCGATCGTCAGGCCGGACTTCACCGATTCCGGCGCATCCTTCAAAATATCCTCGCCCGGGCGCGCCGCGGCGTCATCCGACTTGATCAGCAGCCAGTTGTCGCGCTTTTCACCCGCCCGCGGCTTCAACCGCACCAGATGCCATAGCCCATGCAATTTGTGGCCCTTGAGCTCGAAGCTGATATGGCCCTTTTTCATCGCCTTGGCCGGGTCGGTCTCGGGCACCCAAATCCCTTCGTCCCAGACGATGACCGAGCCGCCGCCATACTCGCCCTTCGGGATCGTGCCTTCGAATGGCGCATAGTCGATCGGATGGTCCTCGACATGGACGGCCAGCCGCTTCTCATGCGGATCGAGGCTGGGCCCCCGCGTCACCGCCCAGCTCCACAGCACCCCGCCATGCTCGAGGCGAAGGTCGTAATGCAGCCTGGTCGCCGCATGCTTGTGGATGACGAAGATGCCGCCCGCTTCGCTCTTCTTCGTGCGCGCGACCTTGCCCGCCGGCTCCGACGTCTTCTTGAAATCGCGCTTGGCGTGATATTGTTCGAGGCCGGCCATTGCTTGGTCTCCTCAGGCCGTTTTGCGCTTCGGCGTGGCGGCTTTCGGCTTGCCGCGTTTGGCCGCCGGCCCGGCTTTCGCGGATGATGATTTCGGCGAGCCGGAATCCGACGACAGGCTCTTCTTCAGCGCGTCGAACAGATTGACGACGTTGGAGGGTTTTGGCGCCGCCTTGGCCTTTGGCGCCTTGTGCCCGGCCTTCTTGGCCCGGATCAGCTCCAGCAGCGCGTCTTCATATTTGTCGTCGAATTTCGACGGGTCGAATTTTGCTTTCTTCTTGTCGATGATCAGCTCGGCCAGATCGGTCATTTCCTGGTCGGTCTTCACCGCCTTGATCTCGCCGAACACGCTGTCGGGCTGGCGCACCGTATTGTCGTAGCGCAGCGTCGTCAGCACCATGCCCTTGCCGAGCGGCTCGATGACGACGGGGCGTTCGCGTTGGTAGAGAACGATGCGCGCCAGCCCCGCCATTTTCTTGCCCGCCATGGCGTCGCGGATGACGGCGAACGCCTCCTCCGACACTTTGTCGGCCGGCGCGACATAGTAGGGCGTGTCGAGATAAATCTGCTGGATCGAAGCCTTGTCGACGAAACCGTCGAGGCTCATCGTGTGCGAGGATTCGATCTGCACCGCCTCGATCTCGTCTTCCTCGATATGGACGAAATCGCCGCCGTCCAGCTCATAACCCTTGATCTCGTCGCCATCGTCCAAGGGCTTGCCGGTTTCGGCGTCGACATAGATGCGCTTCACCGTATTGCCGGTCTTGCGGTTGAGAATGCGGAACGACACCCTTTCGGTATGGGTGACGACATTGGTCAACTCGACCGCGCAGGTGACCAGCGACAGCTTCAGATAGCCCTTCCAGGCTGGGCGCGGCGCCATGATAGACTCCTTGCAATGGGTTCAACCCAGAACGGGCAAAGCCCATTCCGGTTCCGACCGCGCAACAAGGCAAGGCGGCGCGTTGCCGCGCCGCCTTGCCTGCCATCTCACCTATTCGGCAGCCTGGAGATTGATCTTGCTCTCCGCCATCTCGGTGAGCTTGCGATCGGTCGCCTGCTCTTCCTTGAGGTTCTTCGCGAGTACGTTGGCGCAATCGCTGCGGCCGAGTTGCTTGGCCCATGCGATCAGCGTGCCATAGCGGGTCATTTCGTAGTGCTCGACGGCTTGCGCGGAGGCGATCAGGGCGGCATCCAGGACCTGCTTGTCGGCGATGTCGCCGCTCACCTCGTCAGCTTCCTCGAGAATGCCATCGATGGCCGGGCAGTCGATCGCCTTGGCCTTGACGCCATGCAACTCGAACACCTCTTCGACGCGTTCGATATGGCCCTTGGTCTGTTCAAGATGCTTTTCGAAGCCTGCTTTGAGCTGCGCGTCGGTGGCCTTGTCGATCATCTTCGGCAATGCCTTCTCGATCTGCTTTTCCGCGTAATAGATGTCGCGCAACGTGTGCACGAACAGGTCGTCCAGCGTTTTGATGTCCTTCGAAAAGAAGCCCATGGTTCTAGCCTTTCCATTGCTCTTGCGGTGTCGGTGTACGTGCCTGCGGCTTGCAGGCAATCGCGGGCCGGCCACGCCGGTCCCAACGGTCAACGTCTGCCCCATGTGCCGGTTCCTTCCTTTCCTGCTGAGCAAGGAAATTCCAAAGGCCAGGCGGAAGTTGAAACAGAACCGCGCGCGGGCGACATTGAAACGAAACATATGTGATGCAAAAGTCACACAGGCCGGAATGGCGACAAAAGGCGCGGAAACACCCCGAATCAGCCGCATTCCGGCCACGAAGCAACGAGTTTTCGACCAGATATTAACATCGTGTTCACCGACTATTCACGCCTCGATGCTATCCTTCGCGCAATTCGGAAGGGACATCCGAAAATCGGGACAGGGACAGGGTAAATGAACTTCCTCACGCACCTCATCGGCTACGCCGCCGCTATCCGCGAATTCGTCGCGCCGACCTATCGGCCGGAGCGCTATTACATGCGCGGCCCCGGTCCGGCTTGCGCCCGTCGCGGCACGTCGCTGGGCGCGCACTGACCATGACCTTCGAGAGCCGTCACAACAGCCGCATCTGCAGGCCGGGCGCCACGACCCGCGCCACCACCTATCGTTCCGAGCGCCCGGCTCTAAGCGACAGGCGTCGTGCGACACCGCCACGTCTTTGACATTGCCCCCGGCTGGCCTAGTGTCCCAGGACACGAGCAGCCGAGGCCCGCGTGACCGACCTTCCTCAGTCCAGTCCGCCCCAATCACGTCTGGCCAAGTCCAGTCCTCCCGCTGAACCATCTTTCGATGCCAGCCATCCGCTGGTCGTCTTCGATGGCGTCTGCGTGCTGTGTTCCGGCTTCGTGCGCATGGTGGTCAGGCTCGACCGCCAAAGCCGCTTCCGCTTCGCCACCGCGCAATCGCCTTTTGGCGAAGCGCTGTTCAGGAAGCATGGGCTGCGCACGGACGTCTACGAAACCAATCTCGTCCTCGTGGACGGGCTTGCGTTCACGAAGCTCGACAGTTTGGTCGCCGTCATGTCGGAGCTCGGCTGGCCATGGCGGGCTGCGAATGCGCTGTTGCTGCTGCCGCGCCCGCTGCGCGACCGGCTCTATGCCAGCATCGCCAGGAATCGCTACGCGCTGTTCGGCAGGAAGGACAGCTGCGGCATCCCGTCGGCCGAGCTGCGCGGGCGCCTGGTTGGCTAATGCATGTCGGATCGTGCGCTATCGCGGCTGGCTCCAGCCGAAAGGCCGATCAGTCCAGGCAGCACGACACGGCTCGGTTCAATCCGGCAGGGCCGCGATCGCGACAATTTCAATGACGATGTCGGCTTGAGCGAGCGCGGCAACGCCGATCACCTCCGAGGGCGGCGGGTTGTTGTAGCTGCAGTGCTTCGGGCAATGCTCGGCAAAGAACGCGTCCAGAACGTCCAGGCGAAAATTGGGGGAGCTGAGAACGCCGCCGTCGGGAAATGGTCCTCTGACAAAGAAGGTCAGTTTGACGAGGTGTTCAAGCGCGCTGCCCAGATCCTCCAGATCGGATTTGATGTTGCCCAGAACTTCGAGCCACTGCGCCGCCGCATCGCCGGCGAAACGGCCACCCTGCTTGCCGGCCGGATCGTAGTCGGCGGCGGTCGCGGTGTTTCCACAAAGGTAGACAAATCCCTTCGCTCCGGAGACAACTGTGCCCTTGCCCCACGGCATCAACCGGCCGCTTTTGAATTTCTTGTGGGTCACGAGTTCCATTGCTCATCTCCCATCTCTGGCGTGACGTGCCTGGGTCACAAAGGATAGCGCAGCGAGGCATCGTTGCCAGCGCCGCCTCCCGCTTGGCGAAACCTGGTCTTGCGAAACCGCGTGACGAAGCCGAAACTTTTTTCTTGGCGCCCTGTCGAAATCGGTCGACGCCGCGCGACATACGTCTGGCCCCGCAAGGACGCGGCCTTCGAAACCACGGGAGAAGACCCATGCGATACATGCTGATGATCAACAACGACGAATCCGCACTGGCGGCCATGCCGATCGAGAAGACCCAGCAGATGAGCGCGGCCTATGGCGCCTATACCGAGGCGTTGAAGAAATCCGGCGCCTGGCTGGCCGGCGAACGGCTGCGCCCGACCCAGGCGACCACTTCGGTGCGGATCGCCGACGGCAAGACCAACGTGATCGACGGCCCCTATGCCGACACCAAGGAGCAGCTTGCCGGCTTCTACATGATCGAAGCGGCCGACATCGACACCGCCATCGAATGGGCGGCGCGTTGTCCGGCGGCCAGCACCGGCACGGTCGAGTTGCGGCCGATCTGGGAATTGGCCGACTACATGCCCCAGAAATGACGACGTGCCAAGAAATGACCATGTGATGGACAGTCGCCCGGAGATCGCCCGGGCGGCCGCCGAGGCCGCCGCCCGGCAGAGCTATGGCAAGCTGGTCGCCTGGCTCGCGGCGCGCACCCGCGACGTGACCGCGGCCGAGGATGCGCTGGCCGACGCCTTTGCCGCCGCGCTCGAGCGCTGGCCGAAATCAGGCGTGCCTGAAAAGCCGGAAGCCTGGCTGCTGGCCGTGGCGAGGCGGCGGCGGGTCGATGCGGTCCGCCGGCGGCTCACCCGGGAGGCGGCCCGCGATCATCTCAAGCTGATCGCCGAGGAGATGGAGGCGCGAATGACCGACGAAGAGCTGCCCGACGAACGGCTGCGGCTGATGTTCGCTTGCGCGCATCCGGCGATCGAGCCGGGCGTGCGGGCGCCGCTGATCCTGCAGACCGTGCTGGGCTTCGATGCCGCGACGATCGCTTCCGCGTTCCTGGTCTCGCCGGCAACGATGGGCCAGCGCCTGGTGCGCGCAAAGACACGCATCCGCGAAACCGGCATTCCGTTCCGTGTGCCGGAGCGGGCCGAACTCGGCGAACGGCTGGGCGCGGTGCTCGAGGCGATCTACGCCGCCTTCGCCGAAGGCTGGTCCGATCCGGCTGGCACCGAAACGCAGCGCCGCAACCTCGCCACCGAAGGCATCTGGCTCGGCCGTCTGGTGGCGACGCTGATGCCGCAAGAGCCGGAAGCGCTTGGCCTGCTTGCCCTGATGCTGTTTGCCGAGGCGCGCCGCGCCGCCCGGCGCAGTGCCGAAGGCGACTTCGTGCCGCTGGCCGAACAGGATTGCGACCTGTGGGACCGCGCGCTCATCGACGAGGCGGAAGCGCTTCTGTCCCATGCCGCGATGAGCGGCGTCGTCGGCCGCTACCAGCTCGAGGCGGCCGTCCAGTCCGCCCACGCGGCGCGGCGGCTGACCGGCCGCACCGACTGGCCGGCGATCCGCGCGCTCTACGACGCGCTGTTTTCGATCGCCGGATCGCCGGTGGTGGCGATCAACCGCGCCGTGGCGCTCGCCGAGACGGAAGGCGCCGTGGCGGGGCTGGCGGCGCTTTACGTGCTGGGCGACGACAAGCGGCTCAATGAGTATCAGCCCTATTGGGCGGCGCGGGCCGGTCTCCTGGCCAGGCTTGGCCAGGTGCCGCAGGCGACCGAGGCCTATGACCGGGCAATCGGCCTCGAACGCGACCCGGCGGTGCGCCGGTTCCTGCAAGGTAAAAGCGCAGCGCTGCGAAACTGACCTTCAGAGCGTTTCACCGTTTCATGGAACGGCGAACCGCTCCAACTCTTTGTTTTGACGCAATTCCCAAGGGAAAGCGCTACGCGCTTTTCCGGGGAAAACCGCTCATACTTTTCCTGGAATTGCTCTAGCTCGGCCACATCTCATGCGATGTGTTGAGCGTCTTCAGCAGCGGATGGCCGCGCAGCCTGGCCCAGAGACGTTCAATATCAGGCCATGCCGCCCGCGCCGTGTCGATGTCGGGATGCCAGGCCACCAGCATGACGAGATAGATGTCGGCCAGCGACATCTGCTCTCCAACCAGCCAGTCACGACCCTTCAGTGCGGCATCGAGGACGGCGAAGCCACGGTCCATCTCGGCGACTGCCGCCTGCTTGACGGCTTTGGTGCCGTCGGCGTCGGCCGTGTAGCGATGGGCGTAGTAGAACCGCAGCACCGCCGGGTAGAGCACCGACGACATGAAGGCCATCCAGCGCAGGAAATCGGCGCGGGCAGGCGCACCGACCGCCGGCGCCAGGCGGGCCTCGGGATGGCGCTCGGCGAGCAGGATGCAGATCGCCGCCGATTCGGTCATCGAGCTTCCGTCCGGCAAGGTCAGCACCGGCACCTGGTTCAGCGGGCTGATGTCGAGGAAGGCCGGATCGGGCCGGTCGGATTTCGGCACGTCGACCTGTTCGAACGGCGCGTTGGCCAGCGCCAGCGCCGCCTCGACGACAAAGCCGCCGCTGCCAAGACGGGTATAGAGCTTGTACATGAAATTCTCCCCTGGCCCGCGCAAAGCGGACCGGGCGATATGACCCGGAAGCAGGGTTCTGCTCAAGCCGGGTCACAGGCGCCACGGGAGGATTTTTCAACGGGCCAGCAAAGACAGCGACGCGCGCAGACCCCTGGAGCTGCTCCGCAGCCCAAGGAATCCATGCCGTGACGTCTCCACGTCACGACGTTGCAAATATTGTCTCGAAGGACGGCAGCTCCGCTAATTTCGACAAGCAGCGACAGAAGGCAGGCATTCTGGACCGTGGCACTCTTCGTTTGATGTCACGGAACGGATCCCAGGGTCTGCGCGACGGAGCTTCGCCCCTGCTTCAACCTGGGATGACGAAGGTGTTAAGCCCCCAGCCCCTCGAACAGGATCGTCGACAGGTAGCGTTCGGCGAAATCGGGAATGACCACGACCAGGGTCTTGCCCTTGTTCTCCGGCCGCGAGCCGACGACGATTGCCGCCTGCAGCGCCGCACCCGACGAGATGCCGACCGGCACGCCTTCGAGGCGGGCGACGAGGCGGGCATTGGCGACGGAATCCTCGTTGGAAACCTTGACGATCTCGTCATAGATCGTGGTGTCGAGGATCTTTGGCGCGAAGCCGGCGCCGATACCCTGGATCTTGTGCGGGCCGGGCTGGCCGCCCGACAGCACCGGGGAGGCTTCCGGCTCGACGGCAACGACATGCAGCGAAGGCTTGAGTTTCTTCAGCACCTGGCCGACGCCGGTGATGGTGCCGCCCGTGCCGATGCCGGCGACGAAGATGTCGACTTCGCCCTGCGTGTCATTCCAGATCTCCTGCGCGGTCGTCTTGCGGTGGATTTCCGGATTGGCCGGGTTTTCGAACTGCTGCGGGATGACGGCGTTGGGGATCGTCGCGGCCAGCTCGTCGGCCTTGGCGATGGCGCCCTTCATGCCTTTGGGACCTTCGGTCAGCACCAGTTCGGCGCCGAGCAGCGCCAGCATTTTGCGGCGCTCGACCGACATCGTCTCCGGCATGGTCAGGATCAGCTTGTAGCCCTTGGCGGCGGCGGCGAACGCCAACGCGATGCCGGTATTGCCCGAGGTCGGTTCGATCAGCGTCGTCTTGCCGGGCGCAATCTTGCCGGCCGCTTCCAGCGCCTCGATCATCGCCACGCCGATGCGGTCCTTGACCGAGGCGATCGGGTTGAAGAATTCGAGCTTGGCGACCAGATTGGCGACAACGCCCTTCTCCTTGGCGAATTTGTCGAGCCGGACCAGGGGCGTGTCGCCGATCGTGTCGGTGATGGAACTGTAGATGCGGCCGCGGCCGGGGACGCGGGCGGAGGTGACGGGCTTGTTCATTGGTTTCGCTCCCAGGATTTCAGGCAAGTGGCATTGCAGCCGGCAAGATAGGGCTTTCAGCCGCGCAACATAAGCTGTCGGCCGGAAATATCCGAGTGGGGCCTGTGTCTAAAACGCCCCTGTCCTGGAAAAGCATTTCACGGGGAAGCCTGCCCCCGGAATGTTTTGGCTGAAAGCGCGCTACTGACGGGCCGCGATCGCTGCCGCGGCGCCCACCATGAAGCCGGCGGCGGTGCGGTTCAGCAGCTTCAGCGCGCGCGGCGATTTCAGGAACCAGCGCGCCTTGGCGGCGAGCGCCAGGTAGGGAACCAGCACGACGAACAGCACGACCACCGTCAGCGCGGCGAGAATGCTATAATCGGCCAGCGTGATCGTCTTCAGTTCGACGATGGTCGGCGTTATCGCCAGGTAGAAGATCATCGTCTTCGGATTGCCGAGCGTGACGGTGAGGCCGGCGACAAAGCTCGACGCCAGTCCGCCCTTGCCCTTCCTGGCTTCGACCGTCTCGGGCGCGATGCCGGCGGTCCAGAAGCGCCAGCCCAGGAATGCCAGATAGGCGACGCCAGCCCATTTGATGGCGAGGAACACCATGCCGAAGGTCTGCGCGACAAAGGCGAGGCCGAGCACCACGGCGGTCAGATAAATGAGGTCGCCCAGCATCAGGCCGAAGGACATGGCCAGCGACGAGCGAAAGCCGGAGCCGAGCGCCCGCGCGACAAGCGCGGTGACGCCGGGGCCGGGAATGGCGGCGGCGATGCCGAGGGCGGCACTGTAGGCGAGGAAGCCGGTGAGGGTCATGGCGAGTGGTCCTGGATCAGGCGGCCTTGTCGCACGGAACGGACCAGGATTGAATTCCCTGGCGGTCGGATTCTATTGCACCAGATACCGCGCCATCCGAAGTAAGATCCCTCAGGACCGGCCGCCGTCATAGGTCACGCGCCAGATCGTGCCGTTGCCATCCTCGGTGACGATCAGCGCGCCATCTTGAGCCACCGCCACGCCGACGGGCCGGCCCCAGACCTCGCCGTTGGAAACGACGAAGCCGGTCATGAAGTCCTCATATTCGCCGGTCGGCTTGCCATCCTTGAACAGCAGGCGGACAATCTTGTAGCCGGTCCGGTTGCCGCGGTTCCACGAACCGTGCAGGGCGACAAAGGCGTCGCCCCGGTATTCCTTGGGAAAACCGCTGTCGGCGGGCAGGTCCCTGCCGGTGTAGAAGGCGATGTTGAGTGGCGCGGAATGCGCCTGCATCAGCACGTCGGGAACGGTTGCCTTGCCGGCGAGATCGGGGCGCGCGCCCTTGTGGCGCGGGTCCTCGTGGTTGCCGATATAGTACCAGGGCCAGCCATAATACGCGCCGTCCTTGACCGAGGTGGCGTATTCGAACGGCACATTGTCGCCGAGCGCGTCCCGCTCGTTGACGACGCACCACAGCGCGCCGGTCGCCGGCTGGACGGTCATGCCCGAGCAGTTGCGCAGGCCGGTGGCGACGATGCGGCCGTTCTTGCCGTCCGGATCGAAGGCCTGGACGTCGGCGCGCCCCTCTTCGGAACCCCAGGTCGCGCCCAGCGGCCGCGATTTCACCCATGCTTCAAGGCCGCCATCCGGCGCCTTGCCCATATCCTCGGCGACGTTCGAGCCTGAGCCGACCGACAGATAAAGCGTCTTGCCGTCAGGCGAAAAGACGATGTCGCGGGTCCAGTGATGGTTCGCCGGAATGTTGGCGACGATGATTTCCGGCTCGTCGGATGCCTTCAGCTCGCCATTGCGGTAGGCGAAGCGCACGATGCTGTCGCTGTTGGCGACATAGACCCATTGCGGGTTGTCTCCCGGCGGATAGAAGGCAATGCCGTAGGGCTGGTTGAGATTGCCGGCGAAAATGCCGTCCTCGGCGGGCTTGGCGCTGTCCTTGGCCAGACGATAGACGCGGACCTGGTTGGCTTCGCTGTCGGCGACGAACAGGTCGCCATTGGGCGCGACGCGCACGACGCGCGGATTGTCGATGCCGGATGCGATCAGCTCGGCCGAAAAACCTGGCGGCAGTTGCGGCTTTGCGCCCGCCGGTATGTCGGCAAGGCCGGCGCCGTTCGACACCGACTTGGTGACATAGGGCTTCGGCAGGTCGTCCGGCTTGATCAGGCGACGCATACCCGGTCTGTCGGCACGCCAGTCGCCGAAGGCGGCAGCGCCCTTCAGCACCGGCTGATCCGCCTGCTGGGCGAACGCCGCGCTCGCGAGAAAGAGGGCGGGGATCACCAGTCCGGCCAATCGGATCATTTTTTCCTCCATTTCGCCGCGAAGGAACCAACGGCCGGTTTGTCGCCGGGTTCCGCCTCACACAACGAGTTGAGGGAAGCGGTTTCCCCGTTTATGTCCCGGCAGCGTAAAAATCGTCGTCGAGGCGTTTCTCCAGCGCGACGAGATCGGCCGGCAGCGGCAGGCCCATGGCGCGCATTTCCCGCAGTTTTTCGCGCAATTGTTCCTGGATTTCGTGCTGGTCTTCCGGCTGGTTGACCATCTCCTCGAGCAGCAGGCTGATCCGGGCCTTGAGTTCTTCGAGCGCCATTCTTTTTCTCCCTCCTGCCGTCTCTTGCCGTCCGGGGCGCTACCTTAACATGCGCGATATCAGCTGCGCGGTATAATCGACCATCGGCACGATGCGGGCGTAGTTCAGCCGGGTCGGGCCGATGACGCCAAGCGCGCCGACGACGCGGGCATCCTTGTCGCGATAGGGCGCGACCACCAGCGACGAGCCCGACAGCGAAAACAGCTTGTTCTCCGAACCGATGAAGATGCGCACGCCCGATCCCTGCTCGGCGAGGTCAAGCAGCTGGATCAGCCCGTCCTGCGTCTCCATGTCCTCGAACAGATGGCGCAGCAATTCGATGTCGGCCTGGGCGGTGACGTTTTCGAGTAGATTGGCGCGGCCGCGCACGATGAGCCGTGCCGGCAGGCCGCTTTCCGCGCCCGCCCACACCGCCAGCCCCTTCTCGACGAGGTCCTGCGACAGCGTGTCGAGGGCCGCTCTCGTCTCTTCCTTGATGCGGGCGATCTCGGTGCGCGCCTCGGCCAGCGTACGGCCGCGAATATGGGCGTTGAGGAAATTCGAGGCCTCGTGCAGCTGCGAGACGGTGATGCCCGCGGGCAGCTCGACGACACGGTTCTCGACGTCGCCATTCTGCGACACCAGCACGGCAAGCGCCTTGGTCGGCTCGAGCTGGATGAATTCGATATGCTTCAGCGCCACCTCGTTCTTGGCGGCCAGCACCAGGCCGGCGCCACGCGACATGCCCGACAGCATCTGGCTGGCCTCGGTCAGCATGTGCTCCAGCGTCGCGCCCGAGCCGGAAGCCCGCACCTGCGCCTCGATGGTGCGGCGCTCCTCGTCGGAGAGGTCGCCAAGCTCCATGAAGGCATCGACGAAGAAGCGCAGGCCCGCCTGCGTCGGCAGCCGGCCGGCCGAGATATGCGGCGCATAGATCAGCCCGAGATGCTCGAGGTCGCTCATCACGTTGCGGATGGTGGCCGGCGACAGCGAGGAAGGCAGGATGCGCGACAGGCTGCGCGAGCCCACGGGCTCGCCGTCCCTGAGATAGGAATCGACGATGCGCCGGAAGATGTCGCGTGAGCGCATGTCGAGTGATTGAAGTGCAAGCGGCTGCGAACCCGGATCGATTGCCTTGGTCATTCGGCCAAAACCTCCTTGTTCAGGATATAGACTTCGGCACGGTGGGCGCAACCCGGTCTCTGTATCGGATGGCCCGGTCCGTTTTCCTTTGCGCGCTGCCCCCCATGCGGCTAAAAGCCGGCCACGATTCCGAAAAATGACTGGAAAGAAGCCTGAATGCGCCCCTCCAAACGCCAATTCGACGAAATGCGCGCCATCTCCTTCGAGCGCGGCGTCTCCAAGCACGCCGAAGGCTCGTGCCTGGTGAAGTTCGGCGACACCCATGTCCTGTGCACGGCGAGCCTCGAGGAGAAGGTGCCGGGCTGGATGCGCAATTCCGGCAAGGGCTGGGTGACGGCCGAATATGGCATGCTGCCGCGCTCGACCGGCGAACGCATGCGCCGCGAGGCCTCCGCCGGCAAGCAGGGCGGCCGCACGCTGGAAATCCAGCGCCTGATCGGCCGCTCCTTGCGCGCCGTCGTCGATTTGCAGGCGCTGGGCGAACAGCAGATCACCGTCGACTGCGACGTCATCCAGGCCGATGGCGGCACCCGCACCGCCTCGATCACCGGCGGCTGGGTGGCGCTGTATGATTGCCTGCGCTGGATGGAAGCCCGCCAGATGGCCAGCGTCGCCAAGGTGCTGAAGGACCATGTCGCGGCGATTTCCTGCGGCATCCATGACGGCCAGCCCGTCATCGACCTCGATTATCTCGAGGATTCCGCGGCAGGCACCGACGCCAATTTCGTCATGACCGGCAAGGGCGGCATCGTCGAGATCCAGGGCACCGCCGAGGGCGAGCCGTTCTCGGAGGACCAGTTCGCCGAGTTGATGGGCCTGGCCAAGAAAGGCATCCAGCGTCTGGTCAGCCTGCAGCAAATGGCGGTGGCGTAAGCCATCGATTTTCTGGTGACCCCTTCCGCCATCCTTGAATCAGCCCTCTACGTCACCGATCTGGCGGTAGCGGAGGAATTCTATGTCGGCGTGCTCGGCCTCGACCTGCTCGGCAAGGTCGACGGCAGGCATCTTTTCTTTCGCTGCGGGCCGGGCGTGCTGCTGGTCTTCAACGCCGAAGCGACCAAAATACCGCCGGCGCCGGACGCCCGGCTGCCGGTGCCGCCGCATGGCGCGGTCGGCGAAGGTCATCTCTGCTTTGCGGCCAGCGCGGATGAAATCGTCGCCTGGAAGGCGCATCTGGAAGCGAAGAAGATCGCCATCGAAAGCGAATTCGAATGGCCGCAGGGCGGCCGTTCGCTCTATATACGCGACCCCTCGGGCAATTCGATCGAGTTCGCCGAGCCGAGAATCTGGGGCCTTTGATGCATACACTTGATGGCAAGAAGATCGTTGTCGCCAGCCACAATGCCGGCAAGCTGCGCGAATTCGCCGATCTGATGGGGCCGTTCGGCTTCGAGGCGAAGTCGGCCAAGGACTATGGCCTGCCTGAGCCTGACGAGACCGGCACCACCTTCGAGGAAAACGCCTACATCAAGGCGCTGGCCGCCGCGAAGGCGACCGGGCTGCCGGCGCTGTCGGACGATTCCGGCCTGTGCGTCGACGCGCTCGACGGCGCGCCCGGCGTCTACACCGCCAACTGGGCCGAAACCCCTGACGGTAGCAGAGATTTCGCCATGGCCATGCAGCGCACCGAAGTGGCGCTGCAGGAGGTCGGCGCCGCCTCGGCCGAACAGCGCAAGGGCCGCTTCGTCGCCGTCATTTGTCTCGCCTTTCCCGACGGCGAGGCGGAATATTATCGCGGCGAGGCCGAAGGCACGCTGGTCTGGCCGCCGCGTGGCGAGCTCGGCTTCGGATACGATCCGGTGTTTTTGCCCAATGGTTTCGACAAGACGTTTGGCGAGATGAGCGCTGAGGAAAAGCACGGCTGGAAACCCGGCCAGGCCGCGGCGCTCTCACATCGCGCCCGCGCTTTCCAGAAATTCGCCCAGGCACGGTTGGATCTGCCGAGATTGGGCTCGGCATGACTGGACCCGGCATGACCATGCCGCTCGACCGCAGCCCCGGCTTCGGCGTCTACATCCATTGGCCGTTCTGCGCGGCCAAATGCCCCTATTGCGACTTCAACAGCCATGTCCGCCACCAGCCTGTCGACCAGGAGCGCTTCGCCGCCGCCTTTGAGGCGGAACTGGCGACGATGCGTGAGCGTACCGGGCCGCGCGAGGTGACCAGCATTTTCCTCGGCGGCGGGACGCCGTCGCTGATGAAGCCGGAAACCGTGGCCAGGGTCCTGGACGCGGTGGCCAAGAACTGGACGGTGCCTGACGGCATCGAAGTGACGCTGGAGGCCAACCCGTCCTCGGTCGAGGCCGAACGCTTTCGCGGCTATCGCACGGCCGGCGTCAACCGCGTCTCGCTCGGCGTGCAGGCGCTGAACGACAAGGATTTGCGCTTCCTCGGCCGGCTGCACAATGTCGACGAGGCGCTGCACGCCATCGGGCTCGCGCGCGAAATCTTTCCGCGCCTGTCCTTCGACCTGATCTACGCCCGGCCCGGCCAGACGCCGGAGGCCTGGGCATCCGAGCTCGAACAGGCGATTGGTCACGCCGCCGACCATCTGTCGCTCTACCAGCTGACCATCGAGGAGGGCACGCCCTTCCACGCCCTGCATGCGGCGAAGAAATTCATCATTCCCGACAATGACCACGCCGCCGACCTCTATGCGTTGACGCAGGAGATTACGTCCGCGCATGGCCTGCCGGCCTATGAGATTTCCAACCACGCCCGACCGGGCGCGGAAAGCCGGCACAATCTGACTTATTGGCGCTATGGCGAATATGTCGGCGTCGGCCCCGGCGCGCATGGCCGCTTCGTCGAGAGCGGCCACCGTACGGTGACCATCGCCGAGCGGATGCCGGAGACCTGGGCCAACCTGGTCGAGGCCAGGGGCCACGGCGTCACCGGCGGCGAGATCCTGACGCGCTCGGAGGAGGCCGACGAATTCCTGCTGATGGGGCTGAGGCTGGCCGAAGGCATCGACCTCTCGCGCTACGAGGCGTTTTCCGGCCGCGGCCTGTCGACGGCCCGGCTATCGGTGCTGCAGGGCGAGGGCCTGGTGGCGCCGATCGGCAACGCACGCCTGCGCGCCACGCCGGCCGGCATGATTGTTCTCGACGCCGTGGTGGCGGATCTGGCGCGCTAATCCTTTGAAAAACGTTCTCTTCGTCTGCAGCCAGAACCGCCTGCGCAGCCCGACCGCCGAGCAGGTGTTTTCAACGCGCAGGGATATCGAAGTTGCGTCGGCCGGCACCAATCATGATGCCGATACGCCGCTGACGCATGAGTTGGTCGCCTGGGCCGACATCATCTTCGTCATGGAAAAGGTGCATCGCACCAAGCTGCAGAAGAAATTCAAGGCCAGCCTGAAGAAGGCCCGGGTCATCTGCCTCGATATACCGGATAATTATGAATTCATGGATCTCGAGCTGATCGACCTTCTGAAGGCGCGCGTTTCACGCCATCTGATGTGAACCAGACGAAGGCAGAACGGTCTCGGCCAGTCGCGGTCGTCAGGCGTCGTGCTTGAAACGGCGCTTGCCGCGATCCTTCTCGGCATGCGCTTCTCCGGTGCGGGCCGGTTTGGCGTCGGCCTTTTCGCGGCGAACGCTGTGCTGGTCGTTCATCGGATGTGGTGGCACGCCTTCCCTGGCGGTTTTCGTTTCAAGACGGGTGATGAAGATATCGAAGCGATTGGGCATCGTTCGGTCAGTGCTCCGTCATGCTGTCTGGTTCGTTGTCGGAAAGCCTGACATCCGTCGGCAAGGCGGTTGTCGCCCGCTCGGTCAGGCTGGTGTCGGTCTTGGCAGGCAGGCGCTTGTCCCTGGCGGCGGCAACGCGCTTGCGGCCGGCATAGTAAGGCTCGAAAGCGTCCTGTATCTTCAGGCTGTCCATCCTGTCCTCCTCCGGAATCAGGGGCTTAATCTGCCAATGCCGGTTTGGTTCCCCACTGTGGCAAAGGAATGGCGATTGCCTTACATCGGCGTGAGCTTTTGCAAGGCCGCGCCAGCCATGCCAAACAAGATTTGGACCAAACAGGGCTGAACGGAGACGGCATCAGTGACCGATGATACGGGAAGACGCAGCTATGTGGTCGGGCAGACCGAAATCCCCGCCCGTCCGCTCGAGCCGGCGCTCTATCTGGTGGCGACCCCGATCGGCAATCTCGCCGACATTACGCTGCGCGCGCTGGAGACGCTGGCCGCCGCCGACATCGTCGCCTGCGAGGACACCAGGGTGTCGCGCGTGCTGCTCGACCGCTACGGCATCCGCCGCCGCACCACGGCCTATCACGAGCACAATGCCGGCGAGGCCGGGCCGAAGCTGATCGCAGCACTTCAGGCCGGCCAGAGCGTGGCGCTGATTTCCGATGCCGGCACGCCGCTGGTCTCCGATCCCGGCTACCGGCTGGTCGGCGTGGCGATCGACCACGGCATTCGCGTCGTGCCGATCCCTGGGCCGTCGGCACCGCTGGCCGCGCTCACCGCGTCCGGCCTGCCGTCCGACGCCTTCCTGTTCGCCGGATTTTTGCCGGTCAAATCAGGGCAGCGGCTGACGCGGCTGGAAGCCCTGAAAGCCGTGCCGGCGACGCTGATCTTCTTTGAATCGCCGCGCCGGCTGGCCGAATCGCTCGGCGCCATGGTCGAGGCGCTCGGCGGCGAGCGCAAAGCCGCCATCGGCCGCGAATTGACCAAGACCTTCGAGGAAATGCGCACCGGCACGCTGCAGGCGCTGGCCGACCATTATGCGGCGGCCGACACGCCGAAGGGCGAGATCGTCGTCTGCGTCGGCCCCGCCGAGGCCAGGGCGGACGAGCCCGCCGATATCGACCGCCTGCTGTTGTCGCTCGCCACCGAAATGCCGGCCTCCAAGGCGGCGGCGGAGGCCGCCAAAATGACCGGCGGCCAGAAGCAGGCGCTCTACCGGCGGCTGCTGGAACTCAGGGAAAGCGACGGTGGCTGAGCGCCCGAGCGCCAGCCGCCAGAGGGCCTATCGGCGCGGCCATCGCGGCGAATGGCTGGCGGCCGCCGCGCTGATGCTGAAGGGATATCGGATTCTGGCGCGCCGACATCGCACCCGCTTCGGCGAGATCGACCTGATCGCGCGGCGTGGCGACCTGGTGCTGTTCGTCGAGGTCAAGGCGCGGCGCACACTGATGGAAGCCATGGAAGCGATCGGTCGCGAATCGGAGCGCCGCATAGAGGCTGCCGCCGACATCTGGCTCTCGCGGCAGGCGGATTTTGGCAGGCTGTCGATGCGTTTCGACATGGTCGCGGTGCTGCCGTGGCGCTGGCCGGTGCATGTCGAGAACGCGTTTTATGGACGGAGCTAAGGGGCCACTGAGGGCGTTGCTCGCCCTTCGCGGATCACTCCTCATCCCCAGATCATCAGCGCCACCAGCCCGACAATGCCGACCACCAGCCGCCACCAGCCGAACAGCGAATAGCCGTTGCGCGAGACGTAATCGAGCAGGTAGCGCACCACGAACAGCGCGGTGACGAAGGCGGCGACGAAGCCGATGGCGATGATCGGCAGGTCGGCCGAGGTCAGCACGTTGCGGTTCTTGAACAGGTCGAAGGCGAAGGCGCCGACCATGGTCGGGATCGCCAGGAAGAACGAGAATTCCGCCGCCGCCCGCTTGTCGACGCCCAGAAGCAGCGCGCCGACGATGGTCGAACCCGAGCGCGAGGTGCCGGGGATCAGCGACAGGCACTGGAACAGGCCGATCTGCAGGTAAAGCCTGGTCGGAAAGCGCTCGACGTCGCGATAGACCGGCTTCAGGTTCATGCGGTCGACCACCAGCAGCACGACACCGCCGATGATCAGCATGATGCAGATCAGCCTTGGCGATTCGAACAGCACCGTCTTGATGAAATCATGCGCCAGCGCGCCGATGATCGCCGCCGGCAGGAAGGCGATCAGGATGCCGATGACGAAATGCCGCGTCAGCCGGTCATGCGGCAGGTCGAGCAGCATCTGCCACAGGCGGCGGAAATAGACGCTCAAAATCGCCAGGATGGCGCCGAGCTGGATGAGGATCTCGAAGGCCTTGCCGGTCGAATTGAAGCCGAGGAAATGCCCGGCGAGCAGGATGTGGCCGGTCGAGGACACCGGTATGAACTCGGTCAGGCCCTCCAGCAGGCCGAGCAGCAGGGCTTCGACGATGGTCTGGCTTTCCATGGCTACCTCGGCTTTGCGCGACGGCTAACTGAACGGCTTGCTTGTCATGGCGTTGAAGTCCCCCTATAGGTCGCAACACCCTGACGGCCCGCTAACCGGGCGGCCAAGACTTACCGGTGCGCCCGGCGATTCGCCAGTGTGGCAATCCGGAATTCGCCACACCTGGGAGGAGCGCGATGCGCGAATTCCGGATTCTGAGCCACACTGCCAACTAATGTTCTGGTGTGGTTTGGATTTGAAGTTCCTAACGCGGATGCCGTTGAGGGGACAGGAACTTCAAATCCAAACCATACCAGTGCGCTTTATCATCGCGGAACCATGCTGACGCTTTTCCACCATCCCATGTTCGCAACCTGCCGCTTCGTCCGCCTCGCCTTCGGCGAGTATGGCGAGGAGCTGGCGCTGATCGAGGAAAAGCCGTGGACGCGGCGCAAGGAGTTTTTGGCGCTGAACCCGGCCGGCACGCTGCCGATCCTGCTCGCCGAAGGTGACGTGCCGATCGTCGGCGCGACGGTGATCTCGGAATATCTCGACGAGACCCGCGGGGTGCTCAAGCGCGACAAGCGGCTGTTCGCCGAGGACCCGATGCAGCGCGCCGAAATCCGCCGGCTGATCGACTGGTATCTCAACAAGGCCGAAGGCGAAGTCACCCGCCATCTGGTGCGCGAACGCGTGCTGAAGCCGATCATGCCGGAAACGGCGGGCGGCGGTTCACCCGATTCGGGCGCGATCCGCGCGGCGCGCGCCAACATACGCCAGCATATGAAATACACCAACTGGCTAGCCGGCACCCGCCATTGGCTGGCCGGCGGCAGGGTCACCTATGCCGATCTCGCCGCCGCCGCGACGCTGTCGGTGCTCGACTATCTGGGCGAGATCGACTGGCGCGAACATGCCGCGGCGCGCGAATGGTACACGCGAGTGAAATCGCGGCCCTCCTTCCGGCCGCTCTTGACCGACCGCGTGCGCGGCCTGTCGCCGGTGTCGCATTATGCGGACCTCGACTTCTGACGCGGCAAAACTGCGAGCGCTGATCGACGCGGAGGCGCAGCGCGCCGGCTTCGAGGCCATTGCCGTCACCACTCCCGATGCGATCCCGGCGGCGCCGGCGCGGCTCGCCGAATTCGTCGCCGACGGCTTTCACGGCTCGATGGACTGGATCGCCGAGACGATTGCAAGGCGCAGCGAGCCTTCCACGCTTTGGCCTGACGTGCGCTCGATCATCGTGCTGGCGATGAATTATGGCCCGGACCACGACCCGCGTGCGCTACAGGCCAGGCACGACCGGGGCGCCATCTCCGTCTATGCGCAGAACCGCGATTATCACGATGTGATGAAGGGGCGGCTGAAGGAAATCGCCGGCAAGATCGTCGCGCGCGCCGGCGGCGACGTGAAGGTGTTCGTCGACACCGCGCCGGTGATGGAAAAGCCGCTGGCGCAAGCCGCGGGCCTTGGCTGGCAGGGAAAACACACCAATCTGGTCAGCCGCGAGCACGGCTCCTGGCTGTTCCTCGGCACCATCTTCACCACGGCCGAACTCGCGCCCGACCGCGCCGAGATCGACCATTGCGGCTCCTGCCGTGCCTGCCTCGACGCCTGCCCGACCGATGCTTTCCCGGCGCCCTATCGGCTCGATGCGCGGCGCTGCATCTCGTATCTCACCATCGAGAACAAGGGGCCGATCCCGCACGAATTCCGCGAAAAGATCGGCAACCGCATCTATGGCTGCGACGATTGCCTGGCCGCCTGCCCGTGGAACAAGTTCGCCCGCGCGGCATCGGAAGCAAAGCTCGCCGCGCGCGACGATTTGCGTGAGCCGGCGCTCGCCGACCTGCTCGAACTGGACGACGCTGCCTTCCGCGCCTTGTTCTCCGGCTCGCCGATAAAGCGCATCGGCCGCGACCGCTTCATCCGCAACGTGCTGATTGCAACCGGTAATTCCGGCGATGCCGGGCTGGCCGTCCCTGTGCGCGCGCTGCTCGGCGATCCCGCGCCGCTGGTGCGGGGCGCGGCAATATGGGCGCTGGCGCGGCTGGTGCCTGACGCCGAATATGCCGCGCGGGCCGCGGCCGGTCTGAAAACCGAGAACGATGCGGCGGTGCGCGAGGAATGGCGCCTGGCGCGGCCAGACAGGGCGCATGCATGAGCGAAAAGCAGATCTTCATCTTCGGCGCCGGTTATTCCGGCAAGGCCTTGGCCAGGGCCAACACTGGTGCAGTTGCGATCCTCGGGACAACGCGCTCGGAAGAAAAATTCGAGGCGTTGCGCCAGGCCGGCATCGCCCCGCTGCTGTTCGAGGGCAAGCTGACCGGCGAAATCGGCGAGGCGCTGCAAAAAACCACGCATCTGGTGATTTCGGTCGCCCCGGAAGAGGCCGGCGATCCCGTCCTGAATGCCGCCCGGGAGGCGATCGCGGGGATGCCGGGGCTCGAATGGATCGGCTATCTCTCGACCGTCGGCGTCTATGGCGATTATGGCGGCGCCTGGGTCGACGAAACAGCCGCGTGCCGGCCGGTGTCGAAGCGCTCCGTCATGCGGGTCGAGGCTGAGCAGGGGTGGCTGAAACTCGGCGAGGAAATCGGCAAGCCGGTGGCGATCCTGCGTCTGTCGGGCATTTACGGCCCGGGCCGCAATGCGCTGGTCAATCTGGAAAACGGCACAGCGCGGCGGCTGGTCAAACCCGATCAGGTGTTCAACCGCATCCATTGCGACGATATCGCCGGGGCGCTGTGGCGGCTTATCGCAGGCAATATAGGCGGCATCTTCAACGTCACCGACGATGAGCCGGCGCCGCCGCAGGATGTCGTCGCCTATGCCGCATCGCTGATGGGCGTCGAGCCGCCGCCGGAAATTCCTTTCGACACCGCCCAACTTTCGCCCATGGCGCGGTCCTTCTATGGCGAGAACAAGCGTGTCGCCAATGCGGCGATCAAGGCGGCGGGCTATTCCCTGCGTTTCCCGGACTACCGCGCCGCCTTCGACCATATGTGGGCAAGCGGCGACTGGCGCGACGGCCAAGCGCGCAGCCCGATGAAGGGCTAAGCAATTCCGGGAAAGGCGTGAAACGGTTTTCCCTCAGGAATTGCGAAGGAGTAGGGCGATCGAAGCAGGCTGCGTTGCGTGCTATGATTCGGCCTTGGGATGCGGTGGGGATCCGGGTTCATGAGGACAGCAATGCGGCCATCAGGTTGCTTTGGCGCAATTCCGGACGGAAAACCGCTTCACACTTTTCCTGGAATTGCTTTGGGCAAGAAATCACTGCTGGCAGCGGTGCTCGGTCTGCTTGGCCTCGCCGTCCAGCCGGCGGCGGCCGAGGAACGGGCCAAGGACCTGTTCGGTGCCGAAAAACTGCCGACCGCGACCGCCGCGCAATCCTTCGGCTTCTATTCCAAGGGCTGCTTCGCCGGCGGTGTCGCCATCCCCATGGACGGTCCGACCTGGCAGGTCATGCGACCCTCGCGCAACCGCCGCTGGGGCCACCCGGCGATGATCGCGCTGATCGAGAAACTGTCGCGCGACGCCGCCGCCGACGGCTGGCCTGGCCTATTGATCGGCGACATTTCGCAGCCGCGCGGCGGCCCGATGATGACGGGCCATGCCTCGCACCAGATCGGGCTCGATGCCGACATCTGGCTGACGCCGATGCCTGACCGCACCATGACCAGGGCGCAGCGCGAATCGATGAGCGCCACCTTGATGGTCGACGAGAAGACACATCTGGTGAAGGACGCGCTGTGGACGCCGCAGCACACGGCGCTCTTGAAGCGGGCGGCGAGCTACCCCGAGGTGGAACGCATCCTGGTCAATCCCGGCATCAAGAAAAAGCTCTGCGACACCGTCAAGGGCGACCGTGGCTGGCTGCGCAAGATCCGGCCGTTCTGGGGCCATGACTATCATTTCCACATGCGCATCGGCTGCCAGCCGGGCTCGCCCAACTGCAAGGGGCAGGAGGCGACGCCGGATGATGACGGCTGCGGCAAGCCGCTGGCCTGGTGGTTCACTGAGGAGCCTTGGCGGCCCAACAAAAATCCCGACGCGCCGAAGGCCCGCGACCTGATGACGATGGCCAACCTGCCGAAGGAATGCCGCGCCGTACTCGACGCGCCGGGCCCTGCCTCGGCCGAGGCGGCGACCTATCACGGCGGCGCCGTGCCGGTCGCGGTCGCGGCGCCCGAACCGGAAGCCCCGTCCCAGCCTGCCATCACGGCCAGCGGCGCGGACGAACTGCCAAGCCCTGCGAATGCCTTCGCGGCCACCCCCAGAATGGGCGCGCCGGTGCCACGGCCAAGGCCGCACGCGAACTGATTGCCACTGCGGTCGGCTCAATCGGTTTAGCGAGCTGTTTTCGGGAAATAGTGGCTGTATGGCCGCAGAACCCCGTTCCGCGCGTGGAGGGGTTCGAAAACCGTTTCCCTTTTCAAACTCATGCGCTAGTCAACGGAGGAACGGCGTGACGCCGTCAGGGGCGCCGGGGACGGACGAGAGCATGCCAAGCGTAAGCGATACCGACACGTCGTTGCGGTTTCCGATCCTGATCGGCGACATTGGCGGCACCAATGCGCGCTTTTCGATCGTGCTTGACGCCAATTCCGAGCCGACCGAGCCGCAAATCGTCCAGACCGCCAATTTCAACACCATCGATGAGGCGATCCAGGCGGCGGTGCTCGACCGCTCTTCGGTCCGCCCCAATTCGGCGGTGCTGGCGGTTGCCGGTCCGGTCGACGGCGACGAGATCGAGCTCACCAATTGCCCGTGGGTCGTCAAGCCGAAGCAGATGTTCGCCAATCTCGGCTTGAGCGACATCGTCGTGCTCAACGATTTCGAGGCGCAGGCGCTGGCTGTCGTGGCGCTTGGCGAAGAGCATATGGAAAAGATCGGCGGCGGCACGCCGGAGCCCAATGCCGGCCGCGTCGTGCTTGGGCCCGGAACCGGACTCGGTGTCGCCGGGCTGGTCTATGCGCTGCACCACTGGATCCCGGTGCCCGGCGAGGGCGGCCATATGGACATCGGTCCGCGCACGCCGCGCGATTTCGAGGTTTTCCCGCATATCGAGAAGCTCGAGGGCCGCATTTCAGGCGAACAGATCCTGTGCGGGCGCGGCCTCGTCAACGTCTATCGGGCGGTTGCCAAGGCCGACGGCAAGCCGGCGCCCTTCACCACGCCGGCCGAGATCACCGGCGCGGCCCTGGCCAAGACCGATCCGGTGGCTGAGGAAGCGCTGGAGACCTTCGTCACCTGCCTTGGGCGCACCGCAGGCGATCTTGCCCTGGTGTTCATGAGCCGTGGCGGCGTGTTCTTGACCGGCGGCATCGCCCAAAAAATCGTGCCGGCGCTGAAGGAGGGCAATTTCCGCGCCGCCTTCGAGGACAAGGCGCCGCACAGCGCGCTGATGCGCACCATGCCCGTCTATGTCATCACCCATCCGCTGGCCGCCCTTCTCGGCCTTGCCGCCTATGCGCGAAATCCCTCGCTGTTCGGCGTCCAGACGGCGGGCCGGCGCTGGCAGGCCTGAATCCCCAGCGCGAAGCGTCGGGGCGCCCGCGACGAAGTTAATCAGCCGCGGGCATAGGCAAGCCGGCCGCATGGCGCTAAGAGGAGTGCCGAATTGCAGCCCGGTCCCAGGCGGAAAACCCACGAAGCTCCCGATTTGACACTTCAAGCCCCAAACAAGCAGAAAGCCAGCGTTGGCGAAGTCAACGCCGTGCTGCGCCGCATCCTCTCCGAAAACGGCCGCGATCATCGCTGGTCCTATGTCGTCGCCATCTGCTGCATGCTGCTGGTGTCGGGCACGACCGCCTTCACGGCCTGGATCATGAGCCCGATCGTCAACCAGATCTTCTACGAACGGCGCGGCGACCTGGTGGTGTGGATTTGCGCCGGGATCATGGGGGCCTTCCTGGTGCGCGGCTTCGCCGGCTACGGGCAGGCGGTGGCGCTGGCCACGATCGGCAACAATCTGGTGGCGCGCTACCAGAAACGCATCTTCGACCATCTGATGAAGCTCGGCGTCGGCTTCTTCAACGACACGCGCTCCGGCCGGCTGGCGGCGCAGGTCAACGAGAATGTCGGTGGCATCCGCGACCTCTTGTCGATCACGCTGACATCCATCACCCGCGACGCGGTGACCCTGGTCGGCCTTGTCGGCATCATGATCTACCAGGATCCGGTTCTATCGCTGAGTTCGCTGCTGATTGGACCGCCGCTGATCTGGGCGGTCGTCTACCTGACGCGTCGCGTGCGGCGTATCACGCGGGAATCCGTGCTGATCAATTCCCGGCTGATCGGCGCCGTCCAGGAAGCCACGCAAGGCATCGCCATCGTCAAGGCCTTCACCATGGAGGATCAGCTGGCGAGCCGCATCGGCGCCTTGGCCGACACAGCGGAACAGCGCTCGAACAAGATCGCCCGCGTCTCGGAGCGGCTGGCGCCGATTTCCGACATGCTGGCCGGCCTCGCCGTCACCTCCGTCATCGCCTATTCCGGCTACCGGGCACTCGTTCTCGGCCAGCCGCCGGGCGCGGTGTTTTCCTTCATCACCGCGCTGATCCTGGCCTACGACCCGGCCCGGCGCCTGGCGCGCATGCAGGTCGGCATGGAGCGGGCGCTGGTCAACGCCCGCATGATCTACGAACTGCTCGACCTCGAGCCGCAGCAGGGCGACGCGCCTGACGCCGTCGAGGCGCACTTCACCACGGGCGAGGTGCGTTTCAACAATGTCTCCTTCCGCTATGTCGAGGAGACGCCGGTGCTGCAGGAGCTGAGCTTCGTCGCCGCCGCCGGCAAGATGACCGCCATCGTCGGCGCGTCGGGTGCCGGCAAGACCACGCTGGTGGCGCTGCTGCAGCGCTTCTACGACGTCGAGTCCGGCACCATCGAGGTCGATGGCCAGAATATTTCCAAGGTGACCAAGCAGTCGCTGCGCGGCTCGATCGCCTATGTCTCGCAGTCGCCCTATCTGTTCGAAGGCACGATCCGCGACAACATCCGCTATGGCCGCATGTCGGCCACCGACGCCGAGATCGAACGGGCGGCGCAACAGGCGGCGGCCGACGGGTTCATCCGCCAGCAGCCGCAGGGCTACGACACGCCGGTCGGCGAGAACGGCGCCACGCTGTCCGGCGGCCAGCGCCAGCGCGTCTCGATCGCCCGCGCCATCGTGCGCCAGGCGCCAATCCTGCTTCTCGACGAGGCGACCTCGGCGCTCGACAACGAGGCGGAGGCCCGCGTCCAGGAAGCGCTGACCCATGTCATGGAAGGCCGGACCACCATCGTCATCGCCCACCGGCTATCGACGGTGGTCAATGCCGACCACATCGTCGTCATGGAACAGGGCCGGGTGGTCGAGGAAGGCACGCATGCCGCGCTGATGGCCGACCCGCACAGCGTCTATGCGCGGTTCCACCGGGTGCAGGGCAAGAAGGGGCTGGGGCTTGTCGACGACAGCAAGCCGATCCAGACTTCGCCTCGGGACTTTGAGACCCAGGGCAGCGCCGGGAGCACGGCATGAGCGAGACATCGGCAACAACCGGCAAGCCGGCGGGCGATATGGGCCTTGTGGTGGTGGGTGCAGCCGGCCGCATGGGCCAGACGCTGATCCGCGCCATCCACACCATTCCGGGCGCCCGCGTCATCGGCGCGGTCGAGCGCGCGGATTCGCCTCATCTGGGCAAGGACGCCGGTGAACTCGCCGGCATAGGCATCATCAACGTGCCGATCGGCGACGATCCGCTGCCGGTCTTCGCCAAGGCTGACGGCGTGCTCGACTTCACCACGCCGGCCTCATCCGTCGAATTCGCCGGCTACGCGGCGCAGGCGCGCATCGTCCATGTCATCGGCACGACCGGCTGTTCCGCCGACGACAATGCCAGGATCGCCGCGGCGGCGCGCCATGCCACAATCGTCAAGTCGGGCAATATGAGCCTCGGCGTCAATCTGCTGGCGGTGCTCGTCGAACAGGCGGCGCGCGCGCTCGACGCCGACGATTTCGACATCGAGATCCTCGAAATGCACCACAAGCACAAGGTCGACGCGCCGTCGGGCACGGCACTGCTGCTCGGCGAAGCTGCCGCCGCCGGGCGCGGCATCACGCTGGCCGGCAATGACGTGCGTTCACGCGACGGCCATACAGGTGCGCGAAAGCAAGGCACGATCGGCTTCGCCACGCTGCGCGGCGGTTCGGTGGTCGGCGACCACAGCGTCATCCTGGCCGGCACCGGCGAGCGCATCACGCTGTCGCATCATGCCGAGGACCGCGCCATCTTCGCCCGCGGCGCCGTCAAGGCGGCGCTGTGGGCCCGTGGCAAGAAGCCGGCACTCTATTCGATGCGGGACGTGCTCGGCCTGAGCTGAAGCGAACCACCTTGTTTTAACGCAATTCCAGACGGAAAACCGCTTCACACTTTTCCTGGAATTGCTTTTGTAGGAGCAAAAATGTCGAGAACCCTCGTGCTCGTGCGCCATGGCCAGAGCGAATGGAATTTGAAAAACCTGTTCACCGGCTGGCGCGACGTCGACCTGACCGAGCAGGGCCATGCCGAGGCCAAGGCCGCGGGGCAGAAACTCAAGGCGCGCGGCCTGAAGTTCGACATCGCCTTCACCTCGGCGCTGAGCCGGGCGCAAAAAACCTGCCAGCACATTCTCGACGCGGTCGGCCAGAGCGATCTGAAGACCATCCGCGACCAGGCGCTCAACGAGCGCGACTATGGCGACCTTTCCGGTCTCAACAAGGACGACGCCCGCAAGAAATGGGGCGAGGAGCAGGTGCATGTCTGGCGCCGCTCCTACGACGTGCCGCCGCCCGGCGGCGAAAGCCTGAAGGACACTGGCGCCCGCGTCTGGCCCTATTACCTGCACGACATGCAGTCGCACGTGCTGCGCGGCGGCACGGTGCTGGTCGCCGCGCACGGCAATTCGCTGCGCGCGCTGATCATGGCGCTGGACGGCAAGTCGGGCGAGGAGATCGTCAAGCTGGAACTCGGCACCGGCGTGCCGGTCATCTACCAGCTCAACGCCGATTCGACCGTGGCGTCAAAGGAAGTGCTGGAGGGCTGACGCTTGCTGAGCCGGCAAGCGGAGACTGCCGCCCTGGCTGGCACATGCGCTTCTGCCAAAGCTGTGATTCCAGCTTTCGGCGGCATGGTCCAAAAAGCGCGTTGACAGCAATCGCTTGCCCGCTTACATGAGCCCGCACCAGCCCAGATGGCGGAATTGGTAGACGCGCACGGTTCAGGTCCGTGTTCCGCAAGGAGTGGAGGTTCGAGTCCTCTTCTGGGCACCAAATTCCCGTTTCGAACCGTTCGATGGTTCAGAAACCCAAAGAAAAAGCCCGGTTCGTCCGGGCTTTTTCTTTGCCGCCAACCTCTCCTCCCGGCCAGGCGCAGAACAAAGCGGCTTCAAACTGCGCGGCCGCGGAATTCCGATGAGTCGGAGCAGTGCGCCTCGCAGCATATTGTCCTCTGGGTTGCGCAAGCGGACTCTAATGCAGAGCTTGTTTCGGCGCGATAAAGTTGCTGCAATAGCGCGACTGGCCGTAGGGGATACCATGCTCAAGTGGGGAGCGATCTTAGGGGCTATCGGGTTTCTTGGCGGCTTCGTCGGGCCGATTATCATCACGCCCGAAGCGAACCAGGGACCGCTGCTCGGAATATTTATAACCGGCCCACTCGGCTTCCTTGTCGGTCTGGTTGTCGGTCTTGTGTTGAAGCTGTGGCCGCATCGTTACTAGCCTTCATGCCCTAGCTTCCGCGACCACGCAATTACGCCATTTGCCGGCCTTTGCATGTTTCCGGCCCCCACCCGTCCGGGCCGGTGCCTCAGGTTATGGTAGCGGCCATCATGCGGTCATGGCACAAGGCTCCAACCACGGGCCAAGGCCTTTCCCTGTCGGTGCTCGCTTAGGAACTCGGCAAGCTCGAAGGGGCTCCAGATGGCCCAGTGCCGGCGGTCGGCAGTGTGTCGGCGGTCATTGCGCAAGCTCCTCTGTTGGCGTTGCGCTCCCCGGTATGATCACGCCTCGCCTCTTCTAGGCACCAAATTCCCGTTTCGGACCGCTCGATGGCTCAGAAACCCAAAAAAGCCCGGCTCGTCCGGGCTTTTTCTTTGCCGCCAACCTCCCCTCCCGGCTAGTCCCCGAACAAACCGCTTCAAACCGCGCGGCCACTTCGCTACGCTCGCAGCCATGTCTCAATCCTCCACAGCAATCTTCGGTGCCCGTCGCGACCAGGCCTTTCCCACGCTGAGCGAGGCTGACATCGACCATATGCGCCGTTTCGGCGAGGCCAGTGCCTATGCGGCCGGCGAGCACATCATCAAGGCGGGCGATGTCGCGCCCGGCCTGATCGTCGTGCTGTCGGGCAAGGTCGATATCACCCAGGATGGCCTCGGCCGGCGCGAGACGATCGTCACCCACGGCCCCGGCAGCTTCGTCGGCGAACTGGCCCAGCTTTCGGCCCGTCCCTCATTGGTCAATGCCGAGGCCGCCGAGCCGGTCGAGGCCTTCGTCATTCCTTCGCGGCGGGTGCGCGACCTGATGGTGCAGGAGGCCAATCTCGGCGAGCGCATCATGCGGGCACTGATCCTGCGCCGCGTCGGGCTGCTGGAAAGCGCCACCAGCGGGCCGATCATCATCGGACCGCTCGGCAATGCCGACGTGCTGCGGCTGCAAGGGTTCCTGGCTCGCAGCGGCCAGCCGCACCGCGTGCTCGATTCCGGCAGCGACCCCTGCGCCAAAACCATGGTCGAACGTTTCGAGGTCGATCCCCATCATTTGCCGGTCGTGTTGTGCCCGAACGGCAGGCTGCTGATGAATCCCGGCGAGAAGGATCTCGCCCGCTGCATCGGCCTGCTGCGGCCGATCAATGCGGATACGCTGTATGATGTCGCCATTGTCGGCGCCGGGCCGGCGGGGCTGGCGGCGGCGGTCTATGCGGCCTCCGAAGGACTGTCGACCATTGTGCTCGATTGCCGGGCCTTCGGCGGGCAGGCCGGCGCCTCCTCGCGCATCGAGAACTATCTCGGTTTCCCCACCGGCATCACCGGCATGGCGCTGATGGCGCGCGCCTACAATCAGGCGCAGAAATTCGGCGTCGAAATGGTGATTCCCGACGAGGCGAAGCTGTTGAGCGCGGCGGCCGACAATTCAGGCGCCCGCTACCTGCTTGATGTCGGTGACGGCGAGACGGTGCGCACGCGCGCGGTGGTGATCGCCAGCGGCGCGCGCTATCGGCGCCTCGATGTCGCCAATTTGTCGCAGTTCGAGGGGACCTCCGTGCACTATTGGGCCTCGCCCATCGAAGGCCGGCTATGCGCCGGCCAAGAAGTGGCGCTGGTCGGCGCCGGCAATTCGGCCGGACAGGCGGCGGTCTACCTCGCCAGCCATGCGCGCAAGGTGGCGCTGCTGGCGCGCGGCGGCAGTCTCGATGCCTCGATGTCGCGCTATCTGGTCGAGCGCATCAAGGCGCAGCCGAACATCGAGGTGCTGACAGAGACCGAAATCGAGGCGCTGGAGGGCGAGGAGGGCAATCTCGCGACTGTCCGCTGGCGCAACCGCGTCAGCGGCGAAGAGACGACGCGCCCGATCAGCCACCTCTTCCTGTTCATCGGCGCCGACCCCAACACCGACTGGCTGGTGCCATGCAATGTGGCGCTGGACGCCAAGGGCTTCATCCGCACCGGGTCGGAACTCGGACCGGAACATGGCCTGATGGAGACCAGCCGCAGCGGCGTATTTGCCATCGGCGACGTGCGTTGCGGCTCGGTCAAGCGCGTCGCGGCGGCCGTCGGCGAAGGCGCCCAGGTGGTCGCCGCCTTGCATGCCTATCTTGCGCAAGACGGCAGCCAAGCCATGGAGAGCAATTCCAGAAGAAGTGTGTAACGGTTTTCCCGGGAAAAGCGCGCAGCGCTCTCGTATTTGGGAATTGCGCAAAAGGAATAGTTGAGCCTCAACTGGCCAGGAGAGACTGATGGCGGATGAATGCAAACACGCGGCTGGGATCAGGGATGTGACGCCGAGCGCGCTCGGCTGCGAGGAATGCCTGAAGAGCGGCTCGTGGTGGGTGCATCTGCGGCTCTGCCGCACCTGCGGCCATGTCGGCTGCTGTGACGACTCGCCCAACCGCCACGCGACAAAACATTTCCACGCCACCAGCCATCCCGTCATCGAGGGCTACGATCCGCCGGAAGGCTGGGGATGGTGCTATGTCGACGAGATCTTTCTCGACCTCGGCGACCGCACGACGCCGCAGAACGGCCCGATCCCAAGGTTTTATTGAGCCCGCATCAGGCGAATGGCGGAGTTCGAACCGCTCGACGATTCAGAATCCGAAGCCCGGTTCGTCCGGGCTTTTCGTCGTCTGAGGCATGGGTTGCGGGCCGACGCCTTTGTTGTCAGCGAACTGACAGCTTGCCCCTTCCACTGTCCGCCTGATCACCATGGCCAGAGCCCGGCCCCCAAAGAACGAATCGTTCACCGCGTTTTCGAGTGCGGCCAATGCCTCGCCCGGACAAAGCTTTGACATGATCGCGGCTAGTTTAGAAACCTTCAAAACTGGAAGCCTCGCATGCACCCCACCTACACAAGCACGCAGAAGGCCATCCACTGGGCGGTGTTTCTGCTGGTCATCGGCCTTTATGGTCTGACCTATGTGGAGGAGCTTTTTCCGCGCGGCGATCCCGGCCGCGCGCTCGTCTGGTGGCTGCATATTTCGTTCGGGCTGCTGCTTTTCGCGCTGGTCGTCATCCGTCTCGGCCTGCGCCTGACGCTGGGAGCGCCCGGCCTGCCGCTAGAAATGTCGCCGCTCGAACGATCGGCGGCCAAGATCGCGCATCTCGTGCTTTACGCGCTGCTTGTAGCCATTCCGGTTCTCGGTATCTTGCTGACCTGGTACCGGGGCGATGCCTTGAGCTTCTTCGGCCTTTTCACCGTCCCGGCCCCGGTTTCGCCGGATCGCGACACGGCCCGGTACATCAGGGAACTCCACAGCCTCTGCGCCAATTCGATCCTGATCCTTGCCGGTGTGCATGCGGCGGCGGCGCTGTGGCACCATTTCATCCGCAAGGACGACGTGCTCAAGCGGATGCTGCCGCAACGCACGCCCTGACAGGCGCACGCCATCTTCCTTGGATCAGCCGCGCTTTGGCGTCGCCGGCGCCGGTGCCGGATTGTCGACGCTGTTCTCGTTCACCTGGAAAGCCTTTCCTTCGACCTTCTTTTTCCTGAGGTCGCCGGTCTGCGGCCGCGGCGGACGCTCCGGATCTTCCGCGGTGTTGTCGTTGACGTCGAGGGCTCTGGTCATCATGTCCTCCAGGACTGTCCTGGAGGACAATGTTCGGCGGCGCACGGGGTTCCGCCGTTTAAGGCTCGAGCACTGTCCGTGTGATCTATCGCACCGACCCGGTGACCGTCCGGTCGACATCGGGAACGGATTTGCGGTCATTGCCGGCAAGCGCGGCTATGAGCAGCAGGCTGGCGACGACGGGAACGAACAGCACGGCGACGCGGGCCTGTACATGGAGAATGGCGCGCCATTCGGCGCTGCGCTTGTCGGGGCTGTCGCTCATCATACTCACTTTGCCATGGACCCCCCGAGGGGTCAGATAGAGGTGAACCGTTAAGCAACTCCTTCCAACTTCGTTAACGGGGCTGCAAGCGCGAAATCAGCCGAGCCCGATGCGCCTCGCGCCTTGCCGGAACAGCGCCTCGGCATCGGGGTCGAAGCGGAACGTGCCGATGAAATCGTCGGCGCGGTAATCAGGCAATGTCTTGCGGATAGCGGCGGCAAAGCCGCGCGCCTCATCGAGCCGGCCGGCCAGCGCCAGGCAGTGCGCGGCGATCGCCAGGATGATGGTATGGGCGTTGGGCCGCGCCGCTGCCTTCAGCGCCCATTCGGCCGCCTCCTCGAACTGGCCGAGTCGGACATGCGACATGGCGCGCGACCCCAGCATGCCGAACAGCAGCGGGTCGAAGGGGCTGAGATGCCGCGAATGGTCCGACGAGCTTATCGCCGCCCGAGGGTCGCCCGACTGCGAGTGGACGAAAGACAGCGCGTAGTGGCCGAGCGCGAAATTCGGGCTGAGATCCACGGCCCGCCCCAGTTCGGACAGCGACCCGTCCTGCTCGCCGCGCAGCCACAACGCCCGGCCCATCGCCCAGTGCGCGGCTGGATTGTGGTCGTCGACCAAGAGGCTGTGGCTGGCGCTTTCATAGGCCAGCGCGCTTTCGCGGTCGCGGTCGCCCCAGCGCTGGAAGGCGTTCTGCCAGTGGGTGAAGGACAGGCCGGCATAGGCGCGGGCAAAGGTCGGGTCGAGCTGCAGGGCCTTGTCGAAGAAATGCCGCGCCTGCTCGTTCTCGGCCTGGGTGAAGCGGTACATGTGCCAGAGACCGCGATGATAGGCTTCCCAGGCATTGAGCGAGTTGGGCGCCTTCAGCATGGCCCGGTTGCGTTCGACCGTTTCGATCTCGGCCGAGATCGACGACACGATGCTGTCACCGATATCGTCGAGCACGGCGAACAGGTCGTCGGGCCGGCGCTCGAAGGTCTCGGCCCAGACGATCCTGGCGGTGCGCACCTCGACCAGCTCGACGCTGACGATAAGGCGGCCGGTCAGGCCGCGCACCGTGCCGGTGGCGACATAGTCGACGCCAAGTTTTCTGCCGGCCTCCTCCGGCGCGATGGCTTTCTCGGCCAGCGCGAACACCGATCCGCGTGCGATGACGAAGAAATCGCGGAGCTTGGCGAGACGGTGATGATGTCGTGGGTGAAACCGTCGGCCAGCCCGCCGCGCGCCCCGCTTTCGTCGACAAACGGCATCACCGCCAGCGAAGCGTGGCTGGGTTCGACCGGGCCGGCATCACCTGATGGGGCCACCAATTGCGATACCGCGGACAGGTGGTCCGGCGGTGCCTGGTGCGAGGCGCGTTGGTCTCGGATCGCCCGCCAGGCCTGGCGAAGCGGCGCGAAATCCAGGTCCTCTGACTGGAACAACCGCTCCGCTGAAGCCAGATGCTGCTCGGCCGCGCCGATCTCGCCGCGCCGGGCAAGACCGGCCAGCAGCGCCGCGTGGGCGCGCGTGTCGAACGGCGCCAGCTCTACCCATCGATCGAGATGGCCGACCGTCTCGTCGCCATCCGCCGGCAGGTTCGCGACAAGCTGTTCCAGCACGGCGGCGTGATGGGAGTGAAAACGCCGCCGCTGGGCGACCAGCCAGCTGTCGAAAAGCGGGCTCCGCTCCAGCTCCAGCCCGTCGAGCAGATCGCCGGCGAACAGTCCTGCCAGCGCCTGCAGCCGCTCCACATCAAGCGTGGCGATCCCTTGCGCCGCGGCATGGCTGAGCTCCAGCGCATCGACAAGGCAGCCCCCGAGATCGAGCGCGACCGTATCGCCCTGGGTGGAAACCCGGCGCCTGTCCGGCATGTCGAGGGCGGCGCGCAGCTTACTCAGGCACCAGCGCAATTCGCCGCGGGGATCGTTGGGCACATCCCACAGCAGTTCGCACAGGCGGCCGCGCCCCACCGCGTGCGGCGCCAGCGCCAGATAGGCCAGGAGCGCGCGCAGCTTGCGCGACGCCGGTAGCGCCACGGGCACGCCATCGCGCAGGATCTCCAGCGGTCCGAGCAGGCGCACGGTCAGGCGCGGCCTATAGCCGTCCAGCCTCGAAGGTGCGGATTCCACGTGCGTTTCCACGTCTGCTCCCACGCTGGCCCGTCGGCCCTTGCTGTATCACCAAACACGACGCGGCGCATCCGGGGCGAATCGCCCGCCGGGCACCGTCATTGCCGCATCGTCGGCATGCCAGTCCTAGCGCGGCCATGTCTCGAAACCTCGCCGCCCAACCCGCCGGTTTGTAACCGGCCTGTGAAGATGAACACGATCGAGGAGATCAACGATGTTGAATCGACAGAAAATCAGGTCCACGGCCGGGCGCGGTCGCCTGTTCGACAGCATTCTCGACACCGTCGGCGACACGCCGGTGATCCGCATCAACAATCTGGCACCGGCCCATGCGACGATTTATGCCAAGGCCGAGTTCTTCAACCCTGCCGCCTCGGTCAAGGACCGGCTGGCGCTCAACATCATCGAGGAAGGCGAGCGCAGCGGCGCCTTGAAACCCGGCCAGACGGTGGTCGAGGCGACCAGCGGCAACACCGGCATTGGGCTGGCCATGGTCTGCGCGCAGAAGGGCTATCCGCTGGTCGTCACCATGGCCGACAGCTTTTCGGTCGAGCGCCGCAAGCTGATGCGCATGCTCGGCGCCAAGGTGGTGCTGACGCCGCGCGCCGAAAAGGGTTTTGGCATGTACAAGAAGGCGGTGGAACTGGCCGAGGCCAATGGCTGGTTCCTCGCCCGCCAGTTCGAAACGACGGCGAACGCCGCCATTCACGAAGCGACCACGGCGCGAGAGATTGTCAATGATTTCGCCGGCTCGCGGCTCGACTGCTTCGTCACCGGATACGGCACCGGCGGCACCGTCGTCGGCGTGGCGCGCGTGCTGCGCCGCGAGCGGCCGGATACCCGCATCGTGCTCTCCGAACCGGCCAATGCCCAGCTGATCGGCAGCGGCAAGGGGCAGCAACGCGGTGCAGGTGGCGCCCCTGTCGCCAGCCATCCGGCCTTCGAGCCGCATCCGATCCAGGGCTGGACGCCGGACTTCATCCCCAATGTGCTGCAGGAAGCGATCGACACCAGCCTCTATGATGAGGTGGTGCCGATTGCCGGGCCCGAAGGCATCAAATGGGCCAAGGCCCTGGCGCAGAAGGAAGGCATCTTCACCGGCATTTCCGGCGGCGCCACCTTCGCCGTGGCGCGGCAGGTCGCGGAAAAGGCGCCGGCCGGATCGGTGATCCTGTGCATGCTGCCCGATACCGGCGAGCGCTACATGTCGACGCCGCTGTTCGACGGCATCGAGGCCGAGATGGACGCCGAGGAGATGGCGCTGTCGCGCTCGACGCCCGGCTGCCAGTTCCCGGTGGCCTGACGGGAGACCGGCCATGGACATCGCGCAGGAAACCCTCGGCGCCGAGGAAACGCTCGACCCCACTGACTGGGCCGCTGTGCAGGCCCTGTCGCACCAGGTCATCGACGATGCCGTCGATTATCTCAGCGATGTCAGGGACCGTCCGGCGTGGCGGGAAATGCCGGCGGATGTCAGAGAGGCCTTCGCGGCACCCTTGCCGCGATCGCCGGCGCCGCTGGCCGCTGTCTACGGCGAGGTCTCGCGCACGGTGATGTCCTACCCGATGGGCAACATCCATCCGCGCTTCTGGGCCTGGTACATGGGGTCGAGCAACTTCACCGGCGCGCTCGGCGACTTTCTCGCGGCAATCCAGGGCTCCAATCTCGGCGGCGGCAACCACGCCGCCGGGCTGATGGACAGCCAGGTGGTGAACTGGTGCAAGCAGATGCTGGGCTTTCCCGCTTCCGCTTCTGGCACGCTGGTCAGCGGCGGCACGATGGCCAACATCATCGGCCTGACGGTGGCGCGCAACACGAAGGCCGGCATCGACGTGCGCGAGCACGGTGTCGCGGCAATCGAAAAGCCGCTGCGTTTCTATGGCTCGGACCAGATCCACTCCTGTCACCGCAAGGCGATGGAAGCGCTCGGCCTCGGCAACCGGGCGCTGCGCCGCATCCCGACCGACGCCGGCCTGGGCATCGACATACCGGCGTTGCGGGCTGCGATATCGGAGGATCGCGAAGCCGGGTTCAAGCCGGCCTGCGTCATCGGCAATGCCGGCACGGTGAATACCGGCGCGATCGACGATCTGTGGGCGCTTGCCAAACTCGCACATGAGGAAGGCCTGTGGTTCCATGTCGACGGCTGCATCGGCGCGCTGATCGCGATTGCGCCCGACAACGCGCATCGCGTTGTCGGCATCGAATGGGCCGATTCGGTCGCGCTCGATCCGCACAAATGGCTGCACGCGCCGTTCGAGGTCGGCTGCGCGCTGGTCAGGGATGCCGTCGCGCATCGCAGGACCTTCGCGGTGACGCCGGAATATCTGGAATCGATGCCGCGTGGCCTCGCCTCCGGTGAATGGCTGCACGATTACGGCCTGCAGACCTCGCGCGGCTTTCGCGCGCTGAAAGTCTGGATGGCGCTGAAGGAACATGGTGTCGAGAAATTCGGCCGCCTGATCGACCAGAACATCGCGCAAGCCTCTTATCTGGCCGGGCTGATCGAGGCCGAGCCGCTGCTGGAGCTGGCGATGGCGCCGACCATCAACATCGTCTGCTTCCGCTACCAGCCCGGCGTCACCGGCGAGGCGCTGAAGACGCTCAACACCGAGATCATGCTGCGGTTGCAGGAACAAGGCATCGCCGCCCTGTCCGACACCACCGTGCATGGCGAACACTGGCTGCGCGTGGCGATCGCCAACCACCGCACAAGGCGAGAGGATCTCGACCTTCTCGTCGGCGAAACGGTACGGCTGGGGCGGGAGATCATGGCGGAAGGTCCTTCCGTGAAATAGTTCCAAAAGCGAGCGACAGGCATGGGCGGCCATGCGATTCTGCGGCGGTGATTCGGGAGGTCCGACCGTGACGCTGTTTCGTATGGCCGTGCTCGCGGCGCTCGTCTGCACGACCTCGGCCAGGGCCGCCGACATGGCCTTCTTCGTCAAGAACCTGCGCAGGCAAGCGGTTGCGGTCGAGCTGTTCAGCCGCGACCGCGAGACCGTCTGGCCGGGCAACGGCAAGGTGTTCCTGATCGACCCGAATTCCCAGAAATCGGTGCCGCTGTCCTGCAATCAGGGCGAGCGCATCTGCTATGGCGCCTGGGTCGACGGCAATGACCGGATTTCGGCCGGCGTCGGGCCGGATAACGACCAGCCTTGCGACAATTGCTGCTTCATCTGCGTGGAACACACGACCGAGACGATCGATCTGGTGCCGTGACTGGGGCCTCCTGAACCTACGCAGGAGGTCACGTCAGTCCGGAAGACCTGCCTTGCGAAAACCGTCGACGAAATGATCGCGCATCGCGGTGTCGCGGAATGGCTCCGTCCAGACCCAGTAACTGGTCGTGAAATGCGGGTTGCCGATGAGGAACAGTTCGACTTCGGCGCGCGCCTCGTCGAGCCGGCCGAGCTGCGCCAGGCTCGCCGCCAGGAAGCGGCGTGAGCTCGTCCGGTAGGTCTCTTCCCGACGCAAGGTCTCGACGGCGGCTTCATAATCGCGCGCCGCATATTGCGCCTCGCCGAGCGTCAAATAGTACCAGCTTGCCGGATAGGGGTTGAGCCGGAACGCCTTGCGGATGTGCTCGAGGCCTTCCTCGACCCGTCCGGCCAGCACCGCGATATCGGACAATGTCGCCCAGGCGTCTGCCTCGTTCGGGTCGAGTTCGAATGCTTTGGCGAATTCGGCTTCCGACTCTTCGAAACTGCGCTCATAGGCAAGCAGGTTGCCGAGCACCCAACGGCAGCCGGCATCGTTGGGATCGATCGCCACCGCCTTGCGCGCCAGTTCCAACGCGATGCGACGGTTGGGTTCAACCGGCTCGCCCCAATGCACCCATCCCATCCAGTGGTTCATGGCAAGCCAGCGATGGGCCTCGGCGTAATCCGGATCGAGAGACACCGCGCGCGTCAGCAGCAGATGCGCTTCCCGTGCCGTCTGTGGTGATTCGTCGATCAGCTTGCGCGCCCGCACGCACAGATCGTAGGCCTCGAGATTTGTCGGCCGGTTGCGTGGCGGCGGCGCCCGCAGCCGGCCGAGCAGCGCCTCCACGATCTTGGCCGTGGCCTCGTCCTGAACGGCAAAAATATCGTCCAGGCCGCGATCGAAGCGTTCGGCCCACAGATGCTCGCCGCTTATCGCGTCGACCAGCTGGGCGTTGATGCGCACGCGCCCCGCGGCGCGTCTGGCGCTGCCTTCCAGGAGGTAGCGCACGCCAAGTTCCTCGGCGATCGCGCGCACGTCCATCGCCTTGCCCTTGTAGGCAAAGGTCGAGTTGCGCGCGATGACGAACAGGCCCGGAGCCCTGGACAGGTCGGTGATCAGATCTTCGGTCAACCCGTCGGCGAAGGCCTCCTGCTCGGGGTCGTTGCCGAGATTGACGAAAGGCAGCACCGCTATCGATGGTTTGTCTGGCAGCGGCAAGGGTTTACGCTTCGCCCGGTCGAGCTGTTCGATGGCGCCCGTGAAGCGGTAGCCGACGCGCGGAACCGTCGATATCCATTCGCCGCCATCGGCGGGCGGACCAAGCAGTTTGCGCAGCTGCGCGATCTGCACTGTGAGGTTGCCTTCCTCGACCGCCGTCCCCGGCCACGCCGCGTCCATCAGCTCGGCTTTCTCCAGGATTTCGCCGGGCCGTCCGACGAGCGCGGCAAGCAGCTTCAGCCCGCGATAGCCAACGGCAACGGGATCGTCGTTCCGAAGCAGCGTTCCCGCACCCGGATCAAGCACGAACGGACCAAAGGCAAAGCGCGATCCCTGCATAGGGCGCATCTATAGAGCAATTCCGGGAAAAGTGTGAGGCGGTTTCACCGGGAAAAGCACGCAGCGTCTCCCCCGGGGAATGACGCCAAAACAACGCGTTAGGGCCTGTTTGGAACTTTTGAGAACTATTTGGCAGGGCTTAATTACGGCGCCCTCCATATCCTGCAGAATTCAACCTCGTTCGGATCAAAGGCCGCCCATTCTCAAACCATATGGGCGCCAAAGCATATGGAGGTTGTCATGACCAATATTCTTGCATCGGCCCCGCATCAGGCAGTGCGGCGGGGAATGTGTGTGGGGCAGACATCGCGCCGGCGTTATAGCGTTGCCACCCTGCGGAACATCATCGCGGCCTGGCGTCAACAGACACGCTATCGCTGGGACCTCAAGCGGATCTCGGAAGTCAATCCGCATCTGATCGACGATATCGGTTTGACCAGGCGGCAGGTCGATGAAGAGATCGCCAAGCTGCCGTTCTGGCAACGATAGGCGAAGCCTGCAATGACACCGGTTCCTCGTTTAGCTCCTGCGATTATATCAGGGATTGTCGCCATAATCCCTTTAGCGCCGGCCCCTGTCATGGCATGATGACTCCATCGGCCGCGGGGGCCGATTCTTCATCGGGGGTTTTCATGTCTTTCATACCAGCGCGCCGGCTTGCCGCCGCGTTTTCGCTCGCCATCCTGTTTGCACCAGCCGCCCATGCCGGCGATGTGACATTCCAGGTCAAGAACAGCCATCCCAACGCCATGCGCCTTGAGCTCTACAGCCAGGACCGCGACTATGTCTGGCCGGGCAACGGCAAGGACTTCTATCTCGACGATGGCGAGACCAAGTCGCTGCCGATCTCCTGCAACGAGGGCGAATCGATCTGCTACGGCGCCTGGGTCGATGGCGACGAGGGCACCTATTGGGGCGTCGGCCCCGGCAACAAGGAAAAATGCGAGGATTGCTGCTACACCTGCAGTGGCGACGAGACCGAGGAGATCAATCTCGTCCCCTGACCGGTTTGCCAGCTTGACGGTCTCCCCCACGGGAGCCATAGCCTTTGCCGATACCCAAAGCGCGACGCGTCTGTTCAGACGCGACGCGCCCCAGGCAAGAGGAGCACGGCAATGGCAGGCACGGTCGAGGGTGAGAAGATCGACGTCGGCTTTGCCGGCAAGCGCTGCATCCATTCGCGCAATTGCGTGCTCGGCGACCCGCATGTCTTCGTGCCCAACGCGCCGGGGCAATGGATCCATCCCGACGCCGCCAGCGTCGAGAAGATCGTCGCCATCGCCGAAAGCTGCCCGTCCGGCGCCATCACCTATGTCAGGAAGGATGGCGGGCCGCAGGAACAGCCGCCGGTGGTCAACACCGTGCGCGTCCGTGAGAACGGCCCGCTGGCGGTGCATGCCGAGATCGTGCTCGACGGCGAGACCTTTTACCGCGCCACGCTGTGCCGCTGCGGCGCTTCCGAAAACAAGCCGTTCTGCGACGGCAGCCACAACAAGGCCGGCTTCACCGCCACCGGCGAACCGGCGCTGAAGGACGCGCCGGCGCTCGAAGCGCGCAATGGCCCGCTGAAAGTGACGCCGACCATCAACGGCCCGCTCAAGCTCGAAGGCAATGTCGAGATCGTCACCGGCACTGGCCACACGATCGACCGCACACAACGCACCTTCCTCTGCCGCTGCGGCCACTCGGCCAACAAGCCGTTTTGCGATGGGTCGCATAAGAAGGTGGGGTTTGTGGGGTAGGTTGGCGCTGCCATCGATGCTGCCGATCTCCCCCTCGTGGGCAGGGGAATCGCATATGACGATTTTGCGCTTGAAGTTGATTTGAGAAGGGATTCTTTGGGAAGGCAGTCCACTGAGGAGTGACTGCCATTTCCAGCCTTGAGAGCT
>NZ_JBSKBO010000021.1:0-43580 GCF_053714255.1 Mesorhizobium sp. 43Arga
TGTTGCGGAGATTACCCAAGATCGCCTGAAACCTGGGACGAAATGGAGCCTCCGCAGCATAATCCTATGCGCAACATCTTATCGCCAGGCGCAGATCTACGCCCGGCAGGGCATCAATCTTGATCGCTCGACACTCGCCGACTGGGTTGGCCGCGCCGCCTGGCACCTACGTCCGATTCATGAACGGCTGCTGGCGAAGCTGAAGTCCTCGCCGAAGCTGTTCGCCGACGAGACCACCGCGCCGGTACTCGATCCCGGTCGCGGCAAGACCAAGACAGGCCAGCTCTGGGCCTATGCGCGTGATGATCGGCCATGGAACGGAAGCGACCCACCGGGCGTCGCCTATGTCTATGCGCCGGACCGAAAGGCGGAGCGACCGATTGCTCACCTCGCAGGCTTTGCCGGAATCCTGCAGGTCGACGGATATGGTGGCTATCGGGTGCTCGCCGACAAGAGCGACGCAACGCTCGCCTTCTGCTGGGCACACGTGCGCCGGCGCTTCTACGAGCTCGCCGCAGCCGGCCCTGCGCCGATCGCGAGCGAGGCGCTCAGGCGCATCGCAGAACTCTATCACGTCGAGGACGACATCCGCGGCCAGCCGGCAGACGCACGTCTGCCGTGCGCCAGGAAAGCAGTCGACCGATCCTGGCTGAGCTCGAGCCGTGGTTGCGCGAAAAGCTCGGCCTGATCAGCCAGAAGACCAAGCTCGCCGAGGCGATCCGCTACACGCTCTCCCGATGGGAAGGACTCTCGCGCTTCCTCGACGATGGCCGCATCGAGATCGATAGCAACACTGTTGAACGCTCGATCCGTCCTATCGCGAAGCATGTTTCATTATGCACTCCATATTCAAGTATCTGTAAACATTGGAAGGGTATCCGCGTCAGCGGCGCGACACGGGCGACCTTTTCGGGCCACCGCAGATTTGACGGCTTCGGTGGTCAGGTCATCCGCGCGGATTTGATACGGTGCACCCCGAACAACCTGCTCGGCGGGAAGCACGCCGGTTTTGACGAGGCGGCGTATCGCGTGGTTTGTAACGCCTAACGCTGCTGCAGCCTCGGTCATGGTCAGCCATTCGCCGCCTTTCTCTGCCGATCTGTAGGCGTGGATTCCGCGCAAGCGCCGAACAGATGAGACGCGGTGCGCCGTCCAGGTTTTGCCTTGGCCTGTGGGCAAGCCCATCCGATTGAGCGACGCCGCGATATGCTCGTCAGACCAGCGGCCGGCCATACTGCGCATCACTGCCAGAGCATCCTCTGCTGTCGCGCACCCGTGCTCGCCGGCTCGCGGCTTGCGAACACGCAATTCCGAATGCTGCCCGCCGCGCCAATGGATGGTGAGCACGACGTCACGCGCTACATCGTCGACGCCGACAACGATATCGGCGATCAACGTTCGAAGCAGTTGCTGACGGGCGCGCATCGTCACATCAGGAGCGTTCCAGGCCGCCGACAGGTTTTCCGCCATATTGGCGAAGGCACTTGGATCGACTTCAATGGTGGATGGGTTTTCTGCAGGCTGGCGCGCCTCCAGATCCCGCACACGGCGTAATGCGATTTCCCAGTTTTTCTCCAGCTGCGCCGCGATCAGACGATTGTCGGGATCACAGGCTGCATAGCGGCGCTCGGCAAGACTGGGCTCGTAGCGGGCCTGTTGAAGTTCCAGATCAAGGATCTGGCGTTGATCATCTTGTCGTTCTCGGTGCATCCGCTCCGCCTCGAACGCAGCTTCGATCACCAAGGGTTCTACTGCGCGCAATAGTTCACGCGCAGCAGCCGCATCAACCCGCGGACCGCCAAAGGTCATGCACCTGGGCAAGCCCATCATCAGGTTCGGCTTGTCACAGCGATACACCGGTCGGCTTTGCGGATTTCCGGTATAGGTGACCGTCAGCCGCCGTCCGCACCGGCGGCACGTCATGATGCCCGAGAGCAGCGCTCGGCCTCCTCGGCCGGATTTTGCACCGTCGGCGCGACCATAGTTGTTGAGCGCCAACTGCTTCTGGTTTCGCTCGTGCTCCTCCCAGCTGATGTACCCTTCGTGGTGATCCTTGATGAACACGTCCCAAGTCCCGATCGGGTTTCCGTGGCCGTAACTGCGCCGCGCACGCCCCTCGACGATAGAGGTCCGCTTCTCGCTTTTCCCGTAAACGTGAACACCTGCGTAGAAGGGGTTTTTGAGCACCGCTATCACGTTGCGATAGCGGATCGGCAGCCAGGCGAAGCTGGTCGCCCCTCATCCGAAGGTCGAGGGAAGTGGATCTGATCAGCCGTCATCGACAACAGCACCTGGCGCGCGCTGCCAAGTTCCCTGAAGCGGGCGAAGATGAGCCGGATTACCTCCTGTAAGCGCAAATCAGGATCAAGCCCCAGACCTGCCTCGCGATGCCAGATATAGCCGAACGGGACTGACAAGCGCAGCTCGCCCCGGCGCGCCTTCGATCTGGCGGCCTCGAGCATCCGCGTCCTGAGTACGCCGAGTTCGAATTCGCTGATACTGCCTTTCATCCCCAGGAGCAGGCGGTCGTTGGGCTGGCACGGATTGTAAACGCCATCGTGGTCGATGACGCGGGCTTCGACGAGCCCGCATAACTCCAGAAGATGGTGCCAGTCACGGCCATTTCGCGCGAGCCTCGAGGCATCGAGGCACAAAACGGCACCTACCTTACCCGCGCACAGCCATGCTACCAGGCGATCGAAGCCGGGGCGGGCCACCGTTCCGCTCGCGGATCGTCCGAGATCATCGTCTATGACCTCGATGTCGGCGAAGCCGCGCTGACGTGCAATGTCGACGAGATCGTATTGCCGCCGCTGGCTTTCCAGGTTGGTCATGACCTGGGACTGTGTCGATTGACGCACATAGACGACGGCCTTGCGCTTCAGGAGCTGCGCCGGGATCAGTTCAGCGCCGGTCATCGCCGAGCTCCTCGACGACGAGACCGGTGGCCTGCATCAGGATTTGGGCAAGCGTGATTATCGCATTCGTTCGTTCCGCCTCGCTCATCCCGTCCATCCTGCGGGGCTCGAATATCAGGCTTATCTGTCTGCCCGAGGTCAGCGCGGGCACGTCGTGCTTTTCCATCGACTTTCTCCCAAGCGATTCCATCATCGCGTTGGGAGTTTGGAGAAGCCGTGACCGGGGTGACCAGCCTCTTCAAATCTGACAGCGCCCCGATATCAACCTGCGGCCGGCCAAGGCTCATCTCGGCGCAGACGACGGGATCAACCATCCAGCCCGGCATCGAAACGACAATGCCAAAGGGGCCTTCCACTTTGAGGAACTGGCCGGTCGCCCGCTGCTCTACACGTCGCACACTGACTTTTCGGCCGAAATAGGGATGCCAGGGATAGTGAACCTCTCGCTCTTCCCCGACATGGGCAGAATGAACGGGCGATGGCCCTAAACCGCAAGAATGCACTCTTTGCCGGATCGGACGGCGGCGCCGAGCACTGGGCCTTCGTCGCTTCGCTGATCGAAACCTGCAAACTCAATGGTGTCGAGCCGCTCGGCTATCTCACCGACATCCTCACCAGGATCGTCAACGGCCAGCCAAACAGCCAGATCGACGATCTGCTGCCGTGGGCCTACATCGGCGCTCCTGAACTCAGCGCAGTGGCCTGAGAACATCGCTTACGATTGACTCGATGAAGCCCCGGGCTGTCGGCTTGCCCGGTCGAGAGAACTCGAGCACGGGCCGTCATATATGGTCACAGGCCAATTCCCTGGAAACGAACTCAGGCCCCTAGTCGACCCGGCATGCCCTCGGACGACCGATCTGGCAGCCGCGATCCAGCGAGATGACAAGGTCCCCACACGGTGCTGAAGCGAGGACAGTCCGCCGGGACGTGTGGACCCGGCTCTTTCGGCCGGTCGCTAGCTCTCATGTTCCCTGTCAAGGTTGAAGGCAAGAAGGCTCGCCCGCTTGGCAGGTTTGCCATGCAGTCGGATCGGCTGAAGCTGCACAGGGCTGGGGGTGGGAGCTCAGAGACGACGGTTGATCAGACTCTCATCCGCGGTTTGGGTACCGGCCTTCCGTGTCTTCGTCTCGGGCTGTCCTCGGTCTAGAGGGCGGGCGTCGGGCGCATCGGCCCGGCCACATAACTAGCGACGGGAGTTTGGCGGAGTAGCGGTAAGTCCATGCGGCTTCGACCAATTCGTGACGGACGCGTCGATTGCCGGCGAGCGTGAGGCTCGACCGGCGAACCGTGTCACCGGTCGAGCGCTCCCCGGGGACGAGGCCGAGAAAGGCCATCAACTGCGGCGGCGTTTCGAAGCGACGCACATCCCCAATTTCGGCCGCGAAGATTACTGCGACCAGGAACGAGGCGCCGCGCATCGCCTGATAGGCCTCGACGACCCGCGCCATGGACCAGGTTGGCACGACGGCGCGCAACTGCTCGTCCAGGCGGTGTAGTCGCTGAGCCGCGTCCTCGATCGCGTCGATCTTCTCCTGGAACACGATCTGCTAAGCGGTATGCTCGAAGCTCTGGTGGGCAAGCCAGCGCCGGTGCGCCAACGTCCAATGACCGCCGCTCTCGTAGATCCGCCCGTGGCGCAGGAGGAAGGAAAGCAGCTGCTGGCGTTTGCGGCGCAGGTCGTCGGCTGCGGCTTCCCGGGCTCGCACCAGATCGCGGACAGCCTCGTGGACCACGTCCGGCACCCACACCCCGGTCAGCTCGCCCGCCCGATGCTGTCGCGCCAGCGTGACCGCGTTCCGCCGGTTGGTCTTGACGCGCTCGCCCGGCCGCTTCGGGATTAGGGCCGGCGCAACCACCATGCAGTCGTGTCCAAGATCGCGGACCTGCCGGCACAACCCATAACCGGTCGGCCCAGCCTCGAAGCAGACGTGCAGTCGATCGTACTTTTTTCCCAGCTTCTTGATCGTCCGCTCTATCGCCGCCGGACTGTTCTCGACCTCGCCGACGAACCGGACCTCGCCAGTGCGACCGCCCTCCGCGATCGCAACCGCGTGCTTCTTCTTGGCTACATCAAACGCAACAAATGCTTCGCTATACTCTCCCATGGCTCGCCCTCCGTGCGTGAGGATCGGCTCGGCCCATCCGAGCAACCCTCGTCTTTTAATCGCACGAAAGGGCGGGCCACCGATCTCCGCCTCGGAACATGACGTCTAGATGATCGTGGACAACGTAGCTGCACGTGGATGCGCCGGTAGTCGTGGCGCACCCTAGTGTGAGCAGTTTCCTTGATCCTTGCCTTTGGGTTCGGCCTGCTGGCCGAGGTTCGACTTATAGTCGTAGAGCGAGCGTATTGATCAGCAGAGTCGCGCACGGCCGGCGGATCGAACCTTACGGTCCATCTCGTTGCTAGATGACGGAAATATACAAACAGAATTTGACGCAAGCCCCCCGGCAATTGATCCTCGGCGAAGCTGCGAACTGTTGGCGGTTTCGAATTCTGGCCCGGCACATACTCTTGGCTGAATCAAACCGTCCATAATCTCGGCCGAAAAATGATCAGGAGCAAGCATGAAACTGCATGAATATGCCAATTGTGACGCCACGGAGCTCGCGGGACTGGTGCGCAGACGCGAGGTTAGCGCCGTGGAACTGGTCCGGTTGGCGCGCGAAGCGCACGATCATCTGAACCCGGCAATCAATGCGGTGGTTGAATTTTACGATGACGCTGAGTCCGTGTACGCATCGGACGCGGGTCCTTTCGCCGGCGTGCCTTTTCTACGCAAGGATTCTGGATCAAGCGAGGCCGGTCGGCTGCAGGAAAGGGGTAGCCGGCTCTTCCAAGGCCATAGGCCTACTGTCGATAGCTTTTTCACTCAAAATGCACGAAGCGCGGGGCTAAGGATTGTGGGTCGCACCACTGTGCCCGAGATGTGCCTATCGGGGTTGAGCAGTGAATCTGCCGCTTGCGGAATAACGCGCAACCCATGGAATCTGGAACGGTCCACGGGCGGTTCGTCCTCAGGCTCAGCGGCGGCTGTAGCGGCCGGTATCGTTCCGATCGCTCACGCCAATGACGGCGGTGGCTCAACCCGCATTCCAGCAGCCTGGTGCGGCCTCGTCGGCATGAATCCCTCACGGGGCCGTATTTCCACTGGACCTGACAAGCCTGATGCCGGCGATGGGCGCACCCGTGACTTCGTAGTCTGCCGTTCCGTTCGCGATATGGCCGCGGCCCTCGATGTCTTCCAAGGTGGGTTTCCGGGGGATCCCTTCATTATCGCCCCGCCAGAGCGACCTTACGTAGAAGAGCTGGGGCTTCCGACAGGCCGCCTCAGGGTCGGCGTCGCAAGCTCGTTCCGAGAGACGGGCCAAGCAACGGTTGAGGCTGATGTACGCGCGGCGGTTGCTCAAACCGCTAGGCTTTTGGAGTCAATGGGCCATTTCATTGAAGAAGACATGCCGCTGCCATACGACTCGGCTAGCCTCCAACGGGCTGACCTCGCTAGCCATTTCATGAGTCTTGCGTCCCTAGATGTTGACGCCCGTGCTGTCGGTCGTACGCTTGATGAGCAGACCGTACAGCCCGTTACTCTCGATTTCTACCGGACAGGCGCGCGGCTGCCGCTCGGTTACGCCCGCCAGTTAACTGAGGGCGTTCGCAAGATCCGCGCGGAGGTGGGGGAAGCGATGAAGGGCTTCGACATCCTCCTGACGCCCACCACGCCGTTCACCGCGCTTCCCCACGGTACATTGACTTGCAATCCTAACGCCGAGCCCAAGCCCCTTACGGCCCAACGCTTCATGGCGGCTCATTTCGAGTTTGATCAGTATCTGACGATCTTCAATTTCACCGGCCACCCCTCCGTTTCCTTACCGCTCTTCCAAGGCGCGGATGGCATGCCGATCGGTATTCAGATCGTCGGCCAATTTGGTGCTGAGTCGACACTCGTTCGCGTCGCGCGTGATTTGGAAGGGGCGTTGCCTTGGGCAACGCGGCGACCGTCTCTCTTTGCGGGAGCGTAGAGTGAGACCCTGCTCTTAGCCGGAGGTAATCAGTCTTAGCCGGAGGTAATCAGTCAACGACCGCCTATAGCAAGGTGGAAGGCGTCGGCCACGATAGGTTCGCTGGCGACCATGCTTCATCGCGGCGTGCTCGACCGATCTGGTTCGAGTGGCCTGGATCCGTCGAACCTTGAACCTCAATGAATAAACTAGCACTCGCAGCTCTCACCAGCTTTGGCGCGGCAGGTCTAATATCAACTAGAAACGGGGAACTGAAAATGTTTATTTCTCGACGTGGCCTTATCAAAGCAGGCATGGCAGCCGGAGCGGCAGCATCTCTCCCTTCGGTTCTACGGGCTCAGACAGCGCCAACCGACGCCCGGACGGTGCGCATGGTGATGAACGGTGACCTCAGCGTCTTCGATCCGATCCTTACGCCGGCAGGCATAACCGCCAACCATGCGCTGGCGATTTACGACACGCTGTTCGCACAGAATTCCAAATTGGCGCCCCAGCCGCAAATGGTGAGGAAGTGGGACCTCTCCGAGGATAAGAAGACGTATACATTCGAGCTTAGGGACGGCCTGGGTTGGCACGACGGCACCCCCGTAACTGCGGCGGACTGCGTCGCCTCAATCCGGCGTTGGGCTCAGGTCGATGGCGGCGGACAACTTCTCTTGGAGCGGGCTAGCGATATCTCGAGGAAGGACGACAAGACCTTCACTATCGTGCTCAAGGAGCCACTGGGACTCCTGATCGACGTTTTAGCGAAAATGTCAGCGCCAATCCCTTTCATGATGCGCGAAAAGGACGCTAACCGCGCCGCGACGGAACAGGTGACCACGAATATCGGATCTGGACCGTTCAAGTTCAACGAGGCCCTTGCCAAGCCGGGCGCGAGCTTCGCTTATGATCGCAACGAACATTACGTACCCCGCAAGGAGCCATCCGACGGACGCGCCGGAGGGAAGGTCGTCAACGTTGATCGAGTCATCTGGGATAACATCGCAGATCAGCAGACTGCTTTGGCGGCTTTGCAGGCGGGTGAAATTGACTTCGTTGAAACTCCTCCTGCCGATTTTTATTCAACGATCGAGAGTGATCCGAACCTTGCTCTCCAGATTCTGGCCAAGTCTGGCGACGACATTATCCTACGCATGAACCATCTGCAAAAGCCGTTCGACAATGTCAAGGCGCGCAAAGCGATGCTCCACCTGGTCGACCAAGAGGCGTTCCTGCGCGTGATGGTCCCCTATCCAAAATTTGGTCACACCCTTACTTCAATATTTGGAAACACGACACTTTATTCGAATGACGAAAATACAGGCTGGTACAAGAAGGGGGGTGACCCGGAGAAGGCCAAACAGCTCTTCAAGGAGGCAGGATACGCAGGCGAGAAGGTCGTCATTCTACAGCCTACCAACTGGGCGCAGGTCAGCGACGCCGCGCAGCTTCTGGCAGCCTCGCTGCGGAAGATCGGCGTTAATGTCGAGCTTGCGCCAAGCGACTGGGGCGGCGTTGTCGCGCGCCGGGCGAACAAGGGCCCCGTAGAGAACGGCGGATGGAGCATCTTTATCACAACCGATACCGACTACGGCCAAGGCGATCCAATCACCGCGATCTTCCAGAGGGCGAGTGGTGACAAGGCTTCTTACGGCTGGCCTCAGAACGACGGATATGAGGCTCTTCGGGCCAGTTGGAAGGATGTTGACACGCTCGAAGAGCGCAAGGCACTGGCCCGCAAGATGCAACGGATCTGGTGGGACTTCGTCGGCGACATTAGGCCGGGGCAGCTTCTCTCGCCAATCGCGCGGCGCAAGACACTCACCGGCCTTATCGAGACCCCAGCGCACATCCTTATGTGGAACATGCAGAAGGTTTGATGGCGCCATGGCTACATACGTCCGTGGCAGGATGATTTCGACCGTCGCCCTCATGGCGATGGTCGGGATCTTCGTCTTCCTGTTTCTCAGACTGGCGCCCGGCGACCCGGCGGCCATGATCGCCGGCAGGTCAGCCACGGAGGAGATGATCGCCGGCATCCGCGAGCAGCTGGGCTTGAACGATCCCCTGCCGGTTCAGTTGCTGGCGTTGTTTATCGTTCTCGCACTCGCTGCCCCGAATTCCGCCGGCGATCCACTGAACATGGATCCATTCAAGCAGTCACCTTCCGCCGAGATCTGGTTTGGAAGCGATAATCTGGGCCGTGACGTGTTGCATGAACCGTATTAGGCACCCGGATCTCCGTAATTGTCGGATTGACTTCGGCGGCGGGCAGCTTGGCGATATCCAGGTAATCTTCTCCATGAACGGGTCTCCCTTTTGTGACTTTCGACAGCCACACTTCGGCACATTGCGATGCCGGCAGCGGAGGCCGCCCACATGGGGTAATCGCGGGAGCGACGCACCCTGGAACCAATCATAGCCTTGGAGGGTGGCTGTTCCCCGATAAGATGAAGGTACGGGCTCACGACTGGACGCCGGGCCCAGGCATCTAACGGAGAACAGCCATGGCAGAATATATCGGTCTCGACATGTCGATGAAAGAGACGGCAGTGTTGATCCGCCGTGAAGGCGAGCGGATCTGGCGCGGGAAGGGCGCATCTGATCCCAACATCATTGCCGAGCTTGTCCGCAAGCGGGCGCCAGCTATAAAGCGAGTGGTGTTCGAAACGGGGCCTCTCTCCGTATGGTTCTATCATGCGCTGCGCGCCGAGGGTTTGCCGGCAATCTGCATCGATGCCCGCCACGCCAAAGCTGCGCTCGATATGGCGGCGAATAAGACGGATGCGAATGACGCCGATGGTTTGGCGCAGCTTGCAGAGGTGGGCTTCTTCCGCGAGGTGCGGGTGAAAGGATACGACAGCATGCTGACCCGAACGCTCGTGGCGGCACGCACCCGGCTGGTCCGGATCACCACCGAGCTTTCCAACCAGATTCGTGGAATCATGAAAACGTTCGGCTTGCTCGTTCCTGCAGGTAAGGGAACCACGTTCGAGAACAACGTTCGGCGCCTCCTTATCGATAACAAGGAGCTTGCTCTTATCGTGCTGCCGATGTTGGAGGCCTGGCACGGCATTCGCATCCGCGCCGCCGAGCTCGGACGCCAGCTCGTCGCGGATGCCCGCCAAAGCCAGGCTTGCCGCATCCTCATGTCGATCCCCGGCATCGGCGCCATCACCGCGACCTCTTTCGCCACTGCCATTGAAGATCCGGGCAACTTCAAGAAGTCCCGATCTGTTGGCGCCTGGATCGGCCTGACGACGCGCCGCTACCAATCCGGAGAAGTCGATTATGACGGCCATATATCCCGACGCGGCGACCGCCATTTGCGAGGGCTTCTCTACGAAGCCGCGGCGGTCATTCTGACGCGTAGCTCAACTGACAGCACCCTGCGCACATGGGGACTTCAACTGCGGGAGAGGATCGGCTTCAAAAGAGCTGCTGTGGCCGTGGCGCGCAAACTGGCGGTGATAATGCATACGATGCTTAAAACCGGTGAGCTCTTTAATCCGAATGCGGGAGCCACAACGTAAAACCGGATAGCGTTCAGACTCTGAACGCCTGAGGCGTCCCTGCCGGGACGTGAGCCGAGCCATTCCGCTGATGGGGTTGCGCCGCTGTCTCAGCAAAGTGCGTCGTCCACATTGAAGGCTCGTCCCGCGAAGCTCCATCATGCGGCGACTAATGTCGACCGCGAAGACAACCATGCACCCGGCAGTGCCGCTTCAACAAACTCCACGCTTGACGCCCCAACTGCGATTAGACAACCCCATCAGTTCACCGCATCGAAGGGCGCGATGGTACAGCGCCAGGCGTGACGTGCCCGTGACAGCGCCGCTTGTGAACATCGAGCAGCGGTTAGTTTCACCAAGCCAAGCGGCGGCCATCTAAGAGCGCGATGGTACCGCTCGGAACATTATATTGGCGTTTTGAAGACAGTTCGACGCATACTCATAAAACGGAGACCGGCGCCTAGTCGCCTGAGTACTCGCAACAGGGATGAACAATGAGCGAACCCCCACATCTTACCGTTAATCTCGACGCCCCTGGCGTAAGCACGGGGCACCTTGTTGTTCCCAAAGGCGCGGACTGCGAAGCTCTTTCGCTCCCGGTCTTCAGCTGCAATAGAGGGGAGGGACCGAGCCTCCTTATCACTGGCGGAAACCATGGCAATGAACTTCAGGGGCCGATTCTTGCTCGGCGACTTGTTGAATGGCTTCCCGAAGCCCAGAGGTGCGGAAGGATCATTATCGTACCAGAGATCAATCCGCTTGCCGTGCAAGCATGGACCCGCAACACGCCAATTGATGGAAAGAATCTCAACCGAGTGTTTCCGGGCCGGTCGGATGGCTCGTTAAGCGAACGGATCGCAGATGCGATTTCTCGTCTATTGTTGCCTATGGTGGACAACGTACTCGATCTGCACAGTTTTGGGCCGACTTGGGATTGTGCTCCGTCGATTATCTCACACCCTATTGCTGATATCGATCAGATGACGAAGACGGTCAGCATTTCAGAGGCATTCAAGTTGCCGGTGATGTTGCTCTGGGAGCACAACGAAACTGATGGAATGTTCGATACTTTGGTGCATAGACAAGGCAAGACATTCATTTGCACTGAATTTGGTGGCGGCGTAGTCAGCGCCGAAGCTCTCACCATCTATGAAGCTGGGGTACGCAATGGCCTCATTGCGCTTGGCCTGGTCGAGGGCAAGGCCGAGTATCCAACGTTCCGTCAGCAGAAGTCCGGCCAAACATTAGAAACCACTTCCTCCGACCAGCTGAAATCGCCTTCAGCGGGCATCTTCGAACCGCGCTGCTCGGTGATGGATGAAGTGGAGCAGGGGGATATGATAGGCGTCCTACATCCGATGGGTTCGCTGTCCGCTGCTACCATCGATATTCGCGCGCAATCGAAATCTGTCGTGTTCGCCATCCGATCAGCAATGTATGTCCAAGACAACGAAGACGTGGCGGTACTTGCACGCCCCTTAGCTCACTGAGGTCGGATGTTCGTCGTCAACCAGCTGGGAGATTAAGAGGAAAACGGTAACATGCCGGGCGATGTCAGGCGCAGCAGACCGGGGTGTCGTTCCACCTCATGACGGGTCTTTGTTTCAAAGAGACTGGTACTAAGATCACCCGATCTTTAATCTTCGCGGAAAGGTACGAGCCACTCATCGAAAGCCCGCCCCGCGAGTTGATCTTTAAGGACTGACAATGCGCGACGTGATACTGCAGGACATCTCCGAAAGCTTTGCTAATACATGCACAAGACCATATGGTTTGCGTGGAATCGCCGTGGCCCCGATGAAGGTTGTGACCTTGACGTTGCCCCCAGTTTTTATCCAAGTTTCCGGCGTGGGTTGTGCCCTGCTGGGCGAGTGAAGCGACGGGCGCTGGCGCGGAGCCTTTGGCGTAGCGCAGCGCGAGCGACCGTCGCGGATTGAACGTGGCGGCAAACTCGGCCGGTGTCCGGGGAGAGGTCCATGCCGCGTAAGCCCACGACTCACCAGTTTGATCTGTTCCCCAGGTTGAACGACATCGACACGATGATGGAGGCGCCGCGATGGCAGGCGCTGGCTGTCGAGACGCGTCGGTCAGTGACCAAGCTGATGGTGCGTCTGATCCTCGACCACGTCGGCGGCGATCGCGCCGGGCGACAGGAGGCGCGGATCATGATGCATGAGAAGATCAGGCCGCACCATCTTGAGCGCAAGGCGATACTGTACGTGCGGTAGTCGTCGGCCCATCAGGTCCTGCACAACCGCGAGAGCAGCACGCTTCAATATGCGATGCGCGATCGCCTGACGGCGCTTGGGTGGTCTCGCGTCGAGACGGTCGATGACGATCTCGCCCGGTCCGCCGCCGGCGGCGTCGCACGCGCCGGTTTCGACCGAATGGTCGCGGAAGTCTGTCTCGGCAAGGTCGGTGCGGTCGCGGTGCGGGAAGTGTCGCGGTTTGCCCGCAACAGCCGCGACTGGCAGCAGCTCATCGAGATGTGTCGTGTCGTCGATACCGTGCTGATCGACCAGGAGACGGTCTATGCGCCGCGTCAGGGCAATGATCGACTGCTGCTGGGATTGAAGGGCAGTCTTAACGAGTATGAACTCGAACTTCTGCGCCAGCGTTCGCTGTCGGCCCGCTACGAGAAGGGCGCGCCGCGGCGAACTCGTCGTCGCAGCCCCTGTCGGCTTCGTGAAGGTCGGCGATCGGCTTGAGAAGGAACCTGATCGGCGTGTGCAAGAGGCGATCATCCTTGGCCGGCCGCGCCGGCGTGACTTCAGATCGCCATAAAGCCTCAAGTGATCACGCCTCAGGAAAAGCACTGACCACTGTCCCTGTCGGGACGATGGCGTCGGTGGGGGAGACAGCCCTATTTAAGGTACTGCGTCGATTAAGGCACCCACGTCCCGAACGCTAACATGCGGTGACCCAGTGTTAACCGCGAAGAGAACCACAGAGCCGGCAGGAACATGGATACACCGAAAAGGAGCATGCAATCAGCTCCGCGATCAGAGAACCCATCTCTTCCGCAATCCGCTTTCTCTTCATCAGTCCGTCCTTCAATCGAGGCCGGACTCTAATCTCAGATGGAAGGAATTACCCGTCGCAGGTGACCTCAGCACGACACTTGGGCACGTTCTGCAGTGCGGCATCACCACCTACAAAACCACGGCAGATCGAGGTGTCACACTGGCCCGCCAGGCATTCAAATTAGTTTATAGAACCTTAACGAATGCAAATCGCAGACTATGTTATGTTCACTGCAAAGTCTCAGGTCATCGACTGAAAAAGCTAATGTCGTTTATCTCGACCGTTCCATAGCACGCAACGTCGGAGTCAATAGCCAATGGCAAGAAGAGCGCTCATCCTAGTTGAAGGCAGATGGAGTAACGGTCCGTTATATGTCCAAGCGGCTCAGCGTCTTGGTCTTCATCCAATTATCCTATTGGCTGACCCAGCTAAGTACGACTCTCTTCCGGGGGAAAGCATTGAGGCAATCCGCGTTGATACAGACAATCTCGATGAGCTGATCCGCGAATGTTCTCAGCTGCGTGCGATCCATGACATTGCTGGCATTACCAGCGCCGAGGAGTCGTTCTATGCGACAGTTGGCAAACTCTGCCGGTATTTCGATCTACCGGGACCGAATCCGGTATCCATTGAACGATGCTGCGACAAATTCGTTCAACGTCAGCTCCTCGCGGAAGCCGGGGTTCCAACACCTGCTTATCGCTTGGCAGCGAATGCGATGGACGTAGAAAGCTCTACCGCCGAAATAGGCCTACCGGTGATTCTTAAGCCAGCCGTAGGCACCGGCAGTAGCGGTGTCCGATTGTGCCGCAACGTCGAAGAGGTAGCCGAACATACGACCAATCTGTTGGGCGGGAAGGACACATGGCTGTCTTCGCCAAAACAACGTAAATGGCAGTCGTCGCCGAGGATACTGGTCGAAGAATTCGCACAAGGCCCTCATTATTACGTTCATGTAATGGGGCATGAGGTGATTGGGGTCGACGCCGCTGACTTCGGGAGCCCGCCGTATTTCGTCTCTCGTGATATCACCTTCCCGGCCTCGCTGACCGATGTCGAATATAAGCGTATCGCCGATGTTTCGCTGAGCTGTTTGCAAGCCCTCGGCCTTGGCTGGGGGCCAACGAACATTGAACTCCGGTGGACGAAGCTTGGCCCAGTCGTCATTGAAGTCAATCCGCGTCTTGCAGGTTCGCCCGATCCTCAACTGGTTCAGCTGGCTTACGGTGTTGATCTCGTCACCGAGCACATCAAGCTTGTCATCGGCGACGAATGGAATTTGCGCAAAAGGCATTCGCACACTGCGGCCGCGAGGTACCTAATTCCCGATTGCGATGGCACTCTCGATTGGATCGATGGCGTCAGTCGGGCGGCTGCTATGTCAGGTGTTGCCGAGGTCAAATTGTATTTTGAACCCGAGACGGCGATCGTCAGGAAAGGCGATAACCGAGACCACATAGCACGTGTCATCGCCGCTTCACCCAGCCGTGCTCGGACCGAGGCGATAATTCAGCGTGCCGTAGACTCAATCGACTGGTCGATCACACCATTTCCGACCCTTGGCGAATAGCAACAATCTGGGAGCGTGCCGGCTTGCAGGGAGCTGATCTGTGAAGCATCGGAGGATTTGTGCGCTGCTGATCAGGCAGCGATCCCCGGAGAACTGCTAGGCTGGAAGGGATCGAATTGAAGGCGTACCTTGCCTTTCGCTTGCGCCGTGGATTATCTCGCTCTGGCCCCCGGCGCTCGTACCTGCTAGGCTCAACGCCTAGCAGGCTTCTCTGATTGGGGTCGTTGGGGGCAAGCTCCTCCTGATATTTTTCCGGATCATGTCGCCCCGCGGGTCACTTCGCTTCTCTTCGCGGTCGACGTGAGGCCGCCGCATGGTGTTGGACGCGATTCCGAGGCGAAGCCGGACGGCTTAGAGCGCCTCTGGGTCTTTTTCGATATTTGTCGACGAAGTCGTTTCCGGTCAAGCAGGAGTTGCGTCTGGGACTGGCAGGACCTTGTGTTTGCGCATGCTTTCACCGGAAAGTTCGATGCGGTAGGCGTTATGAACAAGGCGGTCGAGAACGGCGTCGGCGATGGTCGGATTGCCGATCATGTCGTACCAGTGATCCACGGGAATTTGACTTGTGACGATGGTGGAACGCTTCTCGTAGCGATCCTCGACGATTTCCAGGAGATCGCGGCGTTGTTCGTCGTTGAGCTTCTCAGGCCCCCAATCGTCTAAAATAGGCAAATCGATTTTGGCCAGGCTCTTGAGCAGCTTCGCGTAACGGCCGTCTCCGCGGGCAAGGGCGAGTGTAGCGAAGAGGCGCGGCACACGGTGGTATGCGACCGAAAGGTCCTCGCGGCATGCCTTGTGGCCGAGCGCGCAGGCCAGCCAGCTCTTTCCGAGGCCGGCCGGTCCGATCAGGAGCAGGCTATGGCGCTGTCTGATCCAGTCGCATGTCCCCAGCTTCATGAAGAGATTGCGATCGAGACCGCGAGTTGCACGGAAATCGGCGTTCTCGAGCTGGGCGTCATGACGTAGTCTGGCGGCTCGCGCTCTGGCCTCGAAGCGCTTCTGACGGCGCGTTGTCGCCTCCCGTTCGAGCAGGAGGGCAAGCCATTCGCCGTGCTCGAGGGCTCTTGCCTCCGGTTGCATCTCCAGTTCCCGGAACGCGCTGGCCATGTCGGAAAGACCGAGGTCGCGCAGCATGTCGATGGTAGGGTTGGTCAGCATCGTTGATTGTTTCCTTAGTGAAAGTAGCCGGGGCCACGAAGATTGGCGTGCGCGCCGACGGCGGCAGGTTCGGCGGTATGCCTGGACGCTTTGTAGGTTTTGATGAGGGCGCTGATGCTTTTGCTGTTCAGGCCGCCGATCTCGAGCGCACCCGCCGAAACGGCTTCGGCCTGCGCCGTGTCGATCACCTGGTAGAGCTTGAGAACGCCGAGGCATGAGCGCCGGAAGTGCTTCGGCGACCATTCCGCGTAGCGGCGGTGCGAACTGGGCATGTGGTCCGGATCGGTTCCGAAACGGTCCCCACCATAGCGGCGCTGATGGGCAGCGACGCGTTTGTCCTTGAAGAAGATCTCGATCGTTCGGCTCGTCGCTCGGACATCCACCTGCTCTCGAATGAGGCTGTGCGGCACGGAGTAGAAATAGCGCTCGAACTCGACATGATAGTCTGTCGATACACGCGCCAGCCGCCACTCGGCGAACTCGTATTCCTCGGCTGGCAGCACGGCGAGCGCTGGACGTTCCATCGTCTCGAACAGGTCGCGACGGCACTGGCCCAGTCGGCGCATGACGTGGGTGTTGATCCGCTCGACAGCCTCCCGGATTGCGGCATTAGCTTCGTCCAGGGAAAAGAAAGTATGGTTTCGCAGCCGGCCGAGAATGCAGCTTTGAGCGAAACGGACGCCGCTTTCGACCTTGGCTTTATCCTTCGGTCGCCTCGGCCGCGCCGGCAGAACCCGGACACCGTAGTGGGAAGCCATCATGCCGAAGCTGCGATTGATATCTGGATCGTAGAAGCTCGACCGGTTCACGCCAGACTTCAGGTTGTCGGGAACAATCAGGCGGGGCACGCCGCCAAAGAAGCGGAACATGCGTACATGCGAGCCAATCCAATCCGGCAAGGTCTGGCTCCAGGTCGCCTCGGCAAAGGCGTAGCTCGATGCGCCGAGCACCCCGAGAAAGATCTCGGCCTCGCGGATCTCGCCGGTCTTGCGGTCCACGATCGGCAGCTTCTTACCGGAATAGTCGACGAATACCTTGTCACCGGCGACATGCTTCTGGCGCATCGTTGGCGTCAGGCGCCGCTCGAAGCCTCTAAACAGGTCACAGAACCTGCTGTAAGCGTAACCTTCAGGATGAACGGCCCGATACTCCTCCCACAGGATCGACAGCGTCACGCCCGGCTTCTTCAGTTCGACCGTCAGCGCGCCCCAGTCGGGCTCGGCGCGTCGGCGTATCCCTTGTTTGACGCCCTGACGGGAGAAGAGCCGATGTTCGAGAACAGTCAGCTTCGCAGGCAATGGCCAGGAAAGCCCGGCGGCACTCGCTCGCTCTATGTTGTCCTGCACCGTACTGCGGGCGATTCCAAGCATGGTGGCAATGTCGCGAACGCTTATGCCGTCCGCGCTTAGTCGAAGCAGTTGTCTCAATTGTCTCATTGTCAGCCTTCTTCTCTTCGGCATGCATCGCTCCTCTACGGGCGAGGAGATGCATGCCCAGGTTGCTGACCCAAAGGCACTATCCAGGCTTCAAAACTGTCCGGTTTTTAATCGGAATGCCGTCCGGTAAATCGTCGGAATCTGCAGTGGACGGCCCCCGCACTGCATCGATGTGCCAGAATGAGGTCGTTGCAGATCTCAAGCAAAGGAGACCGTCCGTGGAACGAATTATTCGAATTGGCATCGACACGTCACAGCACGTCTTCCAACTCGATGGCGTAAACGCGGCTGAGGAGCCGGTGCTTCGCAAGAAGCTGCGGCGCGAGGAGGTGGCAGCGTTGTTCGAGAAGCTGTCGCTGACGGTGGTAGCGATCGAAGCGTGCGGCGGAGCGCACCACTGGGCGCGTCTCCTGCAGTCGTTCGGGCACGAAGTGAAGTTGATCCCTCCGCAATATGTCAAACGTACGTCAAGCGCGGCAAGAACGATGCGGCCGATGCCGAAGCGCTGTGCGAGGCGATGAGCCGGCCGACGATGCGCTTCGTACCGGTCAAGATAGCCGACACCCAGGCGGCATTGATGGCGACGCGACGATTCCGGAGCATGTGGGGACTCGAAGGACAATGAAGCGGCCCTCCCGAGCCGAGCAGCTCGGTTCGACATTCGAGAGAACTGATCCGGCGCTCCGCCGAAAAGACGAGCAGTGGACGATGGCGCTAGCCGGATTACTCATCGATGCGAGTGGCCTTGGGTGGATTGCCGAACTTGCACAGTCGTACGTTGCAGCACTGCGGCGGGGAGATGATCAGTGTTCATCGTCGTCACGCTACCCTTTACTAGAAGCTTCTCGGCTTTGATCGCAGGCCAAAATAGAGGGGGGTCATTCAGAACGTTGATGACACGATAGTCGCACGACAACGACTCAAGCTATCAAGGGCATCGGTCGACCAAGGGAAGACATGTTTGCAAATATCCTTGTTTGCAAACTAGCGCCCCAATCCATCCTCGCGTGATCAACAGGCGGTTGCTGTGCGGCAACGCCGCTTACAGAACGGCGGCAGATCCAGGTGTTCAACTCGCCAGCGAGGCATTCAACACAATTTACAGAAGTTTAACGACCGAAAATTGCTGACGATGCTATGTTCACTTCGAAGTCTCAGGTCATCGGCCGAGAAACTAATGCCGTTTACCCCCACCGCCCCACAGGGCGCAACGTCGGAGTCAATAGGCAGTGGCAAGAAGAGCGCTCATCCTGATCGAGGGCACAAGCAATATGCTGCTATACGTCCAAGCCGCCCAGCGTCTTGGTTTTGATCCAATTATGCTGTCGGCTGATCCAGCTCAGTACAACTCTCTTTGGGCGGAAAGCATTGAGGCGATCCGTGTCGATACAGACAATCTCGATGCGCTGATCCGCGAATGTTCTCGGCTGCGTGCTACCAATGACATTGCTGGCATTACGTCTTCCGCAGAGTCGTTCTATGCCACAGCTGGCAAGATCTGCCGATATTTCGATTTGCCGGGACCGAACCCCGCATCGATTGAACGATGCTGCGACAAATTCGTTCAACGTCAGCTCCTCGCGGGAGCCGGCGTCCCAATACCTGCTTATCGCTTGGCAGCGAATGCGACGGAGGTTGAACGCTCTGCCGCGGAGATCGGCCTGCCGGTGATCCTTAAACCAGCCGTCGGCATCGGCAGCAGCGGTGTCCGATTGTGCCGCAACGTCGAAGAGGCAGCCGAACATACGACCTATCTGTTGGGCGGGGAGCATAGATGGCGGTCCCCACCGCGGGTACTGGTCGAAGAATTCTCACAAGGCCCCCAGTATAACCTCGAAATAATGGGAAATGAGGTGATTGGCATCGCCGCCGCTGATTACGGCCCACCTAATTTCGTCTGTCGTGGGCACGTCTATCCGGCCCGGTTGACTGATAACGAGTATAAACGTATCGCCGATGTTTCGCTGAGCTGCTTGCCAGCTCTCGGCCTTGGCTGGGGGCCAACGAACATTGAACTCCGGTGGACGAAGCTTGGCCCAGTCGTGATTGAAGTCAATCCGCGTCTTGCGGGTTCGCCCGTTGCTGACATGGTTCAGCTGGCTTACGGTGTTGATCTCGTCACCGAGCACATCAAGCTTGTCATCGGCGACGAATGGAATTTGCGCAAAAGGCATTCGCACACTGCGGCCGCGAGGTACCTAATTCCCGATTGCGATGGCACTCTCGATTGGATCGATGGCGTCAGTCGGGCGGCTGCTATCTCAGGTGTCGCGGAGGTCAAATTCTATGTTGAACCCGAGACGGCGATCCGTAGGCACGGCGATTACCGAGATAAGATCGGACATGTCATAGCCGCTTCACCCAGCCTTGCTCGGACCGAGGCGATACTTCAGCGTGCCATCGACTCAATCGACTGGTCGATCACACCATTTTCGACCCTTGGGGAACGGGAACAGTAAGAAGCTCCTTGCCTCACGGACTGATAAAAGGAATATAGGAGAGTAGTTCATCGCGAGATCGCGTGAGCATGAGCCGGGTAAGTGCGGGTGATCTGGCTCGCAGGCGTTGGATCTCCGACTTGGCGAAGAGCGCCTCGCGCGGGCCGAGCTCCGCGATCCGCCCCCAAAGACATGACCGCAACCCGAACACGCCGATATACTCTATGACCCAAGGTCATGCGAGATGAACACGAAGGCGATGCCCATCTGTATGGAGATCCATGAGGGGATTCAGAATCCGCGCCTACACGGACCGGCCCCCGCCGAGCGTGCGAACCGTGCCGGCTTCTTGTGCAAAGCGCTCCGTCGGAGGCCACGCGGGTCGTGCCGTGCACACGCTGATCGGCGACCTCGGGCGTCCTGATGCGCCTCGAACGAATCAATTGTGAAGGGACGGGTCCATCCCTGCTGAAAACCGATACTGTCGCAGTGATCCAAGGGAAAGGTGGAGACGGGCAGACGATCGGATTTACGGGCGGGACATTGACGCCCTGCCGATTGTTGTACCGTCCAACAGAACTTGGTCATCGCAGGTGCCGGGGGCGGCATCCCCTTCACGGTGCCGCCCTCCAAGATGCATGCATGCCGCCATGACGGTCACATGGCATGCTGCACAGCGCCGCGAAGTACCTTGCCGCGGGAGTTCGAGGGTTCCGTGGCATTGATCTTTCAGCCCTCCGAAGAAAACGGACGTGGCGGCCAAAGGATGGTACAGGGAGGAATCATGGACCGTTTCGGTATTTCCCAGTTTTTGGCACGCACTCGCCAGACATGAAGGTCGGGAGTTTCACATTTGGACGGTCCTATCGCGACCGATGCCAAGTTCGCACGATTCTGATCGTCCTCATCGGGGTGCCGGGGGGCTACGCTGCCGATGGAAATACGAGAGGCCTGGCGTCACATTCACCGCTACATTCTCCTGGGATACTCCGATGGAATTACGCCTCCGCCGGTCTGAGTCCATCTCGGAACTAGATGGCCGCGATACACAGACTGAATTTGACGTAAGCTCTGCGGCACTTGAAAATCGACTAAACGATCAAATGGCAAAAAACAGAACGGGAGGATACATGAGCTTTTTTGGTAACTGTTGGCGCTTCATGCAGGGCGAATTCCGTTCGCTGTCACGGTCGGGTGCCATTTCGTCGCCGGCCGGGCTTCGTCGCGACTCTCGGACGAGGTGCGGCGCCCGAAAAGGTGCCCATTGAAGCTTATGATAACCATCCTACGCCGAGACTAGCGTAAAGGTAACGGCCGTCATCAATGAGATCACATAGATAGCACATAGATAGGTAGTGCTAGTCAGTGGACTCCAGGTCCGTCTACAGGGCCGAACCTGCCGCAAGACCGCAGGAACTGGTCCAAAGTCAGCGCGGCAGCAAGATCCTAGTCGCCGCGGACTGTCCGGTGCTCATCCATCATTGTAGGTACGTGGATCAACAGCGCCACTAAACCTAAGGAAGGGGAATTGGAACATGACAATCTCACGACGCGAAACGATCAAGGCAGGTTTGGCCGCCGCAGCGGCTATATCGATCCCGTCAGTCCTGCGAGCACAGGCAGCGCCATCCGCAGCGCGGACGGTCCGGATGGTGATGGGTGACCTCAGTGTGTTCGACCCGGTCGTCACGACGGCAACCATCACTGCCAACCATGGCCTGGTGGTTTACGATACGCTCTTTGCACTTGATTCCAAGTTGACCCCACAGCCGCAAATGATCGGGAGATGGGGGGGGTCCGACGACAAGAAGACCTATACGTTCGAGCTCCGCGATGGTCTAGGCTGGCACGACGGCACTCCCGTCACTGCGGCGGATTGCGTGGCCTCGATCCGTCGCTGGGCCCAAGTGGACCCCGGCGGAAAACTGATTATGGAGCGAGCCAGGGATGTCTCGAAGAAGGATGACAAGAACTTCACCATCGCGCTAAAGGAGCCGTTGGGGATTCTGATCGATATTCTGGCGAAAGTTGCTCCGCCGTGCCTATACATTATGCGCCAGAAAGACGCGAGCCGGCCTGCGACAGAGCAGGTAACCGCGAATATCGGATCTGGGCCCTTCAAATTCAACGAGGCTCTTGCCAAGCCGGGCTCGAACTTCACCTACGACCGCAATGAAAAATACGTTCCGCGCAACGAACCGGCCGACGGGCTGGCCGGCGGGAAGGTCGTCAACGTCGATCGTGTCATCTGGGACAATATTTCCGATCAGCAGACTGCTTTTGCGGCCTTGCAGTCGGGCGAGGTCGATTTCCTCTCAGCGCCGCCTGCCGATCTTTACTCAGCGATTGAGAGCGACGCCAACCTTGCACTGCAGGTTCTGAACAAGTCGGGCAGTGTTTACTTCATGCGCATGAACTGTCTGCAGAAGCCGTTCGACAACGTCAAGGCGCGCCAAGCGATGCTCCACCTGATCGATCAGGAGGCATTCATGCGTACCAGTTTTCCTCCGGAATACATTAGCGCCGTCACTTCGATATTTGGAAACCATACACCTTATTCCAACGACGAAAATACGGGGTGGTACAAGAAGGGTGGTGACCCGGAAAAAGCCAAGCAGCTCTTCAAGGAGGCCGGCTACGCCGGGGAGAAGGTCGTCATCCTCCAATCCACGGATTGGCCGGAGGCCAGCAATTGCTCGCAGCTTCTGGCGGCAACACTGCGAAAGATTGGGGTCAATGCCGAGCTTGCCCCTAGCGACTGGGGCGGCCTTGTCGCGCGCCGGGCAAACAACGGTCCCGTTGAGAACGGCGGCTGGAGCATATTCATCACGAACGAGTCCGATTATGAACGTAGCGATCCAGTCGGTAACCCTACTCTAAGCGCGAATGGCGAGAAGGGTTGGTTCGGCTGGCCGAAGAGCGATGAATATGAGGCTCTTCGCGCCAAATGGTCGAACGTCGATACGCTTGAAGAGCGCAAGGCACTGGCGCGCAAGATGCAACAAGAATATTGGAATTTCGCAGGCACCGTTCTGCTGGGTGAAGTTGTCTCGCCGATCGCGCGCCGCAAGGCACTCACCGGCCTGATCGGCATGCCGGCGATCCTCCCGATGTGGAACATGCAGAAGGCTTGAGGCGAAATGGCCGGCTACATCCTTCGCAGATCGATCTCGGCCATTGCCGTCATGGCGATGGTTGGGGTTTTCGTGTTCCTGCTTCTCAGACTGGCACCGGGCGATCCGGCGGCCATGATCGCCGGCAGGCAGGCCACGGCGGAGATGATCGCCGGCATCCGCGAGCAGCTGGGACTGAACGATCCTATGCCGGTTCAGTTCTTGCATTGGGTGCGCGACATGCTGGGCGGTGATTTCGGCACCTCGATCTTTGCTGGACGGCCGGTTCTTGAGCTCATCTCGCAGCGGCTTGAGCCGACCCTTTCGCTGTCGATCCTGACGATGATACTGTCGGTGTCGGTTGGGGTGTCTTTCGGGATTCTTGCCGCGTGGCGAACTGGCGGGCTCGTCGATCGCCTCCTCGCGGCCTTTTCGGCATTTGGCTATTCCGTCCCGGTCTTTGTCGTCGGCTATTTTCTCATATACTTCTTCGCCATCAGGACACACTGGCTTCCGGTCCAGGGATATGTGTCGATCGATGGTGGCCCCGGGCCTTGGTTTGTGCACCTGATCCTTCCCACCGTGGCTTTAAGTCTTGGCTTCATTGCATTCATCGCCCGGGTCACGCGAGCGAGCATGCTCGAGGTCCTGTCGGAAGACTATATGCGAACAGCCGCCGCCAAGGGCGCTTCATCCTATGCCATGCTTTTCCACCATGCCTTGAAGAATGCCGGCGTGCCGATCTTGACCGTCATCGGCATAAGCTTCGCCTATCTGATCGGTGGAGTCGTGCTCACGGAAACCGTGTTCAACATACCCGGTATCGGTCGTCTGGTCGTTGATGCGATCAACAATCGCGACTATCCCATAATCCAGAGCGCGCTCATCCTGACTTCGGGTCTGTACGTCCTTATCAATCTCGCAGTCGATCTGGCTTACACGCTGATCGATCCCCGCATCCAGTACTGATATGACCCTCCTCTCCGCACCAGTTGAAGCCGTGCCGATGGGTCAGCTGCATTTATCCGATCTTCCCCGACTCGCAAGACGGCACCCGCTGGTCTTGATCGGTGGTGGCCTCCTGGGGCTCCTAATCGTTCTGGCCTTGGCCGCCCCGCTTTACGCCGGCGATCCGGTGACCATGGATCCATTCAAGCGCCTTCAGCCGCTTTCCGCCGAGATGTGGTTCGGGAGCGACAATCTGGGGCGGGACGTGTTTGCGCGAACGATCTTTGGGGCCCGGATATCCCTGATGGTCGGATTGCTGTCGGCGGCATGTGCAGCTTTAGGCGGGCTCCTGATTGGCATCATCGCCGGCTACAACCGCGGCTTCGACAACGTCGTTATGCGGGTCATGGACGGCCTGATGTCTATCCCGACGATTCTGCTGGCCATTGCGCTTATTTCCTTGACCGGCCCTGGCATCGGCATTCTCATCGTTGCCATCGCGATTCCGGAAACGCCAGCCGTCGCGCGACTGGTTCGTTCAGTGGTTCTAAGTGTGCGTGGGCTTCCCTATGTGGAAGCCGCACTCTGCGGCGGCGCGCGGGTGCCAAAGGTGCTGTGGCGACATATCCTGCCGAGCACCATTCCGGCAGTCATGGTCCAGGGCGCCACTGTCTGCGCTAGCGCGATCCTGACGGAGGCAGGACTGAGTTTCCTCGGCGTGGGCGTGCCGCCCGAGATTCCGAGCTGGGGCAACATGATTGCCAGTTCGCGCCTGTATCTCGCCATCGCCCCATTGACGATCTTCGCCCCCGGTATCTGCCTTGCCGTCACAGTCCTTGCCGTCAACCTGCTTGGCGATGGCCTGCGCGACATGTTCGATCCCTGCTCAAAGCAGAGACGCTGACATGCTGATGCGAGAATCTGCGGAGGATGATGTGCTTCTCGATGTTCGCGACCTTGAGACGCACTTTTACGGCGAGGAAAGCGTCACCCGCGCCTTGGGCGGCATCAGCTTCCAGGTGAAGAAAGGCGAGACGCTCGGCGTCGTCGGCGAATCTGGGTGCGGAAAGAGCGTTACCGCTCTCTCCATCCTTCGCCTCCTCCCGAAGCTGTCCGCCAGGACGGTCGGCGGCGAGGTGCGCTTTCACGGGCGCGACCTGCTTGAGCTGTCCGATAGGGAGATGCGAAAGATCCGCGGTGACCAGATCGCCATGATCTTCCAAGAGCCGATGAACAGCCTGAATCCGGTCTATACGGTCGGCAGCCAGATCGCCGAAGCGGTGCAGATCCACACGAAAGCGTCCCGTTCCGTTGCCAGGGTGAAGGCCGAAGAGATGCTTCGCCTCGTGCGAATCGCGGACCCCGAGCGCCGCGTCAACAACTACCCCCACGAACTGTCGGGCGGCATGCGCCAGCGCGCTATGATTGCCATGGCTCTTGCCTGCTCACCGGAGCTGTTGATCGCTGACGAGCCGACGACGGCCCTCGACGTCACTATCCAGGCACAGATCTTGCGGCTCATCGTCGATCTGAAAGAGCGCACGGGAACAGCCGTCATGTTCATCACGCACGATCTGGGTGTTGTAGCCGAGACATGCCAACGCGTGATTGTCATGTATGCTGGCCGGATCGTAGAACAAGCGAACGTGTTAGATCTGTTTGCGCGTCCGGCGCACCCCTACACTCAGGGCCTCATGCGCTCAGTCCCTGACCGGCGGCGCGGCCGACAGCGCCGCCTTCCGGAAATCCCCGGGATCGTGCCAAGTCTGCGCGAGCCCATTGTGGGCTGCAGCTTCGCGCCTCGCTGCCCGTTCGCGATCGATATTTGCCGCGAGAACACGCCCGTCCTGCGGGATGTCGGGTCGAGCCACGCCGCGGCTTGCTGGCGCTCCGAAGAGGTGATGGGCGCATGAGTGGTCCTTTGCTGAAAGTCGAAAATCTGACCAAGCATTATCCTCTCGGCGCGGGAATCTTCAAGAAAAGCATTCCGGTGATCCGGGCGGTGGAGGATGTATCCTTTTCCATCGAGGTAGGCGAGACGCTCTGCATCGTTGGGGAATCCGGTTGTGGCAAGTCCACCGTCGCGCGGCTCTTGATGCGGCTCGTAGAGCCGACGGGCGGGCGGGTGCTGATAGATGGGACCGATATTGCGGGCCTCAAGAAGGACGCGCTTCGCGCCTGGCGCCGTCGGATGCAGATGGTCTTTCAGGATCCTTACTCGTCGCTAAATCCGCGCCTCACGGCTGGACAGATCATTACTGAGCCTGTCGAGAACTTTGAGCGACTCAGCCGGAGGCAGCGCCAGGCACTCGCCGCGGACCTTCTCCGAAAAGTCGGAATGGCGCCTGAGATGATGAACAGGCTCCCTTCCGAATTGTCGGGCGGTCAGCGCCAGCGGCTCGGCATTGCACGCGCGCTCTCGCTCAAGCCCTCACTCATCATCGCCGACGAGGCGGTGTCTGCCCTCGACGTCTCCGTGCAGGCGCAGATCTTAAATCTGCTTCTGGATCTACAGCAGCAGATGGGCATCGCCTTCGTTTTCATCTCGCATGACCTCGGCGTCGTGGAGCATATCGCGCATCGCGTTGCCGTCATGTACCTGGGGCGAATCGTGGAACTAGCCCCGAGCGAAGCGCTCTTCGCCAAGCCGATCCACCCCTATACCGAGGCGCTGATCGCGGCCGCTCCGGTGCCAGATCCCACGCGAGTTCGGCTAGAGGCGCCCGTCGAGGGTGAGGTACCAAGTCCCATCAATCCGCCGACTGGATGCGCGTTCCATCCGCGCTGCCCGCTCGCGGTCGAGCGCTGCCGCATCGAAGTGCCACCTTTGGTCCCGATGACAGACGGGCGCGTCGTGGCATGCCATGTGCGCGCTCCCGCCACAGACATCTCGGCCCACCCGGCTGTAGCGCGCGATTATCGGCTCTAACCTGAGTCTATGTCAGAAACTCTTTCCGCTCGAGCATCTCGAGTACACCGCTGACACTATTCCACAGAGCATATTCCAAATGCATCGAAAAGAAGAGAGAAGAACTATGGAAGAATATACACGCCAGATCGGTTCTCACCTGGGGCAGCAGGGAACCAACTATGATACGGTCGGTTCGATTGCCACGAACGTCGCGGACGGCTTCACGATGGTAGCAGTCGGCGATCTCATCGTATCGCGACCGGTAACAAGATACGAACATCCCGGCTTCGGCGACATTGTCAAGATTCTTTGTGATGCCGATGTCACGTTCGGTAACATGGAAACCCTCATCTTCGATATCCGATCGTTTAAAGGAAGTCCGGCGGCTGAGCACGGTGGTGCGTATCACATCAGCGTGCCGGAACTGGGACCTGATTTGAAGGCGATGGGGTTCAACCTCGTCGGGCGCGCGAACAACCACACGCTCGACTGGGGTCTTGAAGGCATGCGCGAGACGAGCCGGGTGCTGGATGAGAGTGGTATCGTCCATGCAGGTGCGGGCGAGAATCTCGGACAAGCTGGCGCCGCACGCTTTTTGGAAACCACACGCGGTCGCGCAGCATTGGTTTCATTGGCTACAACGTTTGCGCCTATGTCTCGAGCGTGCGAACCCGCTGGCGAGGCTCCAGGCAGACCAGGGCTCAATGCCCTTCGTTTGGCCCAAAGCATCGTCGTGCCGCCGGAGATGCTTGAGAGTTTGAGGCGGGTACGTGATGCGTTGCCAGGCTACAAGGCCTGTGAAACGGATCCGAGGCGGGTCATCGTCGGTGGGGCGACATATAAGACAGGCAACAAGGCCGGCTACAGTTACACAGCAGACTCGCGTGACGTCGCCGGCATTTTACGAAACGTTCGCCGCGGCAAGCAGTTTTCCGACTTCTGCATTGTGGCGAACCACGCTCACGAGCCCGGGGGCTGGAGCCAGCAGCCCGCTGACTACGAGCAGTCGTTTGCGCATCGAATGATTGATGCCGGTGCGGATGCATACGTCGGACACGGACCGCATCTGTTGCGAGGCATCGAGATCTACCAGGGCCGGCCCATATTTTACAGCTTGGGGAATTTCTTCTACGACGACCTCCGGACGCCCGCCGGCGCCGACATGTTCGAGGCTTACGGAAAGGACCCACGGGTCGACACGGATGCCGAGGTCACAGTTGACGAGGAGGCGAAAGGTTACCCGATCGGAGAAGGGCTGTTCTGTGGAGCGCTCTCCGCCCCGGTATACTATGAGAGCATCGTCACCGTCAGCCGCTTCGAACAGAACCAGCTTGCCGAATTGCGGCTATATCCGATCGAGCTCGGTTTCTCAAAAAGGTTTGCCAACCGGGGCATCCCGCAGCTCGCCCCAGCAGCTCAAGCCAAAGCTATTCTGGAGCGCCTACAGGAGCTCTCGGAGCCGTTTGGGACCGAGATCGCAATCGAGAACGATGTTGGACTGATCAGGTTGAGTCCAACGTCGTCGTGATCATTCGGCTGGGCTGCGGTATTCTAAACGCATCTTCGCTCGGCCGATGTCGTGGAAGGGGCGTGCCAGATGCCGGGCAGGTCTTCCCCCAGCCTTTGAAACGCTTGGCGGTCGGACTCCCTCAAGCCAGGGCTCGTCGGACCGTCATCGTTCGTAATCCCGTTCGATCGCCCCGGCAGCGCCCAGCTTCTCTTCCCAGCCGCGCTCCAGCGACCGTGCCACCAGACGATTCTCCGGCACCACCGGATGGTGGGATTGATCAGCATTGGTGTTGAGGCAAGATCTGCCGAAGATGCCGCGCTCGGGCTTCCTACGATTGGAGAAGTGCTCCTGGAAGCACTTCTGACAATCGCCTGCGCATTTCGATGTCCGTCGTTCGTGCGCCAGTCCTGAGACATGGGGTAATCGCGGAGCGAGTCGCCGAAGCGGTCACATATTGAAGAGCGGGTGGTTGTTCCCCGATAGGATGGAAGTACGGGCTCACGACTGGCCGGGCCCAAGCATCGAACGGAGAACAACCATGAGCGAATATATCGGTCTCGACGTGCCGTCGAAAGAGACGGCGATTTCTGCGCGGCGTGGCGGCAAAAGGATCTGGCGCGGCAAATGTCCTCTGATCCGAGTTTGGTCGCGGACGTTCTCCGCAAGCGGGTGCCGGCGGCCAAGCGGGTGGTGTTCGAGACCGGACCCTCGTCGGTGTGGTTCTATCATGCCTTGAGCGCCGAAGGACGGGATCCTCATCTGAGAGGGCTTCTCTATGAGGCCGCAGTCGTGATCCTGACGCGCAGCCGGGCTGACGGCAGTCTGCGCACATGGGGGCTGAAGCTGCGTGAGAACATCGGCTTCAAGCGGGCAGCTGTCGCTGTCGCCCGCAGGCTCGCTGTCATCATGAATGCGATGCTAAAATCCGGTGAGAACCCGCGGTTTCACAAGATCGGCGCTGGCGACACGGCCGCTCTCCTGTCCCACCTGTCATCATTGCAAACCGTGTCTTGGACCGGACAGGCGCTACGCCGGCGTGAGAGTTTCTGGCTCCATTGGTTCCTGCCCACGCACGGCATCGCCATTCATGTATCGAGCCAACCAGCATTCTCGTCAATCGGCGTGCCAGCCGGGGGCCTGCGCGCGGCAAGGGAGCAGCCATGGCGATGCCGTTTGCCGACTGCAGCTTCATCTTGACGAGGTCAGCCGCCATGTGGCGCGCGGGCGTGCACGCCGCGCTGCTGCTCGGCCGGGCAGGCTGGCACACGACCGCCAAGCTGAAGGTGCCGAAAAATATCACGCCAGTGTGCTCCTGCCATCGCGAGCCCCGTAACTCACGTGTCGAAAACGTATGGCAAGATCCTGGCGCCAACTGGCTCTCCAATCGCGTCTTCGATCGCACGACGCCATCATCGACACCGCCTGCGAGGCTTGGCAGAAGCTCATCGCCCAACCCGAAGCCATCACATCGATCATAATGAGAGAGTGGGCTCACGTCGGTCGAGCTTCATGATCCGTGGTTTCCGTCATCTCAAAACGCGATAGCACTGTCCGGAACATTATATTGGCGGACCTAATGCCAAGTGGCACATACTTGGCGGGTAGCGGATCGAACTGCATCCGCCCGTCAACGCCGTCCGACAGAAATCGAGCGAACTGAAGTGCAGATCAAAGACGTGCTCCTCGCGCCAGGAAACGGCGCGTTTTTCTACGATGATCAGTCAGCCATAAGAGGCGGTGCCTCGCAGGACGGTTTTGTCTATGTTGGCGAACCCGTCACGCCCAACTTCGAATCCATTCGCGTTCCGGCATCTTCGCTGAGTGTCGGGCTTGTCCTTGCCGACGACACTGTCGTTTGGGGCGACATGATGAACGTGCAGTACTCTGGTGCTGGCGGGCGCGATCCTGTGTTTGAGACCGCTCAAATCTCGGATTTTACGTCGCGGGTGGTGGTGCCGCGGCTTCTCGATGTCAATGCCTCTCGCTATCTTGACGCCTGCGCGAAGGTCTTCGAGCCCTTCGAGCACAGGCGATTACCTCTCGCGATTGAGTATGGCGTGAGCCAGGCGCTCCTTCGCGCCGCGGCTCATCTTCAACGTATGACGATGGCGGAGATCATATGCAGTGAATTTGATCTACCGCTGCCAACGCGCAGGGTCGCGATTTACTGCCAGAGCGGCGATGCCCGCGAAATCAATGTCGACAAGATGATCCTGAAGGCGGTGGATGTGCTTCCCCATGGCCTGATCAATTCACGGCAGAAATTCGGCCAAGGCGGCCAGACTTTCCTTGACTTCGTCAAGTGGGTTGCAACGCGCACGCGCCAACTCGGCCGCCCGGGGTATCATCCGGTTCTTCATTTCGATGTGTACGGCTGGATCGGCCAGGAAATCGGCCTGGAGCCGCAAAGCATTGCCGATTTTATCTGCAAGGTTGCAGATACCGTTCCGGGTTTTACGATCAACATCGAGTCCCCGGCGGACTTTGGTTCTACGCGAGCTCAAATTGAGAACTACGCCAAGATCGTGTCGATTTTGGACAACCGGGGTTCCAGCGCACGCATTGTCGTGGATGAGAGATGCAATACGCTTGAGGACATTCGGCTCTTTGTCGAAGCCAAAGCGACGCATTTGGTCCAGATCAAGACACCCGATGTCGGCTCAATTGCCGATACGGCGCGCGCCGTTCTCATCTGCAAGCAGAATGGGGTAGGGGCCTATGTCGGGGGAAGCTGTACCGAGACAGATCTCTCCGCCCAGGCTTCTGTCCACGTATCGGTGGCAACCCAGGCCGACATGATGCTTGCGAAGCCCGGAATGGGTGTCGACGAGGCATATTCCATCGTCGGGAACGAGCAGAACCGGTTGCTGGCGATGCTGAACCGTCGTCGGGCTCAAAACGAAAATGTTGAATGAATAGGGCGGTGTATTGCCATGCAGAACTGCCTTGAGGGAATCACCGTCGTTGCCGTGGAGCAGGCCGTTGCTGCACCGTATGCATCGTCTCGCCTTGCCGATGCAGGCGCCCGGGTGATCAAGATCGAACGGCCCGAAGGGGACTTTGCCCGAGGCTATGACAAGTTGGTCCGAGGGCAGAGTGCTTACTTCGTCTGGCTTAATCGGGGTAAGGAATCGGTGTGTCTGGACCTGAGGTTGGAGGCGGACCGCGAGGTCCTCGACACGCTCATTGCCGCTGCTGACGTCTTTATCCAGAATCTGAAGCCGGGCAGCATCGAAAAACTAGGCTTCGGGTCTGCTGACCTGCGTCGCCGATTTCCGCGCCTGATAACCTGTGACATCTCGGGTTTCGGCGACAAAGGGCCTTATTCACACTTGAAGGCCTATGATCTCATCGTCCAGGCCGAAACAGGTCTATGTGCGATCACCGGCAACCAACTAGGGCCCGCGCGTGTCGGGGTCTCGGTCTGTGACATCTCAGCGGGCATGACAGCGCACAGCGCCATTCTTCAGGCGATGTATCACCGCGAGGTCACCGGCGAAGGGACCAGCATTCAGGTATCACTGTTCGATGCTGTCGCTGACTGGATGAATGTTCCGGTTCTGCAAAACGACTATAGCGACTACCACACGGAACGCGCCGGTGTGAAACACCCGTCTCTGGCGCCATATGGCGCCTATCGTTGTGCCGATGGGAAGGACGTCATCTTTTCGGTTCAGAATGACCGCGAATGGGTGAGTTTTTGCGAGAAGTTCCTCAAGCAGCCGGAACTTACACGCGCACTTGGTTTTGCCGATAATATGGAGCGCCTGAGTCACCGTGCGCAACTTGATAAGATCATTGAACGGCGGTTCTCTGAACTATCCTGCCAGGTAGCAATGCAGGAGCTTGAGGCGGCCGGACTGGCATATGGCCGACTGAGCGAAGTGGCGGATGTTTCAAAACATCCACATGTCCGTAGAGTCGAGATTGGCACGCCTGAAGGAAGCGTCGAGACGATCGCGCCGGCGGCAATTTTCAATTATGAGCAGCCCTCGCTCCGCCCAGTTCCGGCTCTTGGCGCTCATACTGAGGCTGTCCGCGAGGAGGTTCTGGGGCTTTTGCGCGACAGAGCCGCGTCAGCGTGAGCGCGCGTCTGAGTATGGCGAGTGCGCTTGCGTTTGCGAAAAGCCTGTGTACCTCGGATCATCTCAGCGCGTCGGCCATCCAACCAGCCCACCGCCGTCCAACAAGCCCACCGCCGTCAGGCTCGCTAAGATTGATTGCAGAGGTGACTCCATGATCGCGGACCCCCTTCCGTCAGTTGAAACCGCGATGTCTGTACCACGTTGGAGATCCCTGCTCTTCGTACCCACTCACGTACCGCGCTTTGTGGAGACGGCCCATGAGCGGGGTGCGGATGGCGTCATACTCGACCTCGAGGATTCCGTTCCCCAGGATCAGAAGGGAGAAGCACGGCGGCAGCTTCCTGAATGCGTGGCCAAGGTGAGCCGGAAAGGCGCATCTGTTTTGGTCCGCGTTAATCATGGTTTGCGCGCTTTGGCGGCCGATCTTGATGCAGCAGTGATAGCGGGTGTTGACGCGCTTGTTCTTCCGAAGACGGATTCGGCAGAGTGGGTACTAGAGATCGCCAATGCAGTTTCAGAACTTGAACGGGAAAGAAGTCTTCCGCTGGGACGCATCCGGTTCCTTGCCCAGATCGAGACCCCGGGCGCCTTGCAAAGGCTCCCGGCGATTGCGTTGGCACATCCCAGGATGGTCGCAATGGCGCTTGGTCCCGAAGACTTCAGTGCCGCGGTTGGCGGGGTCCCGGAGTTCGACCTTCTCCTGGCGCCGAACCTTTCCGTTCTGTTTGCGGCCCGCGCGGCCGGTTTGCTCCCGCTGGGCTTCATAGGAAGTATGGGCGAGTTCTCGGACGCCCGTAAGCTTCATGAAGCCGCGGTGCATGCGCGGCGGCTTGGCTTTGCCGGAGCCTTGGCGATCCATCCTACACAGGTTTCCATATTCAATGAGGCCTTTTCGCCAAGCGCACAGGAACTAGAGTGGGCCCATCGTGTCGTCGCGGCAGAAAACGATGCCGCCGCGCAGGGCACAGGTGCTTTCGCCTTGGACGGCAAGATGATCGATGCACCGGTCGTTCGAAGGGCCCTTGAAATCATCGCCATAGGCCAGAAAGCCTAGCTGGGCGTGTGTGTCCTTAGCAACTCAGGAGCCCGGACGGGATGACACGAGACCACGCGGTCCAATTGCCCGCCCGAGGGTCTCTGCAGTGGCACAATTATTGCTGTCGCGCCATCGCATTTCGAGATAGATTACATAGTTGGAGTCCACCCTCGGATGAGTACCCGTGGAAATCAGGCAGTTGAGATACTTCGTCGGCGTGGTTGAAGCAGGCAGTTTTACGAAGGCCGCCGGCTTCCTCAATGTCGCCCAGAGTGCGCTGAGCCTGCATGTGCGCCAACTGGAGGAAGGTTTCGGCACCCAGTTGCTGATACGCGATAGGACCGGCGTGAGTGTCACGGCGTCGGGAGCCAAACTCCTCGATCGGGCGCGGGCGATTCTCAGGGAAATTCGACTTACCGAAGTGGAATTGACAAACTCAGTTGCTTCCCCGGCGGGGGAGGTGACTATTGGCATTCCGTCTGGAGCTGCTCGAGTCCTAAGCGGCCCCCTGCTTGAGTCGGTAAGAAACGAACTGCCCAAAGTTTCCCTTAAGATGGTCGAGGGCATGACTGGACCGCTAGAGGAGTGGATGGCTGCTGGACGCTTCAATCTGGCAGTTCTCTACCGCACCGCGGACAGTGTGGGGCGAATGACAGTCTTGGCGCGCGAAGACCTCTGTCTGGTGGTGCCGTCAGGTGAGCCGCCTTTCAAGGAGTCGATATGTCTGGCGGACCTGCATGCGTTCCCGTTGGCGGTTCCCATGCGCAATAACAACGTCAGGCGCTCGGTGGCTGACGTCGTCGCACAACACGGCTGCGCCTTGGATGTCAAGTTTGAAGTGGACTCGCTCTCAACGATCATCAACATGGTCGTAGAGGGAAAAGCCCATTCTATTCTCGCCCCGTCTGCCGTTCAGAAAGAAGCCTCTCAAGGGCTGGTGCGGACTGTCAAGATCGTCGATCCGGTGATTACCCGGTCGGTTGTGCTTGCTGTAAATCCTAAAGATGAGCGTTCCGCGGCCGTCTCCGCCGTCCGCAAGCTCATCCCCAAGGTCGCCAGAGAATTAATTGAGAGCCGGGGCTGGGCAGCCGTGGCTCCTGACGCGGCCTGACAGCCGTCGATCTATAAAACACGCCCTTTTTTGCCATCGGATTAGATCGATCTGGATTCCAGATGGATTTCGGCACTAATCGATATTTGACCCACCGCGACCGTCGCGATGACACTGGCTCGAGCGAGTTGCCGGTTTCAACGTCGAACGGCACTCGCATGGCTGGAATTCACACAAGTGGAGCACGCGATGTTCGACGCCAGGAGCCACGAGCTCTTCATCAACGGCAAATGGCGGGCCGGTGGTAGCAGAGCCACATTGCCGGTGATTAATCCGGCAACGGAGAAGGTATTTGCCTCGGTGGCCTCGGCGACGGTGTCGGATCTGGATGAGGCCCTGGCTTCGGCAGAACGCGCCAGCAAGGCGTGGTCTTCACGGCCTGCAAAAGAACGTGGCGAGATCCTGGTAGCAGCCGCAAGAACCTTGGCAACGAAGATTGAATCAGCAGCCAGGGACCTGACGGCCGAACAAGGAAAGACGATTGCCGAAGCGAGAGGTGAGTACACGCGTGCCGTCGAAACGCTGGAATGGAACGGCAGGCATGCCGAAGAGCTGCAGGCCCCTATTCCGATGGGGCCGAACCGGATGATCGTCCCGGAGCCGCTCGGCGTCGTCGCTGCCTTTACGCCCTGGAACTATCCGGCCGTTCTCATCGCCCGCAAGCTCGCCCCCGCGCTGGCGGCAGGCTGCCCGGTGATCCTCAAAGGGGCTGAAGAGACACCGAGCGTGGCTGTCTATATCGTTGAAGCATTGTGCCAAGCGGGCATCCCCCACGGCGTGGTGAGTCTTGTCTTCGGTGTTCCGGTGCACATATCGCGGCATCTGCTCGGTTCGCCAATCGTGAAGCTGTTGACTTTCACGGGCTCCACGGCGGTTGGAAAACAGCTGGCCGCACTAGCGGCGAATAACTTGCAGCGCTGCATCCTTGAACTAGGTGGACACTCTCCGGTTATTGTGTGCGAGGACGCCGATCTGGAAAAGGCCGTGCCGGCAATTTCGGAATACAAGTTCGAGTGCGCGGGCCAGAGCTGCAATGCGCCGAGCAGGATTCTAGTCGCCCGATCCCGCTATGAGGAATTCTTGTCGCGCATGACAGAAACGGCTCGCAACATCAGGATCGGTCTACCAGACGATCCTGCAACGGACATGGGTCCGATGGCGAACGCGAGGCGAATCGAGGCCATGCAGCGCCTGACCAAGGATGCGGTCGAACGCGGCGCCAGCATCGAGACCGGTGGCGCCCGCCTCGACCGACCGGGCTTTTTCTGGCCGCCAACCATCCTGACGGGTGTACCGAAGGAAGCGAGCGTGCTGCACGAAGAGCCGTTCGGGCCAATTCTCACCGTCGCGCCGTTCGACACACTCGAGGAGGCGATCCAGGAAGCCAACGCCACTGAGTATGGCTTGGCAGCTTACTTCTTCACGAACACTGCTGATGCCCAACGCAAGCTGACCAACAGTCTTTCGGCAGGGGCTGTCAGCGTGAATTACCTGAAAGGGGTTTCCGCGGACGCGCCTTACGGGGGTATCAAGCAAAGCGGCTATGGATATGAAGGCGGCGAGCAGGGGGTGCGAAGCTTTCAAATCCTGAAAATGGTCAACGGCCTCGGCGCATTTGGATGAGATCCTGTGGGAAATAGAACACGGACCATCGCCGGCAAGGACATCGCAAGGAGCGTGGCAGACGCCCTTCAGTACATCTCGTACTACCATCCTCCAGATTATATCCGGTCTCTTTCGCAGGCGTATGCGCGCGAACAGAGCCCGGCGGCGAAGAATGCCATCGGGCAGATTCTGCTGAACTCCCGCATGGCGGCCTTCGGGCGGCGGCCGATCTGCCAGGACACCGGACTTGTAGTGGTCTTCGCAAAAGTCGGCATGGACGCCCGCATCAGGTCAACAGTCGGTTTCGCAGACCTCGTGAATGAGGGCGTCCGTCAGGCCTATCTCGACCCGGACAATCCCCTTCGGGCATCGATCGTTGCCGATCCGCTGGCCGGACGGGTCAACACCCGTGACAACACGCCGGCGGTCGTCCACGTCGACCTTGTACAAGGGAACAAGATTGAGATCACCATCGCCGCAAAAGGCGGCGGATCGGAGAATAAGGCACGCTTTACCACCTTGAACCCCAGCGGGTCTGTTTCCGACTGGGTGGTCAATACCGTTTCGACGCTTGGCAGTGGGTGGTGTCCGCCCGGCCTGATCTCCGTTGGCATCGGTGGTAGCGCTGAAAAGGCGATGCTGCTTGCCAAGGAAGCAATGAACGAGCCCGTCGATATAGCGGAACTGATCGCCAGGGGGGCGTCGAGCGCGGAGGAGGCACTGCGGATTGAACTTTATGAACGGATTAACGCGCTGGGCATCGGCGCTCAGGGCCTTGGTGGCTTGACGACAGTCGTCGATGTCAAGGTTGCGACCTATCCTACCCATGCGGCGTCCAAGCCCGTGGCGCTCATTCCGCAATGCGCTGCCAACCGGCACCTGAAGTTTACCTTGGATGGCTCTGGACCAGTCAGGCTGGAGCCGCCCGACTTGCGCGAATGGCCCGACATTGGAATCGACGAATTGATTCCAGGCGGCGTTCGTCGTGTTGATCTCGATGCGCTGACGAAGGAAGAGACCGCATCGTGGCGCTGTGGTGAAACGCTCCTTCTGTCCGGAAAGATGCTGACAGGCCGTGACGCCGCCCACATGCGAATGGTCGAGTTGATCGACGCCGGCAAGCCGCTTCCGTTCGATCTGCAGGGACGCGTTATCTACTACGTTGGACCCGTCCGCGCGGTGAGAGATGAGGTCGTCGGGCCGGCTGGCCCAACAACCTCCAGCCGCTTGGACGATTTTACGGACAAGGTGCTCACGAAAACCGGGCTTTTCGCAATGGTGGGCAAAGCGGAGAGGGGGCGGACGGCGATCGAGTCGATTGTGAGACACAAAACCCCCTATCTCATAGCAGTAGGGGGGGCTGCCTACCTGATATCAAAATCGATCAAGTCAGCGCGGCTAATTGGCTTTGAAGACCTGGGCATGGAAGCAGTCTATGAATTCGAGGTGCAGGATATGCCTGTCATCATGGCTGTCGATGTTGAGGGAAACTCCATTCACAATTCCGGGCCTTCTGAGTGGCGCAAGCGCATGGCGGCGGACAGCATCGCACGCAACATTGGCGTTTGAGCCCTCCGACCAAGCTCGGTTGGTTGGCGTCAATTCCATTGTCGACAACGGCTAAGAGCAGAAGGTCATGAAGTCGAAACCCAATCCTGCGCGCCTGGACGCTTGGGACTTCCGCATTCTCTCAGAGATTCAGTCAGACGGCCGAATTTCAAAAAGCGAGCTTGCAAAACGCGTTCATCTTTCGGCGTCGGCCTGCTCGGAGCGGCTCCGTGCACTTGAGGTCGCAGGGATTATTGAGGGATTTCACGCGCGACTGAGTCCGGCCCTCATCGGCGGCATGGTCTTCGTCATGGTTGAGGTCGTATTGGAAAGGCATCGCCTCGAGGACCAAAGACACTTCGAGACTGCGATCCAAGAATATCCGGAAATCCTGGACTGCTGGGCTATCGGCGGGCGGATAGATTATCTAATGCGCATCGCATCTCTTTCCATGGCTGCGTATCAAGGTTTCATGGAGGGATTGCTGCAGGCAGGCTTGGGAATCGATCAATATTATAGTCTTGTCGTGACCAAACCGGTGAAATCCAATTCGCCGATCCCCTTGTCCGCACTGAGGCCGCGGTGAACGCCGCAGCCTTTCCACGGCGTTTTACCTCAATTCCGCGAAATCGTCGGCTACAGACGTGCCTTCCCGCGAAACTCGAGCGACGTTTGCGGTATGCTATTTCTAGAGAGGCGGCTGGCCGAGTGCCGTCCGCCAACTTTGGCGAGGAGAGGGACCATGCGCTTAAGCAATCTGGGAACCGAGCAACTCAGAGAGAAGGATCGAAGCTTCGTCTTTCATCCGTCTACGCATCTGGCCAAGCACAGCCGCGGCGAGACCCCAAATCGGATCATGGCCGGTGCGGAAGGCGTCTACATCTGGGATACCGAAGGCCGAAAGAGCCTCGACGGTTTCGGTGGGCTCTACTGCGTCAATATGGGATATGGCTGCACGGAAATTGCCGAGGCCATTGCCAGGCAAGCACACGAATTGCCGTTCGCCCATGTCTATGCAAGTCAAGGAACAGAGCCAGTCGCCCTCTTGGCAGAGGCCGTGGTCGAGTATTTTGGTCAGAACATGCGCAGGGTCTTTTTCGGCCTTTCGGGCTCCGACGCCAACGAAACCAACATCAAGCTGGTCTGGTACTACAACAACATTCTAGGCCGCCCTGAAAAGAAGAAGATCATCTCGCGACACCGCGGTTATCACGGGTCTGGGCTGGTCACTGGGAGCCTGACAGGCCTTGCCTTCTTTCATAATTTCTTCGACCTGCCGCTGGACTTGGTACGCCATACCACGACGCCGCACCACTATCGCCAGGCGCATGACGGCGAAAGTGAGCAAGCGTTCTCGAAACGCTGCGCGGATGAACTTGAAACCCTTATCCTCGCTGAAGGCCCGGAGACCGTTGCAGCTTTTATCGGAGAGCCGGTGCTTGGGACAGGCGGCATCGTTCCGCCCCCAAAAGGATATTGGACTGCTATCCAAGGCGTGCTCAACAAGTATGATATCCTTCTGATCGCCGACGAAGTGGTCTGCGGGTTTGGACGAACCGGTGAGAAATTCGGTTCCCACCTCTATGGCATGCGGCCGGACTTCGTGACCATCGCCAAGGGTTTGAGTTCCGCCTACCTGCCCATCTCCGGGTCAATTATTGGTGACCGCGTCTGGTCGGTCTTGGAACAAGGAACAGAGAAGCACGGCGCCCTCGGCCATGGCTGGACATATTCGGGTCACACCCTTTGCGCTGCGGCCGCGCTCGCGAATATTCGGCTCCTAAAGGAAAAAAATATCTTGGAGCATGTCCGCGATGTCGGACCGTATTGGCATGCCCGGATGAATGCCGAACTGGCGGGACACCCCATCGTCGGCGAGGTTCGTGGTGTCGGAGTCCTCTCCGCGGTAGAGCTGATGCGAGATCCAAAGCAGAGGATACCGTTTGAATCCGATCTTCAAGTCGGCGTTCGCGCCGCCGCTGCTCTGTTCGAGAACGGCGTCATCGGCCGCGCCATGCCGCAGGGCGATATCCTCGGCTTTGCCCCGCCTTTGATCATCACCAAAAAGGAGATCGACATAATCGTTGACGCAACCGCGAAATCGATCGAGACGACCTATCACGCGCTGAAGGCCGAGAATGCGATATGAACAGAGCGCCAACGGAAGAGAGCCCCGGATTCGACGCCGTCCCGGGTAATCAACGTGATAGGCCCTGGGATGAACTTTCCCCACGGAGCAAACATTCGAAGTCAGCCTGGCATTGGGACTGGTCGCCCATTGATGTCCCATTGGTGAACACGAGTTGACAGCGCATTTCGCGCCGAGCCGACCGAAAACTGCTAAACTTGAAGCCGTCAAATTCTAAGCATGCTTTAGACTTCGATCGCAAGCGGTAACCAAATCAGTTCTGCCGCCGCTGTCCTGTTGCCCAACGACCGGGGCGTTTGTGCGGCGCGGCCCTGCCGGTGTACCTCCTCGCCGGCAGGGCAGCTTTTTTGACCCGCTGGATCGGGTTGATTGTAGCGCGTCCGCAATCGAGGGTGAAGGAGGTCATCTGCATAAGGGATGGCACATCGAGCATTTCTGTTATGCCATTGCAACCACCCAAAATCGCATATGTGGAACGGCCCGCTTGGCAAGATCTTCCTCGTGCATTTACCAAATAAGGACGGTGCAGTCATATGTCCGGCCCGTTTTCTGGCCTTTCAGCCATGGCCACGATGAGTTCCGCGGAGCAAATCGCCTAATCAGCTTCTCGCGCTGTAACGCGCTTGCGATTTTGCGGTCTGATTTGCTTCGGGATGTCGTCCCGTCGGGTCATCCCAATTGGCACCTTCCCTGCCTCGCCGACTGGTCGGCCGGAAAGCTCGTATGCCTGGTCGATCATCTTCGCCCCCGATAGGTATCGCCTCGAACGAGAAGAGCCCAGATGATGTGCACGATCTTGTTTGCGAGCGCGACTGCGATAACTTTGAACGGGCGGCGTAACATCATGCTATCCATGGTGATGGCTCGAGGCCACGACGAGCGAGCTTGAGGATCGACGTCGCTCCAGCGACAAGCAGCGGTTGCTGGTTTCCGCGCTTTGAGATCGAACCTATCCGTTCCTTTCCTCCGCTGGAATGCGCGCGTGGAGTCAACCCAATCCAGGCAGCGAAATCTCGACCGGTTCGGAAGCCAGCGGGATCCGGTACAACTGCTCGAACGGTCGAAGCAATGAATGGCCCAACGCCGGGAATCGCCGTCAAACGTCGAGCGCTCACGTCTTACAAATCGGCCGTTCCTGCGCGGGGCAGACAGGGCGTGGAGATCGCGCGCGTGCTTCCGACCAGCGCCGAAGTGCTGCGGCTCGACGAGCCGACCATCGATCTTGACCGCCGGCGAGTGGCTATACACGTGTCCGTCCAAAATCCGACAGCGACAGACGCCATGTCGGTTTTGCCACAAAGGGTGATCTTGGCCGATGAGACGGCCTTAGCAAAGTCGTAGGCTTACTGGCGCTGAGCGAGGTGGCACGGCCTTTGCTTGACTTAAATAGCGGCAATACTGAGGGAGGGCTGCCCACGCGCTTCGTTTGCGTGTTCCGTTTCCCGGGAAAAACAAGCTCGCACAAAAAGTTGCGCATGTGGCAATAGTTTGGAGAGTGACATGGTGCTACGTATGGAGTCCCCGGCCCCTGCCATCAAGGTGCAGAGCTGGCTGCGTGGCGAGCCGCTGACCGCCTTCCAGCCTGGAAAACTGTACATCGTCGAATTTTGGGCGACGTGGTGTGGCCCATGCGTGGCGGCAATGCCCCATCTGGCGGAGCTGCAGGAGAAATACAAGGATCGCGGGCTTGAGGTTGTCGGAGTCGCAACTTCTGAAGACGCTCCGACCGCGGACGAAGCGCGTACCAAGCTGGACGCGTGGTTGACCGGAAACTGCTCGTATCTGAACTATCGGATAGCGTTCGACTTCTCAGGGGAAATGGACAAGCTTTGGATGGAACCCAGCTTCTCCCTCGAAATTCCGACCTCTTTCGTTGTCGATCGTGACGGCGCCATCGCTTTTATCGGTCATCCGATAAAACTCGCTGAGGTCTTGCCCAAAGTGATCGACGGCACCTGGCGCACCAGCAAGCAAGCGAAAGCCGGTGATGCCAAGCGGATTACCGGAGAGGGAGCCAGAATGCGCGAACGAGCGGTGAAAATGCCGATTTTGGAGAAATATTATGCGGCGTTCAAGAAACAGGAGTGGCACACCGCGCTCTCGGCCATCGAAGAGGGTATCGCCTTGTTCCCGGACGATCCCAACATCCGCACTTGTCATGCGAATCTACTGCTTCACGAAATGCGCGACATGCGGGCGGGCTTGCCGGTCATGCAGCTCTTCGTTCGCGACGCGATCAACACAAACTCCGTGAATTGGTTGTCTCAGGCGCTGGAACAACTCTTCCATCCGGAGGAGGATTATTCAAACATTCCGTCTGCCGAGCGCTTCGCGATGGGCAAGCAGCTATCCGAACACATCCTGGCTCTGGATCCCCCGGCAGGCGGCGGCGCCTTCAAGTTCCTATATTATCCGGCAGCCGGTCAGTACTTTTACGAAAGCGGCGACAAGGATCGCGCGATCGAGTTGATCGAAGTGGCACTGAAGTCGCTTGCCGATTGGCAGAATGGCTCGCCAAAAACGAAGCGGCGGATTGGACAGCGATTGCTGCAGGCCCTGGCCAACTACAAGGGTGAGCAGGTTTGCTCAGAAGATTGGCTCCACAACAAGTTTTTCGCGAAGCCAAACCGCACCCGGAAGACGAAATATGAACTGGGATGATACGTCAGCTTGACTGGGCGAATTCTGGCGACTGCACGCGCCTCGCAAGGACGGCGTAAACGCGAATGAAGTCTGGGTCTATGCGCCGTAGCCATCCTGGGTTGGATGGGATGCTATCCCGCCCGCCTTGTAGGCAGCAGCAAAGGCATGCCTTCGCGGAGCTCAGGCGGGACGTCCTTAATGATGGCCGGTCGCCCGACAACCGGTGAGTAAAAGTCGCGGCATCGGTTCTCGAAAACGGAGCGTCGTCGGCGCGAATCTTGTTGGGAGCGGTATTCCTCGCGCTGTCCCGCTGGCTGCGTACCCAAGATGCAGGACTTCGCCTGCATCCGAAAACCAGCTCTCCAGCCGCCGCTCGGTTCAGCGTCTCCATGAATGATCCTGAGACATGGTTCCCATAGTCTGGACGCCACAAAATCTTCGGCCGTCAAGCCGGCCGCAAGCAGATCCGGCCAGATGTAGCTGCGCCCATGTTGTCTCCGTTCATGGCCACGGATCCAGCGGCCGCTTGGGTCCGCCGCGACATCAAAGACAGCGCATTTCGCGCGCGGAACCATGATGGAGCATCAGAGCTCGGAATGATGCTTGCGTAGAAACGCGAGCAAGTTGGGATCTTTGCCCAAGGAGGCAACAACAGCACTGAGAAGCCCGCAATGGCAAGGCAGTCTGTCCGATCCGATCGACAGCGGCTGGCTATCGCCGTGGCCCGCTGATTCAAGCCCCTGAAGCGTGTCGTCCAGATCTTTCAGAATGCGTCGTATTTTGGTCAGGAAACAGTCGCCGGCGGCCGTCACCCTGACCCCGCCCGGATAGCGGTGGAACAAAGTCACGCCCAGTCT
>NZ_JBSKBO010000022.1:0-39204 GCF_053714255.1 Mesorhizobium sp. 43Arga
TTCCGCCTTCAGATTGTCGGCTGTGGCAAAGGTTCCCCATTTGCCCGTCGGATCGGGCTCGTCGACGAGGAAGAAGCCGAACACGTTCGGATTGCCGATGAAGGGCGTGACCTTCTGAATGAAAGACGAGGTTGCGCCATTGGCTTCATCGAGCCAGACCAGACCTTTCGTGCCAGCCGGCAATGCGTTGAGTTCGTCCACGGATGAAACGTCGACAAGATTGAATCCGGCGGGTGCGACGTCCGTCGCTGATCCGCCCGATGCAAAATGGAGAGTAGCCATCCAATTTCCTTCGTCTGATTCGATAGCCCCATTCCTGCCTAGCTGAAAACGCATATTAGCGCACAATCAAATACAGCCACTCTTTGACAGAATCATTGATCGTCGACGGGAATCGCCACAACATAGGTGCTCTGTACGAGAGCGAACGAACGCGGACGCGTGTACTGGATCGCTCGCCAGTTCGAACCACGGCGCGCCGAGTTGCGGTTGGAAGCCGAGCTCGTTCATTGCGTCGTCGCCCATGTCGTGGCGAATACGATGAGGAAGACGGCTGCGATCTGACCCCAAAGGATTTCGTGCGCACATGCGCGTCGCTCTTCGATAGTGGAGGTCATGAAGTCACTAGTCGGAGTTGAGGTTTGCAGGTGTAGCCGCCATGCGAGTGTACATGGCGAGATCAACGAACAAAAACAGGGAAATGGGTCGCGCGAAGGGAACGGCCGCGCGTGCTCATAAGTGGCCGCTAACGATTGGATGCGACGCGCCGTTCATCAGATGGAACGGCACAGGGCCGGTGCGCCCCCCTACGGCTGGGTAGTGGAGGTATCTTCACCTTCTGCGGGCAGAGCAGGGCGAGCAGTGCCAAGAAATGCGCGGATTGCCTCGAGTCTCGATCGCCAAGCCCGCGCAATAAAGAAGAGCGCCCCACGCCATCAGGTTCAAAGCGCTGCCGGCTAACGAGATGAACCCTTTGACTCATGCACCACCGTAGAGGCATATGCCGTAGCCAGTAGGCCTACGATGCCCACCAATGCATAGAGCACTCCAAAAATCCTACTCGCCAACATCATGACAAACCCCATCCCCAGAGCGCTGACTCATATCAGCATGATACGTCGCCAGGTTCGTTGACGCCCTGACCAACAGTCAGGATGTGAAATAAACGTCGCCATCTAAGGGAAAATGGGGCAAAAAATGAGATTCGGCAACACTATTCTGTTCATTATTCCGGTCCGCGCGACGCATCTTATCCGGCAGGAGACAGTGCTGGCTAACTATCCATCAGCGCCAATACGGAGTCGCGCTCGGATCGCTGGGAAGATTTTCAGAGCGAGGGGCTGCTGCGCCTGGCAAGCGGCTCGGGCATCGGTCCGAGAATCTTTGAATATCGATCGTGATCTCAAGGACAACTCCGGTGGGGTCCCAATCTCGCACGACTCCGCCAAGCTCACTCGCGGCGGCGCGGATCAAGCGGCTCCCGAAACCTTCGTCTCCGCTTGCGACCGGAGGTGGTCCCCCTACCTCTCTCCACTGGACAGTCACCTTACCGTCCCTATTGGAGCAAGCGATCTCTATCGAACCGGCGGCCACGGAGAGGCTGCCATGTTTGGCAGCGTTGGTGGCGAGTTCGTGTAGCAGGAGAGAAAGCGGCGTGATCATCGCTGGAGGCACTGGCATATCGATGCCACTGACCGCGAAGCGGGGATGCCCGTCAGTTCCATTGCGGTATGGCGCGAGGATTGCGGCGATCAATGCATGTAGGTTCGTCGTGACCTGAACAGAGGGGCCAGTCGAGGGCAGCAACGTCAGCGCATGCGCCCGCGCGAGGGCGCCGAGCCGGTCAGAAACGGTGGAAGCCAGCACGGCCGGCGTTTCAGCGGCTGACGCGCTCAAATTGATGATGGTTCTTGTGATGGCAAAGAGATTCTTCACGCGGTGATCCATCTCGCGAAGCAGCAGCTCCCGCTGCTCTTGCGCGCGCAGCCGCTCGGAAATGTCACGGGCGATCTTGGAGGCACCGACAATTGCGCCAGACGCATCCGCGATTGGGGAAACGGTCAAAGAGATGGGAATGCTGCTGCCATCCTTGCGCAGGCGAACAGTCTCGAAATGCTCGACATGCTCTCCATTGCGAATGCGCGCCACAATCTCCCGCTCCTCATTCTGGCGATAGGGTGGTATCAGCAACATGAGCGGACGTCCGACAATTTCCTTGCGGCAGTAACCGTAGAGACGCTCGGCGCCGCTGTTCCAGTTCGTGACGATGCCTTCCATATCGGTCGCGATGATTGCATCATCCGAGGACTCGACGAGCGCGCTCAGTCGCGCTGCGGTCGTTTCCGCGCTGTCCCGTTCGATCGCAAACCCGAGCTGGCGGGCGATGGTCAATGCAAGTTCGCGTTCACGATCGGTGAAGCGGTGGGGTGCTGGATAGTAGACCATGAACTTGCCGATGAGCTCGCGGGAGCTGGCAAGCGGGATAAAGGCTAGCGCTTCAATTCCTTGGCCAAGGACCGTATCGATGAGTTGCTGAGATTCATCGCTGAAACGAATATCCTCGACAAAGATGGGCTGGGCGTTGCGCTCACCACTTGTCCACGGCGTGTGGCCGTTAACTGCATTGCGGTATTGTTCAGAGAGTGAGCGCCACGCCACAAAGCTCATGACGCCGTGGTTGTCAAATCTCAGGATCGAGGCGCGCGATGAACCGAGGGCGTCGCATATGGCGTCCAGCGCTGCATCGTAGATCTCGCCAAGGCCGTTGGCTCGATAAAGTCGGTCGGTGAGGCGAAAGAGGACGGCCTGCTCGCGGACAACATCGCCGTCGGCTGGCTCACGCTGGCCTCGCCCCATGGCCGCATCACTCATGGCTCGTGCTGCATGGCTCTATCCCGCGGACGGCTCTGTTGAAGTTCGACCAAGTCCTCGACCAACCCCACCTAACGTAGCACCGCGTCCACGGCTCATGTCCTTGGACTGCCGGTTACGACCCCGACTATGCCAGCCTTGCGCAGTTTCGCAATAGGGACTTCATGATGATTGGGACGGTCAGTCGTTATCGCTTGCTTGGGTCCCTGCGGACTAACTTCGACATCCCGACGAGATGGAGGACGCTGAGGCAAGGCGGCTCAAATTTTGGCGACAATACAGGAACAAATCGGATTGGACCCGGTCAAGAACAAACTCGTAGATCGACGCGACAAGCTGGCCGAATTGCTAAGGGCGCTGCTCGAATTCGCGGTTAGTCCTCAGCCCGCGATGTCCGCTGTGGGAGGCAATATTCGACGGAATGACCGACATGAGGCGGTGGGTTCAACCGGTCACTGCAACACCTTCTGTAGCCTATCGGCGGGCGTTTCGAAGTCCAGGGTTTTTCGGGGGCGCTGATTGAGCCGCAGGGCGACGCCGTCGAGTTGGGCCTGCGAGACCTGCGAGAAGTTAGTTCGCCGAGCTTGAGCTGAGCTGGGATTTTCGCGATCCCGCGCAGGATCCGGAGAATTGTTGCGATATCTGGCGGGTGCTGCGCGGCGGTTAAGGAACCTAGCATGTCCGAAGGTGTTTGGTTCGAAAGGAGAACCACGCCATGCAGCCAAAATCATCCCACGACATGTCAGGAACAGAACCACGCAAGGACAAGGCCAGGGAAACCCGAGAGGCTGCTGTCAAAACTCCCGACAAAACAAACGATTGGGATCGTGATCAGGTCCATGGTGAGGGCGAGACGATAGGCATCGAGTCCGAACCGGGGGAAAATCTAGGAACAGCTGAAGCGAATGCCGGCGTCGAAAAGGACGGCGAGGTTGTCGAGGAAGACGATGACAATGCTTACCAGAATAGCGACGAAGCATTGCCTGACGATGAAGAGGAAGCCGCCATTGCCCGCCATCCTACCCGCGAAGGCCGTTTCGACGAGACATAGGTCCGCCGTGCGTGGCAGCCCCAGCGCCGGTCGTTGACCCTTGCGGGTTGATCCCGGCACTTCTGTCTCTTGCCCGCTGCTCTCCCGAGTGGCGGGCTTTTGTTGGAAATGCTCGGACGCTCCCTCAACCGGGCAGACAAACAAAAGGCCCGTCACTGCACCTGCACTGGCGGGCTTTTCGCGTTTCAAGACCTTGATGCTTGGCGCCGGCCGCGATGCGAATGGCAGTTCGATCAATCCGAATCGTCTCTTGAGGAACGGCAAGAGCAGCTCAGCGTTGAATTTCGTATGGGGCATGGCCAGAGGTTGGAAGATGAGGCACGGCCATGTTTACGCGGGACGGGCACCGAACCTGAATGTGAAAGGTGGGCTCTGCGCCAGCAGTACACGTAGCGTGCAGTCGTTCCTCCAGGAGAACTTTTCGCGCAAGCTGGCGGTTGCCGAGATCGCCGCCTTATCCGGACTATCGACCTCGCATTTTATACGCGCCTTCTCCAAGACGTTCGGGGTTCCACCACACAGGTACGTTCTCGATCAACGGCTGGACTACGCCGAAAGTCTGCTTCTCGCCCGCGGCATGTCGATCGCAGAAGTCGCCCATTTGGCCGGATTTTCAAGCCAGAGCCATTTTACCACCGTGATGAAGAAATACCGGGGTGTGACACCATCGCAGGCGCGAGCGAGTGAGGTTGTCAAATGATGGTTGCCGCGTCACTCATTCATCCCCTCTTAGTGCCCACGTCGCCCTTTGCCCAGCACCACTCCAGACTTGCCCGCCGCCGAAATGTGGCGGGCATTTTTGTGCATCAGCGGAACCTGATATGCTTCAGCTGGTTGGAATCTCGCAGCAACCCCCTCCGCTGCGGCCAAGGGAATGAGCCCTTGGCCGGCCCCGCATCGCCCCGCCAAGGTGGTGCGGGTCGCGGCGTACCGCCTGTCTGAGGCAGAGTGGGGCGCGTCTCGATTACCGACGAGAGGGATGTGCGTTGAAAGTGACTATGGCAGGCGGGTATCTGGACCACCGGTTGGAGTGCCCCTATTGCGGCACCATTCGTCTTAGGATTCCGAAAGACGCCCGGCCCTTAACGCCGATCCGATGCGACGATTGCGGTCAGTATCTTGGTACATGGGACGAAATCCAGACAGATTTCGAGCGCCAAGGCGGCACCGATGGGATTTTTCGTCTCGAAAAGGGCCGCATTGAGAAGCTCGCCTAATTTGAATCTGACCCACCGCTCTCCTGGCTCGTGCTGGAGCGAAGCCTATCTCAGGCGTTCTGGGAACGGGATTATGTCCGCACCGCCTTCCGGTTCCAGTGGTTCATGGCGCGGCCTCTCGTGCCACATCACCTGACGGAAATCGCGCATGTCTACTTTCTGGCCACAAGTTGCGCAGCGGTAGAAACGGTCGTGGCCGTTCCCTTTGGCATCGCCGCGCGGCTTGCCGCGAATTGGAGGGCCAAGGTCGGATAGCTTTGTCATCGCGAATGAACTCCTGCACTAGAGACTGAAACTGTATTTGAAGACATGGCCACGCTGTTCGTCAGTAACGCGGATCCATATAGGCTCACTGGTATGCAAGGTGACTTCGCGTTCGGTTGCTTCCCGAGCGGCCTTCAAGGGTGTGGTGGCATTGACGACATGGGTGGCCGTGACGGCATCGCCGTCCATTTCCTCGACATGGTATTTTGGCACTCTCGCGCTCCTGAGCGTCCAATTCGATGCGGAACGTGGATTACCCTCGCTTTGTTGCATTCGGGCTGGGATTTCAGGTTTTGGAAACCTCAGCGTCCTCCATCTCGTCGGGATGTCGAAGTTAGTCCGCTGGGACCTCAATCTTATTTAACGGCGGTCTGCGTGCATGCATCTAAGTTTGTCGCGCCCTTGATGCCGACCCTGTTGACCAGCCCCCGGAAGGCGATGGCTGGATTCACGAAGTGAAGTTCGACGGTTATCGCTCGCAACTGATCATCGACGAAGACGGGACACGCATCTACACCCGCAAAGGCCATGACTGGACGGCCAAGTATCGCGACCTGATGCAAGAGGCGAAGTTCCTTGGAGCGGAACGCGCCATCGTTGACGGCGAGATCATCGTGCTCAACGAGGCCGGCCTGTCCGACTTCGGCGAGCTGCGCAAGGCTTTTCCCAAGCTTTTTTGTGCGCGATGAAATCGAGACAGGCCGCTTGGCGCTCTGGGGCACGCTCGTCGGCGAGCGGCTAGAGTTTTGGGCGCTTCATGCATCGTCCCGTCTTGCCAGCAGTAGGGTGCGAGCCTTCATCGACATGTTCACGCACACATTTGAGTGATTGTCATGGCCCCCTGACCGTTAACGAGCGGCCACTAACATGTTTCTCGCAGCCGGGCCGGTATCCACCGAACGGCGTCGCCGCGTTCCTTGAACGAACGGCAGCTCTTGGGGGTGCGGCTGAGCACTGCCAAATGACCTGAATTGTGCGCTAAGCCGACGTTCCACCGCACGATTCGAACTTTCCGCCGCCGAACACCGGCCCACCTACGATTATGAGATTCTAGTTTTTCGTTGATCGTAGCCAATACGGCCGACGCGTATGCACGGCGGCAAACGGCGGTATCTGGCGCACCTGAGAGGATTCGAACCTGTGACCTCTGCCTTCGGAGGGCCAGGCTCGATGCTAGCTATCGGCTTCACTAGTCGAGGTGTCGCTGCGACGGCGTCAAGCTCGGTTCACGGTCACGTTGGAAGGCAGCTAGGATTCACTTGGAACTCAGTCGCTGCGTAGGATTTTCGCCTCTAAAGCCGCTACTACGAAAGCTCGTCTGGCAACTGGTGGCCGAGCTTCACCACGCAGAACCTGAAGACATGCATCCATAGCCAGTTTTCGCTTATTCGTCTGATCAGGGAAACTGCGCAGCAGGAGCGTAGCCGCATCGTTCACATCGAGTATGACGCGCTCACGGTCATGTCGGCCAACTTGCACCACCACGGGCCGGACGAACCTGCTCGACATGCAATTATACTTTCAATCCCGCCTCGCTACGGTCTTTGCGTATCATGACGTTGGGTCAATTCATACATGGATTGAAAGCGGCCCGAAGAGGCCTTGCACATTCGTCTCACTTGGCCCCACGCGAGCTTCCATTAAGGACGAGCGTTCCCTCCTCGGGTGCCGCCCTGCGGGGGGCGTTGCCGCTGCGCTTCTAGCGGGGCGCGGACGTCAACAGAGGTAGAGGTGAGCGGGCTTGCGGTGGCGGGCGGAGGTCCGGGAGAGAGGCTCTCGGCGCCCGCCGCGGAGCTAAGCCATGACACAGATAGAAATTACCACGCCCACGCGCAGCGAACGTGGAGGTTACAAGGTCGATGTCAGTCGCGGCCAGCGTATCGGCCGGGTATCGTCGGAGTGGTTCAACCGCCCGGCGGATGAGCGATACCTGTCTCTCACCGATCTCCACAATTCGGTGAAGCGGCGGTCTGAACGCAGCAAGACGCGCATCGTCGAAAGTGAGCTAATCCGCGTCGAGGCCAGCCGCGACGACCCGGAGCGCTTGAGGCTAGTGCTGCCTGATGCGCCTGCCCCCGTGGCACCCACACATTGGAGTTTTGGCCAACTCGCCGGTCTGGTCGGCGCGCCGGCCACCTACCTGCGTCAGCTTCCGGCTCCGCTCGCGGCGATCAATCTCCAGCACGGTCTCCTTAGCCATCGCGCCGAGCAGGTGAAGACGCTGGAAATCGAGAACGGACGCCTCGAGCTGCGAGCGGTAACAGGCCCCGACTACGGTAGAATATTTGACTCAGAACTGATCGAGGCCGTGCAGAAGATCGCCGGCAACGGCACCGGCGACACCCGCTGGAAGGTGCCAGGTGTGCTCGACTGGTCGACGGGGATCTACAATCCGAACGTCGACATCTCCAGCGGCACCACGACGCTCTACGCGTCTGATCGCGATGTCTTTTTGTTCCTCGTCGATGATTTGAACCCGATCGAGGCCGGGCGGCTGCCGAATGGGGAACCGGATCTCTATTTTCGCGGTTTCTACTGCTGGAATTCCGAAGTTGGAGCCCGCACCCTCGGGATCGCCAGCTTCTATCTGCGCGCCGTGTGTCAGAACCGCAATCTGTGGGGCGTTGAAGATTTCGAGGAAATCACCATCCGCCATTCAAAGTATGCCGCCTCGCGGTTCGCCCTGGAAGCCGAGCCGGCGCTGATCCAGTTCGCCGATTCCTCGCCCATGCCGTTCGTCAACGGCATTAAAGCAGCGCGGCAACGGATCGTCGCTCGGGATGACGAAGATCGCCAGAGCTTCCTGCGCAAGCGAGGCTTTTCAAAGTCCGAGACCACAAAGATCATCGATACTGTGCTGCTCGAGGAAGGCCGGCCGCCAGCATCGATTTTCGATTTCGTACAGGGCATCACGCGGATCGCGCGCGACAAGGCGCATCAGGATGTTCGCCTGGACATGGAAGGCAAGGCCAAGAAGCTTCTCGACTTCGCCGCCTGATCCTTCCGATGCCGGCGTGGAAGGACCCCCGGTCGCTGGCCTTATGTCTGTGATCTCCGCCAAGCCAGCGCCGTCCTCAAACGCACGAGGACGGCGCTTTTTCTTTTTCAGTAACGAGTCACAGCCGGACCAATGGCTTTCGCCCGCCCTGTCGTCACAAACTAATGGAGCTTCACCGTCGACCGGCAGGCACTGATCCATATGCCGATGGACCACGCCAACGTTTTGGAGGCCCTCGGCGGCTCGGTCGCCTTGAAATCCGCGAGCCGAACCAGAGCAGCGCTCCTTATCCCACCCATCAATCGTTGCGGCAGGCGGATCGCGCTGGCGTGAGGCCTGGAGGCAGAGGGGGGAGGGGAGGATTCCTGACGGGCTTGGAGGTTCGGGGAGAGGCCCCGGGCCGCCCGTCACGGAGAACTGACCATGGCAAAGAACGCCATTCAGAAGATCGCGATGAACGCCGCGGAGAACATCCCTTATGACAACCTGGTGCTGTCACAGAAGAATGTCCGGCGCATCAAGGACGGCTTGTCGATTGAGCAGCTCGCCGAAGACATCGGACGGCGAAAGCTGATCCAGAGCTTGAACGTCCGTCCCGTACTCGACGGCGAGGGCGAGGAGACCGGCACGTTCGAGGTGCCCGCCGGCGGCCGGCGTTATCTCGCACTCGGCATACTCATCAAGCAGAAGCGCCTGGCGAAGAATGAGCCGATCCCCTGTGTCGTAAACCGCAGGCAGGAAACCTCGGCCGAAGAAGACTCGCTTGCCGAAAACCTGCGCCGCGCCGACCTGCATCCGCTCGACCAGTTCCGGGCCTTCCAGGCGCTCAGCGATCAGGGCCTCGATCCCGACGAGATCGGCGCCCGCTTCTTCGTGTCGCCGGCGACGGTGAAGCAGCGCCTGCGGCTGGCATCGGTGTCGCCAAAACTGCTCAGTCTTTACGAAAACGACGAAATCCGGCTCGAACAGATCATGGCGTTCTCGATCTCGGACGACCACGCGCGCCAGGAGCAGGTCTGGGAACGGATCTCCGGCTCGCACACGCAGGAGCCCTACTACATCAGGCGCCTGCTGACTGAAACCACGGTTCGCGCCGATGACCGCCGGGCGGTTTATGTCGGCGCGGAAGCCTATGAGGCCGCCGGCGGCGTCATCCTTCGCGACCTGTTCGAGCAGGATTCCGGCGGCTGGTTCCAGGATGCAGCACTTCTCGAGCAGCTTGTCTTCGACAGGCTGAAGGCCGACGCCGAGACGATCCGTGCCGAAGGCTGGAAATGGGTCGAGGCGGCGATCAGTTTCCCCTATGGCCACACCTCCGGCATGCGACGCATCTTTGCCGAGGCCCAGGAGCTCAGCGCCGAGGAGATCGAACGCTACGACGCGCTGAAGGCCGAATACGACAAGCTCGATGCGGACTATGCCGCGGCCAAGGACGCCGACGAAGCAATCGAGGCGAAGCTCGATCAGCTGGGCGCCGCGCTCGATGCGATCGACGATCGTCCTCAAAGCTACGACCCAGCTCAGAAGGCCATTGCCGGTGTCTTCGTGACGCTCGCCGCGAACGGCGAGCTCCATGTCGAGGCCGGTTTCGTGCGGTCCGAGGACGAGCCTTGCTCCGAGACTGGCGACGTCGATGGAGGCAACGAAGGGGATGCCGAGGGCGAAGCCCGGTCTAATGGTGTTGTCGTCAACGGCAAGCCGGTGAATGACAGCACTGGCGACGACGGCGAGGAGGATGGCATCAAGCCGCTGCCCGATCGGCTCGTCTTCGACCTGACCGCGCAGCGCACTCTGGCGCTGCGCAACGCGCTCGCCGGTGACGTCGACATCGCGTTCATCGCGGCACTCCACGCCGTTGTGCTGCAGGTATTCTATCGCTTCGCGCCGGACACCTGCCTCGAAATCAGCCTGAAGAGCGGCAGCTTCAGCCAGGTCGACGGTCTTGCCGAGACGTCCTGGGCCAAGGAGATCGCCGAGCGGCACGAAGCCTGGGACCGCGATCTTCCCGATGAGGCGGATGGCCTGTGGGACTTCCTTCTCGGCCTCGACGAGGCAAGCCGCAAGGCGCTGTTCGCGCACTGCGTCTCGTTGACCCTCAATGCGGTGGTCGAACCATGGAACAGAAGGGCGAAGGCGCTCGCGCATGCAGACGTGCTGGCCAACTCGCTCAAGTTCGACATGGTCGACGCCGGCTGGACGCCCAGGGTCGAGTTCCTCGGTCGCCTCGCCAAGGCCCGGATCCTGCAGGCTGTCCGGGAAGCCCGTGGCGCGGACTCCGCGCAGCTGATCGATCACATGAAAAAGGACATCATGGCGCGTGAAGCCGCCCGTCTTCTCGAAGGATCGAACTGGCTGCCCGAGCCGCTCCGCCTCGACGTCGACGAGGTGGCTGCCGATGCTGGCGAAGCCGTCGCCGGCGAGGTGCCGGACGAGGCGGCGCTCGAAGGCGATGCCACCGAGCTGCCGGCCTTTCTCGCCGACGATGCAGATCCGTCCTCTGATGAGCCGGTGACTATCGACGGCGACGAGACGGACCAGCTCCAGGCCGCCGAATAGGCCCTCCCGCTTCGTACCGGGCCCGGCACATCAGCCGGGCCCATTTCTGTTTTCCAAGATGGAGAAATTCGCATGCCCGCACATATCGTCTACCAATCCGCCCCTTTGGGGAGCGTCATCCGCTACTCGGACGGCGCGGCGAAACCGCCGTCGCGCTTCACAAAAAAGCTCGCGGCCTGGGAAAGCCGCAATGGCGTCGGTCGTCTGGTCAGGAAGGAACCGCCGCGAACGCGCACGACCTATACCTCGCCGGCCAGCTTCACCCATGAGGGCGATTTCGGGCAGGGTGGCATCATCGTCGTCTCGGTCAGACGCACCTGGTCCGTCGAGAGCGACCTGCGTTTCGAGATCGTCGATCGTCCCACGATCGGCATGGTCCGCGTGCCGCAGGCACTCGGGGACAGCCCGGAACTCCTGCATGTCGCCAAGAACCGCGAGGCGCCGAGCGCGGCTTGCCGGCAACTCATATGGCCGCGCCTATCTCGAGGAGGTCTCCGCCGACGAGGTCGGCGCCGCCGTCATCGAGGGGCGCACGGCCGCCTGATCGTTTCACCGCATAAAAAACCGATGACGGGCCCGGGGTCGCGAGCGATCGCCGGGCCTTTTTCGCTTCATGGAGATCGACATGTTCGACTGGAACAGAAGCTGCTCCTATGACGAGCAGCATAAGAGACGTTTTCACATGACGGCCCGCTCACGACTGAAGAAGCTCGTTGTCGAGCTTGCGCTGCCCCCGGGCAGCTATGATCTGCGCTCAAACAAGGCGGGCATAGCCGTCTCCGGTGAAATTACCTTGCACCATGACCGTGCCTACATCCAGGTCGGCCAGTTCGGGCTTTGCTCCGGACACGGCATCCTGATCCGCACCTGCAGGGGCCGCAAGGACTATACCGCCGGAGCCAACCACTTCGTCGCGCTCGCCATGCTCGATGACATTCCGGCGCTCGCCGCCGCCGTCCGCGCCGTCACTGGTATCAGCCGGAATGCTTCCCGTTCCTCCGAACAACGCGCCGCTTAAACCCCGCAACCCTATGATCGCCGCTGCTCATGACGCCACCGGGTCGGCGAGGCGACAGCCACCATCACCACCACGCGATTGCGACGACGCGGTTCGTGCCGCGTGTGATCGACCTGCGTTCAGGAGAACCCCCATGACCGCACATCCACCCTTCAGGAAAGTGCTCGGCGGCGTTGCCACGCGCGAGCGGATGTTCCAGTTGTTCAACCATCACAACGACAACCCCGACCTCGATCCTTCTTCCGGCACGCCCTACTCAGGGGAGTGGTTCGAGATCGAGGCGGCCCTATATCACTTCATGCTTGGACTCCTGCCGCCGCTCTTCCAGAGGACCGGCATGTTCGGCATGTCGGAGTTTAAGGCCGGCAACGTCACCAGCGTTTTTCTCGCGATCAGGATCCGCGGCCGCGAACGCTGGTATCACGGCTTTTGCGACCTCACGGATCGGCAATCTCCAGACAAGATGCGTGCCGCCATCATCGCCCACGAGACGGGCGCGACGGACAGCATGACCCGAGAGGAAAAGCTCGAGGCGGTCTGGAACGCGACCCATCCTGACTTCAAGGGAATTGCCGGTGAAATCAATCCCGACGCATGGCCCGTCGAGCACCACGGCAAACGCGCAGTACTCCTCGACGGCGGTCGTGGCGGCACGATCCTGAAACTGCTCGAGGACCTGTCGGGCGACGAAATCGACAGCCGCATTTCGGCGATCCGCGCAGGACGCGCCAGAAAGGGTCGGGGCAACGATGGGGACCCTTCGTAAGCAGCCGGCGGAAGAGCGCACCTATGAGGCGCACTCGACCACGCCGCTGGCTTGGTGTCCCGGGTCGCCGCCGATAAGCCTCCGAGGCGCAGACGCCGTAGAACAAGGCCGGCGGTGAAATGCTGCCTGGTTTGGTCAGACGCCGCGAGACGGGCGACGCGCAGCGCATCGGCGAGGCTCAGCTTCGCGTGGGCGGGTTGATGTGAACCCATAAAAAAGCGGTGGCCGCCAACGCGCGCTCCCCTGAGCTAGGCTCAGGACCTCCAAATTGCTTGCGAAGGTGGCAGTCGGTTGTTTTACCGAAGACGTTTTAGGTGAAGAATTAGTCTCAAGACATGTTGAAGACGACCCAGGCAAGCAATGCGGATTGAACTACCCCAAGAAAAAGAGGACCCCACGTCGTGCGGGCGTTCCGTAATTGCGTCCCGACATAGCCGTCCAACAATTGGAGCAGCGCGGACAGCGCACTGAGCCAAAGCATCACAAAAGGAGCCCATACCGCAGCAGCGATGGTGACGATGGCGATCGGTATGGTGCGGGCGAAGGTATAAAGGGCAAAGATCCGGCTGGATTCCGTTTGTGGCCCGGGGGCAACCAAGGTTGGCCTCACTAGGCCGGCGATAGCAAAGAAGGCGGCGCCGAGGACGTTGATGATGGTGATCGTATATAGGGCGGTTAGCATGTGCTCTCCTGGAACCGAAATCATCGCCTTCGCTGCGCTGCGTGTTTCAACTCCGGCCATTGTGTCGAAGACCACTTCATAAATCCAATTGATTATTGTAATAAAGCTATATGCACGAAATCGATCTACGCCGCGTCGACCTCAACCTGCTGGTAGTATTTGAGACCCTCATGCGGCAACGGCACGTCGGCCGCTCGGGCGAGACTCTCGGCTTGACCCAGCCAGCGGTGAGCCATGCCCTGTCCCGGCTGCGCCACCTGTTGGGCGACCCGCTTTTCGTGAGGCATGCCGAGGGGATCAGGCCAACGCCGCGGGCGGAAGCTCTGGATGCGCCGATCGGTCATGCACTGGCGGCTGTGCGCACCGCGCTGGCCGATGCCAGCACCCTCGCCTTTGATCCCGCCCGGGCGGTTCGCTCGGTGTCGATCGGGGCCTCGGACTATGCGGATTTGGTGCTGATGCCGGCCTTGATGGCCGAGGTGCGCGCCTCCGCGCCCGGACTCGATATTCGTCGGCGGTCGACCAGCCGGGAGGCCCTGCTTGGCGATCTGAGGCGCCGCGACATTGATCTGGTGATCGGTCCGCTCGCTGCGGCGCCGAATGGCTTGGTCCTGACGCCCCTCTTCACCGAGCATCTGGTGCTGGTGGCCCGAAAAGGCCACCCGGCCCTAGCCGCCGAGATGTCACTGAAGACGCTCGCAGGGCTCGACCATCTGCTGGTCTCGCTAGGCGGCGATGCAACTGGCAGTCTTGACGAGCGCCTTGGCGAGGCCGGCCTTTCCCGGCGCGTCGTCATGACCGTTCCGAATTTTCTGGCGGCGCCCTTTATCGTGGGGGCGACAGACCTCGTCGCCCTGCTGGCCGAGCGCGTGGCGCGGCGGCTCGCCGACGCCGCAGCCATCGCCATTCATCCGCAGCCGGCCCCGGTCCCAATATGGTCCATCGGCCTTGCGCGTCTGGCCGGTGCCGCGCCCGATCCGGCCATAGATTGGATCGCCGCAAAGGCGGCAAAGGTTGCCGCAACAATCTAGATTGACGGCGTAGGTTTTGATTACTTCAGGAGGCCGGAATTGCGAAGCTTTGCTAGCAGGATCAGTGCAGTCCCATGATACTCCGCTTGCACATGCTCACGTAAGGGGGACGACTCCCAGGTAGTTAAGGTCGCAACCAAAGCTGATGCATCGCCGTTCACCGACGCGCATCTTAGATGGCCGCTCTTCTCGAGCACGATTACCGCCGCATCCGCCTTTCCATACCCTATTGCGGCCATACGTTGAATGTAGGCGTCACCATCTACGCGGACATCGAACAAGACAGATCCCGCGGTTTTCTCCGCAGCGTCTATCACCCTGTCGGAAAACGGCCGCTGGATGCCGCCAGTGTTGGCGATCGATTGCTCGAATAGAACCATTTCGACGTGCCCAGCCACCATCCAACGACAGTGCGCCGTCGGCCGCGATTAGCAATAGCTAATGCGGAACGTATACAATAATTACGAATTAGGGGGCATCGATTTGGCTGGTGCTCCCCTTAGCCAGCCAAGCCCAGCCAGCGACTGCTTTAAATCGAATGCTAGGCGTTGGGCAGCGCCTTCGGTATTCCTAGGCGCAATAATCATCCACGGTGGAACCAAAGCAGAATGGCGAGGATTGTAGTCGATGGCCCGAAATGAGAAGCGCCTGAAGCTGATTGTCGGTATCGGGGCTTCTGCCGGTGGCCTCGAAGCGTTCAGGGGGTTCTTTGCCCACTTGCCGCCAGACAGCGGCATGGCCTTTGTCCTGGTACAGCATCTTTCCCCCGAGCATGAGAGCATACTGACCGAAATTCTAACGCGGATCGCACCGATCACGGTTGTCGAAGCCAAGCACGGCATGCGGGTAGAGGCCAACCGCGTGCATGTGATCCCTCCCGACGCCACGTTGACTATAGAAGGGGGCCGGCTTTTCATTGTGAAACCGGCTCCGCCTCGCTCGAGCCGTCGGCCGATTGACAGTTTTTTCTCCTCGCTCGCGAAAGACCAGGCCGACAACGCTGTTTCAATCGTTCTTTCGGGCGTCGGCAGCGATGGGTCTATCGGACTTGCTGCGGTAAAGGAAAGTGGCGGGCTGACGATCGCCCAGGCGGAATTCGATCACCAGGTCATGGCGGGGATGCCCCAGAGCGCGGCCGCCACTGGTCACGTTGATTATGTGCTGCCGGTCGAACAGATGCCGGCGAAGTTGATCGAATACCGCGATCATCTGGCGCTTGTTGCGGACCGGAAAGACGACGAAGGTACGCGAACCGACGCGGCAGAGCACCTGGCGTCCGTTCTCTCCCTTTTGCGAGCGAAGACCGGGCACGATTTCGCAAAGTACAAAACCAAGACGGTGACACGCCGCATCCAGCGCCGCATGCAAGTCCTGCAGGCGGGTACCGTCCCTGCCTATATCAAGCTTCTTCGGGACGATCCTGCCGAGCCAGGGCTGCTCTTCCGCGATCTGCTGATCGGCGTGACCGAGTTCTTCCGCGATGCACAGGCGTTCCAGGGTTTGGCAGCGGCCGTCGCCGTCTTCCTTGAACGAGGTGGCGCCAACTCCACTTTCAGAGTGTGGGTGCCGGCCTGCTCAACAGGCGAAGAGGTCTATAGCCTCGCCATCGTCCTTCGCGAACTCATCGAGGCGCGCGGGGCAAGCCTCGATGTACAGATTTTTGGCACCGACATCGATGACCGTGCGATCGAGTTTGCTCGGGCGGGGCGCTATGCCCGGACCGCCGGGATTTCCCCCGAGCGTCTTCAGCGCTGGTTTTTTGAAGTCGATGGTGAATTTTGCCCAATTCGGCAGATACGCAGCATGTGTGTCTTCTCAGTCCACAACGTGACGAAGGACCCGCCATTCTCCAAGCTCGACCTAATCTCGTGTCGAAATCTTATGATTTACATGGACAGCGAGTTGCAGGACCGAGTCTTGCGGGCGTTTCATTATGCCCTGAACGCAAGCGGCCTGCTCTTCCTCGGACTGTCCGAGGGCGTCAGTGGTCACGCCAACCTGTTTAAGCCTCTGGACAAGGCCGCTCACATTTTCCAACGACAGGACGCGGATGCGGCGTTCCCGACGATGCCAATGCCCACACCGGCGTCAGGCCCAAACCGCCTTGCGGGAGAACCGGGCCGCGGCTCAAGCGATCGCGTCGACCGGGCTGTCCGGGCGTCGCTGGCGAAACACTCGCCGGTGTTCCTTGTTGTGGACCGCCACAGCAATATCGTGCGGTATTCAGGAGGCGAGGTTTCTCGCTACCTTGAGCCCTCAGCCGGCGCTGCCAGCCTCAGCCTGCTTTCCAACCTGCGCAGGGACTTGCGGGTCGCGGTGCGTACGGCGCTAAAATCGGCGATTAAGACCGGGGAAGGGGTGGTCGATGACAATTTGGCCACGCTGACCGACGGCCAGCAGCAGTTGCTGAGCGTCATCGTCGAGCCGGTGCAGGATATCGGCGACGAAAGGCTCTACGTTGTCGCATTCAAAGAGGGCCGCACTACACCGCAAGAGCCCTCACTGGCGGCAGATGGCAGTTTCCGTAGCCCTGAAGCCATTGCCGCCGAGCAGGAGCTTCGAACGACCCGAGCCCAGTTGCAGGCGACGATCACCGATCTCGAAACCGCGAACGAAGAAATGAAGTCCGCGGCGGAGGAATACCAGTCGGTTAATGAGGAGTTGCAGTCGACCAATGAGGAACTGCAAACCTCGAAGGAAGAAATGCAGTCGATTAACGAAGAGTTGCAGACGGTCAACTCCGAGATGATGGCCAAGAACGATCTGTTATCGAACCTGAATAGCGATCTGCAGAACCTCTTGGACAGCACACAAATTGCGACAATCTTTCTTGATGAGAACCTTCGGATCAAGAATTTTACGCCGGGCATGGCCGATATATTCAGCCTGCGGGAGGGTGATCGCGGCCGGCCGGTGACGGATATCGTCAGCCTGCTCGCCTACGACGATCTTGTGCGTGACGTGGGCAAGGTCTTGCGCGAACTCACCGTGGTGGAGCGTGAACTTACTCTGCAGGACCGCGGCGCCTCCTTCGTCATGCGCATCCGACCCTACCGCAGTCTCGAGCGGATCATCGAAGGCGTGGTCATAACCTTTGTCGACGTCACGGCGCGCAAAGAGGCCGAACGCGCCAAGGGCATCAGTGAGCGCCGCTTCAGCGCGATCGTCAACCAAGCCGCAGTTGGTGTGGCCGAAACCGATCTGGACGGCCGATTTCTGCTGACCAACGCAGCTTTGGAGAAGCTGGCCGACCGGTCTCCGGAAGATTTGCAGCGTCTCAGCTGGCAAGAGCTCATCAATCCTGAAGACCGCGAGGCTGTCGTGGAGCAGTTCGAGAAGGCGGTCCGCGAAGGACAGCCTTTCGAAGCCGAGTATCGCCTGTTGCGCCGGACTGGCTCGACCGTGTGGGTGCACGATGCTGTCTCGGTTCTGAGCGACAATGATAACGGCGCCAATCGCATTATCTCCGTCACCCTGGAGATCGACAACCGGAAACGGGCCGAAGAACAGGCCGGTCTGTTGTTGGGCGAGCTCGATCACCGTGTAAAGAACATCCTGGCGATCGTATCCTCGATTGTCTCCCAGACCCTTGCAGCGAACCCGTCGCCGGAGGCTTTCGCTCGGACGATCAAAGGCCGGATCGCAGCGATCAGCCGGGCTCACAGTCTTCTTACCACGACGCCCGGGGCATCTGGCGCTGGCACTTTGCGCGATATAATCGACACCGAACTTGCGCCGTACCAGGGTCGGAAAGTTCGAGCCGTTGGCCCCGACTTCGTGCTAACCCCAAAAGCTGGCCTTGCTGTGGCGATGGCCATTCACGAACTGGCAAGCAACGCTGCGAAGTACGGGTCGTTATCCGCACCCGACGGCGAACTTGAGGTCTTGTGGGAGATAACGGACAGGCCCCGGACTCTGCGGTTGAGCTGGACCGAGAGCGGCGGTCCTCGTGTTTTAGAGCCGCCGTCGCGCCGCGGATTTGGCTCGGTATTGATCGAACGCGCGCTCGCGCACGAGTTCGACGCAAAGGTGATCCAGAATTTTGCCGAGACCGGGCTGACATGCAACATCGAAGTGCCATTTACTTCGGCAGTCGGGGAACTACGAATGCAACGCGGTTGAGACTTTAATGACCATTGAGCGCAGTCGAGAACGACACCGGGTGCTGGTTGTCGAGGACGAGTTCACGATCGTCCTGACAATCGAAGATGTGTTACTCGACCTCGGTCTTCAGATTGTGGGTCCTGCTGCAAGGTTGGATGTCGCCCTCGACCTGGCCAGAAGCGCCGAGATTGAAGCGGCTGTTCTGGATATCAATATCCGTGGTGGCAATTCTTATACGGTAGCCGATATTCTGGCCGAACGCGGCATTCCGTTTCTCTTCTGCAGCGGCTACAGCGAATGGGCGCTGGAAGAGCGGCATCGCCACCGTCCGCGCTTGTCTAAGCCCTTTAGTCCAACTGAGCTGCAGAATCATCTGCTCGGACTTTTAAGCATGCGGCCACACCAATAGTCGGACTAGACGGTTTCGGCCGAGCAGTGTTTATGCAGGCATTCAGCGGGAGATGCCGCCATGGCCAGACGAGAGATTATCGCAATCGGCGGCTCGGCCGGGTCGATCGACGTTATCCGGCAGATCTGTCGTCAGCTGCCGGCGAACCTGGAAGCCTCGGCCTTAGTCGCGGTGCACGTGGCGACCAATAATCCTAACTTGCTTGCCGGCATTCTGGATAGCGAAGGACCACTCCCCGCGAGCACCGCGGTCGACGGCGAACCGCTCCAGACAGGCCGCATCTATGTGGCCCCAGCTGATCGCCATCTGGTTATTGACGGTCGGATCGTCCGCTTGGGCCGCGGTCCGCGTGAAAACATGGCACGGCCGGCGATCGATCCCCTGTTTCGATCGGCCGGCGTCAGTGCCGGGTCCAAGGCAATTGGCGTCCTTCTATCCGGGATGTTGAACGATGGTGCCTCTGGTCTGGCCGATCTCAAGCGATGCGGAGGGGTGACAGTGGTGCAGAACCCCGCTGACGCCATCGAAAGCGAGATGCCGCGCACGGCGCTTTTGGTCAGCGACGTCGATTATCGCGCGCCCGCCGGGGATCTTTCTATTCTCTTGACTCGCCTCATTCAGGAAGAGCCAGGTCCGGTGTTTGCTCCGCCCGAAGATATAACACTGGAGGTGACGATCGCCATGGGCCGGCCTTCCGACACCCCGACTATCGCGGAGATCGCTGACCCGGTGCCTCTGGCGTGTCCGGGGTGCGGCGGGACGTTGTCGCAGCTCAGGCGCTCACCGCTTCGCTTTCGCTGTCAAGTGGGCCATGGCTATACCGCCGAAGCATTGGCATATGAGCAGGAGGGCTCCGTAGACGAGGCGTTGCGTATTGCGCTCCGGGTGATCGGCGAGCGAGCACTCCTTATGGATAAGATGGCTCTTGACGCGGTCCGGGCTGGAAGGACTGCCATCGCCGGGACTTTTGAAGAGCGTGCTCAAGAGTACAAACAAGCCTCCGCTGTATTGCGAGGAGCAGTACTTAAATAGCGCTGTCTGGTTCAGCTTCACGCGCCAAACTGCCATTATCAGCCAGCTTTTGCGTCAACTCCGCTGGCAGTTCGTCATTAGCGTTGGCCGCCTGCGTCGACATCCAAGCGGGCGCCCGTCGGGCTGCGATTTGCGAGCTCGACACACCGAGGAGCGGAAAGATACTTGTCGCAAGATATCATTCACTAAATCTCTGCACGTTGTGACGGCCGGAGATCCGAGCTATGCGCCCGCAAAAACGCCGAAAACGATGCGACAGGAGAGCTACTCGTCTGCTGGCGGTCAGAGAGACCCCACGGCCAAGCGGAACACGCTATCAGCCACGCACTCCGCTTGCAGTTCATCGCAGGTGCTAGGATGCCGAAGCGCCTGACGCCAAGGCGTTATCGGCGCCGGCACCAACTGCCGCATCTTGTTCAAAGAAACCGCCCGATTGAGCTAGCCTATTCCCGACGACGAGAAGAAATGACCGTCGCTGCCCAACCGGCGATGATGTCCCGTAATTTGCCGAACAGCCTTCCGTCGTCTTTGGTAGCTGCCCGGACTCTTACGGCGGCCCAACCGGCCTTCATGCTTGCGCCGACATGGCAATGGCAGACAATGGCGTGCAGCTGCCAATCCGCTAGCTCGAAGAAGCGTCTGGCTTCACCGTAGGTGGCACTTCTCAGTCCCTGCAAGCGCAAGATTGGATCTGCGAATGCGACGCTAAGCGGCGATTCTAGGCACTGCGCTTTGTCTCGTTCATCCAGGCTCATATATTCAGTGCCGGCCAGGGCACCGAGGGTCCGCTCGGGATCCTTCTCGAGGAGTGAAGCCCAGTGTTCCAGCCGTTGGCTCCGCGTCATCGCGGGGTAGTCTGCATCGATCTCCGCGATCGCGTGCAGCTCTTGAAGCGTTTGGTGTTTCATGGCCGTCTCCGTCCTAAGCCTGCTCTGCCTGCGGCGAATCGTGCGCAGGTGTGAGTGGCCTAATCGTCCCTATGCCGGTCGAACCATCACCCAGCCAGAAAGTTCCGGAGCCAGAAGAATTTGGCTGGGGCCACGTTGGATTGCATGGCCATTTTTCACTGGCGGTCGTGGAGGGGCTCCTGGCGGACCCCGCAAGTGTTGCTGACGATTTACAATCTTTGCCAGCGGCTTAGATTGGTCGGACGGGGCATTGCTTGGTGACGCGTTGACGGGCAAGCGTCGCCGCGACAAGGTCGTTCTGGTTGGCCACAAGCGGACGACTGGTTCCTTTTGATCTCTTCCGGAATTGCTGTCGATCTCGGCAACCTCATCGCGTGCAGGGCTGCACGCGCGGGTCGAACGTCGCCGTTAGGGTTAGGATGGCTTTCGCTCGCTCCGAGCGGCTGCTCGGTCCGAACTTTCGATTGAAGCCACCGCACCGTTGCTGAGGCTCATACGCGGCTGAACACCCCGCGCTTGGTAGGCTGGCCGTCACCTGTCGCAGGTGGCTCCCTCATTTGTTGGTGTTCCCGCTTTCCCTCGATCCGGAACCGGCCGTGCGCTCCGCCGAATATTTCGTGACCGGAATTGGGCTCCAAGTATTTCCGACAGTTGCGCCCATCCCTTTTTCTGGGTCTTGGAGGGCAAGGCGCGGAACATTCTCCACCGCCGGTTGTTCAGCCCTAAAGGAGCGCGCTCATGAGACGCCTGGCTTTGTTAGTTGTCGCAGGTCTCATCGCAGGATGCAGCGACAACGGCGTCGATAGCTCGAGGACGAACGCGGTAAGCAACCAGCCGCCAGACCAGAATCCGCAGGTCGATAAGGATCCAACCACAAAGTCGAGCACCGGTGGCGATCAGCAGGGCGTCCAGCCCGCTCAGCCTGCCGCGCCGCCGAAATAGGCAAGGGAAGAGGCATTGGCGGATAAAAAGATCGACAGCCGTAAATCCGGTCACGCGCCCGAGCGAGACGCTCAGGGCCAATCTGAGAAACATCACAAGGGCGGAAAAAACGACGGCGTGGTGAGCGCCGATCCTCGCGTCATATCGGGCAAGGACAATGGCGACGCTACCTTCCCGATAGACAAAACGGGGCAACGGCCTCAGCGACCTTGAGATTGCAGCCTTCCCCTATCGAGACGGCCTCATGTCACGGCTGCGCAAGGAGACAAAGCCGATGCCCCATTTTCGTTTCGAGACCTTCGTCGGCGATCAATCCAGTATCGTTGAGGAGGATCTAGCTAGCGCGGATCTAGCTAGCCCCAGGGCTGTCGAATTGGCCAAGGCAACTGCGAGCGCGGCACCAGCAGGCGCTGACCACTCCGGGTCCAGCGTTAAGGTCTTTGATGATGCCGGCTATCTGGTCGCGACCGTCAATTTCTCTGACGTGCTAAGGGAGGATGGTCCATCGGCCTCCCCCATTAACCCGCCTAAGGAGGAGCCGGAGTAATGCGCTCCGGGTGAGCCCCGGTCCCCGCGCTCAGAAAAAGGAAAAAAGATGCTCACCGCCTTCGCCCTCAATTGTTCGCTGAAAGCCTCGGATGACAAGGAGAAATCCTCCACCGACAAGCTTCTTGGCGACCTGCTCTCAGCGCTTCAATCCCATGGTGTGAAAAGCGAGACCTTCCGCGCCCTGGATCACGAGATCAAGCCCGGCGTGCTTTCCGACATGGGAAAGGGCGACGAATGGCCGAAGCTGCATAGGAAAATCCTCGCCGCGGATATCTTCATTCTCGGCAGCCGATCTGGCTCGGTCAGCCTTCGAGCGTCGCCAAACGGGTAATGGAACGGATGGATGCTTTTCTGGAGGAGACCGGCGACAAGGGCCGCATGCCCGCCGCCGGCAAGGTAGCCCTGGTTGCGATCGTCGGCAACGAGGATGGCGCGCATCACTGCCACGCCGAGTGCTATCAGGCGTTGAACGATGTCGGCTTCACGGTGCCCGCCAACGCAGGGGTGTATTGGGTGGGGGAGGCGATGGGCGACGTGAACTATGTCGACCTGCCGAAGACGCCAAAGAAGGTCGCCAAAGCGATCAAGATGGCGGCTTCCAATGCGGTTCATCTGGCGGGATTGTTGGCAGCCAACAATCATACGGGCGTCGCTGAAAGCTAGCGTCCCCTGCCTGCCGTTAACAAGTTTTCTCGAGGTTTTCATCCAATGACCCGCATCGAACAAGGCCGCTGCTTCTGCGGCAACATCTCGGCCGAATTTGTCGGAGAGCCATTCTGGATCTGCTTCGATCACGATGACGATTGCCGGCGGGCGATTGGGAGTCCGCTCACCATCTGGATCGGATATCGCCCGCAGGAAGTGAAATGGATGGGAGCGAACCCCAAGACGTTCTCCAAGACTGAAGGCGTGGTGCGATCGTTCTGCGAAGAATGCGGTACGTCCATCGGTTACGCCGACCAGGGCCTTCCGAACGAGTTTTATATCTCGATTGGATTCATGGATGCGCCGGAGAAGTTCGCGCCCCAAGCGCAGGCTTATTGGGAAATGCGTCTGCCCTTCATCGTCATGGACGATGGCCTGCCGCGCGTAGAAGGTTACACCCGCCGGCGCGACCCCTCTTTCGGCAACCCGCGTGACCGCCAGAATGCTTAATCGCGAAAGCGCCTGTCATCATACGTTTCCAGGTAATCGGAATGACGGGGCTCAGCGAGGTCCCGCATCTTTAGATAGGCAAAGGCAGAAACCGGCTTTCCACCGGCCAGAGGCTCAACGTCAATCCGCAGCCGCAAGTTGCCTGGTTCGCCGACCCTCTCAAGGCGGTCCAAGCCGCTCATTGCGCCATCCGCCACCCCGTAGAGCTCACCGGCGACATGGCATCCGATCCCGGGTTCGTTGAACATCATTGGCGCAAATCTCGGTCCTGCGATCAGCATCGGAAAACGGTCACGAGTCCGGTAGAGCCCGAGAAAGTTCGCACCCGCCAACCCTCTGTCGTGGAGGGGGAAGCCTTTCTTCAACGTGCCGAAGACAAATACTTTCTGCGCCATTGTATGACCTGGTTGTTGTCGCCCCGGTTTCGCGCCAAAGCCCTGCTTCTCAGCAAACGAAAGCGGGTCATAGTCAGTCGTCTTTCAGTTCTCGATTGGCTTGCTCATGCTTCCTCCGCGAGTGGCAAACAACGCGATGCGCCGCGGACCGGATATTGTTTTCACTCCTCGCTACCATCGCTCTTGCGTGTTGCGGTCCGGCAGGTCGATGCCGCAGCAAACCCAGCCAAGCCGCTGCGATGATCCATAGTTGTGTTGAGGCTCGAGCTCCGCCGGATTGTCAAAGGTCCCGACATGAAGTGCGACCTCATCCCGCGCGGCGTCATATGAGAGGGTAAGCGGAGTGCCGCAGGCCGGACAAAATCCTCTCTGTGCGATCGGCGAAGAGCGGCGAAGGGCGGGTTCTTCGGTCAACCATGACACGTTGGCGGCGGTCGTCCAGGCAAGCACAGCAAATGCGCTCCCAGTCGCGCGCCGGCACATATCGCAGTGGCAATAGTGAACGCGGGGATCGCCGGCCACGCGATAGCGGACCTTGCCACAAAGGCACCCGCCCGTTCGTTCGACGGGGGCAGTCTGGGCGCGGATCTCGGATGTCTCCATCAAGCTTGAACGCTTAGGGTCTTGCGTGGTTACGGACGGAACGCGTTGCATAACAAAACGTTGCTTCGGCTGCCGCCCGGGCTCGAATACCGAGGATCGAACTTTTGACTCTCGAACACCCCTCCGCCACGCGATCTTCCCTAGCGGGCTTGGCCTTGCGATGTCGGCTCCGGGTCTGACCTACGGACCGCTCGGCGATCACTGCGCTTTTCTTTGGGTCGACATGCAGAGATTGTTCGCCGAACCTTCGCAATGGGCGACACCCTGGATCACGCGGGTCCTTCCGAGAATTGTCAGCCTAGTCGAGCGGCACGCAGAGCGCACGATCTTCACGCACTCCATACCGGCCGAGAGACCCGGTCAGGGCGCCGGCACGTGGAAGCGCTATTAGGAGCGCTGGGCGTCGATGACGATCGACAATATCGGCCCGGAGATGATCGAATTGCTGCCGTCGCTCGCAGCATTCTGTCCAACCGCTGAAGCTCTCGACAAGCATGTCTATTCGCCTTGGCCGGAAGGCAGGCTCCTGGCTGTGCTTGCCGCCCGCCGGATTGACACCCTGGTGGTTACCGGCGGCACCAATGTCTGCGCCCTTGCCACGGTGCTGGGCGCGATCGATATCGGTTATCGCGTCTGGTGACCGATGCGCTTTGCAGCTCCTCGGATGCAACGCACGACGCACTGATGACGGTGTATCATCAGCGTTTTGCGCAGCAGGTGGAAACCGTGGCGATGGAGACGGTGCTTTCGGCCTGGAGTTGACGCTGATCGCACGCGCCTGTCAGGGTTCCAGGTCGATCAGCGCGACACCGAGGTCGGAGCACTTGGTGCGGCGCAGATATCCGAGTGATTCAACGACCGTGATTTCCAGTGTTCGGCCGTACGGAACCTTCGAGAAGATGCCCGCCGCGTAGGAACAAGCAAGGTCACTCTTGCCTGAGTTCCTGAATTTCTGGGAGCCATCCGGAACAATGCCGTCCGTCAGAGGTTAGCGCCAATAGCCAGCCAGCGATGGAGCCAGCCATGCCGGAAGTTTCTGCCTCAAGCATCGCCGGCCTCAGCCGCCGCAGTTTTTTGACGGCCACAGCTTCAGCTGCGGCTGCCGCGCCGTTGCTGGCAACTCCGGCGAAGGTTGAACCGTCGCCTGTCTCCACCGCCAACCCCAGACAACCCGTCACGATCTCGCTTCGGATCAACAAGCAGCCTTACGAGCTGTCACTCGATACGCGGACCAGCCTTCTGGATGCGCTTCGAGATCACGCAGGCCTGACCGGGACGAAAAAGGGGTGCGATCATGGCCAATGCGGCGCCTGCACCGTGCTGGTCGATGGCAAACGCGTTCTCTCGTGCCTCAGTTTTGCGGTGATGAACGAGGGCAAGGATGTGACGACGGTGGAGGGGCTCGCCTCAAGCGAGGGCAAACTGCACCCGATGCAGCAAGCCTTCATCGATCACGATGCCTTCCAGTGCGGTTACTGCACGCCGGGCCAGATCCTGTCGGCCATCGGCTGCGTGAATGAAGGCCACGCGCAGTCCGAAGACGACATCCGCGAACATATGAGCGGCAACATCTGCCGCTGCGCCGCCTATCCCAACATCGTTGCCGCCATTGTGCAGGCGCGCGACGAGACGAGGGGAGCCTGACATGCGCCCCTTCGTCTACGAACAGCCGACCGACATCTCCACCGCGGTCGCGTTGGCTTCTCGGTTCACGACCAATGACGATCAACCCACGCGAGCGAAGGCGCAGTTCATTGCCGGCGGCACCAATCTTGCCGATTATATGAAGCTCGGCGTTGCGGAGCCCGACCGGTTGCTGGACTTAAACCGCCTCAAGGATCCCGGGCTCCGGCAGATACTGGTGACCGACGATGGCCTCCGCTTCGGCGCCCTGGTGCGCATGGGCGAAGTCTCCGATCATGCCGAAGTCAAGCGCCGCTATCCGGTCATTGCCGACAGCCTGCGGCTGGCGGCAAGCGGCCAGATACGCAACATGGCGAGCCTCGCGGGCAACGTCTTGCAACGCACGCGCTGCGAATATTTTCGCGAGACGTCCTGGCCATGCAACAAGCGCGTCCCGGGCTCCGGCTGCGCCGCGATGGAAGGTTTCAATCGGCAGCACGCGGTGTTCGGGGCAAGCGACGCGTGTATCGCCACCTATCACGGCGACTTCGCCCAGGCGCTGATCGCCCTCGATGCCGTGGTCCATGCCGAAGGGTCGCGCGGCGGGCGAAAAATACCGCTCGCCAAGCTGCATCGCCGGCCCGGCGACACACCGCATATCGAGACTGATCTTGCCGCCGATGAGATCATCACCGCCATCGGCGTGCCCGCCATCCCATGGGCTCGGCGCTCCATGTACCTGAAGATTCGCGACCGGGAATCCTATGCCTTTGCCTTGGCCTCGGCGGCTGTTGCCCTTGATCTGGATGAAGGCGCCGTCCGCGAAGCGCGGATCGCGCTGGGCGGCCTCGCAACGGTGCCTTGGCGCGCCAGCAAGGCTGAAGATGCCCTGCAAGGAAAGAAGCTCGACGAGGACTCGGCCATGGCCGCGGCAGACGCCGCTTTTGCCGACGCCGTACCGCGCCAGCACAACGCATTCAAGATCGAGCTCGGAAAACAAACGCTGATCCGCGCGCTGCTTGAAACCCGCGACATGAAGGTGTGACCATGGACGCTGCCGCTCCCAAACCCAAGGAGAATATGGGCGAACCGCTGCCGCGCATCGATGCTCGGTTGAAAGTCACCGGGCAGGCGCATTACCCGGCCGATCTTCCCACCGCTAACGTCGCCTATGGCGCGCTGGCGACCAGCAGCATCGCCAAGGGCAAGGTGACGAGGCTGCATCTCGACGATGCCCGCGCGGTGCCCGGTCTGCTCGACATTGTCACCTATGGCGATATGGACAAGGTCGAAAAGCCGAAATTTGGAAACTCGGGCGCCACGTCGATCGGGCCATTGCATGACCGCACGATTTTCCACGATGGGCAGATCATCGCATTGGCAATCGCCGAGACCTTTGAGGCGGCTGAGGAGGCGGCGCAGTCGATCCTCGCCGAGTATGAGGTGGAGAAACCAACAGCGACTTTCGACAGCCCGGGCACGGCGACAATCCCCGCCGCCGGTAATAGTCCGCTGTTCAAGGAGGATGTGAAGGCCGGTGACTTCGAGACCGCCTATGCCAGCGCCGCTGTCAAGATCGACGAACGTTATTCGACGCCGACGCAGCACCACAACCCGATCGAGCTGTTCTCGACCACCGCCTTCTGGCAAGGCGACCAGCTCATCGTGCACGAGCCATCGCAAAACGTGACCGGCTGGAAGGTGGAGTTGGCCAGGCAATTGAAGATCGATCCGGCGAAGGTGCGCATCGTCAGCCCTTTCATTGGCGGAGCGTTCGGCTCCAAGGGACCGATGACGACGCGTACCGCAATCGTTGCCGTTGCGGCCAAACGGCTCGGTCGGCCGGTGCGTTGCGTGACAAGTCGCATGCAAGCCTTCGGCACTCAGACATACAGAGCCGAGACCCGGCATCGTATCCGGATCGGCGCCGGCAAGGACGGCCACATCACCGCCTTCGGGCATGAAGGCTGGGAGGTGACGTCGCGCCCAGATCCCTATGTCGTCGGCGGCACTTCTGCGACGGGTCGCATGTACGACTACGGCGCGGTGCTGACGCATGTCTCACTTGTTCAGGCGGATCGCAGTACGCCTGGCTACATGCGCTCACCCCCTGAAACGCCATACGTCTACGCGCTCGAAAACGCCATGGACGAAATGGCGGTGGCGCTCGGCATGGATCCGGTCGAGTTCCGCCGCATCAATGAACCGAAGACGGAGCCGATCGGAAAAAAACCCTTCTCCAGCCGCTCACTTATCCAGTGCTACGACCAAGCGGCTGAGGCCTTCGGTTGGAGCAAGCGGGATGCGACAGTCGGTGCGATGCGCGACGGCGACTGGCTGGTCGGCATGGGCTGCGCCACGGCAATCTATCCGACCGCGGTCGCGCCCTGTGCTGCGCGGGTGCGGCTCACCGTTGATGGAGACGTGCGCCTGCAATGCGGCTCGCATGAGATCGGCACCGGCGTTCGCACCGTGGCCGGACAGATGGCAGCGGAACGCCTCGGGGTGGGCATCGATCGGGTCAGCGTCGAAATGGGCGACAGCAACCTGCCTCCAGCGCCCGTGTCCGGCGGATCGATCTCCACCGCAAGCGTGTGTTCGGCAGTGCTCAAGGCCTGCGACGCGATCCGTGCCAAGCTCTATGCCTCTGCGACGGAAGAAGGCGGTCCGCTGGCCGGCTCGCACAATGAGGAATTTGACCTCGCAGACGGCAAGATCTTGGCAAAGGGCGGGGCGTCGGCGAAGGTCGCGGACGTCTTGAAGGCCATGCAGGTCGGCGCGATTGAGGAATATGCCGAGTTTGCGCCCAAGGGCGCGACACCCGAGGCGCTGAAGAAGCTTTATGCCGGGGAGCAGGAATTCCATGGGGGCGAAGAGGATGAGGATTCGGTGAAATACGCGTTCGGCGCCGAGTTCGTCGAAGTCCGCATCAACCGTTACACTAGGGAAATCCGCGTCCCGCGCATCGTCGGCGCCTTCGCGGCCGGCCGCATCATGAACACCCGCACCGCGCGCAGTCAGCTTATGGGCGGCATGATCTGGGGCATTGGCCAGGCGCTGCATGAAGCGACCGAAATCGACAGGCGTTACGCCCGCTACGTGAATCGCGACCTGCAAGACTATCTCGTGCCCGTCAATGCCGACATCAAGGATCTGCAGGTGATCCTGGTGCCGGAGGTCGACCATGCGGTCAACCCGGCGGGCGTCAAAGGTCTCGGCGAGCTCGGCAATGTCGGCACGGCCGCCGCCGTCGCTAGCGCTGTCTATCACGCGACGGGCAAGCGCATCCGCGACCTGCCGATCAGGATCGAGCAACTGATCGCTTGAGCTGCCCGACGTCGACCTTGTGTAAATATCTCTTCTGATAGGAGAGACCCATGTTTTATACTGGCATGTGATGCTGCCGAGCGTCCGTCCGCCCACTGATCTGGATGTATTTCCTCGCCAGGCGACGCAGCGGGACGGGCGCTCAGCCGACAGGACGGGGCCGCAATGCTTCGTCGCCGACCTTGGGTCCAAGAAATGCAGGCCGTCGGGCGCAAGACGATGTATTGCCTGCCTTCGACCCCGCAGGTGATCGGCGTGGTCTGGCCGCCGGGCTCGTGGCCGCATTGGCGGGACTTCTCTACCTGGGCTCGCTGCTCCCTATCGGCAACTCCGTCCTCTCCGTTGCGGTGCTGCTGGTTGGCCGCGCGCTCATGGGCGGTGCCGAGAGCTTCGTCATTACGGGCGCACAGAGCTGGGGACTTAATCTCGCGGGGCGCGAGGAGTCCGGCAAGGTGATCGGCTGGATCGGGACGGCGATGTATGTGGCGCTCGCCGCTGGCGCACCGGTTGGAAGCCTGCTGTTTGGCAGCCTCGGGTTCGTGGCGATCGGCATGGCAACGCTCGTCGTTCCCGCGCTGACGGCGGCAATCGTACTGCCCATGCCGGGCGTGATGCCCGCCGCGCAGAACCCCGGAGCCCTCGGCAAGGTCCTCATGGCCGTCACGCTGCCTGGCATTGGACTTGCCTTCGCAAGCCTTGCTTATGGGGCGATGACGGCGTTCGCGGTGCTGTATTTCACCGAGCGGGAATGGCATCCCGCCTGGCTTTCATTCACCGCCTTTGCCGGGGCTTTGATCCTCGCACGTTTGGCGTTTGGAAGCTTGCCGGATCGCATGGGCGGCGCGAACGCGGCGCTGGTGTTTGTCGTCGTGCAAGCGATTGGAATGGCAATGATGTGGGCATCACCCAATGCTCTTCTTGGCTTCGTGGGCGCGTTCATTGCCGGCTTCGGCTATGCCTTTGTCTATCCGGGTCTCGGGCGTGAAGCCGTGCGCCGCGCGCCTGCCGAGAGCCGGGGCCTTGCGATGGGCATCTACACCGCGTTCCTCGATGTCGCGCTTGGCATCCTCACGCCCTTGCTTGGACTTGTCGCCGGCGCCGCAGGCCTCGGTTCGATCTTTCTTGTGAGCGCCGTATTGGCGTTGGGAACGGTTCTCGTCGCCTTGCGCCTCCAAAGGTAAGGCAGCGACGTCAGTTTAGCCCTGCTGGATGATCGCTATCGCATTTTCGAGACCAGAAGCTTGCGATGTCGGTTTCGTTCGCCGCGGCCACACAAAGGCCAGCGGGGAAATAGCCGGTATCGATGACCTCCAACCGATTCACGACCTTGATGCGTATCTGAGATGTCGTCGCCATCCCTATGGAAGGGCCGGCATCTCCCCGTCGCCAACACGCCAGGTCCACGCACCGATCTCCGGCCGATCCGCAATCATGTCCTGCAGCGAAACCTCGAACGCTCCGTCCGCTCCGGCCGGAACGACAAAGAGAGCGACCGGCTCTCGCCTGTTCTGAAGCAAGGCGTTGGCGATCGGCTGGTCGGGTTGCAGGTCGTAGCGCAATCCCTTCACGCTCTTCTCGCGAAGACGGGCAAGCGCGTCGACGAGCCTCTTTTCTGGGACCGTCTCGTAAGGAATCCAGTTCTCGGACACGACCATCAACGCGATCTCCTCGACAATGGCGAGGCCGGCCGAATTCAGTCCGAACGTCGCGATTGCCATGAGATGTGAGCTCGAATCCGCTCCCCACAGCGACAATTCTCTCTCGAAGCGTACCTGCAAACGCCGATGCATTGCGTCGTCGATGATGAAGGGAAAACCGGGCAAATGCCTGATGACAAGTTTCTGACCCGATCGGGCGGACGTGATCTCCTTTACCTCGCCGACCAGGAGCAGCAATTTCCGCGGGCCGGATTTTGGCGGAAGTGCTGTGGCAAGAACCGCGTTGCGGCGCTGTTCGATCGCTTCCTTGTTCTCGGCCCGGAACGGCTCGGGGACGAACAGGATGTCCGCCAGGGCTCCGCCGCGCACCGTCATTTGCCCGGCCGCTTCGATGAGGTGCCAGCGGACATTCCACCAATGTCGCTTGCCGGCCCATCTGGATGTCCAGACCGTCAATTCGGCCTCGTGCCAGAGATAGTGAAGGAGGCCACGCAGCGACATCCTCTTGGGATCTCCGGCCACGCTGGCGGAGTTCTGGCCAGCAGGCGCGGACGCAGCCCGGTTTCCCGTCTTCGACAGGCTGAAATCCAGCTTCAGCGCCGCCATGTCGCTTTGTGGATCGAGCTGGATCGCGCTGCCCATCAAGGCGCCCAGACCCGACAGCTCGTAAGGCGATTCGTAAGAATCGCAGGAAGAATCGTGCCCGCCGCCGCTGAGCGGCATGCGCTTGATCAGATGAAGGTCGCCGATGCGGGCGACATACATCGGACAGCCCGGCTCGCGGCACAGGCAAAGTGGGCGCTCCCTGTTAACATAGGCGTTCGCCAGCGCCGCCTGCAGGTCAGGCGTTCCCTCCTCGTAGACCTCACTTCCAATTCGGAACCGTCGCATCCCCTCCGTAGCTCCAGGTCGCCGCCGCATCCCTGTGCGCACATTCAAGTCATGGCTTTGCGCTGAGCGCAACCCGTTTGATCGATCGGCGCCAGAGGGAGAGGGGAGCCGGGAGCAGTGCGGCCCGGCCGGCGCGGAGAGAGTGCCGGCGCCGGAGCTACTCACCTCTCGCGAAGGACATCTCCATGAACATCGTTTCGACCACATCGGCCGCTCTCCGGACGGCCGCTCCCCTCGGCGCGCCCACGCCCGCCGCCATCGACAGCGCCCAGGCGATCTTTCAGGCGGCAATGCTGCTTCTGCCTTTCCTCGAGCAGGGCAAGCCAGTCACCACCGCGACGCTCCGCACCGCCATGACGACAAGTTTTGGCGGCTCCGATGCGCAGGGGTTCTGGATCTGGAAAGACGCCTACGAGGCGCTCGAAGCGGCCCAGGTGGTGTTCTTGCGCCGGTTCGGACCAGCGATCCTGTCCCGGTCGGCCACGCCGCAAGCGACGCTGGCGATGATGAAGCGAATCGCCGACCTCGTTCCCAGCCATACGCGACGGTCGGACGAGAGCCACGCCATGCAGCAGCTGTCGACGCCGCTGCCGCTCGCCTTCGTCACCGCCCATGCCGCTGCAATCGCATCTTCAGACCTTGTTCTCGAACCCTCGGCCGGCACCGGCCTGCTCGCCGTACATGCCGAGATCGCGCGGGCTTCGCTCGTGCTCAACGAGCTTGCCGCGACGCGCGGCGATCTACTCGGCCTGATGTTCCGCGAGCCCCCGTTTCCCGGCACGATGCAGCCCATATCGACGATCATCTCGATGCGGCCATCGAGCCGTCCGTCGTGCTGATGAATCCGCCCTTCACGGTGGCCGCCTATGTTGACGGCCATGTCGCTGATGCCGCGTGGCGGCATCTCTCCTCCGCATTCGCGCGCCTGCGTCCAGGCGGCCGTCTTGTCGCCATCACCGGCACCGGCCTGTCTCCCGAAAACCCCAAATGGAGGCCAGCCTTCGAGCGGCTGCAGCAGCTGGGCGCCGTCGTTTTCACCGCGGCGATCGACGGCCGTGTCTATGCCCGCCATGGCACGACCGCCGAAACCCGCCTGACGATTATCGACAAGGTACCAGCCGCCGATCCGTCGCGTTTCGTCGCGTCGCCGGGCAGGACGCCCGACGTCGAGACGCTGCTCTCCTGGATCACGGATCTGCAGCCGCGGACAGCGTGCGGCTTTCCGGACTCGATCGGCGCTCTGTCGAACGGGATCCTGCGCAATGCCGCTATGCAGATGGCCACTCGATCCGCGGCGAGAGCCGCACCCATCACCGCCTCGGTTGCTGCCGTAAGAACCGTCCGGCCCGTGCGTCCGGTAGGCCGGGCAACGCCCAGCCGCCCGGCCGCTGCAAGCAGCGCCCCGGCCGTGGCCCTTGCCTATGATCTGCGCGACTGGATGGCCGAGCAAGGCGGCCGGCTCACCGACACGATCTACGAGCCCTATGTCCTTCAGTCGATCCACATTCCCCGTACAAAGCCGCACCCGACGCCACTTGTGCAGTCGGCCGCCATGGCCGCCGTCGCGCCGCCGAAGCCTTCCTATAGACCCCTACTGCCTGGCGCGATCGCCGACGAGGGCCTGCTGTCCGACGCCCAGATCGAAAGCGTGATTTATGCCGGGGAAGCGCATTCCGGCCATCTCGCCGGTACCTGGACCGTCGGCGAAACCTGCGACGTCGTCTCGGCCGCCCCCGAGGGTGCAGAGAATGCGGTCCGCTTCCGCCGCGGCTGGTTTTTGGGAGACGGAACCGGTTGCGGCAAGGGACGGCAGGTCGCCGGCATCATCCTGGACAACTGGCTGCAGGGCCGCCGCCGTGCGATCTGGATTTCCAAGTCCGACAAATTGCTGGAAGATGCCCAGCGCGACTGGTCTGCACTCGGCCAGGAGCGGCTCCTGATCCAGCCGCTCTCACGCTATCGGCAGGGCACGCCAATCCGGCTTGCCGAAGGCGTCCTCTTCACCACTTACGCGACGCTGCGCTCGCAGGAGCGCGAGGGCAAGAAGTCCCGCATCGCCCAGATCGTCGACTGGATCGGTAGGGATTTTGATGGCCTCATCGTCTTCGACGAGGCCCACGCCATGGCAAATGCCGCGGGCGGTAAGAGCGAGCGCGGTGACGTGGCTCCCTCGCAGCAGGGCAGGGCTGGCCTGCGTCTGCAGCACGCGCTTCCCGACGCCCGCGTCGTTTATGTCTCGGCGACCGGCGCCACCGCGGTCGAGAATCTCGCCTATGCTCAGCGCCTCGGCATCTGGGGCAGCGAGGATTTCCCGTTCGCCAACCGCGCCGAGTTCGTTGCGGCCATTGAGGACGGCGGTGTTGCCGCAATGGAGGTGCTGGCTCGCGATCTCAAGTCGCTCGGCCTCTATACGGCTCGTTCGCTTTCCTATGACGGTGTCGAATATGACCTGCTCGAGCACGAACTGACCCCGGAGCAGATCCGGATCTACAACGCCTATGCGGACGCCTTCCAGGTGATCCACAACAACCTCAACGCGGCGCTCGAGGCAGCCAACATCACCAGCGAGACCGGCACGCTGAACCGCAACGCAAAAGCGGCCGCGCGCTCAGCCTTCGAGAGCACCAAGCAGCGCTTCTTCAGCCATCTCATCACCTCGATGATGACGCCGACCTTGATCGGTGCGATCGAGCAGGACCGCGCCGACGGCCACGCCGCGGTCGTGCAGATCGTTTCCACGGGTGAGGCGCTGATGGAACGACGGCTGGCAGAGATCCCGACCGAGGAATGGTCGGACCTCCATGTCGACATCACACCGCGCGAGTATGTCGGCGGGTATTTGATGCATTCCTTCCCGACGCAGTTGTTCGAGGAGTATTCGGACGCTGATGGCAACGTCTATTCGCGGCCGGCGCATGATGTGGACGGCAATCCCGTCCAGTGCCGCGAGGCGGTGCGCCGGCGTGACGAGATGATCGAGCGGCTTGCGTCCCTGCCGCCGGTCGGCAGCGCGCTCGACCAGATCCTCCATCACTTCGGCACCGACACGGTCGCCGAGGTCACTGGCCGCTCGCGCCGCATCGTGAAGAAGACCGGCCGCGACGGCATCGACCGGCTTGCCGTCGAAAACCGGCCCGTTTCGGCCAATCTTGGCGAGACGCAAAGCTTCATGGACGACAACAAGGGCGTGCTGATCTTTTCTGACGCCGGCGGCACCGGGCGCTCCTACGACGCAGATCTCGGGGTGAAGAACCAGAGGTTGCGCCGGCTGGCGCGCCGACAACGCTATCCAGGGGCTCGGCCGGACCCATCGCACCAACCAGGCGCGGCCACCGCTCTTCCGGCCGATGGCCGCCAATGTCAAAGCCGGCAAACGCTTCCTGTCGACGATCGCACGACGGCTCGACACATTGGGCGCGATCACGCGCGGCCAGCGCCAGACGGGCGGGGCAGGGCTGTTCCGGTCCGAGGACAATCTCGAAAGTCCTTACGCTCGCTCGGCGCTGCGTCAGTTCTACATGCTGCTGCACCAGGGCAAGATCGAGGGCTGCTCGCTCACGACCTTCGAGACCGTGACCGGCCTGTCGCTGACCACCGACGAGGGTGGCCTGCGCGACGAACTGCCGCCGATCACGACCTGGCTTAACCGTCTGCTCGCACTGCGGATCGAAACCCAGAACCTGTTGTTCGAGGTGTTCGAGCAGTTGATGGCGGGAAGAATAGAGGGCGCCATCGCCGCCGGGAACTATGACAAGGGTCTGGAGACGATCACGGCGGAGAGCATCGTCGTAACCGATCGGCGAACCGTCTACACCCATCCTGTTTCGGGCGCCCAGTCGCATGTGCTGACCGTCGCGCGCAAGGACCGCATCGGGCCGCTCGGCCTGGTCGACGCGCTGGCCATCGTCCGAGCGGAGCCCCAATCGGTTCTGCTCGTCAACTCACGCTCGAGCCGCGCGGCGATACAGCTGCCGACGGCGAGCCTGATGCTCGACGATGGAACCGTCGAGCACCGCGTCCGTCTGCTGCGACCGACCGACGAGCTGCGCCTCGGCCAGGGCGCGCTTGCCGAAACGCACTGGCAGCCGGCTGGCCGAAAACTGTTCTGCGAGCTGTGGGAAGCCGAAGTGGAGGCCGTCCCGGAGTTCACAACCAGCACATTCCACATCGTCGCAGGGCTCCTCCTGCCGATCTGGCGGCGGTTGCCTGACGACGATTGCCGGGTTTACCGCATCCAGACCGATGCGGGGGAGCGCATCATCGGCCGTCACATTGCGCCGACCCATGTCGCGACCATGCTCCGCAATCTTGGGCTTGATCATGTTCCCTCGCTCGCACCGGAAGATGCCTGGACCGGGCTCGTGGAAGGCCGGATCGGCCTGCAACTCGCCGACGGCCTGATCCTGCGCCGCAGCCGCGTGATGCACGACTACCGTGTCGAGCTGATCGGCTTCACCGGAGCAATGGTGCCCCGGCTGAAGGCGCTCGGACTGATCTCCGAAATCATCGCCTGGAAGCTTCGGCTGTTCATCCCGACGGCCGCGCAAGGCCCGGCCCTCCTCGCCGCGTTGCTGGATCGCCATACGCTGGTCGGAGTCACCGACCGTGCTGCAGCGGCTTGAGCGGAGGCGATCATGAGCGGCTCGGCTTCCGAGCTGGCACACCGCCTCGGCGACCATGCCGAGGCGGTGTGCCGCGAATATCTCTCCAACGGCTATCGTTCGGGCAATCACTGGATCGTCGGCGATGTCCGCAACACGCGCGGCCGCTCCATGCATGTGCGGTTGAAGGCCAACGCGAAAGGACCAGCCGGGAAGTGGGTCGATGAAGCGAACGGGCAACATGGCGACCTGCTCGACGTCATCGAGCAGAGCTGTGGTCTGGTCGACTTCCGCGAGGTCGCCGATGAAGCACGTCGCTTTCTCTCCATGCCGCTGCCCCAGCCCCAGACTCGGGCCCATGGCGCGCAGGGCCAAACCACCGCGGCACGCGGCTCCCCCGATGCCGCGCGTCGCCTGTTCGCCATGTCACAGCCGATCGCCGGCACGCTCGCGGAACGCTATCTCGCTGGTCGCGGCATCGTGCTTTCCATAAGCGAGCGTGCCCTGCGCTTCCATCCCGGCTGCTATTACCGGGATCTCGTGACCGGCGAGACGCAGACGCTTCCTGCTTTGATTGCCGCTGTCACCAGCCTCGACGGGCGTATCACCGGCCTGCAGCGCACCTGGCTGGACGGGGCAGGCAACGGCAAGGCGCCGATCGCCGACCCGCGCCGCTCTCTCGGGAATCTGCTCGGCAACAGCATCTGGCTTGGCCTCCAGCCCGGTGCGCCCGTCCCGGTCATGGCCGCCGGCGAGGGTTTTGAGACGATGGCCTCGCTTCGGACGGTGATGCCGACGCTGCCGGTGGCCGCCGCCACCTCCGCCAATCACCTTGCCGGCCTCATCTTCCCGCCCGGCTGCAAGCGCCTTTATATCGCGGCCGACGCCGACGCAGCCGGCCGGCACGGCATCGAGCGTCTCAGCCAGCGCGCAGGCGCGGCCGGGGTCCTCACTCTGGAATTGCGACCGCGACTAGGCGACTTCAACGACGATCTACGGCATCTCGGGCCGACCCATCTCGCGGCATGGCTCAGCGATCAGCTCGTCCCGGAGGATGCCCGTCTCTTCCTGCCGCGCCGATGAACGCCTCGAGCCGTCAGGTGGACAGGGCCGACGTCACCGGAAGACCTATTGGCATGGCGACGGTCCGCCGGGAGAAGCCGCGCCCGCGGCCTGCCCGAGAGGCGACCCCTGCCACGCCCCCGTCACGGCCGCAACGGCTGCGCCGTCCTCCGCTTGCGCTTTGGCCTTCGGTGCGGCCGCGCCCGGTGCGTGGCCGGGGAGCGCTGTCAGGCCGCGACAGGCGCGGCCACAACCGACGGAGACACGCCATGACCTACGAGCTTCCTTTCGACGACGCGTACGAGCCCTACCACGCCTCCTCGCCGACCGACCGCGTCATCCTCGAACTGCAGATGTACGGGCATCGCCCGCATCAGGACGAGCCCGATCCTCGGCCTCTTCCCGACGACGAGGTGATCCGCGCCGGCCTCGCCGGGATCGTCGAGGCCTTCGCCGGCATGCTCGGCGACACCAGGCTCGAACCCGACCTCGACGACCTGCTCTGGTCCTTCGCAAACGTCTTCCATCGCGCCGCCGAGCGCGTCGCCCGCAGTCTCGACCGCAACGAGGAGGCGCAGCGTTCGAGCCAGGGCGAACAGGACGGCTCCGAAGTGAAGTCGGTCGAGCTGGAACGGCTCACGGCCGAGGGCATCACCTATATTGAGCGCCGCAACGTGCTGGAAATCATGCGCGACGAGGCCGCGGACCTTTACGAGGCGCAAACCGGATCGGCATGGCGGCCGCGCACCGGCTCCAAGGTCAGCCACCAGGCGATGACCGCTTCGGTGATCGACTCGCGCGATTTCCTCGCGGCACGCCGCCGCGCCGAGACCGAAGTGCTGGTGCCCGCCGGCACCAAGATCGCCTTCGCGGGAGGCCTCGATTGCAACGATCACGACCGGATCTGGGACGCACTCGACAAGGCCCGCGAGAAGCACTCGGACATGGTCCTGCTCCACGGCGGCAGCCCGCGCGGCGCCGAACGCATCGCGGCCTGCTGGGCCGAGAACCGCAAGGTCACGCAAATCGCCTTCAAGCCGGACTGGAACCGGCACGCCAAGGCCGCCCCGTTCCGCCGCAACGACCAACTCCTGTCGGTCGTGCCCTACGGCCTGATCGTCTTTCCCGGTTCCGGCATCACCGAGAATCTTGCCGACAAGGCCCGCCGCCTCGGCATCCCGGTCTGGCGTTTCGCGGAGGGCGGCGCGTGAAGCGCCGCTTTCATCGCAATCCGCACCACCGAACCGCGCGCGAAGCACCGCGCTCTCCGCCTCCACGGATCGTATCGACGCAGCGAAGCCTGCCGCCACGCAATGTGGTATTGCGTTCCGCGTTACATAGACGTATATACGTCCGCAGCACAGGAGCGCGCCATGGCCGTCACAGCCACGAGGAAGGAAACACCCGTCTCGATGCGGTTTCGCGACGATGATCTCACCATCATCGACCGCGGCGCGGAGCTGCTTGGCCTGTCGCGCACGGAGTTCATGC
>NZ_JBSKBO010000023.1:0-39007 GCF_053714255.1 Mesorhizobium sp. 43Arga
CTCCGGCATCAATGACGGAGCGGCCGGCGCGCTGCTGATGAGCGAAGCGGAGGCCGCAAGGCGCGGCATCACCCCGCTGGCGCGCATCGCGTCCTGGGCAACCGCCGGCGTCGATCCGGCGATCATGGGCACCGGCCCGATTCCCGGCCTCGCGCAAGGCTTTGGAGAAGGCCGGCTGGTCGGTCAAGGATCTCGACCTCGTCGAGGCCAACGAGGCCTTCGCCGCACAAGCCTGCGCCGTCAACAAGGGCATGGGCTGGGATACCTCCATCGTCAACGTCAATGGCGGGGCGATTGCCATCGGTCATCCGATCGGCGCGTCGGGGGCGCGTGTCTTCAACACGCTGGTCTTCGAGATGCGCCGCCGCGGCGCCAAGAAAGGCCTCGCCACGCTATGCATCGGCGGCGGCATGGGTGTCGCCCTGTGCGTGGAAGCAATGGACTGAGTCATTTCGCTTTGTGCGTAGCTAACGGGCTTCGGACGCGGCCGAACAATGGGAGCCGTATGACGCGAGAGTGTCCCGTACGGTTCTGCGAGAGCGCGGGGGTGCGATCCCCCGCGCCACTGCCGATTTCCAAACGCAGCGTTCGTGTCGACGGGCGGTGCAGACAGGCCGCCATGTCCGGTCGTCCCAAGACCGCGACCTATAGCGGCGCGCCCCGCTGGTATCCTCCCAGCCGGCAGGGCGCTCTGGGCTGTTTGTCGGCTCTTTGCTCCTGTGCTTTGCCGAGCAAGCGCCGGAATTCTGCGCAGTTAAGGCCGGAATGCGGCGTTCCTGCGCCTTCGACGAGAAATCGACGCTCCCCGCCGGTTCAACGCTGCTAGATTTAACTCCAAGAAAACCAGTGGTTACGCGGGAACGGCGCACATGCGCCCCGCTAGCCGCCTCTTTTAACCGAATAGGAGCTTGGACGTTGACTGACCTCACCTCAGAAATTAAGCGGCACTCCGGCGAGGAACCTATTAGCATGGGCAACAATCAGGTCGAGGAATGGCTTGCAGCATTCGAAGCGGCTCTCAATACAGGGCGCGTCGAGGCGGCAGTGTCGATGTTCTCGGCCGAGGAGTGCTACTGGCGGGATCTGGTCGCATTCACCTGGACGATTGCGACAATGGACGGCCGATCCGCCATTGCAAAGATGCTGCATGAACAGCTCGACCAAGTCGGCAGCATCTCGATAGTGCGTGAGGGAGAATCGAAGACTGAGGGGGGGCGACTCGAGAGCGCGTTTGATTTTGAGACAGCGACCGCACGAGGCAAGGGCTATATCCGGCTCCGTGAAGGCAAGTGCTGGACGCTCCTCACGTCAATGACCGAACTGAAGGGCTTTGAAGAGCCGTCCGGGCCGCGTCGTCCGGCCGGAGCTGAGCATACGGCCAGTAAGGAAAGGCTGACCTGGCTTGAGCAGCGCCAGCGGGAGGAGCGAACACTCGGCACCGAGGTCCAGCCCTATTGCCTCGTTGTAGGTGGGGGGCAGGGAGGGTTGGCACTAGGGGCCAGGCTGAAGATGCTCGGTATTCCCACTTTGATTGTTGATGCGCTGCCGAGGCCGGGCGATGCCTGGCGGCAGCGCTACAAGTCTCTCAATCTGCATGATCCAGTCTGGTCAAACCATCTTCCGTACATTCCGTTCCCGAGCCATTGGCCGATTTACATGTCGAAAGACAAGATTGCCGACTGGCTGGAAATGTATGCGAAAGTTATGGAACTTAACATATGGTGCTCTACAACCGTTCGCAGTGCGCACTTTGACGACAAGAACAAGGAATGGATTGTCAACGTTGAGCGCGAAGGCAGCATAGAGATCTTAAGGCCAAAGCAACTCGTCATCGCCACTGGCCTCTCCGGAAAGCCCAAGACTCCGATGTTGCCGGGGGCTGAATTGTTCGCAGGCGTGCAATATCATTCTAGCGAGCACCGGGACGGAGCAACGCTGGCCGGTAAACGCGTTGTCGTACTGGGCTCTAACAACTCCGCGCATGACATATGCGTTGATCTGTGGGCGGCAAATGCCGATGTAACTATGGTCCAGCGCTCGTCGACCAGCGTCCTCAGGATCCCCCAAAACCCTCAGAGCCCTGATCTCAGCACTGAGCGTCGTGACCTGATGTCGGCCTCGATGCCATTCCGGGCCAGGGAAAGCATTGACAGAGCAGACTGCGACAAGGACCAACGGGAGAACGCGACGTTTTATGCGCAGCTGCGATCTGCAGGATTTCTTCTCGATTTCGGCGAGGACAATACCGGCGTGAACGGAAAATATTTTCGACGTGCTTCCGGATATTACCTCGACGTCGGCGCCTCGGACTTGATCATCAATGGCCAGATCAAAGTGAGGAGCGGGACCACTATCCAGGAAATCAAGGAGAGGTCGGTGGTCCTCAGCAATGGGTTAGAACTTGATGCAGATGCCATCATCTACGCCACCGGCTTTGAACCAATGGAAAGCTGGATTGGTACGCTGATCTCCAAGGATTGTGAGCGCCGCGTGGGCCATTGCTGGGGGCTCGGATCCGATACAGCATTGGACCCGGGTCCCTGGGAAGGGGAGTTGAAGAACATGTGGAAACCGACTGCGCAGGAGGGTCTGTGGTTTCACGGCGGCAGCCTGTCGCAATCGCGTATCTACTCATTGCACCTCGCTCTTCAGATTAAGGCGCGGCTTGAGAATCTCTCGATATCGGTTCATCGGCCTGCGACGATCCACCGATCGCCGAGGGCACAATCCACACGATGACGCCGTTCAAATGCTCTCTTCAAGGCGCCGGCTAGATGCCGGCGCCGACGAGTTCGCCGGCACGTTGATGCTGTGAGTTCGCATTCGTCAACAAAGGCGATGGCAGCCAAGCATATGAGCAGCAGGATGGGGTATACAGTCCATCGCACGGGCGCAGGATCCCGGATCTAGAAAGCCGCGATGCAGTGATTGAGCTTGAGGAAACTTCGCCGTCACGCCGGACCCGAGCAGACCACCCATACACTCGCCGTCCGCGTTGCCGAATGCCGAGGCTATGGCAACACAATCGCCCGCCGCGCCAACGATGTTTGATATGAGACGGCCGGCACATACTCCTTCACGCCGCAACATGCGAGGAACGATCAATGCCCGTGCTGGGGCGAAATCGCCGCGCCTTGGCGGCCAATCGGGTTCTATTTCATGGACCGCAGACTGAGCCGATGGCCTGGGCCAGAGCGTCCCTGGAAATGTTGAGCAGGCGCGACAAAGACGAATCGCCGGTCGTATAACGGGACGCGCCTCGAAGAACTAGAGGGCTGCCAAGGCGAGGATTTTTGATCCTTGCGGGGTCGACCAGAACTGGCAAATCGCATCGCTCGATTCAATCCGGCGACCTTCATGACAGTTCCGCCCTCGAGAAGTACCGCTGACGTACGAGCATCCGAGAGGATGGCGAACGAACAAGGGATCGCGGCGCCGGGGTGACCTATCACCCAAGTTTGTCGGCATTCCGAGAGGGCAGAGACCGTTGTGCATGGCTCGTAGTAAGGTCGGAACCAGACGCCCACCTGTCAAGCACGACAAGCGCTCGGGGCCTTCCCGAAAAGTTCGCGGAAGCTCTTAGAGAAGTGGGACGATGAGATGAAGCCGCATGCGACTGCAATTTCCAGAAAAGGCATGTTCGTTTGCTCGATCAGGCGCTTGGCCCATTCGAGCCTCATGCGCCGATAGTACCGCATCGGTGGACAGGATACATACTGCACGAATAGCCGCTCAATCTGACGCGGCGAAAGTCCGACGCATTTCGCTATGTCGCGCATGGAAAGCGGGTCTTCGACGTGCTGCTCCATCAGTCGAACGACCTCAGCCAGTCTCTTGCTCAGACCAGCATATTTAGCGCCGATGGAGGATTGCTTTTCGGACCCGGAGCGCCATTGGCCCGCGCCTGTGTGCTCGAAAACGGCCGCTGCGCTTTCCTTGCCAAGATTGTGGTGGATCAGCTCCAAGGCCAGATCGAAAGACGCAAGCTCACCAGCGCAGGTCACAATGTCTCCATCCCATACGAATAATGAGTCGGTGACATGAAGGCGGTCAAAGGTTTCGCACAGTGCTGGCAGCTTTTCCCAATGAATCGTGCAGGAAGTGCCGTTCAGAATGCCACTCTTGGCGAGGAGCCAAGTGGCCGTTCCCAGCGCTGCAATGGGAATTCTGTGCCCTCGGCATAGGTGTAGGATATTCGTCAGCGATGCCAGTGGGTGGCTTTCCACGCCTGCACCGGCGCACACCACTACGGCGCTCGGCCTGTCGCTTCGCTGCAGGTCTGACGCGACTTCGGCGAACGACTTGTTAGGACACACAGATATTCCGCTGGCGCATACAACCGGCCGGCCGTCCGAACTCGCCACGATCCATTCAAAGAAAGCGCGACATGAGACCGAGTTCGCGACCCTCAGCGGCTCAACGAAGGATGATAAAGTCAACTGCGAAAACCCGGGAACGAGCAGGATGACCATGCGATAAGCAGCCAAATCGTGGCGCGAAGTAAAGGCGCCTCCTGTGCTGTGCCGCTCTCCTGAACTCGGAGGAATGATTGGTGGAAAAAGAGCGTTCATTTGACATCTCTTGCGTTCGCGCTGGCGAACGTATTCCATCGGCGCGACACAAAAGAAGTCCGTGGTTGCATGCGGTCCTGCGACCCTGCGGAACAGTAACGACTCTCGTGTAATAGGCGAAACTTCTCCGGGCGGCGCGCTTTTATCGTCATATTGACCATCGATGCCCTGTTCATCCATGCCTGGTCAACAGAGTCCAGCCCGAGTTGGCCGAAGCTTAAGTGCGATATCTCGGTGGCTCAGGCGCGTCAGCTGATCCGTGATCAAAAGGCCGATAACGCCGTCCAATGATGATGTATTCTGAAGGACTTTGATTTGCATTGTGTTCTCTGAAGATCATTCAGTTCCTGCGAGCGCATGTGGTTGTGAACGCGACGCGCCCGCTCGGGGGAGTCAGCCGGTTCTGTTCCGTTGGCGATAAGTTTCGATCTCCTCTCTGCGCGTACGGAGAAAAGGGCTTCGGCGGGTGCGACGCTAGGTGAATCCAACTAGCCCGCGTCCGCGGCGTGATCTACATCGCCGAAGGTTTCGCAGCGTCTTCAATACTATTGGGACGAGAGTGCATTTCGTCGATTTGCGGCGAAGGAAGCAGACATTCTGCGTTTCGGAGGGCTAGCGCTTGACGCCCCTATGCCGGTCTCGATCTGGTCAATACCAGACGGTCACATAACGCGATATCGTGGACCCTTTAATGCAGCTAACGGCGCCATTCAGTTGCCTCGACCAGCAGATTCACGGGAACACGTCAACGTTGTACATCTCTTGCTCCAGAACTGCCCCCCACTTGGCATACGAAATGGCCCAACCGTCCGAGGGGCGGGTGATCGTGTCAAATGCAATCTGTGGATCGCATCTATCGTGAATCGAGATAGGATGCCCCTGGTTGCGCCAGCGAGCGGACCTGGAGACGGCGTTCGCTAAGGAATAGCGGGAGCCGCCAGACCGCTCGCATGAGGCAATCTCGCGCCTGAACTGTTGACTTAGCGCCTGCCTGCTCAGAATTCTGTAGCTGCAACCTACAAGCACGCCAGGAGACGGCATCAATATTGCGGTAACCTGGCAAACGGCTGCAGGCAGGGAGCCCCGGCCGGCCCGCCCTGAGAGAAAATCCGAGGGAGTTTTTATGCCGGTAGTTAAAGGACCGCAGGTTTTCCCGCGGTGGGAATATCTACGCAGGCTCACTGCGGCGAAGGCGAGGATGGCTGAGCGTGACATCGCCGCGCTTGTCATCACCGACAACGCACATGTGACATACCTGACGGGATCCGTCGCTCACTCTTATGATACGCGCGGCGTCGTCGTCCTTGCTTCGCGGGATGAGCCGATCTTTATCCTACGCTGGATGGACGTTGCCGCGGCCGTGCAGGAGACCTTCATGGAACGCGACAGCATCGTGGGCTACTCGGAAGAGTTGATGGGCGATCCGGACAAGAACGGTTACGACGCGGTCATTGATTTCCTTTTGGACCAGGGACTGGGGCAGAGCGGCATTGGGCTTGAGCTATGCAATCTGACGGTCGACTCGGTGGAAAAGTTCAAAAGCCGCCTGCCGCAGTCACGCATCGAGGATTTCTCGAACGTCGTCACCCGCATACGCACGCTCAAGTCCGATCTCGAGATTGCTGTCATGCGTGAGGCCGCCGCGATTTCCGACGCCGGTGTGCTTAGAGCTGCGGAAGTCATGCGCCCCGGCATGCGCGAGGCAGACGCCATCGCCGAAATTGTGGGAACGCTCGCCCGCGGAGCGAACGGCAAACCTGGAACTTGGATCGCAACTCCCTTCCTGTGCGCCACATCGCGCATAGGGAACCCGCACACCACTTGGAGCGAAGATACCCTGCGGGAGGGTTCCCAGGTCAATCTCGAGATCGCCGGCGTACGACATGATTACCACGTCCCGATCTGCAGGACCTATTCCCTCGGCGCACCGTCCGACCGCCTGCTGCGCATCCATGAAGCGCAGCTTGCCGGTCTCGAGGCGGGGCTGAATGTTATCCATGCGGGCGCCGTTAGCGGCGAAGTTGCCAAGATTATTCACAGCACGACCGAGAAGCACGGGTTCAAGAAGCAATCTCGGGCCGGATACTCCATCGGTATCAACTGGATGGAAAAGACGACCAGCCTTAAGCTGGGTGATACAACGGTCCTCGAGCCGAACATGACCTTCCACCTGCATCTCGGTTCCTGGGTCCAGGAAGATTTCGGCTACGTTCTTAGCGAAAGCATTCGCGTCACCGAATCCGGCGTCGAGGTTCTCACAAAGGCGCCGCGGCAACTCTTCACGTTGGGCTGAGCCTCGTCACCGGACGTGCGAGGGTAATGGAAACAATATGAATACAATAATGTGCCGGTGAACGAAGGGCTAATGGGCGTAATCTGCATTTCCGCTGCCACAGGGGGCTTTTTCTCCCTGCCATGGCGACCGCCCGTGTAGCATTGTTTTCTCACAGGGTCCGAGCACGGCACCAAACCCTTCGGCGCCAGGAGCTTAGGGCACCGTGGCCGCGGATGCTCCCTCAATCGTCCTGGCAGGGCCAGGCGCAGAGCGTCGTTTCGCGGATTTGTTTCAACCCTGCAGAGATCAGGCCGTTTTGTCGCTGGCTGGCAATATGAGCTTATCGTATCCGTACTTGTTGACCGCCGCCAGCATCTCATCGGATCCGATATAACCCTTCATCCGTCGCGCGCGGATCGGACTTGTTCTCGCCTACCGACGGTTCCCTGCCGCGCCCGGTTGATAGCCAGGCCCGGTACATGGACTCCCCGTCCCGGCGACACTTCTGTGAATGTGTGATCTCCCGACCTTTTTCAGCAATGCCAGACAACGGCCAATTTTCGAACTCGCGCGCTATCAAGGTCAGCGCTCAACCACGCGCTTATCGCAGCCAAGAGATGGGCGAGTCAGGAGGGTGAGCATAGAGGAGTGTGGAATTTGCCCGTCGCTACAATTTGCTGCCGGATCCGATCGGCGATCAAATCGTATTTTGAACGTCCCAGCCGGGAGTTGGGTCCAAATACAGTAACACTTGCCACCGGCTCCCCGACGTTGTTAAGTGCTGCCACGCTGATTGCGGTCGCGTCCTTCAACAATTGGCCCTTTACCACCGAGAAGCCCCGGCGACGGGCGGCAACAATATCGCGCCAGATGCGATCAGGCGTCGTCCACCGGATATTGGCCAAGTGAGGCAAATTACGCTCGTAGAGGCTGCGTGCCTCCGCATCTGAAATAGCGGTCAAAAGGGCGATGGAACCGGCGCCAACGCCAATCGGCCGACGGCACCCGATCGCTGGGCTTGTAATGCGCCCCAGTTCTGTGCCTTCGACCTTGTCTATTAGCACATGATCGTCGCCTGCCGGAACGATCGAATGAACGTCCTCCCCACAGTCCTGCGCTAACGCCACGAGAACCTGATGCAACTGATCTTTGATCGTCATGCGATGGGCCGACTCGGCGAAGAGCAGCATCTCAAGGCCAAGCTTATAGAGCTTCGTGTTGGGATCGAACGAAATCATCCGCTCGTCTTGGAGTGCCGAAAGCAGCCTGTGCGTCGTCGTTGTGTGCATGTGGGTCGAGCTTGCAAGCTCCGTCAGCCGCATGCCCCTGTCGTCATGCGCGGCAACCGTGCGCAACAAGAGAAGCGCCCGCCGCAGGCTCTTTGATCCTTCCGCGGCCCGATCTGAATTGCGGCCTGTCTTGGGTGTTGAGGTCGTCCGCGCCAGCGCACGGGGCTCGCCATTCATTTCACCGGTTACGGTTCTCACCTTCGCTTCTCCGATAGGGCTGACTCCGAATATTATCACAGGCGGAAAACACAACTAAACACTTTTCTCACTATTGAAGCGAAGCCCATTCACTACACGACGTGCAAACGCCGATTTTTAGTTTTGAATGAGCGCGCGGCCATTGTCGATAGTAATAACGTTCCGCTCCAGCGCGCGCACCCGGAACGCTATAACGTTTGTATGCCGCCACATTTCGGTCCGCAGAGTCTCTCCGGGAAAAGCAGGCTTCGAGAAGCGGCAGTCAAGCTCCATGAGATTTTCCACCCGGCTGTTCAGGAATGTGCGGATTACAGCCCATCCCGCAATACCATAGGTACAGAGCCCGTGCAAAATCGGCCGACCGAAGCCCGCTTTAAGTGCCACCTCAGGATCGCTGTGCAGAGGATTGTGATCGCCCAGCTGCCGGTAAATCAGGGCAGCTTGGGGAACGGTGGCATGGTCATAGAATGCTTCCGCTGGCCCGCTTGGCACGGCATGGGGCGCTGGAGGTGGTTTTGTATCCCCGCCGCAGCCTCCGTCGCCCCTTGCGAAAGTTATGCTGCGTGACAGGCAATAGCGCTCTCCCGAGTGGGCGTCGAACAGCTCATGATCCCATCTGATCAAGGCGCCTCGTCCAGCGCCCTTGTCCCATACACCTGTAACTGTGGCGCGACCGACAACTTCGCCGGCAAGGGGTAGCGGCCGATCGAACACGCAACGCTGTTCGCCTTGCACTACCTTGACGCGATCAATTTCGCCAGCCTCGAACAGCTCATCCAGCGGTGGCCTGGCCAGCACCGTGGCGAATGTCGGCAGTGGATGTTCCAGCCTGCTCTCGGTCACGAAACGCAGCTCATTCGCATCGAGCGGGTGTCCTCCTAAGCCGATGCCGAGGGCATACAGAATCGCGTCGCGGCTCTCGTATTCCTGCCTAATGTCTCCGAATTCCCAGCAGCGTACAATGTCGCTCTTCACGTGTAGTGACTCCCTGTCTGTCCTCAGGCCGCTATTTCGGCCGTGGCACCGGAACGCCTCGCCTCAGCTTCATAACACGTTTCCCGTATATCGAAAGCCTTTTACCGTATAGTGGAAATCTGCTAGATAGGCAGCTAACCGCCGCTATAGCCTTACCCCTTGACTACAACAGCTGAGGGGGACCGGTGGAGGATGCCATTGTGGTAGCTGCTGGCGACGCTCAACGTGAGGACATGACCGGCATGCAGCCCCGAGATCCACATAACCCAGGTGCGCCGCTCATCCCGCGAGTGGGCTGGGACATGTCGCCTTGGAACCGTTGGACCTTCCAGCACGTGCGCGAAATGACGACAACTGCCCCGATATGGCGCGGTTCTGGGCCCGTGCGGCCACTGCCCGAGTCGCTTCAGTCGCTGGGGGAGCTTGTGGTCAGTTTCCCCGATGGTAAGCGCTCGGTGGCCGACTTTCTTGAGCGGAATTTTACAGACGGGCTCTTGGTGTTGCATCGAGGTCGGATCGTCCTTGAGTATTACAATGATTGCCTGGGCCCGCAAAACCAGCATCTCGTGATGTCGGCGACAAAGTCGTTCACCGGGACGCTCACCGGAATGCTGATGAATAAAGGGCTGCTGGATGTCCGCAAGCCAGTCACGCACTATCTGCCGGAACTCGCTTCGACAGCGTATCGGGGAGCAACGGTGCAGCAGGTTCTCGACATGTCAAGCGGTGTGATTTTCGACGAATCGCTGAACGAAGGCTCACACATGCAGAAGGGCCTATACGCTGGTTGGTACCGCCAGCCTGTGCCGGGCTGGCCGCGAACATATTGGGAGCTGATCCTCTCGCTTGATGAAGCAGAGCGGTCACACGGTGCCCTGTTTAATTATCGCTCGATCGAATCCTGCGTACTGGGCTTCGTTTTGCAGCGGGTGTCCGGTATGTCATTGGCCGACCTGATGAGCTATGAGCTTTGGGGGCCTATGGGGGCCGAAGAGGACGCCTATATCGTTGTGGACGACGCCGGTTTCGCGATTGCTAGCGGCGGCTTGTGCGCAACGCTCCGCGACTTGGGGCGGTTTGCCCAACTGCTGGTTGAGGGGGGTGCTTGGGGTGGCCGACAGATCATTCCCTCCGGTTGGATAGAAGCGACTCGGAACGGTAGAGTCGAGCTCCCAGAAGAAATGCGCAAATTGCTGCCTAGCGGTGCCTACCATAACCAGTGGTGGATTGAGGACACCCGCCGTCGCACCATTTGGGCGCGCGGCCATGGCGGACAGACCCTGTATGTCGATCCCTGCGCTGAGTTTGCGGCAGTTAAGCTGTCCGCCTTTCCCGACGACGACACCGTCAATCAACGTTGGATTGACGATCGAGTTGCTCTGCTTGCGATCCGAGCTGCGCTGAGTAAACGCTGAGCCGCGGAATAGTTTTTAGCCTAGGTGCCTGGGATCACTTCACGGGACCAGAGGCTCGCCAGCCGCTCGTAGCCTATTTCGTTTGTTCGGAATCCATCGGGTGGGCGGCAGCGTACGGCCCTCAATCACAAGGGCTGACAATGCTGCTTGGCGTCAACGATAACTCTGCACGATTTTGTCATCTTCTGGTGGCGATTTTTCCCGCATATCGACATTTTAATTTTCACATAGCGGAAATATACTGGACAGGCGGCTAAGCACCGTTGTAGGCTCTCTCCATCAACTGCAGCAGGGAACGACCGTGGGGGAGGGCATTATGACAAGCAGTGGAGGGGGGGTGTTCATCGCCGGCGTTGCCGAAGCTCCCCTCGGCAAAGTCGCAGATCAGACCGAGCTCTCGATGATTGCCTTGGCATGCCGCGAAGCGCTCGACGAGGCGGGAATGACCCTGCGTGATGTCGATGGCCTGTTCGTTAGCGTGTCTGGAAGACAGCCGGTCGCGGAAGTCGCCGAGTATCTTGGTATTGAGCCCAGCTACGTCGATAGCACGGATATCGGCGGCGGTTCGTTCGAGGCCTATGTGCACCACGCCTTCGCCGCGGTCCGAGCCGGACGCTGTGAAGTGGCGTTGATTGCATATGCGTCCAGGCAGCGCAGCCTTCGCTCGCGCAGCGGCAACGTCGGACGCGATCGCTCGCTCAGCGGGCAATTCGAAGCCCCGTACGGACTGCCACGCCCCATCGGCAATTACGCATTGATTGCCGCGCGGCACATGCACCAGTATGGCACTACGGCAGAGCAGATGGCTGGCGTTGCCGTTGCCGCTCGGGCCTGGGCCGCCACGAACCCGAAGGCATGGGCTCGCACGCCCCTGACGAGGGGAGAGGTTATGGACTCACCCTACGTGGCGGAGCCTTTGCACGCGCTCGACTGCTGTCTGGTCACAGATGGCGGCGGTGCGGTCGTCGTAACGACTGCCGCACGGGCGCGCGATGCGCGCAAGTCTGCCGTACGAGTGCTGGGAATGGGTGAAAAGGTCACCCATTGGATGGTCAGTCAGATACCCGACCCGACAATCACGCCGGGCGTCGAGTCGGCCCGACACGCGTATGGAATGGCCGGTGTCGCGCCCGACGACATGGACTTGGTCCTCCTATACGACAACTTCACCATCGCGGTGATCATGCAACTGGAGGATCTTGGTTTTTGTAGAAAGGGGGAAGGAGGAGCGTTCGCAAGCCCCGAGCGGATTGGCCCCGGCGGTATGCTGCCGGTGAACCCAATGGGTGGGGGACTTTCGTACAACCACCCCGGGATGCTTGGTCTGCTGCTGATTGTCGAGGCGGTACGCCAGCTGCGCGGCGAAGCGGGAGTGCGCCAAGTCAGAGAACCCGAGCTTGCTGTGGTTCACGGTATCGGTGGAGCCTGCTTTGGTTCCGCGGCCACCCTCGTCCTTGGCTCAAACTGAAAGGGGCATCGCCATGACGGATGTCATAGTAGAATATTCGGACCCTCTCTCTGCCCCGTTCTGGCGGGCGGCATCGGGTTGCGAGCTGGTCATACAGAGGTGTCGCAATTGCGATGAGAACAGTCTCTATCCACGCCCATTCTGCGTCGTTTGCCACTCTGACACCCTCGAATGGGTAAAAGCTTCGGGCCTTGGTGTGGTCTTCAGCAAGACCAAGGTATGGCGGCAGGTCTTGCCCGAGTTGCCCCCCCCGTATTCGGTGGCAATCGTTGAGCTCGACGAGGGGCCACGCCTGATGACCAGACTGATTAATGGGGAGCCTTCAATCGGAGACAGGGTCAGAGTGGCGTGGCTGGAACGCGGAGGTGAGCCTCGATTGCCTGTCTTTGAACCATACTCCCGGAGTTTTGCTTAATGACGCGTCTGAAAGATAGGGTGGCCATTGTCACCGGCGCCGGCTCGGGTCTCGGGCGTTCGCATGCGCTGATGCTGGCGGGCCTTGGCGCCAAGGTGGTCGTCAATGATCTCGGAGTGGGCCTCGACGGCTCGCAAACTGGACTTTCGCCCGCTGACGAAGTTGTAGCAGAAATACGCGCTGGAGGCGGCGAGGCGGTAGTGAGCGGCCATGACGTCTCTGACTGGGACGCGGCGGCGGATATGGTCAGGTTCGCCATTGAGACCTTTGGAGATCTGCACGTTCTGGTAAATAATGCAGGCATTCTTCGGGACCGCGCCTTTGTCAATATGGAAGAGAGTGACTGGGACTCCGTGATCGCCGTTCACTTGAAGGGACACGCGGCGACGTCCAAGCATGCGGTGACCTACTGGCGAGATCGTGCGAAGGCTGGCCACCAGATCAACGCCTCCATCGTCCACACGTCCTCCGTCTCCGGATATCGGGGAAATTTTGGCCAAGCCAATTATGCTGCAGCAAAGCTCGGTATCGTCGCACTCTCTCGGGTGATCGAGATCGAGGCCAGTCGCTATGGCGTGCGCTCGAACGCGGTCTCGCCATCGGCACGCACCCGTATGATCGGATCGATTCAGACGGCGCCCGTTGAGAACGGCTTCGACCCGCTGGACCCGAGCAATGTGTCGTCGGTCGTCGCGTGGCTTGCCGCAAAGGAATGTCCGGCGAATGGGCAACTGTTTCAAGTCTATGGCAGCCGATTGCTTATCCTGTCCCTGCCGCAGGTTGTCAGCGATCTGATGAATCCTTCGGGACAATGGGCTTTCGAGGATCTGGACCGGGAGGTTCCGCCCCGGCTCATTACCCATCCGTCGGGGAAGGAATTGATAGCTGACCTCCATGCGCATCAGGGAGGGCTCTATTCGTGACGTGGGCTTTCGATCAGGTTGGCGGCCAGGCGGCAATCGAAAGTTTCGGTATCGATAAGCAGCAAATCGTCGCCTTTGCGCGGTCAACCAATGACACGGTTCCATCTCACGTCGAAGGGATGCTTGCGCCGCCGGTGTTCGCGGTCGTGCCGGCGCTTGATGTGATCGGCAGGGCCAGGCGCGCCGTCTTCGCCGGCTTCGCATTCCACGGCGAACATGACCTCATCCTTCACCGCGCAATCGAGCCGGATATAACAGTGCTCACGGAGGCGCGGGTTATCGGCGTTCAGCGCCGCTCGATCGGCACAGTGGTTGTGACTCACGCGATCATGAAGGATCAACGGGAGGACCTGATCGCGGAGCATTTCCAATACAGTCTGGCAAAAGGTGCGTTCGCGGCCCAGGATTGGGGCCGGACGGCGCCGGCCCATGGCGGAGTCGGTGCCAAGCATCGATTCGCCACGACGCTGGTCTATCCGCTTGATCCTGACCAAACGCTGCGGTTTGCAGAGGCTTCGGGCGACCGGAGTCCGTATACATTCGATGCGGACGCGGCGAAGGCGCTCGGTCTGCCGGGTCCGATCGTTCACGGCATTTGCACGATGGCCTTCGTTTCCCGCGCACTGGTCGACCTGTGCTGCGGAGGGGACTCGCGGCGGCTGCGCAGGCTAGCTATGCGCTTCTCGGGTTTGCTCTTGATGGAGCCGGGTCAGACGATTTCCGTGAGGCTCGGCCCTGCTGCCTCAACTCTTCAGGCCAAGAATTATGTGTTCGAGGCGGTCGACCGCGCGGGCACCAGGATCGTTAGCAATGGATGGGCGGAGGTTGCAGCATGATCAAGGCCGTAAAGCTCGGCGCAGCTGTGTCGCACTTGAATGCCGGAGCGCCGTGGAGCGGTTGCTCTGCCAAGACACTGATCGAACTGCTTTGCACGGGGTGTGATCGAAACGGTGACCGCCCGCTGCTTGTGTTCGAGGACGGGATGACTGTAGGCCGCGCCGAATTCATGGAGCTAACCTCTAGCTTCGCTGCCTATCTGCGCCCCCTCATCAAGCCGGGCGACCGTGTCGCGATCGCGATCGGCAACCGCACCGAATATCTCGTTGCATTGTTCGCCGCCATGGCCAACCGGGGCATACTCGTATCGATCAATCCTACGGCGCGCGAGCACGACGCAGGGTATATCCTCCGCGACAGCGAGCCAACTGTCTTGATCACCGAACCCGGAAATGGCGATTTACTCGCTCGCTTGGCCAAAAGTCTTCCGAACCCCTGCTTAGTGGTCACGTTGGACGGGCAGGAGCCACGTGCGCTCCCGACACCGGAGCGCGGCTCCGCACCATTCAATCTGCGCGCCGCCCAATGCAAGCGCGATGACATGATCGCGATCTTCTACACATCGGGCACGACCGGCGTGCCCAAGGGGTGCATCTTCAGTCACGAACGCTGGCTGCGATCGATCGATACCGACATACGTATGGTACCAGGTGGTCGCGACCGTGCATTTTCCACCGGACCATTCTTCTATGCCGATCCAGCATTGTTCCTTCTCATGATGCTTCAATCAGGCGGCTCATTGGTGGTTGCTCGCCGGTTCAGCGTTTCGAAATACTGGGACATCGTTCATCGCTTTGACGTTACGCGCGTTCATGCCATCGCGTCGATGCCAGTGCTGCTCGCCAAATCGCCGCCGCATCCTCTTGAACGGGCGCATCGTGTGGACCATGCGATCTGCGCTGCCGTTCCCGCGGATCTTCACGCCACGCTGGTGGGACGGTTCGGGTTTCCCTGGCTGGACAATTATGGTTCCACCGAGGCCGGCACGATTTGCCGTATGCCCTGGCACATGCATGACGAAATGATCGGGTCGGGATCAATTGGCATACCGGCGCCAGAGGTCGACTTGCGGATCGTCGACGATGGGGGCAGGGATTTGCTGCCGGGACAAATCGGCGAAGCGCTAATTCGCGGTCCCGGATTGTTCAGTGGCTACTTTCGCTTGTCTGCTGCCACCCAGGAGGCGCTTCGCGATGGCTGGTTCCACTCGGGCGATTTGGTCATGCGCGATGAGCGCTCATTCGTCTATTTCAAAGGCCGCAAGAAAGACGTTGTAAGGCGATCGGGCGAGAATATCTCCGCGGCAGAGGTCGAAACAGTTCTCCGCCAGATGCCTGAGATAAAGGATGCGGCGGTCGTTCCGGTGCCTGATGAAATCCGCGGCGAGGAGGTCAAGGCCTACATCCTACTCGTCGATGATATCAACCCCTCCGAATTGCCGCCTGAGCGAATCGCCGCCTTCTGCAGCAGTAATCTAGCGCCTTTCAAGGTTCCGCGCTTCATCGAATACCGGCAGAACTTTCCGCGTACCCCCTCGGAACGCGTCGACAAGCGGCAACTCAAGGAGGAGAAGCCCGATCTTCGGGCTGACTGTTGGGATCGCGAATTGCCGAAATCAATTGTCGACGGGAGCAGCAAATTATGACGGGCAAACCGGTTTCAGAATCCTGTGACACCCTAATCCGCAACGGCTACCTCGTTACAATGGACGCCGAGCGCACCGTCTACAGCTGCGGTGCGGTTGCGATTAATGACAAAACGATCATCGCCGTCGGTCGTGATGCCGAGCTGTCTAGCCGTTTCCGACCCCGCCGGTTGTTTGACGCTAAAGGGGCCGTGATCCATCCCGGTTTTATCGATTGCCACTATCACGCGAATATTCACCTCATCCGGGGAATTGCGCCTGACGACCCGAAAACCACAGTGCCGTTAGCATTTTCCGAATGGACGAACCAACTCGAGGCTGAGGACGAGTATATCCAAACTCAGGTCGTTGGTCTCGAGATGCTCAGACACGGCTACACCTTCTTTCTTGAGCCAGGTACCGTTTATGAGCCCGATGCGGCAGCTGCAGCGGTAGAATCGGTAGGTGTTAGAGCGGGATTAGCAGATCCCTATCTCTGGGACGTGAGCGATGCCGGGAATTCTCGGCCCTCAAAGACGGCACGCATTCCGAACGACTCCGAGCGTGCGTTCAAGGTTCTGGGCGGGCAACTGGCGCGCAACAAGGATCCTTACGGGCTCGTTCGCGGACACGTGGCAATTTACGGGGAGGGCTCGCAGTCGGAGCCCCTGATGCGCGCCGCCAAGGAGTGCGCTGATGCTGCTGGGGTGACGTTCACCATGCACCACAACTTCACGCTGGAACAGGCCGAGCGCGATGACGCTCGCCTCGGCGGCGGTAGCAGCATGGTCTACTTTGCTCAACGTGGATTACTCGGCCCCAATTGCCTGTTTGTCCATATGAACGTGATCCGTGATGACGAAATTCCTGTCATTCTCGATTCTGCCATGTCCCTGGTTTGGCACCCTGGGAACGCGATGTACTATGGCATCAACTCCGACAAGAAGTCGCGTATTCCAGAGCTTATCGACCGCGGATGCAATGTCGTCTTTGGGGTCGACGTAGCAAAGGTATGGACCTTCGGCGGCTTGGAACACATCGGATACTTGGCTGCAAGGCAGGACAAGCACTACATCCCCTCAACGCGGCTCTTGGAAATGCGGACAACGCACGCCGCCAGGGCAGTGGGACTGTCTGAGATGATAGGCTCAATTGAGGTCGGCAAGAGGGCAGATATCGCGATCAGAAGCAATCGAGAGCCCGAAACGCTGCCGGGCATCAATCCTGTCCAAGAGCTGTTATTGACCGGCCATAGCACGCTCGCTTCGACGGTATTTGTCAATGGAAAGCTGGTGCTCCTCAACGGCCAATCAACGCAACTGGATCAGGAAGCTGTGTTAGCCTCGGCCCGCGCGATGGCTCGGCGTGTCCTCAGTAGGGCGGGTTATGTTCCGAGGATGTCATGGCCAGTCATCAATTAATTTGCGATGAAAAAGCAATAGCCAGTCGATCACCTGTAATCGAGGTCTCGGGGCTACGCAAAGATTACGGCGGGGTATCTGCCGTCGCGGGTGTCGATCTCACGGTAGCCGAGGGTGAGTTCCTTTCCATTCTCGGCCCAAGCGGCTCCGGGAAGTCCACTCTCCTGGGACTGATTGCCGGACTTGTCCAACCGACAGGCGGCCGCATCATGATCGGATCACGTAACGTCACACTCGTCCCCCCGGCCCAACGCGACATAGGTCTGGTTTTCCAGTCCTACGCATTGTTCCCGAACATGACGGTGGCTGGCAACATCGCTTTCCCTTTGGCCGTACGCGGCATCAACAAGCGTGACATCAAGGCGCGCGTCGAATGGGCGATTGACCTCGTGCGCCTGAATGGCCTGGAGAATAGGAAGCCTTCACAGCTTTCGGGCGGTCAGCAGCAGCGGGTCGCCATCGCGCGCGCGGTGGTATTCGGGCCGAGGCTTCTGCTGCTGGATGAACCTCTGGCCGCGCTCGACCGGAAGCTTCGTGAAGAGGTCCGGACCGAACTACGCCGCTTGCAGCGCACGTTGGGCGTGACGACCATTCTGGTCACGCATGACCAGGACGAGGCAATGTCGACGAGCGACCGCATTGCTGTACTCGCACAAGGCGTCATCCAGCAGATAGCCACACCGGCAGAGCTTTACAGGCAGCCTGCCAATCGCTTCGTGGCGGGCTTTCTCGGCGTCGCCAACTTGCTTGACGGTGCTGTGGCGCGAGAGGGCAACGACGCGGTTCTCACCCTCGACGGCGGAATAAAGTTGCCACTCCCTTCTGGCAGTAGATTATTCGGAAGCCGCGCGACCATGCTTGTTCGGCCGGAGCGCATCAACCTCGAACCAGCCACCAACGTCCGAACCGGCCGGTTCGGCATCAATTGCCAAGTTGCGGACGTAGTCTATCAGGGTGAGATCGTCCGTTACACTATGCAGGAGCCGTCCATCGGCACTAACCTAGTCGCATCGTGTCAGCACGTGGTCCCGAGGTTCTCGCCGGGGGATCGCGTATGTATTACCTGGAAACCTGAAGATGGGTGGCTTCTCCAGGACAGTGAAAAGTAACAATCATGTCACCCCGGAGGAGAGCTCAATGACAATGGACCGTCTTTTCACAGCAGCAGCCATGGCAATCTCATGCCTTTTCGTCGCAACAGTGGTTCACCCAACGATGGCAGTGAGTGAGCCTGCGAAGAAATTTGTCGTCGGAGATTCCGGCGGCGCAAGCCACGACGCTTCGGTCGAGGCATTCTTCAAGCCATTCGCCGAACGCACCGGCATCCAGATCGATTACGTTTCGCCGACCAGCTTCGGCAAACTTCGTGCCATGGTTGAATCTGGGAACGTCGCGGCCTCGCTATGGGACATGAATAGCCAGACGTTAGAGCAGGCAGTCTCTCTTGGTCTGTTAGAGAAGCTCAACTGGAAGTTGATCAATCCGCTGCCAATATTCCCGGAAACGCGGCAGGATTACGCCTTTGGGCAGAGCTACTTCTCGACTGGCATGGCTTGGAAGAAGGGAACTCAGCCAATTGAGTCTTGGGCAGATTTCTGGAACGTGGAAAAGTTTCCCGGAAAGCGCTGCCTGCGAGATGAACCCGAATCCGTGCTTCCAGCAGCATTGATGGCTGATGGCGTTCCGTTGGACAAGATCTATCCGCTGGATGTTGATCGTGCCTTCCGTTCCCTCGATCGGATTGCGCCTAATGTTTCCGTGTGGTGGACGTCGGGTCAACAAGCGGCAACGCTACTTGCAGACAACGAAGTTGCTTACTGCATGGCTTGGAATGGCCGAATCATGCCCAGGCCTGAGCTGGAGTTCAATTATAACCAAGCTTTGCTCGACATTGCGTGGTGGGTGGTGCCGAAGGGAGCACCGGCCCCGGAGGTGGAGGCGGCAATGCTAGCCCTGCACGACTGGACCGTACCTGAGAAGCAGGCATTGCAAGCAGAACGGGTCTTCTACCCAGGCAATAGCCCACAGATGGCCCAGTATCTGCCTGAACAGCTCAAGGACAAAATGCCAACTTCACCCAACAACAAAGATCGGCAGCTACTGTCGAACGGCAAATGGTGGTTCGAGAACGGCGATGCTGTAGCGCAGCGTTGGCAGGAGTGGAAGCTCGGGCGTTAGCTAAACGGTTATTGCTCGCACATTCGGCGACATGACCGCAGAAAAAGACAGGACCGAACCCAAGCTCTGCGCAAGTTGGGTTCGGTGTAATTTTCGAACAGTCGTCTCGCAGTGCTCATTCCTAGGCTCAAAGGAGAGTCAGCAGCATGTGGCTCGCCCGCATACGAACTGGAGAGTTGCGCTTTGCCGTTATGCTGGCGCCGCTCCTGCTTTTCATGGTGCTCGCATTCGATGTACCAGTCCTGACAATGTTAGAGTGGAGTTTCTCAAATCCGACGCCGACCACTCGGCACTACGTCTATCTTGTTGAGACGCCGGTTTACCTTCGCGTTATCGCCAACACCCTGCGAATCGCGAGCATGACCACGCTTGCATGCATCTTCTTAGGTTATCCGCTTGCCTACTGGATGCGGGGGCTGTCGTCAGGTGGGCGCGCCGCCTGTCTCGTGCTTGTACTGCTCCCCTTTTGGATCAGCGTCTTGATCCGGACCTATTCCTGGATTGTCATTCTCGGAAACGACGGGCTCCTGAATCGGGCGCTTCTTGCTTCCGGATTGGTCCATCAGCCGGTCCAATTTCTCTATAACGAACACGGGGTCCTGATCGGCATGGTCAACGTGCTTCTGCCATTTTTTGTGCTTCCGCTTTATGCGGCATTCAGCCGGTTCGATGAAAGATGTTTCCAGGCGGCAGCCTCGCTAGGTGCCTCCAAACGCGCGATCTTTTGGCGCCTGTTTCTTCCTATGAGCGGGTCTGCAGTAACAGCGAGCGCAACCCTCGTCTTTATCCTGTCGCTCGGCTTCTACATCACTCCGGCGGTCCTCGGCGGTGGCAACGTGATGATGATCGCCAACATGCTGGACGTCCTCATCAATACGCTTCCACGCTGGGAAACAGCAGCAGCATTATCGGCCATACTCATGGCAACGATCCTGCTTTTGTACAGCGTCAACTACAGATTGCGCTCCGGCGGCAGAAACTGACGGAGGACAGTGATGAATAGCAACGCGCGAGATGCCACTGGTTCGAGCGGCGCAAGTCTTTGGCACGGTGAGGGGGCCCGATCGCAAGGACCATCGCTGAGACTAGTTTCCGTGGTTGAGCGCGGGCTTGTGGTCTTGCTTGCTGTTGCGACACTCCTTTTCTTGATTCTGCCGATTTTAATCGTCGTTCCGATGTCTTTTTCCTCCGCGGAGTCCCTGACGTTTCCGCCTCCGGGCTTTTCTCTGCGCTGGTATGCGGTGTTCTTCAGCGATCCAGCTTGGATGATTGCATTGCGAAATTCGATCATCATTGCGAGCATATCCTCGGTTCTGGCTCTCGGAATGGGCACAGTGGCGGCTTACGCGCTGGTGCGAGGTCGCTTTATCGCTCGATGGGCGGTAGAGGCCAACTTCATGGCTCCTCTCGTCCTGCCATCGATCATTCTTGCAATTGCCCTCTACATAGCCTTTGCCCGAACGGGGTTGCTCGGCTCTTTGACCGCAGTCATCATCGCGCACACTCTGCAAAGCGTTCCGTACGTCGTTATACTGACGTCTGTTGCCATCTCGTCTCTGGACAGCCGCATTGAGGACGCCGCCCGGACACTTGGAGCAAGCGGTCGGATCGTATTTTCAAGGGTTGTTATACCAAACATGCTGCCGTCAATTGCAGCCGTCGGAATTTTGGTGTTCATCGTTAGTTTTGATGAGGTTATATTGTCTGTGTTCCTGTTCGGGACGAATTTTACTATTCCAAAGCTGATGTTCAACAAGCTGGAATTGCAGATCGACCCCACGATTACTGCTGTTGCGACGTTGCTGATAATATTGACCGTGATTTCTCTTGGCTGCGTTGCCCTGTTGACTCGCCGGTCTGGCCTGCTCTTGCGCCGCTTCTGATGGGGCTACGCAGGCCAAGCCGCAAGAACAGAACTCCACAATACGACAACGAGGCTCCCTGATGCCGCGGAATTTCTCTTCAATCCAACACACGAACTCTGCCAGCTCGGATGTTTTCAAGATATCCGAGACGCTTGGCAGGCAAGCCATCGAATGGCGCCGTGATTTTCACCGCAACCCCGAGCTCTTGTTCGATGTAGGGCGCACGGCAGGATGCGTCGCCGAGCTTCTTCGCAGTTTCGGGTGCGATCAGGTTGTAACCTGCGTCGGTCGAAGCGGGGTCGTTGCAGTGGTCCGTGGAGGAATTGCGCCGTCGAGCCGGACGATAGGCATTCGCGCCGACATGGACGCTTTACCCATTCTTGAGGTGACTGGTCTGCCCTATGCTTCAGCTACGGTGGGACGGATGCACGCTTGTGGCCATGACGGGCACATGGCGATGTTGCTTGGCGCGGTGAAGCACCTCGCCGGGACGCGCGCCTTCCCAGGAACCTTGGTTGCGATCTTCCAGCCTGCGGAGGAGGGTGGTGCGGGAGCCAAGGTGATGGTCGAGGACGGTCTCTTCGAGCGTTTCGGTGTTGAGGAGGTCTATGCCCTTCACAACATGCCGGGCATGGAGGTCGGTACGTTCTCCCTTTCCGACGATGTCATGCTCGCCGCATCCGATCGTTTCGATATCAAGATCATCGGCAAGGGAGGACATGCGGCCCAGCCGCACGAAACCATCGATCCAATCTCAGTTGCCAACCACGTGGTCAGCGCACTCCAGACAATCGTCTCAAGGAGCGTCGATCCCATTGACCCGGTCGTGCTCTCCATAACATCCTTCCATGCTGGCGATGCCTATAACGTCATTCCGTCCGAGGTCGTGATGAAGGGCACTGCCCGCACTTTGTCAGACACCAGCCGAGACAAAATCGAAAGCCTCGTCGGCACCCTGACCAGCTCTATCGCCAAGGCTTTTGGCGCAGAGGCGGAGTTCGACTATCGCCGTGGTTACCCGCCGACCGTCAATTATCCCAGCCAGGCCGTCATTCTGGGGAATGCCGCCGCACGCGTCGCTGGAGAAGCTGCAGTGCGGCGCAACACGGCGCCAATTATGGGGGCGGAAGATTTCTCCTACATGCTGAAGGCCCGGCCCGGCGCTTTCATCTTCATGGGCAATGGCATGACCGCTCCCCTCCACAATCCCAAATATGATTTCAATGACGACGCGCTTCTCCACGGAATTGCTCTCTGGCTCGAGCTGGTGACCAGAGAACGGAACTAGACAGGCCGGAAACTGACGGCTGCACAGAAATCGAAACAGGAAAGGGCCAGAACTGAATTCTGAGTCGAAGTCACCCTGGTGTGAGCGCTGGCCGTGTAAATCCACAATAGCTGGCTCGAGGCGACCCGGTACTGTTAATCGGCGCCGAACTCTGACCCCTGATCAGGGGGTCAAAATTGGGCTCTGACTCACTTTTGATGGAAATAGGGTGCCGGCTGCGTTGGTTTCACACAAGGAATCAACGCCATGGGCTATACATTGCGGCCTTCGACCCTCGTCCCTCGCGGTTTTCTGGTGGACGACACCGCCGTTGACGATGAGGTGATCTTGATCACGGTCCGTCCTGCGACTACGGCGAGCCTCTGTCCGTCGTGCGGAACGAGGTCGCAGCGGATGCACAGTCGGTATCAGCGGCGCCTGGCGGACCTGCCGATGGCGGGCAAGCCTGTTCGGATCGTGGTTGTGGCTCGGCGGTTCCACTGCGGCGCAGTGTTGTGCGGCCGGCGGATCTTCGTCGAGCGTTTCGACAGGGATGTTCTGGCGCCGTGGGCGCGGCGAACCGCCCGGCTCGACCACATCGTTCATCATCTTGGGCTTGCGCTGGGCGGCAGGCCTGCGGCCAGCTTCGCCAAAAGGTTGATGCTGCCGGTGAGCAACGATACGTTGCTGCGCATCGTGTGGCGGCGCGGTAGTCCGCGCTTTGTCCCGCCGAGTGTGATCGGCATCGACGATTGGGCGTGGCGACGAAATCAGCGCTATGGGACGATCATCTGCGACCTTGAGCGGCGCAAGACCATCGTCTTGCTGCCTGACCGTGAGCCGGCGACGGCCCAGGCCTGGCTCACAGACCAACCGCAGATCGGCGTTGTCGCCCGCGACCGCGGCGGCGCTGGCCATTCGCGGCGTGCGGCGGCGGCCCATTTTGGGGTGTCGGTTTCCTTCGTCGTGATCCTGATGAGGAACTATCGAAAGACCGAGAGCCTTGAGTTCCACATCGCGCAGCTTCTTGGCATGCAGGGAGGGTCGAGCCCACGCGTAACTCTCGCCCTTCATCAACAGATGCCAGATTATGACAGCGAGTTTGCGTGCGGTCGCCACGGCCGCGACATGCTGGCCGCGCCGCGCCCGCACACGCAGGAAGAAGGCACGGAGCGGCCCTGGTGCGCGTGCTGCCGCCCAAGCTGCTTCAACGAGCATGCCGCGGGCATGTCCGCGACCCTGCTTGGTGATCCGTCCGTGGTAGGCGGGGCCTGGCCCTGACTGCCTGATGCTCGGATTCAGGCCGAGATAGCTCACAAGCTTCTGCGGCTCGTCGAAGCGCGACACGTCGCCGATCGCCGCCTTCATTGCAAGCGCGACAGTCATGTCGACGCCTGGAATGGTCATCAGCCTCTTCACGCCTTCATCCTCGATCGCCGAGCGGGCAAGGTCACGCTCGACAACCTTGAGGTCGTCGCCCAACCGGTCGAACTCGCGCAGATGCCGATCGATCGCGAGGCGCTCGTCTTCCGGCACGATTTGCTCGCGCAACCACGACCGACCCCTGGCGCCGCACAGGTCGGCATGCGGGCAGGACGGGATGAGGTGGCTATGAAGGATCGACTGGATGACATTCTTCAAGCGCGATCTTTGCCGGACGATCTGATTGCGCCGTGTCACCTGTCGACGCAGAGCCTGCGTCGGCTCATCTGGAATCCAGACTTCCGGCAGGAAGCCGCTGGCCTAGAGCTGCGCCAGAACGCTGGCATCGATCGTATCCGTCTTGATCTTGGCATAGGCGATGATGCGCACCTGCTTGGGGTTTGCGATCACCACTTTCTTCACATGCGGCGCGACAACCGCGGCGGCCGAGGATGCGTTACCCGTCGCCTCGATCACCACGACATCATCCAACGACAGCTTTCTTGCGAAGGTATCCAGCAGATCGCGCCGCATGTCGACACGACCCAGCCGCCTGAGCCTGCCGTCCTCCCAAGCTACCGCCTCGGCGAAGGCGCGATGGATATCCAGTCCGATGATGCGCATGCCCGTTCCTCCTTCTTGGCTCGGTCAAAGACGGGAGCTGGCGGGCAACACGACATCTACTGATCCGCGCTCGCAGCGCATCCGGGAAAGTCGCGAGGGGCGGCCATGTAACGAGCTCGGGCTCTCAGCCCACGGTCTATTGACGGCCTGCCTGCACCTTCGTGCTCCCGGTGCCCCACGGCCCGGATGGGCTCACCATAAGGCCGTTCCAAAACAAGAACAGCGGGACATGCAGGCACCACAGATCACATACCGGATAACGGCCAGGTCGAGCGGATGAACCGAACCATTGCGTGTTTCGGTAAATCCCGGACAGCCTTTTCGCTAAATCCCGGACAGTGATTTCAGTAATTCGCGGACAGCGATTCCGCTAATTCCCGGACAGTTTTCGGGAGCGGATTTAGCGGTCGGTTCTCGGCTGCGCCGTTCTGGCAGTTTGGCCTCTCACGATGACGTTGAGAGGGGCTATGCCGAGACGGAAGCAAGCGAGACGAACGAGCGTGAGGGATATCCAAGCGATCTTGCGCCTGACCCATGAGCAGGGTCTTTCGGTGCGTGAGGTGTCGGAACGGCTGAAGATCAGCAAGACGACAGTATCGACCTATTTGCTGCGGGCGCGGGAGGCCGGGCTGTCATGCTGGCCGCTGCCGCCGGGCCACGACGACGCGACACTTGAGCGGCTGCTGTTTGGCCGTGCCGGTCGCCCGCCGCAAGATCTGAGCGAACCGGACTTTGCGCTGATTGCCAGGGAGCTGAAGCGCAAGGGGGTGACGCTGACGCTGTTGTGGCAGGAGTATCGCGCCGCCCATCCCGACGGCTACGGCTACACTTGGTTCTGCGAGCACTTCGCCGCTTTCGAGCGCCGGACGAGCGCGACATTCCGCAATCGGCATGCGGCGGGCGCGGTGATGCAGACGGACTATGCCGGGCAGACGATGCCGGTGATCGATCCGGCAACCGGCGTCATCTGCCCGGCGCAGATTTTTGTCGCGGTGCTGGGCGCCTCCAATCTGACCTTCGCCTTTGCCAGCTCCAGCCAGAAGCTGCCGGACTGGATCGAAGGCCAGGTGCGAGCGCTCAGCTTCTTCGGCGGGGTCACCAGGGCGATCGTCTGCGACAATCTGAAGGCCGGTGTCGTCAAGGCGCTGTGGTTCGAGCCGACGCTGAACGCGACCTTTGCCGCCATGGCCGAGCATTACGACACCACCATCCTGCCGACCCGCAGCCGCAAGCCGCGCGACAAGGGCAAGGTCGAGGGCGCGCTGCTGATCGTCGAGCGCTGGATTCTGGCGCGACTGAGGAATCGATCCTTCTTCTCGATCACCGAGCTCAACGCGGCGATCGCCGAACTGCTCGAGGAGTTGAACAACCGGCCGATGCGCCATATCGGCCAAAGCCGCCGCGAACTGTTCGAGGAGATCGAGCGGGCTGCCTTGAAGCCGCTGCCGGCGGCACCGTTCGAATACGCCGAGTGGAAGTCGGCGAAGGTCCATCCCGACTACCATGTCGAGGTCGACAAGACCTTCTACTCGGTGCCGCACCGGCTGATCGGGCGTACCGTCGAGGTGCGGCTCACGCATCGAGTGGTCGAGATCTTCCACGATCACCAGCGTGTTGCCTGCCATGTCCGTCGCTCGCAGCGTTCCGGCCATGTCACCGTCAACGAGCACATGCCCAAGGCGCACCAGCGCTACGCCAACCCCACACCGGCCAGCCTGATCAGCCGGGCGGCCAGGATCGGCCCCAACGCCGCCATCCTGGTCGAGCGCATGATGCGCGACCGACCGCATCCGGAACAGGGATACCGCTCGGCCATGGGCATCCTGTCGCTGGCGTCGCGCTATGGGCCGGAGCGGCTCGATGCCACCTGCGAGCGAGCGCTGCCGATCAACGCGATCGCCTACTCCTCCGTCACCGCCATCCTCAAAGCCGGCCTCGACCGAGCCAGCTCCGCAGAACCGGCAAGCCGACACCCCAGCACGCCAACATCCGCGGCTCCACCTATTACCAGTGAAGGAAAGGAAGAAAGAATGCTGACGAACCCCACCCTCGACCAGATGCAGTCCCTCGGCCTGGCCGGCATGGCTGCCGCCTGGCGCGAACTGGCCGAACACAACAACGCCAACGAGCTCAGCCGTGACGAGTGGCTCGGCCTGATGCTCGACCGCGAGGTCGCCATGCGGGCCGACAAGCGCGTCCGGAACCGGCTCGCCTCAGCCAGGCTGCGCTTTCCCGAAGCCTGCATCGAGGACATTGACTTTGCCGCGCCGCGCGGGCTCGACCGGCGCAGCACCATGGCGCTCGCCCAGGGTGAATGGCTGAAGGCCCACGAGAACCTGATCGTCACCGGCCAGACTGGAACCGGCAAGTCCTGGCTGGCCTGCGCCTTCGGCCGGCAAGCAGCACGGCTCGATCATTCCGTGCTCTATGTGCGCGTGCCGCGCCTGTTCGAGGATTTGGCGCTCGCCCGTCTCGATGGCCGCTTCCCACGCCTCATCGACAAACTCACCCGCGCGCAACTGCTCATCCTCGACGACTTCGGAACCCACTCCCTCACCGACCAGCAGCGCTTCCATCTGTTCGAAATCGTCGAGGAACGCTATCGCCGCAAATCCACCCTGATCACCGCCCAGGTCCCGGTGGCCAGATGGCATGACCTGATCGCAGACCCTACCCTCGCCGACGCCATTCTCGATAGGATCGTTCACAACGCCCACCGCATCGTGCTCCAGGGCGATAGCATGCGAAAGCAAAAGGCCGCGCCCCTCTTGACCGGCACCGAAAACGGCGAAATCAATCATCCATGAACGCAACAAGGCACCCGAGGACCGACGCCGCCAAACTGTCCCGACATTAGCGAAACCACTATCCGGGAATTAGCGGAACCCCTGTCCGGCTTTTGCGAAATGCGCAGAACCATCAAGGACGCGACCGTCACGCGCTTCCACTATGACGATCACGATCAACTGCGCCGACACCTCGCCGACTTCCTCGCGGCCTACAACTTCGCTCGCCGGCTCAAGACCCTCAAAGGCCTCACGCCCTACGAGTTCATCTGCAAAATCTGGGAAAAAGAGCCCAAACGCTTCCGACTCGACCCAGCCCATCAAATGCCGGGACCAAACACCTAGGGGCATCTGCTGCCTGAACCGGTGCGTGCGACACATATGATGATGTCGTCAAGCACGATCACGCGCTAGCTGTGGAGCCTCAACAAGTTGTCCCGATCGGGGCCGAGGCGGCTGATGGGTGGTTTTGATTGGCCTGTGCCAATTGTAGCGGTGAAGCCACCGAGGGAGTTCGGTGGTGCGTTCATAAGAAGTGTTGTAAGCTCGGGCGTAAGCCCATTCGCGCAGGCTCGTCTGAATGAATCGCTCAGCCTTTCCATTGGTCTTGGGCGTGTAAGGCCTAGTGAAGATCTGACGCAGACCCAGAGGCTTGCAGGCTGCCTGGAAAGCTTTCGACCGGTAGCAGGAGCCGTTGTCGGTCATCACGCGCTGCACTTTGATGCCGAGGCTGGCGTAGTAAGCAATGGCAGCTTCGAGGAAGGCGACAGCGCTCTCCTTGCGCTGGTCGGGCATGACCTGAACGAAAGCGACGCGCGAGGCATCGTCGATGCAGACGTGGACGAACTTCCAGCCGATGCCGAGATGGCGATTGACCGCGCCAGGATATCGCGCGGTGATGCGGTGCCCCACAGAGCCGATCCGGCCGAGCTTCTTGATATCGAGATGGATGAGCTCACCGGGATGCTCGCGCTCATAGCGGCGCACCGGCTCGGCCGGTTCCAGGTCTTTCAGCCGTGACAGGCCGGCACGTGCCAGCACACGGCTCACCGCGGCCTCGGACACGCCGGTCGCCATAGCGATGTGCTTGCCAGTCAGGCGCTGTCGGCGCAGCGCCGCGATCGCATCCGCCACGGTGGCTTCGGTTCGCCTCGGGCTTGTCTTCGGCCGGGAGGAATGGTCGGCCATGCGGGCGCTTCCCTCTGCCCGGAAGCGCTCCACCACCTTCGCCGTCACCCCGTATGTCAGCGCCGCATGGGCTTTGGAAAGACGACCTTCAACAACGTCGCGTGCCATCTCCTCTCGACGCAGCGGCGTCAGACGGGCATTCTTGTGGATGTTCATTCGGTCCTCCGGGAATCACTGAAGCTTCGACAACCTCAGCTTTTCCGGTCGGGCCGAATGGACAACCTCCTGAAAGCTCACAGCTAGCTAAAAAATCCTGAGTAGGCAGGCTCCGCAGTTCGGCTTCGCTTCAGGGGGCTCATAATACGCGGCTGCCCTGCTTACGTGGTGTGTTGTCAGCCGGCAGGAAGGCCGGATAGCGGTCAAGAAAGCCCCCGAAGGCCTCGGTGAATGCGGTGCAGTCTTCATCGGTCGTGGCCAGTGAGAGATTGATCGTGCCACGCCGCTGCACGTAGAAGCCGCGCAGAAGCAGGTCCAGATGAAAGAGCTTCCGTTGCACTGGCGTGGTCGCGATTTCGCCGGGATTACGGGGTGCTTTGGGCTGAAAATGCAGCGATAGAATGGACCCGTAGCCGCCGATCGAAAGCACTGATCCACGCGCCCTCGCGGCTGCAAGGAGGCTCTGGCGCAGCCTGTCGCCGCGAGTGTTGGCCCCATGGAGCGCCTCGGCGGTCGCTACTTTCGTTAGACCGACCTGGCCGGCGATCATGGTCAGCACGTTATTGTTGAACGTGCCGCTATGTCCGATAGCGCCAGGAAGGGACGGGTCCAGCCTATCCATCAGGTCCGCGCGTCCGCCCAACGCACCGAAGGTCAGGCCACCACCCAGCGACTTGCCAAGCGTTGTGAGATCAGTGCGGACCTGAACTAGATCCTGGAGGCCGCCAGGGGAGAAGCGGGCGGTCTGAACCTCATCGAAGATAAGAAGCGCCCCGCACTCATCCGCGATGACCCGAAGATTGGCAAGGAAGGTAGGGTCGGCCAGAATGCCGCCGCCGCTCCCCATCATGGGTTCGATGATGATAGCGGCGGTCTGTGCTCCATCCTCTTCCAGGATTCGCCGAACATCTTCCTCGTCGTTGAATCGAGCGAAGCGCAACCGCGGCTTGTCGACGTTGAGCGGCGTTTCGGCACCGAGGTAGTTGGCAAAGCTCCCATGATATCCACCATGGAAGGCGAGTACCAGCGGCCGACCCGTTACCGCGCGCGCCAGGCCCATGGCCACTAGATTGGCCTCGGTGCCGGAATTGCAGAAGCGAACACGCTCGATCGACGAGAAACGGCTACAGATCGCTTTGGCCAGCCCTTCTTCATACCTATGGGGACCACCGAAGCCGATGCCGTTATCGAGCGCGCTCCGGATGTCGGCCAGTATGACCGGGTGGGAATGACCGTAGAACCCGGCCGTCAGGTCGTTTGTGAAGTCCATATAGCTGTGCCCGTCGACGTCGATGACGCGGGCTCCCTCCGCGCTTTCGATGAATACGGGAAACGGATCGTAGTGGAGCGCGGCCCTCGTATTTCCGCCCGGGAGCACCCGGCGCGCCATGGAAAGCTGCAGTCGACTCCTGGGATTAGCGCTTGAATAGCGAGCTTCCAATTCCTCGATTTCGCGTTCGAGGGCGGGTTTCTCGACGGTCGATTGGTTCATCTTGGATCCTCACATTTGCGCTGGGGGCTAGCACGGTTTCTCCTTGTCAGGAGTAGCCAGCCACCTGCTCGGCAACGCTTTGCGCAGGTCGTCCCCTTGTAGAATTGTCTAAATCCGATCCGGACGTTGGCGCCGAGCCGTGCGCAGCTTTCGCGAGTGTGCTGGGCGGTGTCATCGCTGACTCCTTCGATTGAGAAGGCTATTAAGCTTTTTCGCCAGGACGCTCACATGCGGCGGAGCGACCATCGTGTAATGGTCACCTGGCACCTCGTGAATTTCCAGGGGGCTTCGCGCGAATTGCCTCCACCCAAGATCGCCATCGTGCTGATTAGTGGAAGTTCTCAGCCCCTTTTTAGCCGCAAAAAGAACGGACCTGCTGTCGTTGGGCCGAGGCGTATAATCGCGCAGCGCAATTCTATTTGCTTCGGCAACTGTCAGGATATTATTGAGCTGCGTATTGCTCATATCGGGGATATTGCCTGCTTGCGTTCCGAAATCGCGCAAGGCTGTAGCCTGACACTCACGTTTGATGGATTTCAGCCTTCGCCAATGTTTCTTCAGCGCGGGAAAAAGCACGGTCAATATGATCGCTTGCTCGCTCAGCCAGTCAGGAATGGGACTGTTGCCGAGCAGGCGATGATACCGGCCGTCTGTGTGATCTTCATCCCTGTGAATTGCTTTGGCATCGAGCAGCCCAAGTATCGATATCTCGTCACCAGCATCGCGCAATTGGCAGGCCATTTCCCAAGCAATGCTACCGCCCATGGACAAGCCGACGAGCTGATAAGGGCCGCGTGGTTGTACGCTCTTGATGGCCTCAACATATTCTCCTGCCATCTCTGCAATGCTCAGGTGCGGTTTTGCCTCACCATTCAGGCCCCGCGCCTGTAATCCGAAGAGTGGCTGCTCTGCACCCAGTGCTTTAGCAAGAGCCGTATATATGAGTACATGTCCGCCAAAGGGGTGGGGGCAAAACACAGGTGCGTGCGAACCGCCGCTTTGTATCGGCACTAATGCCCTCGGACGCGCGTCTCCATGGGTCTTCGAGAGGGCTATTGCGAGCCCTTTTGGTGTCTGATGTTCCTGCAGCAGGGACACAGCCAATCTCTCTCCCGTTAGCTGCTCGATTCGATCGATGACGCTTAAGGCGCTCAACGAATCGCCACCAAGATCAAAGAACCTGTCGGTCAGGGAAACGTCATCCAAACCCAGAATATCCCGATAGACGGTCGCAATTTGGCGGTCTAAAGCTGCCTCAGCAGACATCTCAACCAAAATCGGATCCCTTTCGATTCCAGTCGGGTGAACGACGGATGTGGCGCCGGTGTTAGGCTGATTCAAATTGGCACTTTGTACCTGCTCATCAGTGGCGACCGCGTCGAGCCAGTAACGCTTGCGGTCAAAAGGATAAGGCGGGAGGGGAGTTCGCAGCGGGGACTTATGATCGTGCAGGCCAGACCAATCAATACCAACGCCGCAGGTCCAAAGCTTGCCCAGTGTCTGCAACACTCTCGCATGATCGCCTTGCCCGTGATCGCCTCCTGGCAAGGCTGCAAAGGCCATGGGGCGGCGCAAACTGCTCATTGACTTGAACTGCCTGGAATGTCTGGACAGAGCTGCGCCAGGCCCCATCTCAATGAACAAATCGTGGCCCGATTGCATCAGTCTATCGAAAGCCCGATGGAACTGCACCGTCTCTCGCAGATTGCGGACCCAATAGGTGCCATCGAACGGCGAGTCCGTTTCAAGCCAGTCACCGAGCACCGTCGACATGAACGGAATTAGCGGGGTTTGCAACTCAATTTGTTGCGCATCAATCCTAAAGTCCGGCAGGATTGGATCGAGCAGTGATGAATGCACGGCATGGCTTGCGCGTATCTGTTTGCTCGCAATAGATTTCGCCTGCAATTGCTCATGAAATGCTGCGATCTCAGATGCTGCCCCGGAAACGACGCACTGACGCGGCCCGTTTATTGCCGCCAATGAAAGGTTTTCGTTCCAATATGGCCGGAGCTCTTCGGGCGACAGGCCGACTGCGACGATGCCGCCGGCAGGCACGCGGGCCGTTAACTGTCCTCTTTTTAGTGTCAGGCGAATGGCGTCAGGTAGCGAGATGATGTTAGCGATCTGAGCGGCGGCATATTCTCCGATGCTGTGGCCTATCACAGCTGCTGGAAGAATGCCCCACGACATGAAGAGCTTCGCCATTGCATATTGGGTAGCGAAGATGACGGGCTGTATGATTCCTTCCAACTGAGGGTTAAGCTCGTCATCGGATTTGGTTTCGCTGTAGAGCAGTGGGCGGAAATCAATATGCGCGAGCTCGTTGAGCCATTTTGCGCATTCGTCGATGGCGTTGCGGAATACAGGCTCTTCTTCATAAAGCTCCCGACCCATTCCGATCTGCTGCCCGCCCTGGCCGGAGAACATGAACACGATGTGGTGTTCACTGCTTGGCGCCTCTCCCGACGCGTCCGTATTCAGTGCCGCCTGATCGAGTTGGTCGGCTAGTTCCACCAGATCGGATCCGACAAAACTTGTGCGATAGCTGAGAGCCGCTCGACCCTTTTGCAGCGTATATGCGACATTCGCTGCGTTATGCTGAATATCGCTTCGGCGGATAAAGCCGGCCAGTTGCCGGAGCATTTCGGTCATTGTCGACCTGCTCGCCGCCGATACCGGAAAGATGTGCGGCCTGCGACCGGTGTGCTCACCGGTTCGCGGCGGAGCCTCCTCAAGAATGGCGTGCGCGTTCGTGCCACCAATGCCAAATGAGCTAACCCCGCCGCGTCTTGGCGTATCACCTTTGGGCCAAGCGGTGCGGGTCTTGTTTACGAGTACCGGGCTCTCCTGAAAGTCGATATTTGGATTGGGTATGTCAAAATGCAGGCTAGCAGGAATGACGCCCCTGTTCAGCATCATGGCGAGCTTGATCAACCCCGTTACACCAGCTGCGGCGTCGAGATGGCCGATATTTGTCTTCACGGAACCTATTGCGCAGAATTGTTTCCTCGCGGTGTGGGAACGGAAGGCCTTGGTCAGGCCAGAGATTTCAATGGGGTCTCCAAGATGGGTTCCCGTACCATGCGCCTCCACATAACCAATGGTGTCAGCAGAGACATCAGCATCGGTGAGGGCGGCTTGAATCACCGCAGCCTGTCCGTCGGCGCTGGGGGCGGTGAACCCTATCTTGGCGGCGCCGTCGTTGTTGATGGCGGTGCCCTTTATGACTGCCCAGATATAGTCACCATCTCTGCGGGCGTCGCTCAGCCGCTTGAGCATGACGGCTGCTGCTCCGCTGCCTCTCACCGTTCCTTGTGCTTTACTATCGAACGCACGGCAGTGGCCGTCGGGTGACAAGATATGGCCTTGTTGATGCAGATAGCCTTTTCCATGGGGCAAGGAAATCGATGCACCGCCTGCCAGCGCCATATCGCACTCATTGCTGCGCAGACTCTGGCAAGCGAGGTGAACGGCAACTAACGAAGTGGAGCAGGCCGTCTGAACTGACACGCAGGGGCCGGTCAAGTTGAGCTTATAGGCGATGCGCGTCGTCGTGAAATCGCTGCCATTGAGAATGCGGATCTGCAACTTCTCTGAATCCAGCAGGTCGCGGCCTACTTCGCGGTCGGCAAGATAGTGGTTCGCCCCCACGCCAGCAAAGACACCGACACGGTCTCCTGCCCTCTCGCGCGATCCGTATCCCGCATGGTCGAGCGCCTGATACACCGTTTCCAGCAGAATTCGCTGTTGCGGGTCCATCCACACTGCTTCCTTAGGCGAGATGCCGAAAAACGCCGCGTCAAACAGATCAACTCCGCTGATAACGGCTTCGCGCCTTACATAATTAGGGGTGCGCAAAGTGTCAGGACCGACGCCAGCTTCCCGCAACGTCTGTTCATCCAAGTCTGCGATGGACTCTATGCCATTGACCAGATTGCTCCAGAATTGATCGACGTTCTCCGCCCCCGGGAACCTGCCCGCCATACCAATGATCGCAACAGCATTGCGGTCCAGTTTGGGCTCCATTCGGCTTCCGGCAGAACCAATTGTGTTCTTAAAACCTTCAGCTGAGTGAGGATCTGCTCGAGTTGAGGCCAAATGCGCAGCGAGCGTTCTTATGGTGGGGTGTTCGAAAAGCTCCAGAATCTTGCAATCAATGCCCAGACGATCTTGGATACGCGCCTGAACCTGAACAACAGCCAGGGAATGTCCGCCAACATCGAAGAAATTGTCTTCAACGTCGACGATGTCCAGCTTCAGCAAGTCCTTCCAGATCTCGGCCACTTCCGTCTGCAACCTGCCGGTGGCAAAAGTTGCGGCCTTAAATTTCGAGACGTTTCTCGGCTCGGGAAGAGCGCGCTGATCAATCTTGCCGCTACGATTGGTTGGTAACTGCGGGAGGAAGACGAAGTGCGAGGGAACCATATACCGAGGCAGCGCGGCGCGCAGAAAAGACTGAAGTTCATCGGTATCCTTCGAACTGTCACGTCGCCTCACCACGTAGGCTGTCAGGCTCGCATTTTCATCGGGACGGCCTCTCAGCATGACGCAGCAAGCCCTGACGTTTTCGTGCTCCATCAGGCGCTGCTCGACCTCGGCAAGCTCGACCCGCATGCCACGAAACTTGATTTGCCCGTCTTTCCGGCCCAAGAACTCAATCATCCCATCTGACCGATACCGGGCCCGATCCCCAGTTCTGTAAAGCCGGGATTGCGGATTGTCATCAAATGGGTTCGGCCGGAAAGCTTCCCGCGTGAGTTCATCGTGATTGATGTAGCCGCGTGCTATGCCGACGCCCCCGATGCAAAGCTGGCCGATTGCGCCAACCGGTGCCGGATTGCCATAGCGATCTAGAATATAGGCATTAGTATTGATGGCGGGGCGCCCAATGGGCGGCCTTCGCTCCCCAGCCTTAACTTCGGTCCTTATGCAATAAACGGTCGTTTCGGTGGGCCCATAGGAGTTGAAGATGCGCCGATTCTCACCCCATCGCTCAATGAGGCTCGATGGCAAAGACTCTCCACCTGACTTGATCACGGCGAGATCAGGAAGGTCAGTCGACGGCAAGGAGGTCCATGCCGTCGGCGTAAGGCCGGCAGCGGTAATGCGCTCACGGCGCATGAACTCGGCAAGCTCTGCTCCAGGCAGCGACGCTGATGGAGGCGCCAAGCACAATCGGCCACCAGAAGATAAGGCCAGCATGAAGTCAAACAGCGATGCATCAAATCCGCAGGAAGCGAACTGCAATACCCGGCTATCTGGCCCCAACTGATAAATGTGTCTTAGATCCTCCGTCATGTTGCAGGCGCTGCGATGTTCAACCATCACGCCTTTCGGCTGACCCGTTGAACCGGACGTATAGATCACATAAGCCAAATCGGAGGGGCCGGCGAGACAGCACGGAGGCGTGACTTCATGCAGAGCAATTTTGGGGCAGTCCCTGTCGAGGAGAACCACCGCGTGTCCATTCGCACCTTCAATGTTTAGCCCTGACTGGTCTTTCCCGAACGTCTGTTCCTCAAGTTCCTTTTTGCTTATCACCGCAGTGGCGCTAGCATCCCGCAGCATGAAGCGCAGACGCTCAGCTGGGAGTCGCGGATCGAGAGGAAGGTAGACGGCCCCCGCCTTCAAAATTGCTAGAAAGCCGACAATGAGATCGCAAGAACGCTCAACGAGAACGCCGACGACGTCTCCAAGGCGGACACCTTTTGAAATTAGATGACGGGCGAGCCTGTTTGCCCTGTGCTCTAGTGCGGCATAGCTGAGTGCCTCCGATGGGCAACTGACAGCGATATTGTCTGGGTAAGCGGCAGCCTGCGCTTCGATCAGGTTGTGCAAGCAAATGTCAGATGGGAAAACTGCACTTGTGTCGTTCAAACCGTGCAAAAGATGGTGCTCTTCCTCTTGCGTCAGAAGACTATAGTCGCCTATCCGTCGCTCTGGCGCATCTGCAATCGCCTCTAGCAACAAATGATAGTGGTTCGCCAGCCGCTCGATGGTGCTAGGGTCCCACAAATCCGCATTGTATACGACATCTAGGCGGACACTTTTTTTGCTGGCCAGAATTCTCAAATCGAGATCGATCCAGATATCGGTCTCGCAAAATTTGATCCGCGCAGCCAAGCCGGAGAGGTCGACCTCGCATGGCGTGAAGCCAAGAGAACTCACCGCTTCCGGAGTGAAGTTGAAAACTGCTTGCGCGAGGGGATTGCGATTAGCTGCCGTGGGCAGCTTGAGTTTCTCCAGTAGCAGCGGAAGGGGAAAATACTCGTGGCTGCGCGTGCAACGCATGAGCTGGCGAACCCGCCGCAAATGGTCTAGGAAAATGGGATTTCCGGAAAGATCCTGCCGTAGGGCTGCCAATGTCACAAAGTAGCCGAACGTTCCCGAGAAATTTCCTGCCGGACGACCGAGGCGTGGGACGTAGAGGGTGATGTCGTCTTGCTCGCCATAACGATGTAGCAGGACGTAATAGGCAGCAAGCAGGACGGTGGCCAGCGTTACTTTTTCTTCGCGCCCCAGTTGCTCCAAGCGCGCGACCAGCGGCATCTCAATATCCACGGAGAGAACTGACCCGGTGTGCGTGACACGTGCAGCTCGTGGTCTGTCGGTCGGAAGGGCCAAGTCAGGTTCGTGATCAACAAATTGTCTACGCCAGTAGGCCCACATGCGTTCTCCGTCGTCATCGACAAGGAGGCGCTGTTGCCAGGCTACGAAGTCCCCGTAAGAGCCCGCCCTGTTCAGACCCGGCACATCCGTGTTGCCGCAGAACGCCTGGTAGAGCCTGCCGAACTCGTGCAGGAAGGTGCGAATGCTGTAGGCATCGGAAACGATGTGATGGAAGTTGAGAAGGAGAACCTCTTCCGTGGCACTGCTGATGAATAGATGAGCGCGAAACACAGGCCCATGTTCTAGATCGAAAGGCGAGCGAGCTTCCGCTGCGATACAGTGATGGAAGTCCGCCTCTTCGACGTTTAGCCGAACGACATGAAAACTCAGAGAGGCTGTCCCATGAATGCGCTGAACGACCTGCTCGCCATCCTGGTGAAAGGTCGTGCGCAGCATTTCATGGCGGTCGATCAATGATCGGAGCGCGCGCCGCAAGGCATCAATGTCGAACGGTGCCTTTATGCGCAGTTCGACTGGTAGATTGTATTCGCTACCTGTCGGTCGCTTTTGATGATGTATCCAAAGGCCCATCTGGCCGTGCGACAGCGGACGCGTAACATGATCCATTGCTTTCTCCAGCCACATAGTTGTCCGGAGAACATGCCCTTTTTCTCTTGAAGATGGTTTGAATTGTTGGTGAATTATTTGTGTCGTATATTTGATCCCTGTCGTAGTCAATATACATATTTCATGAAATTAAAATTGTGAATGACTGGGAAATACAAATTTTAAAGGAAAGTTCAATACAAGGATCGATGAGAATAAACTGTTTCACGATGATTAGAGTGGATTCATGTATCTTTACACATCGCGATCCTTCGGCAGTGAGAAGCGTCTCCTAGACAATAACCGAGCCCTAAAGCAGCTGAAGGGCGGAATCGGCCGAAAAACGTTGTGCTGACCAGGCAACAAGTGTGGTGAAGCGAGCTGTGATGCATGCATTCAAATGGGCAGACGTGCGCAATCGACGTTTGGGTTTTCCGGCATTCAAAGCTGGCGATTCCAACGTTGCGCAAGCGCGAAGTGCTAAGTCCAGCTGAGCGGGAACGGGCTGAAAAAATTCGTGACATGGATATGCGCCTTTCATATCTTCAGGCAAAGTGCGCTTTTCGGATCATCCTTTCTGTGCACTTACATGTTCCGCTAAGAGGTGTCGACGACCGTCAGCACGCGGATCTTCTTGCCCGTCGCAAGCTGATCGTGGACGAAGTCCATGGCCCAGACCTCGATAGGGATGGACGGCTTTCTGGCGGTCCTCTCACAGCTTCGCTTTCACACCTCGCCTCGGCGTCTTGTTCCTGTGCAGACCCAAGTCCCTGTAAATGCGATAGGTTCGCTTCACGTTGATGTCCCAGCCCTCAGGATTCAGCAGGACGTGCACAGGCCGGCCATACCGGACGCGTGTCGCGCAAATGTCCTTGATCCGAGCCTCGATGCCGGCCTGGTCGCGACGGGGGGATTTGTAATGATAGATTGAGGTGTCGAACTCCAGAACCCGGCATGCCCGCCGGACCGCCACCAGCTCGCGTTTGCGGCCAGGCCTCACAATTTTCGGCGGATCACGTCCTGCAGCATCTCCTTGTCCAGCGACAGGTCGGCGACCAGTTCCTCAGCTTGCCGTTCTCGTCCTCGAGCTGCTTCAGCCGCTTCATCTCCGTCGGCAGCAGCCCGTCGTATTTCTTTTCCAGTTGACATAGGTCGCCTGGCTAATCCCGGCGCGGCGGCAGCATCTCCGCCACCGGAATCCCGTCCGCCCCCTGCTGTCAGAATGAACGCCTTCTGCGCGTCCGAAAACTTCGATGCCTTCATCGTTCTCCGCTCCTCCCAGCTAGGGAAGCTAGGGTCAGGACCCATTAATTTGTTGATTTGATATCTGTTGGGTGATTCAAGGTGGCAGGAGGTGCTGCCTTGAGTGATTTGCTGATGTTGACGCCGGAGCAGATGCG
>NZ_JBSKBO010000024.1:0-32648 GCF_053714255.1 Mesorhizobium sp. 43Arga
CCGGCGTTCGAGGTTGACCAGCTTGCCTTCGGCGCGGCGGCGGGCGAGCTCGCCATGCTCGATGGTGGCCACCCCGGCCGAGTCATAGCCGCGATATTCCAGCCGCTTCAGCGTGGTGAGGATGAGCGGCGCGACCTGCGAGTGACCGACGATTCCAACGATGCCGCACATGACTTGCCCCTGACTTGCAGAATTCCGGCCTTGTCACCGTAGACGCCACGATATCCCTCCTTGATTACGGGCTGATCGTTCATTTGAAGGAGCCTACGGCCTTAATCGCGGCCGGAAACCGTCGTGCTTGCGAAGTGGCCCATGAGGGTCCGGGTGGCGAAGTTTGCGTCGGTGGCCGCGTGAAGCTGCCCGACGAACAGTTCGTTCGAATGATGCGCGTCGGTCGGCCGGGGCGCATGTTGAGACAGCCGGCAAACCAAAACACACCCAACAGCCGGTTAGGCCCGGCCGCCTGATGCCCCCCTACAAGAGGCTGTCGGGCCGCTTGATCTGTCTGGGGCTTACACGCGAAAGCGCTCCCGGCTGCCTCGCGTGCCGGCAAGCGAGCGGCGCTGGGATCCACGCCACAAAAGACGTCAACATGAACACGAGAAGGACCATCCGACGCAAAAGCCATCCTGGCATGGGTCACAAGGTGGATGGAGGTGATCGGCGACCGCCAAAATCGAGGAATCGTTGCCATTAAAGCGCTGAATCGCTAGCGCCTGGCATCGTTTGATTGCACGAAGACGCGGAACTGATCTCTCGATACAGAAGGAAGCTCAGTCCACGCCTTGCTCGGTCCTGGCGTACGGAAGGGGATGCAGGGCATGAAGTTCAGGGATCTGATCAGACGTGCCGACAACAATGTGGAGAAGTCATTCGAGGATCTCGAAGCTGACTTGGCCAATGCCGTTGACGAGTGCCTTGGTTTGGATGACCTGCCAGCGCTGGCGAAGGACGATGCCGCGGACGAGCCGCCCATACCAGACAACAACGGCGAACAGGACAACGGCGCGCAAACCGGGGATGAGGCTGGCACCGAAGATGCCGGCGCTCCCGAACCCGTGCGACGGCTGACCTCTCATACGCAGAGCCGCATGGCTGCCTTGAGTTCCTTTGACGGGCTGTTTCGCGATGCGAAACTCCATTTCGAGGAGATCAACGCGAAACTGTCCGAGATCGCCAGCACGCATCAGCTGGCCTTTGACTTCTTTCACATCCTTCACGCCGACATTCTGCGCGCCAACGAACTGGAGCTGGCCAATCTAAACCTGACCGCAGAGCAAAGGAGCCTGTCGGACAAGCTCACTGATCTGAACCGAAGGCAGCATGAGCGTGAAAGCATGGTGGAGGCTTTGCAGCAGCGCGAGGCAAGCCTGGTTCAGGACGGCGAGGCGCTTCGCGGCGCATTGGCCGCGGCAAGGCTGGAACTTGTGGAGGCCGCGAACACCAACGCAAGAAACGAAGCGGAATTCGGAGACCTCACAAACACGCTTGCCGCCGCGACCGTCGAGGCCGACAGGCGTGCGCGCGAGAACAAAGTGCTGCGTGAAAAGAATGTCAGCCTGTCGATCGACCTGGAAAAGGCGCTGAAACGGGAGGACGAGGCGCGGAACAGGCTGGACGCCTTCTCCACGATCCATGCCAACGAAGCCGCGCGAAATTCCGAAATGCTCGGTGCACTTGGCAAGAGCGAAAAGGAAGCGATACGGCTCCACACCACGCTTGAGGCCACCCAGGCCAAATTGTCGGAAGTAACGGAAACCGCCAGGATCATGGAGGCGGAAAAGGATGCCGGGCTCGAACGCAGCCGGGCCGAGATTCGAGGATTGCGCTCCGAAATTCAGAACCTCCAATCGCGACTGGAGCTCGCATCGAACGCAAACAGCGAGGCCTCGGCCGAAATCGCCAGGCTGAAGCTTCAATGGAGCGACGCCGTGGCGGAAAAACAGGTGGCGGACGAAAGGTTGGCGGCCCTCACCAAGGAGGCCGAGACCGACAAGCTGAACCTTTCGAAGATAACCGCCAATTTCTCACAGCTTTCGCTGCAGCAGGCATCCGATCAGATACAACTCGATACCCGCCGGCAGGAATGCGAAGACCTGCGCGCCGAAATTGCATCGGTCAACGCCCGGATCAGGGAGTTGCTGCCCTATGAGAGGCTCCATGGCACCGCGAACGCCTTGCCGCATAAGAACGATGTGGCCAAGATTCCGGTGACGGCGGAACGAACGGCGCGTACCGCTCGCCGCGTTCGTCGCAGAGCGCTCAGCGCATCGTAGGAGGAAGAGCCGATCGTATTTGCGGCTCGCTTCCAACAGTTCGTCATCTCATTGGCGGAAGGCCCTGGACATCTGATCCGTGAGAGGCTTCAGCAGATAGGACCAGACGCTGCGTTCGTCGGTGCTTATGTGAACTTCCGCCGGCATGCCGGGTTTGAGCACCTTGGCATCGGTCAGGCAGGCCGCCTTGTTCTCGACATTGATACGCGCCGAGAAATACGAAAGCTGTTTTTGTTGGTCCTTGATCAGATCCGCCGAGATGCGCTTGACCGATCCCTGGCAGGCCGGTGTGGTGCCGGCATCGAAAGCCGGAAACCGGATCGAGACATGCTGGCCTGGACGAACGTCATCTATGCGCGACGGGGGGATCAGCGCATCGACGACGAGGTTGTCGGTGTCGGGGACAATCATCATGATCACCTCCCCAGGAGCGATTACGCCGCCGATTGTGTGGATGGCCGATTCCTGCACCGTTCCCGATTGCGGGGCGCTGATGTTGGTTTTGGTCAGTTCGTCTTGCGCCACGACCTTGCGCTCGCTGAGTTCGGTCTGCTTGGCTTCCGTTTCACGAAGTTCGCTCGTTACTTCGCTGCGCCTTTGCTCATCCAGCTGAAGGATTTGCAATTCGGTCTCGCTAACCTTGGCCTGTGCCTCAGCGACCGCCGCTGCGAGGCGTCCTGATTCTCCGTGCGCTCGGGTGGCATCCAGTCTGATGTTGCTCAGTCGCTCCTTGGACACTAGCTTCTTTGTAAAAAGCGCCTGGACGTCGCCTAGATCTCCGTCCAGCAGGGCCACAGACTGGTCTTCCGCGGCCTGCTGCGCCTTGAGGCCATCGATCTGGCGTTCAAGTTGCTTCGAGCGGCTCTGCAACTGTGCCTTCTGCCCCGTCAACGCCGTTGCTCGGCTTTCGAAGAGGGTGCGCTCTCCTCTCACCAGTGCAGCCAGTTCCGGGTCGCCCATCCGTTCTTGAAGGCTGGACGGAAGCTGCATTTCCGGCAGGCCCTGCCGCTCAGCCTCCAGCCGTGCAAGCCGGACGGTTGCACGATCAAGATCCTCGCTGATTATTTGCAAGTTGGCTCGCGTCAGCGTGTCGTCCAGCCTGGCCACCACATCGCCAGCCCGCACATGATCCCCATCTTGCGCGAAGATGCCGCCGATCGTGCCGCCGGTCAGATGCTGGACCTTCTTTATGTTGCTTTCGACCACCACGGTGGCGGGCGCTATCACCGCGCCGGCGATCCTGGTCAAACCGAGCCAAAGCCCGCCGCCGACAATCAACATGGCCGTGACCGAGGCGCCCAGGATCAGGTTGGCCCTGATATCATCCCGCGCCTCGGCCGAATTCGCCTCGGCCCTTCTGCTCCCGTCATCGAACGGAGCATACGAAACCATCGTCGCATCAGACATGAAACAGCACCTCAAGCATGACCGCTCACCCCTTTCTGCATCGAAACAACCGACGCTGGCCGTTCGGCTGGCGAAGGCGCTGGCCGTTCGGCTGGCGAAGGGAAGGGCCGGATGACATTGGCCAGGACCTCCTCGCGCGAGCCGAAGGAGTGAAGCATCCCATTGGACATGACGAGTACCTTGTCGATATTGGTCAGGGCAGAAGGACGGTGCGCGACAATGATGACGATGCCTCCGCGTCGGCGCACCGCCAGGATGGCGCCGGCCAGGGCGGCATCGCCATCGACGTCCAGGTTTGAATTCGGCTCGTCGAGGACGACCAGAAACGGGTCGCCATAAAGTGCCCTGGCGAGCCCGACGAGTTGCCTCTGTCCGGCCGACAAGGCTGCTCCTCCCTCGCCTACGCGTGTTTGAAACCCGTTCGGCAACCGCATGATCATCTTGTCGACGCCCGCGGTCTTGGCAGCTGCCAGCACGCCCTTGGCGTCGTCCTTGCCGCCAAATCGCGAAATGTTGTCGGCAACCGTCCCGTCAAACAACTCGACGTCCTGCGGCAGGTAGCCGATGTGGGCGCCAAGCTCTTCCGGGCTCCATTGGTCGAGAGAGGCTTCGTCCAGCCTTACCATTCCGCGAAGCGGCTGCCACACGCCCACCAGCGCACGCACAAGTGTCGTTTTCCCAGACCCGCTCGGGCCGACAATGGCCATTCCCGCGCCCCCAGACAGTTGAAAGCTGACATTGGCCACTGTTGGTTTTTGCTGGCCCGGCGGTGCTATTGTCAGGTCCTCGACCGCAAGCACCGCCTGCGGGCGCGGCAGTTCCATGACGTCTTCATTCCCACCGACGGCAGCCAGCGCCTTTGCCAGTTGGGAATAGCTTTGCCGGAAAGCCGCGAAGCCTCGCCAGTTTGCCAGCGCAGCGTCAACCGGAGCCAACGAGCGGCCCAGCAGTATCGAGGATGCTATGATCACGCCCGGCGACGCTTCCCCGCCGATCACGAGATAGGCACCCAGTCCCAGAACAGAGGACTGCAAGGCCATCCGCAGCGCCCTCGACAGCGCGCCGGTGGCACCGACAATGTCGGAAAGCCGCTCCTGGTGCGTGAGATAGGCGTGATTGATCTCGCTCCAGCGGCGGGCAAGCCGCCCGGAAAGGCCCATCGCGCGCACAACCTCCGCGTTGCGGCGGCCGGAATCGGCAAGATTGCGTTGCGACACCAGCGTCTCGGACGCGCGCGCCGAAGACGCGCGGCCAAAGATTTCCGCGATCACTGTGAGCAGCACGACAATAATCGCACCGATTGTGGCCAGCAGACCGAGCGCAGGATGCAGGAGATAGATGATCAGCAGATAGAACGGTATCCACGGCGCGTCGAAGATGACGGTCGGTCCCAACCCTGAAAGGAAACCGCGGATCTGATCCAGATCACGCAGCGGCTGTATCCGGTTCGCATCCTGCCCGCCGATGAGCGGCAAGGACAGCGAGAGGCCGAACACTCGTTGCTGCAGATTCTTATGGAGACGGTTGCCTATTCGAACCAGGAGGCGAAGCCGCACGAAATCCAGCAATCCGTAGACAGCGTAAAGGCCCAGCATTCCGATCGTAAATCCGACAAGCGTCGGAACGCTCTGCGATGGCAAAACGCGATCGTAGACCTGCAGCATATAGACGGAGCCGGTCAGAGCGAGAAGGTTTATGACCGCCGAGAAGACGCCGACGCCTACCAGCCCGGGTGCGGCGCCAAGCATGGCGCCACGCAGATCGGGCGAATGTATCCCTCCGGAGCTCATCGCTTGCGACCTCCGGTGAGAAATCGTTGCGCAAGCTCGCTGGCGCCACTGGCCAGGCACAATTTTTGGGTTTTCAGGAGCGTATCCCTCTTTGCCTTCAAATATTACGCCCCACTAACGTACGTGGCCTTTAATCAAAATGTAGCAAAATCGTGGCACCAAGCCGAGAATCCTCGATTTAACGCGTTAAATCGGGGGAAAACTGCCGTTTTGAGGTGTACTGGAAGGCTGCGGAGGTCGCGTTCCACGCGGTGCGAGCGACACCGCACCGTCCCTTTCGAGGGATGAGTCGCTCCTCCGGCAAGTGGCTGCCCGGCCGTTTTCACGGTGCCTTTCGAGTGTGCGATTCCGTTTAGCGCTTCTTCGCGACAACCAGGAAATGCTGCGCCAGTTGCCCAGGAACGCGAAGGGTCCTGGACGCCTTCTCGAAGGGCTCCATCAACGCTTCACAGACCCCGGGCAAGAGGTTTCCCGGCCGGGGCAGATAGCCGTACGGTATCATCTCCTCGACAACGAACCCCGACGCGGTCAGCAGTTCCTTGAACCTCGCTACGCTCAGCGTGTGGCGAACTGTGCGTCCAAACAACAGATTGAGCAGCCGGCAAACCAGGCCGATGGGCGAAGTCGCATTCATGTGAACGTTGCACACAAGTCGCCCGCCATCCTTCAGATGCTCATTTATCGCCTTCAGCGCATCCCGCTTCAGTTGATCCTCTGCGTTCAGGAAGAAGCGAAAGGCCGTTGCGACGTCGAAGGTCTCGGAGAAGGGCTGCGTTGTCATATCGATGTGAAGCAGTCTCACATTGGGCGGAACTTGCGCGCAGTCGAGCATGGATTTGGAAATGTCGGCGCCGACCACCTCGCCGAAGAGCCCGGCTGCAACATTGGCGATGCGACCCGTTCCGCATGCGAAATCGAGGCAGTTTCGGTCGGCTCCGCCCATTGGGCGAAGAACATCCAGGATCAGGGGCTTTTCGATTTTCTCCCAGAGCGCGCCATAATAGCCGGACTCGTGCGTTTTGTTGTAATGCGCGCCGTAGCCCGGCGCACAATGACTGGTCCTGTAGTCATCCGACACCCGGTCGCCCTGCGTGTGGATCTGCTGGTTGGACGTCAGTTCGTGCCAAATTCCGGGCTGACCGGTCCGTGGCTTGGCTTGCGGAAACCGCGCTGCTGAGGGCGTATCGAAAGCCGACTGAGCCATTTGAGCCGCGCTCGTCGGCGCCGGCTTCACCCCTTGCCTGGAATTGAGCCTCACCGGGATCTCCTGTGCGGTTGTGTCCGACTGCCCGATCGAACAGTAACTCCCCCAACTCATTTTTTGTCGGACTGCGATTGAGGCGGTCTATTGGATCGCCGCACTTTGCAGATCGCTGCTGAACCTGGCTTCGACGGTGTCCCCCGGCATCACGATCGTATCTTCGTCAGCCGATAGCTTGCGCCATTCATCGCGGACCTTGCGGACGATCGTGACCTGAGCCCGGATTGTTTCGCCTGCAATCGGCAATGGCTGGGTGGATGCGCCGGTCGGTTGCAGCTTCTCGCTGGCGGCGTGGAGTTTGGCGGTGACATCGGCCAGCCGCGCGTTGGTGTCTTTCAGGTCCGTAAGCAAGGCAATCCTCTTTTGATTGTCATTGCGTTCGTGCTGCCTGACATAGTCCTCCTGCTGGCGCCGCGCTCTCATGAGCTCAACCGTGGTTTGCAGCGCACCGCTCGACGACAGAAGCAAGGCGCGCCTGACATCGGCGAGCCGGTTGTTGGTCAGATTGCCTGCATCAAACGCCTTGGTTACTTTCGCCAGGTCTTCCTGATCCGCCTTCACGCTCTCGGCCTCGACCTGTTCGCGCTTCTGCAAAACCTCGATTTGATCAGCCGCATCCTTCTGGCCCTTCTCAAGAAAGGCCTGTTCCTGCTGGAAATCGCTCAGCGCAATCTTAAGCCCGTCCGCTTCAGCCTGGGCGATCGCGGCTCCGACGCTGGGCGACAAAGGTGAACCCTGCGGCGTCTGCTTGTCGAAATCCGCCTGGCCCTGAAGTTCGGCGCGGACACGGGCGGCGTGAAAATAGTCCTTGGTGTAATCCCCCCAAAGTGTCTCGTAATCGCGCCTGAGATCAACTGGATCGGGGCCTGTCTGGCCTGCGCGTGACCGCAAAAGGCTGAAGCCGCCGGAGACGGCAAGCGCCTGCCGTACGGTCATGAGCGGACGGTAAGCCTGTTGTCCCGGGGTGAGCACGTCGCCCATCACGTAGATTGGACGATAGTCCACGATGATGGCGGTCACGTCGTCTGGCTTGACGACAACCATCTGCCCGCGTCCATCGGCCAGACGCACGTGAAAGATCTTGGTCGGCAAAAGCGCTTGCATGCGCGTCTGCAGTTGAGACGCCGTCAGGCCTGCGACCATGATCATCCCGACTTCGGGAAGGGCGATATTGCCATCCATCTGGACCACGGCGCGCTGCGCTCGATCCGGGATCGGCGCTATCCCAATCTCGACGGTATCGCCAGGTGACAGTTGATAGGGCTCGGCTTCGCCCGCGGCGGCCATCGATGTCAGGGACATCACCGCAACCGCGGCAAGAACGGTTCGTTTACTGAAGGCCATTTGCGACAATCTCCTTCTGGTTCGGCACCGGCTCCGACGGCCACTCAACTCGGGTAACGAAATCGTATACCGGGCCACCCGGCACACCCCAATTGCTCGACCAGACCACCTGCGAGCCGTCTGGCGACGGCGAGGCATGCGTCTCGCTCCAGTAGTCGAAGTGGGGGTTCTGCGTGTCCACGATATTGCGGACCTCCCCGCTGCCGTCGATGCGCAGCGCAATGACCTGCTGCGCGTAAGGCGCCCAATCCGGATGCTGCGATACTTCGGCTCGCGTCCCGCCATATGTCAGGAACACCCAGCCGGGCCTGTCCAGGGACCTGAGCGACGCATGCATGGCCTCGCCATATTTCATCAGCGAGGTGACCTTGCCGTCGGCCAATCGGCGCTTGATCACCTGATATTTGTCGGGATCCGATTTGCTGATCCCGACGTAGATTTCGCTACCGTCGACATCGACCGTCATGTCGCCGTGGCCAGGCCGGTGGTGCTCCATCCACTTCTGGCGCAAGACGCCGTCGATGGAAGAGATGAAGCTCGGTTCATTGCCGTCCGGCAATAGCTGTGAGCACACGATGTTGATCCCAAGCGGGGAGATCGAGCAGGAACCGGTGGTTCCTGGAAGCTGGGCAAGATCGATATCTGGGAATTTCTGCCGCAGCTTGAGATCGTAGCCAAAGACCACCGCTTTGCCGTCATTGCGCGTTGCACGCACCGCAATGCGATTACCGTCGCGGCTCGGATTGCCTTTGTAGGGCCCGAACTGAAGCTTGCTGTAGGCTGTCGACGCGAACACGATGTCCTCGTGATTGGTGCGTGGCGCCCAGGTCGAAATCTGCCGGCCTGCAACGCAGATCATCAACTCGGGATCTTTGGGATGCCATTCGCATTCAGTCGAGCGATCGCGATGGAACAATGGAACGTAGCTGTGCCCGTCGAGAAAGCACATGCCACCGCAACCATTGACGATCAGGAGAAGGCTCTGGTCAGCATTCCAGGCCTGTGCGCTGGAGTAACGGTGGGTGCAGTATTTCTTCCCGCAGACACCCGCCAGGCCGAGAATTCCGGGTTCGGTGATCCGTACGAAAATCATGCCGGACCACGCATCCGTTGCTTCGCGCAGATAGCCCGGCAGGTTTTTCACCACCGATGTGGCCGACTGTTGCGATGCCCTGCTTTCGCGGCCACCGGCCATGTAGATATTGGGGAATATGGCACCGGCAACCAGCAGCAGCGCCAACATGTGCCGGCGGAGCAGGGTCATGTCATGTAACCCATTTCGCGCCGTACCCGGCCTTCGCTGAGGCGCGCGCGCCACCATGCGATCGTTCGCTCCAGCCCGTCGCGCAGGCTGGTCTGCGCCCTCCACCCAGTCTCGCCTTCAAAATGCGAGGAATCGGCAAGCAAGGCGCGAACCTCCGAATTTTGCGGCCGCAGACGGCCTTCGTCACGATGGACCGGTTTCTTGGACCCGCTCATTTCGAGGACAAGATCCAATACGTCGGAGATGGTCACGGCGCGTTGGCTGCCGGCATTGTAGGCGTGGCCAAATTCAAGCCCGGCCAGGCCTGCGGTCAGGAAGGCTGCCGCGGTGTCTTCCACAAAGGTCAGGTCGCGGATCGGGCTTGTATCGCCGACCATGATCGACTGGCACTTCGGATCGAGGGCCTGCCGGATGATGGTCGGCACGATGGCGCGCTCGCTCTGGCGCGGACCATAGGTGTTGAAGGGCCGCATGATGACCACTGGGACATCGAACGACCTGGCGTAGGACTCGGCCATCATGTCGGCACCGATCTTGGATGCCGAATAGGGTGACTGTCCCTGTAATGGATGCGTTTCGCGGATGGGCATGGTCTGGGCGGTTCCATAGACCTCGCTCGTGGAGGTATGCACCACCCGCTCCGTCTCCCATTGACGCGCCGCTTCAAGAACATTCACCGTGCCCAGAATGTTGGTTTCCACATAGGACTGGGCAGCCGCGTAGGAATATGGAATCGCAATGAGCGCCGCCAGGTGAAACACGACGGCCTGGCCGCGCACGATCCGGTTCAGGAACGCGCTATCGCGGACGTCACCGCGGACGAGTTTCAGCTGGCCGCGGATCTTGTCCGGCAAATCGTCCAGCCATCCATGGCTGTCGAAGGAATTGTAGAGCGCCAGAGCCGTGACATCCGCGCCGTTGCGGACGAGCGCTTCAGTGAGATGCGAACCGATAAATCCATCCGCGCCTGTCACCAGAACTTTCTTTCCACTGTAGCTCATGACTGCGCATTCCCTTGGTTTACTGGAGCGCTTTCCTTTTGCGATTCATACGTCGACCGGCCGTGATGGAACCCAGCCGACAACGGCCAGGGCGCCACGCACCATCCACACGATGTCGGAGACGATGGTGCGCCGCGGATAGTAGGAGAGGTCGAGTCTGGCTTTGGCGGGGAACATGACCTCCCGATAAAACTGGATCGGATCAGCCGATCGGGGGAAGAAATGCGCCTCGTGCCGGAAGAGAACCTGGGTTGGCCCCAGCAGGCCGGGCTTGTATTGCAGGACGGCCTCGAGGCCGCCCCGGAAACAATCGGCGAAAGCCATGCTCTCGGGTCGCGGCCCGACGATCGCCATCTCGCCTTTCAGGACGTTCCACAGCTGCGGCAGTTCGTCGAACTTTGTAGCCGCGAGGAACCGGCCCACCGTCGTCATGCGGCTGTCGCCCACGACGGTCAGCGCGAGGCCTTGGGAATCGCAGTTCACGCCGAACTTGCGAAATTTGTACATGCGGAAGGGTCGGCCACCAACGCCCATGCGGGTCTGTGCGAACAGGATCGAGCCACCGCCCTCGAGCAGAAGCGCTCCGGCGATCAAAAGCATCAGCGGTGCAAATACGATGGTCGCGAGGCCCGCGACCGCGAGATCGATCGAGCGTCTCGCCAAGCCGTGAGCGGGGCATGAGACGAAGCGCTGGTGAAGGGAAATATCCAACGCGTTCATGCGGCAGTTCCTGTTTGGGCGCCGCCGTTGAGTGCGCTTGCGAGTGCAGCCACAACCGCTTCGGCGACAGGTGAAGTGATCTGGGGGTGCAATGGGATTGTCAGCTCTCGCTGAGCAAAGTCCTCTGTACGCGGCAAGACAACGTCGGGGTAACGCTCGCGATAGAACGTCATCTGGTGCACCGGCGGATAGTGAATCGTGGTCTGTATCCCCTGCGTCCGCAATTCGTCGATAATCTCCTGCCGCCTCGCGTAGCGCGGCAGGAGGACCGGCATGATGTGGTGAGCCGACGTGCGGGGTTCGCTGAATGGAATGGTCACGGCCGGGCAATGTTCTGCGATGAGGCGCCGGTACAGGACCGCCAGGATACGCCTGATCTCGTTCCACTCTTGCAGGTTTTGCAGCTGGACCAGCCCAATCGCCGCCCGCATCTCGTCCATGCGGTAATTGAACCCCAGCATCGTGACATCATATTGCGGGGTACGACTGTTCAGCCGTTGATGTGTCCCGGTGGTCATTCCGTGCCCGCGGGCCTGGCGGATTCTGACGAGCAGATCGGGGTCACGGGTGATTACGGCGCCCCCTTCCGCCGTTGTCATGTTCTTGTTGCCATAGAAGCTGAAGGCAGCCGCGGTGCCGAATGTTCCCACCTCCCTCAGGCCGGGCGCATGCGCGGCGTCCTCGATGATATGCAGTCCTCGAACCCGGGCGAACCGCTGCCAGTGTTCCCGATTGGCGAGATAGCCCGCGAAGTGAACGAGAATGACCGCCTTTGTGCGTGGTGTGCACCGCGCTTCGGCTTCGGCAAGCGACATCAACGGCACGTCGACCGACTCGATATCGACAAAAACCGGAGTCGCGCCGACATAGAGCACCGCATTCGCGGTCGCGACGAAAGTCAGCGATGGGACCAGTACTTCGTCGCCAGGTCCTATTCCCAGTGCATGCAAGATGAGATGAAGCGCCGCGGTGCAGGAACTGACCGCCACGCAATCCTCCGCGCCATGCATGTCGGCAAAGGCCAGTTCGAATGCGCGTACCTGCTCCCCCATGGTAAGCCAGCCGCTGTCAATCACCTTTGACAGGGCTGCCTTCTCCGGTACGCCTAGGATCGGGGCGCTCACCAAGAGCATCTTGACCTCCTAACAATCCTTATTGTGGGTTCTGCGCTCTGCATCCGGATTTTCATGCGGCCGCGGCTGCAACCTCGATCGAGGTCGACTGCTCTTCCCAGGCAATCGCCTGCGCGTTCTGGAAGTCATCGACGCGACCGATGTCGAGCCAGAGACCGTCATGCTTGTACACGTGCACGGTCGTGCCGCCCTGCATCATCTGCAGCATCAGGTCATCGAACCCAAATGGGATGCCGGAGGGAATAAACCGCAGGACATCCGGGTTCATGCAGTAGATTCCCATGCTGACGAGGTGGGAAAGCGTCGGCTTTTCCCGAAACAGCTGAACGGCATTGTCGATCTCGTCTATGACGCCGAAGTCCATCTTGATGAGGCGACAGGCCGTGGCGATCGTAACCGGGTCCTTATGCATGCGGTGCGCGGCCACGAACCGGCTGAGGCTCAGGTCGGTAAGAACATCGCCGTTGAGCACGACAAATGTGTCGTTCAATTCATCCCTGATCAGGGAGAGAGGCCCAATGGTGCCCAGTGGCTCCATTTCCTGCGTGTATCTGATCTTCAGATTCCATTGCGATCCGTCGCCGCAGACGCTGCGGATCAGGTGCCCGAGATAGCCGGTCGTGATATAGACCTCTTCGATGCCGTTGCGCCGCAGCCACTTCAGAAGCAACTCAAGAACAGGCCGGGCCCCGATCGGCATCAAGGGTTTCGGCAGGACCGACGTGAACGGCCGAAGGCGCGTACCCATCCCGCCACATTGAATCACCGCTTTCATCCGATCCTCCTGATTTGCAGTTGGCTGTGTCCGGGCATTTTCGTGTTCGAGTCCACCCGGCCCTGACATCCCGTCAAATCCGGCTCGACCCTCGGCGGCAATCCGAACATCATATTCGAAGGGTATGTGACAGCCGGGGCGGCTGTCGTCGTGCATTCGAATGGCACCGATCCAAAGCGTTTCCGGTATTAGATAACCGAGAGATCAAGGACGGAACCAAGCGATCTGGACCTGACCATGAGACCAACGAAGCCGAATGAGTCCTGCGTTCAAAAAGCGGCGATCTGCCAAGTGCCGGAACCGGCCTGCGAGCGCAGGTGCCGGCATCAAAACGCTGCGCCGCATATTGGTTTCGGACATCGGAGACTGGCACTCGGCATCGTTTGGCGGGCAGCACCGCGCCAGCGTTTAAAAAAACTAATGGGAGATCGCCGCAAATTAGTATTATATTAGCCATGCGTGATGTGCGTGGGTTGGGACGCTGCGAACATCACGGTGATGTGATGACCAGCGGTTGGCCACGACTTCAGGGATCACTGCGGTTACAAACATCATAGAGGAACGGGAGGTTCCAGGGGATATTCTCGTCGGGAACCGCGTAACGGGTTGGGGTAGTTACATGTATCGGATCGTCATCGCCGACGATCACGGCTTGTATCGGCGTGGGCTTCGGCTGGCACTTATGGCTGGAATTCCAGGCGCCGAAATATTCGAGGCCTCGTGTTTCGATGCCGTGGTCAATCTTCTAGAGGAGCAGGCTTCCATCGATCTTGCGATCCTCGACCTGAACATGCCTGGGCTGTTTAACCAGGAGGTGCTCAGCGACGTTCTCTCCGCGTATCCCGACACACGCTTTGCGATCGTTTCCGGGGACGATTCCCGCTCGGAAATCCTGACCGCCCTTTCGATCGGGCTTCACGGCTACATCGTCAAATCGCAGAAAGACGAAGAAGTCGTGCTGGCGGTAAACGAGATCCTTGCGGGCCGGATCTATGTACCAGCACTCTTGTCTCGAACGTCTGCCGACCAGAGATCGTATGCCGCCCTGACCTCGGCGAAAAATCCTATCCGTCAGCGCGTGGGCTCAAGCGATCTTGGCAGACTGACATCGAGGCAAAGGGACGTCCTCAAGCTGATGGCGGAAGGGTATTCGAACAAGGAGATCGCCCGCAATCTGGATATTGCCGAAGCGACAACGAAAATCCATGCCGCCGCCATTCTGCGCGAGCTTGGCGTGCGGAACCGGACTGAAGCAGCCGTTTTGCTGCAAACCTGGCTGTCGAGAAATGTGGGCTGATGATTGCCGCCCGACGCCGGTACCGTTCGGCCCGGCATGCTGGAATAAACTTAAGCGCGTCATATGAGACCGGTCAGCTCCCAAATCCGAGGTCGCTTTCACAGCGGTATGCACGACAATTCAATTTTCAATTTCCTTGCGCGATAACCGCAACGAATATCGCAGTCCATATTCCGATATTTCCAATTTCGGCGAATGCCCGACAAGCGGCGTGCCGTCCACGCCGATTATCATGGACCCGAACCCGTGGCGCACGACGTTTGAGTTCTTCCGGCGTCCCGCTTCCACCCAATCGAACACGAGATCGTCCCCTGCGCCATCGGATGCGAATTGCCACTTAACTTCGACCTTGCCTTGAGAGTCACCCAACGCGCCATGTTTCACGGAGTTTGTCGTCAGTTCGTGAAGGATCATCGCAAAGCTCTCGGCGACGCCACTTGGCACCGTGAGTGAGGGGCCGCTGATCGTTATGTCCCGTGTCTCCTTGAAGGGTTGCAACTCCTGAGCGACGAGATCGTGGAGCATCCCCGACAGGCTGGTATGACGAGACAGGATGAGATGCGTCGCTTCCAGTGTCCTGATCCGATCGATCAGCATCTCCTTGTATTTGGCAACGTCGTTCTCGGGAACATTGATCATTTTTACCAGGGCCGTGATCACGGGAAACAGATTGCTGAACCGATGGCGGTCTTCGAGCATGATGCGCTCGCGCTTCTTTACGGCGGCGCGAAGAAGCGTGGTCTGTCGACGTTCGGTCAGATCGGCCGCCACCCCGATGCGCACCGCGCGGTCGCCATGTTCTTCCTGCCGTCCGCGCAGAGCGACCCAGCGTATGTGCCCATCCGTCCGCCTGACACGAATCTCGACGTCGTAGTTCGCCGCCGACGAGGGTTTTGCCGAGGCAGCCAATTTCGGCCAGTCGGCCGGATGGACCACGGCCGAGAGTTCTTCCAAGGGGCGGACGGGCTTGGAGGGCAGGCCGAGAATGTCCCAGAACTTGCCGGAGCCCGCGACTGTCCCCTCCTTGACATCTATTCGCCACGTGCCCAGGCGGCCGGCAGACAGAGCGAGATCGAGCCATTCCTTCTGAGCCCGAAGGGCCTCGCGTGCGGCCCGTCGCTCGGAAATATCGTCGACCACCACGAACACGCTCTCGGTGGATGCCTCGTCAGGTCTCGACGAGGACAGGGCCATACGGGCCCAGAATGCCTTCCCGTCCTTGCGCAGCACGCGAATATCGGCAGCGGACGACGCGGCGCCATTATCCAGATCTTTCAACAAAGCCCGCACGGCATCTCGATCATCGGGAAGAACGAGCCCTTCCAGCTTCAGCTGGGCAAGTTCCTTTTCTCCGTAGCCGGTCATCTCAAAAAGACGTCTGTTCGATTGCAACAGTTCGCCGCGTCGATTGGCATTTGCAAAACCCAAGGCGGCGCGCTCGAAGGCCCAACGATAGCGGCTCTCGGCTGCATCGACGGCAGCGAGCCTCGCCTCAGCAACCTCGAGCGCCCCGCGCAAATCCTGTCGCAGGCGGTGGAACACGGACGCGATCAGGCCACCCGAGACCAGAAGGAAGATGGCGCTCGTCCAATCTTCAGCAGAGAGTTGGGCGTTCAGGACGCGTCGCATCCACAAGCCGGCAGCAGCCATGAGAACCGTCGCGGCGACGGCAACTAAACGTCCTTCGAGATATACTATAACAATAATTACGGGGACAAATGCAATAAACGTCACCCCCTGGTTGACATATATTGTATTTATCGCTTCGAGTATTATCGATCCTGCAAGCACCAATAGCGAAGCTACATGAGCCAACGGGGTGCTTGACACGTTCGATTTGAGCCAGCGCAGGTACGAACCCATGCGCCAGACTACAACCTTCTATCTAGTTCGTCGAGACTAGGCCTGGACCGGGCAGCCTAATACCACTGCCGGATTGCCACGCCTTTGCCGGCGAGTAGAATCACGATCGGTAGGGCTCAATCAGGAAGGCATATTGGACGAACGCTGCGGAACGGCTTTCCGCAGATCTCTCCAGTTTTGTCGAAATCAAGCAAAAGGAGTGCATGCCTCGTCGATAGGCAGAGTTCAAAGACAGTAAATCACGCAACATTTACTTGGGTCGGTAGCAACTTGGGTTGGGGTAGAAGCGATGACACTGATCGAGAGGCGCAACGATACCGTTGCGGTCAGCCAATACATTGTACTGAAGGATGTTCGCCACGCACGTCCGATAAACCTGTCGGATCGACCGGACGCCAGACCTGGCGTGCCGCAGCGACGCAGCTTGGAATCCATAACCGGCATGCTTGACCGCATCGGCTGCGGCTACCTCGTGCTGGATCGCGACAGGAAAGTAATCGAATGGAACGCTGCTGCGAAGGACACGCTTGAACGCCAGGGCGAAGCGGCCGACACGGCCGTCGAGCTGTCCGCGGGGCTAAGGCGACTGGTCGCGAATGTTCCGGTCCATTTCCAGCCGGGATCGCTCTCATGGGTGGTGATCCGCAGCAGAGGCGACAGGCCTGTGATCCTGAACGAGACGGGCGTCGTCACACCCGACGGGACATGCATCGTCGCATTGCTGGACCGGGAGAACACGTCGGCGGCCAACCCTCAGACCTTGCAGAGGATGTTCGGTTTGACCAGCGCGGAAACGCAGCTTGCGCTGCGCTTGGCGCAAGGCGATGCGCCCCTGGAGATCGCCCGCAGCTGGCATCTCAGCCGCACGACGATCCGCTCCCAGCTCGCCTCGCTGTTCGCCAAGACCGAAACACGGCGCCAGGCAGAACTGGTGGCTCTTCTGGGGCGCATTTCGGTCCTGCCGTGAAATTGCGATTTCGGCGGGCGCCAGAGCCCGCCCGGATTCAGCAAACCAAAATATGTGCCATGGCACCGCGGCCGCGCATTCTGCGGCCGCGGTTGCGCAGATTGTAAAACTCGCGGCGCCATCTCCACCCTTTCGACGCGCTATCAAACTCGGGCACGGCGCGGAATCTCGTAGTTGGAGTGACTTGCCATGGTCGAAACAAATTCGACAGTCCACAAGCTGGCTGATACCGCCCGTACACGGCCGGATGATGCTGTATTGAAACTTGCAGGCGCGGGGCCGATCGTCGTCACAGGAGCCGCCGGATTCATCGGATTTCATGTCGCGTTGCGGCTTTTGCGGCGCGGCCTTGCCGTTATCGGCGTCGACAATTTTACGCCCTACTACGACGTCGGGCTGAAGGAGGCACGATTTGCGCAGCTCCGTGCCGAGCCGAGGTTCACCCCCATGCGGATGGACCTGGCGGACCAGGCGCTGGTGAAAGCCCTGTTTTCCGATTTCCAGCCATCGCACTTCGTGCACCTCGCCGCCCAGGCCGGGGTGCGTTATTCGCTCGCCGATCCGCATGCCTATGTGCGGTCGAACATCGTCGCGTTTCTCAATGTTCTGGAGGGCTGCCGGCACACCGGCGTCAGCCACCTCGTTTATGCCTCGTCGAGTTCCGTTTACGGCGCCAATCGAAGCATACCGTTTTCAGAGCACCATGGTGCCAGTCATCCGGTCAGCTTCTATGCCGCGACCAAAAGCGCAAACGAATGCATGGCGCATTCCTACAGCCACCTGTTCGGCTTGCCGGTGACCGGATTGCGCTTCTTCACCGTGTATGGTCCCTGGGGCAGGCCCGACATGGCGGTGTATACGTTCACCCATGCCATCGCCGAGGGGCGGACGATCGAGATTGCCAATGCCGGTCGCGTATGGCGAGATTTCACCTATATCGACGACATCGTCGAGGGGGTGGTCCGCGTGCTCGCCGCGCCGCCTCGTCCGGATCCGGACTGGGACAGCAGCGCGGCTGACCCCGCCACCAGTTCGGCGCCATATCGGATCTACAATATCGGCAATGACCGGCCCGAAGAAATCAACCGTCTGATCGCGATCATCGAGACTGCCCTTGGCCGCCGCGCCGTTTGCGTCAACGTGCCTTTACCTCCAGGTGACGTCCTGAAAACCCGCGCCGACGTCAGCGATCTCCGCCGCGCTGTCGGCTTCGCGCCGGCGACGGCACTCGAGGATGGCGTGCAACGTTTCGTGGAATGGTATCGGGATTTCCATGCAAGCCCCGTCGGCCGAGAACGAGCGTTCGTTCAGGTATAAGCGAGACCACGAGAGGCCGGTGGCGACCAGCAGACAACGCCGGTTCGTTTGCCCAGGCCCATGGGATTTCACGCCTCAATGCGAACGGGTGGCGCTCGCCCTGTCCTCGCCGGCAAGGCCGCCGTGCTCGTTCAGTCTGTCTTGGGATACGCCGTCACCGGAAATAGACGAAGCTGCTGTCGGGTGCTGGGCCCGGCTCCCAAAAGGCGTCGGGCGCGGCGAGTCAGCGGCTTCTCGAACAAGCGGTAGGTGATGAGTGCCACAGCAAAGGTGACCACCAGCGCCGACGCGATAAAGGCCCACGGGCCGAGCACCAAAATCAAGCCTGTTCGCCAGAAGAAGACGTGCGTGGCGCGGATCACGAATGGATGCAGCAGGTAGAGGGCATAGGACGCGTCGCCCACGCCGGCGCCCCATCGCGCGGCCAGGCTTTCATGCCTCAACTCACCTGGCGCCAAGGCAGCACTCCAGACGATGAGAGATGCCGGGATGCCATAAACAACGGGGCGGGCAAGGCCCATAGAGATATCGGGAAATGCCGCCGCGAGCATCAGGGCGCCCAGCCCCGCTGCAGCGACACAGGCCCTGATGAAACCGGAGGGCCGCAGGCTGGAGGCGCGCATGATCCCGATTGTCACGCCGAAAGCGAACTCAAGGACGATCGGATCGGTCCAGAACGCGAATGGCTCTGGCAAAGGCGCCGCGAGATAGCCTGCCAACACCATCCCCACCAGGGTCGTGAGCAGGGCCGTGACGGCCCAACGCATGGGCAGCACGATCACCGCCGTAAACAACACGTAGAAAAGCATCTCATAGTTGAGCGTCCAACCCAGTTCGTAGAGGGGCTGAACGACGCCGTCAGGGCGAGTGGCCGGGATGAAGAAGTATGATTCGATCACAAACCTGAAATTGATGTAGTTCTGGTTGAGAAACGAGGGAGCGAGCAACGCCACGGCAAGGTAGAGCGTGGTGACCGTCCAATAAAGCGGGACAATCCGGGCGAGCCGGCGGGAAAGGAAGAGACGCGCGCCACCCGTCTTGGCGAACAGCTGTCGAGACGTGTGCACCATGATCACGCCAGAGATCACGAAGAAGATATCGACACCGGCGCTCCATGGTATCGGATCCCAGGCCTGAAAGGTGCGGCCGGCTTCCAGTTCCAGGGTCGCAGCATCATGCTGGGCGTGACGTAGCGCAACCGAAGTGGCGGCGACGGCGCGCAGGACCTGGACCGAAATGAGGTTTTCGCGTCGGCTAAGCTCGCCAGGGCTTGATCCTGCGGACCAATGGCTCATCGGAGGCGTCGTGGCCGCCGCCATTGGTTCTTGTTCCATGGATGCTCCGCAGCTTGCCCCATCACCGTGACGCGGGCGCGGAACTCATGCATCCTTCAAATGACGGACATAGCCGTTAAAACGAACATGAAGGCCCTGCAGGCAGGGAGTTGTCGAGAGTCGGTGAACGTCGACACCTCGGACCTTGTGCCTTCAGCCACCTCGGAGAGGCCTGAGCCCACTCGCCGCAATGCCGATCAATGCGTCCGGGCCTTCGTTCACTGCTGGCATGACCAGAATCGGCGCATGGATTACCGTCATTTGCCCGTCCTCAATAGCCAGCTCCATTGTTGGCCGCCAATCGCGCTTGGCCTGATCGAGAGCAGGGCAAATACAAGGCCAGGCAGGATTTTCAGTCGCTTGCCGATATAGACGGCCATGGCAACGTTCCAGATGGCCAAAGCAAGCGCGACACCGACCGCCGCGCCGATAGGGCCATAGATCTCGACGCCCACGGCACAGGCTATGATGTTGGCCGTCGCACCGGCAATCATGGTCGTTGCGGCGGCCCATTCGTTTCCGGTCATCGCTAGCAGATTCTGCTGAGGCCCGCACAGCGCAACAAAAACATAGCCCAAAATGAGAACCCGCGCGATTGGCGCTCCCGCGGCGAAGCCCTCCCCGAAGAAGCTCAAGAACGGCTCGGCAATCACCATCATGGGGATGGCCACCGCAATGGCGCCGCCCGCAGACAATAAGGTGGCCCGCGCGAACAGCTCCTGCAGGCCTTTTTGATCGCCTCTGGCGTGCAGGTCGGCCGCTGTCGGTGAAAACATGGTGGCGACCGCGATGCGGGAAAGCCCCACGAGCATCGCCACGTTCAACGCCAGGGCGAATATTCCGGCCTCACGGATATGGTTGGTCCAGCCCAGCACCAGCACGCCGGCCCGACTGACGAAAACATCGAGACCGGTGATGAGCATGAGCGGAGGGACGGCAAGCCACCATCCCCGCGGTTCGTAAGTGGGCTGAGCCTGCCGCAGGCCAGGTGGCTCGAACTTCCTGGCGGTGATGAACACCAGCCCAACCGTGATGGCGGAACTTGTCAGCACCGCCAGCATCACCTGCGGCGCGTGCACCACCCACAATCCGGACTTGGCCATGATCGCCACAAGTATCAGCAGCAGTCCGTCTCGCACGATGCGCTCCGGCAACAACGCCGAGACGACGCCGCCGAAAGCACGCACCAGCGTAGCGCCAATGGCATAAGCGGTAATCAAGGGTACGGCCGCCATCCCCAGCACGATGCTTATCTCTAGTCCTCTTTGTGCGTGATCCGGCTGCGCCTGCCCTGAAAAGAACAGGACCAGGGCAGCTCCCGCCATCCCGAACAGCGTCGCGGCGAGAAGCGATCTCTGCAGGGCGAATCTTATCACCCCCCGCGCCAGATCAAGCCTGCCGTTGGCTCTATAGGCCGGCACGAAACGCAACAACGACACATTGAACCCAAGCGTCGCCAGATAGGCGAGCACGGAGGTCCAGGCGAGAACGTAGGCATAGATCCCGTAGTCGCGGGGCCCGATGAGGCGCGCAATGGCCAGCTGTGCAAGGCTGGTCAGCCCAGCACCTCCAATATAGATCAAGAGAGCAAAGACGCTCGCCCGTGCGAGCCGCGAGCCGACGTCCTTATTTCGCCGAGGTGTGGCTATTGGAAGAACACCCGTGGGATGGCCCGGAGACTTTCGAGACGCGCGACTATCGACAAATCCAGCATCCATAACGGGTACGCTTCCTCTTTGGCCTCTATTTGCGAATCCTTTATCCATCCGCGAAAGCGCGGAAATGATTTGCTTCTCGATCTTACAAATACTTTTTAGCCCCGATTGACTGTCGGCATTCTCGACGGAAAAGACTTTTCGGCCAGAAATCGCCAGGAGATCGTCTATAGATTCAAACACCTCAAAGGCGCTCATGTTCACGTTCAAGTCGGCCTCAAGAATCCGTTCCGCCGGCGGCTCGTGCTCCATCCGATGTCGGAGGCGACTCTCCACGACCGCAGACGGCACAACCAGCCTGACGGTGAGATCGGCCGGCGGCGCGAGGCTGAGCGCCTTTTTGAGCGCTTCGCGGTCGGTGCCCCCATTGAACATCGCCAGCGATCCGATCGCTTGAACGTATCCTTGATCGAATATGATAATTTCTGGCGATTGCTGCGCAGCGTTCCAGCAACGCGAAAGGTGCAAGATATATCGCCAGATCCGGGCGTGCCAGATTCGTTTCTTTGGCGGTATCAGCCTCACTATCGACACCGAACTGGAAATTTCGTCCAATCGCCCCACAGAGGAAAGCAATATTCCTGCCGTCGAAAATATTGCCGATACTATTCTTGAGACGAACAGATAGATTCCAAGGTCGAAGCTGCCGGCCCTGGTGCTGGGCTTATAGCTGAGCGCGACCTTGGCGTGATAGCCTTTCCCGCGCAACTGCTGGGCGAGCGCATGCGCAAATGTTGTTTTGCCGGATCCTGGCGGTCCGAAAAATTCAATGATCATGCTGGGGCAGGCCGGATTGCGGGAACGCACTTGGTTCCCCGTGACACTTTTGAAGAGCGGAGACGGTCCTCATCAGACCCTCTCCAACAACAGGTCAGCGTTATCCCCGAGCCGATGGCCGGCATGCATCTTTAAATTCACTTGAGTGAGCACACTCCCGACTGGAACGGTGACGGATCCACCGGCCCTGAGCGACTCCAGAACACCACGGGCGATGCTGCGCCTCGTCTTGGCCCAGCGAACGGCAAAAAGCACTGCATCGGCCCAGCGCTTCAGAAGCCTGGTTTCGGGGCCTCCGAGTCCCAACGGCCCGTTGATGATGACGATGTCGTAGACCGAGAGAAGTTCTTCGCTGAACTGGGATTTGTCGACCGTGGACAGAAGCGTCAGCAGATCATCCGAAGGTGCAGGAGCGGCCATCAGATCGATGCCGATTTCTGGCATTCTCGTGATTGCATCCTGCAGCACGCAGCGTTCACTCACATAGTCTCCAAATGAGTTGTGAGCCTTGATGGTGCCGAATTCGCCACGAAACTCGTTCGTGAGGCGCGCGTCCTTGCGGTCGAGGTCGAGGAAAAGCACCCTTCCTCCCAGTCGCGTTGCCGCCAGCGCCAGGCTCCACGCCAACTCTGTCTTGCCATCGTCCAGGATGCTGGACGTCACGAGGATCATATGGGGCGGCTGCCCCCTTCCCTGAGTTGGCGCCGCGGTGACCAGAAGGGATGTCGCGGCCCGACTGAACGGCGAGTTCTGCTGGCCCAGAACCAGATGCCGCAGCTGCCTTGCATGGAGTCCCGAAACCTTGGGAAGCAGTCCTATGCACGGGATCCCAAGCTCGGCTTCGGCTTCAGCCTCGCTGCGCAAGGTCTGGTTGAACATGTTGCGGACTAGGATCAAGACCGCCGCCATCAGACCAACTACGATCATGCCGGGTGGAACCAGGAAAATTCTCGGCAGGGTGCTGGGATTTGACGGCGGCCATGCCGTCGACAGGATCGCTACACCTGGCGAGGGAGCGGCGATGCGCCGTATCAGGTCCTGCTGCCGGCCAAGGAGCCCGTTGTAGTGCTGCGTCACGATGGCGACCTGCGGCTCAAGGGCACGCAAGCCGGAAAGCTGGCTCGCAGTGTCGGCCACGGCCGCGTCGAGCACCCTCTTGCGGTCCTCGAGAGCCGCAACCTGGGCGCGGTACACATTTGCCTCGGCGGCGATGCGCGCGATGCCCTGCTCTATTTCACGCGTCACCGCCGTGCCCAGATCGCCGTCCGCAGCGGCACCCGACTGACGTGCCACGAGGTCGGCCAATACAGGCGATGCGATTTCTTCAGCGATGGCCGATACAGGGGCGCCCGCCTTTCGCAGGTCCTCGATATGGCGAAGGCGCGATTCCGAGGCGGAAAGATTGGCCTTCGACAAGAAAATCTGTCGGCCAAGCTCCGCTGTCTCATTGGCCGCGTTGTTGGCCGCGCTTTGATCAACGGCGCCATGCGTCAGCCGGTACGTCTCCAGCCGATCGGTCGCGTCAACCAGGTCCCTTTGCACCTGCGGCAGGCTGGCGACCAGCGATTCCAGTTCGCGCTGATCCGATGCTCGCTGTTTCTGTACGAGATCCTCGATATACACTTGAGCGAATGTGTTCGCGACAAGCGCAGCACGTACCGGACTGGTATCGGTGAAGCCGATGGTGATGACGCGCGAGCGCAGCTCTTGTCCAACCCTCATTCCGCTCCGCAGCGTCTTCAGCGCAGCTGCATCCACAGCTTCCGGACTTTCCGCGGCAGGCCCACCCTTCGACCAGATCCGGCTCAACAGATCGCTCACGAACGAGCCTGCGGTGGGCGGGACGGCGCTGATGCCGCTTTTTCCGGCGGCGTCGGCAGCCTCCGGCTGGCGCAGCGCCGTGAGAACTCGACGCAGATGGGCTTGCGACGAGAGCATCGTCAGATGGTCATCGATGCTCGAATCCAGCGAGTCCTGAGCGATCGCCGCGGCGTTCGCAGTACCGGTGCTTGGGGCGTCGATGATGATCTGCGTCGTCGCCTCGAACAGCACCGGGCGAGCAAAGCCCGCGAGGCCAGCCAGAATGCCGCCCAGAAGGGCGACGGCAAGCAAGAGCCACTTTCTCGCCGCCAGGGTGACGACGAGCTGGTGGAGGGGAGACGGCGGCGGCACGGGCTCGCGTGGCGGTCGCCTCATCCGCGGGTTGGTGTCGAGCGTAGCGACGGCCATTTGCGTCGCACGCGGAAGCCTGGCGCGGCTGGCTATGGAACCTTCCATCTCAATCCCCTGTCAGTTCGATATCGTAAGAAGGGCGCGTTGCCGGCGCCGATGGCCGCATGGCTTCGTTGCGCCATGCCTGGAACATCAGCAGCGGCCACAAGTCGCGGAAATGATCCTGGTTTCCATGCTGATGATCGCGCCAACATGCGTCGACCTTCGCACAGTCGATGACCCCATCTCCCGACAGGCGTGTCGTGGCGATGATATCCGTTGCCCAGTCGCGCAGGGGTCCTTTCAGCCAGGCTCCGACCGGAACGTCGAAACCCTGCTTGGGCCGATCGACCAGTCCGCGCGGTACATAACGATCAAGGAGCTGGCGAAGTATCCATTTGCCCCTGCCACTTCGGACCTTGGCATCGGTTGGCAGGCGCCAGGCGAATTCAACGACGCGATGGTCCAGGATCGGGCATCGTCCCTCGAGGCTGTTGGCCATGGTGGCGCGATCGAGCTTCACCAGGATGTCGCCGGGGAGATAGCCGGTCATGTCGTCAAACAGCAGGCGCGACAGCAGATCGTCGAGCGGTGGCGCGCTGGCATTCGATGGCGGTGGCTTGTGATGAAGAAGTTTGTTGGTTGAAGATTCCGTCAGCCGCTGAAGCAGTTGGTCCTCATTTGCCGCGGCGAACAGGCGGGCGAGGCGGTGCAACCGGTCACCGCGCAATCCGTGCCGCATAGCCGCCGAAAGCGGCAGGTTGCCGAAGATGTCTTTGTGGGAGGCCTGGGCCAGCAATCCTGCCCCTGCCGCCAACATCCGACGAAACGACGACGGCAGCTCATGCTGCCTTCTGAGGCGGGTTGCCAGGAAGTGTCGAGAATAGCCCGCGAAGCACTCGTCGCCGCCATCGCCCGATAGAGCCACGGTGACGTGCCGCCGGGCGAGGCGCGACACCAGCAGCGTCGGTATCTGCGACTCGTCTGCGAACGGCTCGTCCCAGATCCTCGGCAGCTCCGGAATGACCTCAAGCGCCGCTGCCGGTGAAAGATGAAGTTCCGTATGATCGGTGCCCAGATGCCGCGCAACCGCGGCCGCATGGGGTGCCTCGTCGAACCCGCTCTCGCCGAAGGCTATGGTGAACGTGCGAACGGGCTTGTGGGACTGCGCCTGCATCAGGGCGACGACCGTCGAGCTGTCGATTCCGCCCGACAGAAAGGCGCCAAGCGGCACATCGGCAACCATTCGCTCATTGACGGCTAGGCGAAGCAGTCTGTCGAGCTCGGTCGTAAGGTCCTCGTCGCTGCCGGCGATCGGATCTCGCCGCGCCCTGCAGGCGACATCGGCCAGCGACCACCAGCGGCGAATGCGATGCGCAAGCGCGTCGGTGCCGCGGGCCTTGGCAAAATCCGCCGCCGTCACCGACAGGACTGAACCGGGCGGCAGCTTGAACACACCCTGCCAGATGCAGCGATCATCCGGCACCCACCCTTTCGAAAGCATCGTCGCCGCCACATCGACATCGAGTTCAGGGCTGAATCCCGGGAAACAAGTGATCGCTTTCAGCTCCGAGGCGAAGACGAGCGCTTCACGTGTCGAGGCGACATAGAGCGGCTTTTTGCCCATTCGGTCGCGGGCGAGGTGGAGAACCCGGTTCTTCAGATCCCACAGCGCGAAAGCGAACATGCCGGCGAAGCGCTGGAGTGCCGCATCGAGGCCCCAGTTCTCGATCGCGCAGAGCATGACTTCCGTGTCGCTGGTGCCGCGGAAACGGTGGCCCGCGCCTTCCAGTTCGCGGCGCAGATCGCGGAAATTGTATATTTCGCCATTGAAGGTAATGACATACCGGCCGCTCGCGGAGTGCATCGGTTGGCGACCCGCCTCCGACAGGTCGACAATGGCCAGACGCCGATGGCCGAAAGCGATCCCGGCTTCACGGCTCATCCAGAGCGCCTCGCCGTCGGGCCCGCGATGACGAAGGGCCATCGTCACCGGCCCGATCGCCCTGAGCGCGTCGGTATCGGCTGCATCGGGCGCCAAGAGAATTCCGGCGATCCCACACATTCTAATATCTCCTCTGGCGAACGATCGCGGGGGTCGCCTGCGGCATTCCGGCGACAAGGCAGAGGGTCAGACAGAACCACACGATCGGATGGCGGATGATCAGGTGCGGCGCACTGAAGACAGCGATCGATGCGACCAGCGCCACGAGCGTGTCCTGTCTCGCACGCCAAGCGGACATAGCGGCCGAGCCGAGGATCCACAGCAGGGCCAGGACTGAAATCAGGCCGCCCTGAGTGTAGAGATCTAGGATCGTGCTGTGGGCCTCGAAAGGCCGCGGCAGAAACTGCTGATTGACGATAGGGGGACGATCAAGGTGCGGGCCTGGTCCGAGACCCAGCGATCCGGATCTGGCTCCCTTGTTCAACGCCTCGTCCCAAAGGTAGAGGCGAAGTGCCGCGGTTTCCGCGGTCGCATCCCCGCCCTTGTCCTTGGTGAGGCTCTTGGCGAAGTTTTCGGCGTTGGCGGCCTCGCTGAGGGCGTAGGGCGCGATGGAGACCGCCAATGGAAGGAATGCAATGGTGAACAGAAGGGCAAGTTGCCGTGAAAGGCCGACCTTGCCGCCGTCGCTGGTGAGCCATGCCCGAATCCGCAGTCCGAGAAGAATCAGGCAGGCCAGGACCGTCGTGTAGAGATAGGTGTCGCTCTTTGTCAGCCTTCCGACATAGAAGGTGAGCATCAGGCTGCACAGCGCAAGACATCTTCCCCACGGATTGCTGGTGGATGTGGCGAGATGCAGGGCCAGTGGACCGAGAAGCGCGCAGTAGAGCGCAAGCTGGTTCGGATTGTCGGACCAACCGCTGAAGCGGTCCCAGTACCAGGGGTGGACACCAGACTGATGTATCCAGCCGAAACCAAGCCCTACCTGAACGACAAAGCATGCACTCGCGACAGCGATCATCCACCAGGCGATACGGCGTAGACGGACAGCCGCGTTGGGCTCCGCGGCAGCCAGACAGGTAACGCAGGCCAACAGCACATACGCCATCGTGTCATGCAACAACGGATCCAGAAACAGCGTGGTCGTCAGAAAGCCGATGATGGAACCCACGCCCAGGGCAAGCGTCAGGATCACCCAGAAACATGCAAGTTTGGTCAGGGCCGGCGTAACCTCCAGTCGGCCGCCAGCAAGGATCCGCGTGATCGACAGCAATATCCAGAGCGTGAGGAACAGTTCGCTGTAACCGAACGGCAGCCCCGGAATGCTGAGTTGCACCGCGTAGGACATCGCGATGCCGAAGGCCAGGATCGCGTCACGGATCATTGCCGCGCCTCACCCAGTCGGGGGACCCGCGCACCCTCTTCCCTGGAGATCGCGGGCGCGGGCCGAGCCAGACTGCCGCGGTATTTGCCACCGAGGACGGTCTTGTACAGATCGCAATACTGGTCGACGACCCACGACAGCGAAAATCGCTCCCGCACGAGGCCGACGGAACGGCTGCCCATGATCTTTGCACGGGCGCGATCAGACAGAAGATCGATTAGTCTGGACGCCAGGCCATCGGCATCGCGCGGCGCGACGAGATAGCCATTCCAGCCATCTTCAACCACGTCATTGCAGCCGGGCATTCTCGAGGCGACGATTGGCAATCCGGACAATCCCGCCTCCAGCAGGACGCGCGGAACACCCTCGCGATACTGCGTCGGAAACGCGAACAGATCCGCCATGCCAAGGAGGGCCGGAACGTCCCGCCTTGGCCCCAAGGCGACGACATAAGGAGCATATTGCTCGATATCGGACCTGCCGACCGCGAACGGACCTTCGGAGTCCTGCGGACCGACAAGCACGAAACGCGCATTGGGTCTCTCGGAGAGGACGCGGGGAACCGCCTTGAGGAGGGTCGGAATCCCCTTCTGGCGAGTCAGCCGACCGACAAAGACTATGATTTCGGCCGACTGAAGCCCAAGCGCTTCGCGCATCGTGGTGGCCGAAGGGCCGCGGTACCTTGCTGTCGAGAATGCATTCGGGTCGATGCCGGAACTCCGGATCAATCGGCTTTTGGCGTGACCCACCAGCCGATAGCGGTCGAAGAAGGCCTGATCGTCCCGATTCTGGAAGACCGTCATGGCTGTCCAAAGTGACGCCAGCCCCTGAAGGCCACAAAAGACCGGACGCAGCGCCAGCGCCCGCGGTTCCCGTGACGAGAATGTCCAACCAAGCCCATTGATGGTGCGAATGACCGGAACCTGCCCGCGCACGGCCAAAGGGGTCAGGAGGTTGGGCTTGGTGTCGAAACTTTGAACAACGTCCGGACGCAATTCGGACATCAATTCGCGGACCGCGCTGACAGCGCCCCATTCTCCACCGCCGCTGGCAAAGCGGTCAAACCCAAACCGGCGATGCGGAATGCCGTGAGGTGAAAAGGCGTCTTCGACATCGCTCGAGACGGCAGTGACCCGAAAGCCCCTTTCACGCAGCGCCAGAAGGAACGGAATTCTAAGCCGGTGATCCTCGCCTCCAATGCAAACCAGATGCGGACTCATCCTGTCCCTCCTGGATGCCGGCAGAATCCCAATCGCGTAAAACCGCTGGCCCTATGATCTGTTTTCATGGCCCGGTTCATCGCCCCAGTACGCACAACACCCAGGCTCACGCTAGGAGTAGGCTTGCGCGTTGTCCTCGTCTGTTTAAATGAAGCAAGGAATTGGGCGATGCGGCCATGCAGCGGCATTCGCTGTCGGATGGATGAGTTGAGCTGGAACTCATTCGTTCTAACGATGCCAGCGCCGACACGGTCGCGTACGACACGGCAAAGCCAGTCAGCAAACAAGGGGGCTGTGTTGGAGACGTCGGGGCGCCCGCGTTTAGAGAGCCGTTTTCCACGCGCCTTGCCATCCGTTGGCGGACCGACAACGGATCAAGAGGTTGTGATCCTGCGCGGCAACGGCCCTCCTGACGGCTTCACGTGGAAACAGGCCTCCACTCGCCCTCTGGACATGGGCGGACCCACCAGCCGCCTCTTCCCGCGGATGGGCGATGACTTCTCCGAAAAATCGGCATTCTCGCACCTGAAGCGGATCGTCGAAAAATACCCGGACAAGATCGCGATCAGTGACGGCTCTACGTCCCTCAGCTTTTCGGAACTGCTCAACGCGGTCCAAAACCTGGCGGGTGCGATTGATGGTTCGACCCCACCAGGCAAGGCGGTCGGGATCCTCATCGGAAATACGCTCTGGTATCCGGTGGCCATGCTCGCCGCCATGCGGGCCGGCAGGCCCGCCGTGCCATTGAACCCCCGGGATCCATTTCAGCGCCTCGCCGCAATTTCCACCAGCGCGCGGCTGGCTGCGATCATCAAGCCAGGGCCAGGCAAGCCGGCAGGCTGGCCGGATGCCTCCTCGCTTGAGTGGATCGATGCGGCAAGTTGCATGGCCGCATCGCTGGATGGCAGCCTATCGGCGTTGCCGTCCGAAGTGTCCGTCGATGCTCCGGCAATCGTTCTGTACACGTCAGGCAGCACCGGGGCGCCGAAGGGCGTCGTGAACAGCCAGCGGGCGATCCTCCAACGCGTTCAGCAATATGTGGATGCCTGCCACTTCGGTCCCGACGACGTGTTTATGCCACTGACTGGGCCGGCGACGATCGCGGGATGCCGCGAGATGATGACACCTATGCTATGCGGCGCCACATTGTACCTGTCGGATATCGAGAGTGCCGGTATTCGCGCTGCCCGCGATAATTTTCAGAAATGGCGGGTGACGGTCGTCTATCTCGTGCCGGCGCTGCTGCGTGTGTTGATGAATGGTTCTGCGCCCGACACATTCTCTTCCTTGCGGATCGTGCGGGTCGGCGGAGAAAAGATCCTATGGTCCGATATCGACCGGCTCCGCGACAACGTTCCTGAGTCCTGCCTTGTCCAGATCAGCTATTCGTCCACGGAAACGACCGGCACGCAATGGTTCCTGCCGAGAGGCTACCCGGAACGCGGCGCAACGGTCCCGGTTGGCTTCGTGCTGCCCGGCATCGAATACACCATCGTGGATGAGAACGCATGCGAGGCCGCCCCGGGCGATGAAGGAGAGTTGCTGATCAGAGGCAACTACACCACGCTCGGCTATTGGGCGGATGGAGAAAACGTCCCTCTTCAGGGGAACTCCGGCAACCTCCTGCTTCGAACCTTCGCAACGGGTGATCTGGTCAAGGTCGACGACACTGGAATGATGTGGATCGTCGGACGAAAGGGACGCCAGATCAAAATAAACGGGAGGCGGGTCGAACCTGCCGAACTGGAACTCGTCCTGCGCCGGGCGCCTCAGGTGGATGATGCCGTTGCGGTGGTGACGGACGCGAACGAACTGGTGGCCTTTGTCGTCCCCGCCAAACCTGGCGGAAGCGAGCTCATTGCTGAATTGCGCGACCTGATCAGGACGGCCCTGCCGCCGGCCGTTCACCCGACGCGCCTGCACAGTGTTGCCGAGATACCGCAGCTCAAAGGCGGCAAGGTCGACGGCGTCAAGCTGCGGGAACTGGATCGCGCACTGAACGCGCAAGAGGCGCAGAACACGCCCATAGTCCGGCAGGCGGCGAACCCGCTTGATATCGAAGGCACCGCGGCGGCCGTATGGGAGAGGATTCTCCCGGGCAAACGGGCAGCTGGCAGCCGCTGGGACGATGCCGGTGGCGATTCCTTGAAGCTGCTGCAATTCGTCATGGAACTGGAGACGGCGGTGGGGCGGGAACTCAACCTGGACGCGTTCACCGTCGGGATGAGCTTTGCCGATGTCGTCCGGGCAGCGTCTCCAGGGCAAGACACAAATAACCCGCTTGTCGAAGCTTCCGACCCGAGACCCGTTTTGTTCATCGTCCCCGGATCGATCGGCTATGGTCCAAGCCTGGCGGCCTTCGGTGCCGAGATGGGCAAAGTCGCCAGAGTTGTTGCCGTGCGCTACGGGGATCTGAACGACCTGCTGAAGGGACACGGCACTATACCGCGGATGGTGGATGCGGTTGTCGACCAGATCAGCCAGGCCCAGCCTGATGGCGATGTGAAGCTGATCGGCTATTCGCTTGGTGGCGGCGTCGCGTTCGAAGTGGCCGCCAAGCTTGTCGCCGCTGGTCGGTCGGTCACGTTCCTGGGAATCCTCGACACCAATATCGGGCCCGGGCAGCACAACTATCGTGAGCGACTGGCACGCACCGTCCAGCGCATCCGGACGCATCGAGTGACGGTGGATCGCATGATTTTGCGGGCCCTGGCAAAATTGTTTGCCCAATTTGGTGTCGAGGCTGTGCTTGCGAGGGGCATCGACTGGCTGAAATGGAGGACCTTCGCCAGAACGCGATTCATCTTGCGCCTTGAACTCGAAGAAGTCCTGCGGATGCGTGCATTTGGCCAGTGGCTCGCGCAGCCGAAGCCCGCATTGCCGATTACCGCCACCCTGTTTCGGTGCAGGCGCACGGGCGTTCCGTCAGACCTTGGCTGGAGTGCTTTCGTCACCGGCCTGAACATAATCCCGATCGTCGGCGGGCACCTGGACATGCTTGTTGAGCCCTATCTCAGCCACAACCGTCCGCTGATAGAAAGAGCCTTTGTGGTGAGCGGCGCATAGCGGGTGATTCGCACACCCGGACCTGAATCGAGACAGGATGCTCGTGCACGTTCCTGGCCGATCCACAACAAATCCGCCGGCATTGCCGCCGTGGCGAGAACAGCCTAGTCCTGCGTCGCCGAGCTGAAATATCCCTAAACAATCAACAAGTACCATGACCAGGGCAGCCTTCCCGTCGCACAGGCTCTCCTTGCCATGATCAACGAATCTATCAAAGGGCGCCGGTATTTGATTTGGCCCTAATATATCCTTTCCAATAGGCAGGCACCGGGGCACCACCGAATTGGACGAAGGATATTTGCATGACAACCCTCCACTACGCCTCGGGTGGGTCGGCCTCCGAGGTCGCAACCGCCGGATTCAATCTTGTCGACGTTTCATCCGTAGACGAACTCAACGCATTGCCGGCTGGCACGAAAGGTCTGGTCTGGCTCGATGAAGCCAATGGCGCAACCTCGTCTTTCATTCAGAAAGTCACGCCCTTCATCGGCAATCCGAACGTGTTCGGCTTCTTCCTCGTCGACGAGCCCGATCCGACGGGCAAATGGGGAACCTTTGCCACAGCCGACAATCTGAAGGCGGAA
>NZ_JBSKBO010000025.1:0-32327 GCF_053714255.1 Mesorhizobium sp. 43Arga
TCCTTCAGGCCGCCGACATCGACAAAGTCCCCATTAGCCACCGCATCAAGAAATGCGCTTGGAATGACGACTATCTCATCCAGGCAATCGCTCATATGCGATAGCCCTGCCCTCAAGGGGGAGATCAAACTCCTCCCTTGGCCCAGCGCTCGCGGCTTTATCGGCTGGCCCGTATCGGCTAAGGGCAGGGCCAGAGAAATTTGCCCGTCCGGACCTTTCCATGACCGCCAAGACCAAGCCAAAACCCCTCTTCCTCGGCATCGACACCGGCGGCACCTATACCGATGCCGTGCTGTGGTCCGAGACCGAAGGCCCACAGCAGGGGCCGAACAAGGGCAAGGTGCTGGCCAAGGCCAAGGCGCTGACCACCAGGCATGATCTCGCCGTCGGCATTTCCGGCGCGGTCGACGCGGTGCTCGAAAAGGCCGGTACCGATCCGGCAGCGATCAAACTGGTTTCGATGTCGACGACGCTAGCCACCAATGCGCTGGTCGAGGGCCAGGGTGGCCGCGTCGCGCTGGTCATGATCGGCTTTTCCGAAGCCGACCTCGCCCGCGACGGGCTGAAGACCGCGCTCGGCACCGATCCGGTGGTGTTTTGCCCAGGCGGCCACGATGTCCACGGCAATGCCGCCAAGCTTGATCTGTCCGGGCTGGAAGAGGCCCTGCCGGAACTCGGCGCCTCGGTGTCCGGCTTTGCCATCTGCGCCTATTTCGCCACCCGCAACCCTGCACATGAGATCGCCGCCCGCGAGCTGATCCGCGACAAGACCGGCCTGCCGGTCACCGCGAGCCACGAACTCTCGGCCAAGCTCGGCGGCCCGCGCCGGGCGCTGACGACGCTGCTCAACGCCAGGCTAATTTCGATGATCGACCGGCTGGTGGCCGCAACCGAAGGGTTTCTGGAAGCCCGCAATATCGTTGCCCCGCTGATGGTGGTGCGCGGCGACGGCGCGCTGGTCTCGGCGGCGTTCGCCCGCCAGCGGCCGATCGAGACCATCCTGTCCGGTCCGGCGGCCAGCCTGGTCGGCGCCCGCCACATGACCGGGCTCGACAATGCCGTGGTCTCCGACATTGGCGGCACCACCACCGACGTCGCCGTGCTCGACCAAGGCCGTCCGCGGCTTGATCCCGAGGGCGCCACCGTCGGCGGCTTCCGCACCATGGTCGAGGCGGTCGCCATGCGCACTTTCGGCCTTGGCGGCGATTCCGAAGTGGCGCTGGAGGATGGCGCGCTCAATCCAAAAATCCTGCTTGGGCCGCGCCGCCTGGTGCCGCTGGCGCTGGCCGGCCTGGCGCATGGCGACGCCGTCAAATCGGAGCTCGAACGCCAGCTGCGCGCGCCCAATCCCGGCCGCATGGATGGCCGCTTCGCGCTGCGTACCGGCGTGCCGGACAGGCTTGCCGCCGGGCTGACCGCTCCCGAAGCGCGGCTCTACGAGGCGATCGGCGCGACCCCGCTTGCCCTCGACAGGCTGCTGACGTCGAATGCCCAGAACGCCACCTTGAACCGGCTGGTCTCGCGCGGGCTCGTGCATATCTCAGGCTTCACCCCGTCGGACGCAGCACACGTGATGGGCAAGCAGGACAATTGGGATGCCGCCACCGCCCGCCTCGGCGCCGAGCTGTTCGCCCGCAAGCGCGATGGCCGCGGCCAACCCATCGCCGCGTCGCCGGAAGTGATCTCGGAGCGCGTGCTGGTGACGCTGACGCGCTGGTCGGCCGAATACATCCTCGAAACCGCCTTTGCCGAGGACGGGCTCGATGGCGCCGCGACGGTGGCGCACGCGCTGGTGCAGCGCGCCGTCGACGCCCATCCCGGCATCGCCCGGCTGAGTGTCGCGCTCGACCGCCCGGTCATCGGCCTCGGCGCTTCCGCGCCGCTGCACTATGCCGGCCTGGCGCCGCTGGTCGGCAATGACTGCGTGGTGCCCGAAGATACCGATGTCGCCAACGCGCTCGGCGCCGTCGTCGGCCAGGTCAGGGTCTCGGCCGAGGCGCGGGTCAGCCAGCCCAGGGAAGGGCTGTTCCGGCTTGCCTCGGGTGAGACGGTGCGTGATTTCCTTGACGAGGCGGCGGCGATCGCCGCCGCCGAGGCCGATGTGCGGGCCATCGTCGCCGAGCGCGCCCGGGACGCCGGCACCGACAGCGCCGAGATCGACGTCGCGACCGAGTTCAAGGTTTCCACGATCGAAGCCCAGCGCATGTTCATCGAGGCGCATGTGGTGGCGGTGGCCTCGGGACGGCCAAGGATCGCGGTGTAAGCACCTTCCTTCTCCCCGTTTCACGGGGAGAAGGTGCCCGAAAGGCGGATGGAGGGCAGCGCCAACGGAATGCAGTTTCACTGTGCCGCCCGTTCGGCCAACGTAGCGCCGCCCCTCATCTGGCTGCCGCCATCTTCTCCCCGTGGAACGGGGAGAAGGACGCAGCGCCGCCAACCTTGCCTAAACGTCCCCTTCACCTTAAGCCGAATTGACCCTGCAACCCCAACATGCCAAACGCCCCGCAAAGCCTTTCATCTGGAGTAGCCTGATGACCGATCGCATCGAGATCGCCGGATTGCGGATTGCCCGCGAGCTGCATGATTTTGTGGCTGGCGAGGCCCTGCCCGGTACCGGCATCGCCGCCGATGCGTTCTGGAGCGGTTTTTCGGCCATCGTCCACGACCTCGCGCCGAAGAACCGGGCGCTGCTCAAAAAACGCGACGCCATGCAGGAAAAGCTCGACGGCTGGTATCGCGACAATGGCGCGCCGGTCGACATGGAGGCTTACAGGGGCTTCCTGAAAGAGATCGGCTATCTCGTCCCCGAGGGGCCGGCCTTCAGCGTGTCGACCGAAAATGTCGATCCCGAAATCGCCGTCGTTGCCGGGCCGCAGCTGGTCGTGCCGGTGATGAATGCGCGCTATGCGCTCAATGCCGCCAATGCGCGCTGGGGCTCGCTCTACGACGCGCTCTACGGCACCGATGCCATTCCCGAGACCGGCGGCGCGGAAAAGGGCAAAGGCTTCAACCCGGCGCGCGGCGCCAAAGTCATCGCCTGGGCCAAGGATTTTCTCGACCAGTCGGTGCCGCTCACCTCGGGCAAATGGGCTGGGGTGAACGGACTGTCGGTGGCGCATGGCGCGCTGAAGCTCGGCGAAGGCGCCGGCACCACCACGCTCGCCGACCCAAAGCAGTTCGCCGGCTATCGCGGCGATGCCGAGAATCCGGAAGCCGTGCTGCTGGTCAAGAACGGCCTGCACATCGAGATCGTCATCGACCGCGCCAACCAGATCGGCCGCACCGATCCGGCCGGCATTGCCGATGTCATCCTGGAATCGGCGCTGACCACCATCCAGGACTGCGAGGATTCGGTTGCGGCGGTGGATGCGCAGGACAAGGTCGTCGTCTACCGCAACTGGCTCGGCCTGATGAAGGGCGACCTTGCCGAAGAGATCGTCAAGGGCGGCAAGAGCTTTGTCCGCAAGCTCAATCCGGACCGCGCCTACACGGCGCCCGCCGGCGGCCAGATCACCTTGCCCGGCCGCTCGCTGATGCTGGTCAGGAATGTCGGCCACCTCATGACCAATCCGGCGATCCTGGACCGCGACGGCAGCGAAGTGCCGGAAGGCGTCATGGACGCCGCGCTGACGGCGCTGATCGCGCTGCACGATGTCGGACCCACGGGCCGCCGCGCCAATTCCCGCGCTGGGTCTATGTATGTCGTGAAGCCCAAGATGCACGGGCCGGAGGAAGTCGCCTTCGCCGTCGAGATCTTCGACCGCGTCGAGGCGCTGCTCGGCATGGCGAAAAATACCATCAAGATGGGCATCATGGACGAGGAGCGGCGCACCACCGTCAACCTCAAGGAGGCGATCCGCGCCGCGCGCGAACGCGTGGTGTTCATCAACACCGGCTTCCTCGACCGTACCGGCGACGAGATCCACACCTCGATGGAAGCCGGCCCGATGATCCGCAAGGGCGATATGAAGCAGGCCGCCTGGATTTCCGCCTATGAGGCGTGGAATGTCGACACCGGGCTCGAATGCGGGCTGGCCGGCCACGCCCAGATCGGCAAGGGCATGTGGGCGATGCCGGATCTGATGGCGGCGATGCTGGAACAGAAGATCGCCCATCCCAAGGCTGGCGCCAACACCGCCTGGGTGCCGTCGCCGACGGCCGCGACCCTGCACGCCACGCACTATCACAAGGTCGACGTGCATGCCGTGCAGGCGGCGCTGAAGAGCCGGCCGAAGGCCAGGCTCGACGACATCTTGTCGGTGCCGGTCGCCGTGCGGCCGAACTGGACGCCCGACGAGATCCAGCGCGAACTCGACAACAATTCGCAAGGCATTCTCGGCTATGTCGTGCGCTGGATCGACCAGGGCGTCGGCTGCTCCAAAGTGCCCGACATCAACGATGTCGGCCTGATGGAAGACCGCGCCACGCTGCGCATCTCCTCGCAGCACATCGCCAACTGGCTGCGCCACAAGGTCTGCTCGGAGATACAGGTGCGCGATTCCCTGCAGCGCATGGCGGCCATCGTCGACCGCCAGAATGTCGGCGACCCGCTCTACCGGCCGATGGCGCCGGACTTCGACACCTCCATCGCCTTCCAGGCCGCCTGCGATCTGGTGTTCAAGGGAACCAGCCAACCCAACGGCTATACCGAGCCGGTGCTGCACGCGCGGCGGCTGCAGCTGAAGGGACAGGGCTGAGGCGCCGACCTCCCCCTCCCCCAGATCTCGAAACCATCAGACCGCCGATCACATAAATGGGATGTCGAGGTGATCGGAGATCGGCTTCAGGCACCTTGACTGCGAGCTATCTACCTACTAGTTGGTAGGTAGATGAAAACGAGAGATCCCCATCATGCCTGGACAAATGAATGATCAGAGCCCGTCATCGAACGGTTGGCTCAAAAGCTACTATTATCTGCGGTTTGCAGTATCGGCAGCCTGGGTCGCGGCGGCTTTCACCGTCGCGAAAAGCAGTCCGCCGCTCGCTGCCGTCATGCTGGTTGCCTACCCTGCATGGGATGCGCTCGCGAATTACGTCGACGCCCGGCGCACCGGCGGGCTCGGCCGCAACAAGTCGCAATTGCTGAACTTCGCCGTCAGCATCGTCGCCGCGATTGCGGTCGCCATCGCGCTCGGTCACAGCATGAACGCGGTGCTCTCGGTCTACGGCGTCTGGGCCGCTGTCTCCGGCACCTTTCAGCTCCTGACCGCGGCGCGGCGCTGGAAAACCAACGGTGCGCAATGGCCGATGATCCTGAGCGGCGCCCAATCGGCCCTGGCAGGTCTCTTCTTCGTCAAGATGGCCGGCGGCACGGAGATCATTGGCATCGCCAATGTTGCGCCCTATGCCGCGTTCGGCGCCTTCTACTTCCTCGTGTCCGCTCTATGGCTGTCGGTCAGCGACGTCCTTCGCAAGTCGCCGCGGGTCGCAAGCTAGGCAATTCCAGGAAGTGCGAACGGTTGGGCTTGGCGACTTCGCCGTGCCTCGGTCCGGAATTCAAAACAAAAGGCTTGGAGAGCGGGTCATCGTTTGCGTGAAAACGGCGACCCGCTAAGTATGGAGGAGCCCTCCGCCGGAGCAAGTCATGAGCAAGCCTTCGAACACCGCAGATGAGATCCTGGCCGCCGCGCGAAGCTTCATCGTCGCCGGCGGCTACAATGGCTTCAGCTACGCCGATATCGCCGAAGTGATCGGCATCCGCAAAGCCAGCATCCATCACCATTTCCCCAGCAAGGTCGACCTCGTGCAGACCTTGCTCAAGCGCTACCTCGAGGATGCCGTCACGGGCATGGGAGGGCTCGAGCGCGATGTCCCCGAGCCGCCGGAGTTGCTTCGAGCCTATGCCGGCATCTGGGCCCGATGCATCGAGGACGCCAGCATACCCTTCTGCGTCTGCGCACTGCTTGCCAGCGAGCTGCCGGCGCTCCCGCCGGAGGTTGCCGTGGAAGTCCGGGCGTATTTCCGGTTTCTCTCGGGATGGCTGACTGGCGTCATCGAGCGCGGCGCCGAAAAAGGCACGCTGGCAATTTCCGCTTCGCCACGCGTTGAGGCCGAGGCTTTCATGGCGACCGTGCATGGCGCAATGCTTTCCGCGCGCGCCTATGGCGATGTCTTGACCTTCGGCATGATCCTGACGCCGACGTTGCAGAAGATGATCCCCGCGACCGGTTGATCCGGGCAAATGCGGAACGGCCTGCAGAGACGGACCTGGCGTGGTTGCAAATGCCCTTCGCTTTAGATCCTTGTTTTCATGCATGTCGTCTTCCCAAAACCGAGGTCAGTTTGGGCGACATCCTTCACGCCGCCTGCGCCACGCGCTCCGAACTCATGCGATAGGAGATCGCCTCGGCGAGATGGATGCGGCCGACGGTTTCGCTGGCGTCCAGATCGGCCAGTGTTCTCGCGACTTTCAGCACGCGGTGGTAGGCCCGCGCCGAGAAGGCGAGCTTTTCGCTGGCGTCCTTGAGCAGCGACAGGCCGGCTGCGTCGGGCATGGCGATGTCTTCGATGACCGCCGGCGCGCAATGGGCGTTGGTGGTGACGCTGGTCACGCCGAGCCGTTCGAAACGCTCGCGCTGCAGGGTGCGGGCGCGTGCCACGCGCAACGCCACATCAGCACTTTTCTCCGCCCGGTCGGGCCTTATCAGGTCGCTGGCCGAGACCGCCGGCACTTCGATCCGCAGGTCAATGCGGTCGAGCAGCGGACCGGAAATACGTGCTTGATAATCGGTGCGGCAGCGCTCGCCGCGCAGGCAGCGATAGCCAGGCTCGCCGGCCATGCCGCAGCGGCACGGGTTCATCGCCGCCACCAGCTGGATGCGCGCCGGATAGGTGACGCGGTGGTTGGCGCGCGCGATCATGCAGTCGCCGGTCTCCAGCGGCTGGCGCAGCGCATCGAGCGTCTGCGGCGTGAATTCGGGGAATTCGTCGAGGAACAGCACGCCGTGATGCGCCATCGAGACCTCACCGGGCCGTGCGCGCAATCCGCCGCCGACCATCGCCGCCATCGAGGCCGAATGATGCGGGGCGCGGAACGGCCGCCGGTCGGTCAGCTTGCCTTCGCCGAGTTCGCCCGCCACCGAGGCGATCATCGAGACTTCGAGCAATTCCTTCGGCGCCAGCGGCGGCAGGATCGATGGCAGCCGCTGCGCCAGCATCGATTTTCCCGATCCGGGCGGGCCGACCATCAAGAGATTGTGGCCGCCGGCGGCCGCCACTTCCAGCGCCCGCTTGGCGGTCTCCTGGCCCTTGATGTCGGCAAGGTCGGGCAGATCGCGCGCCGCGGCGTGGATGCCGGCCTCCGGCCGCGACAGCACCTGCGTGCCGCGAAAATGGTTGGCGATGGCGATCAGGCTGCGCGGCGCCAGAATGTCGAAATCCTTGCCGGCCCACGCCGCTTCAGGCCCGCAGGCGAACGGGCAGATCAGCCCCTTGCCCTCGGCATTGGCGCCGATCGCCGCCGGCAAGGCACCGGCGACGGCGGCGATGGTGCCGTCGAGCGAGAGTTCGCCAAGCACGACATAGCCGGCCAGCATGTCGCCTGGAATGGCGCCAAGGGCCGCCATCAGGCCAAGCGCGATCGGCAGATCGTAGTGGCTGCCTTCCTTGGGCAGGTCGGCCGGCGCCAGATTGACCGTCACCTTCTTCGACGGCATCGACAGGCCCGACGCGTGGAGCGCGGCCTGCACCCGCTCGCGGCTTTCGGCCACCGCCTTGTCGGGCAGGCCGACGATCTGCATGCCAACCTTGCCGGGAGCGATCATCACCTGCACGTCGACCGGCACGGCCTCGATGCCCTGGAAAGCGACCGTGCGAACCCGCGCCACCATTTTCCCACCCCGGATATGGGCCACAACCCATGCGATCGGCCTAGAATGTGGCCCCCGCAGGAGACAATCACAGATTGCCGGTCAAATCAAGAACATTACGGGAACAAGGCAATCGCTCTGGTTGCAGCCGGATTGAGCCCGGTTGAAAAGGCGGAACATGGTTAATACGAACTGAAAAACGGCTTACTTCCGCTTCCCCTCGACCGCGTCCCAGAACAGGCTGGCGATGTCGGCGCCGCCGAAGCGCTGCACCTCGCGCACGCCGGTTGGCGAGGTGACGTTGATCTCGGTCATGTAGTCGCCGATGACGTCGATGCCGACCAGGATGAAGCCGCGTTCCCTGAGCGACGGCCCGATGCGGGCGCAGATCTCGCGCTCACGCTCCGTCAGTTCGGTCTTCTCGGCGCGGCCGCCGACATGCATGTTGGAGCGCGAATCATGCTCGGCCGGCACGCGGTTGATGGCGCCGACCGGCTCTCCGTCGATCAGGATGATGCGCTTGTCACCCTTGCGCACGTCCTTGAGGTAGCGCTGCACGATATAGGGCTCGCGGAACAGCTGGCCGAACATTTCCAAGAGCGAGGCGAGGTTGCGGTCGGCCTCGTGCAGATGGAAGATGCCGGCGCCGCCATTGCCGTAGAGCGGCTTGACGATGATGTCGCCGAACTCCTTGCGGAAGGCGGCGACTTCTTGGCTGTCCTTGGTGATCAGCGTGTCCGGCATCAGGTCGGCAAACTCGGTGACGAAGATCTTTTCCGGGCTGTTGCGCACCCAGGCCGGGTCGTTGACCACCAGCGTCTTCGGATGGATGCGCTCGAGGATATGCGTGGTGGTGATGTAGTTCATGTCGAAGGGCGGATCCTGGCGCAGCAGGACGACGTCCATCTCCGAAAGGTCGGTACGCACCTTCTCGCCCAGCGAGTAGTGGCTGCCCTTCTCGTCGCGCACCTGCATCTCCTCGATGCGCGCAAACACCTTGCCGTCGCGCAGCGACAGCCGGTCGGGCGTGTAGTGGAACAACTGATGGCCGCGCCGCTGTGCTTCCAGCGACAGCGCGAACGAGGTGTCGCCGGCGATCGACACGGTGGAGATGTGGTCCATCTGGACGGCGATTTTCAACTTCATGGCGGGTCCCCAGCGCAGTCGACGAGAGCGATATAAGGGTCGCCGCGCCTTCTGCCAATCGCGACATCTGAAGAATGGCGACAGCAGGACGCAACCCCGCCAGCCCGATCGCGACAAGGCTAGCGGCCGTGTCATCGTTTTCTTAAGCCTTGCCGTACAAGAATAGGCCTCGAATGCCCCAACGGCAGGCGCCGGATGGGGGTCCTCGATGGAACAACGACCATGAACGCGCTCACCGCCATCCGCGCCGCCGCGACCAAACAGCTTGAACTCACCATCCTGATGCCGTGCCTCAACGAGGCCGAGACGCTGGCCGTTTGCATCGGCAAGGCCAGGGCCTTCCTCGACAAGGCCGGAATCCTGGGTGAGGTGTTGGTCGCAGACAACGGCAGCACCGATGGCTCGCAGGAGATCGCGACCCAGGGCGGCGCCCGTGTCGTGCCGGTGGCGCAGAAGGGCTATGGCGCGGCACTTCTGGGCGGCATCGCCGCCGCTAGGGGGCGCTTCATCATCATGGGCGATGCCGACGACAGCTACGATTTCGGCGCGCTGGATGCCTTCATGACGCGCCTGCGCGACGGCGCCGACCTGGTCATGGGCAATCGCTTCCAGGGCGGCATAGAGAGCGGCGCCATGCCGCCGCTGCATCGCTATCTCGGCAATCCGGTGCTGAGCTTCGTCGGCCGCCTGTTCTTCCGCATCAAGACCGGCGACTTCCATTGCGGCCTGCGCGGCTTCAACGCCGAGAGCATCCGCAAGCTCGATTTGCAGACGACCGGCATGGAATTCGCCAGCGAAATGGTGGTGCGCAGCGCGCTTGCCGGTCTGCGCATCGAGGAAGTGCCGACCACGCTCAAGCCCGACGGCCGCAGCCGGCCGCCGCATCTCAGGACCTGGCGTGACGGCTGGCGGCATCTCAAATTCCTGCTCGTTTACAATCCGCGCTGGATGTTCTTCATCCCGGGCGCGGCGCTGTGCGGCCTGGGCACGCTGTTCGCGGCCCTGCTGGTGTTTGGGCCGCTGCGGGTGATCGACAATCTTTCGCTCGATCTCAACACTTTCGTCGCCGCCTGCTTCATGATCATCACCGGCATCCAGCTCATCACCTTCGGCGCCATATCGCGATACTATGCCGAGATCACCGGCATCCTGCCGCGCAGCCGCGGGTCCGACTGGCTGACCAGGACCATCAGCACCGACCGTCTTGCCGCCAATGCCGGCATCTGTTTTGCCGGCGGCGTCCTGTTCTTCGGCTATGCGGTGCTGCGCTGGGCGCATCTTGGCTTCGGTCCGCTGAACGATTCCGAAATCCCGCGCATCGTCGTGCTGGGCCTGAGCCTGATTGTCATTTCGTTCCAGGCCTTCTTCTCGGCATTCCTGCTCGGTGTCCTGGAAATCCCGGTCAAGCGGCTGAAAGCCGGCCAGCCCGGCGGATCAGGCGAAGCCGCCGCGACTGCTGAAAAATGAGCCGGCTTCTACGAAAATTCGCCGCCATACGGCTTGTCCGGTTTGTCGTCGTAGGCATTGGCGCGGCGCTGCTGTTATTCATACTGTCATGGGCCTTGGTTTCGGCCGGCTTGCCGCCATTCGTCGGAAGCGTCATCGCCTATATGCTGGCCTTCGTCGTGGCATATTCGGCACAGCGCGGCTGGACGTTCGAGGGGCGGCACGACCACGCCCATGCGTTTCCACGCTATCTCGTCACCCAGCTGGTCTGCGCAGGGTTTGCAGGCCTGTCCGCCCATGTCGCAGTGTCGATATTCTCCGCCTCGCCGCTGATCATGTCTGCCATGATCACGGTCGCCGCAAGCGCCGCGAGCTATGTGCTCTCATCGGTCTGGGTATTTCGCGACGATCGAAGAGCCACGTGAAGGCATTCGACGGCGGCTCGCCGAAGCGATGCCCGTCCCGCAGCTCATCCCAATGACAGCCCCCGTGGTTTAAGGTTTGCGCAGTGAGTTCGCGATAACGTCCGTCACGAAGAAAGCGCCCAGAGGCCGTCCCGTGACTCCTGCCGATACCATCATCTCCGCCGAGGCCACGCCACGTCCGTCCCGGCGCAACGACCTTGCGCTCGTGCTCGTCGCGACGCTGGTGATGGTTGCCGTCAGCGCTCTCAGCGGATTCCGCGACCTGACCGACGCCGGCGGCGACAATGACAATCTGCTGCGTCTGGTCGAGGTTCGCGACATGCTGGCCGGCCAGGGCTGGTTCGACCTGCATCAGTACCGGATGGGTCTTGAAGGCGGCTTCGTCATGCACTGGTCGCGGCTGGTCGACGCGCCGCTAGCCGCCATCATTCTGGCGGCCTCGGCGCTGACCGGCAGCGTGGCCAGGGCCGAGACTATCGCCGAGGTGCTCTGGCCGGCGCTGCTCTTCTCCCTCGCCTTGCTCTTTACCGCCCGCGCGGCGCGCAGTTTTGCCGGTGCCGCCGCCGTGCTGCCGGCCGTCGTCATCGGCGCCGCGGCGCTGCACTTCATCGGCATCTTTTCGCCCGGCTCGCTCGATCATCACAATGTTCAGCTGACGCTGACCATGGCCTGCCTGAGCCTGCTGCTCGATGCGCCCGTGCAGCGCTGGGCGGCGCTGTTCGCGGGCCTGTGCGCGGCGCTGATGCTGGCCGTCGGCATGGAAACGGCGCCCTATGTCGCCACCATCGGCGCGTGCATCGCCCTGCTGTTTGTCGCCGACCCCAGCGGTGAGCGGCGGATCGCCAGGGATTTCGGCCTTGGCTTTGCCGGCGTTTCGGGGCTGGTCTTCGTCACCACCATCGCCCCATCGGCGTGGGGCCAGCCGCAATGCGATGCTTTCTCGACAGTGCAGTTCGTGGTGGCCGCGCTCGCCGGATGCGGCCTTGCCGCCGTGGCTTCGCTCGACATGGCCAACGCCACGCTCGGCCGGCGTCTCGTGGCGCTCGGCCTGCTTGCCGCGATGCTGGGCGCTGTCGTGGTGTCGCTTTTCCCGCAATGCCTGGCAGCCCCCTATGCGAATCTCGATCCACGCCTCAGGGAACTATGGCTCGATAACATCGAAGAGGCGCAGTCGCTGTACAAGCTCGTCATCTACAACCAGGTCGCGGTGGTGGAGCGTTTTGCCACGCCGCTGCTGGCGATCCTGCTGATTGCGCTTGGCCTCGGCCGAGGCGGCTCGCGGCGGCAGGACAGCCTCGTTGGCGCGCTGCTGGTGGTGGCGTTCCTCGTCAGTGCCTGGCAAGTGCGCGGCTCGACCTTCTCCATTGCCTTGGCGGTGATCCCGCTTTGCGCCTGGATCGCCAAATGGCGGCAGCGGGCCGAAGCCAGCCCCTCGCGCGGCTCTACACTTAGGATGGCCGCGGCCTGGCTGGTCTCGATCAACGCACTCTGGGCGTGCGCAGCCGTGGCTGCGTCAAGCGCCTTCGAAACCGGTGCGGCCGTCAAGGGCGCCAGTGTCAATGGGACCTGCCAAGGCAAGGCCGCGTTCGCAGCGCTCAGCCAGCTGCCGGACACCACCGTGCTCGCCATTTCCAATCTTGGCTCGCCCATCCTGGCCTATTCCGGACATCGTGTGTTCGCCGGGCCGTATCATCGCAACGTCGCGGGAAACCTGCTTGCGCTCGATACCTTCCTCGGATCGGCCGCCGATGCCAGGTCAGTGGTCGAAAGCCACCATGTCGGGCTTGTCGCGCTCTGCCGCGGCAACCCGGAAACCCGCCTGCTCGTCGGCAGGGCGCCGGACGGCTTTCTGGCCGGGCTGACGCATGGCAACGTTCCGGACTGGCTGGAGCCGGTGGCGGCGACAAATGGAGCCCAGCTTGAGCTCTATCGCGTCAAGCTCGGCGGCTGAAAATCCGCGCGAAAACAAAGCTTGACGCTGGTTTAGCCGGCTTCCCAAAGTCATCCGGCTTTCTGCCGCGGCAAGATCGCCGGTGAAAACCGGATTCCGTTCTCCAGATCATGTCCCGGCCGCGAAAAATCGATTTTCGAGATACGTTTCCTAAAGGGTTTGCTGGCAGTCTCCGACATAAATTCCGACGTCAAAAACAGGGACACCGATGCAAACTCCGTTTGGCACCGGTCAGGCAAACAGGGAGAGCACGGATCTGGCCTTCACCGATCCGTTGACCGGGCTTGGCAACCATCGCCGCTTCTTCGACAAGGTCGATCGCCTGATCAGCGACCGCGCCGACGATCCCGCGCCCTTCACCGTCGGCATTCTCGACCTCGACGGCTTCAAGCCGATCAACGATCTGTTCGGCCACAAGGCCGGCGACGACATCCTGATCCAGGTCGCCATGCGGCTGCGCGCCTCGATGGACGGCCATTCCACGGTCTGCCGTATCGGCGCCGACGAATTCGCCTTCCTCTATCCGCTGGTGTTCTCCGAGGAAGCGGCGGCGGAAAAATCCCGCATGCTGATCGAGATCCTGTCGGCGCCCTACGATGTCGGCGAGCGCACCGCCAGGCTGTCGGCCTCGGTCGGCTCTTCGCTGTTCTATTCCGGAGACGAAACCACCGAGATCCTCATCAGCAAGGCCGAGACGGCGCTCTACCACGCCAAGCGTTCCGGCCGCGGCCGCGTCGTCGTCTACACCCGCGAAATGGAAGAGGCGGCCAAACGCGTCACCCGCATCGAGCAGGCGCTGCGCCGCGCCGTCTCGGCCGGCGAGGTGGAACCGCATTTCCAGCCGATCGTCGACCTCACCACGCGCCGCACCATCGGCTTCGAGACGCTGGCGCGCTGGACCGATCGTGACCTCGGTGCCGTGCCGCCGACGGTCTTCATCCCTATCGCCGAGGAGCGCGGCATCATCGGCCCGCTGTCGCAGTTGGTGCTGCGCAAGGCGACCGAGGCGGCGAGGAGCTGGCCGAGCGATCTGTTCCTGTCATTCAACCTGTCGCCCTCGCAGCTCGTCGACCAGAACACCGGCCTGCACATATTGGCGATCCTCGACCGCACCGGCTTCGATCCGCGCCGCCTGGAGATCGAGATCACCGAAACCGGCCTGATGAACGACCCGGCCTCGGCCGCGCAGATCGTCGAGGATCTGCGCCGCGTCGGCATCCGCGTCTCGCTCGACGATTTCGGCACCGGCCAGTCCTCGCTCGGCCGCCTGCGCGAATTCCATTTCGACAAGCTCAAGATCGATCGCGCCTTCGTCTCCTCCATTCTCGACGACCGTCCGTCCGAACACATCATCCGCGCCATTCTCGCCATGTGCGAAGGGCTTGGCATGGATGTGGTCGCCGAAGGCATCGAAGAGGAAGCCCAGGCCGATCGCCTGGTCCAGTTCGGCTGCGCCGGCGGGCAGGGCTATCTCTTCGGCAAGCCGGTCGATGCCGACGCCACGCTCGGCTATCTCCGCGATTCCTTTCGCGGCGCGCTCCGCGCCAAGGCAATCTGACCGGCGACTTCGACGCAATCAGCATTCCGCCGATGTCGCGGCGCGCATCCAGTGCGGCGCATTGTCGTTTTGTCGGACATAAGCCCGAAAATCCGACGCTTCGCCCTTGCCCGCGCGACTTGCGTGGCTAGGATGCGCGCCGTTCATGCCTACAGCGCCGCGCGTCCCTTGGAGACGCGCAAAGGACACTGTAGCAACTTGTATTTGCGCATGATCCCTATCCGAAAATCGATCCGATTTTCGGGGTCATGCGCTGGGAGAGAAGAATATGATGCCATCGGCGGATTTTGCCGACCTCAAGGGAGCCTCGGTGCTGATCACCGGGGGCGGTTCCGGGATCGGCGCCGCGCTGACCGAGGGTTTTGTGCGCCAGGGCGCCAATGTCGCCTTCATCGACATCGCCGAGGGTCCGAGCACGCTGCTTGCCGACCGCATCGAGAAGGAATTCGGCCGCCGGCCGCTCTACCTCAAGACCGACCTGCGTGACATCGAGGCGTTGCGGGCCTCGGCGTCCAGGGCGGCGGAGGCACATGGCGATGTCACCGTGCTGATCAACAATGCAGCATGGGACGAGCGGCACGCCGTCGAGGACGTGACGGTGGAGTTCTGGGACAACAACCAGGCGATCAACCTCAGGCCACATTTCTTCACCGCCCAGGCGGTGGCGCCAGGCATGAAGCGGGCCGGCGGCGGCTCGATCATCAACTTCACCTCGACATCCTACCTCATCAACCATCCCGACATGCCGGCCTACACCGCCGCCAAGGCGGGCATCCTCGGCCTCACCAAAGGGCTGGCCGGCAAGCTCGGGCCTGACCGCATCCGCGTCAACGCCGTCGCGCCCGGCTGGGTGATCACCGAACGGCAGCAGGAACGCTGGGTGACCGAAGGCGCGCTGGCAGCCCATGTCGCCAAGCAGTGCATCAAGGAGGTCATGCGCCCGGACGACATGGTCGGCACGGTGCTGTTCCTGGCCTCGGATGCCTCGCGCATGCTGACCGCGCAGATGCTCGTTGTCGACGGAGGTTTTCTGTGAGCCCAGAATTTGCCAGCAACATGCCGGCGGTAGCCGCGTTTGATTGGGGCACGACCCGGCTTCGCGCATGGCTGATCGACGGCAATGGCAAGGTGCTTGCCGAGCGCCGCGGCGATGACGGCCTGATCACCGCACGCGAAAAGGGGTTCTCCAACGTGCTGGAAGGCCATTTGGCCGCCATGGGCGCGCCTGAAGGGCTGCCCGTCATCATCTGCGGCATGGCCGGCTCTCGGCAGGGCTGGATCGAGGCACCCTATGTGACCGTGCCGGCGCCGATCGGCGCCATCCTGCGCGGCGCAGCCCCCATCCAGGGCGAACGCCGCGACATCCGCATCGTGCCGGGCCTCGCCCAGCGCCTGGCCGATGCGCCCGATGTCATGCGCGGCGAGGAAACACAGTTAGCCGGGGCCGGTTTGCCGGCAAAGGGGAGGCATCTCGCCTGCATGCCCGGCACCCATTCGAAATGGGTGCTGGTGGAGGATGGCGCGGTTGCCGGCTTCGGCACATGGCCGACCGGCGAATTGTTTTCGGTGCTCGCCGCCCACTCCATCCTCAAGCATTCGCTGGGCGAGCATCCGGCTCCGGTTGCTGCGGACAGCCCATACTTCCGGGAATGGTGCGAACGTGCGCTTGGCGAGGGCGGCGACGTCACCTCGAAGCTGTTTGCCATCCGCGCCGCCGGGCTCTTGCAGGACCTGAAGTCGGAAGATGCGGCGGCCTGTCTGTCAGGGCTTTTGATCGGCGGCGAGATCGCCTCGGCGAAGCGCCGCTATGGCGCAGGCGATGCGCCGGTCGTGCTGATTGCCTCGGGTACGCTGGCTGTGCTCTACCAGGCCGCACTCGACCTTGCAGGGCTTGCCGTCCGCACCGTCGACGCTGATGAAGCGGTGCGCGCCGGCCTCATCGAAGCTGCGCGCGAAAACGGCATGATCGCCAGAACCGGAGCCTTGGCATGACCGAGACCGCAGCCTTTCCAAAACTCAAGCGCGGGCTGGTCGCCATCCTGCGTGGCCTGAAACCCGCCGAGGCGATTGCCATGGGACAGGCGCTGTTCGATGCCGGCATCGAGGCGATCGAAGTGCCGCTCAACTCGCCCCAGCCATTCTCGTCGATCGCCAGGATTGTCCAAGTGCTGCCGAAGTCGGCCCTGATCGGCGCCGGCACGGTGCTGACGGCGGCCGATGTCGACGGCTTGCACCAAGCCGGCGGGCGGCTGCTGGTCAGCCCCAACATTGATGCCGAGGTGATGGCGCGCGCCATGCACTACGGCATGGTCACCATGCCCGGCGTGTTCACGCCGACGGAAGCCTTCCAGGCGATCCGGCTCGGCGCTTCGGCCTTGAAATTCTTTCCGGCGAGCGCGCTCGGCGCATCAGGCATTTCCGCCATCCGGGCGGTGCTGCCGGCACAGACCCTGATCGGCGCCGTCGGCGGCGTTTCGGAGAAGGACTTTGCCGGCTACAAGGCGGTTGGCGTCACGGTCTTCGGGCTGGGCTCCAGCCTGTTCAAGCCGGGCATGAGCGTTGACGACGTCGCCGCGCGTGCGCACGCCGCCGTTGCGGCCTGGGATGCGGTGTTCGGAGAATCATGATGAGCGCGGTTTCGGTTTTTTCCGATCACATCTGCCAGCTCGGCGAAGGCCCGAGCTACGATCCGGCCACCGATGCGCTGTTCTGGTTCGATATCGTCAACAGCCAGCTTCTGGAAAAGTCGCTCACCGGCGCGCTGAAAATCCACGAGCTTGGCCAGATGGCCAGCGCCATCGCCATCATCGACGACCAGCGCCAGCTGATCGCCACCGAGACCGGGCTTTTTGTCCGCGATGTCGCGACCGGCACGATGACGCTGCATACGCCCATCGAAGCCGACAATCCGCTGACGCGTTCGAACGATTCCCGCGTCCATCCCTGCGGTGCCTTTTGGGTCGGCACGATGGCCAAGGACGAGAGCAAGGGTGCGGGCTCGATCTACTGGTTCTCCAGGGGCGAGCTGCGCCGCCTGTTTTCGGACATCACCGTGTCGAACTCGATCTGCTTTTCGCAGGACGGGACGATCGCCTATTACACCGACACCTCGACCGGGCTCTTGATGCGCGTCGCCTGCGATCCGGTGACCGGCCTGCCGGTTGGCGAACCGAAAGTGTTCGTCGACCATCGCTCCTCAAAGGGCTACGTCGACGGCTCCGTCGTCGACCGCGATGGCGTGCTGTGGAATGCCGTCTGGGGCGGCGCGGCGGTGAAGGCCTATTCGCCCGATGGCACATTGTTGCGCGAAATTCCCATGCCGGTGACACAGGCGTCCTGCCCGGCCTTTGTCGGCGCCAAGGCCGACCGGCTGGCAGTGACCTCGGCCTGGAAGGGCAAGGACGACAAGCAGCGCAAGCTCGACCCGCAGGCGGGCATGACCTTCCTCATCGACATTCCTGTCAATGGCCGGTTCGAACCGCGCGTGCTGATCGCCTGAACAGGAGCGGCGGATGATTGTTTTTGCCGGGCGTTGTCACGCAACCGCCCGGCGCGGTCGGTTTCGCGAAAGCCGATGACAGGCGCCGTGCGATGGTAATGCTATCGTTTGGACGCGACGCGCTCCAATCCATCGCACCGCTGGAATCCCGCCCCATCATGTCAAAGCACAAGCCGAAGCTGATCCTTGTCTACGAGCCGGAAAAGGCTTGCTCCGACCGTTTGATCGCCGATGGCTTCCCGCCGCAGCGCGCCACCGAGATCTCGTCCTACCTGGCCCAGTCGACGGATATCGCCCCCGAATTCGCCGCACTCGCCGCCGCCTGCGAGGCGCGGGGTCTCGCCTTTGCGCCGGTGGCGCTCGACGATGCCGCAGAAGCGCTGAAGGGTGAGGACGTGCAGAGCACGCTGGTCTGGACGCTCACCGACGGCATCGCCTATTTCCGCGGCGGCGCGGCCCCTGCGCTGGCCCGGCTCAAGGGGCTGCGGACGATCGGCGCCGACGATTCGCTGTTCGCGCTCTGCCAGGACAAGTTCCGCTCCGGCGCCGTGCTTGGCGCGCTCGGCTTGCCGGCGCCGCAGGCTGGCCTTGCCCGCGATGGCAAATGGTTGGTCGAGCCGCCGGCCTCCGCCGCCGGCTGGTTCGTCAAGCCCAACCGGCTCGGCGCCAAGATCGGCATCTGGCCGGATTCCCGGTGCCATGAGCTGGGCCATGCGCTGGAGCTTAGCCGGCGCATCTTTGCCGCCTATCGCGACGATGTCGTCGTCCAGCCCTATGTCGCCGGTCGCAACGTCCGCGCCAGCTTTCTCGGGCTGACGCCGCAAACCGGTGTCGAGGCGCTCGGCATCGCCTTTGTGGATTCCGGCGCGGATTTCCAGACCATGGCGGACAGTATGGCGCTCTACGGCGAAACCGGCGAGGCAGCGAAGGCGGCAGGACTCTATGCCGAACCGGAGCTCGTCGCCGTCGCCGACGTCCAGCCGGTCGCCGACGCCAGGATCAGGGCGATCGCCGGGCGGCTGATCGGCGGGCTCGGCCTGCGCGACGTGTTCTCCATCGACTTCCGCGTCGAGGCCGACGACACGGTTCACTTGATCGAGTTCGAGGTCTGCCCGGGCCTGCCCTGCTTCGATTTCCGCGCCTATTGTCGCCAGCAATGGGGTCTGGAGCTTGCCGACGCCATGGCCGAGACGGCGGCGAGCCGGCTGACCGGGTAATATTCGGCGCGGAAGTTTGACGGTCGCTTGGGTTGATGGACCCGCATGCCTTGGCGATTTAGCGGAGACATCAATCACTTCGTCATCCTGGGGCGTAGCAAGGAGCGAAGCGACGCGGCGAAGACCCCAGGATCCATGCCGGGACTCGGAAGCGCCGCTGCGGTGCAGAATCTGCTCCGCTGCGCCCTTCGGCCAAGGTCACGGAATGGATCCCAGTGTCTCCGCGACGCCGCTGCGCGGCTGCTCCGCCCTGGGATGACGACGTCGGGGAGGCTTCGGTGGTCTATTCGGACTCGGAGGTCGATTGCCGGATGGACCGTGCGCCGGCCATGTATCTGGCGTTGTCGAACGGCTCCGGCCGGTTGTCGGCCAGGCTCCACAGCTGGCGGTCGGTGCCTGGCAGATCGCCGAGATAGACATGCAGGGCGCCGGAGCGGGCACTGCCGGTATTGGCGACCGAGTGGATGGTGTTGGCAGACATGTGCACCAGCGCGGGCGCTGAAAAATCCTGCCGCTCCGGCTCGTCGACCCTCTCGCCGGCGAGTGGGTAGATGAAATTGGTCTCGCCGCCCCAATAGATGCCGATCAGGGCGTCCATCAGATGGTTATGCGGCGGATACTGCACCCCGGGCGAAAGCGTGATGTGGTAGATCGTCAGCTCCGGGCTGGCATGCAGCAAGAGCTCGTCGTCATCCTCCTCGTGAACCAGTCCGCCGAGCGCATGGAAGCGGTTGGTATAATCCCTCAAGACGGCCTTGACCGCATCGAAGGGATTGGCGCCAGCCGCCGCGTTGACGATATCCTTGATGGCGGGGTAGAGAGGGGAGTCGGCGGATAGAGGCATGCCACAGCTCCTGACTGAGATGCTCAGGGAGCATAACTAAGATGGCCAGCTCTCGTCAATGCCGGTGCAAAGCGAGAGAAGCATGAAGTCGACAAAAACCACGCGATCGAAATCGGGCACGCCCCCAGGAGGGACGCCGGCGCTTTCGACCGCGGATCTGCTGCGCAGCGAACAGGCCTACGAACAGCTGAAGAGCGATATCGTCGCTTGCGTCCTGTCGCCCGGTGAAGCCCTGACCGAAAAGCAGATCGAGGCGCGCTACGGCATCAAGAAGGCGACAATCCGCTCCGCACTTGCCCGGCTCATGCAGGAAGGGCTGGTCAGGAGCGAGCCGCGCCGCGGCTATGTCATCACCACGCTGACCCTACGCGACGTCAACGAGATCTTCGACGTGCGTGGACTGGTCGAGCCGGAAGTGTTCAGGGTCGCCACGGCAGGCATTACCGAGCGCGGGCTGGAGGAAATCAGGCTGGCGGCGAGAAAGGTGCTGAAGCCCGAGACGCTGCGCAGCCCTGTCGCGTTCCTGGCGGCCGACCGTGCCTTTCGCCTGGCGATCGCCGAGCTTTCCGGCAATCTGCGGCTGGCACAGCTGCTCAGCCAGATCCTCGACCAGTCGGAACGGGCGCTCCATCTCGGCTTCAAGTCGCGCGATTTCATGCCGCTGATCATCGAACAGCAAAAGCAATTGCTGCACGCCTGCGAAAAGAGCGATGTTCCCGGCATCGTGAAACTTGCCCGCGCGCAATGCCTTGCCATCAAGCACCAGCTGGTCGGAGCCCTGCTTGGCGGGGCCAAGCTGCGGGACGTCAACCTGCAGGACTTCGTCTGAAGCAATTGGGGGAAAAGCGCGGAGCGCCTTCCCTTGGGAATTGCTTCAAAGGGGCCCCTGTCAGGCCGGGATAGGCTTCAGGCCCCTTCGACCAGCACGATCTCGCCGTCGGCGACCTTCTGGCGGATGGCAACCGCACGCTGATATTCCGGCGAGTGGTAGCAGTCATGTGCGACCGCTAGCGATTCGAATTCGATGATGACGTTACGGGCACGGCCAGGTCCTTCGGCCAGCTCATGTGCTCCGCCGCGCGCCAGGAATTTCGCGCCAAAACGGTCGAAAGCGAGCTTCGAGGCGGCGATATACTCCTTGTAGCCTTCGGCATCGCGCACATCGACGCGGGCGATCCAGTATCCCTTGGGCATTGTTCTCTCCCTTATTTTATGCAGAGCGCATTTCGTCGAGGATCGCCTGCGCTGCCGCGCGGCGGTCGTTTGCGGCGACGATCGGGCGGGCCACCACGAGATGGCTGGCGCCGTTGCGGATCGCCTGCGCCGGCGTCACCACACGTTTCTGGTCGCCATGGTCGCTGCCGGCCGGACGGATGCCTGGCGTCACCACCGCCATGTCTGGTCCAACGATGCGGCGCACCGCTTCGGCTTCCGCCGCCGAGCAGACGATGCCGCCCATGCCGGCATGCAGAGCCTGTTCCGAGCGCCGCAGCACCAGCGTGTGCGGGTCATATTCATAGCCGACATCGATCATGTCCTGCTCGTCCATCGAGGTCAGCACGCTGACGGCGAGCAGGCAAAGGTCGCTGCCCCTGGCCGCTTCCACCGCCGCACGCATCGCCTTGGGATAGGCGTGGATGGTCAGCATGGTCATGCCCATCTTGACGATGTTCTCGACGCCCTTGGCCACCGTGTGGTCGATGTCGAGCAGCTTCATGTCGAGGAAGATCTTGGTGCCGCCGCTGGCCAGCTCCCTGGCGAAGTCGAGCCCGCCGGCGAAGGCCAGCTGATAGCCGATCTTGTAGAAGGAGACGACGCCGTCGAGTTCGCGCACCGCCTGTTCGGCTTCCCGCACGGTCGGCACGTCGAGGCCGACGATCAGTCTTTCCTGGATGGATTTGGCCTGCATGGGTTTGGCCTGCATGGTCGCGGCGGTCACGCCTCGATCCGGGTCGACAGCATGCGCGAGGTTTCGATCAGCGTGCGGCATAGATGCTCCATCGATCTGTACAGTCTTTCGTCACGGAAATTGCCGCCTTCGTCGAAGGCGCCGCCGCCGTCCGGCACCGAGCATTCCGGTGTCACTACTTGCATCTGGCAGCGTACCAGCACGGCGCGCAGATGGTTGATGCAGCGTATGCCGGCAAAATGGCCGTTGGAGGACGAACAAAGCCCGACGACCTTGCCGGCAAGCGGCCTGACCGATCGGCCGCCATCGCGGCGCACCCGGCTCACCCAGTCGATCGTGTTCTTGAGCAGCGGCGGAATCGAGCCATTATACTCAGGCGTGGCGATCAGCAGTCCGTCATGGGCTGAAATCAGACGGCTGAGTCTGACGGCGTTTTCAGGAACGCCTCTATCCTTCTCCAGATCCTCGTCGAGGATAGGCAAGGCATAGTCGATGAGCGAAATGCGGGTCGCCTCGGCGCCTTGCATCGCAAGTACCTTCTGCGCCACATCGGCGGTCCGGCCGCTATAGGCACCGCTGCGCACTGAGCCGGCGAAGACGAGGATTTTCGGGATCACGGACATTGCTTCGCAAAGGGTGTAGGCAGTGGGGAATAGGCAGTAGGAGATGAGCAGTTCCTGACTATTCCCTACTGCCTTATCCCTCCCTTCGGTAGATCCACAGCTGCGTCGGCGGGATGTTGCGGAAGATGAAATCGAAATGCTTGACCGTATAGTCGCCGCGGCCGGCCGGGATCGGCGACATCGGGCCATAGGTCAGCTGCACGATCGGACGGCCCGCCGGGATGCGGTCGAGCAGGCTCTCTATATAGGCGATGCGCTGGGCAACCGGGAAATTGAGCAGCGGCACGCCGGACACGACGGAATCGAAGATCATCCCGCTCCTCTCGCCAAGCGTGGCGTTGAGGTTGAAGGCATCGCCCTCGATGACGTTGACGCCGGGATAGAGCTGGCGCAGATGGCGCACGAAATCGGTGTTGTATTCGACGGCATAGAGGTTTTCGGGCCGTACGCCCTGGGCGAGGATGGCGCGGGTGATGACGCCGGTGCCGGGACCGACCTCAAGCACCGGCAGGCCGGACCTGGGATTGACGATCGAGGCCATCTTGCGCGCGGTGATCGAACTGGTCGGAACGATCGAACCGACCGTCTTCGGCTTGTCGATCCAGCCCTTGAAGAATTTGAGTTCGTCGTCGAACTTCTCGGCAAGCGCCTTCCGCAGTCCGTGACCACGTGTCATGCAAGCTCTCCTCAAGGCTCCCCCGCAAAGCTACTTAACACCTGGTTGACGCAAGGCAAGGCGTTGCGAGACGCATGTCGTGGATAAGATAGATTTCGTCGCGTCTCAAGACCAGGCGCGGTTCATGCATTCCCGCGCCGTTCTTCACAATCAACGCTCGCCGAAAGACTCGAAAAAATCCTTCATGCGGGCAAAAAACCCGCTCGATTGGGGCGAATTGTCCTGCGAGGACAGCTGTTCGAACTCCTCCAGCAACTCGCGCTGGCGGCGCGACAGGTTCTGTGGCGTCTCGACAGCGGTCTGGATGTAGAGGTCGCCGACATTGGGCTGGCGCAGCACCGGCATGCCCTTGCCCTTGAGGCGGAACTGGCGGCCGTTCTGCGTGCCTTCGGGCACTTTCACCTTGGTCTGGCTGCCGTCCAGCGTCGTCACCTCGAAGGAACCGCCAAGGGCGGCCGTCGTCATCGAGATCGGCACCTTGCAATAGAGATCGGCACCGTCGCGCTGGAAGAATTCATGCGGCTTCACCGCCAGGAAAATATAGAGGTCGCCCGAAGGCCCGCCGCGCAGGCCGGCCTCGCCCTCATTGGCAAGGCGGATGCGGGTGCCGTCCTCGATGCCGGCCGGAATGTTGACCGATAGCGAGCGCTCCTCGGTGACGCGGCCCTGTCCGGCGCATTTCGGGCACGGATCCTTGATCGTCTGGCCGCGGCCCTGGCATTGCGGGCAAGTGCGCTCGATCGAGAAGAAGCCTTGTGTCGCCCGCACCTTGCCATGGCCATGGCACATCGAGCAGGTCACCGGCTGGGTGCCGGGCTTGGCGCCGCTGCCGGAGCATTCCGAGCAGGAGATCGAGGCCGGCACGCGGATCTGCGCGGTCTTTCCCGCGAAAGCCTCTTCCAGCGAGATTTCCATGTTGTAGCGCAGGTCGGCACCGCGCTCGCGGCCGCCCGACGAGCGGCGCTGGCGGCCACCCATCATGTCGCCGAAAATATCCTCGAAGATGTCGGCGAAACCGCCGGCGCCAAAGCCTTGCGCGCCGCCATTCATACCGCCTTGTTCGAAGGCGGCGTGGCCGAAACGGTCATAGGCCGCGCGCTTCTGCGGGTCCTTCAGCGTCTCGTAGGCTTCGTTGATTTCCTTGAACTTGTGCTCGCAGGAATGATCGCCGGGATTGCGGTCAGGATGGAACTGCATGGCGAGCTTGCGGAAAGCGCTCTTGAGCTCCTTCTCGTCGGCGCCCTTTTGCACGCCCAGCGTTTCGTAGAAATCAGCTTTCATTTTTTCCCGCTGTCCGGATGCTCAACGTCTTGATGCATTGTTGCGTCGTTTGCCGGCACGTCGCTTCGATTTAGGAGCGGTGCTGCCCGGATGCTAGGGCCGGCGCGAACTTGTCCGTGGTTTTCAATGATTTTTTCGGCAGGACCCGCACTTTTCTCAGCGAGGGTTGCAAAAAAGCCCGGCTTTACGCCGGGCTTTCCGCTTTATCTTGCCGTCAGGCGGCTCAGGCCGACTTCTTCTTGTCGTCGTCCTCGTCGATTTCCTCGAAATCGGCATCGACCACGTCGGAGTCCTTGGCGGCATCCGCCTTGGCGTCGGCTTCCGCCGCTTCCTTCTGCGAAGCCTCGTACATGGCCTGGCCAAGCTTCATCGAAGCTTCGGCGAGCGCCTGGCTCTTGGCCTCAATGTCGGCCGCGTCGTCGCCCTCGGCGGCGGTCTTCAACGCCGCGATGGCATCGGAAATCGCCGTGCGCTCGGCTTCCGAGACCTTGTCGCCATATTCCTTCAGCGACTTCTCCGACGAATGCACCAGCGCTTCGGCCTGGTTGCGGGCCTCGACCACGGCGCGCCGCTTCTTGTCGGTCTCGGCATTGGCCTCGGCGTCCTTCACCATCTTCTCGATGTCGGCGTCCGAAAGGCCACCCGAGGCCTGGATGCGGATCTGGTGCTCCTTGCCGGTGCCCTTGTCCTTGGCCGAAACGTTGACGATGCCGTTGGCGTCGATGTCGAAAGTGACCTCGATCTGCGGCACGCCGCGCGGCGCCGGCGGAATGCCGACCAGGTCGAACTGGCCGAGTGCCTTGTTGTCGGCGGCCATTTCACGCTCGCCCTGGAAGACGCGGATGGTCACGGCCGACTGGCTATCTTCAGCGGTCGAGAACACCTGGCTCTTCTTGGTCGGGATCGTCGTGTTGCGCTCGATCAGCCGGGTGAACACGCCGCCCAGCGTCTCGATGCCGAGCGACAGCGGCGTCACGTCGAGCAACAGCACGTCCTTGACGTCGCCCTGCAGCACGCCGGCCTGGATGGCGGCGCCGAGAGCGACGACCTCATCCGGGTTGACGCCCTTGTGCGGCTCCTTGCCGAAGAACTGCTTCACGATCTCCTGGATCTTGGGCATGCGGGTCATGCCGCCGACCAGGACCACTTCGTCGATCTCGCCCGCCTTGAGGCCGGCGTCCTTGAGCGCCGCCTTGCACGGGTCGATGGTGCGTTGGACGAGATCCTCGACCAGGCTTTCGAACTTGGCGCGCGTCAGCTTCAGCGTCAGGTGCTTCGGGCCGGTCGCGTCGGCGGTGATGAAGGGCAGGTTGATTTCGGTCTGCGTGGTCGACGACAGCTCGATCTTGGCCTTTTCAGCCGCCTCCTTGAGGCGCTGCAAGGCGAGCTTGTCGTTCTTCAGGTCGATGCCCTGTTCCTTCTTGAACTCGGCCGCCAGATACTCGACCAGGCGCATGTCGAAATCCTCGCCGCCGAGGAAGGTGTCGCCATTGGTCGACTTCACCTCGAACACGCCGTCGCCGATTTCGAGCACCGAAATGTCGAACGTGCCGCCGCCAAGGTCATAGACGGCAATGGTCTTGCCATCCTTCTTGTCGAGGCCGTAGGCAAGTGCTGCAGCCGTCGGCTCGTTGATGATGCGCAGCACTTCCAGGCCGGCGATCTTGCCGGCGTCCTTGGTGGCCTGGCGCTGGGCGTCGTTGAAATAGGCTGGAACGGTGATGACCGCCTTCTCGACCTTCTCGCCGAGATAGGCTTCCGCCGTTTCCTTCATCTTCTGCAGGATCATAGCCGAGATCTGGCTGGGCGACTGCTTCTTGCCGCCGGCCTCGACCCAGGCATCGCCATTGTCGCCCTTGACGATCTTGTAAGGGACAAGCTTCTTGTCCTTTTCCGTCACCGGATCGTCATAGCGGCGGCCGATCAGGCGCTTGACCGCGAAGATGGTGTTTTCAGGATTGGTGACCGCCTGGCGCTTGGCCGGCTGGCCGACCAGACGTTCGCCGTCGCCCGAGATGGCGACGATGGAGGGCGTCGTGCGCGCGCCTTCCGCATTTTCGATCACCTTGGGTTCCTTGCCATCCATGATGGCGATGCAGGAATTGGTGGTGCCGAGATCGATACCGATTACTTTTGCCATTTTTCTAGTCTCTCCGCTAAGCAGGCTTTCAGGACCCGTGAAGGCGTTCCAACGAAAGCCCCTGTTCACAAGAAATCCCGTCCGGCAACCGGGTTTCGGCGCCGCACGGCTTGGCGCGTATATAAGAACAGGCGGGATCGGGCGCAAGCATTCTGCGCAAGGCTTCCGTGAACCTTTCCACCTCCGCCGGCGACTGAGGTCCAGGTGCCGCATGGTGCGGCCCGGAAAGGAAGCCCCCATGACCAGCAACCCAGAGGCTCTTCGGTCTCCGGGAACAACAGGAGCTCGGCGCGACCACCACCTTCGGGACGGGGTCGATGCGCTGGGCTTCCCGCTGATTCCGTTGACCCTGCGTAAGAGCAGGCGTATCGTGACAATGAGGAAAGCAGACAATTCGAGCAGGGAAGAACGAGCCGGACCGCCGCGCCTTGCCCTGGTTCGCGCGGCACAGCCGGAGGCTCCTCCCGCAGACTTCGGGGGGAGTTCCATGTCTTGCGATCACGGCCCGTTCGTGTCTTCTCGCACCAGCCGTTTGCACCGCCTGATCAAGGCAACCGGCGGATTTCTTGCGATTGCCTTGACCGCCGGCCTTTGGCTTGGCGGCATCGCCAAGGCGCAGGATACCCAGATCATCTATCCCGGCTCGATGGCGGTCACCGGATTTTCCGGCACCGTCATTCCCAATTTCGACGAAGGCCTGCCGCCTGGGGTCGACCCGGTCGACGAGACCTTCATCGACACCACGCGCGCCACCTTGCGCGTTTTCGACGTCTCGCATCTCGGCGGGCCGGCTTCGGGCCAGCTCGTCTTCACGCCGCCGCCGTTCGAGGTGACATCAGGCCAGATCGGCCAGGTTTTCGGCCTCACCTATGATGACGGCGTGCGCGACGGGGTTCCGTCAGGCATTCCCAATCTTTATGCCGCGGCAACCTCGCTGCACGGCATCCGCATCGTCACGCCTGACGCCGACAGTGACGGCAGGCCGGAACGGCAGCGCCGCGGCACCGCAGGCGCTACCTTCATGGATGGCCAGTTCGGCACCGAAAACGGCGGCGGACCCGGCACCATCTGGAAGATCGACGGCATCACCGGCCAGGTCGCCAAATTCGCCGACATCGACACCAACAGCGGCCCGGGCATCGGCAATATCACCTTCGATCCCAACCACCGCCAGTTCTTCGCCTCGGATCTCGACACCGGCCTGATCCGTCGCATCGACGCCAACGGCAGGCTGATCGACACGTTCGATCATGGCGTCGCCGGGCGCCCGGCGCATGGTCTGGCTCCCGTCGCCGACGACGGCGCGGTGATGGACATTCAAGGTGCCGCCTTCGACACGGAAGACCCCGAGACCTGGGGCTACACCCAGGACGAGCGCCGAGTCTGGGCCGTCTCCTATCATGGCGGCCGGCTCTACTATTCGGTCGGCGAAAAGTCGGAAATCTGGTCGGTGGGCATTGCCCGCGACGGCAGCTTTGCCGGCGACCCGCGCTGGGAGCTGACGGTCAGGGCGGACAAGGACTACGCCGTCACCGACATCGCCTTCGACAACCAAGGCTTCATGTATCTCGCCCAGCGCGGCCCGGTCGAAAATCGCTATGATTACAGCCGGTTCGCCGATTCCGGCAAGGGCGAGGTCATCCGCTACTGGCACGAGAATCCGGACGATCCGACAACGGAATCGGTCTGGGTGGAAGTGCCGCAGGAATATGCGGTCGGCTTTCCGCAGGGCAACCGGCAGTCGGCCGGCGGCCTCGACCTGCAATATGGCTATGATGCCGATGGCAATCTCGACACCTCGGTGTGCACGCAGACGCTGGTCAACACAGGCGACAAATTGCGTGATAATCCAACGCTTGCCGAGCAGCTCGCCGCCGGCGGACCGCTCGCCGTGCATGGCGTGCAGATCACGCCCAAGGACCTGGTCAAGCCGGCCAACGTGCCGCCCTTCGGTTCCTGGTTCGTCGATTTCGACGGCTATTTCGAGGATCCGGAAGTGGAAGGCCATGTCGGCGACGTCGCCGTCTGGCACCCCTGCGAGGGCCGCGCCGGCTATTATGAAGAAATTCCGGGCGGCTATCTGCCACCCTTCTACCCGCCGGACTTCCCACCGCCCGGCAATCTGCCCCCCTGTCTCGATGTCGACGACGTGCAATATTACTGCACGCCTTCGGGCCTCGAGGCTGATCTCTATCTCCATGACCATGCCGGCTTCGGCGGCGATTCGATCAAGGCCCAGTCCAGGACGCCAGGCGTCGCGGTGACGTCACCCATGTCGCATGCGCCTGGCACGCCTTACACGATCGGCATCACCGGCCACTATCCGGGCGACAGGGTGGATGTTGGACTTTGCTTCTACAGGAAGTCCGACAAGGACAAGGGTGGCTACTACCCTTGCTGCAAGATGACCTTGCCGCTCCGCACCCCAGCCGTCAGCTGCGAACGTTGAGGAGGGGAAGATGAACAATCTCGCACTCTCCCCGCTCGCGCAAAACAACTCAACCGTCATGGAGACGATCATGAAACCCCTGTCATATGCCAGGCGCGGCGCGCGCTGGCTGATGGCGGCCGGTATCGCGGTCGCCATGCTAACCCCGCTCGCAAGCCACGCGGAAGACGCCGCTCCGATCACCCCGCAACTGAGGCTCGACCTCGACAATTCGCGCGTCGTCAATCCCAGGCCGGAGCGGGTCGTCCCGTTCTTCACCAAGACAGGCACCCAGAGAGGCTGCGACTATGTCGTCTACTCCCTGAACTTCGGCCTGCGCGGTGACCCGCAGGGCTTTGCCGATCCGGGCCTGGTGGGCTTGCTGAAGAAACTCAAGATCGAGTTCAAGGACCAGCTCCCGCATGGCCTTGCCATCGTCAACGTCAACCTGTCCGGCGACGGCACGGATGCCTCCGGCGGACCACTGCCGGGCGCGACGATCAGCAATTCGGCGGGTCCCAACGACACCGCAACGGTGTCCGACTTCCGGCTCTCCGCCGCCGATCTCGACGGCGCGGGTGCCGCCAATGAACGCGTCATCAATTTCCAGATCACGGCCAAGATCGACCATGCGGCGTTTCCCGCGCCGACGATCGTCGACAACCAGGGCCTGATCAAGGTGAGCAACGAGGCCGGCACCGGGACCATCATCCCGTCGCAGGATCCGAGCAAGCCCGACGATGGCGACTACAAGACCGGAGTGAAGACCTCGATCAAGATCGATGTCACCAAGTGCAACCCGCCACCGCCGCCTCCCGGCAAGGAATGCTTCAAGGTAGAACGCGGCACGGTCGATTGCGTGCCCGGCGGCGGCGCCTTCATCTACCACATGCCGGTCGGCCCCGAGATGGGCGGCAAGTGGGTGCAGGTTTCGACCACTACGCCCGGCATCACCATCATCCCCGACACCCAGCTGGTGCCTCCGGGCGGCGGTGTGCTCAACTGGAAGATCGTCGGCGCATCGCCCGGCGACGTCATCCACCTCATCGTCACCGGCATCGAGACCTATGCCGGGCCGAAGGAGGGCTGGGGCCTGTGCTGCACGCAGACCATCGACATCGTCATCCCGCGTGACCAGCGGTGCCCGCCCAGGGACAAGGAGCCGGACCTCAAGGTCGAGAAACGCGCCGATGTCCCACACTGCACCATGGCCGGCGGCTGCGACTTCACCATCAGGGTCACCAATGTCGGCACCGCGCCCTACAACGGCAAGATCGTGCTCGACGAGGTGACGCTGCCGGCCGGCTCGACGCTGAGTTCAGGGCCCAATCCGCCCTGGGTCTGCGTGCCCGGCGCCACCCCGATGACATGCACGCATCCGGTGACCACGCTCAATCCGGGGGCCTTTGTCGACCTCAAGCTCGGCTTCAGGCCGGCCGGAGGCTGGCAAGGCAGCGTGCTGCGCAACTGCGCGACCTACAACTATGCGGCCAGCGGCAAGCCGTTGTTCGGCAGCCAGTCGAACGACCGTGGCTGTGCCTCGATCCCGATCTGCCGCCGTGGCGATCGCGACCGCGACTGCCAGCCGCCGGTCGAGAAGAAGGTCGACCTGATCCTGAAGAAGCGGGCCCGTACCGAAATCTGCACGGCGGACGGCGTCTGTTTCTTCGTGATCGACATCATCAACAACGGCACGTCGACCTATAACGGACCGCTGACGGTGATCGACAACTATCCTGGCGGCGCACCGAGCTCCTCGACCTTCGGGCCGAGCCCGCCCTGGACATGCGGTCCGAACGGCCCCGGCCAGTTCCGCTGCGACAATGCCGGCATCTCGCTGCCTGCGGGCGCCTCGACGCCGATCCTCGTCAAGGCGGTCATGCCGGCCGGCTACCAGTCGGATACCGTCGAGAACTGCGCCGAGGTGAAGGCCGTCCCCGGTGAGGTCGACCTCACCAACAACAAGGCCTGCGCCAAGGAACGCATCCGTCGGCCCAATGGCGGCAAGCCTGGCCTGCGCATCACCAAGGTGTGCAATGGCTCGCTGGCCGGTGCCGCGGTCGTCTCTTGCCGCATCACCGTCTCGAACGCCGGCACGGCAGCGCCCACCGGTCCGGTGCGGGTCAACGATGCCGCCACGCTGGTGTCGGGCGGCGCGCCCGTCCAGATCCAGACCGTCACCCCTGACGGCGCGGAATGGGCGTGCGGACCGGTTCCGGCCAACACGCTGTCGTGCCAGATTCCCGGCGCCGTCATGACGCCCGGAACCAGCAGGCACTTCGACGTCACGGTCTCGGCCAATGGCGCGTTCGAAAACTGCGCGCGCGGCTCCTATGGTCCGGCGCCTGGCGACGACATCGTCTATCCGATCGGCCAGGCCTGCGCCAAGGGCGGCGGCTCTTCGACCATCCGTGTCGAGAAGACCGGCGACCGCGAATGCCGGCTCGGCCAGCCCTGCTCGTTCGACATCACCATTACCAATGACGGAACGAGCCCCTTCTCCGGCCCGGTTCGTATCGGTGATGCGATCGGCGTGGAAGGTCTCGGCCGGCTGGATGGCGTTGCGATCACCGCGATCGACCCACCCTTCGGCTGCTCGCCGGAACCGGCAACCTTGCCTCTGTCCTGCATCGCCAACCTGACGCTCGGCGCCGGCGAAAGCCAGTCGCATCATGTCACCGTGGTCATTCCCGACGACGGGCGTCTGGCCAACCTGCAGGGCAACGTCAATGGCCAGAACTGCGTTGGCGTCCTGTCTCCCGACGCCAGGGTGCAGGACGGCGGCGACGTGCTGTCCAAGGATGCGGCCAATGTGCAGGGCGATCGCGGCAAGGCCTATGCGTGCCATCCCTTCGTCATCACCCATGAGGTGAAGAAGGAATGCTCGCCGGGCTTCGTCATGAACGATACCGGCCGCTGCGTCTGCCCGGAAGGCACCACCTTCCGCAACGGCCAGTGCACCGGCGGCGGCACCAACATTCTGCCGACGCCACCGCCGCCGCCGAAGCGCTGCGTGCTGCTCGAAGGCCAGATCCGCACCGAGGATGGGCGCTGCATCTGCCCGCGCGGCACGGCGCTGGAGAACGGCAAGTGCGTCAGCACTGGCAAGCCCGAGCAGTGCACCATCCGCGGCCAGATCCACGACGCCGACGGCTACTGTGTCTGCCCGCAAGGGACCGAGGTGCGCAATGGCGCCTGCCGTCCGATCCGGCCGAAGCCCCAAGTGTGCCGCATCCCCGGCCAGATCCGCAATGCCGATGGCGACTGCGTCTGCCCGCAGGGCACCGAGGTGCGCAACGGCGCCTGCCGTCCGGTGCGGCCGAAGCCCGAGCAGTGCGCTATCCGTGGTCAGGTCCACGATGCCAATGGCGATTGC
>NZ_JBSKBO010000026.1:0-31085 GCF_053714255.1 Mesorhizobium sp. 43Arga
CTAGCAGTGTAGTTTGCCGCCGAAGGCGGTCAGGAAGGCGGTGAGGTTGTCGCCGAGCGCGCCGCAAAGATAGCCGCCTTCCTGGACGATGACCGTTGGCAGGCCAAGCCCGGCGATGGCCTCGCCGATGCGCGAGAATCCTGATGTCGTCACCGACAGTCCGCCTAACGGATCGCCCTCGAAGGCGTCGAGACCGAGCGCCACGACCAGCGCCTCGGGCGCGAAGGCGCGAATCCGCCGGAGGGCAGTTGCAAGCGCTTCCAAAAATGCCGTGTCGCCGGATTTGTGCGGCAGCGGCAGGTTGAGGTTGTAACCGAGGCCGGCGCCTTCACCGCGCTCGTTGGCGTAACCCCAGAAAAATGGGTAGAAGCGCACCGGGTCGGCATGCAGCGAGACGGTGAGCACATCAAGTCGCGCATAAAAAATGCCTTGCGTCCCGTTGCCGTGATGCAGGTCGACATCGAGGATCGCCACGCGGGATGCCTGCCTGCGCAGCACCTGTGCCGCGATGGCTGAGTTGTTGATGAAGCAGAAGCCGCCGGCGACATCGGCAAAGGCGTGGTGCCCGGGCGGGCGGCTCAGTGCATAGGCGGCCGGCGCGCCTGCCATCACGGTTTCCGCCGCCTCGACCGCGCTCCAGGCGCTCCACAGTGCACTTTGCCATGTCTCGCCTGAGATCGGGCAAGCGGTGTCGGCCATGTGATAGCCGGCCTGGCCGACGGCGGACGCCGGATACGAGCCGTTGCGGGCGATCGGGTGGATGTTGGGGATCACCTCCGCCGAGGCCCCCTCGATACGTTGCCAGCGGGCGAAGATATGCTCGAGAAAATCGAGATATTCAGGTGTGTGCACGGCGGCGATCGGCCTAAGACCATGATTCTTTGGCCGCTCAACGGTCAAACCGGCTGATGATGCCCCGACTAATAATCTCTCGACCCGTGCCGGCGTTTCCGGGTGGGGCTGGGCTGAGCCCCTGGAGAGGAAAGTCTTTGGGTCGTGGCGCCTCTGTTCCTTCGCAAAAAAGGCTTTCATCGTCATGTCTCCGGTGCTTTGGCAAAGGCGAACAATGCTTCGCCGACGAACTTTCGCACTTGGTCGACCAGCAATGGCCAAGTTTTTCATAAACGGCCTTGGGGGTCATTGTGGTGTCGACGGTAGACCGCCATTCTGGCGCGACGCGACGCAGCAGGCGCTCGCCAGCCGCGAGAGCGGCTTTCGACATAGCGGTCCTGCACAAAGAGCCGCCTCATCCGGGTGGAGAAGATCGGGAAATGCAGGCACGGCCCAGCGAATTCGCCATCGACATCGGCGATCAGGGTTGAGAGGGCAGCCTTGTCGCCAAAGCCGTAGCGGCTGAGGTCGTCGGGCCTTGAGGTGATTTCCTGACGCGCGCCGCTGTGGGTGCCGAGCCACAGAAGCACGGCGTGGATGATTTCGACGTGGTCGATGATGTCGGGGCGGAAGAGGATTTTGGACGGCTTGCTGACGACAGGCACGGTTTCCGGGCACCCCCCTCTGTTCTGCCGGACATCTCTCCCCCTTGCGGAGAGATGTCCGGCAGAACAGAGGGGGGTGGAAAGGATCGCAAGCATCTCAGAATCCCTCAGAACGCTACGCGCTCGCCACCCTTCAGCGCCAGCATCTCACGAGCATCTGCTGGTGTGGCAACCTCCAGTGACAGGCCATCCAGCACGCTGCGGATGCGCCGGACCTGGTCGGCATTGGACTTGGCCAGTTGCCGCCCGTCATAGAGACCGTCCTCAAGCCCGACGCACACATTGCCTCCCATTGCCGCCGCAATCACGATCATCGGCATCTGGTGGCTGCCGGCGGCGAGCACCGAAAACTGAAAGCTGTCGCCGAACAATTTGTCGGCGATGTGCTTCATGTGGACAAGATTGTCCGGATCGGCGCCGATGCCGCCTAGGATGCCCAGCACGAACTGGATGAACAGCGGCCCCGACACCAGCCCCCGGTCGAGAACATACGCCAGGGAATAGAGATGGCCGATATCGTGGCATTCGAACTCGAAGCGCGTGCCGGAGCCTTTGCTGAGCTTCTTTATTATCGACTCCATATCGGCGTATCTGTTTTTCAAATTCCTGTCGCACCTAGCTTCAAGCAGGTTCGGCTCCCATTCGTGCTCCCATTCACGTGGCCGTTCTAGGGTCGGGAAGGGCGCGAAATTCATCGAGCCCACATTGAGCGAGCACATTTCGGGCTCCGCCCGAAACGGCGCCGCCAACCGCTGGTCCAGTGTCATCAGCGAGGAGCCGCCGGTGGTGATGTTGATCACGGCGTCAGTCGCCTGCTTGATGCGCGGCAGGAACTGCATGAACACATCGGGATCGGCGGTCGGCCGCCCGTCTTTTGGGTCGCGGGCATGCAGATGCAGGATCGAGGCACCGGCCTCGGCCGCGGCGATGGCGTCCGCGGCAATCTGGTCCGGCGCCACCGGCAGATAGGGCGACATCGACGGCGTATGCACCGAGCCGGTGACGGCGCAAGTGATGATGACTTTACGCGGTGCCATTTGCTCTACCCCCGGTCTTCGACCGGCAGGTCGAGCTCGGAGGCGAGCGCCTCCAGCGAGTCGCCGATGATGGAGATGATCTCGCCGACCTGCTCGCTGGTGACGATCATCGGCGGCGCCACCATGAAGTTGTCGCCGTCGACGCCGCCCTTGACCCTGCGGCCATAGATGATCAGCCCTCGTTCATAGGCGAGGTCGAGCAGACGCTGCGTCGCCTTCTTGCCTTGGTCGATTGGTCTCAGTGTATCGGGATCGGCGACCATTTCGGCGCCTGTAAGTAGCCCCTTGCCGCGCACATCGGCGATGAACGGGAAGCGCTTCGCCAGCCCCTGCAGCCCGTCCATCAGCACGTCGCCCGTGGCGGCAGCTTTGGCGATCAGGTCGAGCCGGTCCATTTCGCCCAGCACCGCAAGCCCGGCGGCGCAGGCGAGCGGATTGCCGGCATAGGTGTGGCCATGCTGGAAACCGCCTGACGCGAGCAGCGGCTCGACCAGTCGCATCGGCGCCGCCAGCGCGCCGAGTGGCGCATAGCCTGAACCCAGCCCCTTCGACAGCGCGACGATATCAGGCCTGCAGTTCCAGTGGTCGCCGCCGAGGAATTTGCCGGTGCGGCCAGCACCGCTCATCACCTCGTCATGGATCAGCAGGATGCCGTAGCGGTCGCAGATCTCGCGGATGCGCGCATAATAGCTGTCGGGCGCCACCAGGGCCGCGGTTGCCGCGCCGCCGATCGGCTCCATGATGAAGGCGACGACGCTTTCAGGACCTTCGGCGAGGATCTTTTCCTCCAGCATGTCGGCGTAGCGGACGCCACGCTGCTCCATCGAGAGATTGTCGCGGTCGCGCCAGGCGGTCGGTGCCGGCACGGTCGGCATCACCCGCATCATCGGTGTGAAAGTTTCGGCCAGCGCGTCGTCGCCGGTGATCGAAAGCGAACCGAGCGTCCCGCCATGATAGGAAGGAAAGCGGGTGATCACCTTCCAGCGGCTGGCCTGGCCGGTGGAGACGGCCCATTGCCGCGCCAGCTTGATGCAGGATTCCGTCGCTTCGGAGCCGCCGGAGACGAAGAAGATGCGGTCCATGCCTTCCGGAAGCTTGCCGGCAAGCTCACGCGCCAGCTCTTCGGCTGGCTCGTTCTCGAAATGCAGCCGGTAGGCGAAGGTGGCGCGATCCATCTGGCGCTTCATCGCATCGAGCACATTGCGGTTGGAATGGCCGATATTGGCGACCATCGGGCCGCTCGATCCGTCGATGAAACGGCGGCCATCCTGCGTCCACATGTAGATACCTTCGGCACGGTCGATCAGCGGCCGGCGCAGGCTGGATAGGTAGAACAAATGCGACGGTGGCTGTGCTACAGCATCAGGCGATAAATTTGCTTCCAGTTTCCTGGAGCCGCCCTCCCCAAACTCGAGTTTCGCGACATCTCTTTTGCATGACGCAGAGTCGCTCATTCAAACCGCCATCGCTTTTGTTCGGGCGGCCTCAACCGCATTGCTCAGTATGCGATTTGCTCGCTGGGGCTCTAACCACGCCGCCTGCGCATCTGAAGGTAGGGACTGCAAAGGATCCGGATATATGAACAGCTGGTCCGGACGGACAGATGGCGACCGGTACACAGCAATCCCTGTCCAATTGTCATAATGCTCGAAGCTGTGGACGTCACGCTTTCCACCGCCTCCTGGCGTGTCGACAACGAACAACGGAGTATTATAGCCAGCCGTGATCCCACGTAAGGCCTTTTCTATCTCACATGCTGTTCTTATCGAGCACCGCATGTGCTCGATTCCGTCGACAAGATCACACGTATACACGTAGTAAGGCTGGATATGCATATTTGAAAGTGATTTGACAAGCTGTTTCATAACCTCGGTATCATCATTGACACCAGCCAGCAGAACCGACTGATTACGCATCCTTATTCCCCGCTTGAAGAGAAGCTCTGCAGCGGCAATCGTGTAGTCGGTGATTTCTCCAGGATGGTTGAAGTGGGTGTGAAATGAAATCTCTACGCCCTGATTCCGGCCGGCATCGCTAATGGTGACAAGAGCATCAGTCCACTCATGATCGCTTGTGATTTTCATAGGCAGTACAGCAAGGCCTTTCGTCGCGAAACGGATGCGGCGAATTGAGGGGATGGATAGAAGGCCCATGCCGACCGCCAAAAGTCGGGAAGGTTTTAGGCAAAAGCAATCACCTCCCGAAACCACTACATCAACGATGACGGGGGTCGCACGAAGATATGCCAGAGTAGTATCCCATCGGCTCTGGAATGGCGCCGCCCTTTTCTTCGCGACCGATTCGGTGTCTAGGCCCACGCGGTAACTGCGGGTACAAAAACGACAATAGACTGGGCAGCGATCCGTAGCGAGTAAAAGTGCCTTGTCTTGATAACGATGCACCAGTCCATCTACAGGCGAACTGTCTCGTTCATGTAATGAATCCATTTTTAACAATGGGTGAGACGGAATAATTTCGCTTCCGACGGGAATGAATTGCTTGCGGATGGGGTCTTGGAGAAAGTTCGACCAATCGATCAGGTTCAGCACATAAGGCGTGATCCGCATCGCCATCGGCGCGTGCGCGAGGCCGAACTCAATGTCTCGCAATAGGTTGCCGTCGACGGCGTCCCCCATCCATTCTCGGATCTGGTCAATGCGAGTAAGAGCATGACGCACTTGCCATGCAGCATCAGCGAACTCGCGTCTCATCTCACGCGCAATACGGCTCATTTGAACTTCGCCTTAGCCGAAAACAGGAAAGAAGCTGACCGTTGTGGATGGCGCCGCCGGCAATCAGCTGTTGCTGCGAGCGTCTCCGAGTTGACGGAGCCAACAGGATAGTCGATGAGCGTGGTCATGAACGGTTCTTCCCAGTCGGTAACGCGCTTGCGGATACTCGCCGCATGAACCGTGCCAAGGGACCAATCCTTTAAAACTCATATCGTGGCGCTAACATTGCCATTCGCATGTCCGACTTGGTCGGACATGCGACAATGACCAACGCGGGGATTCTCCGTCGCTTCGGAGGAATTCAATTCGCAATCTAGCGCGGACGCGGGTGAGTGGCCGAACTAACGGGAACTTCGCTACCGCGTGGATGTAGGATCCTTGGCTGGCTGGTGACAGATTGCGGATTGTCATGTCATCGATCATCTGCCGGCGAAGACTCTCCCATTCATTGCTCCTGTTCTCAAGATTGCGCTTCAACAGCCGCAATCTTTCAACAGAAGCTTTATCCGCAAACCCGCGCACCAAATGCCGCGTCAGCGGCTTCGTTCAATCCTGATTCTCAACGAGCCCTAGTTGCTCGCACAGCTAAAAAATGTTCCAGATGAATGCGTCTCGATGAATTCGAAACTATACCTACGGTATTCCGCGCAAAGTCGCGACGCCCAAAGCGATCGGCGCATCGTGTGACCGCGGTTGGTTTCAGCCAGGTTCCTGACTCTCGCTTGTAGCTTACAACCTTTTCTTCCCGTTTGGAGTGAATACGTTTGCGAACTCGGCAGCCGTATGCTGCAACTTCGTTACCAATAAGGACAGCGGCTGGCCTCCCATTCTCTCGGCCGGCCCCGTCATTCCCAGCGCGTAGATCGGAGCTTGCCCTTCCATCAGAACGATAGGGCACGCGATCGTAAATAAGCCCCGCACCTGCTCGCCGTTCTCGACTGCATAACCTTGCTCGCGGATCCGTTGGTACTCCTGCTCCAGCTTCGCTCTATCAATGATGGTATGAGGCGTGAGACTCTTCAATTCCGTCTGCAAGATCGCCTCGCGCAGACTCGATTCCTGCATGGCGGTTAACAGCTTGCCTGTTGCCGTGGCGTGCGGAGGTAGGATGTGGCCGGGAGTGACGTAGACGCCTACACTTGCATCTGGGGATTCCATAACCAAAGACCGCACGGTCGCTCCATAAAGCCGTACGATAAAGCAAGTTTCTCCGCTCTCCTCTGCGAGAGACTTGAGCAGGCGCCTGCTAGCGAGCTCAATCCATGCGGTGTCTGACTGCAGGATCTGAGATAGTCTGCGTCCAAGAACGAACGAGCCACGCCGTTTTCCAGGTTCCAAAAGGTCGCTTGCAGCCAGCGCCGAGAGGAGGCGATTGACCGTTGTCCTCGGCAGAGCGAGCATGGTTTCAAGATCACGTGTGGTCAACCCGTCGGGCGCGCTGATGACCGTTTCCAAGACCGTGACATAGCGCTCCAAAGGTCCGGATTTCGGCTCGGGTGTCTTGCTAACGGGCAAAGTTGGTGATCCCTTCTTTGATATAGTCGCAGCGCGACGAGTTACACCGGATTCAAGGTCTCCGGTCAAGGAGGCGCAGCCTGAACGTGACCTCTGCTGGAAATCCCGTGTAAGGCGAATCTAAACCAACGCAATGGAGGTGTCCGTAACCATCCGCTGTATGATCTCAGTCTTATGGACCGCCACCCCCCCTTGACTCCCGCGTGGCCGCGGTAATAAATCCAGAAAACGGTCGTAATACCCGAAAAACGGGAGCGGGAGCTACAATCCAATGTCCAATTTGATTCTTCCCCCTCCCGGAACCCCGGCCGGCGACGAAGAGATAGTGCTAATGACCGCTCGCGGAATGCCCGCGCTTGCGCCGGCCCGCAGCCGCGACCACGGCGTGGGACCTTTTCCTCGAATGGTCCTTCGCGGGGCCACGGTCATCGACGGCACCGGAGCTCCTCCAATGGGGCCGATTGACATCGTGGTTGAGAACGGGCGCATAACCCAGATCGTCAGTGTCGGCTTTCCAAGGTTGCCGATCAACCCCGAACGTCGCCCGCCGCAGGGGGATTTCGAGATTGACTGCCATGGGAAATGGGTAACGCCAGGATTCGTCGACTCCCACGTCCACATAGGCAATTATCTTCACGCGGCCAACGGCGAGCAGGCGCCGGTCGAATACGTCTACAAACTGTGGTTGGCGCATGGCATCACGACCGTCCGCGATATGTCATCGTCGAACGGGCTGGGCTGGACGCTCCAGCAGAAAGCTGCATCCGAAGCCAACGAGATCACTGCGCCCCGGATCATGGCCTACGCGATGTTTCCTTCGAGTGATGAGTCCCTGAACATCATTCACACGCCGGAAGAAGGCCGCGCCTGGTTGCGGGCCATCGCCGAAAGAGGCGCAGACGGCGTCAAGTTCTACGGCGCCTCGCCGGCGATCTTCAAAGCCGCTCTGGAAGAATCGAAGGCGCTAGGCCTCCGATCCGGCTGCCATCACCCGCAAATGGCTCTTTCCAGGTTGAACGCACTGACAACCGCAAGCTGGGGGCTTACAAGCACGGAACATTTTTACGGTGTTCCTGAAGCGATGTTCGAGCGAACGAGCCTTCAGCCTTACCCGGCCAACTACGATTTTATGGACGAATACCTAAGGTACAATAGTAGCAGCCAGAACTTCATTCACGCGGCTGAGCCGGGCAGCGCGAAATGGAACGAAACGCTCGACCGTTTCCTCGAGCTTGACCATACGTTCGTCCCCACACTTGCCATCTTGGAGGCTAACCGGGACCTGATGCGGGCTCGGCGCGCCGATTGGCATGACAAATATACGCATAAGAACCTGTGGGACTTTTTTGAGCCGCAGCGCCAAAACCATGGTTCGTATTGGTTTCAATGGTCGACACGAAACGAGGTCGAGTGGAAGGAACATTTCCGCCGATGGTCCGCATTCGTGTATGACTATATGAAGAAAGGCGGCCGCGTTTGCCCGGCCAGTGATGCGGGATTCCTATACCAAATTTATGGCTTCTGCTTCATACGCGATCTCGAATGGTTCCAGGAAGCCGGTTTCCATCCTCTGGAAACCATTCGCGCCGCGACGATGTGCGGCGCAGAACTAATGGGACTGGCCGACGAGATCGGCACAGTCCAGGTTGGGAAGTGCGCCGACCTGCTTGTCCACCAAGAAAACCCGCTCGAAGATTTAAAATTCCTTTACGGGACGGGCGCGCTGCGCCTCAATGACGCGACAGGTCGGTCAGAATGGCGGCGTGGCCTCCAGTACACAATTCGCAACGGCGTGGTCTACGATACGGCCGAACTGCTGGTGGATGTGCGTGAGATCGTGGCGCAAAGCTGGGCCGGAGCCAACATTGACACCTTGCTCGGTCAAGACAACGTATGAGCTTCAATGCCCAACGATTCCACCCGCAAATTTTTCTGCTAACAGGCTTTCTCGGAAGCGGAAAAACTTCGATAATCCTTGACCACATACGGGATCCGGGGACCGCAAATACCGGCATCATTGTCAACGAGGTAGGTCAGATCGATGTGGATGGTGCGGTCATATCGACGGGGCGCACTGGGCTCCCAGTCGCGACACTCGATAACGGCTGCGTATGCTGTTCGCTTAATAGCGAGCTGCCCAACGCCATCTTGGCTCTGCTCGCGGAGAGGGAGGCGGTAGGAGGGCAACCTTTCGAGCGCATTATTATCGAAACAAGCGGCTTGTCGACGCCTTCTCCGATTTTGAGATCGCTCCTAAGTATTGGGATGCCTCTGCGCACAACGGTGTTATCGACCTATGATAGCGAGCAGGGGCCTGACACGACAGCTCGCTTTGAGGAAGCCGTCGCTCAGCTCGCGGCCGCGCAGACGATCGTCGTTACGAAGGTGGATCGCGCTGACCACCTCGCCTCCGGCAGGGCGAGCCAAGCCGCCGCGTATCTGAATCCGCTCGCGGCAATCGTGAACGAGCGCGACCGCACACAACGGGCGCGGCTTGCCTTTGCTGCTATCCAAATGCCATTTCGATCGAGTTTTCCCGTTGTGGCGCGCCAACAACCGAATAACTTCAAACACACCAGGGTAAAAGTTTTCCTGATCAAATTTGAAGAGCCTAAGTGGGAGCAACTTTCTGAGTGGATTGAGAATTTGGTCGGGTACTGCGGTGATCGCCTGTTGCGGACGAAGGGATTCGTCCGGGCTGAGGGGCGTCGCATCCTTATTCAGGGAGTTGGCGGGACATTTGACCCACCGCGCGAGATCGCCGAGGGTCTGGAGCGGGAGGATGGGCTGGTAATAATCACGCGCGACCTGGCCCAAGAGGACTTTTCCGCCGTAGAGCCTTCACTGAAACTACAAGTGCATGGACTTTAGAGTCGTGAGATTATGAAGAAAATTCTGCAACTGATCGCCAAACGGGTGGCCTTCGGCGCCGCGACGCTCTTCATCATCTCCCTCATCCTGTTCGTTGGGGTCGAGTTGCTACCTGGCGATGCCGCCCAATCCATACTAGGCCGGGATGCCACTCCCGAAAATGTTGCCGCTTTGCGGCAAGAGCTTGGTCTCAATGTGCCCCCCGTCGAACGTTATTTCAATTGGCTAGGCGGGGTTCTGACGGGCGATCTTGGTAAATCAGTAGTGACCCACCGCAAGATATCCGATCTCATCAGCACTCGTATTTGGAACACGCTCTTCCTAGGGGGCTTCGCCGCCGTCATCGCCGTCCCGTTTGCGCTGGGTTTCGGGATACTCGCCGCGACTCACAGGCATTCAATGTTTGACCGGGCGATCAACGTCACTGCATCGATTTCGATCTCGCTCCCTGAATACTTTCTTTGCTATCTCCTCATACTAGTCTTCAGCGCCAGGGCGGGGCTCTTCCCGGGCATCTCGAACATCCACCCCGACCTCAATTTCGGCGAACGTCTTTACCGTACGGCGCTACCAGCGTTTGCCCTCACCCTTGGGGTGTTTGGCTATATGATGCGCATGACCCGCGCAGCGATCGTCAATCTTTTGGCGCAGCCGTACATCCAAATGGCGCAGCTCAAAGGCGCGACGCCGAGTGGCGTAATCGTGCGGCACGCGCTCCCCAACGCATTCGCGCCGATCATCAACGTCGTGGCCCTCAGTCTGGCTTATCTCGTCGTTGGTGTCGTGGTGGTCGAAGTCATCTTCGTATACCCGGGCGTCGGTCAGCTTCTGGTCGACTCCGTCGCCCGCAGAGATGTTCCGGTCGTTCAGACATGCAGTATGTTCTTCGCGGTGACGTACGTTTCGCTGAACCTGATCGCCGATGTTTTGACTATTCTAACCAATCCCCGCCTTCTTCACCCGCGCTGAGTCAGAGGAGCCACATGACCGGTCTTGCAATCCGACGCAGCGTCACGGTCTGGCTCGCGATCGGCGCCACCGGACTTGTCTTTGCGGTCTTGGCGAATGCCGCCTGGGCGCAGGGGAATCGGGGCGCAATCGCTCTTGCAGTCGTCGCTTTTGGCGGAATGGCTGCGATCCTTTTAAAGGGCACGCAAAGCCGGTGTGTAGAGTTGGGAATCCTGCTTGCCTCGGTCCTCTACGGCTTCGCCGTTGCCGCTGCGCAAACCCGCTTTGCGGCATTCCCTGCCTCGGGCATCGCCGGCTTGATCGCAATCCAAGCCGTGACCTTGCTTGCCGGGAGGCAAGCGCGCCCGCTGAGATCCGCACCGGTTTCTGCCTGGATTGGCCTCATCCTCATAGCGGGGTACATCCTCGTCTGGGCGCTAGCGCCGATCCTGGCGCCCTACTCTGAATCGCAGATCGTGGGAGTTGAGTATGTACCTTGGGGACCCAACTTCCTGTTGGGCACGGACTACCTGGGCCGCGACATGCTGAGCCGGCTTCTGTATGCGACAAGGAATACGATCGCCATCGCTCTGGCCGCGACATTGATTGGATTTCTCAGCGGCACCGCCGCGGGTCTGCTTGCTGCCACGATCGGAGGCTGGGTCGACAACGCGCTCGGGCGGTTCGTGGATGTCGCAATGGCCATCCCGCAACTCATCTTCGCCTTGCTGATCCTAACGCTTACGGGTACCTCGATCACTGCGCTGATACTCGTCATCGCCTTCGGCGACGCGACGCGTGTTTTTCGCCTCGTGCGAGCGGTTTCATCAAACGTTCTTGCGCTCGATTTCGTCGAGGCGGCCCGCTTGCGCGGCGAGGGCCTCATCTGGATCATGCGGCGGGAAGTCTTGCCCAACATCAATGCGCCGCTTCTGGCTGAGTTCGGGATGCGCTTCTGCTTTGCTATCCTCTTCGTCAGCAGTTTGTCGTTTTTGGGCTTAGGCATGCAGCCTCCAACTGCCGATTGGGGCAGTATGGTTCGAGAGAATGCTGCGCTCATCGTCTACGGCGAGGTCGCACCGCTATTGCCTGCCGGGACCATTGCGGTGTTGGCGGTTGCAATCAACCTGACGGTTGACTGGTTGTTGTATCGAGCGAGTGGGCTGAAAGCATGAGCGGCGTAAGCGTACCCACCGGCCCGTTGCTCCAGATCACCGGCCTCACGGTCGAGGCAAGACAGGATCATACATGGCGCCCGGTGCTCAGCGAGTTGGATCTTACGTTGCACCGCGGCGAAGTGCTCGGTCTCATAGGGGAATCTGGCGCCGGTAAATCCACTGCCGGCCTCGCCGCGCTCGGCTATGTAAGGAACGGCAGCCGCTTCGCAGAGGGGTCGATCCGCTTCGAGGGGCGAGAGCTCGTGGGAGCACCTGAAAGGCAATTGAGGGCGCTTCGCGGTTCACGGATAGCCTACGTGGCGCAAAGCGCCGCCGCATCGTTCAATCCGGCTTGGAACCTGATCACCCAGTACATAGAAATACCGGTCAAGCGGCGGCTCAGGACAAGACATCAGGCGGAAGCGGACGCCCAAAGTATGTTTAAGACGCTACTCCTGCCCGACCCCCAAGGCATAGGGTACCGTTATCCGCACCAGGTTTCCGGCGGCCAACTGCAACGCGCTATGATTGCGATGGCAATGTCATGTCAGCCGGAGCTGATCGTCTTTGACGAACCCACGACGGCACTGGACGTGACAACACAGGTAGAGGTACTGACGGCAATCAAGCTGATTGTCGAACGGTTCGGTACCGCGGCGCTGTATATCACGCATGATCTCGCGGTCGTCACCCAGCTCGCCGATCGGATCATGGTGCTTAGGCATGGCCGCAAGGTCGAGGAAGGCGATACTCGTCAGATACTCGACGCGCCGCGAGAAACCTACACGAAAGCGCTGCTCGGCCAGAAAATCGAGCGACGGCGGTCTACCCCATCGCCTGCGGGCCAGCCGCTCCTTCGTATTGATGGCCTGAGCGCGGCCTATGCACGACGAGTAAACGTCCTTCAGAACGTCACTCTTGAGGTGGGACGCAAGCAGACGGTCGCCGTCGTTGGTGAGTCGGGCAGTGGAAAGAGTTCGCTCGCCCGTGCGATCACCGGCCTTCTGACGCCGACCCGAGGGACGATTGCGCTGGACGGAAAACTACTCCCCCCCCGCATGCACCTGCGGTCCCGCTCCGACCTGAAGCGCATCCAGATGATTTATCAATCGCCTGACACGGCACTCAATCCGAGGCAACAAATCGGGGAAGTACTGGGACGGCCGCTAGACTTCTACCTTGGCCTGCGAGGCAAAGCCCAGGAAAGATACGTAGCCAGACTGCTTGAGATGATAGACTTGGGCCAAAGCTTTGCGCGTCGGTTCCCCGAGGATTTGTCCGGCGGAGAAAAACAACGCATCTGCATCGCGCGAGCGCTGGCTGCGGAGCCAGAACTTATTATATGCGATGAAGTGACGTCTGCTCTCGATCAGCTCGTCGCTCAAGACATACTACGACTGCTTCAGCGCTTACAGCAAGAGCTCTCGGCCTCCTTCCTATTCATTACGCACGACCTGGCAACAGTAAAGGCCATCGCTGACCAGATCGTCGTCATGCAAAACGGAATGGTCGTCGATCAGGGGCCACGGGATTCCGTTTTGAAGCCGCCACTCCACTCCTATACTAACCTTCTGCTCTCCTCTGAACCAAAGCTTGACCCGAATTGGCTGACGCAACTGCTCGCGACCAGAGCACAAGGACACGGTTAGGGTTCAGCACCGAAAGCCGCCGACTTGATCCTGGTCTGCTCAACGCAATGTCAAGAGCCCCCCTGCGTCGCGGCTTTTCGCACAGGGCGGGTCTCCGACATGACTTTTCACAGTAAGCCGCTTCCCGGAAGCAATTTTCGGGAGCCCGCAAGTCCTGGCGCCGGTGCGTTACACCTAAAGATGGAGCGGATAGAGTTTGAAACGTTCCGGTTGTGAGACCCACGCCTTGCAGATGAACTCGTAGGGCGTGAGACCTTTGAGGGTCTTGGGCCTGCGATCGAAGAAGTCGGCGAGATGGGTGCGGAGTTGGTCGTGGCTCTCATAGTTGAGGCGCTTGACGGTGGCGTCCCTGATGGTCCGGTTCATTCTCTCGACCTGGCCGTTGGTCCGTAAGACCGTATGTCCGCCTCGGTCGGTGAGGTGGCTCGCCCTACACTGCGCGTCCGAGGGTTGCTCGGGCGGGCCGAGCCGATCCTCATCACAGGAGGGCGAGCCGTGGCAGATTATAGGGAAGCATTTGTCGGAATCGATGTCGCGAAACTGAAGAACGCCATCGCGGTTGCGGATGTCGGCCGGGAAGGAGAGGTTCGCTTCTTCGGCCAGGTTGATGCATCGGACATGAGTATGCCAGCGGATCGCCGCCAAGTTTGATCGGGTGTATTTCTGCTACGAGGCCGGCCCGACCGGCTATGGTCTCTATCGGCTGATCCGATCGATCGGCCATGAATGCTGGGTGGTCGCCCCATCGCTGATCCCAAGGAAGCTCGGCGACCGGGTGAAGACGAACCGCCGGGATGCTCTTTCCCTGGCCAGACTGCTGCGCGCCGGCGAACTGACGGCGGTGTGGGTTCCCGATGAAGGTCACGAGGCCATGCGGGATCTTGTCCGCGCCCGGGCAGCTGCGGTCGAGACGCTGCGCGTTCACCGGCAGCATGTGAGCGCCTTCATGCTCAAGCACGGCCGTATCTATCCGCGCAAGAAGGGCTGGACGATGCGCTATCTACGCTGGCTGCAGGAGCAGCCGTTCGATCATCCCGCGCATCAGATCGCACTCCAGGAAATGGTCGAAGCGGTGCGCGTGTCGAAAGAGCGGGTCGAGCGCCTGGAGCGTATGATAGAGGAGTTCGTTCCTGCTTGGTCACTAGCGCCGATCGTCCGGGCACTGCAGACCCTGAGGGGCGTAGACCTGATCGTTGCCGTGACATTCGCCACCGAGGTTGGCGACGTGCAGCGGTTCGAGAGTCCGCGCCAGCTCATGGGTTATCTTGGCCTTGTTCCTGGCGAACGATCGACCGGTGAGACGGTTAGACCGGGGCGGCATCACCAAGGCGGGGAACGGCCGGGTTCGCCATATGCTGGTCGAGAGCGCGTGGACCTACCGGCATCCGCCAAAAGTGGGCAAGGCGAAGCTGTACCGGTTGGAGCAAGCTTCACCGAAGGTGCGCGAGCGAAGTTTGCTCAAAGGTCCGTACTTGTTGAGCCGGTGCTGATCCAAATGCGCGAGCAACGCATCTCATGCGCGACGAGACACACTATGCCACGCCGGCGTAACAGGAGCATCGGCTAAGGCCGCGGGCTGAACTCGAGGGTGACAATGACGTGATGGGAACAGACGAGGACAGATCCTGAAAGCCTGCAGCTTAGTCGGAGCTTCGAGCTCGCTCTCTTGATCAGGTCAAGGATCAGCGGACACCATCAGGGCCAGCGGTCAGAATACCGCAGCAAAAGGCCGAGACATGACCGCGCCCGCGACCACCCCATCGCTGAAAGACAAACCCTTGATCAGCGGGCGCCGTCCAGACATGGCTATGCTATATCGCTCGACGAATCGTCTCTCTGTCGTCGAGGCGCTCCCGTGCACAACCCAGCCCATAGCGCATCCTTTGATTCGGACGATAGGATGAACCATCAAAGAGCCTGGGATCAAACATCTAATCGCGCGGGTCGATCTTTCAACAGCTCACGATGTTCTTGGGCGTAACCTTCAAATCCAAGTGGATGTCGGTCCATCTGTTCGGAATATGGACGTTTTCAACGTCGCTTGCGAGATGCGCGCGCCCCTGCACCAGACTGGTCTGTCGCGTGCCTATCCTTTGTCCTAGGGCCTGTACCTCTTCTCGGGGCGTAAATCGTTTCAAACGGAGCGAAATCTCGGTTGGTTGCTCGCGAATGGAATAGCATCCAACGTTGTCACGCTCCCACACCGCTTCGATCTTGACATTCCTGCCTCTTTGGAATTGTGTATCGGAAATAGGGACAAAGTCCCGAAAATCGGTTCGGCAGGCCGTTAACCGCGAAAGGGGAGGAATAATATGGACAAATTGCACGGGCTTGACATGGATGCGTTGCTTGGGAAGCTTGACCGGCGCTCCTTCCTGAAGGCGTCGTCCGCCTTGGGCATCGCCGCCGCAATATCGCTGCCCACTGCCAATCGCGTTTTGGCTCAGACGCCGAAAAAGGGCGGTCACTTCCGCATCGGCACGGCTGGCGGCTCTACGACGGATACCTATGACCCGGGCACCTACAACAACAGCGTCCTGCGAATGATAGCGGGCTCCGTCTGCAACTACCTCATGGAGGTCGACAGCCGAGGAGAAGCGGTTCCGGAACTCGCAGAGAGCGTTGAGACCGCCGACGGCCTCCGTTTCATCATCAAGCTCCGCAGGGGAATTGAATTCCACAATGGTAAGACATTCGGCCCCGACGATGTGATCGCTTCGTACAATCACCATCGCGGCGAGGGTTCAACCTCAGCCGTCAAAGGCCTCATGTCGCAGATTGCCGAAATAAAGGCGGACGGCCCGAGCACGGTGGTCCTCTCTCTCTCGGCTCCCAACGCCGACTTTCCCGCAATCTTGTCGGACTATCACCTGCCTATCTTCGCGGCCGCCGGCAACCGAATCGACACATCACAGATGGTCGGAACGGGAGGCTACACCATCTCATCCAACGAACCAGGCGTCCGTGCGATTCTGCAGCGCCATCCAAACTACTGGCGCGAAGGCCGAGGCAATTTCGACTCCGCCGAGATTTTGGTGGTGGCGGACGTCGTCGCTAACACAAACGCGCTCATCTCGGGGGAGGTCGACGCTATTGAAGGTTGCGATGTGAGCACCGTCAACCTGCTGGCGAAGCGCGAAGGGATCAAGATCCTCGAAGTGACCGGCAAACAGTACAATTCAATCTTGATGTTTACTGACGTCGAGCCCTTCACCGACAATAAGGTCAGGCTCGCGCTCAAACACGCTATCGACCGCGAGGCGATCGTAAAATCGGTATTGAAAGGCTATGGCAAGGTCGGGAACGACAATCCGATTACGCCTTCGTACCGGTTTTACAACGACCGGTTGGAGCAGCGACTCTACGATCCTGATAAAGCGAAATTCCTCCTGAAGCAGGCCGGCCATGACAGCCTAGATGTCGAGCTTTCGACGTCCGACGCGGCCTTCACAGGCGCGGTGGACGTTGCCGTTCTGTTCAAGGAGCAGGCTGCGGCCGCTGGCATCAACGTAAACATCAAGCGCGAGCCGGATGACGGATATTGGACGAACGTGTGGCAAAAGAAGCCGTTCATAATGGGGTCCATGCTTGGCCGCGCGACTGCCGACTGGATGTTCTCGACATCGTTCGCGTCCGACGCGGCTTGGAACGATACACATTGGAAGAACGACCGCTTTAACTTCCTTCTAAAGCAGGCCCGTTCTGAGGTGGACGATGCCAAGCGCAAGGAAATGTACTTCGAGATGCAGCAGATCGTGCACGACGAAGGTGGCACGATCGTTCATTCACTCCCCAGCCTAGTCGATGCGGTCACGGATAAGGTGCAGCATGGCCCTGTCGCTAGCAACTTGAACCTCGATGGAAACCGCTGCATCGATCGCTGGTGGTTTGCCTGAGAGCATGCGTGAGACCTTCCAAGAAAGAGGGCCCGGCGATCGCCGGGCCGTCAGCCTGCTGACACGCCCCTCTCGTCGAGGTGAGAGGCAGTTTGATGGGCGAAAAAGGAAGCGAAATGTTTTCGTCCCCTCAGCTCTCCGAAATTGGGCTGGACTATCTCCTTTGTCTCAATCAGGTCGCGGACAAGCGGCCCAGGCAGATGGCGGAAACCGTGACCTACCTGGACGCGGAGCCAAAGATATCGAGTGGCTGACCAACGTGCCAGGAGTCTTGAAGACCCATGTTGCGGATTACCCCACCAGGTCGGCCAAGTCCCCCGAGCCTGCCGCGTAGAAGCGGCCCTCAAATATCCGTAAGATCGTCGTCTAATAGCGATATTTGCAAGCGCCTTTTTAGGTGAGAGGTGTTTACCGAGAGCATGGTGTCTACGCGAATCGACATGGATCGCCGCATTGTGGTGCTTCGCGGGGCGGTCCTTTCCAATGTATGTCTCGCACGCTCCGAGCAAACTCGTGGTGCAACGGTCTTAACGGAATGGACCAGCCTCGGTCCCGGCAGGGGCGCCTCTTCACGCCATGGGCGTTACAGAGATCGAGAGTTAGGTGCTGGCTGTCGCTCTGTTGAAGAGCTCACCGGAGCGAAGCATCGCATGCATGATGACGGCGAGTTTGCGGGCGACTGGAGTGGACCCCGTTTCGCAGGACAAGCGGCGGTTGGATTTAAGCACTAAGGCGGATGAATTCGCGGGAGCGAACATGCACCTCAAACTTGCCGGCACGGAACGAGGCCGAACGTTGTCATCAATCCCGAATCTGGGTTCGCAACGTCCAGTGTCGTTCGCATGAGTTTCGTGCGAGCCGCGACCAATGTCCGAGCTCGGACTTCGCGGAAGTCGGCCACCGCATGCGGCAGGTCATCGGCCGGATCGCCTGCCGCTTTGCTCACGTGTGTCGTACGGCCGACGATCTGCTGCATCGGCTGGGCCCTCATAGCAATGTGGAACCAGTCGATTATGTGTACAGTCGGCTTCGGCATCGCCCGAGGCAACCGCTTCAGGATCTCGGCGCCGTCCAAAATCACGGTGACGTTGCGGAAGCCGCAATAGCCTTCGCGCTCCAGTGCATGAAGGGCGCGGTTTCGGATTGCGGCCTGTCGGTGCTGCCTGTGAGACCGCTGCGGCCACATCGGGCCAAGACGAGCTCGAAATTTCGTGCCGAATTGGGATCGGCGCTGCGAACATGCGCCGTATCGGTGATAATGACGAATTCATTGCGCGTATCGCCGGGAAGCCGGATTTCGAGCTGGCGGCGATCCACTGCTTGAGACACCGCCCGCCGTTCTTCTTGTGCGAGCCGGTCGTCGAGCCGCTCCCGACTCTGATCGTACGCTTGCGCACCGTCGCGTATGTCTCGGTCGGTTCAATCGGCAGAAACTCGGCAAGCACCTTCGCCGCCTTCACTGTCCCGGAGAAAGTTCGGATCCGGCGTGCCGTATAGTCCTTGATCGGCCGAAAGGCGTGGCAATCCGGGCGGTGAAAGAGGAAGTAGGTCTCGGCTTCATGGTTGACGACCGCCCCCTTGCAGCGCCGCTTGCCATCGTCGACCAACAGCCGATGTCACCGTCAAACAGGCGCTCCCAGCCGTTGTCGATCCGGACGTCTCGACATCCGGCCTCAAGCGCCGCTTGTCGGCCCGCGCGCTTGCAAAACGTCTTTCAGCCATCTCTGGGCCGACAGCGGCGAAGTTTCTGACCTGCTGAACCCTTTAGTAAAGCCTCTTCGCGACTGGCCTCCTGCAATTCATGACGGAACGTCGGTGATCTTTGCCTCGACGCCTCGATGAGTGCTCGGAGGGCGGCCGCTGGCGACATGAAATACGTTTTCGACTGCGATTTCGAAAGCCAAGCTTCAACGACGAAGCTCTCGGCGCCCTCGGACCAAAGCCAATCTGAGGCAATGAGCAAACCACCGGGCTGAGGCAATGAGCAAACCACCGGGCCTCAACACGCGAAGGATCTTTAAAGCGAGTGACCGGTTCTACGGCCTTCATGATTACCACTCTCAATGGCCGCTGCGGCGGTCGCAAACGTGCTGTCACCACAGCCGTCGAACATCCCTGATAGGTGCAGGAAAATGACTCCGAACGCAGCTCGTCGGAAGCCGGGGGTGGACAGTAGGACGGCGCGTCAAGTTGCCACCACTGCCAGCGCCCGGGGTGTTGCCGTGGTAGCTTTGCCGCGAAATCACCGAAGCAACGCTCTATCTCTTCGCGTTCCGTGTGCGTGGAAGCTTGAGCGCCGTTTCAACAGCTCACGAGCCGTCGCCTACGAAATAGGCCTGCGCCAGTCTCGGGTGAGCGCTCGGGGAGCCGCTCGGCAGCTTAGCGCCAACTAATGTCCTGAGGTCAAGATCGCTGACGTCCGACCGCTGGTACGACGGAGCACCTGGCTCGTCAGAACTCCTACGCGTAATCCCTTACCGACTGGCACGTAACCACAGCCGCGATTGACGTGACCACACATGGGAAGTATGTACCGGTAAACGGACTTTTGTACCTAAAAACGGCCTTCATTCCCTCGCACCAATAGATTGGCCATTAGATGCCTGACGTCATGACTTCTGATTTCAAATTCCAACCCTATTGGTGGGATGCTGCGGCACCAACTGCGGTTGAAGCGGGCAACCCCGATGCCGAATACGATGTCGTTGTTGTCGGCAGCGGCTATACCGGAGTCAGCGCGGCGCTCCATCTAGCGCGCGCCGGCCGCAGCGTCGCAATTTTCGATCGGCAGGACCCGGGCGCGGGCGCTTCACGCCGCAATGCGGGCTTCATCGGGAGGGTGCTCAAGAAGTCGTATTCTGATCTCTCGGCTTCAAAGGGTAGGGGCGACGCCATGGCCATCTATGCCGAACTTCACTCCGCCTACCGCTTCACGCTGGATCTCATTGAAAGCGAGGCTATCGCCTGCTTCGCTTCACGCCCGGGCCGTTTCATCGGCGCGACGTCGAAGGGGCATTTCGATGCGCTCGCAGCGGATCTCGGCAGGATGCAAGCAGAGATGGGCTTCGACTATGCGATGGTGCCAGCAGGACGCCAACGGGAAGGACTGGGCACCGATCTTTACCTAGGTGGAGCGGTGATTCCGGACAGTGGCAGCCTTCATCCAGGTCTCTACCACAAGGGCTTGCTTGATCGTGCCATGGCGGCGGGAGTCGCCGTTTTCGGCCGCGCTGAGGTGGAGGAGATCAGGGCTTTTAGCACTGGAAGCAGTGAAATCCGCACCACCAAAGGGATCGTAAAGGCACGTGACGTGGTGGTGGGCACCAATGGCTACACCACAAAGTTGGGGTGGTTCCGCCGCCGCGTTGTTCCGTTCCGTGCCTATATGGCTGCGACCGAGGAGATGCCGCGGCCGCTGTTGGAGAAGCTTATCCCCCTTGGACGGACGGTCGTCGATTCCAACACGAACATCGACTTCTTCCGTCCTGCACCGGATTCGAACCGGATCTTATTCGGTGGCGCAACTGCGGCACCGCTTGGAGGGCAAGACGAGATCGTAGGGCGCATGAAAGCGATTCTCGATCGCGTGCTACCCGACGCGCGTGATCTGAGGTTGAGCCATGCGTGGAGCGGCTATTGTGCTGGGACGTTCGATCTGATGCCGCATATGGGCAATAACGGGCGCGTCCATTACGGCATGGGCTATAATTTCTCCGGCATCACCCTGGGAACTACCTTCGGCAGGAAAATCGCCGAGCGCATTCTCGGCGAGCCCGGAGTGGACAGCATGTTCGCGACCAGCAAATTTCCGACGATGCCCTTCTATAGCGGAAGGCCATGGTTTCTCGGCCTCGTCATGCGTTACTTTGATTGGCACGACCGCCAGGTCGCGCGGCGCGGGACTTGATTGGGACTAGCCGCGCTTCTTTCGACCTAGCGAGAAGACATTGGCGAATTCAGCGGCTGTCCGCTTGATCTTTTCCTGGAGAACCGGCACAAGTTGTGACCCAATGCGTTCCGCGGGGCCTGTGATACCGAGCGCATATATCGGCGGCTGATCTGGTACCAGAATAACCGGATAGGCGATGGTAACCAGGCCGCCTATATGCTCGCCATTCTCGATAACATAGCCCTGCTTCCGTGTCTTTCGACACTCTGCCGCATGGCGCAGCAGAACGTGGCCGGATAGAACATCGACCCCGACACTTGCGTCGGGCGGTTCAATGACGATTGACTGTATTGTGGTCCCGCAAAGTCGTGCAATAAAACAAATCTCTCCAGTCTCCTCGGCGAGGGCCTTCAGAAGTCGCTTGCTGGCGAGTTCTAACCAGGCGGTGTCTGACTGGAGGATTTGCGAAAGCCTGCGGCCAAGCTTGAACGTGCCACGTCGGCCGTCCTTTTCGATCAAATCGCTGGCGGTCAGCGCGGATAGCAGTCTGTTCACCGTGGTTCTTGGGAGCCCAAGCATCACCTCGAGTTCGCGTGTATTGAGCCCATCGGGCGGACCGAGAACGGCTTCGAGGATGGCTATATACCGCTCGAGCGGACCCGATTTCGGTTCACGGTTCCTAGTCGAGGTCACGGCAAGATACCTCTTCCTTGGCTTTGATCCGCTTCTAGGAAGGATTTGCATTGCTTGGTCAACCTTATCGGGCCTCGAAGTCTCTAACGTAGCGTTAACTCTCAGCGATACGCTCATGCTCCTCCTCACTCAGCGAGGCCGGAAAGGCGGACTCTTGAAAGACCATAAAGTGGGCGGTCGAAGTCAGCGGCAGCAATTGCATTGATCTCATTTCCCATTATGTCGACGCAATAGTGAGCCTTAATGGCGCTCCTCTTGCCATTGGGTGTCTACTCCGACCTTCCATCCTGTGCGGGGTCGGAGTGAACATCAGCATCAGCTTTTCGGCGGCGCTTGACTTCGGACTCTCGACGAGGTTGCCATCAAATTTGCCGGGGACCATAGCACTATCAGCGACTTGCGTTCGTGAAGGTTCTGTAAACTTATTCGAAGAATCTTTTACAAAGTCGATGACCGGCGGTGGCACGGAGCCCTTCGATGAAATTCGGGTACAATTGTTCAACGGACGCTAGTGTCCTGATGTGCGACTATTGCCTCCGTTGTTGGAGGTACAACAGCGGCCGAGCGCAGCGGCATTCTGCGCCTCATTATCGGCGAGGTAGTCCTCGACCAGAAGCGCTTCCAGGGTCGGGTGGCCTGGTTACTCTCTCCACGGGTCCACACCTAGGGCGACTACATTGACCTGGAGCGTCTGCGCAACCGGGTGAGCGATCTCAACGCTGGGGCGCGTTCAAAAGTGAGAATCTCTGGCTTCTGAGGAAACGTTGGGGCATCCCCACCGGCAAGTCAACGAGACGAGCCAACCCGTGCCGCTGGCCATATGGAATCTACTCTGTCCAACAAAGGGGCGACCGCGCCCTGGCGGCACCCCACCATCCTCGACTACCTCGCCAGCGGCTGGATCGAAGGATCGCCAGTTCACGAAGGGGCAACCGTGGCAAATGGGACTCAGTAGATCAAATAAACACGCTGCCGGGGCGGATCAATCGCACCCAGGCGATCAAGGAAGAAGGCACATCGCATCGAACTGACCGGCGAGAGCATGCGAAAACATCGCGCAATCGCCGCGCCGTATTCCGGCTTGACCTCAAGCGATCCTCGAACCAAAAGTCAACAACGACCCAGTTGACCTCCAAAGGTGGCCGGCTTCGTCGGAATAGGCAGAGAAGGGTGGCAATGAAAGCTTCTGGTCTTGGCAGCATGGCGGTTATCGGTAACGGCGTGATCGGTCACGGAATCGCGGAGGTGTTCGCGAAGGCGGGCTGGGACGTCTGTCTCATTGGTCGCAGCCACGAGAGTCTCGAGAGAGCGCTCCAGCGGATTGGGGCGAGCCTCAACGAATTTGTACAGGCTGAATTGCTGAGCGCTTCATCCGCGAAAGCAGTGGTCGCGAAGATCCGAACTTCAACCGAGTTGCAGGCGGCGGCAGCGGCGGATTTTGTTATCGAAGCCGTTCCTGAGGATATGGAACTTAAGCTCGACATATTCTCCAAACTCGACCGGATCTGTCGTTCCGATACCGTACTCGCCACTTCCAGTGGCCATCCTGCCAGTGCCGTCGATAAACGCGTCGAACGTAAGGAGCGGGTCATCGCCGCGCATTTTTGGTATCCGCCGCAACTACTTCCGCTCGTTGAGGTTTGTGGTAGCGGTGTCACGACCCAGATAGTGATCGAGCGTACATGCTCGCTCCTTGGCGGTGTCGGAAAGACGCCCGTCGTTATCGATCGCGAAGTGGCTGGCTTCATCGGCAACCGAATCCAGTTTGCAGCCCTTCGTGAGGCTTGGTCGCTTTGGGCCGCGGGTGTTGCTTCGGCCGAAGCCATTGACTCAGTAGTCCGGCATTCGATCGGACGACGGCTTGCTGTGACCGGACCGATCGAATCAGCGGATTTGGGCGGACTTGACACGATGTATCATTTTGCTCGCTTCTTGGCACCGTCGCTCGACTCTTCGTCAGAACCACCCGAACAGGTCGAGGCTTTAGTCCGTGGTGGGCAATGTGGGGTCCGCAGCGGCAAGGGCGTCTACGATTGGACCGCACGAGACGGCTCTGCACTGTTGTCAGCACGGCGTCGTGAACTGATGCGATGGCTGCAAGTGGACCAGCAAGGCTCGTGACTCGGATAGGGCGTTCGCACTCGCGCAGCAACCATACGCCACCTAAAAGGCTCCGCCTTCGGGGAAGCAAACCTGCCGGCCTGAGCGCGACCGGGTCTGTTCAAGGCGAAGTTTGTCGCCGATGCGGCCCTGCGCGAAGTTAGGAGGAGGATGCGGTATCATGATCGCGTGCGGCCGAAGCAGCACGACGTTGGCAACCGCTCACTCAATCAACCTAACGCGCGAGTCAAATGAAAGCTGACAGCGAAAACGGTGGGAACTAGGCGCTTGAAATAGAGGGCCAGCATGGGTTTTCTTGCACGGCAAGGGCCAAGGCGTTCCTCCCAATGCCGAACCGCGCTGATCCTTGCATGCGCACTGGATTTCGAAGGAATGTGTAAGCCGCGTCCCAAGACCCCCGACCGAGCGCCCCCAGGATACGAAGCAATAGATTTCACGTCGACGACGGCAACCCGAGCACCTTGCTTCGCGCGGGCGTGCGCTGAGCACAATCCCAAGTGTACTGGCTACAATGACTACGACATGGGAGAAGCTGTCATTTGATTTCCATCGCCAATGCATTGTCCAATGCCGAATGAAACCAGCTCCGGATGCGCTACGTGTGCGACACAATTGCTGCGAGCGCTCCGTCAACTGCTGTAAGGATCGCGCGCGCGTCCCTTTCGGTCATGGGGGTGGAAAGTGCGAAGAGGCCGTAACTCGCCGAGAGTACTCCGCGATCGAGCAGGCCCTTGTGGAACAGGTTGAGCTTAATCTGTTCGGACGGGCCCGGATAGACCGACCGGTAGTCCGTAATCGGCAACATCGTAAAATGAACCTTGAAAAGCGAGCCAAGGCCCACGCACTGACCGTTGAGGCCATAGCGGGCCAAAGAATCCGTTATCCCATCACGAAGCAGCGCGCCGATAAAGTCCAGATGCTCGAAGCTGGCCGGGGTCAGTGCGCGCATCGCCGCCAAGCCGGCTCGCATAGTCACTGGGTTTGCGGTGAAAGTGCCGGCGTGCGGCAAGGCAGGCTTGCCGCGGGTCGGATCGAACACTGCCATCACCTCGGCACGACCGCCGACGGCGCCGACCGGAAAGCCGCCACCGATGATTTTGCCGAGTACCGTCAGGTCGGGTTTGACGCCCCAGAGGCCCTGCGCACCTGAGTAGCCCAAGCGGAGCGAGATCACCTCGTCGAAGATTACCAGGGAGCCCGCAGAATGAGCAATCTTGACCATCGCCCCTAGGTAGTCCTTCCGGGCGGGGATCAGTCCGGCGCGGTTCGGCATTGGGTCGACCAGAACACCCGCTATCGTGTCGCCGTGCGCGTCAAAGACGGCGCGCAGCGCCTCGATATCGTTGAATGGCACCGCGATCACATCCTTAAGTACTCCTGTCGGCGTACCCTTGGCATAGGCTGTCGAGGCTGGTATGTCGCCCCAGTTGGCGGGCGAGCTGTCGAGGCTGACTTCCGCGAAGTCATAAGAGCCATGATACGCGCCTTCGATCTTGACGATCTTCGGTCGACCGGTGAATGCCCGAGCCGCCTTGATCGCTATCATGACACCTTCCGTGCCAGAGTTGGCGAAGCGAACCTGCTCGACCGATGGGAGGCGGTCGATCAACAGTTCGGCAAGATCAAGCTCGCTCTCAGTGGGCGCTCCGAAGGCCGTTCCGTGGGGCATCTGACTTACCACCGCCGCCGTGACGTCGGGATGACCATAGCCGTGGATCATTGCCGTGAAATTGTTGATGCAGTCGTAGTAGACGTTACCGTCGATGTCCCAAACCAGACAACCTTCGCCGCGGTCGGCGTAAATCGGAAAAGGGTCGATGAAGACGGTTGTCCGCGTATTCCCGCCCGGCATGACCTTGCGGGCCCGCTCGAACATCTCCCTGGATTTCGGCATTGAATCTGGATAGTGGCGCATGATCTCGCACATCGATAAAGGTTTAGGAACGGGCGCGCAAAGACGGTTGCGATCCTCCTTCGATTACTTGGTCATGATCGTACGGCTCTGCTCGCGGAGATACTGGGGCAAGAACCAAGATCCAAGACCACCCTTGCCGCTGACCCCGGTCCCCTTCCAGCCGCAGAAGGGCTGCGCGCCGGGCCATGCGCCCGTCGTCGCCCCGCTCGCGCGGTTTGCATAGAGAACACCGGCTTCCGCGAAATCGAGGAAGTACTGCAACTCGTTTTGATCATTCGTGAAGATGCCAGCCGACAGGCCGTAAGCGACATCGTTGCCCTCGCGGATTGCAACGTCGAGGCTGCCAAAGCCGCGGACGACTAGAAAAGGCATAAAGAGTTCGTCGCGGGTCAGCCGGCTAGACCCATCCAATTCGACGATCGTCGGCAGCACATAGTTGTCTGGAAAGCCCTGTCCGAGAGCAGCGCCCCCGAAGTGCACTTTTCCTTCGACTTCCGACAGTGCTAACTTGAAACGATCGACCGTGGCATCGCCATAGACAGGACCCATAAAGGTCTCGGCCCTGCGGGGATCTCCCACGAGCAGCTTTCCGGCGAACGCCACGAGCCTATCGATGAATTCAGCTTTGACCTTCTCATCGACGTAAACGACCGAGCACGCCGAGCACTTTTGCCCTTGCAAACCAAACGCCGAACGCGCCACGCCCTGCGCCGCACGATCGAGGTCGGCATTGCTGGTCACGTACGCGGGGTTCTTTCCACCCATTTCTGCAATGACAGGCTTCACATATGGCAGCGTTGCCATGTGACGGAAGATACTCATGCCGGTCTTGTGGGAGCCGGTGAACGCGACACCATCGATGCCATCGTCGGTGGCAACAAGTCGGCCGATCTCGCCGTCGCCCAGCACAATATTAAAGACACCTTCCGGCAATCCTGCCTTGCGTAGCGTTTCTGCGATCAGCAACCCGGTCAGCGCGCAACCCGGCGACGGTTTGTAAACAACCGCATTGCCCGTCAACAGCGCGCCGGAGATCATGCTAATCGACAAGGCGAGCGGGAAATTGAAAGGAGCGATAACCGCGAAGACGCCATAAGGCTTCATGACGCTGGTGGCTGTCTCGTTCTTAACCAATTGGTGCATCGGCCGAACGAATCCGTTGTTCGCCTTCATTTCCGACGCGTAGTACTCAACGATGTCCAAGCATTCCTCGGCTTCGCCGACAGCTTCTATACGGGACTTGCCGATCTCATAGAGCGCCGCTAGACCAAGCTTGTATTTACGCTCTGCCAGTGCCTCACGCCAGCGTGCGCCGAATGCGAGGCGATCGTCGAGCGTCGAAAAATTCCACACCTTCGCGCCGGCTCGGGCAGCCTTGATCGCGGACTTGACGTCGGTTGCGGTTGAAACCGGGAACTTGCCAAGAGAGATCGTCTTTTCGATAGGGCTGAAGATTTCCGCCCTTGCGCCAGTAGCGAAAGGCGTCGACCACTCGCGGCCTAGCGTGTTTGTCTCGAAGCCGGGGATCATTGCATCGAGGTGAGCGTGAACTGGAGAAAAATCCACTCCGATGTTTGAATATGTGACGCGCGGGTGTTCAGCCATCTCAACCTCCGAAAAACGGTATATGTCCCGATATTCAGGATTGCTCATTCCCAGTCAATCTCCTGTGACCACAAAATGGCGTTAAATTCCGGATTTCGGGCAGCAATCACAAGATCGAACTGCACAGCTGTAGACGACCGCACCCAATCTACTGCGATCCGCATCGGCTGAAGCCGATGCGGATCAGCAAGAGTAAATACCTGAAAATCAGATCGAACAGGGGCTCGGCGCAGTCAACCGCCGCATGCAGTCAATGCTCGGAATGCGTGGGCAACTGGCGAAGCTCGCCATCCATCCGAGCAGTTCTAAATCCTCGCCGCCTGACTGGTTGTCAGACCTCCTGCGTTCCCCTTCGTAGCAACAGAACCTCCGATCCTTGGCGGAAAAATCCCAGCCTGCTCGGCCTAGGACGTAGTGACGATTTGACTATCTGAGCCATATCGCGATAGCGGCGAGTTTGACGAAGCCCATGAAGTTGGCGAGTAGCTTGTCGTATCGGGTTGCGACACGGCGGAACTGCTTGAGCTTATTGAAGAAGCGCTCAATGCGGTTGCGCTCCTTGTAGAGGTCGACGTCGTAGGTGCGTTGAACCTTTCGGTTGCGCTTGGGCGGGATAACGACCTTGGCGCCGCTTTCGGCGATTCTGTCGACGAGATGGTCGGCGTCATATCCCTTGTCGGCGATGGCGCTCTCGGCGTCGATATGGTCAATCAGGTCATGGGCCAAGGCGATGTCGTTGCGCTGGCCGGGCGAGCCGATCAGGCGGACGGGAAGGCCGAGAGCTTCGGTTGCGGCGTGGATTTTGGTGCTCAGGCCGCCTCGAGACCGGCCCAGGCCCTGGGCATCCGCCCCCCTTTGACCTTGCGGGCTCCGGCGGCATGCTGGTGGGCTCGCACGATGGTCGAGTCGATCATCAGCCATTCCAGGTCGGCTTCGCGGGCCAACCTTTCCAACATGTCGTCCAACACACCCATCTCGATCCAGCGATAGTAGCGCCGCTTCACCGAACGGTAATCGCCAAGCCGCTCCGGCAGGTCCCGCCAGCGCCCGCCCGAACGCGCCATCCACAGCAGCGCGTCCAGGAACTTGCGGTTATCCGTGCGCGGCCCACGCTTACCCTTCGTGCCGCCGGGCACAAAACCCTTGATCCGTTCCCACTGGTCATCCCGAAGCGCGTCGCAGTCCATCGCCGATCTCCAAAAATCAGCGTTGAATCTGATTTGCACCTCCTTGGGAATCCCAAGCCGTTAAATCGTCACCACGGCCTAGGGGATGCCGATTCCGAAATGCCGCGTATGAGCGATATCGAGAATGCGATTGACCAAGCTCGAGAAGCTGTGTCCGGCAGTCGCTGCGGCCACGGAATAAGAGGAGCTCATATCGAGTGTCGGCATGGAGTTGATCTCCAGAACAAAGGGGCGGCCGGAGCGGTCGATCCGGAAGTCGACTCGGGCATAGTCTCGGCAATGGCAGGCACGGAAGGTCGCAACCGAAAAATCCCGTAACATCGTCTCAAGCCCACTCTCGACTTGCGCCGGGCAAATCTTCGGCACCGCTGCGGCCGGCACGAATTTCGCTTCCCAATTCATAAGACGCTTTTCGCGATCGCCGAAGTCCTGCTCAACCAGAGGCAACACTTCGAGATCCTCGTTTCCGAGCAGCGCAACACAGATTTCCCGCCCTTCGATGTATTCTTCCACGAGCGCATCCTGCGCATACTGCGTGACGATCATTTCCACGGCCTGCCTTAACTTCGAATACTCATCTATCAGCTGCAATCCGAGGCTGCAGTCTTCGTGACGCGGCTTCACTACCACCGGGAATCGCAAATCGCCGGCATTCTCGGTGCCGCGATGCATTACGCGAAATTTCGGCGTCGGCACTCCGAGATCGCGGATGAGCGTCTTGCTGATGACCTTATCATACATCATTCCATGCCCGAGCGGGCTCGATCCGGTGTACGGAACACCGGCCATCTCAAGCATAGCCGGAACCTGTGTGACACGGTCCTCGCCATGGGTGCCCTCCGCCAAGTTGAAGACGACACCCGAGGGACGGCCTTGCGAATCGGGTGGCATGAACCGATCGAGCGTAGCGAGCAGTCCTTTATCGCCTTCACACAAGAGTGTCTCGTGGCCGCCCTCTTGAAGTGCCGCCTCCACCCCTTCTGCTGTCCTGTAGACTCCCAGTGGCCAAGGCTGCGGCGGCTTAGGATAAGGTTGACCGAACCGGTTAATCACGCCCGCAAAATCGCTGTTCGACACGATGGCTACCTGCATGAGCTACTCCTTGGATGTTTGTCTGCTGTCACGTTCATTCGCTCAGATTTGATCTGAGCCCCGCACTTTCAGGTCGAACGCCTCCTGCGCTTCAAGGCACATCAAATCCGCAAGGGTAGTCTCCACATCCACTGCTACCCTCGGATCGTTTCGTTGCAGCAGTAGGCCGACGTCCGCCGTCCTGATCGGCTGGAACGGCTCGCCTTCCTCGACGCGGAAGGAGGTGCGCAGGACTTTATGAAGCATCACGAAACCTATCCAAGGCCGCATCCCTCCCGCTCGCCGCGAAACCTGCCACTGCTGGGGCAATGACACCGGGCACCCGCGACACGGAAGCGCATTCAACGATGCGGCATTTATCCCATTGATTTGGATGGTTCGAGCAAGTTTCATGTAGCCCCTTAGGCAAGAGATTGCGACACCGCCAAGGTCGGGAATGGATATTCACCGTGTCGCTGCAATCGGCGTGCCGCTGAACAGGTGGTGCGAGCAAGAGGCCAAAACTCGCGTGTTTCACCTTGCGCCGGCGGAATGCTTGCCCCTCTGTGTGTCGGGTCCCGAACATAGACGTATTAGACTGGACACGGCCGACCCAGAACGTCGAACGACAACGGTTGACGCCCAGGACTTGCATGGGCGGTGCACGTTTAAGCCTGATATGATTCGGTTAATTGGCAACCGTCTTCTTCAGCTACAAATTCGGACTGCCACAGGATCGCACTCGACGACGCGTTTGCTCGTGTCTCAAGTGCTGGCCATTAGAAGATTGATGGCGGTCGGCGGCGCCGGCTCCTCATGGCGGATCATTGCCGAGCAGCCAAGAAGCGCGCCAGCAAAATCCAGTTCACGCGCGGCCGACCAAATCGGATCCACTTTACCGCGAGCTGATCGCAATCACCGTACGACATTGGCCTAACTAGAGCAGGCGAGCGAGCGATGGCCGTGGCGAGCACACCATCCATCGTGCTATGACAGATCCGGGGTCGTCACTATAGGGCGCTGATCGAACGCACCATCAGACTGAGCGAGCGGCGGGGCGAACGCTTCTTCGACGACCTGACCGAAAAGCAGGTCAGGCGTGGCGTCCATAGATCGACAAACGTGTTGGAGGCGGCCATCAGAACTTACATCAAAGCCGTCAACCCCGATCCCAAGCCATTCAGATGACCTAAGTCGGCCGACGATATTCTCAAGACCATCAACACTTCTGTTTGACCACATTTCAGACCGCCGAACGCCAAAACGAAATGGCTCAAACTTCGGAATCAGTCACTAGGCTAGT
>NZ_JBSKBO010000027.1:0-29231 GCF_053714255.1 Mesorhizobium sp. 43Arga
GAGGCCCAGGACGAGCTGACGAGTACACTTGACAGGAGCAACCTCGTGAGCAGCGGGGGCATGATCATCAACAACGAACATTGCACAGCGCTGTTGGTACCGGCGAAGAGGCAGAGGACTGATAATCCGCAAAGCCTCGCCATGGGGCGGCAGCTGAGCGAAGCAACCACAACGTCCATCAGCCAAGCCTCCGATCAAGCCCGAGCGGACCTAATCGCTTCCTTCAGAAGCAGAGAGCGCTCCGCGGGTCGTTGAGTGCTATGGGGTCAAGCAGAACAGCTCTTTTGACGACAGAGGTGCTGATGCCCGGCATCGTCGCCCCGCGATTCGTTCAGCTTTCTATGAATGCAGGATCCTTCATCTCGATCTGGATCAATACCGATCATCATCATGAGGCAACTGGGGGGCGATATGAGCCGTCCGCTGCTGCAAACCCAGGATTCGAAAGGAACCTCTTTAGCCCCGATGAGACCCGACTTTCTGTGACGGACACCGGACGAATGCTTGGATCCGACCCGCAACATTATTTGTGTCTTGACGTCGGGTCGAACGGGAAATTGTCTGGAGGAGAGATTTCACGCCGTCTAGGTATGACACATAAAGACAGCCGGCCTATTGGACAATCCTACCAAAAAGCTGGAGTGCGCCCCTGGGACCGGACAGGATCAAGCCGCAGTTTTGACCATCTGCCGGGCGTGTTGGTCCTCGGGATCTGTTGCAACCTTTTGAAAAGGCCGTCAGTTCGGCCAATCTGTGATCCTGCTTTGCAAGGTACCAGCGCACGCGGAGCCTTCGATCATTTCGGAGGGTGCAATGTTGGCCGAGCGCGGCATTACGGTCGATCACACGACCATCCACCGCTGGACCGTTCGTTTCTCGCCCTTGTTGCTCGAGCGTTTCAACCGGCGCAAGCGTAGCGTGACCGGCAAATGGCATGTCGACGAGACCTACATCAAGGTGCGTGGCCAGTGGATGTACCTCTATCGCGCCATCGACAGTGTCGGCGAGACAGTCGAGTTTTGGTTCAGCGAGCAGCGCGACCTGCCGGCGGCCAAGCGCTTCTTCAGAAAGGCGCTGGAGCGTCATGGCCGACCGGATCGCGTCGTCATCGACGGCAGCCAGTCAAATCACGGGCGATCCGTTCTGGAAGACGGCGAGAAGTTCAAATCTCTGAAGCGCCATCTGTCTACCGACTATGGCCTGACGCCGGACGAATACCGCGCGAAAAGGGGGCTGCCGGCGGACTATCCGATGGTCGCGCCAAACTATGCAGCCGCACGTTCGGCATTGGCCAAGACCATGGGTCTCGGCCGCAAACCCAAGGAAGCAGAAAAGCCAGGGCCTGCGAAGCGGACCCGCAAGAACACCACAGCTGATTGATCGCCGATCCGTCATTCGGCGCGTAGCACCTGCCCACTACTGCTACGCCGAATATGAAAAGGCGGGAGAAGTCGTCGCCTTCCCATGCAAACAATCTTGCTCCACATGGAATTCTGGAAGGCGCGCAGCCATCCGCCACGGCCACCCGCTTCAGCCGATCGTCCAGCCAAAGCCCGTGGAAGTGGCAGCCCTGCTCGGAGCTTATGCGCGTGTTATGGAGCGTGGTCGACGTCGTCGATCGAACGCATGAGACAGGCCGAACCTGAGCTATTCGATAAATCGTGCTCTCAGTCGCCCTCAGACGCTTCGCTCTCCTGCACCGCAAGTGCAACCTCCTCGAGCGCTTGTCGGCTGAGCAGACCGGCGTCCTCCAGCCGCTCGAGATCGGGCAGCTCGCGCAGCGTCTCGAGACCGAACGACGACAGGAAATGCTTCGTCGTCACATAGGTGTAGGGCGCGCCAGGTGTCGGGCTGCGCGGGCCGGAGCCGAGGAAGCCGGCGTCGCGCAGGCTGGCGATCGTGTCGCGGCTCACCTCCTTTCCGAACATGTTCGAAGTTCGCCGCGCGTCACTGGCTGCAGATAGGCGATCGCCGCCAGCAGCGCGGCCTCATGCTCCGACAGCGACACCGAGGACGACCGCGTCGGCGCCTGCGAGGCGCGAACCGCCGCGGCGTGACGCGAACGCGTTCGATGCTGCCAGCCGCCGGCGACCGCGACGATATCGTAAGGCCTGTCGCGCAACTCCTCGCGTAGATCGTCGATGACGAGATCGATGCTGCAGCCCTTGCCGACCACCCGCGCCAGCGTCTCGCGGCTGACCGGTTCCGCGGCGGCAAAAATCACGGCCTCCAGCCTCAGCATCCATTCGCGCCAGCGCAGCTCCCGCGGCAGATCCTCGAGTTCCCGGTCAAACAGGACATCGTCCTGGGGATTCTTTTTGGCGTTGCGGCGTGGCTGCGTCGTCGCGCTCATACCGGCCACCTCACAATCCAAAAATCCGGAACGAGGTCCGGCCGGAGAGTTCACGCACCGCGCCAAAACTTTCCAGCCGTTCAAACAGCCGGGTGGCGGCCCAGCGGGAGAGATTGCTGCCCGGCGCTGCGGCCGGCACGGCATCCTCGTCGAGCAGCTTTTCAATGACGACGCCGGCGCCCTTGGTCCGCACTTTTGGCGCCGCCGCCAGCAGTTTCTCGGCCCGCCGGCCGATGTCATTGGCCTGCCGCAGAGCCTCGACCGTGGCCGCGACCAGCGCCAGGCACACGGCCCGGGCAAAGCCGGGCTCGCCCGGTCGCACCCGTCCGCCGCCGCCGATCGTCTTGAACGCCGCGCTGTAGCGTTCACCCATCAACAGCGGCATGCCACACGTCCAGCCGAGTATTTCCGCCAGCAGCCGATCGGCCAGCCACCAGGCCAGAATTTCGGCGTCGGGTCAGGCGGCGCAGATTTTTGCTACCAGGTCAGCGACGGCAAAGGGCGCTGAGCGGCCGGATTGCAGCGCGGCGTCGAACGATCGGCAATCTCGTCCAGACCGTCGCTGCGCAAGCCGATCAGTGCGGCCAGGTCCTGCAAGACCTTGCTGCCGATCGGTCGCGTTTTCGCCGCCAGCTTGTGGAAGGCCAAAACCATCGTCCCGGCCGGGCCGGGATCGTCGCCGGGCGCGGTCAGAGCCACCGCGTCACGCAAGCCCGCTTCGCCCTCGTTGCGGCCGATCAGCTGCACGGCGGCCAGCGCGCATCGGAGCGCCAGCCGCTGGCGCCAGCAGCCAGCCCAAGACGGCTCGGCGTGGACGAGATCGTCGAGCGCTTTCAGGGCGATGCCGGCGGCGAAGGCGGCGTCCGCCTCGCTCACATCGCGATCGCGCGACAAACCCCAGACTGGCAGCGGCGGCACGGGCGCCGACGGAACAGCAGCTTCGAGAGCGGAGTGGGAGCGCGAATCCATGCCGCCGAGCATAGTCGACGCGTGCGGTTTATGCCAACTTTTTCCTAGGGAACCGCACCGCCCGTCAATCCCGGCCCAGAATTCGCTCGACGGCGACCCTCTTGAGGGCGACATGCCCGATATCGTCCACCTCGTCATGGAGATGGGCCAGCCCACACCTCGCGTCCCGGCGCGCGTAGAGGATCTGGTCGAGACCGCCAGGGACTATGCCGACAACGCCAGATCGGAGAACACGCGCGACGCCTACGCCAAGGACTGGAAGCATTTCACGTCCTGGTGCCGGCGCAACGGCTTCGACCCCCTGCCCCCCGATTCGAAGGTGATCGGGCTCTATATCAGCGCCTGCGCCGCCGGCGGTGCGAAGCTCGGCGCCCCGGCGCTGTCCGTTTCGACGATCGAGCGCCGTCTCTCCGGCCTTTCCTGGAATTTTACCCAGCGCGGCCTTTCCATGGACCGGGCCGATCGCCACATCGCCACCGTACTCGCCGGCATCCGCCGCAAGCATGCTAAGCCGCCGCGCGTGAAAGAAGCCGTCCTCGGCGACGATCTCATCGCGATGATCGCCACGCTCGGTCACGATCTTAGGGGTCTCCGCGATCGCGCCGTCCTGCTCCTCGGCTTCGCCGGCGGCCTGCGGCGCTCCGAGATCGTCGGTCTGGACGTCGTGCGCGAAGACAAGAGCGATGGCCATGGCTGGATCGAGTTCTTTCCCGGCCAGGGCGTTCTGGTGACGCTGCGCGGCAAGACCGGCTGGCGCGAGGTCGAGGTCGGCCGCGGCGCTTCCGACCAGACCTGCCCTGTCGTCGCCCTCGAGAGCTGGATCCGCTCGGTCGCATCACCAGGGGGCCCCTCTTCCGCCGCATCTTCAAGGACAACAAGACCGTCGACGTCGAGCGGCTCTCCGACAAGCACGTCGCCCGCCTGGTCAAGCAGACCGCGCTCGCCGCCGGCGTCCGCTCCGATCTTCCGGAAGAAGAACGTGGGCTGCTGTTCTCCGACCACTCGCTGCGCGCCGGCCTCGCCTCCTCGGCCGACATCGAGGAGCGCTACGTCCAGAAGCAGCTCGGCCATGCCTCGGCCGAGATGACACGCAAGTATCAGCGGCGGCGCGACCGCTTCCGCACCAATCCCACCAAGGCGTCAGGACTTTGAAAGCCCCCTCCCCTGCAGGGGAAGTGAAATCGTTAGGTCAAAAATGCGGACCCGATTTTCAACTTAGCGCTTCAATTGAAATCGGGAATTAAAACCGACACCCGCATCGAACGCGAGCAGCGAGAGGCCCGCCGGCCCGAACTGGAAAGCCGCGTCATCCACGAGGTCGGCTCTGAGAGTGTGAGGGACATTCCGTTCCTGGAAGCCAATCCCGGCTGGTTCGATTTTGTCCCCCCCGAAAATCGCTTTTTCGCCGACTGGGAGCGCTCGAGCGCGTCCGCCCACCGGATTTTTGGGCACTGGGCCTTCGACATCCACGACGTCGAGGGTTATGGCCAAAAACGCGAGATCGGCTTTATTCCGCGGCCGCTCAAAATGCCGTCCGAGCGACTCCTTGCCGATGAAGCTGTCTCCGTGCATCGGCTGATGGAGACGCATCGAGGCGATCGACCAAAAAATCGGCCTGCCGTTCGCCTGGTTCTTTCTCCATGACGCACGTTGGGTCGATCCCGACATCGGCGACGCGATCGCCGAAGGTCTTCGTGCCGGACGCATACGGTTGCCCGACCGGGATGCGGCGGTGCTGCTCGCCTGGGCCGACGCAAAATATCTGTTTTGAGCACGGCGATGGACGCGCATCTGCCCAAGCCCGCTTCCGACGCAACGCTGCGCCGCGCCGAGGCCCTCGACACACTGGATTCGGTGCTGCCGTATAACCGCCGCGAGGTTCTGGCCGAGATCCTCACCGACGACGACACAGCCGCCCGATCGAGAACCTGCTCGATCAGGCGGCTTGGTCTCCCCGCGGAACCGCTCACACCGTGAATGGTTCCATCCCATTGCAGGACAGGTCTTAGTTTACGATCCGCGGCTGACGATCAAGATCTTCGCTCCGCTTGTACGCCGCCCAGGCATCGGCTGGAACGGCGCTGCCGGCACGCGCCAGCCAATCCGCACGATCGGCCTCGGTAAGAGAGTTCCACCACACCATCACGGGGGTTTCATCGGGCGACGGTTCCCGGTCGTGTTCGTTTTTCATGTCCTCGATGCTCGCATATGGCGCTCTTACCAACAAGCGCTCCAGCCACTGTCCAGCGCCATGGCGCGGATCGAGCCTGCTCGGCTCATCATGATCCGCGCCCCGGCTTGTCGAGGCTGCGGCGCAATGCATCGCTAATTTCCAGTCGCGATTCGGTGCGAACGACCTTCCCCGCTATGTCCAGATCGACGGCAGCGGCTTCAGCTCCGTTTCCGGCGGCTTTCGACGCATCGAGCTTTGCCCGCAGCAGGGCCATTATCATCGGCCAGACCGAGAACTTTCCGGCCTTGGCCCGATCCGTCAGGCTGCGCAAATAGCCGCCGGCGCTGTTGATCTGGTCTTGCCGCTGGTAGATCGCGGCAATGGTGATCGCCGCCTGCTGCTCACCCAACGCGGTTCGCGCTTCCTCCCAGGCGCTCGGGCTGATGCCCATGGTCGGCCTGGCAACCTCGGCGGCCGCCAGAAATTCACGCCAGTTGTGAATTCCGCTGCCGCCCTTCACCAGCCAGAGCATGTTCGGGCAGGCATCCAGCACGATTCCCAACGGCAGTTCGCGCCTCGGCAGGCTCCGCACGTTGTCGGTTTCCGCAGCGCTGCCGCTCGCTTCTTGCTTATTTCGTGAGCGACTTTCAGATTCAGATTTAGAGTCTGGATTTGAATTCTGTATGTGGCGCTCGTTATGAGACTCATTGGCGCTCATATTCTTTGTTTTTACGAATGATTCCAATGCCTCACGCACTTCAGCCCAGAGGTCCTCGAGCTCGGCGGCGATTGCTTCGAGGGCTTGGCGGGGGGCTGTACGGGGAATCTGGCTTACGATGGCTTGATAGGTTTGCTGGACCCTGCCCCAATTTGCCGGAACGCCTTGTTCGATGCCGGCGTCTATCATCTTGACAACGTCGCGGCGGCATATGGTTAGCCGTTCCTTGACGACCCGGTAGGCCTTCTTCTCGGCTCGGACGACTTCCGCTAGCTCCTTGAACTCCGCCGCGCGCGCCACGATCGGCGAGATATCGAAGCCGTAGGCTTGCTCGATCTCGCCCCCCTGCCCTTTCCGGGCGTAGCGCTTGCCGTTGGGGCTGTCCCTACGGATGATTAAGCCGCACTCCACCAAGACGGCCAGGTGCCGCCGTAGCGTCGCAGGTGGCATGCCATTGGCGCGCCCGATCAACTGCTCATTGGACGGCCAGACGATCAGCTCGCTATCACCGTAGAGCGCGGTCTCCGGATGAAACGAAAGTAGGGCGTCAAGTATGGCCAGCGCGCGATCGGTGGCGCCCAAGGCGCCTCTGGCTTCCTTGATGTTCTGGAAGACATGCCATTTGTGAACCGTCAGGTCCGCCGGTATTGCCTTTGCGGCCACTTGGCTTGAAATCATGCCAAGCGTCATCGGCCGCCGCCCGAAGGGCGTCGTTGAGATATGTGTCCCCATTTTCTTCCACCTATCGCTAGGCAAAAGAAATTCGCTCGCCGAAACGACGGTAATCCCTAACGGGACCCTTGACTGTGATTCGCGGAAATGCGATTCTCTAGGTGCTAACTTGGAGAAGGGCTTCCGGACGTTGCTTCGGGGGCCTTTTTCTTTTGCTCTGGTTAAAACTCCTATCTTTCTCGCATCGTGTTGATACCTATCGACTCTTCAGATGGTCGTCGAAGAGGCGGGGCACATCACGCATAACAAACTCAGCGAACTCCGGCGACGTGCGCCGGTCGATCGTGAGCGTGACCTTTTGCTTGGTTTGGACGAGCCGCCCGATCTCGTTCCCGGACGAGGATACTAGGGCTTCTGCTTCGCGAGGTAGCGGAGCGTCCCGCAATGACTGAGCGACAGTCTCAAACCGTTCTTTCGACGAGAGCGATGCAAATTCTACCTGGCCGGCAACTTCGCGCACTTTCTGGACTCGTTGCTTGTCAGATTCGAGTGCATCCGCGAGGGCCATCCAATTGCGTCGTCCGACTCCGTGCGCTGGGCCAATCGCATCGATAAGGTCGATCGGTATCTTGGCGGCGACCGATAGCATATTCGAAAGGTCGCTCTTGTAGACCGAGAGTGCAGACATGATAACGTCCCGCGGAAACTGTTGTTCGAGCTTCTGCGCGAAGCGAACTTTTTCGATATAGGAGAGGTCCTGGCGTTCGTTATTCTCCTGGCCTTGGGCTACGACGAGGTCCCGGTCAGTAAGGCTACGAACGATTGCCTTAACCGGGATGCCTAGTTCTAGTGCAGCGCGCAGTCGGCGATGTCCAAACGCAACCTGATATTTTCCTGTTTTTTCAGGATGAGGCCGCACTAGGATTGGAACCTGCTGCCCTTCCCTTCCTATCGCTTCGACGAATCCTCTGAAGTCCTCATCATCCGTCGGCATGCGATCCGGAATGAACGAGGGCTCAATGATCGTTGGGTCCATTTCGACCATGACCTGGCCTGAAATGAGCTTCTTTTCGATTTCGTCAGCTCGCTTGGCGCGCTCACTCAACTCGCCGAGGGATTGCCCCAGTGCGCCAACGGGAGAACGTCCACCGTCTTCGATCAGATCTGGCGAACCCATCAATGGCCGCATTCGGGATGGCCGGCGCGGCGTTGACGTATCCTGCCGGTCTTCACCAGCAGCTTCATAGCCAGACTCCGACGGGACGGGCGTCAGGTTTGCAAAAATCTGCTTCCGACTCATGAACCTCTCCCCCACGCTTTCTTGATGAGGGCCTCGATCTCCGAATTGACCTGTTCGACCGATTCGATCGCCCGATCATAAGTCGAGCGCGTGAACTGGCTTCGGTCCACCTCAAAAATGGTCTGATTGGTGAGCCCGGCGTCTGAAATGGCGGTGCTCTTTAGCATTGGATGATTGAGTACATGGTCTCCAAAGATCGAGCGCAAGAATGCAACCATTTGGTTCTGCGGACCGTCGCTCGGTTCGAACCGCGTTATGAGGTACTTCATCCATAGGTATTGCGACGACGCGCCTGCCCTGCTGATTTCGTCAAGCAAATCGCCGGTCATAGCGAGGAACTGGTTCATCGACATCACGTCGAGCATCTGCGGATGCACCGTGATTAGGACAGATGTTGCTGCCGTCAGCGCCGACATGGTTAGAAATCCAAGCTGCGGGGGGCAATCGATCACCACAACATCATAAAGCTTCTGCACCTGTGAGAGCGCTTGACCGATCCGGGCGAAAAAAAGAGTGTCACCCGGCGCCCGAGCCATGAGCGCTTTTGGGGTATCGTGCTCGAACTCCATGAGCTCGAGATTGCCGGGTATCAAATGAAGGTCCGGAATGTAGGTCGCACGAACGATTTCCGCAGTCGGACGCTTCTCGTCGTCGTATCGGATCGCCCCGTAAAGGGTTTCATTGGGGCCGACGTCGAGTTCCGGCTGGTGTCCGAAAAGCGCCGAGAGACTGGCCTGCGGGTCGAGGTCAATCGAGAGGACACGATAGCCCCTCAGCGCCAGATATTGGGCGAGGTGCGCTGTGGTAGTCGTTTTTCCCGACCCTCCCTTAAAGTTCATGACTGTCACGACCTGAAGCTGCTCGTCGTTTGTGCGCCAAGGTAGGTAACGACGGTTTCCACGGGCTCCGGAGTCGAGGTATTTGCGAACTTGGTGTATGGCCTCGACCGGGTAGGATCGACGGCCACCGGTCGAGATGGTCGAGACATCGTCCGGCATTTCAGTAGCGATTTGTCGAAGGTAACCTTCGGTGATTCCTATGAGCTTTGCTGTTTCAGCTGGGGAGAAGTTTCGTATCCCCTTTTCAGCGTTTGGTGGGAAAGTGCTGAGGTGGTGGGCTTGGAGCTGGTTAGCCAACGCAGCGGAGTGCCGCTGAATGAGCGTCTTTAGCTCATCTTGTGGCGCGCTGGCCTCTATGGTTGCGGGGATGCCCATCGACTTCTTCCAATTTAACGTCAGTTGCGGAATTTTTGCGAGAATGCGAAAGACTCCGCAAGTACGAGACTATGCCCGATTCTTTCTATCCTGCAACAAATTAAGGGTTAACAGATTACTAACGGGCTCAAACGACGAGCTTATCTGCAGTTAGCCGCGGCTAACTCGGAATCCTTTGAGGCATCTAGGCGGGTCCAATCGTCGCGAATCGCAACAGCTGACTGACAGCGGGAGAATCAGAGTTCACCCCTACGCATTGGAATTTGGCTCCCTATCTGCTTTGACATCGCCAGCCCGTGCATCCTCTCCCCAACAAACGTGTACCCAGCCCTCCCACTCACGGACCGTCGGCCACCATTGCGGCATGTGTCTCGCCTGATCGTCGAATGTCAGCGTTCAGCGTCTTTGCGACCAGCAGGGCCCCTGCGACTGCACGGCAAGTCTATTCGTCATTCTCAGTGCCTTGTGCTGAGTGTCACAGGCGGTCTCGGACGGATCGGCAACAAGTCGAGTTGGCAGGCGAAGTGATGTACGCGGCGACAGTAAACTCAATGGACTGCATTGTCGGATGCAAGATCGTGCCTACCCCTGGGATGAGTGTATCCAGCGGCCAAACGACCAAGCGATTTTTTTCAGGGGATGCCGTGTCAGCGTAAAGGGGTGGACCAATATTCAGTAGCTGACGCGCCACGCCATTTAAGCCTCGAGAGATTTGGCAGAAGGACAGAGAGCGGGCATTTTGCCCTTACAGCCCGCTTGCCTTGGTGAGATTGACACGGAACCGATCGCGCCGGCGCTGGTATTTGCGCGTCATCTCTGCGGAGGCGTGGCCGAGTTGCTTCTGCACATAGCGCTCATCGACCTCGGCCGAGGAGGCGAGGCCGGCGCGCAGTGAATGCCCGGAAAACTTCTGACCGCGCTCGCCCTCGGACAGATCGCCACGCACGCCGGCGGCCAATGCCGTGCGCTTGACCAGGCGGGCGACTTCCTGGTCGTTGAGGCGGTCCGCACCGATGGCTTTGCCCTGGCCGGTAACGCGCCGAAACAACGGCCCATGCGCGATGCGGGCCAGTCTCAGCCAGGTCTGCAGGGCGACGACCGGGCAGGTGGCGTCGGAAGAGCCGCGGCCGACCTCGACTTCGCGCCAGCCGGTCTTGCCCCGTAAGTTCACCAGCACACCCTTGTCCGGGAAAAATTCAATCCAGCCGCTGCCGTCTTCCGTCTGGTCGCGGCCGACATCGAGACCGACGATTTCGGAGCGCCGCAGACCACCGGCGAAGCCAAGGAGCAGCATGGCGCGGTCGCGCAAGCCCCGCAGCGTGCCGCGGTCGAGGGTCTCCAGCATGGCGACCAAATCGTCGCAGCACGGCCTCCTTCTGCCGGGGAGGGGAGGCGTGTTTGTTGCGGATACCGGCCATCACGGTGGCGATATGGCGATCTTTCCGATCGAGCGGCTGGCCGCGTTGTGCATAGTTCCAGGTCAAGGACGACAGGCGACGCTCGATCGTCGATACCGACTTTTTGTCTGCTCCTCGCGCCGAGGCCTGCGCTGTGATGTAGAGACCGACGATCTGCGGGTCCGGAGGCAGCGGCTCAAAAGACTGGCGACGGCACCAGGCGCAAAAATGTTTCCAATCCGCGGCGTAGGCGCGACGTGTGTTGGCTGAGCTCGCCGCCTCGACATAGTCGCGGGCGCGCTCCGCCAGGCGCTCGACGTGCCCTGGCAACCGTTCTTGTCGCTTTGCTCGAACCGGCAGAGAAGGGGAGGGGACTCCCTCGTCGCCACCGCGCTGCTCATGCTGCGTCGGATGGCCCATCTCCATCACGAGATCGACAATGTCCGGCAAATCATCGGTCTCGGCCGGATCGGTGCGTTTCATAAAATGGCGGGGATTGCCCATCAATCTCGTTGTCGGAATGTCATGGCGTACGATTCTGTGCGACCTAAGGTGCGATCTACGGGCCGATTTGTCCACCAACGATCACCTGCAAAACGCGCAGCACTTTGTTGCTCGTCGCACGCGACGTTGCCCGCGCGCGTCATGTCGCTCGCGGGCCGCGGGATAACTTCGAGATTACCGTTGCAGCGCGCGGCGGGTTTCCTCTTCGACTGGAGTGCCCGGGAGCCAATGCCGCGTCCGGGCGAATGACTGAGCGGGTGTCGCGCGCCAATCATCGTCGCCGATATGCGCAGAGCTGAATTCAAAGCCCGGGAAGGCTGCCGCGAGGGCAGGGATGATGCCTGCGCCCGCCGAGGCAGGATCGAGCCGGCCAGGATGGTTTCAATTGAAGCTGCGTCCGGCATGCGGGCGGGGGAAGGGTTATGGCGAAAACTTGTTGCGGGATTACCGGGATTTCCGTATATTACGGAACAAAGGAGTTGACTGATGAGTTCCACCGTCACCGCCGCCGAAGTCTCCAAGAATTTCGGCGCCTATCAGGATGCCGCCGTGCGCGAGCCGGTGGTGATCACCAAAAACGGCCGTCCGCGCACCGTCCTGATGGCCTATGAGGACTTTTTGCGGCTGTCGAAGCGCGACCGTCGCGTCCAGCGCACGGTCGATCTGAGCGAGGCCGAGATCGCCGCGATCGAAGCGTCGGAAATGACGCCGGAGAGCGAGCAACTCAACGCCTCCGCCGGCAAGCATGCTGCCGACTGAGGTCCGGGTCGGCTGGGTTTTTCGCTACGCCTACCTGTGGGACTGGCAGCACCGCGAAGGCCGGGAGGAGGGCGACAAGGACCGACCCTGCCTGGTCCTGGCGATCGTCCAGACGACGGAGGAGGGCCAGCCGGTGGTGCGCGTCTTGCCGATCACGCATACGCCGCCAGATGATCCGGCCGACGCGATCGAGATTCCGCCTGAGGTCAAGAACCGACTGCGGCTCGACCACGAGCGCTCCTGGATCGTGCTGACCGAAAGCAACCGCTTTGTCTGGCCGGGCCCGGATCTGCGCGCCGTCGACAGCGAGAGCGGCTATTACGGCGCGCTGACGCCGGGCCTGTTCGCCACGGTGAAGCGCCGCTTTGTGGCGATCGCGCGCGGCGAGGTTGCGACCGGTCCGCACCGGAGCGTGGCGCGCACGGAGTGACGTCCGCCGGCGGCCGAGTGCTTGCGGAAGAGGGGAGGGGGCAGGCAAGGCGGGGCGTCATTTCCAAGGCCCCGGCGGCGGTGATTTGCCGGGCTCTTGGCCGAGCGGAAGCGAGCCCGGGCACTGTGCACAGTCTCACGAAAACCGATGCAGATTTCATGAGACCCACGCGCTTTTCACGCAGTCTCACGAATTCCGCTCCAGCCGACCGCACAGGGCTGCGCGAGATTTCGTCCGCAAGCCCGATTGGCGTCGATTTCCGCATTCTGGTCGACGAGAGAGGCTACCGCTGCCTCTGTCCGGGGATCAAGCGCAACCCGGTCCGCTCAATGAACGCGAATTCTCGTCGATCTGGCGCGGAAATGGGGCTGTCCGGCGATGAAACGCGCGCGACAGGGCCATCTCTGAGCGCGTTTTTCAAAACGAATGATAATGCAACATTATCATTCGTTTTGCGCCGACGACAGGCTGTGCGTTTTGGCGCGAAAATGATGGTGAAAAGCGCACGAGCAGTTTACCCTCGAAAGCATGATTCGCCTTGATCCCGCGACCGCCAGTCCCGCCGTGCCGCCCACCGTCCCGGCCTGGGCGCTGACAAGCGCCGGCGCGCTCAACGATGCGGACGCCGCCTTCCGGGCCGGCGCCGCCCTGGCTTCGCTCGACACGCTTGCCCGCGCTCAGCCGGCCTGGGTCGGCGCCTGGCGTCAGCGGCTGGCGCTCAAATGCGCCGCCGCCAGCATGCGGCTCGCTGGCCGCGCCGAGGACGAAGCCGCCCTGCGTGACGCCTGGCAGCATTGCCCGGCCGGCGCCGACCCCGGTCCCGCCGGCGCCATTTTTGGCGCCTGGCGGCAGTTGGCGCTGCAGCCGCCAATCGCCAGCGCCGATCGGCTCGAAAGGATCGTCGACCAGCTGGGCCTCCATTGGGACGGTGAGGCTCCAGGAGCGAAAACAGTGTGTCGCGGCTCGGCGAGACGCAGTGCGTCTGGTAGAGCCGAAAGAACCTTTCGGACGATGCGCCGACATTTGCCAAATCCACGTCCTCTACCACACAGAGCCTCCAATCAAATACGCGAGTCATCGAGGCCGCCACCCGCGGCATTCTGGTCCAAAGCCTGCGACGAACCGCGTTGCAGTAGTTCGCTCAGGAAGGCATTTTTCTGGAGGCGACGGTGAGGTTGCTGCGCCGATCAAGGCAAACACGCATCGGCGCGCAAGCCGTCGGGCATCTAGTCGAACCTGACTCGGTATGTCCTGCATCGCGTGGCCATGAAGGAAATCGATTCTCTGCTTGAAAAGCGCAAGGTATCGGTCGCCGGCGGAGGCATCGTCCAGGAGCTCCGCCAAGCGCCATGCGACCCTTGCTGTCGCGCCCTGGCGCCGTTGTCCGGTGATTTTCGGGCGCTTCCTCGGGTCATGGTCGATCGGCTGTCCCAGCGCTGCCTCGATCACGGTGATATGCGCGAGAAATTCGTCGATCCCGTCACCCGCGAATGCCCGGATGGCGAAGTGCTCGATCGGGCCATGAAATAGCGGGGACCGTCGAGCCTCCATGAGTTCAGTCCAGGCTGCATCATCCAGATAGGCTGTTTGGGGGATCGCAGCGTCGGTCAGGGGCAACCGCATAGGTCGTTCAACCTCCACCATAGCACCGTCCTCATCTTCGTAGAAGTCCGGTTCCCACGACAGCGTGTCGGCATCGGGCGGCGTCGGTCGGCGCGCGAACAGATCGTTCGACAGAGTATGGACCCATGGCACGCGAAAGGGACGCCAATCCAAGTCGGAATAGCTCGTGACATCCTCCCAGGGCGCCGTCAGTAGCGCAAAGAGTGCGGCTTCGACCGGAGCGGGGAAGCGTCTCTTGTGCGGTTCGATCCGCCCGAAATCCTGTCGCAGATCGACGAACAGTCCGGGGAGAACGCGACCCCCGGATTTTCCGGGGAGAACCACGATCTCGTCGACGACAAGCCACGCAAACCGGCTGAAGCGCTGGCTGTCGAAACGCCAGCCGGGCCGTTTTCGCGACAACCCGTCGGGGTCGAGAAGATCGTTCAGCTCCTCTGCCGTGAAGTTTCGAATGGCATTGGGTCCAAAACGCAGTTCGGGGACATCGTCGCCGAGATCAAGCGGACAGAGATGTACCAAGTGCGATTCCGTCTGCCTGAAGGCTTGGTCAAGGCGTCCCGCTGCGATAGCCGGGGAGACAGCGAAGCGGGCTGGTGCGTCGTCGCTCCATCGAAATCCGAGACCGTAGAGGGCTTGGCTGAGGGCGACACGGCTTCCTTCGATCCCGCTGACTGATAGAGCCGCTGGCAGGCTTCCCGAAGCCTCACAAAGGCGAGGGCCGCATATAGATTGCCAGCCACCGGACCATCGTGACGCCACAGAGCCTCGACCGCGGACACTAGCTCAAAGGGGAGCGGATTGTTCAAGACGCGAACTCCTTTTGACTATCGGAAGCTGTCCGAATGCGGCGGGTCAAATAATGTAAGGTGCGGCGAGTTGAAAATGTCAGGGCCGCGGCGCGCGATAGGAGAAGATCTGTGCGATCGATCGTTCCCATCGTAGAACAACTGGACCGCGCACTCGCTGAACTGGCGATTGATCACCCGCTCAATGGGCGGATCGCACTGATCCTCGTCGACAATGGCCTGGAGCTCATGTGCCATCAAAAGTGCGCTGACCTATTGTTCGAGGATCGGCACAGGAATTCCCACAGGCTCACCCCGGAACAGCGCAGCGACGCACGTGGTCGCGCCTTCGACAGGAAGATCCAATTTCTGAAAGAGCTCGGTCGCATTCCGCCCGATCAGGTCCGGGCGATGGCAATCCTGCACGAGTACCGGAACCAACTCTATCATGTGGGGCTCCGCGACGATCCGATCATCGGGCAGCTCGCAAATCTGTATTTTCGCCTGGCTGTTGGGCTGCTCGAGTCGCTCCTAGGTGCGCAGCGCCATCTGCGCTGGGAACCCGAAGTGGTCAGCGATGCGGCACGTCGTCTATTGCCGGAGCTGGTAACCACGAAGTACCGTAGAGCCAAGGTCGATATGACCGGACTACGCGATCGGTTGTTCGCGGCGTGTCCGCAACCGCCGATGTCGGTCGAGCGAGCGTTGAGCGCGCATTTGTTGTTTCGAGTCGACCAGGCGGAGTCGGCCTTCGGCATCATCGCCAGGGGACGCTCGGGAACAGACGACCCTGTCGATACGCTGCGGACGATCCAGCTGGAAGCTGACACGATCGCCGCAATCGTTCGCTTTCGCCGCGATGGCGACAAGGCGCTGAAGGCGAAGGGCCTCCCACCCAAGCCGCTTGATGTGGACGCGCTCGCGATGGCGCGAGGAACGAAAGTGTTGATCGATCTCAATGCCCGCCTGCTGCCTGGCTGGAAACCCAGACACTCGCAGTTGCCGTTCGAGAGCTGGAGAAAGCGGGCCAAGTCGATTGGCGCCAAACGGCCGGCCCTGGCAGCCCTGGAGATGTTTGACCAGATCAGGAAGGAGATCGACCTGTTGGAGGATATCATGGCCGAGCCAATTGAGGTCATGCACGGGTGGCATCAGTACCTCGAAGATGTTGCCATGGACAGCCGGTAGCGCGCGAGCCGACAGCGGACCGCCAGGGGCTGGAATGCGATTGCACACTGAGTTTCCTACGGATTGGAAGAACATAGTTCAGCTCTGGCGCGAGAACGGTGAGGTCTTGCCCTTCAAGGCGGTGAAGAGCTCATGGAGTGCCGACGTGGGGCATTATCTCGTCGTCGAGCGGGTCGAGGTCAAGACCTGGCCATACGGCAATGCGTGGGGCCAGTGCCATTGGCAGGGCGTGCCGGGTGGGCATGGCGAGAAGGTCAATCAGCCCGGAACCTATACATGGCGAAAGCTATAGGTTGGGGCGGGTGCTGCGGACTAGGAGATCGGGCGGCCGGCCATATCAATCCACAGATGGTGGAGTCGTATGTCTGGGAGGCCATTTCGTCGGTGCACCGATTCCAGCAAAGCCGACTGAGCTGCAGCATCGTGCTTCGTGACGTGAAGCTCGTCGTCAACAGTCCAGCCATCGACAGGGGTCTCGACCAAGCCTTGTAGCCACGCGCGGATCTGCGCGTCCCAGAAATCGATGTCGCGAGACTGAATGTAGCCAATCATCGCACCAATCAAATGAGCGGCGCCGTGATGCCCGGCTTTGAAGCGCTGAACCCCTCCGGTCGAGGAATGTGCGCTGTACAGGTATTCGCGCTCATCACGCGTCGGGCTGGCAGGAATGGGCAGGCGCTTGCATTCGATGGGAATGAGCGGCGTGTACTGAGTGTACTCACGACCGTCGATCCAGATCGTCGCCGCGCTCGGAGCGGGCACAAGATCCAGTTTTCGGCCTCCGACCAGTTCATCGGGCTCTTCGACGCGAAACTGCAGGAAGTCCCATCCTCCAGACTTTCGGGTCGCGCTATTCATGTGGGCGCAAAGCCGGGAGGTAAGTGATGTCTCCGCGGTTTCAACCGGACGCTTGGGATCGTCGCGCCATTTCGGGAGCTCATCCGCGATAAAGTCGAGAAGTGCCAGACGCCATGCCGCTGGGAGGTGAAGGTTCGGATCCAGGCCGCCCGATTGGATGCTTGGTTCTGGGTGATCTGCCAGCACGCCTAGAACCCCTGAGCACGGAGATCGGCGAGCACGTCATCGGCGTCCCGCAGCGCGATCGAGCGGAGCCAGTAGCGAAGGCGGTCGGGCTTTAGCAGGAAGACAAACTTGCCGTCGTAAATCCGGGCAATGCGCGTAACCGTGATGCTCGAGCCGCGCTGCTCGCGAAGCAGGTTGTCCAACCTGCCCCGCAGTTCATCGACCCCGGTCCAGTCGATCTTACCGCTGCCAAAGACGAAAGGCTGGCAGATAATGCCTGGCCACGATTGTGGTTCAAGTGCCGACAGCGGCGCGGCGGGATAGACGGTGTTAATCTGTGACGCGAAACACTCGGCGAAGGTGCGTAGCCCCTGCGAGCCATCCAGCTTCATTACGTCGGAGTCACTTCCCTTGCGCACGAAATCGCGCCAGTACTGCACCACGTCGTCGACCAGAATTTGCTCGTTCGCGCTCAGATCGAGCGAACCCTCCACGGGATAGGGAAGTGCCATGACGTCGGCGCTTGCGATCGAGGTTGCTCGGCGCGTGAAGAGCCGAGTGCTGGTGCCGGCGACATAAGCTTGCAGTGTCGATCGGTTGCTCGTGATCCAATCACGCACTTGCCGCAAACGCTTGAGATCCTGCTTGGGAGCCGCAAAACCAACGATCTCGTCCTTGTACGTAAGGTAGCCCTCCTCCCAAATCGCATTGTACAAATCCTGATGCTCCTTCACGAGCAGCATGGGCGGTGTGAAGCGCGCCTCCGACTTCGGATCCTTGATCGGCGCCTTTGGCACCTTTGTGAGCGCGGTTCTGTCCAGGCCTTTCGCGGAAAGCGCCTTGGTGGGCAGCAGCTGCTGTCCGACCACGTGCGCCGCGGGCCTAGAAATTCCCTTCTGGCCGGCGATGTACCCTTCGCCGCTGTTCCAGTTCCTTTCGGCCGCGTATTCGCCGAGCGTGCGGAATTTGCGTAGACGCTGAACGAAACTCAGAAGGCGCTCGCCGCCGAGCAGGTTGGCGCGCCAGATGTCGCTGTTGCTCGACAGATTGACATGCGGCACGCGGTGAAGGTCGTAGTAGTCAATCTCGAACGCTTGTTCGGCATTCGCCCGTCCGTTTCTGCGGAAAACCGTGTGCAGCAACTTCGAGGCTGGGTTTGCGGGTTCCGCAAGGGCCACGACGATCACAACCTTCGGATCGGCGTCGCCTTTCTTGAACATACCGCGGACGGAAACGAAATCGAGGATCTCGCGTACGTTCCAACGCTTGAAGAAGTTGGCGCGGAAATCGCCGGCGTGTTGATTGTAGAGAAAGCCCGAGGGCTGGATCATGCTGAGGACACCGCCCTTGGCGGTCATCCCCATGGCCTCGTGCAGGAAGAGGTAGGCGATCTGTTGGTCGGCCAGTTTGCCGTGCTGTTTGACATAGGCGTCATAAGCACGTTTTGCGGCCGGTGTTGTAAGGCGCGACTCGAAGGGCGGATTGCCAATCAGCACCCCCACCGGGCCCTTTACCAGACCCTCTTCCTTGGCTTCGAAGAAGCACCGCTTGTGGAGCGAGGCATCCGCCAGTTTCGGAAAGAGCTTGACGCTGGCACGGATTTCCTCCGGCTCGAGAGCGTCGCACAGCGCCAGGCAAAGGCTGAACGCGGCCAGTTCGACCGCGCCCAGTTCCAGGTCGATGCCGTGAACGCGCTCGAGGAGCGCGCGCAGTTCATCGACCCCCGGCCTCGCCCAGTCATTGCGACTGCGCCAATGCAGCACTAGGCGCTTATACGCCTCGACGAGGAAGACGCCTGAGCCGCATGCCGGGTCTAGAATGATCCCCTTGCCTGCCATCAAGCGATCGATGCGATCCCAACTCAACGCCTCGTCGAGCATCAGCCTAACCAGCGTGGGCGGCGTATAGACGGAGCTGTCGGTGTCGCTGACGAACAGTTGGTAGATGTGACTGATGAGCTCGACCGGCAGATCCTTGAAGGAATAGAGGCGCCAGAAGCTAAGCTGACCGCCGGTATCCTCGTAGCCTTCGACGAGGCTGGTAAACCGACCCAACTGCCGGCTAGCCTTCAGCGCCGCGGCTTCCTCATCCTTGAGCGCAAAGACGTGACCGTTGAAGCGATCCTCGAGCGCCTTCAGCATCTCGACCAGTGCATCGCCCTCGCGCAACACTTCAAAGAAACGGGTCGCACCCTTCACATAGCGACCAAAGAACTCCGGCCGGAGAACACCGCGCTCTTCGAGGTATGCGATCAGCAGGGACAGGATGAGCAGCCGTCGACGCAAAGGCGCAGTCAGCAGGCGCTTGGTGTTGAGTTCGTCATTGAGTCCACGGACGACATCTACCAGCTTGCGGTGAGCGGCCTTTTGGGCGGACAGCATGATGCGGCAGGCATCCGGATCATCCCAGAGCGTCCCGTTGCGAATCCGCTCGGCATCCCACCATGCTTCCTTCCCGGCGATACGGGAGCCGATGTCGAGGAACTTGAAGGGCTTGCAGACCTGCTCGCCGGTCGCGGAGATGAAGTCCGGGTCATGCGCGCAGCGAAACAGCTGAATCTGACCAGGAGTTCGCCGGTAAAGGATTGGAACGCCACCCCAGCTCCACAGCCGCTTATGCAGGTCGGCGAACTCCTGATCGTCGTTTCCGTCCTTAGAGACGAAGACGAAGGCCTGCGGGACGGGGGCTCGCCCATTGCGTCCCGTTTCGAAAAACACCGAGTGCGCTCCGTAACGTCGCGCTTTTTCCATGGTCGCGACTTCTTCGGGAAGACGTCCCGTCGGGACATAACCAGCGACAAGAACGAGGCCGTCGACAGGCTTTGCGCCAGTCGATTGCTCCAGTTCGACGAACCAACTGGTGGGTTCGGCGTCGACACCGCTGAACAGATCGAGGGTCATGTCGTCCCTCGACCATGCTGGGCTGTCACGCGGTCTGGCCGGCTAAAGGAAAGGGGGTGGCTCACTGGCTGCGCCGTTTCTTGGATAGCGCAAAGCCTTCCTTGAGGAGGTCGACCATGCTAATCCCCTGGCTGACCGCGTAGCCCTTGAACTCCTTCTTGAACTCGGGAGTGACTTTGAAATTGAGGGAGCCGCTGCTGCCCTTGTCGCTGTCTTCCAACAGGTCCTTCTTGCTCGCACGAAGGCGATTTTCAGCCATGACGGGCAACCTATCTCGGTCGTCGACCGGGAAGAACTCTGATTCGGGGATCATAACGAAATCTGCCTTTCTTGCAAGGCGGAAAGCCAGACAGACAGAAAACGGGAAAGCCAGAAATCTGGCCAACCCACCGCGTCCGAAGCACTGCCAATGTTCCGTATTTGTTCCGGTCTCTGCGGCCGATGTCAAGGGCGATCTACCGGGGGCCTGATCGAGCGTCTCGACCGTCAGCGCGGGCCGGTGCGTGACCCCTGTTGTCGCGCTGTATTCATTGATGAGACTCCGCTGTAAGCGTTTTCAAGTACTTAGCCGTGTACTTAAACTGAGATTTTGCATTTAATTTGAGACTCGCGCTTGGCTCACTGCACTTAATATGAGATTCTGGCCGCCAAACGTTTGGCGTGAGTTCTTTGCAGGCTGCATGAGCGACGATACCGAGAATTACGAGGAACTGGCGCGCTGGAATGAGGCGTGTCGGCGCGAAGAGGCTATCCGAGGGCTCTTGGAGCGCTATCCAAAAAGCCTGAACGGTCGGGCCGTAGCGGACCTGGCTTGGGAATTGGATCTCAGCCGGGCCACTCTCTACAGGATGATCAAGCTGTTTCGAGCAGGTGGCACCGTAAGTTCACTGATGGACCGAAAGCGCGGGCGCCGCCAAGGACATCGTGCCCTCGACAAAGATCGAGAAGCCGTTGTGCGTCGAACGATTGAAGGCTTTTATCTCAAACCGACACGCCCTTCCTTCGCGCGGTTGGTTCGGGAGGTCCAGATCGACTGCACCACGGCCGGTCTTGCTCCCCCAAATTGGCGCACCATCAAATCCCGCGTGGAAGAGATCGATCTGCAGGTGAGGGGGCGTAAGCGCGGCGAGAGCGAGGTCGTCAAAGCAACAACCGCTACGCCCGGAAGTCTTTCGGCGTCGCGGCCGCTTGAGCTTGTTCAAATCGATCATACCAAGGTCGACGTATTCGTTGTCGACGAAAACACGTGCGCGGCGACAATTATGTTGGCCGGTTGAGCGACAACTATGATGGCCGGTAGGATCGCGCGTCAGGTCCGCTTGCAGGGAGGGGCGTAGCCCCCGACCGGAGAGCGGACTTGACGCGCGGCGGCGATGAGAGAATCCCGAGCGGGGGACTCTGATCGGGCGGTGCCGGGTGGTGGTATCGGAACACCTATCGAACATAGCAGCGATAGGTACCGATGCCTGGCCCCCACATCACCGATTAACAGGTACATCGTTACATGTCTCAGCGTCGTCACCACACCCAGGCCGTTGCGGCCGCCAAGGCCGGTATCAGCGAACGTACTGCACGCCGGATCGACAAGGATCCGCAGCTGCCATCCCAGCAGAACCGCAAGCGCCACTGGCGAACCCGGCCAGACCCTCTCGAACAGGTGTGGCCGCGCGTAGAAGAGCTGCTCAAGATCGATGGCATCCTGTCCGTTACCATCTTCGAGACCGTGCAGGACGAGTTCGGGGAGGATACCGTTCCCGACGGCGTGAGGCGCACCCTTAAGCGCCGGATTGCCCGGTGGCGGGCGCTGAACGGGGGCGAGAAGGAGATCATCTTCGCGCAGCATCACACGATCGGCCGACAGGGGCTGTCGGACTTCACCGTCTGCGACGATCTGCGCATCACCATCGGCGGCGAGTGCTTCGGCCATCGCCTCTTCCATTTCCGTCTCGCCTGTAGCGGTTGGGAACATGCAGCGGTCGTGCTCGGCGGAGAGAGCTTCACCGCCTTGTCGGAACATTTGCAGGATGCCCTTGTGGAAGCTGGGTGGTGTGCCGGCGGAACACCGCAGCGACTCGCTCTCGGCCGCCTACAAGAACCTCAATGCCGACGCCCAGTGCGATTTCACCCGCAACTATGAAGCGCTGTGCCGCCATTATGGCATGACGCCGACGCGCAACAACAAAGGTGTCGCCCATGAGAACGGTTCAATCGAAGCTCCCAATGGCCACCTGAAGCGGCGCCTCGACCAGGCTCTGCGCCGCCGGGGCAGCCGCGATTTCGCCAGCATCGAGGACTATAGTCGCTTCGTCGAGAAGGAGGTTGCCAAGCAGAATCGGCGCCGGACTAAGCTTTTGGAGGAAGAGCGCCGCCTTCTCAAGCCGCTGCCGCCGCGGCGAACGACCGATTTCACCTTGGTCAGCGCGGACGTCACGCGCAACAGTACGATCAGCATCGACCGAGTCATCTATTCGGTACCGTCGCGCCTCATCGGCCGGCGCCTCCACGCTCATCTGTTTGACGACCGTATCGACCTCTTCCTCGGGCCGGACCGGGTGATGACCACCAACCGGATCCGCGTCAGACATCCCGGCCGGCACAGTATCGATTTCCGGCACTTCGTCGCGAACCTGAAGCGCAAGCCTCAGGCGCTGCGCTACATGATCTACCGAGACGCCTTGTTTCCCTCTCATGCCTATGCCCGGGCATGGCAGACGCTCGATGCCGCACTCGACGCACGACAGGCCTGCCGCGACATGGTCGCTCTCCTCGATATCGCCGCCAACGGCAACTGCGTCGAGGCCCTGGCCCAGCGCATCGAGGCCTTCCTCGATGCCAACGAACTCCCCGATATCGCCGGACTGAAGAGCGAGTTCTTGCCCGCCGTGCGTGCCCGTGACCACGTCACCATTCCACCGCCCGATTTCGTCGGATACAACCGCCTTCTGGCCAGCGGACAGGTGCTGTGATGAGCAGGACCAAGGATCAGGCTGCCGCCGTCTTGCCCACGCTGATGACGGCACTGCGTCTGCCCAGCGTGAACCGCAACTGGAAGCGTCTCACCGACACCGCCGACCGCGATGGCTGGCCCGCTGCCCACCTGCTCGCCTCGTTGCTCGAGATCGAGATGGCCGAGCGCACCTCACGGCGTATCCAGCGCCATCGCGACCAGTCCGGCCTGCCAGCCGGAAAGACCTTCGGTACGTTCGACTTCGAGGCCGCCGCGGGCATCCGCAAGCCTCACCTGCTGTCGCTCGCTACCGGCGAAGGCTGGATCGAAAGCGGTGGCAATCTTCTCCTCTTCGGTCAGTCCGGCACCGGCAAGACCCACGCCATCGCCGCTATCGGCCATGCTCTTATCGACGCCGGGCGCCGTGTCCTGTTCTGTAACACCACCGATATGGTCCAGAGACTCCAGGTCGCGCGGCGCGAGCTCAGCCTTTCTTCGATGCTCGACAAGCTCGACAAATATGATCTCATCGTCCTCGACGACATGTCCTATGTCCGGAAGGACCAAGTCGAAACCAGCGCTCTGTTCGAGCTCATCGCTCACCGATATGAGCGTCACTCCATCGCGATCACCGCCAATCAGCCTTTTTCCGCCTGGTCTGACGTTTTTCCAGATCCCGCTATGACCGTCGCCGCGATCGACCGCCTCGTTCACCACGCCACCATCATCGAAATGAACGGCGAAAGTTACCGCAAGCGGTCCGCCGTCGCTCGATCTCCGCCATGGAAAGCGCCAGCGACACACCAGACGCGCCGAACAACTGCGCATCGGTGTAATTGCCGCTCGCGACAATTACTCATCGCCACTCGACCCACGTCAACCCACCTCTCAGCGGCAATTACAACTCCCGTAATTGTCGCTGAGCCGTTGCCAGATCCACAGCCTCGTGATAGCCAAACGACACCACGCGGCGCGGCCTCCTACCGGCCATCATAATCGACGCCGACCGGTCTCCATAATCGTCGCGCTACAACACGCGTCAGCCGCTCGGACGGCCCTGGCTGACACTGGCATTGGACATCTTTTCTCGGATGGTTGTGGGCTTCTATCTGACGAAGGAGGCGCCCTCGCGATTGTCGACAAGCTTATGCATATTGCACTCTGTATTCGACAAGACCACGTGGTTGCAGGAGAGGGAAATCCATGAAGCGTGGCCAGTGGCCGGACTGCCAGGAACGATACATGTCGACAACGGCTCTGACTTTCGAAGTCATGCATTCGAACGCGCTTGCCGGGACAATGGCATAAAGGTCGATTGGCGGCCGCCGGGAACTCCCCATTTCGGCGGCCACATCGAACGGTTGATCGGTACGCAGATGGGCGCGGTTCACCTGCTGCCGGGATCGACCTCCAGCAGCATCGAGGAAAGGCGCGAGTATGATGCCAAACGCCATGCCGCGCTGACACTGCGTGGGCTTGAGCGCTACATCACACTCGAGATCGTCGGGCAGTACCATCATGCCATCCATGGCGCACTGCGTCGGCCACCGATTGCGGTCTGGCGACAGCACGAAAATGAGTTGGTGTTGCGTCTGCCGAAAGACCGTATGCAATTCTGGATCTCGTTCCTGCCGGAGGCAGAGAGAGCGTTGCGACCGACCGGCATCCATCTCTTCCATATCCGCTACTGGTCGCCCGCTCTGTCCGCCGACCTTGGACGGACCAAAGCCCGCCTGATTGTGAAATACGACCCCCGCGATCTGTCGCGCGTTTTTGTCAGGCGTCCCTCGGCAACTTTGTGGAGGCGCGCTATGCCGATGTGACGCTTGCGCCGATTACATTGTGGGAGGCGCAGGCTGCAAGGCGCAAACTCAACGCTGAGGGCAAGCGCGAAATCGATATGCATGTCCTTGTTCGCACAGCGCTTGCCCAGCGCGAACTGATCCAGGAGGCGAAACTCAAGACACAAGGGCGCCAGCGACTTCCGAAATCGAATGTGGATGACGATGAACTGGGCTCGCTTCGCGGCGTCGATTCAAGCAAACCTGTTCCCTCCGTCGAAGATCTGGATTGACCCCCTTTGACCCCGGATAATATCCATCTGACGCAAGCGGCCAAAGACCTCCTCAGCGAGCCTGACGTTCTGCGCGTTCGCGCAATCCAGGCGCGCCGCTGGATTTTCTACCCGCGCGCCAAGCAAGCGCTCGATCGCCTCAACCTACTGGTCGATCATCCTCGCGGCACACCCATGCCTTCGGTGGCCATCTACGGCGACAGTGGCATGGGCAAGACGATGATCCTGGAGAAATTCTGCGATAATAATCCCTCATGCTTTGATCCGACGACCGGCACACAGGCCTTACCGGTTCTGGCAATCGAGATGACCGGGAAGCCAGGTGAGCGCCGTTTATATCCGAGCTTCTGGCTGCACTTGGCGCGCCACAGGCACCCCGCGCCGACATCGTGCAGATGGAGCAAGCGGCGTTGCGACTTATGAAAACCGTCGGCGTCCAGGTCCTGGTGATCGACGAAATACACAACATTCTCGCCGGCTCGTACCGCGAACAGCGGGTCGTGCTGAACACGCTGCGCTTTCTTAGCAATCGGCTTCAGATCTCACTGGTGTGCTTCGGCGTTACCGAAGCCCGCGAGGCGATAAGCGGCGACGTTCAGCTTGCCCGCCGGTTCGGCGAGCTGACCTTGAACAGATGGGCGGCCAACGAACAGTTCGAAGCGCTGGTTTTCGTCCATATTGCGGAATATGCCGCTCCGCCGACCGACAGTGCTGACGCCGAAATCTCTGCGCCGAATTCTGCAAATCAGCGGCGGCATCACTGCGAATATTTTCCAGGCGATTAATAGCCTAGCGGCCAATTCGATCGAGAGCGGCATCGAGCACATCACCGATGAAGCGGTGGAAAGCTGGTCGCCGCCAGTCAGTGCCGAAACAGCATACGCATGAACCGAGAGCTCGGCGGCACGAAGCCGCTTCCTGTCATTCTCGAACCTGTGCCGGATGAGCTCCTGTCGTCATGGATTGCGCGCCATGCGGAGTTCTATGGCGTCTCCCCGCTCACTATGCTCCGCCATGCCATTCCGGAAGCAAAATCTTTGAGGCTGACCGATACACTGGGGCCAACCGACGCCGGCCACATTGCGAGGCTGTTTCGAATCTAGTCGTCTGCAATTTTGGCAATGACCACATCAGGTTTCCCAAGTTCAGCAGCACGGCTCGTCGCGCCATGCGCTATTCAATGTTGCTTCGCTTGTGCCGAGCAAAACACAGGGCAGGGCGCAACAACTGCGGTGCAGCGAAGCTGGACCGAGGGTTGGCGGATAACCTGTCCCGTCTGCGGACTACGGCAACAAGACATAAGAGACGCAGGATCTGCGCTTATAAGCCCGCTATCGCCGTTCGAGGGTCTTTGGAAAGATGCCCTCCACGGTGAACGGCTCATCGATCATGCGCTGAGGGGATCAGCTGCCGGTTGGGCATCGCCGATCGATATCGTCCGATTGCTGCTCGTGCGGCGGTGCCCGAAGCCTTTCAACCATGAGGCATCGATAGACCACTCCCACGATCCTTGGCGCCGTCGTCCAAGGTTTCGATGAGTGCGTGGCCCAGCAGGGATTCCCAAGACCTACGATTGCAAGACCCATTTTGCCTGTGGGACTGCGCATAGCTCTCCTGGCGGGTATTTCAATCATCCACCAGGAAGGTCCCAAACTGGTTTCCGAACTCCAGCACCAAACGCTTGCGCCCACTATAGGCGGTTCGCCTCAATCGGCGCTGGCATGTCGGTTGCGAGAAGCTCCCCACTGCAGTTGAATTGAGAATCAGGGGCATCGAATCTCATCATTAGGTGCAGCGATTGCACGAAGCCGGCGCAATCTCACATTTTAGCGCAGCGCGACACTTGGCCAAAATAGGTTTCATAGCTCGACGCGAAAACCTCAGGGTTGTTCCTATAGGCCGTGTCAATATGGTCCGCAACAGAGATGAGAATCTCCTTGGAAGCAACGACCCATTATGATAACGCGTTTATCAAAGGTGCTGGCTTGCTGAACGAAACCGTTCAGCAACACGTCTTTAGCGGCCGGACAATCCGATGTGGATCATCCGCCGGGATGCTCGTGCTCGTAGCGCCGGACCGGTTCGGCCGGTTCGATATCCCTCAACCGCGACAGTCCGGCACGCTTGAGAACCCGACTGACGGTAGCGGGCGAGACGCCGACTTCATGGGCGATGTGTTTGCCGGTCCAACGTTGCCGCCGCAGCGCCACGATGCGTTCGGCGATCGACGCAGTGGTGGCCTGTGGCATATGGGCGGGCCGCGAGGAACGGTCGACCGTGCCGGCCCGACCCTCGGCCTTATAGCGCTCGATCCAACGTGCCACGATCTTGGCCGACACCCATAGACGCGCGCCGCATGGGCCTTGGAAAAACCGCCCTCTATCACCGACAGCGCCATCTCCTCTCGACGCAACGGCGTTAGACGGGCATTCTTGTGAATGTTCATTCGGACCCTCCGGTGAGTGCTGAAGCCTGGTAACTCCAGTCTCCTCGGTCCGGTCCGAATGGACAACCTCCCGAAAGCTCACATCTAGCTAGTTTCCGTCCACAAACGGTAAGTGATTGATTTTGTGCCGTTAATCGTAGCTTTGCGCGAGCAAGGCCCGGCGGTTTCTGGTATCTTGGATCATGCCACTGAGTCCAAATCCCTGCCACCGCCGGAGCCGACAATGCGCCAAGAACGCACCGTCCAGGCCAGCATATTCGATGTTTTCGCCACGCACGAGATCGGCCACGAGCTGAAGGCAATGTCGCGCTGGCTGGACGAGCATCGCGATCTGCTCGGCTTGGCGGCCCACGACTTGGTTCGTCTCGGCGTCAAGGCCACCGGACGGCAGGGCTTGCCGGCCGAAGCGGTGTTGCGCTGTGCGATCCTCAAGCAGTACCGGCAACTGAGCTACCAAGAGCTGGCATTCCATCTCGAGGACTCCGCCTCGTTTCGCGCCTTTGCCCGCCTGCCGTGGTCATGGAGCCCGCAGAAGTCGGTGCTGCAAAAGACGATCAGCGCGATCCGGCCTGAGACCTGGGAACAGATCAATCGAATGCTGCTGTCGAGTGCTCGGCAGGAGAAACTTGAAGACGGCACGGTCGTGCGGCTGGACAGCACCGTGACCTCGGCACTCATGCACGAGCCGAGCGACAGCAGCCTGCTTTGGGATGCAGTGCGGGTCATGGTGCGCCTTCTGAAGCGGGCCGACACCTTGGTCGGCGGCGCCGGCTCATCATGGCGCGATCATTGCCGCGCAGCCAAGAAGCGCGCCCGCAAGATCCAGTTTACGCGCGGTCGACCCAATCGGGTCCAACTCTATCGCGAGCTGATCGCGATCGCCTGTGCGACGCTGGCCTATCTGGAGCAGGCAAGCAAGCGTTTGGCCGTGGCCAGCACACCGTCCATTGCCCTGTGGCAGCTCCAGGTCTGTCATTATCGGCCGTTGGTCGAACGCATCATCCAACAGAGCGAGCGGCGGGTGTTGGCCGGTGAGCCGGTGCCAGCCAGCGAGAAGCTGGTCAGCCTGTTCGAAGAGCATGCCGATATCATCGTCAAAGGCAGCCGCGATACCGAATACGGCCACAAACTCAACCTGACCACTGGCAGGAGCGGCATGATCCTCGATCTGGTGATCGAAGCAGGCAATCCGCGCGACAGCGACCGCTTGCTGCCGATGCGGGAGCGCCAAATCGATCTCTATGGTCAGGCGCCGCGACAAGCGGCGGCCGATGGCGGCTTCGCCACGCGCGGCAACCTGGCTACGGCGAAGGCCTTGGGTGTTCGTGACATGGCATTCCACAAGAAGGCCGGCCTCAAGATTGAGGACATGGTCAGAAGCAACTGGGTCTACCGTAAGCTGCGCAACTTCCGTGCCGGCATCGAAGCCGGCATCTCATGCTTGAAACGAGCTTACGGTTTGGCGCGCTGCACCTGGCGCGGCCTTGATCACTTCAAGGCCTACGTGTGGTCCTCGGTCGTGGCCTACAATCTGGTCCTCTTCACGCGTCTCAAAGCGACCTGACGCCAACCCGGCATCCCAGTTGCGCCGCACCGGACAATGCCGGACCCGCAGCGTGCGCCCAATCGGCTCATCATGACACGATCTCGTCGAGATCGACGCCTACCGCCCCGCACCGACACTCAAAGGCGCCCTCTGTCGACAGTAAACCTTTGCAAACGCTGCAAAATCCGTGCGTGTATGGACAGAAACTAG
>NZ_JBSKBO010000028.1:0-21631 GCF_053714255.1 Mesorhizobium sp. 43Arga
TGCTCCACACGCCGCACGCTGACCTTTCGGCCAAAATATGGATGCCAGCGATAATGAACTTCCACTTCGTCCCCGACATGGGCACAATGAACGGGTGATGGCTCTCGGTAGGAAAGCTTGGCTGTTTGCAGGCTCCGATCGCGGCGCCGATCGGGCCGCCTTCATGGCGACGTTGATCATGACCGCGAAGCTCAATGGGGTGGATCCGCAGGCATGGCTTGCCGACGTTCTCGCTCACATCGCCGATATGCCGATCTCCAGGCTGGAGCAATTGCTCCCGTGGAATTGGGTGGCATCGTCAGTAAAAGCCGTTGCTGCGTAGGCTCAGCTGATGGCTCACAAAACCGACAGAGATCAGGCTGACAAAAACCGAGCTCTTGTTCGCGATGTATTGCTTCGCGATTGGGATCCGATCGGCATATCTGGCATTCCCGAAGCTAAGGACGAATATGACGACTATGCCGACGTCGTGCTCGGGATGCTGATCAACGAAAACGCGACGGCAGAAGACATCGCCGGCTATCTCTTCAAAATCGCCACAGAGGACATGGCGCTGTCCGATCGCAAGATGGCGAAGCTGTGCGATCGAGCCGCAGAAGCGGTCGTGGCGCTCCGATCAAACTTTTAGGAACAGGTTCAAGCTACCTGCGGTCTTCACCGGATGGGTACCAGTGAACCCGTTGGCAAGCTGTCGGCCGACTTCACCGCCTGATCTATTAGCTGAACATAATCTCGCAAAAACTCCTCGCCTGAGTACGGTTTGGTTTCTCGCTTTTCAGACAGATAATCGTAGCCGCCGCTTGCGTACGCGTTCATTCGACGCATACCCTCCTCGGTCAATTGGTTGGGACTATGCGGATCTACGAGGCGCTTGAATAGAGCACGTACGGCGGCGGCCTCCGTGACTCCAATTCCACTCTTCTTGAGTTCCGCGATGACCAATAGCCCTATTAGAAAGCGGCTGGCGAGCTTATATTCCTTGACAAAGTGATCGACCATTTCCGTCGTGGGAGCGCTATCGTTGCTTCGTCCACTGGCGAAGCCCGCCATCAGACAGAGGTAATATTGATCGAAATCCACTTTGAAATGCTCGAAATCCTCAATTTTGTTGAACCAAGCTTGAGCATCCTTTCGAATACGGAACCGAGCCATCAGATGTCCTTTTCATCCGTGAGGTCGAAAGACATAAAGTAGTCGCGGTTGTTGACTAAAACGGCATTGTCCGTCTTGGTCACGCCAACTGGCGGCAGGGTGCGCTCAAGCCGCTTTGTTCCCTCGGTCCTGCGGAACACCGTTAGAAACAGGCAATCGTCGCAGACCTTTTCCAGCGCCTGGACGAAACCCGCTCGCTCGGTGTTGATCGTGAAGCCAACGAATTGAGTGCAAAGCTCGGGTATAAGCTTTCCGATATTGCGTCGCACGCCCTCGTCAATCGAATTGGCAGGACTATCGACTATGAGCGGGAAGTCATTGTTTCCGCGATTTAGGGCGCTCATTAAGAAAGTGTAACCAACAGATAGTTTCTGCCCCACGCTTGCACCTGACTGGTTGGCAAGGTGCAGCGACTTATCGATGCGATCGATGCGAAGCGGGTCGTTGGCAAGGATAACCGAAAGCCTCTTGTTTGATTCCTGCACCAGTTCGGCGCGGATCTCATCCCGCGCCAGACCCGCGGCTTGCTTGAGGATTGCCTCAATTATATCCGTTTTGCTTCTAAGATCGACAGTTTCAGATAATTTGGCTATGTCCTTGCCAACCTCATCCAATTTCTTATCGACGAGCTTCATGGACATGATCGGCTCGTCAGTATCTTCCCCTGACGGGGCATTGATCTCCTGTAGGACTTGCTTGCAGCGGGCTAACTCGGTTTCGAGAGCCCCCAAGGTATCCTGCCACTCTTTGAGCAACTCATCGCCCTCATCGATAAGCTTCTTCGCCAGCGCACGCAGCGTCTGATCGGCCTCTCTTTGCTGCCTGCGAGCTGATGTGAGTTCTTTTAACACCCCCTCGAGAAGCACGTAGGCCGGCTCATCACCCGGAGCGGCCACGAACATGCTAATGTCATGCTTCAGCGCGTTGATCGTTCCGGATTCCTCCATGTCGAGATAACCCTTCGCTCGCTTCAGGATTTCGTCGCGAGCAACATCACTCATCGGACGTCCGCAAATGCAGTCGGGCTCTTGGACGAGTTCTGCGAAGAACTGGGCTGAGGTGTTCTCCGGAAGTTTCAGATGGTCCAGGTTATCCCTGAGTTCGACGAGACTCTCGGAGAAGCTTTTGTGAACGGCCAACGGCATTCGGAGAAGATCCATGGCCTCGCCCGATGCCTTGCTTACCGCATTGTTGGCACCCTGGAGGGCAAGTATTGCCTCAGCGTGCTGAACCCGAGTCGCTTCAACACTGCCGAGCCGATCGGCAATTTTCTTGGTAAGGTCAGCGGCTGCGACTGAGCCTGCATCGATTTTTCGTTGCGCGACGTCGCGCGCCTTTTCGAGATCACTGCGGCGCCTGAGCAGTGCATCGCGCAGGCCATTGAGCTTGGTCAATGCCGCAGCCGTCTTCGCTCCGCCCTGGCTGGTACGCTTTTTCCACTGCGATTCAGTGGTTTGAGCGACAATGTCAAGGAGGTCCAGTTGACACAGCGCGCTGATCGCTTCGTCGGCGCGTCCCGCATCCTGCTTCAACAATTTGTCGGCAAACTCACCGTCAAAGATGAACAGGTGCAGAAAGTCAGGCGTCAGAAATTTTAGAATCGATGGAGGAGGCTGCCACCGGCCAACCACGCCTCCGCTCCCGGGTGTTGTTGTGCGGTACGACGCCGTGCCGTTTTCGAAATCCAAAATCAGTTCGATGGTGAGCGGTCGCCTGTCGAGCAGCAACGCTACGCGGAACTCACCTTTGTCCTGATTGTCGCCAGGTCGGCGATAGTCTCGTATTCTTGTCGGTGGCCAGGTGCTCGCCTGGCCGGTAAGGGTAGCTCGAATGAGCTCCAAAGTTGTCGTTTTCCCGGTGCCGTTCGGCATTTGTACCAACGCGACCTTGGCCGGGTCACCTGACTTGCCGGCTAGCTTGATCTCAACGTCAGGACACCGCAAACCACTGCTGGCCCAGCCATTTAGACTAATCCTCATCGGTTGTGTCCTTGACCTTAACAGCTTCCAAGACGTTTTCGTAAAAGCGAGCGTTTTGGTCCTCACTGCCTTCGCCATCACTCAATGACTTGAGCCAGGCTACAAGTCGTTGTGCAACTGTCTTGGGCTGGCCAGCAGCATTGACGGAGGTGTGGAGGGCTGCCTCGAGGGCTGGATCAAGCGGCATTAGAGTCTCCCTTTCTCACTGCAGATAGCGCTGTAAGCCAAGCACAGCGCTCCTGATCAGCGTTCGGAACCGGATCGGTCGGACTGGCCGGCCTGACAAAATCGACGACCAGAGCACGTTTTTCAGGCAATAAAGGGTCTGTCCGCAGGCAGCGGCCGATCCGCTGAATTGTCTCGAGTTTTGCACGAGCCGACGCGAACAGCACGACCGTACTCAACGAGCGAATATCAATCCCTTGGGATATTCGGTGACATGTGACGAGGCAATCGATGTCGCCTCGGGCGAACGCTACCAAATGATCTCGATCGTCTTCGGCATAGTAGGTTCGGTAAAGGTGCGTGTAGTCATGCAAAATATCGAGAATTCTGGCGCCGTATTCTTTTGTCTCAACGAAAATGATGCACCGCTGGAGTATTGAAGGGCTCACTTTAAGATACTCGGAAAAGACCGCCGGCTTCATCTCGGCGGTCTTGTATATCATGGCAATCTCGGTCCAGATTTCCTCGTCGCTCATCGGATTGCCATTGTGCAGGCGCGCGGCCTTCTTAGTATAGACGCCCTGCAGTCGCTCTCGATCGCTGGTCGTTAGATCATACGCCAGCGGTAGATAATCGAATTCGCTTAGCACCCCGCGCGCGATCGCCTTTTCAAGCGGAAACCGATACAAAACAGGACCAAGCTCGGTTGCGATGAATTGATTGCCATCCTGATCGTAAGCCCGGTCCGGCGTGGCGCTGAGCCCCACTTTAAAGGAAAAATCGTTGTGACTCCCGCCAAGGGAACCGACAAGACTCGGTGTTCCCAAGCCGTGGACTTCGTCGTGAATGACTATCATACGCGACTTTACCGCGGCCGGCAGCCTGTCCAGAAGTTTGTGGAGTTGGCCGCGAGATATGACAATCAGCCCGCGATAGGGATCAAGAGCAAACTCGCCAAGATCATGATAACGTTCATAGTTTCGGTAGATGAGCCAATGCGGGCCACCGGCGAAATTCCATTGTTCGAGCTCCTCTGCCCATTGATCCAGGAGGTCGGTCCCGTCCATTGCAACAATCGCAGCGTCGATCGATTTCGAGGCGATCAACGACGATAAGATCTTGAGTGCTGTGCGGGTCTTACCGGTACCGGTTGCCATCTCCAGGATCCCGGCCCCGCCCGCCAAAAACGCTGAAACCGCTTCTTCCTGATGCAGCCACCGTTTGTCGGGCTCCGACTGCTGCTCCGGCTTCTCTTCCGCCACGGGTTTTCTGTGGCGAGGTGCTCGCTCTCGCAAACGGCTGATTACGTCCGTCGATGGCGCTAAAACATCGAGGCCTTCGGCTTTGTTGTTCCAGGCTTCGTCGAACTGTTCGACTTTCGTCGCGACCCGCTCTTCCTCTGCGGGCACCCATGACCGGTAAACGTCGATCGATTCGTAGTTCCTGCTGTGCCCGCTTCTGGTTTCGTTGGCAGAACCTGTGAACGCGGCGCGAAATCCGTTTGCGAAATCGAAGATGCCGATCTTTTCATGAAAGATGCCCGGTTGGGCGACATGTTCTGGAAAGGCGAATTTTATCTGTAGACGGTCATTTGCCACGAGCCAGGCAAATATATGAGCGAGACGTCCGGAATCGGTCGGGTCGCCAAGCAGCGCAATGATTTCGTCCAGAATTCGCTCGACAATAATGGCCTGATACTGCGCGATCCTTTCGGGATTGTTGAGCCCTCTCAAGGTCGCGGCATCCCCTGGGGAAAGCTCCGGCGAGGCTACCATTTGAACAATCAGCTCACCGTCAGCCGCGACGCGAGTCAGCGCATCTGTCCAGCTTAAAAGTGCTGAAGTGGAGAAGTATCCCACGGCCCGACGATAAAGGGTAGCAACCCGTAGGCATGGCCGAAAAAAGTCAACGGCCAAGTCGTCTTTGCCACTGCGGTAGTGGGATTTAAGCTCTGGGACTTCTGGCGCGATCATTTCCGCCCCCCTGTAAGGCCAGGGGACTTCATTCCGCAAGCAACCATTGCAGATTGGCCTCTCTTTGCCGGGCTTCGCGAGACCGGAGACGCTCTGCCATTAGCAACTCAAAGGGATCGTCACTTGCCTCGCTCGCGACGGACACTGTCTGTTGCCCGAGCATCGCCACGACAGCACTGTGGCTGACCCAGCTTTTTGGATGGAGTATTGCATGAGCGACTTGTCCTGCGAGCAACACACCGGCACCGCGGCTCCAGTCGAGCTCTCCCGTATTCGCCAGTTCCCCTGTTAGCTCACTGCGCACGACATCAAGGGTGGAAGTGACAGAATGTTGCATTTGCCATTGAAAGCCCTGCGCGTCGGGTTCCTTCAAGGCACCCAAGCAAACCAGCAGAGCCACCAGGCCGGCGCCGGCGTAAGAGTCGATCCTTCGACCCGACAGGCGATTCGCGGCAATCCAATTCAGCCCACCTTGACTATGAGCATAAACGCAGGCTGCGAGGATCCTATCCAAAGGCGGCAGCTCATAGGCGGCATCGCGCCGAAGAGTCATTCCGATCGCAAAACGACCTTGCTGATATTTGAGACGTTGCCAATTTGCGCATTCAGTCGAATCGACAGGCCAGTCGGCGGGATCAGCTACGGATAGGAGCGAGGCAAAGACGTCTGCCTCGCTGGAATGGCGAGCCCATCGACATAGTTTGAGCTCCGCCGTCGGCGTCCAAAATGGAAAGATCGAGCGAGGCTCTCCGGCATATCGCGCAAGGGCATAAAGCCGAGCCTGGTTGTCATTGAAAAGGATCGGCAGGTCGTCTGGGAGGTGAGCAGCGATTGCCGAAACATGTTCGGACAGTCCATAGGTCCCGGGGAGCACACGAATAAAAATTTCGCGACGGGTGATCAGAACAGGTCCTATACTGTTGGCGGACCGACCTTCTGGTAGAATGGCGTGGGCATCGTCGAGCAGGTCTCCCAACCTTGTGGGGCCGCGAGCTTGAAGCGCTACCTGCAGCGCGTGCGCGATTGTCCCTGGTTCCTCCTCTTGCGGTTGATCGTCCCGTTCAGCTGGAGCCAAGCTCTTAAGCGTCGTGCCAGCGGCGCCGATTGCCAGCCAGCTACCCTCTTCGATTTCCAGAAACAGATGCGGTGCGGCGCCCATGACGATCTCAGCGTCACGTTCGGAGCAAAGATCATTCGCAAAATGAGAATGATAGATCGGCAGCAATTCCTCGACGGGCTGGGCTTTGCCCGCAACGGCAAGGAGGGTGTGCAAGCCGATCAAGCGCGTCAAGCGAGCTCCGACGCGCGGCGGCATCACGTAGCCAAGTCGAATCGGGTTCCCAAGAACAAGTTCGCATGCCGCCTGCGCAACTTCGGGATTGGCATTCGTCAAAGCACCCAATGCTTGAGGCAGCGGAGCGCGAGCAATCGCCTTTTGCAAATCCTCTGCAACCGCTTCGACCAGTGATGCGTCACCCAGGGGATGAATCCAGCCTTCTGGCAGAGGCAGCGCGATACGATCAATCCACTGGTCAAGCCGGACATCGAGGATGCTTAACGCTAACGTCACGTAGGCATCGACATCGCGACGGCGGGAGGGCAGCTGAGCCTTGGTGAGGACTTGCGCGTTTTTCGCAATGACTACCCACTGCCCCGGTCCCTCCTGTTGCAGCAGCTGTTCAATTGGGTAGCGCCGAATCTGGGTTCGCAACTTGCGCAATGATTTCGATTCAATCTGGCGAATTCGCTCCCGCGTCACACCGAAGTCGGCACCGATTTCCTCTAGTGTTTCCCTGCCTTGCTGCCCAATACCGTTGCGACGTCTGAGAACCGTGGATGCTCGCTGGTCGAGCTGTGACAAAAGCCATTCGAGACGATCCGCCAGCCGCTCATGCTCTGCGGTGGCCACCTCGTCAGGCAAGCTAGGATTGTCGGGCGATGTGTCCGGGTTGTGTTCGCAGGCAACGCTTGAGTTGTCGAAAATTAGCGATACGAACCGATCCTGCCTGCCAAAGCCATTCTCTGTCAGACGGCGACGGATGTGACGTTCACATAGGCGTCGGAATTCCTCGACCGATTTGCGTCCACAGTTTCGCGTTTGCGTGATCCTATGGGTGGTATTGAAGAAGTCTTCCATGGCTTTCGCAAACGTCATGTCCCGGAAAGGCGGCCGAGAAAGGACGGCCTCAAGCCGTGTCGACAGGACTTCTTCGCTGGCGATTGCGCCAATCGTGTCGCCGTCGAAGAGACTGATGAGGTCTGATCTCTCGGATGAATTGGCGGTAGCTGAAATCTTAGTGCGACTTAAAAGATGAACGCCGTTGGACGCACATTCAGCCCGGATGAGCGCCTCTAGTTCGTCCGCGCTCTTGCGTCCGAAATTTCGAACGTCATGCAGCATCCTGGTCTGGGCTAGCGGCCCCGCATCGAGATAGTCCCCGATCGTCGCATAAGGCAGACTGCCGGAGCTGTCTGCGACAGTCAGAGCATTCCCAAGGCGGACCGAGACGTCGTTTTCCGCAACAAGCTCGACCAACCTTCGCATTCGAATGGCGTCCGAGGGGACGGACTCGTTGGGTTCCATCTCCGTGGGCCGATCATCATTTATAGACGAAAGGATATGGTCGCTCATCATCTGCCAGGCACATTTCTATCTATTTGTTGTGCCTGCAAAAACTCTCGATATTTGTGGACCAGGTAGTAAATGCGGCCCGGGCGCCCTTTTCCCCGTCCTGCCGGATGGTTTTCCTCGATCTTCTCGGAACATTTGGCAAGCATCCCTATCAGAATGAGATCCGCGGAACGCCGGTTGAGGGCAAGTTCGGGACTGCCAGACAGCTCCAGAAACTTATTGAAATCATCAATCCGTGTAGAGGCAACGTCCGGGTTGAATGCCTCAGGTCCTAGAGCCTTCTCGATCTTGCCAGCCGAGGTGAGCCCCAGAAGCACAGCTTCGTCAAATGCCAGGCCAGCATTTACCGATAGATCGGCTTCGGGAAAATGTTTGCGCATACGCGCGACAAAGTCATGCACATCACCAAAATCGCCGGTCTGCACAGTCATGCGTGCGTAATTGGCGGCAAGGAGTTGGGTAATTGCGGCATCACCCGAACGCGTCAGATGACCAAGGGCTTCAAGCAGACCGCGCTCGGCTTCGCCAGGGCCTCCGCCCTCGGGTTTGTAGCCGATATCATGTTCGATCTCATTCCATACATGCGCCATCATCGAACAGATTTGCACTTCGCAACTTGCGCCGCGCAGATTTCCATAATCGCCAAGGAGTTCCTCTTCGCGCAGGAATACTTGACAATGAGTGGCGCGGTAAAATTGGCAGTTGGTTGGATCGAGCTTATCCTTGTGATCGATCTCGACGGCCTCACCCTCCCGCCCGGCAAAGAGCGCCTTGATCGCCTCGGTGACGCGTGGCTCATCCTCCGGTCGATATGTCGCCACTCGAACGCCTGCGAAGTCCCCAATTTTCTCGAAAACCTCGTCTACCGACTCAAAGTTTTTATCGGACCTCTTCGCGAATCGTCGGAGCTTGCCGTCGAAACTCCGGACAGTTTTTGTGCGCGAGGTGATTTGCGCACGTATCGCGTTCCCTTCCACGATGCTGGATCGACAGATATCAGCGACGCGCGCTGCGAGTTTGAGATACCGATCGCGCTCCCGATCATAGCGGGACACCGCAGCGTCTATCACTTCGTCAGATATCGGCATCGACCGCCCCACTCCCGAGCGTAGATTCGCTTGCGATTGGCCGTCTGTCTATCAGAATTGTAATAGACCCCAACAGTAGGGAGTATGCAGGAAAATCAGTTATCGCCGTTGTTCACAGTTTCCGCGGCACCGGATGAACGTACAGTAGAGAAGCCACATTGGATCATTGTCTGCCCTTTAGCGCCGGCGGCGAGACGGGTCAGCTATCTCTCTAGCAAAGGTGCTTTTTGTAAGTTCAGGCGGCGAACCGGCGAAGCTCTTCAACCGCCTCGATCAGAGCGATCGTAAATTGCGCCATTTGTTCGGCGGTTGAAAATCTGCCTGGCGAGACCCGAAAGGCTTGTCGCGCTCTCGCAGTATCACCGAACATGGCGAGTAACACGCGGCTTGTTTTAACTTTGTCAGTCGCACAGGCACTGGACGCGGAAAAGCTAGCGACAGAGTTTAGTCGGTGCATGAGGGCTAACGGTTCGACTCCGGCAATCGATAGCGAAACGTTTCCAGCAATACGTTCTAAGGGATGACCGTTGAAGCTGACGCCGGCAATCGCCGAGGTGACCTCGTGAACGAATTTGTCGCAAAGCCCGCGCAAACGCGCATCGTCAGTCGTGCCTTCGCGCCCAGCGATATCAAGTGCTGCTCCAAGACCAACTATGAGGGGAACATTCATGGTACCGGACCGAAGCCCACGTTCCTGTCCGCCGCCAAATGAAACAGGCACGAGCCGAGCGCGCGGCGAGCGCGATCGAACGTAGAGGGCACCCACACCCTTTGGCCCGTACGCTTTGTGCCCGGAAATGCTCGCAAGGTGGATGTGTTCGGCCATAACGTCGACGCGCCTATGAACCAGCAGCTGCGCGAGATCGGTATGAAACAGGACGCCGCGTTCCTCACAAACAGCGCCGATTTCAGCGATGGGTTGAATGGTCCCCACTTCGTTGTTGGCGCCCATGATTGATACCAGGCTCGTGTCGTCCCGGATTGCCGCGGCCACGTCGGAGGGTGATACCCGACCCTGTTGATCGACCCCGACGATTGTGACCTCGAACCCTTCCCGTTCCAGCTCCCTCATCGGCTCCACGACAGCGGGATGCTCGATAGCGCTCGTTATCAAGTGCTTACGCAACGGCCGTGCCCGGGCGGCACCAATGATCGCTATATTGTTGGCTTCGGTGCAGCTGCCGGTCAGGACTATTTCGCTCTCACGAGCGCCTAACGCTTCTGCGATCTGCACACGCGCAGCCTCCACCGCTGACCTGGCGCGATTGCCGTGGACATGCTCCACACTCGACGGATTTCCGAACACCTCGGTGAAAAACGGAAGCATGGCCTCAAGGACCCTGGGGTCCACCGGGGTGGTCGCGTTGTGGTCCAGGTATATGGGCTCCTTGTTCGCCTCACGTTTCATGCGGCGAGCACCAGACGACCCAGGTCCGCCGCAGATTTGGCCCGCACAGACAAAGTACCCACGCCGCGGTGAATGTGAGCACGAAGACGCGCAACGAGATCTTCGTTCGATAGGGGGCTGGCGCCGCCCTCGTCCTCTTCAACGAATCGCAACAAAGCGGCAATCAAGCCAGTATACTCGCCCGTAAGCGTGTAGGCGTTAAACTCCTGGCCGCCCTCATCAGGAGCTGGCGCAATCGCCGGCCCTTCTTCAAGGGAGAGCATGATCGCGGTACGGCAAAGAAGGTTGGGGGTGACCCCAGTGCGCTGACGGATCGAGCGTAGCTTGCTTGTCGCCTCTGTTGAGATCCTAAGCTTGTTGTAGCGCAAGCTGACCTCCTTCGTCGCCATCGCCGAAGTAGCCTGGAATGGCTCGCGTTGCGCGTTGATCGGGCTCGTAATCGAGTCTGTAGGAGTGGCTGATGCTCGGTGTGAGCTCCTTAAGCAGCCGCGCGTCAACTTCGGTATCAGTGGATAGAACAATGACTTGATGGCTTGCCTCGGGGAAATACCGTTCGACAATGGCTGTTCGGTGTTCGCTATCAAGTCGCGCCAGGGGGGTGTCGATAATCATCGGGAGCGCCCGGCCGCTGGTGCGAGCCAGTGCCCACAGCATGGCGATTGCATAGACCTGTTTTTCCCCGGCAGATAGGCTCGACTTCGGAATCTCGGCTCCCGTCTTATCGATCAGCGTCGCGTCAAAAGATGTGCGGTCAATGCGCACATTCGCGACAAATCCGCCTTTGCGGGCCAGGTGATTAAACCTGCTAACAAACTCTGTCTGGAGTTGCGCAAGCTTCATATCGAGCAGCCGTTCCTCATAGAGTTGCAACGCTCGGCCCACGCGCGTTGCCAGTGCGGCACGCTCTTCACCGGCCTTAGCCTCAGTCTGTGCTTTGAGCATGCGGTCCCGTTCGCGGGTCAGTCCAGAGCGTTGAAATTCCAGAGTGTGGAGTTCGTCAGTCCGTGCTCGCAATACGGCTTCGGCAGTCCCGACAGACTTTTCAGCCGAAAGCAGCTCATCCAGAACGATCCCTGCTGCGTGCCCGGAAGCACGCACCAGATCGGCATCGACACGACGAAGTTTGCGTTGCAAGGAGTCCAATTCGGAGACAGCCAGGGCTGCACGCGACGCAATGTTTTCACGAGCTTCGATAAGCCGTGCAGCAAAACGCCGCCGTTCGCCGGCATCCAACTCCGAAACCGAGCTAACTGCGGCGCCGGCCGCCCGTTGCTGTTCTGATTCAAAAAAAGCGTCCAGGTCACGCCAATGACTTTCCTGCCACCGGGCCGTGCGCGTCGGTGTGTTGGTCTTTCGCCATGTACCCGCGCGTTCTCGAAGCTCGACCATATCCTCGCGCGGCTTTTCCCCGGCGTGCGCTAAAGCAACTGAAAATCGCCGGAGCAATCTCGGAGCCGATGCGAATGGGAGGAGACCGACGGCGAATTCTCGAATCTCAGCTTCGCGGCGGGTAATTTGTTGGCGCAACTCATCGCGCGAAGCCTCAATTTGAGCGCGGCGGTTTGCTGCGTCGCCGCCTTCAGCAATAAACCGTTGACGGACATTGAGGGCCACTCGGGATTGAGACGCATGGCGCGAGGTGAGTTCAGCAACGTCCTCAGCCATTTCCGCAATGCGACGATCGAGCACGGAGATCTCGCGAACAATCGTCTCAAGCCTAACAGCCTCGTCATTGCCTTCACGACGACCATGTCTAGCAAGATAGAGACCCAAGTCGGTCCGGAGACGTCCAACAAGCTCGATACCCAGGAGACCGCGAACAGCTTCGGCAAGACCCTCGTCGGGATCGTCTCTGGCGATTTCGGCAATCTTTTCGCCATCAAAGAAGAACAGCTGAGACACGCCCGGTGGTATCATTTCTTGCAGGAAGCTATGCCATTCGTCACGTGGCACGGCGTCGACCGGCGCCCCGTCTCTTTCCAACGTCAACGTCTCGACGGTTTTCGTCCCGCGCGTCGCCCAGCGCCGCAAGACCTCATACCGATGAACTACACCACCCTCGGCATAGTCGAACTCGAGCCCGACCGATCCAAAAGGCGCCGGGCGTCCATCCGACCCAACATGAAGCCGGCGCCGTAGATGCTCCTCATATTCAGATTGCGCCACCCGATAGCCAAGCGCACGCCTCCCATAAAGGGCAAGCCGCACCCCTTCGAGCAGGGTGGTTTTGCCGGCGCCGTTCTTGCCGCCTATCAGGACCACGGGCCTTGCTCGCGCTGGCAACAAATCGAGACGCTGGCGACCGGCATAAAGACCGAAATTCTCAAGTGTGATTGATCGCAGCCTCAACGCCCATCCTCACCGACCATATCGAACGGAAGTTCCAAATCGTCAACAACTGCCAATACGCTGCCGTCCTCCAGACCAAGTGTGCGCCGCCGCTCGGCTACGAGGACATCAAGATCTCGCCATTCAAGCCTGAATGCGTCCTCAATACGAGTGTGCACGGCATGCCTACGCTTAAGACCATGTGAAGCTCGCTCGATATCAAGCAATTTCATCACGAGTTCGGGTGGAACCTCATTGTCCGCGCACACGGAAGCCAAGAGCTCACCGTCGTCCGCGGTGAATGCAACAGAATCTTCCGTCACCCACTCGATGTCATCGCGACCGAGCGTCTCGCGTACGATACGCGGAACGGTGTCCGCCCAGTCACCACGCTCCGTGCGCCAGAGCCGCCGGATTTCATGCAATTCGTTCTCATGAATCAGAATTGGCGCTTCGCCTGCAGGCGCCTCACGCGCAACTTCTTTTTGTGTTTCGAGCAAGCGACGAAGCAGAGTTCGACAAAATTCCATGGTGTACGGGCCGGGCATGACACGGTCAGTCTCACCGATAAAATTCACTTGACCAGATTTGCGCCGAAAGTCCCTGAATTCATGCTTGCGCTCCGGATCCTGGGTCTTCGAAAGCATGTCACGGTACTCAAGAAGCGGTGTCAGCCACTCCTCGCCTGAATCAATCATCGACTCCATTGCCTTGTCACGCTGCACCACGGTGCAAACCCAGCACCCAAAGCGGGAGTTTCCGCAAGACGGAGTCGATGTGTCCACGACCAACGGACACTCGCCCGCGCTGGCGTTGCGGTACATTGCAACGAGATCGCGGTTGTCATTGCCCCAGGGAGATTCATTCTGAAGCAGGTAAGTCCAGACGTCGTCCGTCGAAAAATCCGCGATCGGCGCGTAGACAAAGGCGTTCATCAGCGATGAGTGGCGCCGCAACTGAGACCCCTCTATCTGATGCAATGACATTACCTGGGCGCGGGTCGCAGATTCTTGTGACCGGACGCCGAGAACCATGACGACTTCACCGAACTCAGCGACGCGGCTTTTGATGAAAGCATCGGCCGGCTGGATCTTGAGCCGCTCCGTGCACCACCGAAAGCGGCGTGACGGGGCTGGATATCCCTTCCCGATCAAGCTCACCCAAAAGCTATCTTCCAGCTCCGGGACGACCTTGTGCGTGACGACCGGCATGTTTTGAGCGGCCGCAGCCGATGAAATGCGGTCAAGTGTGACGTCTATATAGCGCGACACCACAGGCGTTTCGACGAGCGTGTCGGAGCTGATAACATAGATCGTCTTGGTCCGCCGTTCAGACGGCAACGCAGCGATTGCCGTCCAAATCAACTGCAGGGCGGTGGTCGAGTCTTTTCCTCCTGAATAACCAACCACCCACGGCCGAGCATCGGAAAGGTAGATGTCCCGAATGTCGTCCAATATGGACGTGATTCGGCCTGTCCCGTTGGAATTGTTATTCTTTTTGCTCACGGTATTTCTCCTGAAAGGAGTCTAACCGACTTGCCCGGGTGCGTCAGTGCCATTTGTGGTGAGTGACCAGATTTTTTCCGCAGTGAGCATTACGCTGGTACGCGACCGATTGATGCGACCGACCAGAAGCGCCCGCCCTTCCCAAAGGGCGCTATTTGACCGGGCCCAATCAACGTCACCCAAACGGTTGATTGCCGTGCGCCAGTCGAGTCTCGGATCGTTGAGTAACCGCGCGCCTGCTATTGCGATGGCTTCCAACGCAACACCATGGGCGTGGACCTTTTCGCGCCTGAGGGCTGCGGGTGTCATTTGTCCGCGGTGCGCAAGGCCCCAGTCAGGAATTGCTTCCGCCACCGCTGCCCAAAACTCTATGACCTTCGCCTGATCGACTTCGCCCGTCTCTGATACAAACGTCGAAACAGCTGCGTGAAGGTTGCTAAAAGCGAATAGCTTTGGCGAACTGGCTGTCAGATTAGATCGACCAAAGTCGGTCATGTCTCTGAAAAGCGGAACCCAGTCAACGACGGCCCGGGACAATTTTGCTCGCTCATCACGCCCGTCATACAGCAGGCGAATTGAACGCGAGGGCTTCACTCCGTGTTGATTGAGGTCAACGAACATCTGCCGTGAGCGCTCCAACCCGTGGTCTGGAAACAAAGTGACGGCGACTGTCTCGTGAGCAAAATGGGGACGCTCGCGAAGCACCTCAATAATTGCAGCCCGGCGATGCTGGCCATCATTCACAAGGATTGTCGCAGTCATGTCGACCGACAGCGTTCCGATTGATCTCAAGGGTCCGTTCATGTCGCTCGGCTCAAAATGAAACCTGCCGTCGATCGTTGCCGTCAAGGCGGACAGTACGTACTCCTTTGGGTTGGACGTGATGTAACGAACAAGTGCTGGGATGCGGCTCTTGTTCAAGCGACGCTGAGCGCGAAGTTCGTCCGGAACAGCTCCATCATTAAATCGCAATAGCGATCCCACGGCACCAAGTGGAACCATTACTACGTAATAGGCTCGACCTGCCTGAACGCCCCTTATGGCAGGGAATGCAAATGCATTCATGGCCAATCTCTCCGCGACTAATTCGCACATGATATCGCAATAAATGGCGATGGTCAATATATACCGGGGATATATATACCGTGGACGATTAGCACCATATCCGCAATCTAGTGCAGCATGGCAGAGCATTTACGTGTCCAGCTTGGTGAGCAGCTTAGACGCCTTCGGGAACATGCCGGCTTGTCCCAAGAAGGGTTTGCCTCGCAAGCAAACATTGACCGCGCAGCTTACGGGAAACTCGAACGAGGTCAGGGCAATGTGACATTGATCACACTTGCCCGAATTGCTGTCGCACACGAAATGAGCCTGGCTGGCTTGCTTTCAGGCATTACGCTGAATCCTGCAGATATCCAGGCCATACCGCGAATTGCGCGCGGAAATCGACACGCGAGCCGATTTGGCAAGAAGGAAAACGGCAAGTGATGACGCCCAAAACGAGTTCCAACCCACGACGCAGACCGGATTCGGTGAAGCAAAGGATCCAGTCGATGTCGCGGCCAGTCTGATCCATAACTGGCGCCGCACGGTGAGAGCCCGCGAGGCGGGCTTTGTCGAAAGTGTCGAGGTTACCGACAAGCCTGCGCCGCTTCGCTGCCGGCGGCGCTACCAGCGCAATCGAGCTGGGGATTGCCTGCATGTGGCTGCCGGTCGACACTGGCGGCGGCGATGGTGAAAGCGTTTGGCGTTTCATGATCCCGGTTCAGAGCCAAGTGGCGGATCTGGTTGGCGACACCTTCCGGGCCGCTGCCTGTTCGGCGGCGAACCTCGTCTGACGTTGCCGTGCTTCCTCGAAGTGAGTTCCATCTGGTCGTGCGGGCGCGATGAGCGTTCAGAACTCTGAACATCTAGCGCGCCTTATGTGCGCAAACGACTGGCGCGCCGACAAAATCTCGAAGCATCTGCCGCGCGAACGCGTGGTAGCCGGCGCCGGCCGCTTGCCATTGCTGCGGCGGTCATCGGCTGAGCAAGCTGGGAAGATGATCCGACACTTGCAGGCGAAGTTCACCTTGCGATCAGCCAGGCTCGGCGGCGTTCCAGGCCCCACCGCGCGGCTGGGCCGGTCCCGGCCTACTGGTGATGATCCTGTTTGAGAAGTTCGGGCGGCATCAGCCGCAAACCAAGCTAAACCTTATGACCGCGAAAGGCGTGCCGCTTAGCCAGTTGACGTCGGCCGACCAGGTCAGCGCCGGCGTCGCGCCGCTGGTGCCGCTGTTCATGCGGCTCGAAGCCATGTGCGTTGCTTCACGTTTGCACGGCGACGGCTCGGTCCTGGCCAAGGCAAGATCGATACCCGGCCGATCGCGGACCTTTCCACGGACGGCCTGGTTTCTGCAGGTGCGCTGTAGCGATCTGACCAGAGGCCAGCGCTGCACCAAAGACGGAGTACATAGCAGCCCGGGAGCGCGGACTACGTCGACGGCCACGGTCGCCCGATAGGTCCAATGGATCCATTGCAGGCAACGTACTTCCAGTCGGGAGTTCCAAGCAAGCGGTCTGCCGTATAGTATCGCACAGTTCTCATCTGCCGCAATCTAGCGAAATTATGCGTCAAGCCACAACATGTTGCAGCTAATATGCGCAGCGGTGGCTAACTCCGCATTCCGACGGCAGCAGGCCCGTTCTATTTATTACCATCAGTTTTGGAGCTTCAAAAATGAACGGTCTTGCAGCGTCGGCTTTGAAGGGACTAAAACGAGCAGATCTTCTCGAGCATCGCGCCTTCTTTGGGGGTCAGTGGATCGACAGGAATCGAGTGATCGAGGTGCTCGACCCGGCCACCGGCGACAAACTTATTAATGTTGCTGCTTGTGATGAAAAAGATGTTGACCTGGCTGTAAGGGCCGCACGGGAAGCCTTTGCCGTCTGGCGCGACATGCGGCCTGTCGAGCGGGGCGGTGTATTGCGCGCTTGGGCGGATGAACTGCGTGCGAATGCAAATGATCTGGCGGTCATAATGACAGCGGAGCAGGGAAAGCCGCTTGCCGAAGCGAGGAGCGAAATCTTCTACGGAGCCGGGTTTATCGACTGGTTTGCGTCTGAAGGTGAGCGGGCTTATGGCGAAACAATCCCCAGTCATTTGACCGGCAGTCGAGTGTCGGTTCAGATGCAGCCAATCGGTGTAACTGTCGCAATTACGCCTTGGAATTTCCCCTCAGCGATGATTGCCCGCAAGGCTGGAGCGGCGCTTGCGGCCGGCTGCACGATGATTGTCAAGCCCGCTCCGGAAACGCCTCTTTCGGCATTGGCGCTCGCCCGACTAGCCGAGGAAGTTGGCATTCCCGCCGGCGTCTTCCAAGTGATCACTGGAGAGGCTCCGCCGCTTGCCAAGCGCCTGCTTCAGCATACCGAAGTGCGCGCCTTCTCCTTCACCGGGTCGACAGAGGTGGGACGCATCCTGCTTGCCCAGTCCGCGGCAACAATCAAGAAGGCCTCAATGGAATTGGGCGGCCACGCGCCGTTCCTGCTGTTTGGCGATGCCCCATTGGATGCAGCGGTCGCCGGCTGCATCGGTGCCAAGTTTGCGACGTCGGGGCAGGACTGCCTGGCCGCGAACCGGATCTATGTTCAGCGCGGAATCTATGATCAGTTCGTCGCTAGATTTGCCGAGGCGACCGCCAAGCTGAAAGTCGGGCACGGTTTGGAGGAGGGGACCGACATTGGCCCCATGACCCGGCTTTCGGTTGCGGAAAAATGCAGGCGACAAATCGCGCAGGCGATCTCGGCCGGCGCCCGGATCGTATGTGGTGGTCAGGACAGCCCGCTCGGCGGCAATTTTGTCACACCAACAATTCTGGCTGATGTCACCGACGACATGCTGATTGCTCGAGAAGAAACCTTTGGCCCTGTCGCGGCCATTCTTGCCTTCGACGACGAGTCGGAAGTGCTGGCGCGCGCCAACAATTCTGAAATGGGCCTCGCCGCCTACGTCTACACCACCGACCTGAACCGCGCCATGCGGCTGACCGATCGGCTGGAATACGGCATGGTTGCTGTCAACACGCCGAAATTTACCGGCGCACCCATCCCCTTCGGCGGCTGGAAACAGTCCGGCCTCGGGCGTGAGGGCTCCAAGCACGGCCTGGCCGAATATCTGGAACCCAAATACGTCTGCATCGGCAATATCGCTGCCTGAAAGGAATAAACCATGACCATCAACATCAAAGAGATCAGCGACAAGGACAGAAACTCGGTCCTGCATCCCTTTACGCAGCTCAAAGCCTTCGCCAGCGGTGAGCTCGGCGATCCGACCATTGTCGAGACGGGCAAAGGAATCCGCATCCAGGACGCGCATGGCAACCACCTGATCGACGGCTTCGCCGGGCTCTACTGCGTTAACGTCGGCTATGGCCGGGCCGAGGTTGCCGAGGCTATCTCGCGTCAGGCTTTTCGTCTGGCCTATTACCACTCCTACGCCGCCCACACGACGGACGAGCTAGCGATCCTGTCCGATCGCCTGGTCAAGATGGCACCCGGCAAGATGAGCAAGGTTTTTTACGGCATGTCCGGTTCGGATGCCAACGAAACCCAAGCCAAGCTCGTCTGGTACTACAACAATCTGCGCGGCAAACCCTCCAAAAAGAAAATCATCTCGCGTGAGCGCGGCTATCATGGTTGCAGCATCGTCTCCGGGTCGATGACCGGCATGAGCTTCTATCATGACCACATGGACCTGCCGCTTCCTCAGATTGTTCACACCGGTGTTCCGCACCACTATTGGGGTAGAAACCCGGGCGAGACTGAACGCGAATTTTCAACGCGGCGCGGCGAGGAACTTGATCAACTGATCGAGCGGCTGGGGCCAGAAAATGTGGGCGGCTTCATCGGCGAGCCGGTGCTCGGCACCGGCGGCATCACGCCTCCGCCGGAAGGCTACTGGCAAGCAATCCAGGCCGTGCTCAAGAAGCACGACGTGCTGCTCATCGCAGATGAAGTCATAACCGGCTTTGGTCGAACTGGCTCCATGTTCGGCTCGCAGCACTATGGCATCGAGCCCGACCTTGTTACGATCGCAAAGGGTCTGACTTCGGCCTACTTCCCGCTTTCGGCGGCAATCGTCGGTGAGAAGGTGTATAAGGTCCTGGAGGATGGGGCCGACAAGGTCGGCGCATTCTCGCACGGGTACACCTACTCTGGTCATCCCATCGGCGCCGCCGCGGCCAACGCGGTTCTCGACATTGTCGAGAAAGAAGACCTCCCCGGCAATGCGCGTGACGTCGGCGCGTTTTTCCAGGCGCAGTTGCAGGAGAAGTTCGCGCAGTTGCCGATCGTCGGCGAAGTGCGCGGCGTCGGTCTTATGGGCGCAATCGAATTTGTCGCCGATCGCAAAAATAGGGAGCGTTTTGATCCCTCGCTCAAAGTTGGCGCACGCGTCTCTAAGGCAGCGCGCGACCGAGGACTGATTGCCCGCGCAATGCCGCATGGGGACATTCTGGGTTTTGCCCCGCCGCTCGTAACCACGAAGGGCGAAGCCGAAGAGATCGTCGCCCTCGCCGAAGGCGCCGTTCGTTCAGTCATGGACGACTTGGTTCGTGAGGGTGAGAGAATCTGAAGGGGTGATGACCAGACTACAGATCCAAACGGACAATGCGTTAGCTGCACTTTTGAACATTCGGGCAAAAGCAAAGTGGGCCTCGAATCGGGGCCCACCAAAAACCCTTCCCGGCTTTCATAACGCTTGCTGCTCAAGAACTCATGACGCGCTGTATAGGCAGCCGTTGAAGAAGATCGGAGCGAACCCGGTTGGAGCTGCGAGCCATGCCTTAACTGCCACGCGGATCTATTCTAGACGATCCGCGCCAACCTTGGAGGCTATATGAACAAAGTCCATAACGATGCGGGTTCTGCGTTGGAGGGTCTGTTATTCGACGGGATGCTCATTGCGGCGGGCGGATTTGGGCTCTGCGGTATACCGGAGCTGTTGATCGATGGCATTCGGCATGCGGGTACGAAGGAGCTGACGATCGCGTCTAACAATTGCGGCGTCGACGATTTTGGGCTTTGCGTGCTGCTCAAGACTAAGCAGATCAGGAAGATGATCTCCTCTTATGTCGGCGAGAATGCCGAGTTCATGCGCCAGTACCTGAGCGGGGAACTGGAACTTGAGTTCAATCCGCAAGGGACGCTGGCCGAGCGCATGCGGGCCGGCGGCGCCGGCATCGCCGGCTTCTACACCAAAACCGGCGTGGGCACCGTCGTGGCAGAGGGCAAGGAGCACAAGGTCTTCGACGGGGAAACCTATATGCTTGAGACGGGCATCGTCGCCGACCTGTCAATTGTGAAAGCCTGGAAGGCAGATGCCTTGGGCAACCTCGTGTTCCGCAAGACAGCGCGCAACTTCAACCCGCCGGCTGCCACGTGCGGCAGGTTCTGTGTCGCCGAAGTCGAGGAGTTCGTTCCCGTCGGCAATCTGGAGCCTGCCAGATCCACCTGCCGGGGATCTATGTGCCTCGCCTAATTGAGGGCAAGCACGAGAAGCGCATTGAACAGCGCACGACGCGTGCTGCGGCTTGAAGGGGAGGGGACAGATGGCCTGGGACAGGGACCAGATGGCGGCGCGGGCCGCGCGCGAGCTTGAGGACGGCACCTATGTCAATCTTGGCATCGGCATTCCGACCCTCGTCGCCAATCATATTCCGGACGGCATTCACGTGACGCTGCAGTCGGAGAACGGCCTGCTTGGGATCGGTCCATTCCCAACCGAGCACGAGATCGACGCCGACCTCATCAATGCCGGCAAGCAGACGGTGACGGCGCTGCCGCATTCGGCCTTCTTTGACTCTGCCCAGAGCTTTGCGATGATCCGCGGCGGTAAGATCGCAATGGCGATCTTAGGCGCCATGGAAGTGGCCGAGAACGGCGACCTCGCCAACTGGATGATCCCCGGCAAGCTGGTCAAGATGGGCGGCGCCATGGACCTTGTTGCCGGTGTGAAACGCGTCATCGTTGTCATGGACCACACCAACAAGGCCGGGGAATCCAAGCTGTTGAAGGCCTGTACCTTGCCGCTTACGGGTAAAGGGGTGGTCGACCGTATCATCACAAACTTGGGCGTGCTCGATGTGGTCGAGGGCGGGTTGAAGCTCGTCGACTGCGCCGATGGCGTCACTGAGGACGAACTGCGCGGCGCAACCGAAGCAACGATCGTCAACTGAGGCGGGTGTGCTGGCTGCAGCCGCCAGTTCCAAAATAGAGGGTGCGATTATGACCAAAACCTCCATCGTCGTCGCCAGCGCCGCGCGCACGGCCGTCGGCTCCTTCAACGGCGCGTTTGCCGCTACGCCCGCGCATGAACTCGGTGCCGTCGTCATCAAGGAACTTCTGTCGCGCGCGGGTGTC
>NZ_JBSKBO010000029.1:0-18970 GCF_053714255.1 Mesorhizobium sp. 43Arga
CCTCCTCGGTCCTTGATGCCGTCAAAAGCCTGCGGAACCACACCATCAATCACCTCGACCTCAGAATCTGTCAGCCTCACAAGGAGGGGTATCAACATGCATAATCGAGCAAATAGGCGAGCTGTGCGGGCGTGATCACCACAGTCCCGTCGGGCGCCGAGGGCCAGATGAAGCGGCCGCGCTCAAGCTTCTTGGTGAACAGGCAAGCACCCTGGCCGTCATGCCAGATCACCTTGATCAGGCCACCCTGCCGCCCGCGGAAACAGAACAAGTGGCCGCTGTGCGGATCCCGCTTCAAGGTCTCCTGCACCATCAAGGCAAGGCCGGGGAAGCCCTTGCGCATGTCCGTATAACCAGTGGCCAGCCACACCTTCACATCGCGCGGGACCGGGATCATCGCCGCTCCAGCACATCCAGGATCCGGCCGAGCGCCTCACTGTCGATATCACTCTCGACCCGCAGGCGGCGGGCGCCGCCAAGCTCGATCGTCACCATGCTGCTCTTCTTGCGCGCTCGGGCGATCGGCGGTGGCTGCGCAGGTGGTTGCGGCGCCGGCAGCGCCTCGACGACTTGCACGGGAACGAGTTGCGGCACGGGCGGTGCGGAGATCTGGCAGAGCTCCTTGCGCCACCGGAAAAGCTGGCTCACATGAATGCCGGCCGATCGCGCAAGCTCCGAAACACTGGCGCCCGGCTCAAATGTCGCCCCGACCAGCCGCTCCTTCTCCTCCCGGGACCAGCGCCGACGCCGCTCGACCGATGTGATCACTTCCTGATGCTTCGTCATAGGGCTACTCCTAGTGCTTGCACTAGGACTTGCAGCCCTTCAGCCTACCTCAGCAAGGCGGTCTTCGCCGGATGGGTACGTTCACTGCCATCTTGAGGCATGAGGAATGAGATAGGCGACGGCCAGCATGCTAACGAAAGCCACGGCTGGCGTCGTCCACCTTGCTTAGATTTAAACGTCTGATGCAGACCGCGAGTGATAGACCTAATTCGCAAGTCCAATTTGCTCCTCGATTGCCCGACGAATGATGCTGCGGCCCGATCCCGACGCGTTGCGGTATTTGTCCTCGCTGAAGTTCAATCCGCGTGCTGGTTGTAGAATTGATCGGAAGTACTCAACTGAGATGACTTTCCGTTCGTAAGCGTCGGGGGCCAACCGACGTAAAATGTCGAAAAGCGCCTGCACGGCCACCGTCTTGAATATGAACGAGTCTGCGGGCGCAGCGGACCAGAATACCTCGTTGCAAGCGATGAGATAATTCAGAACCATGGTATAGATGACGATGTCCTGACCTGCGAAGTAGGCCGCGCGCAGAGGCGCTCGATCCTTTCTGCGCTCTTGAATGTCGGCGCGCCGCACCTTGGCAGGTGTCTGGAGATCGTTCGCGTCCGTCTTCGGGTTGCTCGTGAGGAGTCGCGCAATTCCCTCTACAACAACTGCAGTCGAGACCTTCCACCCGCCGTGACCGGTCAGCGCTGCAAGTTGAGCGTCCTTCTTGGGAGCGATGACAATCCGTCCCTTAAGGGGTGAGGCGTCGTCGCTGCCCAAACGGCGTGTCAGGAACACTGCAAGCTTGTCTGGGCTCCAAAAAGACGGATCCTCATCGTCTATGTTGTAGCCGAACATCTCATACGTCAGGCTCTTATCCACTCGCTTCTGGTTCGAGTTGATAGTGGCGAAGATCTGTGCCTGAAACGGCTTCGGCAGATCGAGATAGATCGCGCAAATCATCTCCATCTCAAGACGCTCGACCACTTTTGCTTTCGCGAAACCGAATAGGCGGTGCTGGCCGTCCACCACGGCGGCGAGCTTGTCTTTGGTTGGGATCACCAGCTCATGGCAACCATCGTCTCCTACCTCAATGCGCCAGCGTCGGTCGATCGGACTTGGGTCGCCATCGGCGATTTCCAAATTGTCAGCTGGCTTACCTTCTTCGGCATCCTCCTCCGCTTGATCAACCGGATCGTCTTCTGTCATGCCGTCACTCGGCCGCGAATTCGCCGCCAGGATGATCGAGTTGGGGAACGCGGTGTCGTCCCTATCGATATATCTGCCGATCTCCTGCAGCCTTTTCTCGCGATATTCACGCTGAATTCCGCCGAGATTGTATGGCCTGCTTGCGTCGCCAGTGTGCTCGGCAGTGAGGACGTCGCTGAAGCAGACATCGAGAAGCAGGCGAGCCGGCAGTGCTACTACCCAACATTCTGCGAGTTCCTGACGAACGCGAAGGGCCTTGGTTCGATATGGGAACGTCGTCATGCGTCAAAACCTCCAAGGTCGCCACCAAGGGGGCGGTCGGTGCTGCCTCCTAAGGCCGCTTGGTCCAGTGGCTCGTCAAAAAAGTCGGGGTTGTCGGCGTTTGCTATCCACCAGAACCAAAGCGAGACAAGAGAAGCCAGCGTTCCGATGGACAGCGACAAAGCGGTCGAAAGGTTGCGGTCCAGGACTAACCAAAAACCTACAGCGGCGATAATTGTTGTGCCGACGAACGCGACCGCGCGCAGCGCCTTCAGATATTTCCCCAACACGATCTGGAAGCATGTGGAACCGATCAGCGCCGGAAAAAATGTGGCCATCGCTGTGCGTACGGGCAAAAAATCTGTAGGCGATGGCGCCTTTGCCGCGTTGATCAATTCCACCCAGATTCCTAGGCCGCCGATCAGCACTACGCTGCCGAAAAAGAAAAAGACAAAGGTTGCATGCGCCGCCGGTCGCGTAGTCCGACGCCAAACGTCACGGCGGAGTTCACTCCACCCTCCTTCAACCGCTCCCATATCACCTTTCACCATGAGTCCGCATGCCACCATTCCTCACTATCAGTCGCTTGAGCAGTCGCCGGAGGAAGTGCGATCTCAGTGATCTCGGCATAGCCACGGCAGCCAGCACGCGCAGGAGAAGCATATACATTCCGCTCTTGAATTTTAGACTGCTAATCCATAACCATCAATTTAACTTGAGATCAACAAGTACCAATGGCAACATACATTTTTTTGGACTCTCAGTTTAAAAAAACCCGCTGGCGCTCAGTGGCGATAATCCCCCCTGCTTTCGACTCGCAAAGCGGTATGCGCTTGCGGTCCAGTCTCTATCGCCTACGTCAATTTTACGCATCGCCACAATTGTTTGTGCAAGTTGCGTTGTGATGGGCGCGGGAACTTGGCGTAAATTTGTCAAAAACCGGAGTCCGGAACGGGACCTTTCCATCTAACACGGCGAGCGTTGTCTCACATTCTAATGCTGGGATGGTCTTATACTTCGACGATCGTTGAAAGTTGCGTCTCAAGCCCACATGTTGCAGCCGCGTATAGAGATGCGGCCTTGAGCGCCATGTCGTCGAGATGGAGGTTGATGTGTTTGCTCGATGACGTAAAGACCCTTGCGACGCACTTGGACGCCAGGTGAACCAGACGAGAGATTTGTCCTGTTCGTTTGCTTGAGATCGAAACGTGGAAAAGGTTCGCGTTCTGGCGTAAATTTGTCTCCTTTGAACGTTCTCGCCAACCCAACACCAGTGACGACGATCTCGGCAAAAGCTGCGTCTTTTTCGCCGCAAAGCTGCACGCCTAGGGCGGTATTAGCCTGACTTCCACAATGTTCCCGGCATAGAATGATTTGTGAAGCTACGAACGTGCGTTGTATGAGTTCCTTGTGTTCGACGGATCGTGCTAAAGCCGCTCGCCGAACGATCCCCCAGGTCGGGGCGCCGCAAGCATTTTTTTTGTGTTCGCTTCCTGCCTCTCTATCCGTAGTCAGAAGGACCCTAATTACCGAATGAAAAGCACTTTGCTTCCCCTTAATACTATTCGACACGAGTTTCCGGCAACGGAAAACGCGATCTACATGGATGTTGCTAATCAGGGGCTCATCTCAAGAACAGCGTTGGCATCCATAGGACCGCATTTGGAGAATCGGCTTTGCGGGACGAATGATGAGCCTGCACTAATGGAACACGTCGAGCGAACTCGCGCCCGTTTTGCGCGGTTTATCGGTGCGGGTGAAAAAGAGATCGCCATCACAAAGAACGCATCAGAAGGCATTAATATAATCGCTAACGCCGTCGACTGGAGGCCCGGCGATAACATAGTTCTGTGCCCAAAACTGGAGCACGCAAATAACATCCTACCGTGGTTACAGGTCAAGGTCCGCCACAATGTTGAACTGCGGTACATAGAGCCGGAGAACGGCTCGGTTCCGCCTGCGGCCTTCATACGGGCAATTGACTCGCGCACGCGTATTGTCTCACTGTCGACGATGACAATGGTTCCCGGATTTCGAACCCGAGTGGGACCAATCGCCGAAGCGTGCAGGCATTTTGGAGCCTTCCTTTTAGCTGATGCAACTCAATCCGTGGGAATACTCCACACCGATGTCGCTCAACTTGGCATCGATGGTTTGGCGGTTTCGACCGTGAAGGGGTTGATGGGGCTTTATGGGTCGGGATTTCTGTATTGCCGCCAAGAATGGGCCGATCGATTAAATCCGGCCTACCTTTCTCGTTTCAGTGTGGATCTCGGGAACGCGCCAGAATCGGCTCCGGTGCTGGACTCTGTGAAATTGCGGTCTGGGGCGGCCCGCTTTGACCTTGGGCACTACAACTTTCCGGGCATGCTAGCTGCCTACGCATCAATGGGGCAACTACTTGAAATAGGTACCGAAGCAATCGACCACAACGTTACGTCGCTTACTAGACGACTGGCTTCCGGCCTCTTTGAACTTGGATTGCCCGTCTGTGGGGGACCTCCCGGGAGCCACACTGGAAGCATAGTGGCGGTTGGCGATATGGCAGCGCTCTCCGACGGGCGACCTATCAGCAGCCGTATACAGTCGCTTCACGCCTATATGATGAGCAACCAGGTGACCGCCTCAACACGCAGGGGATTATTGCGTTTTTCTCTTCATCTGTACAATACAGAAGAAGAGGTGGATCGTGTTGTCGAGTTGGCCAAGAGCTGGCTGAAGTAGCCGAAGCCGTAACCCACCTACGATAGGAGAATCTATGTCCCCCGTGTGCGCAGAGACTGCGGCGCTCCTACAAGAGCTTATTAGAATTGAGAGTGTCAACCCAGCTTTGTCGTCAACGGGAAGTGGAGAACAAGGAGTCGTCGAGTTTCTCGCGCATTTTTGTAGAGAACGAAATCTCCCATATGAAATACAGCCCGTGGTGGAAGGGCGCTCGAACTTGTTAACCTGGGTCCCTGGGCAGGATCCTGACAAGCGCGTCCTTTTTATCGCCCATATGGACACTGTGCCTACAGGTGAATGGGAGTCCAACCCGTTCTCTGGTGAACAACGGGAGGGGCGCATTTATGGTCGCGGTGCTTGCGACGACAAAGGGCCGCTTGCAGCTATGTTGGTGGCACTTAGCACCCTTGGAGACCGCAAACCAAAAGCCACGGTGGTCGTGGCGGCGGACATTGACGAAGAGGGCCGCAAAATTGGCGCTCGTGCCATTGCGCAGTCAGGCGTGCCCTATGACGCCGCTGTGGTCGGTGAATGCACTAACTTAGAGCTCGTTGTCGCTCATAAGGGATCGGTCCGCTGGCAAGTCGAAGTTGAAGGCGTGGCCGCGCATACCTCGAAGCCCCATCTCGGAGTAAATGCAATCACGGCAATGGCTAAGATAGTACTGGCGCTTGATGAGCATGGTAATGAGCTGGCGCTACGAGCGGATCCTTTCGTCGGCCCCCCCGCTCTAACCGTCAGCCTTATCGAAGGGGGCGTAGAGATCACAACCGTGCCGCCACGGTGCCGCATCTGGATTGATCGACGCCTCATACCAGGAGAGTCGCCGCAGCTCGCGATACAGGAGGTAGAAGACATACTGGAAAGTTTTCGCCAGGGCGACGACAAAATCAAAGTCCGATCTTTGCTCCCTGCCCTAGAAGATCCAGCTCCGCCTAACGCAATGTCGAGCAAAATTGCTGTGGTGGCAGCGGCGGCCTGCGCTGATGTTGTCGGATCGGGGAAATTCATAGGAGCGCCCTGGGGCACGGATGCAAGCCAGCTGTCGTTGGCGGGAATTCCTTGCATCGTCCTCGGCCCGGGAAGTGATGCTCAGGCCCATACGAGCAACGAGTTCATTGAAATAGATCAGTTAGGCAAGGCGGTCGAGATATACCAGCATATAATGCTTAACTACTAGAATTTTCGGACAGCAGACCGAAGAAGGCTCAGTTTCGGAGCATTTCCAGCGCACGGGGTCTTATTTCTGTCTTGGTGGCGTTCCTTCCTGGGATTCTGTGAGTTTGGACATTACCAGCCGGTCATGGCCGCCTGACCGCGCGCTCTCCGCGAATTTGCAGAACTCTCAGCTCTGGCCCGCTCCCAGCTCGCTGCGCCAACTTCACCGGAGGCTACGACAAAGCGGTCGACGTGAGATTCAAGGGCCGCCCCTCTGCGACCAAGCCGGCATAGATGTGGCATGCGCTGTGCCCGGCTCACCTGCCGAGAGCTAGCAATAGCGAATAGTCAAGGCTCTGCTGGCGCACAAAAACCACTCAACGCTGCTCGACGGCCTGATGGCGACGGTGTCAAGTGCAGACCCATGGAGTGTGGACGGCGGCTTTCTATGTCTTGAGGTTGAACTCCTCATACGGCCTAGATCGCGTCCTTAGCGGTCGTTCAATATGGCATCAGACATTTTTTCAGCAATCATAATCGTCGGAATGTTGGTATTCGCTCGAGGGCAAAATGGCATAACTGACGCATCGGCGACTCTCACGCCCGCTACCCGGTGAACACGCCCCGACGCATCTGTAACACTGTTTAGGTCCTCAGATGATCCCATCCTGCATGTGGACGTTGGATGGAAGTTGCCAAAGACATTTTGGCGTATGAAGCGGTCGAGAAGCTCGTCGCTATTGAGGAGATCGGCGATACTGCGTCCATCAGTGATGACGGATTTTATTATCCCTCGTCGGAACCGCGAAGAACTATCCATTAACGCGGCGACAATGCCCGTAATTCCGTAGTTTATACGGTTGTAGCTACTTATCCGCTTTGCTCGCCCGGTCCAAGTAGACGGAAATGGGTCGAGCGCGACGGCCGCCACCGCCTTGTGCTCGAGTAATTGCGCTACGAACCGGAACGCCTTCTTCAATCGATCAGCATCACGATTGTCGCTTAGCATGTTGAAGTTCACCTCCGGCTCAGCGGCATGAGAGGAATTTTTGAGCGAGACTGTTCCCGTCGAGAAGGAGCGGTTAACCCAGAAATTGAGGGTGCCGAGGCGCTCGCCAATGGGATGCCATGCAGACTTCGCCAAGGCCGAGATAGCCATATCTGTTGAGGGGCAGCCCTCATGACCTGAGGAGTAACGAGCATGCATCTGGATATAGCCGGTCGCATTCGGTGCCATGCGATCGTTCGGTTTTAAATAGGCCGAGATGGCGACACCGGGGTGCTCCTGCAGATTTTTGCCGACCCCCTCTAAGTTCGCCACAATGGCAATGCCGAGTTTTGATAGCTGCCCCGCCGGGCCAATCCCGGAACGCATCAACAAAGCAGGCGAATGAATAGCGCCGGCACACAGAATCACTGTTTCCGCAAAATAAGATTGCTGACCCGTTTTGCTTTCGGTCTCGACGCCTATTATTTGACGTCCTGAGGAGATTAGCCGTACGACGGTCGTCTCCGACAAAATCTTAAGGTGGGGGCGAGCGCGCACGCTTGCGGGCAAATAAGCCATCGCAGCCGAGACGCGGCGACGGTTGCGGTTTGTCAACGGAACAACTGAGTGTCCATCGCCAAACTCCCCGTTAAAGTCGGATCGAAATGGTATGCCTCTGTTTTGATAAGCCTCCGACACCGCGCAAATAAATCCGGACCATTCCGCCTTTCCCACCCGAGTGATGGGCAGCGGACCGTCGTTTCCATGATACTCGTTGCTAAAATCCAGGTCGTTCTCAAGCCGACGGAAGAATGGCAGCACACTCTCCCAATCCCAGCCCGCGGCACCTCCGGATGCCCAATCATCGTAGTCGGCCGGAGCCCCTCGATTGGCTACCTGAGCATTAATGCTCGACCCCCCTCCTATGAGACGAGCTTGCTCGTAATGAGTATGTCTGCTGACATTCTGCACTATTGTCGCAGTGAGTGACGGCCACTGATAACGAGTATTGTAGTAGGCGCGCGTCGGATTGCCATCAAGGATATCGTCAGGAATGGCATCTGGGGCAAAGTCGGGACCAGCCTCGAGGAGCAGCACTTGACTTCCATCAGCGGAAAGCCTGTTCGCCATGACGCATCCCGAAGAGCCGCCGCCTACAATGAGGTAGTCGAAAAACAAAGGATACACTCCATTCAATCTCCTCGGCTAACTTAGCAGGGATGCGAACGCATCCTTCTGCAAAATGAAGCCATTCTACGCAGAAAAGCTGCCGCATATGGTTGCAGTCCGCGTTTGCCGGATTAACAAGCCAAGAGAGCCAGCGTAAACTCTGATGTCATCGCTGCGGGATATCGGCTAAGGGTTATGAGACGAGTTAGCTATTGTGCATCGAGTGCGATGACTTGAGATCGTGGCCGATCTTGTTTGGCCAATACATCCGGTTAACTCAGTTCGCCAGAATTTTCGACAAAGTACGGCTGTAACTGTCGCACCCACTCCCCACTGTCTGGGCCAGGCCGAGAGATCGCGCTTCCATCTCAACCAGCAGATAAAGCGTGACCGCGCAAGATCTGCGGGAAGCCCTCTGAGCCTGCCTGCGTGAGTTTTAATAATGGCGTGGTCGACGCTATTCTTCAATTGGCAGAGCTAGCGATGCCTTGATTCGATCCATTACCACCATTGTCTTGGAGGCCTTCACATCCGAATGTTCGTGGAAAAAGCGACGGGTGAATGCCTCATACTCGGCCATATCACGTACAGAAATTATGAGGAGAAAGTCAGATTCCCCTGTAACATAATATGCGCTCATGATCTCAGGTGTGCGCCGGACCGCTTGCTTGAAACGATCAATTATGTCCGCACGATCACGCTCCAGGGTAATGGACGCGAGCATGAGCATCGGCCTTCCGACAGCTCCTGGCGAGACTATCGCTACATCAGCCTCAATTACACCGGCGTCCCGCAACCGCTTCAATCGGCGTTGACAGGCGGTAGGAGAAAGGCCGGCGATTTCGCCCAGCTCTTCTGTCGTGAGGCGATTGTTGTGTTGGACCGCGTTGAGAAGCTTCCTATCGACTCTATCTAGTTCCATTTGCGATACCTGCAAGAAACCGGGCTTCGCGCAGAAAATCTGCGTTGACCCGAGATATAAGCCATTTTGCGCGATGCTCAAGGATCAACAAAGAGCCAGGCTTCCAACAGCTCCCCGAAGCAGGGATTTTGTACTTCACGCCCTCCCCAAGGGCGGTCGTAAGTTGCGAGTCCGCTTTTTTAGCACTGGCGACCAACTGTGATCGGGCCAGCGGAGAGTGTAAGCACCTTTATCGCGAGTTCTAGCCGCCCCTGCACCGCCTCATTGCAGGATGGTAGAGCCCCACCGAAGCTATTACTTTGCCTCCAATACGGCGCTGAGGAACTGACGGGTTCGCTCGTTCTGCGGATCCCCGAAGAGCTGGTCAGGCGAGCCCTGCTCGGCGATCTTGCCGCCATAGAAGAAACAGACACGATCGGAGAATTCCTTAGCAAAGCCCATCTGGTGCGTGACCATCAGCATGGTGAGGTCATACTCAGCGCCGAGCTTGCGGATGACGTTTAGCACCTCCCCGACCAGCTCTGGGTCGAGAGCCGAGGTCACCTCGTCGAACAGCATCACCTTGGGCCGCATGGCTAGCGCGCGGGCGATCGCCACGCGCTGCTTCTGACCGCCGGATAGCTGAATCGGAAAGTGATTTTTCTTCTCGCCGAGCCCCACCATGTCGAGCAGTTCCGCCGCTCGGGCCTCAGCCTCCGGCTTGGAAAGCCCAAGTACCGAGACCGGCGCCTCCATGCAGTTCTGCAATGCCGTCATGTGAGGAAAGAGATTGAAGTGCTGGAACACCATGCCGATCTGGCCGCGCACGCGCCTGAGGTGCCGATTGTTCGCCGGCACCATCCGACCGCTCCTTTGCATGTGCGTCAGTGGCTCGCCGTTTACCCAAATTACTCCATCGTTGATGCGTTCCAGGGTCATTAGCATGCGCAACACTGTGGTCTTCCCCGAGCCGGAGGGCCCTATAATCGACACCTTCTCGTTGCGCGAGATATCCAGATTGAGCTTGTCTAGCACGGTCAGCGCACCGTAGCGTTTGGTAACGTTCTCGAAGCGGACCATAGGTTGATTCATGATTTTCTCGTTTTGCGCCATGGGGAAATTGGGCTGCCCCAGCACCGTCAGCGCATCGTAGTGCATTGCGGCATTTTGCAGACGAACCCTGGGCTCGTTCATCGAGATCTCCTACTGCAGATGGTAGCGGCGGTTGAGCCACAAGCTAACTGCTTGGACAATCGCTGAGGCGACCAGACTGAACACGAGGTAGAAAAAGCCAACCATTGTGATCGCCTCTATATAGCGGTAGTTTTCTCCGCCGAAATTCTTTGCCCGCTGCAGCATCTCCGGGATGGCGATCGCTGCGAGTATCGGTGCATCCTTGAACATTCCGACGAAATAGTTACCTAGAGCCGGTGTGATGGGGGGAATTGCTTGGGGCAAGATGATAGCTCGCCAGCTGCGCTGCGGCGAAAGATTAAGCGCAGTGCAGGCCTCCCACTGACCGCCATCTACAGTTTCAATCCCCGCGCGGTAACATTCCGAACAGTAAGCGGCGTAGTGGACGCCGAGCATACCGACGCCGGCGATCCAAGCGGGGATATACATCCCGAATTCCGGTCCGACAAAATAGATGAAAAAAACCTGAAGCAGCAGCGGGGTCGAGCGTATGAATTCCACGACTTCCGCCATGGCTGTGGAGACATAGCGATTCCGAGATTGGCGGATCAGCGCGAAAACCAGACCCAGGATCAATGCGATCGCGAAGCCGAATAGAGTAGCCTCAACGGTGACGATCGCGCCAAGATAAAGATACGGCAATGCCTCCCAAACGTAAGACCAATCCCAAATAGTCATGCCATGGCCTCCCGCACGAACCCTGGCGAGAGGCGGCGCTCCAGCCAACGCACAAACGGCGTGATAAGTGCGCGCGCGACGATGTAGTATCCAAAAAGCGCCACAGCAAAGAAAAGCAGATAGTTGCCCGTCGTGTCAGCTGCCAGTTTGGCGGCTGAGGTGAACTCGGCGATGGTGATGAAGAAAGTGAGCGACGTCGCTTTAAGCAGTTCTATAAGCATGTTACCCCAGGAGGGCAGCAAGGCACGGATCGCCTGCGGCATTACGATGCGGCGCATCATAGTGAGCCGTGAAAAGTTGAGCGCAATGCTCGCTTCATACTGCCCACGGTCGACCGCCTGGATGGCGGCGCGCACCACCTCGGCCCCATAGCCGGACGCGCAGAGGCCGATTCCGAAGATGGCCACCGTCCATGGAGAAAGGGCGAGTCCGAAGATAGGCAACACGAAAAACCACCAGTAGACCTGCACTAGCAACGATGTCCCACGGAAGAATTCGATATAGCCAATGGCGAGCCAACGAACCGGGTTGATGGGCGAGACTCTCATCAGGCCCACGATCAGCGCCAGTACGCTCGCTACCTGCGACGCCCCAAGAGTGACGATCAGAGTGACCAACATCCCCTTAGCGAGCGCCGCCACGCCAAAGCTCAGCATGTATTCGCGTCCCTTCCTTATGGTAATTCTCCTAATCCCCTTTTCGGGCAGCCCGGAAAGGGGATTAGACGCCAAGTGTCGCTTTGTGGTCTTGCTTCAATCCTTGCAGAGATCGGCGGTTTTTTCGCTGCCCGGCAATATCGACTTATCGTATCCGTAAGTGCTGACAGACGCCAGCATCTCATCGGAGCCGATATAAGCCTTCATCGCCGAGTTGAAGGCGTCGACCGCAGCCTGCTCATTGAGCGGGAAGGCGAAAGCGGGGGAGATGTGCCAGGCGGGGGTGTACGGATTTGCTAGCTCAAGCCTGTCATCATTGGCGATGGCTTTCTTCAAGGTCAAATATTCGGAGCCGCCGGCATCGGCGCGGCCGACTTTCACTGCCTGGACGATCTCCGTATAGTCAGTGACCTGCAAGATCTTGTCTTCGGGAATTCCGACTTTCTTCGCGGTCGCCAAATCAACAAACCCAACGCCTGTGACGAATGTCGCACCCTTATCCCGAATATCGGCATAGGAATGCAGCCCTTTCGGGTTGCCCTTTGGCACGACGAGCGTATCCCTGAGAGTGGCGATCAGATCGGTGAAGAGCACGTTTCGGCAACGTGCAGGGAGGACGCCCATGGCGTCGGCAATAATGTCGAAGCGGCCGGCCTGCAGGCCGGGAATGAGCGCCCCCCATTCAGCACTGACCGGCTCGACCTTGCCGGCCCCCATTTTCTTTAAGACGGCCAGCATAATCGTATTGCTTATGCCGAGCGGTTCATTGTTGGACCCGGAGTAAGCCCATGGAGCATCATTGGAATAGCCGATCCGGATCGGCTCTCCTTTTTTGATCTTATCGAGTAGCGAACCCGCCGAGGCTGAGCCGGCCACCAAGCCAATTGCCAACGCCGCTGCACCCAAAGCAGCCATTCCGTTCAGAACCACGCACCTGAAGACGCGTGTTCTGCGCTCGAAAAAATGCCATTTGTTCATCTGGTAACTCCTTCCATTTCGTTGGCCGCTTGTCGCAGTGTAAAACGCCGTGAGACGACGCTGCATGCGTTTTTATTTGACCGCCGCGGCAGTTCCCCATTTGGAGCGAGGCTATCGCACTACCCATTGGACCTGTCGCCCAACCGGCAAGGGATCACCACGCTCGCCTAGTGAATCTAGCAGCCGTAAGGCGCCGCATTTGTGCGACGTTTCAATATTGACGCAGGAAGTCGGCATTTCTGAACGCCAAAGTGCTGCGCGGCGATCAAGTCGAGATGGCGCCGATAGGAAACTGCTGCACGAATAAGTGATGCAGTCCAAACATCGCCTAGGGCTCCGCTAATGAGCAGGCGCTACCGGTTGTATCCAAAATCCAATCGGCGCGGAGAGGCGCTTGTTACAAAATCTGGCCCCGCCGGCCAAAATAGGAGGGATGGTCAGCGGAGCCAGAGCCAGGAAAAGCCGGGCCTGAAAACGCCCAAAGAGACCGCCAGTGCGAAAGAACTCGGAGGGAGCCCCTCAAGTGGGGCGCGGGCTCATTCGAGCCAGCGAAGCTGTCTTTTGGAGGCAGCGTGGGGCGAGCGGATTGGCGTATCGGAGGAGGAACCCGACCGGGCGCAGCTCTCGCCAGAGCGGAGTAGGTCTGAGTGCAGTCGTTTCCCTCGCTAGAAGGATACTTTTCATACCCCATATTGCTTTTTCCTTGTCCTTGGGGTTTTAAAGGACTGTTGGCCAGCCATGCACTCTTGCTGGGAGTTGTGGCCGGGCTGGTTGCTCTGTTTGTAATGCTCCTGCGCAAAGGACGGAAGTTGCCGCGGCGTGCATGAACCGCCCAGCAGCACATTGTGGCCGAGAGAGCGAGGAAATCTGGATACGCTGCTCCCCCCTAATGTTGCCGTGCAAACCTGTCGGGCAAGTGATCTCAGCCAGGTCCTGGTGATGGCCGAAGAAGAGAGTGCAATCGCCACTGCAGTCGAGAGCAGAAGACGTGAATTCTCGATCGGGCGAGCCTGTGCTAGGGCGGCATTGTCCAAGCTCGGCTTCCCTCCGTGCGCGATCCCAAGTGGACCCCACCGGGAACCAGTTTGGCCATCTGGTGTCGTCGGCAGCATAACGCATACTGCTGAATTCTATGCCGCCGCCGTCGCTAACCATGAGGACTATGCAGCGCTTGGAATCGATGCAGAAGCCGACGAGAAGTTGCCGTCTGGTGTGTTGGAGCTCGTTTCGGTCGATGAGGAGCGATATTGGCTGGCCAACGCACCTGGGGACCTCAATTGGGACCGGTTGCTCTTCAGTGCTAAGGAAAGCATCTTTAAGGCATGGTTCCCGCTCACACGTGAATGGCTGGGCTTCGAGGACGCCGTGGTCACCATCGTGCCGAATGATGGCACATTTCGTGCTCGCGTTCTTCACACGCCGGTCGACGTTCATGCGCGGGAGCTTCGCGGCCGGTTCGCCATTGCCAATAGACTGATACTCACCGCAGTTTTCGTTACGAGGTCCCAAAAAGGCGCATCATCTTCAGCCGCTTGATTTTGCGCGCGGTGCTGCGCCAAGCGATGTCCGGCTCGAGCAGATTTCAAAGGCCGGTCTTTGTTCAAGGCAAGGCGTCACACCTCGGAGCGCGTCGTGTTGGATGTCAATGACGCGTCCAACATCTTGCTGCGATACGTCAGCACAACTCCTTCTGGCCCTTCGCTCATTACCGCTTAGCCCGATCACCATTTGGATCGAAAAAAGCCCGCAGCGATGCGTCGGCCTCGTAGAGTTTCCCCGCGATCTCAATTTGCCATCGACTGTTCTCAATTAGGTCCTTGGTGACACCCGCCACGTGATGAACATATCCCATTCCGATGGACGTGCCGATAGTGAAACTTTTTACTCCCGACGAAATATATCCCACAATACGGCCGTCGCAGCGAATGAGTTCTTCATGAAAGAGCACTGGATTCGGGTCATGCAGCTTAAAGGATACCAGTCGTTTCTTTAACGGCATATTGTTTTTCTGGGCTGTCAAAGCCTCCTTTCCGATAAAGCAACCCTTGTTCCAGTCGATCGTAAATGCTAGTCCAGCCTCAAGCAGCGTATCGACAGGCGTAAGATCGAGTTGATATTCCCGGTAGGCGCGTTCGGAACGTAAATGCTCAAGCGCATGGTATCCTGCAGCTCTGAGACCAAATGGCCGGCCGGCCTCCCAGACAATATCGAAGACATGCTGTGCCATTTCGGTTGGAATATGAAGCTCCCAACCAAGCTCTCCAACGTAAGTAAGTCTATTCGCGATTACCCGCGCATAGCCTATATCGATTTCCTGGCTTGTGGCGAATGGGAATGCCTCATTTCCCAGATTGGAGTCCGTAACCTGGGACAAGATCTCACGCGATCTCGGTCCTTGTAGTGATAAGACGGCGTAAGCTGACGTAACATCGGTCAGTGTAACACTCATACCATCAGTAATATGGCGCTCAATCCATGCCTTATCGCGCGGATGAACTGTCGCTGACGAAATAATTAGAAACTCCGTTTTCGAAAGACGATTTACCGTAATATCTGTTTCGATTCCGCCTTTTTTATTAAGCATGTGGGTATAGACAAGATTCCCAATCGGTACATCTATGTTACCCGCACACAACCATTGGAGGAAACGGCATGCATCTCGACCTTGAATTAGATGTTTCCCAAACGAACTTTGGTCTAATAGAATGGCATTATTTCGAGCGGCACTGCATTCTTGGCTCGTATATTTGAACCAGTTTGGCTCGTCGTAAGAATAGACGTTTTCCGTTGGCTCTCCCAGCCCAGCAAACCACATAGGACGTTCCCAGCCCATGCCTTCGCCGAAGCTAGCGCCAAGTTTAGCCCAACGGTCGTGAAGTACGCTCTTTCGGACCCCGCGGGACGTTTGAAGCTGGTGACCCGGCCAGTGCATCTTGTAATGAAGCCCCAAGACTTCCGGAGTACGGTCATGCAAATATTTTTTGTTGATTTGAAAAGGGTGAAACCGGGCTACATCGACAAAGCTAACGTCCATCTGTGGCGCCCCTCCGACGATCCATTCCGCTAAAGCTCGCCCAGCCCCCGCCCCGTATTCAATGCCTTCGGAGTTATAGCCAGCTGACACAAAAAGATTTTTCATTCCCGGTATCTCACCGATCATGAACAATAGATCCGGCGTAAAGCTTTCTGGGCCATTGAAGAACTTAGTTATTCCAGCATTTGCCAGTGCAGGAACAATTTCCGTCGCTTTAGTCATAGGCAACTCAAAATGATCCCAATCCTCCGCCAGCTCGATGAAAGCCGTTTCCTTTGGGAGCTTCTCCATGGGTAGTGCTTTACCCCAAGGCTCGAAAGCGCCTACCAATATTTTGCCGGCATCCTCCTTCAAATACACATGGCCATCTGTATCTCGTAGGACAGGCAGGGTGGGCCTCACAAAGTCGACAGTGTCAGTTACCACATAGAAGTGCTCTGCCGCATAAAGTGGTATCCGCGCACCTAGTCTGGCAGCTAAATCTCGAGTCCAGAGACCGCAAGCGAGTATGAGAACTTCGGCTTCGATGACGCCTTCGCCAGTGCGAACCTGATAGCAGCCATCTAACGTTCGCCAGAGGTCTGCGACCTCAGAATTCTCGAAGATTTTTACACCATTTTTCCTGGCGCCAGCTGCCAATGCCATACACGTGTCGACCGGGTTTGTTTGCCCATCTCCAGGGATATAGACCGCACCTTCTATTATTGACGCGTTGAGTGCTGGGTATAGCTCCTTTGCGTCACATGGCGAAATGATGTGCGCCTCGAGCCCGAAGCTTTTGGCAATTGATGCGTTCCGTGCAGTTTCGTAGAGTCGCTGTTTGGTGCGAGCGACACCGAGCGTACCATTTCGCTTGAATCCTGTCGCTTGCCCGGTCTCGGCTTCCAATGCGGCGTAAAGTTCCGCGTTATACTTGGCTATCTCGGTTAACGCGTGGGTGCCACGCGTTTGCATAATCAAACCGGCGGCATGCCATGTAGTACCCGAAGTAAGCGTGTGTCGCTCCAAGACGGCGACATCATTTTTGCCATTTTTTGCCAAGTGAAAGGCTACGCTCGCTCCTGCGATTCCTCCACCGATGACGAGAACCTCGTGGGCGCGAACAGACAGTTCACGAGGACGGATGGGCGAGTTGGTAATCATGCGTCTCCTTATTCGGTTGCTCGCGTTGGCTTGTTAGGGCGCGGGAACTGCTCTGAGTAAGAGTGTCGTTTTGGTGCTTCAGCCGTTTGAGGCCTCTGGCTTGCCGCTGGCGCCGAACGTACGGGCGGCCGGTGGTTAACTCGACCAGCATCGCCCCGGTCCCCATGTGGCCGTAAGGTCGAGGGGACGGTTATAGTTGGTTGGCGCGGTTGACGCCGCCGCCGTACACCCCTTTCAAGCGCAGTACTGCCGGGGGATATCTGGCGAGATCTTATCCCCTCTACTCTCCACAGAGCTCGTCATCCTTGCTTCTTCAACCTCTCCGCCACACGCTCTGGCCCGCCGGGCATCAGGGCGCTCGCTCGGCGCTTCTCAGCGAGTCCTTCATGAATTGTTCCGCTGCGGGTCGGATCGGCCTGTCCTAGTCCACCACAATTAGGCGGCGATCGACATCGGTCAGCCGTTCACCGCCAGCTTCGGTGACGACGAATGACTCGGATATCGCCGCCCCAAAATCTTCGAGCCTGATCCCTGTTTGGAAATGAAAGCACATACCGGCTTGAAGCACAGTGCGATCGCCCGATCGAATGCTAACGGTACGTTCGTTCCAATCCGGCGGATAGTTCAGACCAATGGAATAGCCAGACCGTCCTTTTTTTACATACCCGTTGCGTTTGAGTATATTCTGCCAGGCCGCGTCAACCTCTTCGACAACTACACCTGGCTTCGCGATTTCGAGTACAGCATCGACCCCCTCCACTATAACGTTCGCGAGACGCTTGACCTCTTCAGGCGGCTTGCCAATGTAGACAGTGCGCGCCAACGGCGCATGGTAGTGTCGTCGCGCTGCGGCAAGCTCCAAGAGAACTAAACCAGATGTTGGCAACGGTTTATCCGTCCAAGTGAGGTGCGGTGCGTTCGTGTTGTCGCCGAACTGAATCAACGGACATGCGCTGGTGTAGTCGCCATATTTTCCGTCAATGCCACGTATCTGTGAGCTATATACCTCTGCAGCGATCTGATAATGGGGCACCCCCGGCTTTAGGGTTGCGATAATCTCTAACATCGTGTTACTGACAATGCGACCTGCTTCTCTCATGTACACGATTTCTGCTTTGGATTTAATTAGTCTTGCCCAATTCACTAGCCCGCAACTGTCGAAGAATTTTGCATTCGGTATTCCTTTGACAAGATGCTGATGTGCGCGTGCAGTATAGTAGTGCGCGTCCATCTCAACACCTATCCGATCAGAGTCCCATCCCCGCGACTTAATCAGCTCACAGAGGTCGTCGAAGGGGTGCAGCTCTGGATGATTAACCAGGTGATCAGAAAACGAGAATATGTTCTCTGGTGGCAAGTCTGTAGTAACAAAGGCGGAATTTACATCAACAAGTCTTCCCATCCAAATTGGAACATCCAACTCAAGATGCACCAAGACCGCCTGCGGGTACTGGAACGACCAAGCGTCATATCCAGTCAGCCAGCCCATATTTGCAGGGTCCTGGCAGACTAGGAGGTCCAATCCCGCTCGCTCCATCCGCTGCTTGACGTCTTGAACACGGCCTCGAAACTCATCGGGAAGGAAGGGTTTGTCATACGTCATCTCTAGATCGTCCTCTTCGCCGGGGTTGCCTGACTGGACCAAGAGCCCCCACCTGCTGCCATCTTTGTAACAGCCTACCACGCCTAGGAACGTTACCCTGCGCTATGTTGGCCTGCCGCCGCAGAAAAGCTGCATGTTTTGGCTGTTTGCGCAGAGCTTGTCCTGTTATCAGCCAAGGTCGTTTTGCTCGGAAGTTAGCGTTGATCTTTCCCAGCATCGAAGCTGCTTGGCAGCAAGAGCTTCCCGACAAGCGCCTGGCCCGGCGGCTCCAGCGGTTGCTGGATCAGCTGTCAGGAGCGCCGGGCAAGCCCGATCCCGGCGGCCTGTGGCGACCGGGCAGCGGCGAAGGCGGGCTTCCGCTTCTTTGACAACCCGCGTGTGACACAGCGTACTCATCCGGTGAAGACCGCAGACGCGCGGATCCGGCGGCCATGCGCGCCGCGGTGCTTGGATCAAGCTTTCGATGGTGAGACGCGATGATATTCTTCGAGGAGGAATT
>NZ_JBSKBO010000030.1:0-18115 GCF_053714255.1 Mesorhizobium sp. 43Arga
CACCTCCTCGGTCCTTGATGCCGTCAAAAGCCTGCGGAACCACACCATCAATCACCTCGACCTCAGAATCTGTCAGCCTCACAAGGAGGGGTATCAACATGCATAATCGAGTAGCGCCGACAGTTGCGCGGCCGTCAGCCGCATCATGCCGTCATGCACTTTCGGCCAGCGGAACTCCCCATCCTCCAAACGCTTGGCATAGAGGCAGACGCCGGTGCCGTCCCAGAAGATCAGCTTGATCCGGTCGGTGCGCTGGCCCGGAAGACGTAGACCGCGCCGCTGAACGGTTATGTGGCACGCCACATAACCGTTCTTATGCGTCGGGCGAGATTATGTGGCGGAGCCGCCCTGACGCCCGTCAGGGCCGGCCAAACCCAGCTTGCCTCCGCCACATAATATTTAGATGCTGTTCAGCAGTTGCAGAACGGCGTCGTTCGGTCGGAAACGCACGCCGTGGTCGCCGGCGACGCCCGCCTTCTCGAGTCCGTTGCGCATCATCTCGACATCCGCGGCGGCATAGCGGTGGGTCGTGGCGACCTGTGCGTGCCCGAGCCAGGCTTGGATCGTCAAAAGGTCCACGCCGGACTGGAGAAGCTTCATGGCGAGGGAGTGCCGGAAGATGTGCGGCGATATGGGCTTTTCGGCCAAGGCCGGCCTGATAGCCACGGCCTCGGCGGCCGCACGCCGCACGATATGGGTCGCTCCGAAACGAGTCAGGCGCTCGTTGCGGGCGCCGACGAATATCGGTCGCGGCTCGTGATGGGCGATCCAGCGCTCGCTCAACAAGGTTGTCAGCGCTCGCGCCAGGTCCTTAGGAATGGGGACGACGCGGTCTCTGCGCCCTTTGCCGCGCAGCAGCACTTGCGGATGCGGCCGCTCCAACTGAAGGTCGTTTGCGTTGACGCCGGTGGCTTCGGAGACCCGGGCGCCGGTCCGTGCCAAGAAAAGCAGAAAGGCTCGATCGCGCCGACCACGGGGCGTCTTTGGATCGGGCGCCGCGATGAGGGTGTCCACTTCGGCCTTGGTGAGGTGGTACGTCACCTCAATGTGCGTCCGTTTAATGGGAATCGTCAGCACGCGTTGGGCGACGCCGAAGGACGCCGGGTCGGCGGCAGCGACGTGGTGGAAGAAAGATCGGATCGCGGCCAAGCGGGCGTTGCGCGTGGCGACGGAATTGTTCCGCTTCTCCTCGAGCTCGTCGAGAAAAGCGAGAACGAGGTCTCGATCAAGCTCTTCGAGCGCCAACGCCGCCGGCTTCTTCCGCAACCGGGCGGCGGCAAAGAGGATCAGCATGCGCAAGGCGTCGCGATAGCTGGCCACGGTCGCGGGAGTCGCGTTGCGCTGCTTGGTCAAGCGCCGGCGAAAGTAGGACTCCAGGAGCGGCGCCAGGAGCAAATGTTCGCTCATGCTGCACCTCCATCGAGGAAGGCGCGCTCCGCCGCAATGGCGAGAAGATCCGCCGAGCCAGTGAGGTAGTAGGCTGTATCGCTGTAGCTGGCGTGACCGAGATATGTGGCGAGCAAAGGCAGCAGCGCCTGAACGTCTGCACGCTGTTGGTGCCAGAGGCTGAGGCGGGTCACGGCGAAACGGTGCCTGAGATCGTGCGGCCTTAACGGCTTGCCGCCATCAAGATGGGCGAGCTTGCGGACCTCAGCAAAACCGTTTTGCAGGCCGGTCGCCGAGAGGCAGTTGCCTCGGGAGCTGAGGAAGAAGGCCTGGTCCTTGGGCGTGGGAAAAGCAGCATCGCGCTCACGCACATATTGACGAAGGGCTGTTTGGGTCGTCGTGTGAACTGGAACGAGACGGTCCTTGCGGAACTTCGTCTTCCGAACGAGGAGAACCCCGTTGGCCAGATCGACGTCGGAACGATCAAGGCTGACCACTTCGCCCGATCGCAGCCCCGAGCTCGCCAACAATCCGATCAGCGTCGCCATCGTCCGCCCTCTGAAAGGGGTGCCTGGCGAAATGCGGGCGCATGCGTCGATGAGCGACGCCAACTCTGCCTCGCTGAGGATCCGCGGAGGCGGAATCGCTCTAGATCTGGGGAAAGCTCTGCGCTCCAAGGCCTCGGTTCGGACGTCATAGACGGCGAGATACTCGTAAAACCGGCGGAGCACGCCGTGGCGAGTGACGCGGCTGTTGGCGGCGCCGCCGAACGATAAGGCGAAATCCAGCGCCATCGCTCGAGTGGCGGGGGCATCGAGCTGAGCGCGCTCAACGTAGCGGACGAAAGCCCGCAACGTGCCGGCTTGCTTGCTGAAGGCGTAGCCGAGGGAGTGGCGCAACTCGAAATACCGCTCGGCCTTCTCGCCGAGGAATCGGGCGAAGGCGGTCATGCGACGCCTCCCGGAAAGGGGAGTGCGACCTCGGCGAGCTGCGAGGTCGCGACCTTTACGTACAGCGCCGTTGTGTTGATGCTCTGGTGCCCGAGAAGATCGGCGACCTCGTTGATCGGCCTTCGCTGCCTGACAAGCTGGGTGGCAAGGCTGTGGCGCAGAAGATGCGCACCTCCGACCCGCCCAAGTTCGATCCCGCCATGCCGCAACCGCTTCCGTACGATCCTCGAAACAGGCGACGCGCACTTGAACGGTCCCATGGGCGGCGTGAAGGACAGGAACAGATACGGACTATCCACCTTCGGTCGAGCGCGCAGGATGTAGTCGGCGAGCGCGGCGCCGGTCTCCTCGAGAAGCGGCACCACGCGATCACGCTTGCCCTTGGTGCGCCGGACTAAAACCTCGCCAGCTCGCCAGTCGATATCCTGCAGCTGAATGGCGCGTAGCTCGCCGTTGCGAATGCCCGTGGTGGCGAGTAGCAGGAGGACGGCTCGATCGCGGATGTCGACCGGCGTCGTTGCGCCGATCGCATCGATTGCGCGCCGAACGTCATCCCATGCAAGGCGCGGCGGCAAGTGCGCCAAACGCCAATGGGGCGTCCTTGGGACGACGCAGGCGAGATCTTTGTCGTGGTGCCCAGCCCAACACAAAAACCGAAGAAATGTTCGGATGTGAGAGGTCGCCGCCGTGCGGGTGGCAGAGGTCGCCGATAGCGACAGCCGATGCTCAACGGCGGCGAGGACGTGCTCCGCCGTCAACGCTCGGAGCTCTTGGCCGAGATGATGATGGCGGAACCAACCCAGAAAGCGGCGGCCGCCCAGGAGAACGCCTTCGCGGGTCCTCGGCTCCAGGCCCCTCACCCTGCGCAGATAGTCCGAAAAGGAGGCCAGAAGCGGAGCATCTGGATCATCTTCTACAATGGGAACGGAAGCAATGAAACGCTCCGGAGCCACTCGTCGTGCGTGTCCCAACGCCGACACTGCTCCAATGCGTGAAGAATCCGTAGTAAACGTGTGCAAATAGTTATCGACAACATCTTGACCGATCGGCATCGAACTAGAGCGCGCGGCAAAATGACTGAAGCGTGCAATCCGGCTCAAGTAAATCTTGGCGGAGGCTCGTTTGTAACCAAGCGAGAGAAAGTGCTCCGCGATGCGATCCATGTTGGCGCCAAGCGCCCCGCTACGAAGGCGCTTAAGCACCCCACGATACGAAAAATAGAACTCGAGCATCCTGCCCCTCCGACATTGCGGCGCGGGGGAATCCCGCGCCCGTGAGAGAGACACGAAATATTATGTGGCGGAGGCAAGCTGGGTTTGGCCGGCCCTGACGGGCGTCAGGGCGGCTCCGCCACATAATCTCGCCCGACGCATAAGAACGGATCGGCCCCCATTGTCTCTCGCACCAGCGCCGCCAATCCCTCCGCACCCTTGCGGAAGTCGACCGGCTTCGTCGCCACCATGACCTTGACCGCACCCGTCGGCCCGATCACGACGTCGCCTTCAGCGCGCGGATCACTGCGGTCACCGTCCTGGTATCGGCGCCACGGCCGACCCGCATGGCGATGCCGTCGATCTCAAGCTCGATCACGCCGGCGTCTCGGGTGGCTTTCCGTTTCCGCTGCTTCGATGGACGCCTGGCTACAGGCTCCGGCGCCACAACCGCCGGCACGAAGGCAGGAGAATCTTGCTGCACCGAAGCTGCCTGTTTGCGCGCTTCCCGGCGCCAGGCGAAGACCTGCTGCGGCCTGAGACCATAACGGCGGGCGACCTCGGAAATGATTGCATTCGGCTCCAGCGTCTCCGCGATGATCCGCGCTTTGTCATCCACAGACCAATGACGCCGGCCGCCAGCACCGTTGATCACCTCGAAACGCCGAAGCTGCCGCTCCGGGTCAAGCGTAAGGTCAAGTCCAGACACAAGCCGATCTCCGATCCCAATACAGGATCGGCAACCTCACAGATCGCGACCACTCCCGAAAGGTGGCCTCACAACAGCGCTCTGATGTCCGCAGTCAAGGGCTTGGACATGGAGGTACGTGCGATCGCGAGATCGGCTGTTCATTCTGATGGTCGCGCATAGGTGGAGGCGGAACTGAAAGACGTCGGTGATCAAGCTCTGATGCGCGGATTGGCTACCGCATTCCCGATTATGCGTCTGGGGCTGTTCCTATCTTACTTCGGGCGTCGGTCTTTGCCGGCCACAAACCGTCTGACGGACATTCCCCTGCCGTGGTTCCGCCTCCGCCTATGGGCGAGGATGTTGCCGCCACTATGACGACGGGGGCAGGCCGCGCGCCTCCGCCGCGACAGCCCACATGAAGCCAGCCAGTTCACGGGCGATCGCGGTGCAGATCACTGTCGTACGTTTGCCGCGCGCGGCCAGCTTTCGGTAGCGGGTCGTCAGTCGGACCTGGGCCTTCCATGCTATCTCACGCACGCGCTGCGGTGCCTGCTCCAACTGGTATAGCTTCATCTTTCCGATCTTCGGTGGATGCCGATAGGTCCAGGCGCTCTCGACCAGCATGTGCCGGACGCGGCCGTTTCCCGCCTTGGTGATACCGCCGCGCCTGATCGTCTCTCCGGTCGATCGCTCGCTAGGAACCAGGCCGAGATAGCCCATGAGCTGCCGCGGGCTCTCGAAGCGGCTCGCGTCACCAACTTCCGTGGCGAACGTTACAGCGATGATCAGATTCACTCCACGCAATGCCTGCAGTGCTCGCACGAGCGGCGCCAGAAACCAGGCGGGAACGAATTCCTCGATCGTGCGCTCCAGGCGTTCGACCCGCTCTTTCGAGACGCGCACCGCCTCGACCATCTCCTGGAGCGCGATCTGATGTGCTGGATGGTCGAAACGCTGCTCTTGCAGCCAGCGCAGGTAGCGCATCGTCCAGCTCGTCTTCCGGGGGTAAAGCCGACCATGCTTCAACATGAAGGCACTCACTTGTTGGCGGTGCACACGCAGCGTCTCGACTGCTGCTGCCCGAGCGCGAACGAGATCCCTCACCGCTTCGTGGTCTTCGTCGGGAACCCACACCGCGGTCAGCTCGCCGGCCCGCAATAGCCGGGCGAGCGAGATAGCATCACGACGGTTCGTCTTTACCCGATCCCCAGGCTTTCTTGGGATCAGTGACGGCGCAACCACGGTGCACTCGTGCCCGAGCGACCGGATCAGGCGATAAAGGCCGTATCCGGTCGGCCCAGCCTCGTAACAGAAATGAACGTGATCAAAGCGGCTGACGATCCGGCCGATGATCCGCCGCATGGTGGCGGCCGACGCGTCCACCTCACCGAAGAAGCGAACCTCTCCCTCCCGGCCCGCCTCCGCAATCGCGATAGCGTTCTTCAGCTTCGCAACATCGATTCCGACAAATGCCTCTCTATAATCCGCCACGGCTCGTCCTCCTGTGATGAGGATCGGCTCGGCCCGCCCGAGCAACCCTCGGACGCGCAGTGTAGGGCGAGCCACCTCACCGGCAGAGGCGGACATACGGTCTTACGATCGGAATGGCGTCCGGCTTCACGTCGGAATCTGCATTCGTTGGCACGTTGAGGCGCCCAACCCGAACATCATCAATTGACCTTGGAAACGACCATGACCCCGGCGATGACAATGCGGAGATCCGGATCGACATTGCCCCCAACTAAAGAGCGATACACATTCCGCGTCTTGCAGACCAATACGCCGAGATTGCACCCGTGGGCGGAAGGGGAGTGCAGGCGACCTGGAGGCATGACGTGAGCTACAACACCCGACATCGAATCGCGAAATCTATGCCGGAGGCAGATCGTTACTAATTTAGACGACCGTATGGAACTCACATGCAGTCATCCGCCACAGGGCTAGGCTGCCTCAAGGGGATCATTCAACGGCAAATGCCTCGCCCATGTTGGCGTCTAACGGACCAGTTCGCGCGCTGCTTTGCTACAACGGCTCTTCGAAAGCCCCGCGCCTTTGATTCTGGGATACGCCACCACGGCTCTTCAGCCTTGTTCAGTAGAAAACGTTACAGGTTCAGGGCTCTCCTGCAGCAGGGTAGCGATGCGGTGAATGCCCTGCGAAAATTGATCGTCGTCCCGGTTCGTGTCGCCAAGAGCAATTCGGATTGCACGAGGATCAGCCGCACGACCTACGATAAATGAATCCGGCGACGGCACGAGAACGCCACGTGACCGCGCCTGTTCGACGAAATGGCGTGACCGCCACTGCTCTGGAAGATGGAGCCAAACGTGCATTGCATGGTGGCGGACCGCGGCTTCTGACAGCCCAAGGATATTTGTGACCATTTTGTTCCGCTTCTCCAACTTCCTTCTTTGCCAATCGATGAGGCGATCGGCGGTACCGTCATAAAGCCACCTCGAAGCAACTTCGGCTGTCCAGGTGTTTCCCATCCACTCGGGGACCGGCAGCCGCGACATAATCTGCGCAATGGTCGGGGCAGGTCCTACCAAATAGGCGCAGCGCAAAGAAGACATCACAGTCTGAGACAAACTAGAAACATAGAACGTCCGCTCTGGTGCGAAATGCCAGATCGGCTTGGGCCTCCTGGGCATCAAGGGGCCGAAAACGTCGTGTTCGACTATCAGCATATCGTGCCGACGAGCTAAGTCGGCGATCTCGGCGCGCCGGGGCTCTTGCATGAGTGAAACAGTGGGATTGTTGTAGCTGGGAGTGATGCAGAGAAGCTTAATCGGCTCCCGTTCGTGCGCATCCTCAAGAGCTTGGGGGATAATACCTTGGTCATCAAGTTCGATCCCGCGAAGGCGAAGGTGGAGCCTCGAAGCATTGCTGATGATGGAGGGAGCCGCCAGTGCCTCGGTCGCGATTGTATCATCGGCAGTAACGGTGTTGGCCATTGCTATCCAAATGCCGTGAGCAGCGCCATTCGTAACGACAACCTCGTCGGGAAGTACATCGACGCCGTTGCGCTCCAGCCAGACCGCCCCTGCCTTTCGATGGGGCATCAGCCCATGTGTCGCCGGGCGCTCAAGCAAGCGCTTTATCGCCGGATCTTTAGCCAGTTCCAACATCGCTTGCTTTAGTGCCTCGACGTGGAGGTCCGAAACGACTGGTGTCACGTCGGAAAAGTCAAAGACGGTTGCACGCTCCTTGTGGGCAACTGACCCGCGGCTTTGGTTAAATCTGGGATACTGCACAAATGTGCCGCGCCCGATCTCGCCCGACGTCAGCCCTTTTCGCTGAGCCTCGATATACGCCTTGGCCACCGTCTGTACACTTATTCCTAGCTTCCGTGCAAGTTCGCGCTGCGTCGGCAACTGTTGCCCCGGATGCAGTTGCCTGGACCGAATTGCCCCCTCAAGTGCCTCAACGATCGCCTTGTAGCGAGGCGCTTTTGTATCTTTGATTTCCGGTAGCCAAATTGACATGGCCCTCGGCATCGATCCGCCTAAGCATTCGCGTCCACAGCTTTGTCAGGAAGATCCAGGCCGACGCTGGAGCGTCTGGCTATCGATGGCCAATGGAGGAAGGAGCCTGATATCTTGGTCCTTTGCGCCGCATCGCTCCACCACAAGCCCATCTTCAAGAGCCTTGCTGCCCATTTTTTTCCCACCAATTTCTCCCGCAATCACGCCCAAGCATCATCCCCCTTCCGCGAATTAGATTTTATGTTGTCGGCTAGGTTGCGCTATCAGCAAACTTCACAAGGCGACAAAGCGCGAACCGTGGGGTTTTATTCAAGTCTTTCAAGCCAAATAAAGAGTTGTGGAGGCTTTGTTCAGCATAGAGTGACTCACTCCGGACCATTGGACGTTTAACAGAGTATCCATGAAACGAACTTCTATTTTTCGGCGTGCTCTCTTGTTGGAGATTTAGACCTGGTTGCTACGGCGCCCCCGCTAGAAGCGTTTAATTTGCCCACTTCCATTTTTAATATGAAAAATTGACAGCATTTAGCGAGATAGCCAGCTAGCTCCCGAACTGGGGCCTACAAATCATTTGCGGACTACCATTATCTTTCTTTCGTGACAATTATGGAAAGCATTTGTCGACGCAACGCAAGATACTGAGCCGGGAAGCATGAGTCTTGCGGAAGCCTTCCTTTGACGGTTGACGGCCAAAGCTCTAGCAGCTTACGGTCTAACCAAGCGTGATTTAACTTGAAATTTGCGTTAAGCCGGTATTACATTTCTGTAAGTGGCGATTAAACGTGACCGAAATTGGCAATCGGCACCCGGGTTGAGCGGGCAAATCGCCGGCACATCAGAAAGCTGCCCCCCCGACCGGTACGGCGTGATGTCCGCTTTGCTGGTAAGGCGGCTAGCCCTGCACCGAACGTCCGATGTAGCTCGGGCGATCCGAGCCGATCCTCATCACGGGCAGCTTGCAGGGAGGCGTTTGTCGGTTTGGATGTTGGCAAAGTTAAAGGAACGCCCTCGCGATTGCGGATGCGAGACGTTCGCTTCTTCGGTGAGGTCGACTGATCTTGCTCGAGAGGACGTGCCCGATGATGCGACTGCGGGCTGCCTGAATAGCGCCGAGTTCAACCAACCTTAAAGCATCGCCTACAGAGCTCCTACCTCACGATGCTGGCGGTTTTCCAGCGCAGCCCCGAGGCAATTAATCGTGACCCCTCCTCCTTACACGAAGATAAAAAAGCGCTGACCCCAAGGGGTTCAGTTCACGCAAAAACGCCGACCTCATACCTGCGGGAGCAGGGCGTTGACCGTGGAAACAATGTCAAACGTTGGACGCTGCAGCAGCCTTTGAATTTGCGGAATAAATGCCGAAAACGCACAGCACTCCACAATGACCGCGCCGAGCTTTTCGTCAAGCAAGGATGTCTCGCAGATGCGATTTAGCGTCGTTCCGATGAGATCCCAATCGTAAATCGCGTCAGCCCGATTTATCAGCTTCCAGGCGTCCGTTTGTTCAATCCCGACCTTGACGATTCTTTGGTGGTCGGCTTGCGGCCATGCGGCCCATAAATGCGCGTCGGACAGAGCTGTCGAATCGAAGCAGATGATTCCGATCTTCTGGTCTACCGGGGTAATGGCCGCAAGGAGTGGTAGAAGCAGCAGGCTGGACGCGAGGGTAGGCACGCTTACCGCGGAGGCGATAGCCTCCTGGTAAAGCACCGAATAGCCGCAGTTGGAAATAATAGCCGAGCTGCCACGTTCTTCGAGGCGACGGGCAGCTCGAAGATACGCGCCCTTCACATGAGGAAGGTCATGAAGAATATCGGGTACCGATACGGCTTCAACCACCTCTGAGATCATGCCCTGCGGGAACAGGCCGATCTCGCCGAGACATCGTGAGGGATAGCTCGCAGGTTCCGGCTCGTCGAGGCGAAGCAAGCCGAGCGGCTTGGCTGGTGGGATCAACGTCAAAGAGCGACCTTCCTTAGGGGACGACAAACAGTTCGCGGGGTATCCGGCAGAAGGATTCGTGGCCTCTTTCGGTCACGAGGATGGTTTCGCTGAGGACAAAGCTGAGGGCGCCCTGCCACATGCCGAGGATAATGTGGAAAGTCATGTTTGGCTTAAGTTCGGTTGCGTCGCCTGGACGTAGACTGGCGGTATGTTCGCCCCAGTCGGGTGGATAGCCCAAGCCGATCGAATATCCAATCCTCGATGGCTTGTTGAGCCCAAAGCGTGAGATCACACCGCGCCAGACCCCTTCGAGCTGTGCGCAAGTCCGCCCCGGCGAGACGGCATTAAACACGGCTTCCATGCCTTCACGAACGACGGCTGCGAGCTGAAGCAACTGATCGGGTGGGTTGCCCAGATAGACGCTTCTGGCCAGACCGGCGTGGTAGCGGGCCCGACAGCCTCCGAGCTCGATGTTTGCCACGACGTCAGAACCGACAGGATCGTCCGTCCAGGAAAGGTGGGGCGCATCGGCTTTGGGGCCTATCCCCATCACCAGACCGCCAGGAACCGCGCCTCCGAATGCCCCCGTGCCGGCAATCTGTGCCTGCATGATGCGTGCCGCCAGATCGCATTGCCTGATGGTGGGCGTAATAGACTCGATTCCCACCTCCATGGCGCGATCCGCGATCACCCCAGCCTGTCTTATCAGCTCGATTTCGGCTTCGGACTTGATGATGCGAACCCAGTTCACCAGATCCGAGGCATCCCTGAAGGTGCAACGGGGCAACGAGGCATGTAGCTTCTCGAAGCAGCGTGCGGTGAAGTAATAATTGTCCATTTCGACGCCGAGAACGCGCGCCCCAAGGCCTCTGCGCTCAAGCTCCTGGGCGATGAACTCCATCGGGTGGCGTTCGGCTGATTGCACGTAGTGGTCGGGGTAGCCGATCACGTCATGTGGCTGCAAATAGCATGTCGCCTTAGCACAGGGCACGTCGATGCCACGTCCGATCCAGATTGGCTCATGATCAAGTGCAATAATGGCCATTTGATGCGTGTAGAAGGACCAGGCATCATAGCCGGTAAGATAGTTCATATTCTCCGGCGACGTAATCAGGAGCACCTCGATTTGGCGCTGCAGCATTGCGTCCCTGGTTCGTGCAAGGCGTCGTGCATACTCTTCCAATGTGAATCGGGACATTGCTGTTCTCTTTTGCGGTTCAAGCCGCTAGGTGATACGACGACGCTTGCCGTGTCAATCAGCGTATTGGATCATGCCAATATCAGCCGGAGGAGCGATGATGCGTTGGACCTGGAAGCCCGCGGTTTCTGCCTCAGGCGGAGCTCGCTACCAGGCGATTGCTGATGCGATCGCCACTGCAATCGATGCCGGCGAGCTCCGGCCCGGAGAACGGCTGCCCCCTCAGCGCGATCTGTCCTTCCGAATGGGAGTGAGTGTTCAGACCATATTTAGGGCATATGCTGAACTCGAGCGGCGCGGGCTCGTCTCAGGGGAGATCGGGCGAGGCACCTTCGTTCGGTACGCAAATCCCGATAAAGTGCCGAGCTCGATTGTCGATAAAAGGGAAGAAGACCATCTGGATTTCTCGACAATGGCGCCTATCGCGGGACAAAAGCATGTCGAGGCGCTGCGGGATATGCTGGCTGCGCTGTCAAAATCACGGGAACTGGAATCGCTTCTTGCGCACAGGCCAATTGTGGGGCTGCACCATCATCGAATGGTCGGCGCCGACTGGTTGAAGACGCTTGAGCTAGGAGCATCGCCCGAGACGATATTGATCACCAATGGCTGCCAGCACGGCCTTTGGGTTGCACTTTCTTCGGTGGCGGAGCCTGGCGATATTGTCGCTGCCGATCATCTGGTTGACAGCAGCGTCATCACGGAATCCACGATCCTGAAATTGCAGTTACGCGGGTTGGCCAGCGACGAACGTGGAATTCTTCCGGATGCCTTCGCCAATCTTTGCAAACGTGAACGGGTAAAGGCCATTTGCGTTACGCCCACTCTTAACAATCCCACTGTCAGCCTGATGGACGAGGATCGACGGCGAGCTATCGCCGAGATCTCAAGAGAGTTCAACGTGTGGATCATCGAGGACGACGTCTTCGGTCCCCTGCTGGGCAAGAGGCCACGTCCTATCGCAGCGATTGCGCCAGAGCGCACCTGCTATGCGACGAGCTTCTCCAAGAGTGTGCTCCACTCACTGAGAACTGGCTATCTCTTGGTGCCGGAAATTCTTATGTCGCGGGCGATTTCGCGCCTGAGAACGACAGGGTGGATGTCGAATTCATTCGCCGCGGAGATCAGCTGCAGATGGCTGACGGATGGAACGATGGAGGAACTCATCGCCTGGCAGAGACAGAAGCTGGCGGGCCGACACAACGTTCTTGATCGGGCGCTTAAGGGCGCTGAGAGGAGTTCGCACCCGGCCTCACTCCATGTTTGGCTGCCGCTTCCTGGTCTGTGGCGGACTGGTCCGTTTATCGAGGAAGCCAGGCGAAGAGGTCTGCTGATCACAGGGCCGGATCCCTTCATAGTCGGCCGAGAGGCGGATCCGCATGCTGTGAGGCTCACTCTCGGCGACTCCGTTCGAGAAGACAATGACTTCCAGCGCGGCGTAGAGACACTTGCGCGTCTCCTCGCCAGTGACCCGGAACCCAGTTCACCGGCCATCTGATCGGAAGCTCGGCCGGACATCTTTTGCATGGCGCCGTCCTCTTCCCTGCCGTCGCCTTTGTCCCGGCAGCGATCGCGCGGTTCAATGGAGCGTGGACGAAGCCGCCGCGCCGACCTGCAGTCTGGCAAGATCGTCGCAATTGGATCATACCAATTTGGCGATTGACATGCATCCTCTCGTGCTAAAAATTGGTCTGGTTACCAGCAACTTCTAACGGCAGGCTTCAGAAGGCATTCGGGAGCCGTGTCGATCTGGACAAGCCGACCGGGATCGGTGGAGGCCCGGCCACCTCAAACCAATAAGAAACGAAGGGAACGAATATGACCGGACACCACAGCTCCGTACTGCGCCGATGCACCTTTTATGCGGCTACCATGGCTGCCGTTCTCTGCGCGACCACAGCATCCGGGATCCGGACGGCGTCCGCTGAGGACGCAGTCGCTGCACTCAAGCAAAAGGGCGCCATAACGTCTGGCGTCGCCAACGAGGCGCCCTGGATGGTGGTTGGAGCAGATGGCTCCCTGACGGGCGTCGGCCCCGATGTCGATCGCGAGGCCCTCGCTGCCACCGGCATTTCCAACTTTGCCGCACAGGTTATGGACTATGGTGCCATGATTCCCGCCCTCCAGGCGCGCCGGGTCGACATAATTTCTTCCGGGGCGCTCTTCATCAAGCCTGCCCGCTGCGAGCAGGTCATCTACTCGGAGCCGGTCGTATGCAACTCCGAGGGCTTCATGATGAAGGCTGCTCTCAAAGGAAAAATCCAAAGCTACAAGGATGTGGCCGACGCGAATTTGCGCATCGGAGTTTGCGGTGGCTGTTCGGAACAGCGTTTCGCAACAGATGCAGGTGTCGCAGCGCAAAACATGGTGATCTTTCCGGATGGCGTCAGTGCGGTCAAAATGCTGCAGGACGGGCGCATTGACCTGTTCGCCTTGCCGGATGCTTCGTTGGAAGCCTTGCAGGGTCAAAATTCGGACGCTCCGTTGGCCGTCGTCTTTCCGGTAAAGGGTACGCCGATCGGCTGTGGCGGCGCGGCATTCAACAAGGAAGACGTTGCCCTTCGCGACCTCTACAACCAAGGGCTGGCGAAGATTGTCGCGAACGGCCGCTATGCACAAATCATGGCAAAGTATGGCCTTTCCTCGCATGTGCCCTTGCGCGAGGGGCAGACGACCGCGGCCCTGTGTTCAGCCTCCCAATGAGCTGTCGTTCGGGGCGGTGCTCAGCCACTTCGTCTGAGCGCCGCCGGTGATTGCACAGACGCGAGAGCAAACCTGGAAGAATTCACAATGATGACCCCTGCCGTCGAGTTTCGGGGTGTCCGCAAGCACTTTGGCGGCCGAACGGTTCTCAATGATCTTTCGTTCTCCGTGGCAAGCCGGGAACGACTGGCGTTGATCGGCCCCTCCGGGTCAGGCAAGACGACCGTGTTGCGCATCCTTATGACGCTGGAAGGTATCAACGGCGGAGAGGTCTTGGTCGGCGGACAATCGGTCTTCTCCGAAGCACGAAACGGATCACAGCAACCAGCCTCGGCGAAGCATTTAAGCCGGATGCGAAGCCAGTTCGGGATGGTCTTTCAGCACTTCAATTTGTTCCCGCACAAGACAGTGCTGGAGAATGTCACCCTTGCGCCCATCCTTAACAAGCAAAGCAGCCAAGCCGCGGCTCGGCAGGCCGGGCTGGAATTGCTCCAGATGGTGGGGCTCGAGCAGAAGGCCAACGAACGGCCCGCTGCGTTGTCGGGGGGCCAAAAGCAGCGCGTCGGCATTGCCAGGGCTCTGGCGCTGAAGCCACAAATTCTTCTCCTTGATGAAATCACCTCCGCCTTGGACCCGGAACTTGTTGAAGAAGTGCTAGCCGTGATTACCCGGCTTGGCCGGGAGACGGAGATGACAATGTTGCTTGTCACGCACGAGATGAGTTTTGCCCATGAATTTGCCGATCGGGTCATTTTTCTCGATGCAGGCTCCATCGTGGAAGAGGGGTCTCCCGATAAGATTTTCCGCGAGCCGTCTTGCGAGCGCACGAAGGTTTTCTTGAAGAAAATCCTCGCTGCTGGCCAACGACTGTGACTACAGCGCCAAGCCCTCCAAACGATGAGCAGGTGCCAGAGGCAGGGAAGGTTGGTCCGCCATGTCGCTGATCGGTCAAGGGTTGGGCTACTTGCAGCTGATCCTTCTCGGTGCCGTGGTGACCATTGAGATCACGGTCGCCGGGGCGCTCGTCGCCTTGCCGGCCGCCTTGTTTGCGGGGCTGGGGAGGTTGTCGCGGGTTGCTGCCGTGCGCTGGGTCAGCACCGCCTACATCGAATTCTTCCGCGGCACCTCGGTCATCGTTCAACTGTTCTGGGTCTATTTTGCGCTTCCGCTGTTCGGCATCCGTCTTTCTCCCTTCCAGGCTGGTTCGCTTGCGCTCGGCTTGAACGTGGGCGCCTATGCGGCCGAGGTCGTCAGGGCTGCGGTGCGCGCCGTACCGGCTGACCAGCATGAAGCCGCACTCGCCCTGAATTTGAGCCGTGGCCAAACATTGCGGCATATCATTCTCCCGCAGGCGTTCGTCATCATGCTTCCGGCTCTCGGCAACGCCGGTATCGAGCTCCTGAAGGCAACCTCGGTAGTTTCTCTCATTTCATTGGCGGACATGACCTTCAATGCCCAGGTCGTCCGAATGCAGACCGGCCAGACGGCGGGCCCATATCTCTCGATCCTGGTCCTTTATTTCATCTTGGCGTCTGCTATCGCGTGGGCCACACGTCGACTGGAGCAGCGTGTCAATTTTGGCCTCGATCGCAGTTGGAAGGCCTGACCGGATGACATGGGACTGGCAATTCGTAGCCAAGATTTTGCCTGACCTGCTGGCCGGCCTGTTGATCACAATCGAGGCCACCTTGCTTGGGTCGGCCATGGCCATGGCGCTCGGATTGTTTTTTGCCTTCGCTCAGCGTGCCCGCAGCGCAGCGATACGGCGAGCAGTCAGGTTGTTTGTAGAGTTCATTCGCCGCACGCCGCTGCTCGTTCAGCTGTACTTCCTGTTCTACATCCTGCCCGACCTCGGCATTGTCTTGTCACCCCTCAGTTGTGGGGTGTTGGGCTTGGGCCTGCACTATGCGGCCTACACTTCCGAGGTCTACCGCGCGGGCATCGACAATGTGACGCGTGGGCAGTGGGATGCCGCGAAGGCCTGCAACCTGTCTGACTGGCACACCTGGTGGGAGATTATCCTGCCCCAGGCCATTCCGCCGATGATTCCCGCCCTGGCTAACTACTTCATCGCGATGTTCAAGGAGACACCGATCCTGTCGGTGATCTCCCTCATGGAGGTCATGGGCGTGGCGCGACAAGAGGCGAACATCTACTACCGCTATCTCGAACCTATCTCGATGGTCGGGTTGCTCTTCTTGACGGTGAGCATTCCTGGCATCGTGCTGACCAGGCATCTCGATCGCATCTTCAACTCCGAGCGACGATAGTCGCAAAAGCCATTTCGCTTGGACGCGACGCTTTTGAACTGGCTCGCCCATCACCAAAGTGCACCTCGGCCGCAACCTCTCGCGAGAAAACCGGCCTTCGGAGTAGCCTATGTCCAATGTGAACGCCTTTTTTTCGGCGAACTACCAGGAGGCCCGTCACAAATTCCGCGAGGCGGCGGTCCGCGCCGGTGCCAAGCCCGTGCAATGCCGGCACTCTGGGCTTGGTCCGAATGGCGAAGACCTTACTACCGACATAGCCGTCATAGGCGACATCGCACTGCCCAACCTTGTGGTCGTGACCACAGGTCTGCATGGGGTGGAGGGATTCTGTGGATCGGGTTGTATCGTCGGGATGCTGGAGCAGCGCGTCCTTGCCGAGCAAAACCCCGACACCGCCGTCCTGCTCGTCCATGCGCTCAGTCCCTATGGATTCGCCTATCTGAGACGAGTGGACGAGTGCAACGTCGACCTGAATCGCAACTTCATTGATCACGCCAGACCGTTTCCAAGGAACGACGAGTACCGCAAATTACACGACTTGGTGGTCCCTCAATCCTGGGAGGGGCCGTCGAGAGAGGCCGCGGAAACGGCCCTTCGCTCTTATGTCGAGCAGAACGGCCATCAGGCGTTCATTTCGGCCTTAACCAAGGGCCAGTATGAATTCCCGGACGGCATGTTTTTTGGCGGTCTCTCCCCTTCATCTTCCAACCTGCTGTGGCGGCGACTGCTCAAGGAACATGGCTCCCCGCGAAAACGTGTTTGCGTAATCGATGTCCATAGCGGGCTTGGCCCTCGCGGGTATGGCGAACTGCAGTTCGAGGGCCGCTCGTCGGATCCGGAGTTCAAGCGGGCTCAGGTTTGGTACAATGACGAGGTCACCGCCCCGGACAACGGTTCGTCGTCTTCGGCATCACTCACCGGCTATAGCGCGACCGCGGTCGCCGAAACCCTGCCCGGCGCCGAAAGAACTTGCGTCACGCTGGAATTCGGCACCCTCGCATTGGAGCAGGTGCTGTTCGCTTTACGAGGCGATCATTGGCTACACGCCAGGGCGTCGAATGACGAGCGACTGAGCCGTGAAATCAAGCAGCAGATGCGTGAGGCTTACTTTTGTGAAAATGCCGATTGGAAACGAGACATAGTCGATCGCGCAGCGCAGGTGTTTTGCTGGAGCTTGCAAGGGATCAGTTCGACGAGCACTTGAGCGATATCCAATTCTGGCGAGCGAGGGCGCCTTCCTAGATTGTCGCGAGGGCTGATCGGACGGCATCGGCAGTCTTGGCCACCACGATGTCGGCTTCCTCGCGGGTGAGGCAGAGCGGCGGCGCGAAGCCGAGGATGTCGCCCTGCGGCATGGCGCGGCCGATGACGCCACTTGCGGCAAGGGCCGTGGCAATTTGCGGTCCGATCTTCAGCGAAGGATCGAAGAAGACCCGGTCGTCGCGGTCTTTCACGAATTCCACCGCCGCCAGCATGCCGTCGCCGCGGACATCACCGACATGTTTGTGTCCGCCGACAGCCTTGGCCAGCCCGGCACGGAAATACGCGCCGGTCTCGCCGGCATTTTTCACCAGGTCCATCTCGTCGATCAGTTCGAGATTGGCGACGCCGGCGGCAACACAGATCGGATGCGCCGAATAGGTCCAGCCATGGCCGAGCGAGCCGAGCTTGTCGGAGCCTTGCACCAGCACCTGCCACATCTTTTCGGCGACGATGACGCCCGACAGCGGCGCGTAGGCCGAGGTCAGGCCCTTGGCGATGGTGATCAGGTCGGGCTTCATGCCGTAATGATCGGAGCCGAACATCGTGCCCAGCCGGCCGAAGCCCGTCACGACCTCGTCGGCGACCAGGAGCACGTCATACTTCTTCAGCACCGCCTGGATCTTTTCCCAGTAGCCGGCGGGCGGCGGCACGATGCCGCCGGTGCCGAGGATCGGCTCGCCGATGAAGGCGGCGACGGTTTCGGGACCCTCAGTCAGGATCATCTCCTCCAGCTTGTCGGCGCAGTGTTGCGAGAACTGCTCCTCGCTCATCGAGCGGTCGGCGCGGCGGAAATAGTACGGCGCCTCGGTGTGCAGCACCGGCGCGCGCGGCAGGTCGAAGGCGTTGTGGAATAGGTCGAGCCCGGTCAGCGATCCAGTCATCACGCCCGAACCGTGATAGCCGCGCCAGCGCGAGATGATCTTCTTCTTCTCCGGCCGGCCCAGCACATTGTTGTAATACCAGATCAGCTTGATGTTGGTTTCGTTGGCGTCCGAGCCGGAGAGGCCGAAATAA
>NZ_JBSKBO010000031.1:0-14951 GCF_053714255.1 Mesorhizobium sp. 43Arga
CTCCAACGACGACGACGCTCCGGCCCGGTCAATAACGTCATCTGGCTCATGCTGTGCTGCTAACCACGCTCGTAAGGACGACCTTAAGAGCGCAGCCTCGCTACCGTGCCTTGCTCGCGCAAGGCGTCCTTCGCCGGAGGCGTACCATTGGCGCCGCAATAGATCGGCAGCACGTCGGCCAACAGTTCGGCGGCCGCGGCGTAGGGCACGAGTGAGGCCCACCGGGTCTCCAGATAGACGCGTTCGGGCGCGATGTGATAGGGATCAGTGTGCGCAATGGCGAGATTGTTGCAGGGCCGTTCGCGCCGTCAATTCGCGGCAGGCAATATCGCGGGCTCTTCCGGCGTACGTCGCAGAACAGAGTATGGAAGGTTACGGGGTAGCTGCCCTTGCTACGCAGACGACGGCCATCCCGGTCGCGATTTTCCCTGAGCCAGACGTCGGCCTGCGTTTCCACGACCTTTTGCTGAAGCCCGGCAATAGGCGGTTCGATCGGTTCATCGATACCTTTCCATCCTGGTGAGTAAGCTGAGAGGGTCCTTGGTGTGACCTATAACCCGCGTCCAACGCAACATTTTGGATGAAGCAATAACCCAAATGTCGGTTCGTACGTTATTGTGAGAAAGCCTCCCCGAAGAAAATCGCAAGGTTGGCCAGAAGCCAAAACTTGCGACCGAATGAATCAGAAGGTTTTTCTCGTCCGACCTCAAACCACCGCCGCAAGGCAGCAGGGTCGAATAAATTTCCTAGGGGAGAGTCCTCGTGAAATAGCAGCCTTCGATATTGCGCTGCCCCTTCGCCCACCGCCCACTGGCCCAGCGGAAGCGGAAATCCCATTTTTTTCCGAGATAGAACAGATTTGGGCAAGACGCTCTGGTATTCTCTTCGCAAGGGATATTTTGAGACGTCAAGACGTTCGCTGAATGAGGCGACCGGGTGCCACAGTGCCTGGAGAGAAGCGATTGGTGACTTCCACCTTAGGCGCTGGTAGCCCGGCATTGCCATCGCGGCGGTTACAAGCTGGTGATCGGTGAAAGGAACGCGAGCTTCAAGCCCAGTTGCCATTGTGGTGTTGTCGACCATCTCCAGCAGCGCGGGCAAGTGCGTAGAGACGAAGACACGTGATATTTTGCTAAAGAAATCTCCGTCCGCCTCCGCAAATTGAGCCGCGAAATGATCGACGAGTTCCATCTCGTACTCCGTTCCCATCTGGCCATCGATAGCAAGCGAACGGATCTCATCAGCCGGAAAGTACGTATAACGCTCTAAGAAAAACTGCAACTGACTGCCATGGACCCCAAGCTCAAGACGTCGGCGTGCAATCTTGGCCAGAGGAGAAGGCAATGCGGAAATGAATTTGCTTCGATTGTAATCATACGGCGTCCGAAACAATCGGCTATAGCCAGCGAAAATTTCATCAGCACCCTCGCCGGTGAGTACGACCTTATGCTCGTTCGAAATCGCCTTCGCGAGTGTATACATGGCGGTTTCGTTATGCATTCCAAGTGGATGTCCGCGCAAACGGACCAGTTCTGCTACGGCGTCGATATCGGATGGTTCTGGAATTGGGACGACGCGGTGAGTGAGCCCTAACTCAGCGGCAACCTCCATCGCATAGCCCGTCTCGTCGTATTCGGAGGGCTCGACCCTGCCGGTATAACAGATGGGATGCATTTGTGAGCGAGCGGAGGCCTCATAGGCAAGAATGCTGGAGTCAAGCCCGCCGGACAGCAATACCGCCACCGGGACATCAGCTACTAGCTGCCGTTGAACGGCACTTCCGAGCAATTCCCGTATGTCGGAGTAGCCCGGCGTCGATCGCGAGATGCACTCAGACAGATCCCACCAACGTTCGGACGTGTAGCGCCCGTTCTTTATTTCGAGGAGATAACCAGGCTCTAATTTGGAGATTCCAGCGTACAGCGTTCTGGATCCGACAACTGCGCGATAGGATAGAAAGCTGAGCGCCCCGATCATATCCGGTCCGCGCATGACCCCTGGCCAGCGAACAAGAGCATTCGGTTGTGATCCAAATACAAGTCCAATATCGCAACTCGTGTAGTAAAGTGGCTTTACCCCCAACCGGTCTCTGGCGATGAGAACAAGGGACTTTCTAGGGTCGAACAGCGCAAAGGAAAATATTCCATCGAGCCGATTCAAAAATGATTTTCCCCACGCGATATAACTGACGATTACTACCTCTGTGTCTGATTTTGTCGAAAAATAGTAGCCCAGACCAATTAATTCCTTTTTCAACTCACGATAATTGTAAATCTCTCCATTGTACGTAATTGTCACTCCGGTATTGCTATCGCAAAGAGGTTGATTGGCTCGAGAATTAAGATCGATAACCGATAGCCGTCGATGTGCGAATGCCACCGCACGATTAATGTATAGGCCTCTGGCATCAGGTCCGCGATGAGCAAGGGCGTCCGCGCAATGCTCTACCGCCTCAACGGAGACCGGCATACCTTCCTCTTTAAGGACTATCCCGAATATTCCGCACATTGGTGTCGCTCTCTTATACGAATAACGCCGACTACGTGCTTGGCTTGTCGCCGATCATCTGGATGCAGCCATCGCCGAACCAGAACCGAGCCAGCGGATGGTCGTAATGACGGTACATAGGCGCGAGAAAGCGCCGAAGGTTATGGAAATTTCTCGTATACCTTGAAATCCTTCGAATGTTCTCGAAGCCGCACTCGGCAAACCAGTCTCTGATTTGCACCTCTGTAAATGAGAACTCGTGGTAGGTTGGTGCCTGGAAACGATCCCGAATCGTTACAAACAAATCATCATCAAAGAGGCTTCGAAAGAATTCGTTTTCGGCAGGCATAAGTTCTTCTTCTTCATTCTCCTTTATATTCAACAGCCAGTCGATGGCTTCACGGGCGGTGGATCCATTCAGATTGTCGATCGCGCTGCGAAATTGTCGATCATTTTGATAGAGTTCTCGCAAATGGTTGATGCATCGATAGATGACGCCGTTTGCGGTGCCCATGATCGTCAGAAAGAAGCTGCCCCCGGGACGAGTTACGCGGGCAAGTTCCTCGAAGCCTTTTTTCGGATCGCTGGTGTGCGGCAAAACCCCGGCGCAATGGACAAAATCGAAGCTCTGTTCGTCGAACGGGAGATCCAGCACACTGCCGGCGACCAATTCGGAGCGTGGCCCGAAGCGGCTAAGCCGTTTGCGCGCGCAATCCATCCAATCATTGCCCAGTTCAAGCGAGACAACGCTACGCGCTCCTTTTTTAAGAAACGCATAAGACGCATTTGCATTTGAGCCGCTGCCCGCGTCTAAGACATCAAGGTTGCGGAAGCTACCGGTTGGCAGACCGAAATATTCCTCCTCAATGAGGGAGACCAACCTGTCAAATATGTGAGCATCATTCTCCTGCGCCCGCTGATAGCGATCGAAGATCTTGCGCGTGCGGATTTCGAAAGAGCTTTCCATGCATTTTTTCCTATACTTTTACGATGCAAGTGCACTTGTGAGCAGGGCGAAAGAGCCGGCTGCAACGAGTGTAAGGTTGACCAAGCGCAATCGATTGCCTGTACCAGGAAATTTGAAATTTGAGAGATGTAGCAGGGACAGAAGAAACGCCGCGCCTATCAAGAGACTGCCAAGCTGAGGGATTGCCTGATGGCGGTTCGCGGCAAAGAGAGCTGCAAATACGAAGAGGTCATTGTTCAACGGCAATCCTCTGCCGAATCCGTCGTCGTCCAGCCCGAACGCTGAAAAATAGCTGAGGCGAAGAGCGCCTGACAACACAAGGCAGACCGCGGCTAACAAGGAAGGAACAGAGAACGCATTAAAAGACAAAATGAGAACCGCTGGGAACACAGCTGCATAGACCAAATCGGCTAGCCCATCGAATGCGCCTCCCACCTGAGCCGTGAAAGCCGAACGGTTGGGAGAACGCTTCGCGACCATGCCATCCGCATCATCCGCCAGAAGCGCCCATAAAGCGAAACAGATGCCAATCTCAAAGCGCCCGACCAAGGCAAAATAGATCGCGATAGTGGCGAAGATCAGCCCAAGCGCGGTAATGGCATTTGCGGCATCAAAGAGATAGCGGATCATCCTGCTACTCTCCGGCGGCTGCGAAGTGGCCGGGGCTGTATCTCGCAGACCGCTCCACTGTGAAAATACTCTCGGCTGCGCGTAAGTCTTCTTCACTGTCGATCTCATACCATCTCAGATCGTCGCATCGCGCCGCCGCAAGGTGCAGTCCGTTTTGCTCGATAAGAACAGCGAGCAGCTCCTCGGTATAAGTTTTGGTCCCACCCGAGCCGATAATGTCGCAAAGGACCGGGACGATCTTTGTTCGGAGTTCGTCGCCAGAGAACCGGATGAGATTCATCATCTTGAAGAGTGCCGGACCGCCTGAGGCCAGACTTGCTGCTGTCTGCTTTAACCGGATCTCGGATATGAAGCCCTCGCTGGAAAGAATGGCTGCGGACCCTTCCATAGATGGATCGAACGGCGCAACGCCAGCGGTGTTTGCCGCGTCGCTCATCATCAGATAGCGCAGAGCATCTTCTTCGAAGAAGACGTCACCTTCGAGAAGGTAGCAATCTCCGGAAAGGAGCGCATCGCGCGCCAACCAGAGCGAGTAGGCACTGCCTGTCCGGTCAAAAACCGATGACTCGACATAATTGATCTTCAGGCCACCGAAGAGACTGCCGCATGCATATTGGATCGCATCCTTGCGATAGCCTATGACGATTGTCGCCTCTTCAACGCCGACAGCTTCCAGGTTTCGAAGCGCGTTGTGTATGATGGGCGTGCCGTTGACCTCTACCAGGGGCTTCGGCCGCAGATCGGTTAGCGGACGCAGACGAGAGCCGAAACCCGCGGCTAGAATGACGGCTTTTTTGGGCGCTTTGATCGACATCGCATGTATTCCACTTCTGTGTTCCGCGATCTCGCGGGTCTTTTCCAAGCGTTGAGCACCTCGACGACGCGGCTCAACCCGGCTTCGAGTTTTTCGGGCGGAATTCCATAGGAGAGGCGTATGGCAGCGGGATCGCCGAAGGCGGTACCGGGCACCGTCGCGACGCCGGCTTCGGTTAGCAGCGAACGCACGATCTTTTCTGCATCGTCAGTGATCACATTCCACGGCTGGCGCGTCAGCAGGTTCGTTAAGTCGAGATAGAAGTAGAATCCGCCCTGCGCCTTCGGCACCGGTACCCGCGTGAGCGATGAAAGCACGTTGAGACCGATTTGCCTGGCGCTGGTCAACTGCGATCGCAGTTGGCGCTCATAGCTGCCGTCTCCCCGCTCTAGATGAGCCAACACGGCATGCTGGGCGATGACATTCGGATTTGATGTGGTGTGCGACTGCAACGCCTTGACGGCGTCGATGATCTCCTTCGGACCGGCGAGGTAGCCAATTCGCCATCCGCTCAGTGCCAAAGCCTTGCTGAAGCTGTTGACGATGAGCGTCCGAGGCCGAACCTCCGGAACGAGGGAGACGATCGCGTCATGGGTATGATGCTCGTGAACGAACTCGCCGTAGCACTCGTCGAAAATGACCCACAAATCCCGATAAATCGCGAGCTGGGCAATAGCCATGAGTGTCTGGGCGTCATAAACGGCACCCGTCGGATTACCAGGCGTGTTGACGATGATCGCCCGGGTTCGGGTGGTTACCGCAGCCTCGATGTCTTCGATGCGAGCCACATAGCCGTTGGAGCGGGTTTCGACGAAGACCGGCTTGCCGCCGGCGATCAGCACCTGCGCCGGGAAAGTCGTCCAGTAAGGCGTCGGGATGATGACCTCGTCGCCAGGGTTGAGCACCACCATAGCCGCGCTGAAGAGCGCCTGTTTGGCCCCTGTCGTGGTGATGAGCTCTTCGGCCCTCCACATCTGTCCAGTATCGACCGACACCTTTTTCGCCAGCGCCTCCCGCAGTTCCATCATGCCAGCGGTATCAGTGTAGCGATTGATACCGTTGCTGATGGCCTCGGATGCTCCGGCGCGAATAGTTGGTGCGAGGTCGCTCCAGATTTCACCAGCGGTCAGATCAATGATGTCATTGCCAGCATCGGCAGATGCCCTTGCCACCGCCCGCGCGGCGGCGGTCCCCGATGAACGGAACAAGCTTGTCCGTTTCGCAAGCATGTTGCGCTCCTCGTCTCTTTGTCAGAAAAAGGCGGCGGCTTAAACCGGCTGCCGGACACCGCTCGCCTTCTGTGGTAGATATCTCTCTTCGGCCGCAGCCAGTTCCTCGTATTTGAGCAGATCGAAGACTTCGTCCAGCGTGGCCACCTCACTCTCGATACCGGCGATGGTTTCCTCCCGAACGATCCGATTGCAAATGTGGCGCATGGCAGCAGCGGCGGCGCGCAAATTGTGGTTGGCCCAGATCACCATGGAGACCCCTGCGGCGCGATACGCGGAGACCGGCGTGCGGTAATATTTCGTGGGTACGATGACCACTGGAAGCCGGTTCTGCCATGCGCGAGTGAAGGCAAAGATCTCCTCCGCGTCGGACCTGCGGGAATGGATAAGTATGGCATCAGCGCCCGCCTCGGCGTAGGCATAGCCGCGCGCCAGCGCCTCATCCATTTCGCGGCCAGCGATTAGCGCCTCGATACGCGCGACCAGCACGAACTCCGGATCCGGAATTCGGTCCTTGATTGCCTTGAGCCGTCCACAAAACTCCGCCGTTTCGGCGAGGGGGTGTCGGTCCCCCACGAGCGAATTCATCTTTGGAAACACCTTGTCTTCTAGGCAAACGCCGCTTGCGCCATATCGGCGTAGTTTGCTGGCCATGAGGCGGGCATTGTTGAAATTTCCAAATCCGCTGTCGCCGTCGACCAGGATCGGAATTTGCACAGCATTTGCCATACGCTCTACAACATTGGCAACCTCGGACCAGGAGGCTTCGTTTGCATCGCGATAGCCGAGACTTGAGGAGATCGACAGGCCTGACGCCCAAAGCACCTGGAAGCCCGCGCTCTCCACGATCGCAGCCGAGAGACCGTCGTGTCCTTCCATAGCAAAAGTGAGCTCGCTGGCTGTGATCAGTTGAAGCAAGCTTTCGGCCGCCCGACCGGCGGAAACCCGGTTTTGCGTAGGCTGCTTTGGTACATCGCTGTGCATCACCATCCCTTCCCCTTCCGAACAGTCATAATGACGGTTCAGTAATATTCGTCAAGTTAAGACAAAGTAAAACATCGGTAACGTTCGTGCGTTCTCGATTTCATGAAGATGTACATTATTCTTCTTTTTGTTCATACATTTCACATCGCTGGCGCGCCGGAAACGGGCAAAGGAACGCGTCCGCGGTTCGTCTTGATCGTCTGGCTTCAGCGCCGCGCGTGGGGCCGCCTACCAAAACGGTCTTGCGGCAAAGCTGCGTTGGACCCGGATCTTTTTCTCGGGGGGTCGAAATCCCATTGTATGTTAATGTCTATAGAACACCGCAAGGCTCATGGCGTCGACTGCCACCCGATGACGCGCAGACGCACCTCATCGCAGGAGCCGAACCGGAACAGCACCTGAGAGCCACGGACGCGAAGCCGTGCCACTCCGGACCGAGGCGCTGGCGCTGTGATCAAACCTCAGTTGTGCGGACCCGTTCCTATTCCGTTATTGGCAAGTACTGCATGAACGAGTCTTGAGGGGACGAGCCCCTTACCGTCCTGGACTCTAGTTGCCTCTTCCCGCGACAAGATGGGCGTTCATGACGGCGGCCGCTATGTAAGAGTTTAGCATTCCAACGGAACTTTTATTTAGTACATTAGCCTAAGCCTTCCCTCCATGTGGAAAAACGCCAAAGCAATTTTCGACGGCAGCCTGGACTGTGAGCCGGCGCGGCTAACGCTAATTCAGTCGATTTTAGTGATTATTCTCGCAACCACAATGGCAGCCGGCTTATATGTTGTCATTGGAGTTTACTATCCGACTATTTGGTATCAGATCTTCGCTGCACTATTTATTTCGGCCATATTGGCGCCGATATTTCTCTACCCTTCATATCGAACCTCATATCGGCTGCGCCTTGCCAATAGCGTCATCAGGCAACAGGCCCTCACCGATCACCTGACAAAGCTGCCGAATTCCTTCGCACTTTCAGAAGAACTGCAGGCGCGCCTGCCTCCGCATGGCCAGCAGCAAGGCTTTGCCGTTCACTTTTTTGATATCGACAGGTTCAAACAGGTCAACGATTCCCTCGGGCACGACTTCGGCAACGCGGTGTTGAACGCCGTTGGCGCAACTCTGCGAAAGCTCATTGGCGCCAGCGATTTTGTTGCGCGATTCGGAGGCGACGAATTCGTTGTTGTGCAAAGCGAGGTCTCAATGGAATCCGAGGCCGTTGATTTTGCGCTTCGGATCAGAAATGCAGTATCCAGGTCTTACGAGTTGGATAGCCGCCACGTTGTCGTCGACGTCACCGTTGGATCGGCGATAGCTCCGCTTCACGGAAGTGATGCCAGTCAGATCCTCAAGGCTGCGGACTTGGCTCTCTACAAGGCAAAAGCCAAAGGCACCTTTGGTGAACTGTTCATCCCGCAGATGGCAATGATGGCGAACCGGCGCCGAGAGCTGGAAGTCGCGCTGGCGACTGTCATTTCAAACAAGCAATTGTCTCTTCTGTTTCAGCCGATCGTTCAACGAGAGCACCCAGAGCGAATTCAGGCCGTCGAGGCATTGCTCCGGTGGACGTTGCCTGATGGCACCACGATTGCCCCGAGTGAATTCGTCCCCGTTGCCGAACGCACGGGCACTATTGTGGAAATAGGAGAGTGGGCACTCCAACAAGCATGCCTCGCATGCCGAGACTGGCCTGCCCACGTGCGCGTCGCCGTCAATGTGTCTCCAGTTCAGTTCTTTCGCAGCGATATCGTGTCGGTGGTCAAGCGGACCTTGGCTGAGACCCAATTGGATCCCCATAGGCTCGACCTTGAGATCACGGAATCAGTCCTTATAAGTGATACGACCTTCATAAATCCTATTCTGAACGAATTGCGCCGGAGTGGCATCCGGATTGCGCTCGATGACTTCGGTTCCGGTTATTGCGGGCTACATTACTTGCGCCAATTCACGATCGACAAGATCAAAGTAGACAAAGCGATCATCGATGACGCATGTTCTAATGAAAAGGCACTAAACATTCTTCGTGGGGTCTCTAAAATAGCTACTGAGATCGGTGTGACCGTTACTGTGGAAGGGGTGGATAGCCATGAGAAGGCCGCGCTATTGAACCAAGAGAAGTGTGCCGACGAAGTGCAGGGGTTCTTTTACAGCCGGCCGGTACCCGCTGACGTTGTCTCATCAATGCTCAGGCGCGCCGAGCAGAACAAATTCGATGCTGGGATGGTGCTTGCGCTGAAGCGGTCGGAATAGGATTCATGTGGGGATGCGTTCCGATGGGAGCTGCCTTTGGCGAGATCCATCCTCCCCATCTTGTTCGCAAACGCGACGGTGGCCACCGGCAGCGGCCGAGCAACCCCGCCTCGTTTCGCGCCCGTGACCTTTGCCGCGAGCGAATATGCACGGCTTGCAGACGCGACTGGTAGCGTCTCTGGGGTTGGGGAACGAATTGTTAAGGTCATGCAGTCCACAAGAGCTGGGAGCGCCCGCTTTGACGGTGGCATCGGCCTGTCGACGATGGCAAGAAGATCATGGTGGCGTTGCCGTCAACCCTGAGGCCGAGGCGTGCTCCCTCTTTCGCCGCGTCTACCCGGATTGCCACGCCTTTCGGCTGATCAAGGACTATACGGCACGCCGGATCTGAACGTCTTCGGGACAGTGAGGGTCGCAATCCCCGCTGGATACTGTGCAGGGATTGCCATACGGGCATGGTCGTTGCCTTCGCGCCGCTGAAGGAGATTTGCCCGGAGCGGCCACGCTCGACCTGATGGAACTGACCCGCGCCTGGGAACCATGATGCCTACCGGCAGGCGGCGAAGGTGCTCGTCGGGTTTCTGCCGATTGAACCGACCGAGACACACGCGATGGTGCGCAATCGTGCGATCAGAATCGGGGGCGGCTCCGCGACCGGATCGTACAAGAAGAACGGCGGGCGATGTCTCAAGCAGACGATCGCCGCCAGTTCGAAATCCGGCTTCCCGGCGATAGGGCAATGAATTCGTCATTAGCGTCGATACGGCTCATGTTCGTAGCGCCGATCCCAATTCGGCACGAAATTTCGAGCTCGTCGTGGCCCAATGTGGCCGCGGCGGCCGGCGAGATGGCAGGCCTTAATGCGGAGCCTAAAGACAGGGCATATGCGGGTTGACCAGAGAGGTCTTCCCGTGTCCGTCCGAACGAACAGATTCGATGTGCGGAGCTCGCCACTTTAAGGCGCATTTTCTCCGAGACAGCGAGCGGCTGCGGTATTAACGGGGCGATCGGGACGTTCGCCTACTCATGCATTTTGTGCATGGCAGTATGTGCATTTTGTGCATTGCAGTATATTTTGTCGTCCGTATGATCATGCCCGTCGGCCATCTACTCTTCCCAGATGCGATGCCGGCGCCGAATGCACGCATCAGGTCGAGAAAAGTTTCGACATTGGCTTCCGGTATCGAGTACTCGATCTTGACGACGATCGGGCCGCTTCTTGACTTCAGCTCCAGGGCGAGCTGCGGCGTTTCAAAGCCAAAGGGATCCTGGTCGGTCTCTTTCCATTGACGAATGGGCAGCAGCAACCCGGTTGCAGCGACCAACAGGAGGGCGCCAGCGGAGCTTTCCAGCGCCAAGGTGAGCGAATAGTTTTCGGCCACCATGCCCCATAGCCAGCTGCCGGCCGCGATGCCGCCGGACGACAGGGCAGAGTAGATCGACAGTGTGCGACCAGCGACCCAGCGTGGGCAATGCGCCACCGAACGTCAGCAAGTGCCGCTACTGATAGCGAGGGCGTGAATGCAAGCGCGAGGCAGCACGCCGCGCAGGAGATGCACGCCAGTGTGGTCAGCCGCTCCTGCGACAGCGACCGTCGAAACACATTATCGGAGATGCCGGCGCACAAGGCGCCCGCCCCAAAGCCGGCCATCAGGATGCCATAAGCGATCGGCCCTCCGCCCAGCTGATCGCGGGCGACCAGGGGTAGCAGTGCCAGTATCGAGATGCTTGTCAGGCCAAAAAAGCGTTCCGCGCGCGATGGCCGCTTTGATCTCCATTTGGCCATGATCGAGCCGCCGCGCGAGCCGCGTTCCCTCCGAAATGCTACATCTGAAACCATGAAAATATTGACTTCCGTAAGCCGCTCAACTATAGTTTATATATCAATAACAAATATGGATTCGTGATATTATGCAGGTGTTTGTTCCGTATAAAGGATCAATAAAGCTCGAATTTCCCAGTTTAATAATGGATATTTGTCTGATTTAACCCTGGATTAGGTGTTATATATTGCTAATATTTCTGGTTGGGCGATAATCGGCCGGCTGACGCGCCAGTCGACTTCAGCACAGCGGTCGCTGTTAGCAATTTCCAGATGCCTCGTCCGATAGCGGCAGTGCACGTTGAATGGCTGGTAGGCTGGCGTCGTTGCCGGGCTCGATCTGGTGATGTTTGCTTTTCTGCTGGTCGGTCCTGGCATCAGCATGCAGTTGCGCCGCCCGGGGGGCGGGAAAATTTCCGCCGGAGGGACGCAAGCCATCCCAACGGATGCATCCATCACGTGGATGGACCGATTAGAAGAATGGATTTCTGCGGTCAGCTTCTCCAAGCTAACCCTTTTCCATCATCGAATCATGGCGTTGGACGCGCTGAGCTGGTGGGCAGGGGGCTGCACGCAGGAGAATCGATGCGCGGAGAAATCGTAGGCGGTGGCGGGTGGCATTTTGAGTTTGCCAACCGGCGATTTCGGTCCGCCAATAGTCCTCATACCCTTCTATCCGATTACTGCTGATGGCGCTTGTTTGCTCCTGCGACTACTCGTCCCGGAAAGCGGTCACGAATATCGCCACTAGTTGCGTGACTGATGCTGCCACGACGGCCTCAAACCCGACAGTGACGTCAATTACCGTCGACTTAACTATGAGATGAAATGCGAACGCTCCTCGTTGATCACCAGGCAGATCTTGCACGCGCGGTGCGCGTTGCGCTCGCGGACGGCGGTTTTGCCGTTGACATGGCTTGTTCTCTGGAGGAGGCGTCGAGTGCATTTAGGTGTGCGACCTACGAAATTCTCCTGCTAGAGTTGGCTCTGCCTGATGGTAATGGCTTGGATTGGCTGAGGCAGCTAAGGAGCGAGGGGCATTCAGTTCCGGCCATCATTATGAGTTGCTTCAATGATTGCGAGAAGCGAATTGCCTCTTACAATGGTGGCGCGGACGATTTCCTGCTCAAGCCCGTCTCTCCTGTCGAGCTCATCGCTAAAATGAGATCCCTTCAGCGCCGGGCAGTACAGATGACCGACCCCATCCTTGTATTTGGCAATCTCAACTTCGACCCGATCAGCCGAGAAGTTTCGGTTGCTGGTGATCCGCTGATAATCGCGCGTCGCGAGCTATGTATTCTTGAGCAATTGCTTTACCGCGCTGGCCGTATTGTGCCGCGTGAGCGGCTCGAGGGCCACCTCTATTCTTTTAACGACGAGGTATCTACTAACGCGCTTGAAGTCGGAATCTATCGCCTACGTGGACATTTGAGGAGGTCAGGTGCAACGGTGCGGATCAGGACCGTGCGTGGCATTGGCCACATTCTTGAATCGTCCGGTGTGGTATCACATGATTAGTCGACTGTGAAAGAAAGCCTGTCTTGAAAATAGTTCCAACTCTTGATGCTGAGACTAATCAGCGGCCCATCCTTATCGACGGCTCAAGCGGGCCCGGTTGTCCATACTTGGGCCCTCTCCTATGCGCGCTGATGCTGTTATCTCCGCTTTCTGCCGAGGCCCAAAACAACGGGGATGAAGCGACGCCGCGTGGATCTCCCAATAGCATCAATGCCACGCTGAACCTTACCTCTTCGCTCGGCAAGACAGTCCGTCTGCCCGCGCCAGCCGCGACCATCTTTGTTGCCGACCCATCGATCGCGGATTATCAGGCGCCCTCAAACAAAACCATCTTCGTGTTTGGCAAGAAATCGGGGCGGACCTCCCTATTCGCCTTGAACGACAACGGTGAGGCTCTCGCCGAGTTGCAGATTGTCGTGACGCAACCGATCGGGGATCTGCGGGCTATGTTGAGGGATCAAGTCGGCGACTATCCGATCCGCGTCCAGTATACTCCACGCGGCGCAATTCTTAGCGGTACGGCGCCCGATGCTGCAACCGTAGACGCTGCGAAAACGGTCACCGAGCAATTCCTCGGTGACGGTGCGCAGGTCGTCAATAAAATCAAGGTGGCTGGGTCCCTACAGGTTAATCTGAGTGTTCGCGTAGCGGAGGTCTCCCGTGGCGCCATGAAGGAACTCGGGATCAACCTGTCCGCACTCGGTCAAATCGGCAATTTCAAAGTGGGTTTGTTAAGCGGCAGCGGCAGAGGTGCAGGCTCGGGTACCGCTAGTGGTGGTGGTACAGCAGAAATCGGATACGACGATGGTAACATCAGCATGGGCGCGGTTCTTGACGCACTCGCCAAGGAGCACATTGCTTCCATTTTGGCCGAGCCGAATCTCACTGCGATGTCCGGCGAAACGGCCAGCTTCCTCGCCGGCGGCGAATTTCCCATCCCTGTGCCGCAGGAAAACGGGCAAGTCTCAATTGAATTTCGTCACTTCGGCGTCAGCCTGGAATTCTTACCCACTGTTCTCAACAATAACCAGATCAATATTCGCGTAAAGCCGGAAGTCAGTGAACTCACGTCACAAGGTGCCGTTCAAATCAACGGCATTTCCGTGCCGGCAATTTCCACCCGCCGCGCCGACACAGTCGTCGAACTCGCCAGCGGGCAGAGCTTTGCAATCGGTGGGCTCATCAGGCGTACCGTCAGCAATAACATCAGTGCTTTTCCCGGGCTCGGCCAAGTGCCGATCCTTGGCGCCCTGTTTCGTTCGTCCTCATTTGAAAAGGAGGAGTCGGAACTGGTTATTTTGGTTACACCTTACATCGTGAGGCCAGCGTCGAGCCCCGACCAGATGAGCGCGCCCACGGACCGGATGGCGTCGCCTTCGGACGGAGGGAAGCCTGGGTCGAATGTGCTAAGTCGGCCGAGAGGCCGGGCTACTGCCCACACTGGCGCGCCCAGTGCCAAGAGCAGTGTCGGCTTTGTCATCGAATAGCGGTAACCGAATGAAGTTGCGGATCAAAGTTCACCTGCTCGCTCTAATGGCAAGTCTAAGTGGCTGCGTAAGCGCGCCGATCCACGACGAGCCATCGACACCGGTGTATATCCGGCAGGAGACCACCGTCCTGATTTTAGAGAGCCTTCGCGCCTCCGAGCGGCAGCGCTTGCGTAATTTTCTTGAGAGGGCCAGCCGCGATCGGCGCGATGGGCTTCACCTGCTGATCAGCGGGTCGCCTCGGCTCAGCGCAGAGGCCGTCCATCAGGCGAAGCAGATGCGGATCGACACTTATAACATTCAGTTGTTGGACCAACACGACGCTCGCACAGCGCGAATAGAGGCGATTTTCTATCACGCCCGCCCTGCTGTCTGTCCGTCGTTTTCCGGTCCATTGCCCAACGACGAGTCCCTGGACCAGCCGCTTGGCTGTTCGACACGCCATAACCTGGCGGTCATGGTCAACGATCCGCGCGATTTGCTCGACAACAAGGCTGTCAAACCAAGCGATGGTGATCGTGCTGCCATACCAGCTGCCAGATATAGGACATTCGCGGCAGAGAAAACTGGAGAATGACGTTGGAGTGCATCTTATAAGACAGAGAAATTTCGAGGAAGATTTCAGGGAGTTGGATTCAAATGCGGTATTTTCTCCTGATCTGATCCCCAGAAACTGGACCGTTCAGAATTAGAGTTTTCCGCTGTAATTTCCCGGCTGGGAGAGGAGCGGAAGCGATGAAGGCATCGAAGTTTTCTGACGCGCAGA
>NZ_JBSKBO010000032.1:0-13094 GCF_053714255.1 Mesorhizobium sp. 43Arga
CTTCAGGCCGCCGACATCGACAAAGTCCCCATTAGCCACCGCATCAAGAAATGCGCTTGGAATGACGACTATCTCATCCAGGCAATCGCTCATATGCGATAGCCCTGCCCTTGTGGGGGAAGGTGGATCGGCGCGCAGCGCCGAGACGGATGAGGGGTGCTCCAGCGGAGCGAGACGTTGGCGTTCCCTGGAACACCCCTCATCCGTCGCCTTCGGCGACACCTTCTCCCCGTGCACGGCGAGAAGGAAAGTGGCTGGGTCACGCCGCCTTGTCGCGGACCTGGTAGTCCTTGATGGTGGCGAAGCGGATCGCTTTCCAGCGCTCGGCTTCGTAGTTCAGCGAGAAAGCGTGCTGGGCCAGAAACACCGGGTCGTTGTCGAGGTCCCTGGCGATGTCGCCGCGATGCGCCTCGATAAAGCGAAGCGTCTCGGCCTTGTCGTCGGACGAAATCCACCGGCAGACGGAAAAGCGCGACATTTCGAACTCGACCGGCAGCGTGTATTCGAAGTTCAGCCGCTCCTTCAACACGTCGAGCTGCAGGGCGCCGACGACGCCGACGATGGCCGGTGAGCCGTCCTCGGGCGAGAACAGCTGCACGACGCCTTCCTCGGCCATCTGGTGCAGCGCTTCCTTGAGTTTTTTTGCCTTCATGGCGTCGCCGAGGCGCACGCGGCGCAGGATTTCCGGGGCGAAGTTCGGCACGCCCCTGAAAAGAATTTCTTCGCCCTCGGTCAGCGTGTCGCCGATGCGCAGCGTGCCGTGGTTGGGAATGCCGACGACGTCGCCGGCAAAGGCCTCATCCGCCGTGACGCGGGTGCGAGCGAAGAAGAACTGCGGCGCCGACAGGCTCATCGGCTTGCCGGTGCGCACCAGCTTGGCCTTCATACCGCGCTCGAGCTTGCCCGAGCAGACGCGCACGAAAGCGATGCGGTCGCGATGGTTGGGGTCCATATTGGCCTGGATCTTGAAGACGAAGGACGTCATCTTGTCCTCGGTCGCCTCGACCTTGCGGGCATCGGCCTCCTGCGCACGCGGCGGCGGCCCGAAGGCGCCGAGCGCCTCGATCAGGTCGCGCACGCCATAATTGCGCAGCGCCGAGCCGAAATAGACCGGCGTCAGATGGCCCTCGCGAAAGGCGTCGATGTCGAGCGGCCGGCAGGCCTCGCGTGCGAGCTCCAGTTCCTCGATGAAGGCCTCGCGTTCATTGTCCGGCAGCAGGCCGGCGACGCGGTTGGAATCGGGACCGTTGACCGGCGTGCGCTCCTTCTCGTCGTCGCCCTTGCGCACCGCGTTCAGCGCCAGGTGGTAGGTGCCGGAAAATGTCTTGCCGCGGCCGATCGGCCAGGTGATGGGTGCGGTGTCCAGCGCCAGCTTCTGCTCGATCTCGTCCAGAATCTCGAACGGATCGCGGCTTTCGCGGTCCATCTTGTTGACGAAGGTGATGATGGGGATGTCGCGCAGCCGGCAGACTTCGAACAGTTTCAGCGTGCGCGGCTCGATGCCCTTGGCGGCGTCGATGACCATGACGGCCGAGTCCACCGCCGACAGGGTGCGGTAGGTATCGTCGGCGAAATCCTCGTGGCCGGGCGTGTCGAGCAGGTTGAAGACATTGTCTTCATACTCGAAGGTCATCACCGAAGTGACGACCGAAATGCCGCGCTCGCGCTCGATCTTCATCCAGTCGGACCTGGTCTGGATCTTGTCCTTCTTGGCCTTGACCTCACCGGCAAGCTGGATGGCGCCGCCGAACAGCAGCAGCTTTTCGGTCAGCGTCGTCTTGCCGGCGTCGGGGTGCGCGATGATCGCGAAGGTGCGGCGGCGCGCCACTTCCTCTGGTATTGTTTCGGGCATTCGCTGGGATTTCCGTGTGACAGGCCGGGCTTCTAGCAGCGTAGTGCCGGGCTGTCGACCGGTCCGGCGGCGCGGGTGCCGCCGGATGCCATAGCTTGCCTCAGGCCAACTCGCCGATCCGGTTCCCCAAAACGACCTCCGGGAGCCAGCTGGCGATGGCGCTGCCTATCGCGTCGGCATGGTCCTCTTGCAGATAGTGCGCACCAGGCCCGAGATTGATGAAACTGCAATTCTTCAAACCGGCCGCGAATTCGCGCGCGGCCTGCGGCCCGATCAGCGCGCCCGGATCACCCGCGAACAGCAGTTTCGGATAGGTGGACAGCCGCAGCGCGCGATGGTCGTGCGCGCTGATGGCAGCAACGTCGGCTGGCTGACCCTCGATGGGCATTTCCCGGGGCAGGCGCAGCACCGGCTTGCGCGATTGCGGCGTCGGGAACGGCGCCCGGTAAGCGTCCATCTCGTCCTCGCTCATCGTGCGCAGCACCGAGGCCGGCAGCACTTTCTCGACGAAAACATTGTCTTCCAGAACCAGCTTCTCGCCGACACCGGGCGTGCGTAGTGCCTTGAACATTTCGCGGGCTTGCGGGCGCTGGTGAAAATCTTCCCAGCGCGCGAAGGGCCGGATGAATTCCATGAAGGCGAGGCCAAGAATGCGCCGCGGCCGCCGTGCCGCGAGATGGAAGGCCAGGGCCGTGCCCCAATCCTGCGCGGCCAGCACCACATCGCTGATGTCGAGGGCGTCGAGGAAGGCATCGAGATAGCGGACATGGTCGAAGAAGCGATAATCGATATCGGGCTTGCCGGATTGGCCGTAGCCGATCAGGTCGGGCGCGATGCAGCGGCCGAACGGCGCGACATGCGGGATGATGTTGCGCCAGATATGGGACGAGGTCGGGTTGCCGTGCAGGAACAGCACGGTGGGGCCGGACGCTCCCGCCTCGACATAGGACATGGTCGAATCGAGCACCGGAATCTGCGAACGTCTTGGCGCGGTGGCGACCGGCTGAGGCGGGTTGGCTTTCGAAGTCATGGGGTCTGCTCCTTTGCAAACACTGTGTTGAAGATGACTTTCTTGAACCGCTCGAGTGGTTCGGGGCCGCGCTCGACCTTCATGCGCAGCATGGCGCCCTGCCAGGACGACAGCAGGAAGTCGGCAAGGTCCTCGGCCTCGAAGGTCTTGGCGATGTCGCCGGCCGCCTGGCCTTCGGCGATGCAGGCGGCGAATGGCCGGCGCCAGCGCTCGAAGATGGCGACGAGTTGCAGACGCAACGGTTCGCTGTGGACCGCGGTCTCGAGGCTGAGATTGCCGATCATGCAGCCGCGCGCCCAGTCATGCGCCTCGAGCTTCGAGGTGATGACGTCGAGGTAGCGGCGCAGCCTGCCTATTGGCGGCGTGCCGTCCCGCGCCAGCGCAGCCTCGACCAGCCCGCTGACATAGGTGAAGTAGCGGTCCAGCACTTCGCCGACGAACGCCTCCTTGGAGGCGAAATGGTTGGTGAAGGATCCCGGCCGGGCGTCGGCGGCGGCAACAATGTCGCGCACGCCGGCTGCGGCATAGCCTGAATTCCAGATGGTCTGGAAGCCGGCGTCGAGAAGTTTGTCGCGGAGTGATTGTCTAGCCATGGCGGAATAATACGTACGTACGTATTGATGTCAAGCGCATTTTTGTCGTGTCCGATGTTGGCAAGTGACGAACGGGGTGGCACTGCAAGAGTGTCCTCGGCGGACCATCAGGCAAAGGAGCGAACATGGCTGCGGCGAAACAAGTGATCGTCATCGGCGCCGGCATCATCGGCGCCTCGATCGCCTGGCATCTGACCAGGGCAGGCGCGCAGGTCGCCGTCGTTTCCGAAAGCGGCGCGGGTGGCGTCGCGACGCCCAATTCCTTTGCCTGGATCAACGCCAGTTGGGGCAACCCCGAAATCTATTTCCGGCTGCGCATCCGCGCCATGGCCGAGTGGAGGCGACTGGCGAATGAGCTGCCAGGGCTGCCACTCGCCTGGTGCGGCGGGCTGAGCTGCGACCTGCCGGCCGACAGGCTTGAGGCTTACGCGGCCGAACATTCTTCATGGGGCTACGGCATCGAACGCGTTGACGCCAAGCGGGCGAAGCAAATCGAACCCAACCTCGTCGAGCCTCCTGAATTCGCTGTCTATGTCGCGGAGGAAGGCGTGGCCGAGCCGGTTGCGACGGCGAAGGCCTTGCTGGGCGATGCCGAACGGCATGGCGCGCGGGTCGTTGCCAGCACGGTCTCGGCGCTGGCCCAGACCAACGGGAGGACGGCCGGCGTGGACACATCGCATGGGCTGATCGCCGCCGACGAGGTGGTGATCGCCGCTGGCGTCGGCTCGCCTGACATTGCCGCCACTGCCGGCATCAAGCTGCCGATCGAAACGCCACCTGGCCTGATCGTCCATTCGCGGCCATACAAGAAGCTGCTCAACGGTCTGGTGCACGCCGAGAGGCTACATATGCGCCAGACGGCAGAGGGCCGCATCATCGCCGGCTCGGATTTCGCCGGCGGCGATCCCGGCCAGAACCCCGAAGCCACGGCGCGCGACCTGTTCGCGGTGACGAAGGCGGCGTTGCGCGGTGCCGAGGGGCTGGAACTCGATTTCCACACCATCGGCTACCGCCCCAATCCGATCGACGGCTTTCCGATCATCGGCCGGGCTGACGGCATGGACGGGCTCTATGTCGCGGTGATGCATTCGGGCATCACGCTGGCGCCGGCCGTCGGCCTGTTTGCCACACGGGAAATCCTCGACGGCGAGCGCGACCCGCTGCTGGCGCCCTATGGGTTGTCGCGCTTTGCTCAATAGGCCGGCGGGCGGCGAAAGCCGCCGGTGAGCGGCTCTATCGCCGCCGCGACACCAAGCACGCGCGCCTCCGACCAGCGTTTGCCGACCAGTTGCAGGCCGATCGGCAAGCCGTCGCGATCCTGTCCGCATGGCATCGAAAGCGCCGGATGGCCGCTGTAGTTGAAAACGGCGCCATAGGCTGGCAGCATCCAGTAGTCTTGATCCTTGCCGTCGACCTTGATCGGTGTGCCCGGCTCGCAATGTGGGAAGGCGGTGGTCATCGCGACCGGGCAAAGCAGCGCATCCCAGTCGTCGAAGAACCGGTCCCAGGCGAGAATGGATCTGTCGCGGCGGGCGAGCGCTTGGAACCAGCGCGAGACCGGTGTCGGTCGCTCCGGCGGCTCCGGCTGCGCGGCCTCCATCATCATGCCGATCAGCGCCCCGCCTTGGGCGAGATCGTCGTGCAGATCGAGCTTGGGCAGTTTTGCCTCCTCGACAATCGCCCCGGCCGATTGCAGCTGCGTTGCGAGGTTTTCGACCGCGACGCTGATCTCGCCGGCCACCGGGAAGGCGGGGAAGGACGGCGCGAAGGCGATGCGCAGGGCGTTGAGACCGAGCTTCGGCATGGCCTCGACGGGTACCGGCGCCAGATCGGCGTCGCGCCCATCCGGCCCGGCGATGATTTGATAGATCAGCGACAGATCGTCCACGCCGCGCGCCAGCGGGCCGAGGCAGGACATCAGCCGCACGCTGCGCGGGGCATCGCCTGGATTTGGGAAGGCGCCAGGCAGCGAGACGCGGTGTTCGGTTGGCTTCAGGCCATAGACGCCGCAGAAGGCGGCCGGCAGCCGGATCGAATCCTGCATGTCGGTGCCGACATCGAACGATGTCATGCCGGCCGCCACCGCTGCTGCTGCGCCGCCGCTGGATCCGCCCGCCGTCCGCTCAAGATTCCATGGATTGCGGGTGCGGCCGAACAGCGGATTGTTCGACTGCCAGTCCGACAGCATGGTGGCGACATTGGTCTTGGCCGTCAGCACACCGCCGGCCGCCTTCAGTCTCGCAACGACCGGGCTGTCGTGGCTCGCGACGTAATCGGCGAAGGGCGGGAAGCCCACCGTGGTTTTCATGCCAGATGTCTCGTGCATATCCTTCAGCGTGAAGGGAACGCCATGCAACGGGCCGGCCGTAGCGCCGCGCGCGAGTGCCGCGTCGGCCTTCTTTGCGCGTTCGTACGCGCCCTCCCTGTCGAGCGAGATGACGGCGTTGACGCCTTCATTGTGCCGGTCGATCTGCGCCAGATGGGCATCGAGTGCTTCGACGGCAGAGATTTCGCGCCGGGCGATGGCGGCGGCGAGTTCGACGGTTGAGGAGAAGACGGGATTCATGATCAAGGCTCCGGCTTGGCCGCGCTCGCCTGGAAAATGGCGGACAGCGGCACGACTTCAAGCGGAGTTGAGCATTCGGAGCCTGGTAGTGCTTGATCGAAATTGCGCCGACCGTCCGTTGAGGTCTGCGCTCTGCGGCGCCCCTTCTGTCCTGCGGCGTTTCCGACTTGGAGAAGGATTTACCCGACCAATGCCACCTTCGCCGCCGTCGGAGCAAAGGGCCGAATAGCCATGCCATCCCCAGTCATGGTGACGAAGCTCGATGGCGGGATCGCCTGCCAATCGCCGCCCTCGCGATCGAAAGGTTCGGAGACGATGCAGCGGCCGCCGCCTTTGCGTAGGCTAGAGGTGTAGAGCGTCGGCGCATGGGCGTCGGTGGCATAGCGCACCGCATACAGCGCCTGCCCATCCGTGAAGGCGGCGGTGAGTTTCAGCGCCGGTTCGAGGCCGGCGCGGCGCGAGGCTTCGAGCACACGGGCAGTGGCGCGCGAGACCGCGCCTTGCGGGTCGCCAGCCAATCCCTCGTCGATCATCAGCAGGAAAAACAGTTCGGAATCGGTGGTGCCTTCGCGCTGGTCGAAGACGGCGTCGGACAGCGAATTCTCCAGCGCGCGGCGGATCTTCTCAAAGCCGCCGATCTGGCCGTTGTGCATGAACGACCAGCGACCGGAGATGAAGGGATGGCAGTTCATGCGGCTGGTGGCGCCGCCGGTCGAGGCCCGCACATGGGCGAGGAACAGGCCGGATTTGATCTGCCGGCATAGGCTCTTCAGGTTGGGATCGGACCAGGCCGGTAGGATGTCGCGGTAGAGGCCGGGCTCCGGCCGGTCGCCATACCAGGCGAGGCCGAAACCGTCGCCATTGGTCGGCGACTTGGCTTCCTGGGCGCAATGGCTCTGGGCGATCAGCGAGTGGCAGGGCGCGGTCAGAATGTCTTCGAGAAAGACTGCTTCACCGAGATAGGCCGCCCACCGGCACATTGCTTCTGTTGTCCTCTAGGCGCGATCCATGAGAGCCGCGGGCTCCTTGGTCGCGTGTGTGCCCCTGTTGTGTGTCCGCTCGTAAAGCTCGCGGACGATTCGGCTGGCGGTAGTCTCGAAGAGAAATGGCAAGAAAGCGTGAACGAGCGCAGCGCCCGCCGCCAGCAGCAGGCGCGAGGAGAACCAGGCGGCAAAGGCCATATGGCCGAAATAGGTTTCGCCGACCTTGGCCGGATGAGAAGTGAACATGCTTGCGACCGACATTGAGATCCCCTTCAGCGCTTGCGTTCCGATATGAGTATCCTGACACGCTTCGCCGGTTCATCGGTCCCAAAATGTCCTTGTGTTTTGTCATTCCGTGGGACAAATATCCCAACATGACGCCGGACATCGATGAAATAGACCGAAAGCTGCTTGCCGAATTGCAACGCGACGGCACGTTGTCGGTCGACCAGCTGTCGGAACGGGTGGCGTTGTCGCGCAACGCCTGCTGGCGGCGGGTCAAGCGGCTGGAGGAGGATGGCGTCATCACTGGCCGCGTGGCGCTGGTCAATGCCGACAAGCTCGGGCTTGGCCTTTCGGTGTTCATCCTGGTCCGTACATCCAACCATGATCCCGACTGGTTGCAGAAGTTTCGGGCGGCGGTGACCGGCCTTCCCGAGATCACCGGCGTCTACCGCATGTCCGGCGACCTCGACTATGTCCTGCGCGCCCGGGTCGCCGACGTGAAGGCCTATGACCGGCTCTACCAGCGGCTGATCGCCAAGGTGGCGCTGTCGGACGTGTCCGCCTCCTTCGTCATGGAGGAGATCAAGGAGACGACGGTTGTTCCAATGGAAGTGCGCTAAAGCGTGCTCCGGTCACAGTAATGCCTGAAAGAAAGCCGTTGATAGCGGCGCGGGCGAATTGACCGAATCGGCAATCGCGCCGATAGGATCGGTTTTATGCGCGCAGCCCTCCAAAACTCCTCCGTCATCGGTCCGACCGTCGGCTTCGTCAGATTGCCGCATGCTGAAGGACTTCCCCTCCCCGCCTACGAAAGCACCGGCGCCGCCGGCATGGATCTTCGCGCGGCGATACCCGACGACCGGCCGCTGCTGATCCTGCCTGGGAAGCGCGCCTTGGTGCCGACCGGGCTGATCCTGGAGATCCCCGAAGGCATGGAAGGTCAGGTGCGGCCGCGCTCCGGCCTTGCTTTCAAGCACGGCCTGACCGTCCTCAATTCCCCCGGCACGGTCGACAGCGACTATCGCGGTGAGGTGAAGGTGCTTTTGATCAATCTCGGCGACGAGGATTTTGCGGTGACACGCGGCATGCGCATCGCCCAGATCGTTTTCGCAGCGGTGACGCAGGTGGCCGTCGAAGAGCGTTCGCTCGCTGGCGGCACGGCGCGTGGCTCAGGCGGGTTCGGATCGACCGGCACAGCCTGATGCGAGTACCTAAACTCGTTATCTTTGACTGCGACGGGATCCTCGTCGACACCGAAAATCTCGCCAATCGATGCCTCGCCGAATGGTTGACGGCTGCCGGCTATCCGACAAGCTTCGAATATTGCCGCAGGAATTTCTCCGGCCGCAGCATGGCCTCGGTGCAGAAAGAGATCGAGGAGACGACCGAGGTCCGGCTCGGCGCCGATTTCGTCGAGCGCTGGAATACCGGCCTGCCGTACCTGTTTTCCCATGGCGTCGAGGCGATCCCCTATGTGCGGGAGTTCATCGAGGCGGTCCGCGCGGCCGGCATCCCCTATTGTGTCGCCACCTCGGCCCGGATTTCGAAGATGCACATCACCCTTGGCCAGACCGGGCTGTTGCCACTCTTCGAACATGCGATGTTTTCCTCGACCATGGTCGGGCGCGGCAAGCCGTTCCCCGACCTGTTCCTGCATGCGGCCAAGACCATGGGCTTCGCGCCCGCCGACTGCATCGTCATCGAGGACAGCGTCGCTGGGACGCAAGCCGGCATCGCCGCCGGCATGCGGGTGTTTTCCTATCATGGCGATCCCTATTCCGACCGCGACGGCCTGATCGAGGCCGGCGGCATCCTGTTCGACGACATGCGCGAACTGGCCGGGCTGGTGCCGATCCACTGACTTGGTTCCGGCACGGCTGCGCGATGCTGGAACCCGTGCTAGCGTGAGTGGCCTGATCTTGGGGGGCGCTCATGCCAACGAACATTTTCCGCTTCATCCTCGCCGTGATGCTGCTGCCGTTCTTGTGGACCGCGGCCGGCGCGCAAACCGTCGGCTTCCCGGATCTCGGCAGCCCGCTGCCTGGCCGCAGCGATGTCACCTATCTCGACCTGGCCAAAATGGTCATCCCGAGCCTCGCCGCGGACGGGGACGGGTTCAACAAGGGCGGATCGCCGATCGAGATGCGGCACATAGAGGGGCCTGATAGCGGCGGCTCGCCGCCCGAGACGACAAGTCTGCCCAATGCCGCCGTGCTTGCCATCAAGGCCGGCGGCAAGGACCGGCTGGCGATGCTGTTCGACCTCGGCGATTCTCCCGACAGCGCCGAAGGCTATGCGGTGCTGGCGCTCTACGACGTCACGGCCAGGCCGAAACTGCTGGATGCGGCCAATGTCGCGGTCGACCGCAGCACCTATTTCCGCGAGCCGAACAAGCTTTCGATCGGCGCCGGCGACGACATGCTGATCACCATGAGCACCCATTTCAATTCGAGCCAAGGCTATGTAATCACGCCGCTGATCATGATCCGAGACGACAAATTCGAGCTGATCGACATGATCTACACGTTCGACGAAAGGCTCTGCGCCTACAGCCGCAAGCAGGATGTGGCTTTCCAGACCATCGCCGACGGCCAGCCCTATGCCGCCGTGAAGGTGACGGTCACCGACAGCACCGTGCCAAGCGATGAAAGCTGCGATGACGCGCCGCCCGAAGCGTCGTCGCACGATATTTCCGTCACCTATCATTGGGACAAGAAGACATCGCGCTACGTCAAGGATTCCGACGCCTTCGAGAAATTGGCAGCAGAGAACGAGAAACGCTTCTGAACCAAGCGCATTTATTTGCCCGGTCGAAGGCGGCGCGATAGCATCCGCCCCCAAACACTTTTGATGGGGAGCATTCATGGACAAGGGCAAGATCTTTCGCGACCTGCATGCCTCGACCTTCGTCATGCCCAATCCCTGGGATCCGGGCACGACCAAGCTGCTCGGATCCTTCGGCTTCAAGGCGCTGGCGACGACCAGCGCCGGCTTTGCCTTTTCGCGCGGCATGCCTGACGGCGCGGTGACCTTCGAGCAGATGATCCATCACTGCCGCGAGGTGACGGCGGCGACCGACCTGCCGGTCTCGGCCGACTTAGAGAAGGGCAAGGGCGACAGCGCCGAGCGGGCCGCCGAAACCATCTTCGCGGCGGAAGCGGCCGGCCTTGCCGGCTGCTCGATCGAGGACCACACAGGCGATCCGGACAGGCCGATCTATGATTTCTCCCACGCGGTCGAGCGCGTCGCGGCGGCGGTGGAAGCAGCGCGGGCCTTGAGACGCGATTTCGTCTTCACAGCGCGGGCCGAGAATTTTCTCTGGGGCAAGTCCGATCTCGACGACACCATCAAGCGGCTGCAAGCGTTCGAGAAGGCCGGCGCCGACGTGCTCTATGCGCCTGGCATCGGCGACGTCGAGATGGTGCGCACATTGTGTTCGGCGGTCAGCAAGCCGGTCAACGTCATGGCGAAACCGGGCTTCTCCATCGCCGATCTCTCAAAGGCCGGCGTGAAGCGTGTTTCGCTCGGGCCGTGGCTGACCAATTTCGCCTATGGCATGCTGGAGGCGGCGACGCGCGAAATCCAGCAGGACGGCACGTTCGGCTTCACCCGCGCCGCCATGCCGTTCGGCAAATTGCAGGCGCTGTTCGGCAAATCCCAGGATTAAACGGCGGCCGTCGCACGACGACCGCGGTCACCGGCGGCCTTTGCGGACCGAAACGGCCTTGTGCAGATGCACCATCATGGCGGCGGCGAAGAGCGGCGTCAGCAGATTGAGCAGCGGCACGGCAAGGAAGGCCGCGATGACCAGCCCGGCGAGAAACACCGTGCCGGCATACTGCCGGCGCAAGGCCCTGGCTTCGTCCTCCGGACGAAAACGCATCGCGGCGAATTCGAAGAATTCGCGGCCGAGCAGATAGCCGTTGACGATGAAGAAGGCGGCGATGTTGATGCCCGGCACCAGCAGAAGCATGAGCGCCACGATGTTGCCGAGAATGACAACGCCGAGGAATTTTATCGCCAGCACCAGCGAGCGCCATGCCGGCATGGCGCGCCCGACCGGGTCGCGGGGATAGTCGGTGCGCTCGACCACTTCGGCGACATCGTCGAGGAACAGGCCGGCGATCACCGCCGTGACCGGCGCTACGAGCAGCGCCATGCCGAAGGCGAGCGCTATTGCGGCGATGATGCCGCCCAGCCAGCCGGCCCAGGACGGTATACCCGGCAACAAGGTCTGGAGCCATGGCAAAGCCAGCCACTCGACAAGGCTGGTCAGGCCGAACCACAAGGCGACCAGCGCCAGCACGGTCAAGCCCAGCGTCTTGATGAACACGGCACGAAACGGCGGCGAGAGCAGCTCAAGAGCCGCGGTGCGGGCAGCGTCGAAAATCACCGTGCTTCAACCCCAGGTCAGCGGACACCGCCGACAGGCGGGACGCTCCCCGAGATAGGCAGCGCGAGGCTAGAGCACAAGCAAATCGGGGCGTCTAACGGGCGAAGGCCGGCTTGCGGACCGGGATGGTCATGGCCGCGACGCCGGCCACGACGAAGGCCATGCCCAGCCATGCCGTCGGCCCCAGGCTTTCGCCGAGGAAGACGGCGCCTATGCCAACGCCGATCGGCACGCGCAGATAGGCCTGCGACGTCGTGCCGACGGAACCCAGCGTGTGGATGAGGCGGAAATAGATGACGAAGGCAAGTGCGGTCGAAAACACCGACAGGCCGAGCAGGGCCAGGATCGACGCCGTCGATGGGGTGAGCGTCCAGGGCTGGTCGACCACCAGGCTGAGCGGCACCAACATGACCGCGCCACAGAGCATCGAGCCTGCCGCCGGCAGCATCGGATCGAGGCCCTTGAAGCCGCGGCCGAAGATGGCGGCGCCGGCATAGCAGATCGTCGCCACGACGATGGCGACCTGCGCCCACAATTCATGGCCGAGACCGCCCAGCGCCTCGGTGCCGACGATAAGGCAGATGCCGGCAATGCCGGCGCCGACACCGATCAGCTTGCGCACCGTGACCGGCTCGTGGCGGGTGATGAGCGCCGTCAGCAGGAAGGTGAAGATCGGCGAGGTCGCGTTGAGAATGGTGGCGAGGCCGGCATCGACCGAGCGTTCGGCCGCGGCGATCAGCGTGAACGGTATGACGCTGTTGAGGCAGGCCTGGAAGGCGAAGCGGCGCCAGGTGGCCGCATCGCCCGGCATCGTCAGCCCGCGCCAGCGGATGATGGCGAACAGGATGCCGCCGGCGATCAAGGTACGGGCGGCGATGAAAGTCACCGGGGGGATGGTTTGGACGCCGATCTTGATGAAAGTGTAGGAAGCACCCCACAGCACCGCCAGCACGCCGAGCAAGGCCAGGTCGGTTGTCGTATCGCTCTTTGTAGACATGGGAACTGGCTCGCCTTTGATGGGTGATCGGCAGAGCCAGCTTGTAAGCGACGGCCAGACGAAATGCTTCGTCCACGGTCGAATTGTCGTAGCGCCTGGCGTGTCGCGCTCCAGGGTTCGTTGCGATTCGGGTCAGGCCGGCATCACCTGAATATCAACATACCCTAGGCAAAGCCGCCGCGAATCGCTAAACCCGCGCCCGGCCAGCATGGCAGGAAGCCGGCCCGGGTTTTTTGGCGGAGACATTGATGCCGGATTATGACGTGCTTTGCATCGGCAATGCCATTGTCGACATCATCGCCCAGTGCGAGGAAGAATTCCTCGAAACCAACGGCATCATCAAAGGCGCGATGAACCTCATCGACACCCACCGCGCCGAACTGCTCTACAGCCGCATGGGTCCGGCGATCGAAGCCTCCGGCGGCAGCGCCGGCAACACGGCGGCCGGCGTCGCC
>NZ_JBSKBO010000033.1:0-9493 GCF_053714255.1 Mesorhizobium sp. 43Arga
CCTCCTCGGTCCTTGATGCCGTCAAAAGCCTGCGGAACCACACCATCAATCACCTCGACCTCAGAATCTGTCAGCCTCACAAGGAGGGGTATCAACATGCATAATCGAGCAGCGCCGAGAACTGCGCGGCTGTCAGCCGCATCACGCCGTCCTGAACCTTTGGCCAGCGGAACTCCCCATCCTCCAGGCGCTTGGCATAGAGGCAGACGCCGGTGCCGTCCCAGAAGATCAGCTTGATCCGGTCCGTGCGTTTGGCGCGGAAGACGTAGATCGCGCCGCTGAACGGATCGGCGCCCATCGTCTCGCGCACCAGGGCGGCCAAGCCCTCCGCGCCCTTGCGGAAGTCCACAGGCTTCGTCGCGACCATGACCTTGACCGCACCCGTCGGCCCGATCACGACGTCGCCTTCAGCGCGCGGATCACCGCCGCGACCGTCTTGGCGTCGGCGCCACGGCCGACCCGCATGGCGACGCCGTCAATCTCCAGCTCGATAACGCCGGCGTCGCGGGCGGCTTTCCGTTTGCGTTGTTGCTGCTGTTTCCCCGTCGGTTCCGGCTTCGGAGCCGGCACCACTGCCGGCACGAACAACGGTTCCGGCGCCAGCGTTTCCGCCAACGGTACACGAGCAGCCCGACGCCAGGCGAACAACTGCTGCGGGGACAACGCATACCGCCGGGCCACGGCACTCACGGTCTCGCCGGCATCGTAACTTTCCGTCACGATCCGGCCTTCTCTTCCGGCAGCCATTCGCGCCGCCGACCGGAACCCGTGAACACCTCGAAACGGCGCGCAGGCTCAAGATCGCTGGATTTAAGCGTAAGCTCTGAAATCGTCATGTGTTGATCAATGGCAAGGTGTATTGATCAGGAAGACCGTATGTTCGCTTCGGCCGGTGAGGTGGCTCGCACTACTGTGATGAGGATCGGCTCGGCCCGCCCGAGCACCCCTCGAACGCGCGTGTAGGGCGAGCCACCTCACCGGCCGAAGCGGACATACCGGCCTTACGAATCTCGGGGAAAGGGCATGAATGTCGCCAAACGGCGCGGTATGGCGATAGCCCGGTTCGTGCGGCCGGGCCGGGTCCGCCATGGCCGAGGATCTTGATGCCGAAGCGGTCTCACGCGTCGAGCATGACGCCGCTCGACAGGGCGAAGGTGCCGACGTGCATACCTGGCATTTTGTGGAGTGCGTACACCTCTCGATGCCGAAACGCTCGAAGAGCCCGTCCTCGGCGCCGCCACCGCCCTCCTCCGCGGGCTGCAAGATCCGCGACCAAGATTCCGGAAAAGGTGCGCGCCGCGGCAAGGTGCCTCACGGCGCCAAGCAAGGACCGCCATATGCCCGTCCTGTCCGCAGGTATGCATGCGTCGATACAGCCGAGGCATACGAAAGACCGGTCGTCTCAAAGATGGGCAGAGCATCGATGGTTCGGCTCATGCTCGCGCAATACTGCAATGATCGGCTCGTCCACAACCCGCTTTCTCTTCGTCAGTCCGGGAGGTAAGGGGCCGCCGTGTATTGTTCCTTTTCGGCAGAGGTTGGAAATGGTTTGATCGACCAGTCGATAACGTCGATGGCATGCTGAAGTATCGCCTCGGTCTGAGCAAGGCTGGGTGAAGCGGCCATCACATGTCCGATCTTGTCTCGGTAATCGCCCCTCCTGACGATCGGCGTCTTAGGTCTAACATAGAATTTAACCTCGGCTACACCCGGTACAGCAGCCGCCCGACTGTCGCCACCGATCCAGTCGAGGACGCCATCGTGATCAGGAATTAGGTTCCGCGAAACCGCAGTCTGCGAGTGGCTTCTGCGCAAATTGCATTCATCGCCGATGACAAGCTTGATGTGCTCGGTGATGAGATCGATACCGTAAGCCAGCTGAACCAGTTGAGGAGTGGGCGTACCAGCAAGACGCGGATTGACTTCAATGACGACTGGGCCACGGTTCGTCCACCTAAATTCAATGTTCGTTGGTCCCCAGCCAAGGTCGAGAGCTCGCAAACAGCTCCGCGAAACATCGACAATATGTTTATACTCGTCACCAGTCAGCAGGGCCGGATAGGTGCACTCACGACAGACGAAATGCGGTGGGCTGCCCCAGTCAAGGGCGGCGGTCCCAACGACTTCATTTCCCATCATCTCAGCGCTATAATGGGGGCCTTGTGCGAATTCCTCGACCAATAGCATCCCCGGCGAGGGCCCCCATCTGTGTTTCCCGCGCAATAGATAGGTCGTATGTTCGACCAACTCATCCACGTTGGGGCACAACCGAACACCCCTGCTGCCGCTGCCGACGGCTGGCTTAAGAATCACCGGCAGGCCGATATCCGCGGCAGAGCTTTCTACCTCCGTCGCATTCGCTGCCAACCGATAAGCAGGTACTGGAACGCCAGCCCCCGCGAGAAGCTGCCGTTGAACGAATTTGTCGCAGCATCGTTCGATGGATGCGGGGTTCGGTCCCGGTAGTTCGAAATGACGGCAGAGCTTGCCAACTGTCGCATAGAACGATTCCGTGGCGCTCGTTATGCCAGCAATGTCATAGGTTGCACGCAGCCTGGAACATTCGTGGATTAACGCATCGAGATTGTCTGTATCGACACGGATTGCCTCGATCTCTTCCGCCGCAAGATAGTCGTACCGAGCTGGATCGGCCGACAGAGTAATTGGATGAAGAGCAAGACGCTGAGCCGCTTGGACGTACAGAGGACCATTGCTCTTGGTGCCTTCAATCAGGATGAGCGTTCTTCTTGCCATTGGCTGTCACCCAACATTGCGTGCGGCGGTCTGAGCGTCAGCGGGTTAGTAGCTGTGCATGACCTCTGACCTTGCGATGAACGTACCATAGTCGAGCGATTGCGGTCGTGAACATTCTGTGAAATTCAAATGATGCCTTGCTGGCCAGTTGGACACCTCCAATCTGGCATCGTTTTGCAAGCCGTGGTGATCACGCGGGACGGGATCGGGGCACCAGTTTGCGCACTAGTTGCAATTTTATTTACAAACAAGTCTTCGTAAGCATTTGAAGGCACAGATTGAGCGCGAACTTGATCGTCTCGAACTCGCACTTCAACAGATCAAGTCCGTGGAGGCTGAACGGGATGCTTTGCTCAGCCCGTCGGACGATGGCTCGCTAGCCTGAATATCTCAACGCTGGTCGGGCAACGCATCGCAACGATCGCGCTGGGATACGAGGACGTCGACGACCACGACACGCTTCGCCACGACTCGGTGCTCGCGCTTGTGTCGGAACGCCTGACGCCAAAGCGAGAAGATTGTGCGGTGCTTGCTGGCAAGTCGACGCTGAACCGGCTGGAGCACGGCCGGGTCGGGGAGCCGACGCGCTATCACAAGATCAGTTACGACAAGGTCGCGTTGGAGGCCTTGTTCGTGGACCTGTTCCTGGAAGCCCACGACAAGCCGCCGGCCGAGATCATGCTCGATCTCGACGCCACCGATGATCCGCTGCACGGCCGGCAGGAAGGCAGGCTCTTCCACGGCTACTACAACTGCTACTGCTATCTGCCGCTCTACATCTTCTGCGACCGGCACCTGCTGGCGGCAAAGCTCAGGCGTTCCAACATCGATGCCAGCAAAGGAGCGGTCGAGGAGGTTGAGCGGATCGTGACCCAGATCCGCAAAGCCTGGCCTAGGGTCCACATCATCCCGCGCGCCGATTCCGGCTTTGCGCGCGAGGAACTGATGGCCTGGTGCGAGATCAACCGCGTCGACTACGTCTTCGGGCTCGCCCGCAACGAACGGCTGGAAACCAAGATCGCCCCGGCCCTCGAGGAAGCCTGTCTGGTCTCCAGGAAAAGCGGCCAGGCCGCCCGGGTCTTCCGCGACTTCAGGTGGTCGACAAAAGACAGCTGGTCGCGCCGCAGGCGGGTCGTGGCCAAGGCCGAATGGATGACACAGGGCGCCAATCCGCGCTTCATCGTGACCTCACTCAAGCCGCAGCGCTGGGCGGCACGGGCGCTTTACGAGGAGCTCTACTGCGCCCGCGGCGACATGGAGAACCGGATCAAGGAATGCCAGCTCGACCTCTACGCCGATCGTACCAGTGCCAACTCCATGCGCGCCAATCAACTGCGGCTGTGGTTCGCCTCGTTTGCGTATGTCCTGATCTGCGCCCTGCGTCGCCTCGGTCTTCCCCATACCCGGCTCGCCAACGCCAGCTGCGGCACGATCAGATTGAAACTGCTGAAGATCGGCGCACAGGTGCGCGTCTCGGTTCGTCGCATCAAGGTGGCGATGGCCTCAGCGTGTCCCTATGCCGAGGAGTTCGCCCTGGCTCACGCCCGAATACGTGCCGCGGCTCTGTGACGCCGCCGGACCCGAACCCTTCTCACAAACAACACAGGATACATTGCTGAGGAACCCGACCGTCGCACCACCGCGGCGCTGATCGCGCCCGTCCTCAAACTCCACAGCCAGGCCAGTGCCCGCGCCGCGTCACAACGGAGCCCGGCGCTAGATTCGGTGAGATAAGCGGGCTAGCGCCAGGAGCAATGTTAAAAAATTTGAAGGGGTTTGGCCCGGAATTCGCCGGTGCCCTGTGGTCGAGGGATTGTTCCGAAACTTTTCCAACCGACGGCAGGTTGCCGCTTATGCCGGATTGGCGCGACGCCCTGGCGGAGCGGATCCGTGGCGCACGAACAAGGCGTCTCCAAAGCCGGAAATCTGCGGCTGCGAACAACCATGATCCAGCTCGCCTGGTTCTGGGTAAGACATCAGCCCCGTTCAATACCAGGGGAATCGCATATGGAAATTTTTCTGTCGCATTGATGGCAGGGAAGGATTCTTGACACAGTTTAGCCAAGGGAGCGACTGCCATTTCCTGTCTTGAGGGTTGTTTCGGGACGTTGCCCGATCCGCGTGCCGGCAATGCCTCGCATCGGCTTGGCGACATCATTGTGATGGTGGCTGCGAGCCTATACAAGCGCAATGGCACGACCACCCTGTTTGCCAAGTGCTCGACGGCACCGTCATCGGCACGAACATGGAGCGCCATCGCCACTAGGAATTCATCCGCTTCCTCAACGCTATCGATGCCGAGGTGCCGGCCAGCAAGGCCATCCACATCGTCCTCGACAACTACGCCGCTCACAAGCACGCCAAGGTGCGCGCCTGGCTCAACCGCCATCAGCGCTTCACCTTCCACTTACCGACCTCATGCTCGTGGCTCAACGCGGTCGAGGGCTTCTTCGCAAAACTGTGTCGTCTCAGGCGCGGTGTCTTCCACTCCGTCGTCGACCTCCAGGCGTCGATCAACCGCTTCGTTGCAGAGCACAACTAGCAACCTAAACCCTTCACTTGGATCGCCGATCCAGACAAGATCATCGCTGCCGTCAAACGCGGGCACCAAGGTTAGATCCCATCCACTAGATGATCAACTGTTCCGTACAGTGCTGCCATCAGTCCCAAAGGTGATCGGCCGCAGATGTTCCTATTCGTCAAGGGTCGGGAATGGTGAGATCGACCAACTGATTAAGTCAACGGCACGCTGAAGTATCGCCTGAGTACGAGCGAAGGTGGGCGAGGCGGCGATGACATGTCCGATACAGTCTCGGAAATCGCCTTTCCTGATCATCGGCGTCTTGGGTTCAACATACAATCTGACCTCGGCGATCCCAGACATGGCAGCCGCCCGATTGCCGCCGGCGATCCAATCGATGGTGCCATCGCGATCAGCAACCAGGAACCGGACGGCCGCAGTATGCGAATGCCTTCTACGCATATTCTGTTTGTCGCCGATAGCAAGCTTGATGTGCTCAGTGATGAGATCGATACCGTAAGCCAGCTGAATGAGTTGAGGATCGGGCGCGCCAACAAGACGCGGATTGACTTCAATGACGACTGGGCCAAGCTTCGTCCACCTGAATTCAACAAACGCCGGCCCCCAGCCAAGGTCGAGAGCTCGCAAACAGCTCCGCGAAACATCGGCGATACGCCTATGCTCCTCATCAGTGAGGGTGGCCGGAAAGCTGCTCTCACGAAAAATGAAATGCGGTGGAGGGCCGGAGTCAGCTGCTTCAATCGCAATGACCTCATTTCCCATCATGTGAGCGCAATTAAAGGGGCCTTGTGCGAATTCTTCGACCAGCATCCTGGGCGAAGTCTCGCCCAACACGTACGGCGGATGTATGTGCTTCCCGTCCAACAGATAGGTCGTATGCTCGGCCAACTCATTGACGTTGCGGCACAATCGGACACCCCTGCTGCCGGTGCCGACGGCTGGCTTGAGAATCACCGGTAGGCCGATCTCCGCGGCAGAGCTTTCAACCTCTGTCGCATTTGCTGCCACGCGATAAGCAGGTATGGGAATACCTGCCTCCGCAAGGAGCTGCCGTTGGACGAATTTATCGCAGCATCGTTCAATTGCTACGGGGTTCGGTCCTGGTAGATCGAAATACCGGCAGAGCTTGCCAACTGTCGCATAGACCGAGTCCAAGTCGCCCGTAATGCCTGCAATGTCGTGGATCTTACGCAGCCGGGAACATTCGCGGATCAACGCATTGAGATTGTCTGTATCAACACGGATTGCCTCAATCCTTCCCGCCGCAAGATAGTCGTACCGAGCTGGATCCGCAGATAGGATAATTGGATTTAGGCCAAGGCGTTGGGCCGCCTGACAGTATAGCAGACCATTACCCTTTGGATGGCTTTCAACTAGGATGAGCGCTTTTCTTGCCATTTGACGTTGACCTCCGTTGAGTGTTGTGCGGCGTTCTGAGCACAAATCGGCATCAGCCCTTTTTCAGCCGTGCCTGATCTCAGAGTTTCAGATGAGATTGCCTCAATTTTCTGGGGAGCGTACCGTCGTCAGCGACTTACCGTCGCAAAGATTCTGTAAATTCATCTGAAGAATCTGTTGCAGGGCGCTGGTTCCGCTCGGCGACGCTATTGATTCTGCGCAGCAGTTTGGGGGCGGCCAGAGTTCGCCGAGCCGCATTGCGACACCTTGTGCAGCTCTGCCTGCTCGAACGTTGCTTAGAAGCTGCCTTTTTAGTGCCGTTGGATCGGAGGGTGAGATGAACATCGGCGTGACCTCACTGGCCATCCGGAAAGCGGCGACGTCCAGGATTGCGAGATACTCTCGCACCGCTCGACGGGCACCAAGATTGTCGACGCGCCACTCGCCGCCTGGGGAGCGCTGTTTGTGGCATCGGCCGCGATGAGGCTGGCTTCCACCTCGAACCCCTTCGCACCGAGCAACCCTTTGCTCAAGCAGCGTTCCACGACTGTTTCGAAATGGTGCCGCAGGATTGACACTTCGATCTATCTTGACACGCAAGAAATTCTTCTAGTCAACCCTGGCGACCACCAGTAACTCCTTTCCGTAAGTAGGCGCAGAATGCCTAAAGTCGCTGTACTCTGCCTCAACCGAAAAGGCGCAGCGCGCCAGCAAATGGTGCAGCTCCCACCGGTGCGTCCAGCGCAGAACCAGATCGCGCGTCTCTTCCTGCAATGTTTCGCCATCTTTTCCAATTTCCAAAAAGCGCCAGACATCGTGCCGTGTTTGCGCAAAGTGATCATAGCGGGTATTTAGGAGATTCCGGACATAACGCCGTCCGCTAGGCTCATGTACGGCAGAGCGCGACCGGGGAGGCACCAGCTTTTCTGACAGGATGTCAACGTGGAGGTCGACAAGATCAAGGACAAGTCGGCCACCAGGCCGGATATGCTGATGAATGGCCTTCAATGCTCTAATCTGCAGCTCGCTTGTGAGCAAGTGCTGAAAGGAGTGAAAGGGTGCCAAAACGGCGGCGAACTGCTCATCCAGCTGGAGGTCTGACATGTCCTGCTGAACAAATCGCAATCGTTGTTGTGCCGCGATCGGAATCTCGGCCGCCTTGCGTTCCGCAATTGAAAGCAGTCCCCCCGAGGTATCCACACCAGTAACATTGAAGCCAAGCTCTGCGAGGGGCAATGCGACGCGCCCGGTTCCGCATCCGAGTTCGAGTACGCTTCCGCCGGCTTTCTGCGCGATCCCTGCGTAAAAATCGATGTCCTCGACGGGCGTTTGCGGCATCTTGGGGCTATAGAAGGCATCATAGGCCTGTACGAAAGGTGAATTGGCTTCGTCGTCGTAAAATCGCTTCAAGAGAATCCCCCATCCATCGGGCAATCGAAGTCATCTCGCGCTGGTGCACCACCGGAGCGTCGCGGCTAGTACTGAAGCCAAAAGCTTGAATCCCGTGGCGATCAGAAAGATTGCCAATGGATAATGGTCGACCCAGATATTTGCAAAATAATATTATGTAACGTTTCAGTTGCGGTTATGTCTGATCGCTCGCTTCTTGCTGCGATACTTGGCCGCCATCCTGACGGCTATGGGCGGTTTTGTCACCGGTTTGCCGGTCCCAGGGGGGCGCAAAGCGCTCTGCAACCGGTGCGGGGCCAGCCGGGAGTAGGGCGACCCTCCGCCCAGTTGTTTCTCCTCGAGCCGCTGAGCCGGTCGCGTGCGCTTCACACGTTTGGAAGGCTCAACGGCGAAGCCATCACACGGCGACCTATTTCCACCACGAAGGCGACACGATCCCCAGCAATGACCAGACTCGGTATGGCGCGACATAATGTGGAACGGCCACGCGGGCAAGCGCTTTTTCAGACATTTCATCCAGCGGGATAGGTGCGGTCATATGTCCGGCCTTTCAGCGCGGTCTAAGACCGCTGGCCTCGATGAAATTCGCGATGCGAGGGGCTGATCAATCTGACGGGCTGTAAGCGCATTGTCGCGCCGGCCTCTCTCGCCTCGGGATTTCGTCCTGTGGGTCATCGTCTAATTGTGCACCTTGCCTCTATCCGGCGTCGCGCCGGCCAGTCCGTCTGGTCGTCGTTCGGCTCAGGCGCGTGTTGCGCCGCTTGCCGCACCAGTATTTCGATATGTCCCGCCCTTGGTGAGCAGCGCCCAGATAATCCTCGCCATCTTGTTGGCGAGCGCGATTGCGACGGCCTTGAAAGGCCGCCGCGCTAAAAGGGCGACTAGCCCGTCTTATTCATGACGCATTTGGGATTGTTTGCCGCTGAGTGGTGGACAGGTGGCGGCGCGGCGTCTTTTTCACCGCAGCTATATCTGGACTTGTGAACGCGCTGAGGGTGGAAGCTGTATGGTTCGGCGGGGCCTGCTGCCCCAGCGGTCATGGTCCTGCCGGTAGCAGATTGCTGGCGAGCGCGCGGAACAGACTTGCCTCGGGACAGGCGGCGGCGAAGGCCAGACGGATGCGCGAGACGGTTTCGATGACGCGAGCGCCGAGCTTGAGCAGCCTGAGCCGCAGCGTAGCGAACTCGGCGTTGCGCAGATGATGGGTCGTGGGCACCACGCCCGCCCTCTAGACCGAGGACAGCCCCGAGACGAAGACACGGAAGGCCGGTACCCAACCCGCGGATGAGAGTCTGATCAACCGTCGTCTCTGAGCTCCCACCCCCAGCCCTGTGCAGCTTCAGCCGATCCGACTGCATGGCAAACCTGCCAAGCGGGCGAGCCTTCTTG
>NZ_JBSKBO010000034.1:0-6574 GCF_053714255.1 Mesorhizobium sp. 43Arga
TAGAGAGGATGTCCCGGATCCAGAACCTGGACAACCTCAACCAATGATTCATCAGACTCACCAAAGGGGATATTCCTGTAGGCCTTCGCTCGAAGGGCTCGACTGGCGGCGAGTCCACGAGGCGCGCCGGACCAGCGTTCCAGCCCAAGCGGGCTGACCGGCGACGAAGTGAATCAGCCTGGATTCCGCTGTCGCGGACTGTCGGCGAATATGGTCTGATCCGCTCATGGCGATGACGGCTGACCAGCTTCCCGACGATCCGGACGCGCTGAAGGCGATGGTCCTGGCGCGCGACGTCGAGAATGCCCGCCTGATCCAGATCATCAAGGAATTGCAGCGTCATCGCTTCGGCCGTCGTGCGGAGAGCTTCCCGAAGATCAGTTGCTGCTGGGGCTCGAAGAGGCCGAGCAGATCGAGGCCGCCGGCGAGGAAGAGAAGGAACAGCCCGATCCTGGCGAACGTCAGGCGCGTGTCGCCAAGCGCCGGGCGAACCGCGGTGCGTTGCCACCCCACCTGCCGCGCACGGAGATGGTCGTCGACATCGAGGACCATGCCTGCCCGTGCTGTCGCAATGGCCTGCACCGGATCGGCGAGGACGTGAGCGAGCGGCTCGACATCGTTCCGGCGCAGCTGCGCGTGATCGTGGTGCGCCGGCCCAAATATGCCTGCCGCGCCTGCGAGGACGTTGTCGTGCAGGCTCCGGCGCCCGCGCGGCTGATCGAAGGCGGCCTGCCGACCGAGATCACCGTCGCGCAGGTGCTGGTGTCCAAATATGCCGATCATCTGCCGCTCTACCGTAAATGTTGAAATCAACATTTACGGTAAGATGTTGCGCATAGGATTATGCTGCGGAGGCTCCATTTCGTCCCAGGTTTCAGGCGATCTTGGGTAATCTCCGCAACATAAATTCTTGGACTCAAATAGAATTCAGGAACGCCATCACGCCCTTGTCCTCTTTCCACGGCCTTTCCGGTCGCGGAGCGGCGGCGCTGCAAAGCGCCATTGCTTTCGCTTTCATCTCCATATCGATTTCGGCGTAAATGTTGGTGGTCTCAAGGCTTACATGTCCGAGCCATGCACGGATGGTGTTAAGGTCGACACCCGCCTGCAACAGATGGCAAGCGCATGTATGGCGGACCACGTGCGGTGTGATCGGCCGTGCAGCAAGCGATGGCACCTGTGCCGCACATCGCTCGACAAGCCGATAGACCCCGAAACGGGTATATCGTTTGCGATGGCGGCTGAGGAAGACGGGCTCGCAGGTTTCCCGGCCCCGAATGAGTTCGCCGAGCGTATCCTCCGTGCGCGGCCACAGCGGACATTGGCGGATTTTGTTGCCTTTGCCGTGAAGAGTGACAAGCGCATGGTTGTCGCCGTGCCGACTGATCTGAAGGTCGCCGACTTGTAATCTCGTAGCCTCCGAGACCCGCGCTCCTGTGTTGTAGAGGAAGAGCAACAAGGCATGCTCAGCCCGGCCGCGTAACGTCTGGCGGTCGGGAACCGCTAACAGCGCTTCCATTTCGTCCCTGCTCATCCACGAGATCGGCTGCGGTGCGGCCTTCTTTGTCGTGATGGCACGGATCTGCGCACACCAGGCAAGATGAGCTGGATCACGGCTGGCGACAAAGCGCGCGAAGGATCGGATCGCCGTCAGGCGTTGGTTGCGGGTCTGTACCGAGCAGCTGCGGTTCTCTTCAAGATGAGCAAGGAACTGCAGTAGGAGTGCCGGAGTAATATCCTCGACATTTAGACGATCCGCTGGTTTGCGGACCTTGGTACTGATAAATGGCAGCAGCAGCGTGAAGCTGTCGCGGTAGCTCATTTGCGTGTTGCGGGCGAGACGGCGCTCAGTAACGATGTAGTCTGCCAGAAAGCGCCGAAGCCAGGGGCCGAGCGTACGGAGATCACGCATGGTGGCCTCCGTTGACGTAGCGGTCGAAGCAGGCCGATGCTTCGTGTAACAGTTCCGGTGTCATCGACAGGTAGACGCTTGTGCCGTCCAGGTCGGCGTGGCCGAGATATGTCGAGAGCGCCGGTAGAAGCCGTTGCACATCTGCCCCGTCGCGATACCAGGACGTTAGCCGATGGACGGCTGCGGTGTGCCTCAGAGCGTGGAGACACGGGGCGCGTCGGCCGTCATCCCTACGGGCGATTCCGACATGCTCGAGTAGCCGTTTGAATGCATGGTCGACATTGTGCTTCCATACCTGTGTTCCGTCGCGGTTTGCAAGAAATGCAGACGCCATTCCTTCAGGCAGGGGGCGATCCGAACGGCGTCCGGCATAACTTCTAAGGGCGCTGGCAAGTTGAGGCGCAACGGGAACGAGACGGCTCTTGTAGAATTTGGTGTCCCTAACTGTCAGGATGGCGTCTGCAAGGTCGACATCCTTCATGGTCAGATGGAGTGCTTCGCTGGTTCGCAGCCCCGCGCCATACAGGATCAAGAGCAACATATGGAAGGTCTCGGCGTCGAACCGGATGGCGCGCTTGCGGCTGATACTAACGCCCCCAAACAAGCGCTGCAGTTCCTCACGGGAGTAAATGTAAGATGGAGCTGATCGCGGCGCCCGCGGCTCTTCGTCCGCCGCCGGCAGCGGCGACGCGACAGCATAGCCGCGACTGATCGCATAACGGTAAAATCCGGCGAGAGCGGCATACTTGTTCGCACGGAAACGCGTGAGCGGACCGGTTCCGGCGAGAAAGCGGCGTACTTCGCTCTCTGTAGCCGCATCGCAGCACGCGTTGTCAGGGCAGCTATCGCAAAATTGGTACAATGTCCTTGAGCTGGTGATAAATCGGGCGCCATGGGCTCGCCGCCATGCGACATAGTGGTCGACCGCGTCACGAAGAATCATAGCAGCCCCTCCAGATTGATCTCTGCAACCTCGCGAAGAGTATTGAGATTGACCTTGGCGTAGATCGCGGTAGCCGCCGTGCTTCGATGGCCGAGGTAGTCGCCGACCGCTTTCATCGATAAACCTTGATCCAGGAGATGCTGGGCAGCGGCATGACGTAACGCATGCGGGCCGCGGCGCTTGCCTTTGATTCCGAGGTCATTGAGGCGAGTAAAAACGATCCCCTTAATTACTCCCCGGCTAAGCGGCCTAATCGGGGCTTTCATCGTCAGGAACAGTGTCCGTTCAGGGTGCGCTGGACGAACCTCACGCAAGTAACGCAGGATCGCTTGCCCCACATCTGGTGACAGCGGATAGAGATGGGTACGTCCGGGCTTGGGGCAGCGTACCCGTAACATCTCCTGTTGCCAGTCTAAATCTCCTAGCTGAAGGCCGCTGACTTCTCCGGCACGCAGACCGTAGGTGATCAGCAGCATCAGGATGGCGCGGGCGCGTATGTCGTGGGGATGGTGTCCTTCCGCGGTAGCAAGTAGACGGGTGACCTCATCCCGGTTCAATCCCTTCGGAATCGCCTCGCCTGGATAGCGTCGCGGCGGCATGATACCGTCGGCCAATCCTGGTCTGCACCAGCCCTGCTGCTCGGCGAACCGTACGAACCAACGAAGTCGTTGCGCATAGAGATAGGTCGTTGAACGACTAACGCCACGCGCATGACAGTGCGCGATAAACTGATCGAAAAAAGAGATTCCTGCCGATGATAGATCGACGCCTCTTTCATCCAGCCAGACGAAAAAGCTGTCGACCGCTCGACAACAATCATCGATGGTCGTATCCGCCCATCCGCGTTCGGAAGCCATGCGCGTGGCAAAGACGGCGACCTCGCGCGTACGGGAGTGGCATCTGGCTCCCGACTCCTTAAGCCAGCCCATAAAGCGCATCCATCGCTCAGCGTGGCCGAAGAAACGCCGACGTGCGCGAGGTCGTGACTTGCGTTCCGTGGGTGAAGACCATCGCCGAAATGCGTTCTCAATCTTGGGCAAGTTCGAACTATCGTTGTCGTGCAAATCGAGAATGTGCACCAAGTCCAACTGGTGGAAGGCGATCTTCCGCAATGTCTCGATCTTGATGCCGAGACACTCGCAATGCGAAAGATACAGAAGCCGCTCTTCGAGCAATGGAGCGGAACGATAGCGCGCAATCGTGCACGGTTGTCCAAAAAGAATCTCAAACATGATCGGGGCCTCCTTGTTGTTGGAGCCCTGATCATGGCACCGGCGCATCAGGAATTTATGTTGCGGAGATTACCCAAGATCGCCTGAAACCTGGGACGAAATGGAGCCTCCGCAGCATAATCCTATGCGCAACATCTTATCGCAAATGTTGAAATCAACATTTACGGTAGAGTGGCAGGTGATCGGCATATTTGGAGACCAGCACCTGCGCGACGGTGGCCTCGGTCGGCAGCCCGCCTTCGATCAGCCGGGCGGGCGCCGGAGCCTGAACGACCACATCCTCGCAGGCGCGGCAGATCCCATGGGGAGTGGATCGCGGCCCGCACTCTGGCAGAGTGGGCCATCGCAACTCGCTCTTTGGAGGCCCTTCATGCATCTTTTGACCGCCGACCGACCCGAGGTACAAGCCGCTATCCGCGTGGATCTTGGCGCAATCTTCGTGTCGCTGGAGCTGTCCAGATCGACCTGGCTAGTCACCTCGATTGTACCGGGCAGCGAGAAGATGTCGCGCCACATGGTCGCCGGCGGTGACAGCGCCGGGCTGCTCGTCTGCCTCACCGGGCTGCGCAGCAAGGCCGAGGCGCGCAGGCTTTATCCGTTGGTGGTGATCCAGGAGGCTGGGCTGGACGGCTTCTGGATCGACCGGGTGCTGAACCGCGAGGACTGGATTGAAAGTCACATCGTCGATGCGGCATCGATAGCGGTGTCGCGCCGCCACCGGCGCGCCAAGACAGATCGGCTCGATGGCGAGGCGCTGATCCGCGCCCTGCTGGCCGTCAAGCGGGGTGAGCCACGCGTCTGCTCGATGGTCCGGGTGCCGACGCCCGAGAATGAGGATCGCCGCCGGACCAACCGCGAGCGCAAGGTGCTGGTCGCCGAACGGGTCGAGCACGTCAACCGCGTCAAAGGCCTGCTCTTCAGCCAGGGCATCCGCGACTACGAGCCTTTGCGCTGCGACCGGCGCAATCGCCTGGAAGAACTGCGTACCGGCGATGGCCGCGCCCTGCCTGCCCGCATGAAGGCCCAGATCGGCCGCGAGCTTGACCGTCTCGAATTGCTGCTCGGCCAGATCAAGGCGGTGGAGGCCGAGCGCGACGCGCTGCTCGCCGCGACGGCGGTGGACGCCTCGACGCCGGCGGCGATGTTGCTCGAACTGAAGGGTATCGGGCCGGAGTTCGCGACGATCCTCCAGGCCGAAGGGCTGTTCCGGCATTTCAACAACCGCAGGCAGGTGGCCGCCTACGCGGGACTGGCACCTTCCCCATGGAAGAGCGGCACGATCGATCACGAACAAGGCGTGTCGAAGGCCGGCAATCCGCGGCTGCGAACGACGATGGTCGAGCTAGCCTGGCTGTGGCTGCGCCATCAGCCGGCCTCGGGCCTGGCCCGCTGGTTCAGCGAACGGGTAGCGCGCAACGGCGGCCGCCTCAAGAAGGCGATGATCGTTGCACTCGCCCGCAAGCTGCTGGTGGCGCTGTGGAAATACGCGACCGCCGGCGTCATCATCGAGGGAGCGCTCATGAAAACCGCATGACCGCTTCCACCACCCTTTTCCTCCATTCCGTAAGGGCCTGATCAGCCTTTCGGATCCAGGTGGGCGAACCGAAAATATGCATGGCCTCAATAGCCGATCGGCAGAATGGTTCCGCCTTCCTGAGCCTGCGCCCGCCGCAAGCGGGATATTGGTGCTGCCGCCAGGAGCGGCGACCGCATGTGAGGTGGATGGGCCCGGCGACCGGGCCGCGTCACGTGATCGGGCTCAGACCTTGGACCGAAACTGCGAAGGAGGAAATCACACTTGACCATGTAATCCCCATGTGAGGCATATTTGGGCCGGCGCACGACGATCACACGCAGTTGGGCCGGCACGATATCGAGCCGCTCGCTCACGTCCTCGCCGATCCGGTGCAAACCGCTTCGGCAACACGGGCAGGCATGGTCCTCGATGTCGACGACCATTTCGATGCGCGGAAGATGGGTGGCAGCGCGCCACGATTTGTCCGGCGCTTCGCGATGCGCGCGAGACGCTCTGCCGGAGATGCTTGTTCGTTGTCTTCCTCGCCGGCGGCCTCGATCTGCTCGGCGTCCTCCAAACCCAGAAGAAGTTGGTCCTCCGGCAACGTCTCGGCACGACGGCCGAAGCGGTGGCGCTGCAATTCCTTGATGATCTGGATCAGTCGGGCATTCTCGGCATCACGCGCCAGGACCATCGCCTTCAGCGCGTCTGGATCGTCGGGAAGCTGGTCCGCCGCCATCGCCATGAGCGGATCAAACCATATTCGCCGACAGCCCGCGACAGCGGAATCCAGGCTGATTCACTTCGTCGCGGGTCAGCCGGCCTGGGCTGGAACACGGGTCCGCTGCGCCTCATGGACGCGCCGCCAGTCGAGCCCTTCGAGCGAAGGCCTACAGGAATATCCCCTTTGGTGAGTCTGATGAATCATTGGTTGAGGTTGTCCAGGTTCTGGATCCGGGACATCCTCTCTA
>NZ_JBSKBO010000035.1:0-6457 GCF_053714255.1 Mesorhizobium sp. 43Arga
CATCGTGCGCGGCGATGAGACCGTGGTCATCCAGGCGACGGCGATCCGGGAGCTGGTCGACACGACGGGCGCCGGCGATCTCTACGCCGCCGGTTTCCTGCATGGCTACACCACCGGACGCAGCCTCAAGGATTGCGGCGACCTCGGCTCACTGGCGGCCGGACTGGTAATCCAGCAGATCGGCCCAAGGCCGAGGCAGAAACTGCGGCGGGAAGCCGAACAGGTGGGCTTGTTGTAGGCACATCTTGAAGACTGTGCCGGTCGGCTTTATCGCCAGCGCGAGGGACCGAAAGCACGCTAGGCGGGCGAGGGAATGTAGCGTTTTGTCGAGTCCGCGACACTGTGGGTTCGGCCTCACCTTCTGCTGCATTCTCGTTAAACCCCTGAAATAAAAGTCGCAAATCTTTTCAGCGGCTCCCTTCGCGTTGGCACGCATTTTGATTTTTCAGGCCTTGAGACAGGGAACTGCGGGGAGGCATTGATGGCGGGGAGCGACATTGCGATCCGGGGGACGAAGCTAGCAAGCAACCTTGTCAGGTCAGCATCAGATAGTGCGCGTATAAAGGAGGCGTCGAGTTTACCGGCGGATTTCTGCGCCGAACTGTTAGCTGCGATTGGGGTGGACTCCTTGACGCAGCAGCTCGGATGTACCGGCCGGGTTCGCCTGCCCGGCCCAATCCAACCGCTGATCCACGGTCTCCATCGCAGGTGGCCGACAAGGAACCCCGCAAATGAGGTGTTTGGGTGCATCTTCGTTTCCAGGGCAACACCAAATTCCAATCGGCCTCGGGCCATAAGGCGAGTGTCTGGTGGCAGCGGTAGAAAGGACAGCTCGCGCACCGAACCGGCGTTCGAGAGCGTGCTGGCTGGCGACCGGCGCGGAATGCTTGATTTATGAAGGGTCCGCATATGACGCCACTCGTCCTGATCTGTTCTGAGGATGCCGAGTTCTTCCTAATCTTCAGTCATGTCCTGGAGGTGGACGGCTTCGCAACTGAGCTTGCCGGTGGCGTCGAGGACGCGATCCGGAAGGCCGCTGAGCATGAGCCGCAGGCTGTCGTCCTGGACTGTCAAGTGGCTGGCGCTGCCGGCCCCAGAATCTGCGCCCGGCTGAAAGGTGATCTGCAAACCGAGGCCCTGCCCGTCATCGCCCTGATCGCATCCGGCGCCGAGCACCAACAGCTCGATCTGCTTAAGGCCGGCATTGATGAAAGTTTCCTACGGCCGTTTGCGCCGGCTAAATTGCTTGCTTATTTGGGCGGGAAGCTGCGCGCACCGCTGCTCCCCAACGGGGGGCAATGGGGGTCGCTGAACTGCGGACAACTTAAGATGGAGTTCGGCAGCCATAGGGTACATTGCAATGGCCAGCAACTCCATCTAGGCCCACTCGAATACAACATGCTTCGTCACTTGATGGAAAATCCTGGCAAGGTGTGCAGCCGCGACGAACTGGTTGGCGCCGCCTGGCCCGCCAACATCCATGTCGGTGCGCGGACGGTCGACGTCCATGTCAGCCGACTGAGAAAGGCACTCTCCCCCCACAACGTCATCCGAACCATACGCTCGGCCGGCTATGCGCTCGAAGAACAGGAAATCTGAATTCACGATTGTGTCCTCATGTGTGGTGTAACTCGGCGGAGCAAAGGCTGCTCGCGAGCGTCGCCTCCGGGTCTGATTGCGACACTTCCTTTGACCGGAATGACTACCGATGAGCGACGAGAGATCAGTCGTCGAGGGGAAGCAGTGTGTAGCGCCGTAAGTTAACGATGATGGCCTCCTCGACGACCGAGCACCGTCGACCGCGGCTCTTTCGGCGCAGTCGGAAGGTCGTTTGGCGAGGTCCGCTACCCCACTTGGAACGATCTTCTGGTTGATCCCGTAGCGCTCGGCCAGCCCCCTCAAGCTCTCTTGACTATTGTATCGCTCGACGGTCCGCCTCTGTCGTCGTGGCGGTCCCATGGAGAACCTGGCCCATAGTGCCTCTTTGATCCGGGAGACAAGTCTGGTGGTGGATAGCGACCTGCGCTTTGGCAGAGTGGGGTTGCTGACCAACAACTCTGGAGGCCAATCATGCATGTTGTAGCCGATCGATCTGTGGCATCTGCCGCTGTCCACACTGACCTTGGCGCGATCTTCGTTTCTTTGGAGCTCAGTAAATCGACCAGGTTGATCACTTCGCTGTCGCCGGGCAGTGGGGAGAGATGTCGAAACATGCGGTACGTGGCGGCGATATCACCGGACTGTTGGCACGCTTTGCCCAAGTCCAGCAGAAGGCACAGGCGCACACCGGCCGGCACTTTGCGCTTGTTGTCATTCAAGAGGCGGGTCTCGACGGCTTCTGGATTCATCGAATCCTGGGGGCCGAGGGGATCGAAAGTCATGTCGTCGACGCCGCTTCGATCGCCACCTCACGCCGACGTCGTCGTGCCAAGACCGACAAGATCGATGGTGAGGGGTTGGTGCGCGCGCTGCTCGCCTACAAACGGGGCGAGCCGCGCGTGTGCGCGATGGTTAGAGTACCGAGCGTCTAGGAGGAGGACCGTCGTCGTGTCTGCCATGAGCGCAAGGCAGAGCGGATCGGTCCAACACGAGCAAGGCGTCTCGAAGGCCGGCAACCCCCGGCTGCGAACGACGATGATCGAGTTGGCTTGGCTGTGGTTACGCAATCAACCTGGTTCAACCCTTACCCGCTGGTTTCACGAACGCGTGCTGCGCAATCAGGGGCGCCTCAAGAAGACAATCATCGTCGCCCTTCCACGGAAGCTGCTCGTGGCGCTGTGGAAATACGTGACTGCGGGCGTCGTCATCTAAGGTGCCCTCATGAAGGCTGTCTAACAAGACCAAACCGACAAACCCATCCACTGAGGTTCGATCAGCCTCGGGGGATCCAGGAGGCGAACCGACATCCCACCTGGCTGAAATGCCGTATCAAAGACGGGTCTCGCCTACTGGGCTCATGCCGCCGCAAGCGGGATATTGGTGCAGCCGCCCAAGCGGCGACCGTATGTGAGTTTGACCAGGCTCAATTGACCGAGCCGCGTCACGCAATCGGGCCAGGCTCTGGATTCCGCGACCAACTGGAGAGCACGATGCCGCCCTAACTTCTCCCTTGACCTCAGCATCGTCATGTGAGCCTGGGATCAAACATCTAGCTCAGCACACTGGACGCTCGGCTTGCTGGAGATGCGCTCCGGGCCAAGGCATCGTCTCGGCAACGATGCGCCTACAGACCGAGGGGTCGCAGAAGAACCGGACCCCTCAAATCAGTGCAGTCAGCGCGCCGATTCTACCCCGTGCTGACGAAACGGGACATGCCCGACGCGGCGCGTTGCGCCGGCACTCAGTTCTAACCACTCCACACTGCAGTCTATGCCGTCGTCCACGGGGCGACGGGATGGACTTCTCCTAGTCCGCCTTCGCTTCGTCTCTCAGGCTGCGCGCCGCTTTGACCATATTGACGAGTGCCGGGCGGACTTCCTCCCACCCACGCGTCTTCAAACCGCAATCGGGATTGACCCAAATCTGACTGTCGCAAAGGCGCTGGCGCGCCTGCGTAAGCAGGTTCGCCATCTCGTCGACTCCCGGCACCCGCGGCGAATGAATATCATAGATGCCCGGTCCTATCTCGTTGGGATATTCAAAACTTCGGAAGGCGTCGAGCAATTCCATCTGCGAGCGCGAGGTGTCGATTGAGATCACGTCGGCATCCAAGGCCGCGATCGCGTCTATGATGTCGTTGAATTCAGAGTGACACATGTGCGTGTGGATCTGAGTCGCATCATACACGCCCGTCGAGGCCAGTTGGAAGCACTCGACAGCCCATTCGAGATAGGGCTTCCACTCGGACTTGCGCAGCGGCAATCCCTCGCGCAGCGCAGCTTCGTCGATCTGAATGACTCTAGCGCCGGCCATTTCGAGATCACCCACTTCGGCACGAACGGCGAGCGCGATCTGACGGCAGACTACGGAGCGCGCAAGATCGTCGCGCACGAACGACCAGTTAAGAATCGTCACCGGGCCGGTGAGCATGCCTTTAACGGGTTTGTCAGTCAGCGATTGGGCGTATCGCCACCAGCGCACGGTCATCGGGTTGGGACGCGATACGTCGCCAAAGATGATCGGGGGGCGCACATAACGCGATCCATAGCTCTGCACCCAAGCGTGCTGCGTGAAAACGAAGCCGGAAAGCTGCTCACCGAAATATTGCACCATATCGTTGCGCTCAAACTCGCCGTGCACCAGCACGTCCAGCCCGATCTCTTCCTGCCAACGGATGGCTGCTTCGATCTCCTTCCTCAGGAACGCCTCATAGTCGACATAGCTCAGTTGTCCCTTTGCATGGGCGGCACGCGCGTTGCGAATCTCGGGCGTTTGCGGGAAAGAGCCGATCGTCGTGGTGGGGAAGGGCGGCAGGCAGAGACGTTCCTCCTGAAACCTGGATCGTTCCAAAAAGCCACTCTTCCTGCGCGTCATGACTTCGTCGATAAAGGCGAGGCGTCCTTCGACCAGCGGATCATGGATTTTCGGGGACGTCAAACGCGCGACGGCTGCTTGCGTCGAAGACTCCAGCTCTGCCGCAACCGCCTCCCAGCCCTCGGATAAGGCCGTGGCGATGGTGGTCAGTTCGTCCATCTTCTGCGCCGCGAATGCGAGCCACGACTTTACGTCCTTGTCGAGCGTGGTTTCTAGTTCGAGGTCGATCGGCACGTGAAGAAGCGAGCACGAGGGCGCGATCTCCACTCGCTCCAGCGGCCAGCCGGCGACCACCGGCTTGATCCGGTCAAGCATGGGGCGCAGGTTCGCGCGCCAGACGTTGCGACCATCGATCAGGCCAAGCGAAAGCACCAGGTCTTTTGGCGCAAGCCGGCCCACCGCCTCCAATTGTTCGGGAGCGCGTGCAAGGTCGAGATGCAGACCCCCCACAGGAAGCGAAAGAGCGGTCTCGAGGTTGCCGTTCAGCCCGCCGAAATAGGTGGCGAGCATGATCTTTAGCTCCGGTGCCACTTTCGAAAGGCGCTCGTAGGCAAAATTGAACGCATCTTGCTCGTTTGGAATGAGATCGAGCACGAGCGCCGGCTCATCTATCTGCACCCAGTCGGCGCCCGCCAGTTTCAGTCGACGCAGCAGCAACTCGTAGACCGGCAGCAGCCGCGGCAGCAGTGAAACAGGGTTGAAGTCCCGGGCGGGCGACTTGGCTAGCTTGAGGAAGGTGACGGGCCCAAGGATGACCGGGCGAGTGTGAATGCCCAATGCTCTGGCATCAAAGAAGTGATCCAACGGCTTTGAGGAGGACAGGGCAAAGGCTTGATCGTCGGGTAGTTCCGGGACCATGTAGTGGTAGTTGGTGTCGAACCACTTGGTCATTTCCAGCGCTGTCACGGCCTGACCGGTTTGCCCGCCACCAGCAGCCCCTCCTTGGCTGCCACGAGCCATGGCAAAATAGGTGTCGAGCGAGATTTCTCCCTCCCTCCACCCATAGCGTGGCGGGACAGCGCCGACCATTGTTGCTGTGTCGAGCACATGATCGTAGAGTGAGAAGTCGTTGGACGGAATCTTTGTCACGCCGCGGTCGCGTTGTTCAATCCAGTTCGCGACACGCAGCGCCCGCGCTGTTTCGAGAAGGTCGGCTGCGGAAGATTTTCGCGACCAATAGGCCTCAAGCGCGCGCTTTAGCTCGCGACGGCGCCCAATGCGCGGTACGCCAAGCGTGGCTACAGGAACTTTGTGAGAGAGAGACATACCATACCCCGATGATTGGGGCGTGGATGCAAGGCAGACGCTGGCAAGCAGACGAGCCGGTTGCTACGCCCACCGAGACACCCCGCCTGTGGACCTTGTTCGCCGTGGCAGCGGGTCGACACCTCAGCCCGTCTTCCCGAGGCTATTGACCTCCGTGACAAGAGTGAGCTTTGGCTCGCCGCTTACAGTTGCGGGGGCAGCGCCGGCATCTTCACCGGCTTCCCTCTTAGCTCTGTTGCGGCCGAACCGCATCAGAGAACCATCGACTACTTACATTCCCCGGAGAGGACGTTGCTGTCAATCACATAAACAAATCTTTATATCGTGATCCGACTTGGTACGATAATTGCCAGTCGGGTGATCGCCGGGCGATCGCGATCGTCCTTTCGGCCGGTAGCCTGCTCAATTTCCTGCCCTTTGGAGTATGGAGCGAACTGTCGCAGGTTCCGGACCGCGAACTGAAAGGGGTTGACTCCGATCATGCTGAAAGGAACATTTCCGATATACTCGATCTGCGCTTAGTCAGAGGGCAATCATGCTCGATTTGCGCACTCGGTGACGCGCGGGCGAGAGGTTCGATGTCTTCAACGCCTTCAATCGCACCCGAGCCGCAAACGACCACGATCATGGAAGCAATGCGTTATGGAAGCACCTGCGCTTTGGCGTCGGCACCTCAATGACACGTTCGAGTTCCTCAATCAGATCCACAAAAGCTCGA
>NZ_JBSKBO010000036.1:0-3173 GCF_053714255.1 Mesorhizobium sp. 43Arga
TTTGGACTCAGTGGCATGATCCAAGATACCAGAAACCGCCGGGCCTTGCTCGCGCAAAGCTACGATTAACGGCACAAAATCAATCACTTACCGTTTGTGGACGGAAACTAGTCTAGGCGAAAATGAGACGTCGCTGAAGGACGTGAAGACATCATCCGCTGTGCTGTCGAGGTGATAGCCGCTCGTCGCGGAGGCCGCACCTATCTGAGCCCATTTCTCACGGAAGCTGACACGTCGCGGCCCGCGGCGTCAGCGTAGTGTCCGATGCTAGGAAGGCATCAAGGTAAGCGGGTAGCTGATGCCGTTCAGCGCTGGTAGTTCCAAGGCATAAGCGCCTCGATATCGCTGTTTGGCCAGCCATTGGCGATACGCTCGAGGGTTTGGGTGAGCCAGGCGTGCGGATCGACCTGATTCATCTTGGCGGTGGTCAGCAGCGTGGCGATGGTGGCCCATGTCCGTCCGCCGCCGTCGCTGCCGGCGAAGAGGCTGTTCTTTCGGGTAATTGTCATCTCGCAGACATTCTGCCCATGTCGGGCGCGAGGTTGTCGTTTGGTATCGATGGCATCCGCATTTCGAGCGGACCGTTCGATGCGAGTATATCGAGGAACGGGCGAACGGCAGAGTCGCGCACATTGTCGTGCGCCATGGCGAAGTCATTGTCGTTCCCGCATGGATGTTGGATCGCGACGTGTGCGAAGCGTTCAGCTTGGGTAGCCCCTGACCTTCACCACCTCTTGATCCATCGGGGATTTCGTAATGGCCTTGCGAGCGGTTCGAACGCTCAGGAGGTCATCGATGAAGAGACTGCCCCCACCAAGCCGGCTGCCAGCACCGCGGCAATTGATCATGCCACTCGACTCCCGAGCCCTGGACGGGCTGACGAAAGCGCAGCGCGCAGGCGCGGTCGCGAGCCTCGCCAAGCTGCTGACGGCGGCTGCCGGCGTCGCGGAGAAGGAGATGACCGATGACGGGCGGTAATCTTCTTCCCTTGGCCCTCCTGAAGCGCAAGGCCGTCGTCTACGTCAGACAGTCGACGGCCCAACAGGTTCATGCCAACCTTGAGAGTCAACGCCGGCAATATGAGCTGGTCGACGTTGCGCGGCGTTGGGGGTTCCACAATGTCGAGGTGATCGACGAGGATCTGGGACGCAGCGCGAGCGGCGCCGTCGAGCGCCCCGGTTTTGAACGACTCGTCGACGATCTGTGCACCGGTCATGTCGGCGCCGTATTGTGCCTTGAGGCCTCGCGGTTGTCGCGCAACGGTCCGGACTGGCAAAGGCTGCTCGAGCTTTGCGGCCAAGTCGATGCGCGCGTTATTGATATCGACGGCATTTATGATCCCGCCAAGCCGAACGACCGGTTGTTGCTCGGCATGAAGGGCAACATCAGCGAGTTCGAGCTTTCCGTCATTCGGGCGCGGATGTACGAGGCCGCGCGACAGAAGGCCCAGCGGGGCGAACTGCGGATAAGCGTGCCGATCGGCTACATCTGGCACCGCGATTACGGCCTGGGTTTCGACCCTGATATGCGGGTCCAGGAAGCCATCAGGCTTATATTCGCGCGGTTCCGCGAGATCGGCAGCGCCCGCCAGGTGCTGATCGCGCTCAATGCCGAAGGCATGCATTTTCCGCGCCCGTCTGACGGCAAGATAATGGTCTCCTTCGACTGGGTTCCGATCCGCTATCGCAACGTCATCAGCGTGTTGAAGAACCCCTTCTATGCAGGGGTCTATGTGTACGGCAAAACGCAGAAGCGGACCGAGATCGTCGATGGCCGCGTTCGCAAGAGCTACGGGCACCGTAAATCCTATGAGGATTGGGCGGTTATGCTCAGGGAGCATCATGAAGGCTATGTCAGCTGGGACGAGTATGAGCGGAATCAGAAGCTGCTCGCCGCCAACGCCTACGGCAAGGGCGGCGGTGTAAAGTCCGGTCGGGGCGGGAAGGCTCTCCTGGCCGGCATGCTCACCTGTGGTCATTGCGGCCGCCGCCTGTGCGTCGTTTATGTCGGCCGCCGCATCGGGTATCATATTTATCGTTGCGACCGTTCGAACCTCGCGCTGGCGCGACCCCGATGCATGACCGCCAATGGCGGTCGAGCCGACGCCGCGATCTCGCAAGAGGTTTTGCGCGCCGTGGCACCCATGGCGATCGAAGCAGCATTGGAGGCGGAGCGGATGCATCTTGAAGGCGAAGCGCAGCGACGGCAGATGATCGAACTGGATTTGCAGCAGGCCCGCTACGAAGCCTCGCTTGCCGAACGGCGCTATGCGGCCTGCGATCCCGACAATAGGCTCATAGCTGCTCAGCTTGAGAAGAGCTGGGAGGCGACGCTTCGCCGTGTCGAAGCCTGCGAAGCCCGGCTCAACAATCGGCCAGTACGCGATGACGCCGCCACGCCGGATTTTGCCGGCCTGGCTCAGGATCTGAAGGCCGCATGGGACGCTCCCGATGTCGACATGCGTTTTCGGCAGCGGCTCCTGCGCGCGCTGATCAAGGATATCGTCGTGACCGTGGACGATGATGCGAGACAGGTCGAACTTACTATACACTGGCAAGGCGGACAGCATTCGCAGGTTCACATTCGCAAGCCAAGGTCCGGCGAGCACACCAAAAGCACGCCCGAGGAGGCGATGGCCATCATTCGATCGATGGCGACGCGCTGGTCCGACGCGGATGTCGCCGCCACGCTCAACCGCATGGGGATGCGGACCGGTCAGGGAAAGACCTGGACAGGGCATCGCGTCAGCTCATTGCGCCGGGTGCACAAGATCGAGGGCTACCGGTCGGCCTGCAACACCGGCGGAGAATGGCTCACCATGTCGGAAGCCGCGACCAAATTCGGCGTCACCAACCATAAAATCCGGCGTGCCGTCGAAGCCGGGCTCTTGCCCACCGAGCAAATCATGCCCGGCGCCCCCCATCAAATCCGCGCAGCGGACCTCGAAAAGCCCGCCGTCAAAGCCGCGATCTCGCGTAAAGGCCCGTGTCGCGTCACCGACCAAAACCAGAAATCCCTGTTTTCCGCCATTTGAAGAGGAGCAGCATAATGAATCATGCATTGCTCTCGGTAGAAAGTCATGGTTGTTCTGCGGTTCCGATCGCGGCGGACAGCGCGCTGCCGTTCTCTACAGCCTGATCGTCAGCGCCAAGATGAACGACGTCGACCCTCAG
>NZ_JBSKBO010000037.1:0-2595 GCF_053714255.1 Mesorhizobium sp. 43Arga
GCGATGCGTGAGTCATTATGCACTCCCTCGTCAAGTATCTGTAAACATTGGAAGCGTGTCCACGTCGGCAACGCGACACGGGCGACCTTTTCGGGCCACCGCCGTTTTGATCGACCCCGATGCCAAGTCGTCGGCACGGATTTGATAGGGTGCGCCAGGAACAACCTGTGCAGCAGGAAGAACGCCGGTTTTGATAAGGCGCCGTATCGCGTGATTTGTGACGCCTAAAGCCGTTGCTGCTTCGGTCATCGTGAGCCATTCACCGTCTTTTTCAGCGGATCGATAGGCATGGATCCCACGCACGCGCCGAACAGAAGAGACGCGGTGCGCCGTCCACGTTTTTCCCTGTCCGGTGGGTAATCCCATTCGATTGAGCGAGGCGGCGATATGCTCGTCAGACCAGCGACCGGCCATGCTGCGCATCACCGCCAAAGCGTCTTCGGTCGTCGCGCAACCGTGCTCGCCAGCTCGAGGCTTGCGAACCCGCAGTTCTGAGTGCTGGCCGCCCCGCCAATGGATCATGAGCACGACGTCCCGTACCGCGTCGTCGACATCGACGATGATGTCGGCGATCAAGGTTCGTAGCAGCTGCTGGCGCGCACGCATCGTCACGTCAGGTCCATTCCAAGCTGCTGACAGGTTTTCTGCCATATTGGCGAACGCACTGGGATCGACCTCAATGGCCGGTGGCCTGCCAGTAGGCTGGCGGGTTTCAATATCCCGCAAGCGGCGCAGCGTCGTCTCCCAGCTTTTCTCCAGCTGCGCAGCTATCAGGCGATTGTCGGGATCACAGGCAGCGTAGCGGCGCTCAGCAAGATTGGCCTCGTAACGGGCCTGCTGAAGTTCCAGATCGAGGATCTGGCGTTGATCATCTTGTCGTTCCCGGTGCATCCGCTCCGCCTCGAACGCGGCCTCGATCGCCAAGGGTTCTACCGCTCGCAACAGCTCACGCGCAACAGCCGCGTCAACCCGTGGGCCGCCGAAGGTCATGCACCTGGGCAAGCCCATCATCAGGTTTGGCTTGTCGCAGCGATAGACCGGTCGACTTTGCGGATTTCCGGTATAGGCAACGCTCAGTCGCCGCCCGCACCGTGCACACGTCATGATGCCTGACAGCAGCGCTTTCCCGCCGCGGCCCGATTTTACGCCGCCGGCGCGACCGTAGTTGTTGAGTGCCAGCTGCTTCTGGTTTCGCTCGTACTCATCCCAGCCGATATAACCCTCGTGATGACCCTTGATCATCACCTCCCAGGTTTCGACAGGCTTGCCATGCCCGTAGCTTCGCCGCGCTCGTCCGTCGACAATGGAGGTTCGCTTTTCGCTTTTACCGTAGACGTAAACACCTGCGTAAAATGGGTTTTTGAGAACGGCGATGACATTGCGATAACGGATCGGCAGCCAGACGAAGCTGGTCATGCGGCCCTCATCAGAAGGTCGAGGGAAGTGGATTTGATCTGCCGTTATCGACAACAACACCTGGCGCGCACTGCCGAGTTCACGGAAGCGCGCGAAGATGAGCCGGATTACCTCCTGCAGCCGTATATCTGGGTCGAGCCCAAGCCCAGCTTCGCGATGCCAGATGTACCCGAACGGTACCGACAGGCGCAGCTCCCCCCGGCGCGCCTTCGACCTGGCGGCCTCGAGCATCCGTGCCTTCAGCACGCCCAGTTCGAACTCGCTGATGCTTCCCTTCATGCCCAAGAGCAGACGATCATTAGGCAGGCAGGGGTTGTAGACGCCATCGTGGTCGATGACGCGGGCTTCGACAAGTCCACACAACTCGAGCAGATGATGCCAGTCCCGCCCATTGCGTGCCAGCCTCGATGCGTCCAGGCACAATACGGCGCCGATCTTGCCCGCGCACAACCATGCAACCAGCCGATCGAAGCCGGGGCGCGCCACTGTTCCGCTTGCTGATCGGCCGAGATCGTCGTCGATGACTTCGATATCGGCGAAGCCGCGCTGTCGCGCAATGTCGACCAGATCATATTGCCGTCGCTGGCTCTCCAGGTTGGTCATGACCTGGGACTGCGTCGACTGGCGTACATAGACGACGGCCTTGCGCTTCAAGAGCGCAGTTGGGATCAGATCAGTGCTGGTCATCATCGAGCTCCTCGACGATCAGACCGGCGGCCTGCATGAGGATTTGAGCGAGCGTCAGCAAGGCCTTCGCCCGCTCCACTTCGTTCATCCCCTCCAGCCTGTGGGGTTCGAATATCAGGCTCATCTGCCTGCCCGAGGTCGGTGCAGGCACGTTGTGCTGTTTCATCGACTTTCTCCCGTGCGATTCCATTCTCGCTTGGGAAGTTTGTGGAAACAGCGACCGGCATGACCAGCCTCTTCAGATCAGACAAGGCCGTGAGATCAACCTGTGGCGGGCCAAATGTCATGCCCGCGCAAGCGGCCGAATCCACCATCCAGCCTGGAATCGATACGACAACGCCCGATGGGTATTGCACCTTGAGAAACTGGCCAGTTACCCGCTGCTCCACACGCCGCACGCTGACCTTTCGGCCAAAATATGGATGCCAGCGATAATGAACTTCCACTTCGTCCCCGACATGGGCACAATGAACGGGTGATGGCTCTCGGTAG
>NZ_JBSKBO010000038.1:0-2486 GCF_053714255.1 Mesorhizobium sp. 43Arga
TCGAGCGAAGGCCTACAGGAATATCCCCTTTGGTGAGTCTGATGAATCATTGGTTGAGGTTGTCCAGGTTCTGGATCCGGGACATCCTCTCTATGGGCGATCCTTCCGTGTGATCTGCCGCTCGTCGCATAGAGGCGGCAATTTTCCACCTTCATATGAAGTCGAGCATCGCGGCGGAACATCTCTGTTGGTTCCAATATCCACAACTGAACCTCATGAGGTGAAGACGAATCGAACAAAATTGAGTATAGCAGCACTCTGCGAGCTTGTATTAGCGGTCGAATGCCTCGAATGCGATGAGCATAGATCCGAAAGATCTTTGGGAGACGCTGCCGCCGGGTCTGCGGCGACAGATTGTCGACGACATCGCCGCGGTTCTGGCGGAGATTTCTCGTGAAATCCGAATTGATCAAACCGGCCCACTTGGCGCGCAAGGCCGTAGTCTATATCCGGCAATCGACACCTCACCAAGTGACGAACAATCAGGAAAGCCTGCGGTTCCAATATGCGCTGCGCCAGCGCGCTCGCGAACTGGGATGGCATGAGAGTGATATCGACGTGATCGATGCGGATCTCGGCCTGAGCGGTGCATCGGTCACGCAGCGGATTGGCTTTAAGGAGCTCGTCGGCCGGGTTGGGCTCAGCGAGGTGGGGCTGATCCTGTCGATTGACGTGACGCGTCTCGCGCGCAACTGCTCCGACTGGTACCCGCTCCTGGACATCTGCGGCTTGCGCGACTGCCTTATCGCCGATCGTGACGGGGTCTATGATCCGGGTAGCGCCAATGGTCGGCTGCTTCTGGGGCTAAAGGGAACAATATCGGAGCTCGAACTGCACACGATCCGTAGTCGCCTGACCGCCGGCCTTCTCGCCAAGGCTGAGCGCGGGGAACTGGCGCTCTCCTTGCCGATCGGCCTTATGCGTGATCCGAGCGGGGTGGTGGTCAAGGATCCCGACCTGGCGGTTCAGGAACGGCTGGAGCTTGTGTTCCAGATGTTCCTGAAGTTCCGCACCGTGGCCAAGGTTATGCGCCTGCTCAATGGTCGTGGCCTCGACCTTCCGCGTCGCGACCGGCATGGCGATTTGTGTTGGACGCGAGCGACGATTTGTTCGGTGGCGGCCATCCTGAAAAATCCTGCCTATGCCGGAGCTTTCGTCTATGGCCGTACCCGCATGCGTACGCTTGCGCGCGATGGTGCGTCGCGGGCGAAAGCGCCGCGGCCAATCGAAGAATGGCGAATTGTCGTGAAGGACCGTTATCCGGCCTACGTCGACTGGCAGACTTATGAAATGATCCGCAATATCATAAGGGACAATCGGGCCGAATACATGCGCACCAAGACGAGAGGCGCACCCCGCGACGGTGATCTCCTGTTGCACGGCATCGCTTGGTGCGCGCGGTGCGGTCACAAGATGTATGTCCGCTACAAGGGTGGCGGGCAGTATGTATGTAACCATCTGCGCTCCAACGAGGGTTTGCCAGCCTGCCAGTACATTCGCGCCGCGCGTGTAGACGCAGTTGTGACGGATGCCTTCCTGACGGCCCTGGCGCCGGCCGAGCTGGATGCGCTGTCAAAAGCGCGCCGAGCCCAGCAGCAGGTGGATACGGCGCTGCGAAGCAGTGCAGAACGGCAGCTCGAGCGCAAGCGCTATGCCGCCGCACTGGCCGAACGCCAATTCAACCGTGTCGACCCCGACAATCGTCTCGTCGCCGGGGAACTCGAGCGACGCTGGGAAGTGGCCTTGAGCGAGCTTCGGGCGGCCGAGGAGGCGCTTGTTCAGCAATCCTCGCCACAGGCTATCGGTCAAATGGGGATAGGCAAGGTCTTGCACGGCAAGGTCGTTAGCCTCGCCGGACGCCTCCCGCAGATCTGGGCGGACCCAGCCACTATCGATGCTCAACGCAAAGCCTTGCTGCGCTGCCTCGTAGATAAAGTGGTGCTTGACCGAGGCGAACATGATGTCGCTCGGGTCAGGATCGTCTGGCGTGGCGGCGCGGCGAGCGATCTTGAAGTCAAGTTGAAGGTCAACTCCGTTGCCAAACTCACGCGAGGGACAGAGATGCGCGATCGGGCGCTCGATCTTGCCCGCAACGGCACCCCTGATGACGAAATCGCCTCGACCCTCACCAGCGAAGGTCATCGCTCCCCCAACTGTGAAAATATGGTCCTTCCAACGACAGTGGCGCAGATGCGGCGCAGCGCCGGGATCAGAGTGACCAAACCGCGCAACAGATGGTCCCATGGCTTCAGCCTGCTCAGCGCTCAGGAATTGGCCGGCCGCCTAGATATTCCTGTGAACTGGATTTACGTGCAGATCAGGCAGAAGCGCCTTCTAATCGATCGGCAATCGAACGGAGCCTACCTCTTCCAAGACACCTCCTCGGTCCTTGATGCCGTCAAAAGCCTGCGGAACCACACCATCAATCACCTCGACCTCAGAATCTGTCAGCCTCACAAGGAGGGGTATCAACATGCATAATCGAG
>NZ_JBSKBO010000039.1:0-1792 GCF_053714255.1 Mesorhizobium sp. 43Arga
ATCAAAACGGCGGTGGCCCGAAAAGGTCGCCCGTGTCGCGTTGCCGACGTGGACACGCTTCCAATGTTTACAGATACTTGACGAGGGAGTGCATAATGACTCACGCATCGCGATGCCGCGCAGGGCTCGCTCGGCCGCATTGTTCGACAGGCAAATGCGCCCATCGTCGAGGAACCGGGTGAAAGACGACCATCGGCGCAGCATGTAGTTGAAGGCCTTGCTCAGATCGTGTCCGCGCGAGAGCTTGTCGCGCGTCTCGATCATCCAGCGTTCGAGCTCGGTGACCAGGGGCATGCTCCGCTCCTGGCGCACGGCGTGGCGTTGGGCCGGCGACAGGCCGTTGATCTCGCGCTCGATATCGAACAGGGCATCGATGCGCTTCACGGCTTCAACCGCGAGCGGATAGACCAGGTTGGGTTTGTCGCCGCGCGCCTTTTTGCGCGCCGCCGCTTCGATATCGGCCAGCTCGAACACTTTGCGCCGGCTGTGGGCCCAGCAGCTGGCTTCCAGAACAGGCGCCGGCTGACGACCCGTCGCATAGAGATCGCCATAACCGCCAAAGGCATCGGCCTGCAGAATGCCGCTCCAGCCGGCGAGATGCGCCTCGGGATGTTCCCCTCGACGATCGCGGGAATAATAGAACACCGCCGCCGGCGGATCGGCGCCGCCGAACGGTCGGTCATCGCGCACATAGGTCCATAATCGGCCGGTATCGGTCTTGCCCTTGGCCAGGACCGGCACCGTCGTGTCGTCGCCGTGCAGACGTGAAGCGGCCAGCACATGGGCTTCGAGCCGCTTGAACAGCGGCATCAGCGCCGCGGCGCCGGCACCGACCTGGTCGGCGAGCGTCGACAGGCTGAGCGGCACGCCTTCGCGGGCGTAGCGTTCAGCCTGGCGGTTGAGCGGCTGATGCTGGCCGAACTTCTCGAACAGGATCATCGCCAGCAGGCCGGGACCGGCCCAGCCGCGTGGGGTGGCGTGGAACGGCGCCGGAGCCTGGCTGATCGCCTCGCAGTCGCGGCAGGTGAACTTCTCCCGCACGTGTTGGATCACCTTCCATTGCCGCGGCACCACCTCCAGCGTCTCGGTGATATCCTCACCCAGCTTGCGCAGCCGATGACCGCCGCAGCAGTGGCAAGCGGCCGGCGCCGGCTCGACCACGCGCTCGCGTGGCAGATGCTCGGGGAATGGCTGGCGCGCCGGTCGTCTGCGCACATAAGGCGCCACCTCGGTGGTCCGGGCCGCGGCCTGTTCGGCGGCGATCTCGTCTTCCGTCGCCGTGCTCTCGAGTTCCTCGAAGGTGAGCTCCATCTGGTCGCGCAGGCGGCCGGAGCGTTCAGAACTTTGACCATACAGCGCCCGCTGCAGCTTCCGGATCGTCAGATCCTGATGTGCTATCAGCGCCGCATCATCCGATGCCTTGGCCCTGGCGACCGCCAGTTCGGCCTCGACCAGCGCAGTGCGCGCGGCCTCGTCTTCAGCTCTGGCCAGCGCCGCGGCCAGTGCTGCTCTCAGCGCGCCGATATCGTCCGGAACAGCATCCTGGGCGGTGGCTACCATGCCCTGGAGTGAATCATAAAACGCCTCCGCTGACTCGCGGAAAATGGCGCAAACTCAAAGAAAAACTCAGCCCGCGCGCTCAGGGCGGAACGTGTGACGCGGGTTGCGCCAATCGATCCCGTCGAGCGAAGGCCTACAGGAATATCCCCTTTGGTGAGTCTGATGAATCATTGGTTGAGGTTGTCCAGGTTCTGGATCCGGGACATCCTCTCTATGGGCGATCCTTCCGTGT
>NZ_JBSKBO010000040.1:0-1732 GCF_053714255.1 Mesorhizobium sp. 43Arga
ATCAAAACGGCGGTGGCCCGAAAAGGTCGCCCGTGTCGCGTTGCCGACGTGGACACGCTTCCAATGTTTACAGATACTTGACGAGGGAGTGCATAATGACTCACGCATCGCAAAACCACGCAGCGCCCGTTCGGCGGCATTGTTCGTCAAGCAAATCCGGCCGTCGCTAAGGAAGGCCTTGAAGCCATCCCAACGCTTCAGCATGTAGTCGATCGGCTCGGCAACCGGGGAGCTGCGCGACAGCTTTGCCCGCCCGGTCCGCATCCATTCCTCAAGGGCATCGACGAGAAGGCGGCTTTCCTGCCGGCGGCGTTCCACGCGTTCGCCAGCGGAAATCCCGTTGATCTCGCGCTCAATATCGAACAGGGCGTCGATGCGTTTGAGCGCCTCGAACGCGATCGGGGAGATCGGCGCTGCGTCCCTGCCACGCTTGGCATTGGTGGCGATGTCGGCAAGTACGAAGAACTTGCGGCGCGCATGCGCCCAGCACAACGCCTGGGTCAGCGGACTGGGATCGCGATCCCCCTTGAACAGCGGATTGTAGCCGCCATAGGCATCGGCCTGCAGAATGCCGCCAAAAGTCTTCAGATGGCGCTCGGGATGCTCCTGCCGCCGGTCGCGCGAGGCATAGTACAGTGCCGCCGGCGGCGATGTTCCGCCGAACGGCCGGTCATCCCTGACGTAGGTCCAGATGCGACCGGTATCGGTCTTGCCGCGGGCAAGGATCGGCACGGTGGTGTCATCGCCATGGAGGCGCTCGGCAGCGAGCACATGCGCCTCGATCAGCGCATGCATCGGCTTCAGCGCCGCGGCACACGCGCCAACCTGGTCGGCGAGCGTCGACACACTCAGATCGATGCCTTCACGGGTGTAGCGCTCGCTTTGCCGGTTCAGCGGCTGGTGCTGGGCAAACTTCTCGAACAGGATCATCGCCAGCAGGTTCGGACCGGCAAAGCCGCGCGGCGTCACGTGGAAGGGTGCTGGCGGCTGCGCGATCTTCTCGCATTCGCGGCAGGTGAACTTCTCCCGCACGGTCTGCATCACCTTCCACTGGCGCGGAATCACCTCCAGCGTCTCGGTGATATCCTCGCCAAGCTTGGCCAGCTTCCCCGAACCGCAGCACGGGCAGTTCCGGGGGGCGGCGATGACGACGCGCTCGCGCGGCAGGTGCTCGGGAAACGGCTTTCTTGACGGGCGCTTGCGTTCAAAGGCCCGGACCGTCGATGACCGCGCAGCCAGATCCGCTGCCAGTTCGTCTTCGCCGGCATCAGCCTCTAGTTCCTCGAGCTGCAGCTCCATCTGTTCGAGAAGCCGGGCTTTCCGCTCCGAGCGGCTACCATGGATCTCGCGCTTCAGCTTCTCGATCTCCAGCCTGAGCCGCGCAATCAGCGCATCCGAGTGCGAGTTCACGGCCTGCGCGCGGGCGGCGAGCGCTTGCGCCTCACGGCGGGCCGCACGCTCGGCGAGGATCATCGCGTGCGCACTGGCAAGGTCACCGGGAAGCTGATCGGCCGCATCGGTCATGGCGCGAGGGAATCATATTCGCCCTCGCCATGCCAGCGGTTTTGCTCATCCAGCCGAGCTTGGACGCCAGGTTTTTTGCGGCATTCGCCAGTCGATGCCTTCGAGCGAAGGCCTACAGGAATATCCCCTTTGGTGAGTCTGATGAATCATTGGTTGAGGTTGTCCAGGTTCTGGATCCGGGACATCCTCTCTATGGGCGATCCTTCCG
>NZ_JBSKBO010000041.1:0-1486 GCF_053714255.1 Mesorhizobium sp. 43Arga
CCCCTGGACGTCAAGGCTGGCGACCGCATCCTGTTCGGCAAGTGGTCGGGCACCGAAGTCAAGCTCAATGGCGAAGACCTTCTGATCATGAAGGAATCCGACATCATGGGCATCATCGGCTGATCATCGGCCTCACCGTCAACTGAATTCCGGGCTTACCCCAAGCCCCTGCCAGGAGCTGAAAAATGGCTGCTAAAGACGTAAAATTCTCCCGTGATGCCCGTGAGCGCATGCTGCGCGGCGTCAACATCCTCGCCGACGCAGTGAAGGTGACGCTCGGCCCCAAGGGCCGCAACGTCGTCATCGACAAGTCGTTCGGCGCCCCGCGCATCACCAAGGACGGCGTCACCGTCGCCAAGGAAATCGAGCTTGAGGACAAGTTCGAGAACATGGGCGCGCAGATGGTCCGCGAAGTTGCTTCGAAGACCAACGACATCGCCGGCGACGGCACCACGACCGCGACCGTTCTGGCGCAGTCGATCGTCCAGGAAGGCCACAAGTCGGTTGCCGCCGGCATGAACCCGATGGACCTGAAGCGCGGCATCGACCTCGCCGTCACAGAAGTCGTCGCGGCGCTCGGCAAGGCTGCCAAGAAGATCAAGACCTCCGAGGAAGTTGCCCAGGTCGGCACGATCTCGGCCAATGGCGACGAGTCGGTCGGCAAGATGATCGCGGAAGCGATGCAGAAGGTCGGCAACGAAGGCGTCATCACGGTTGAGGAAGCCAAGACCGCCGAGACCGAACTCGAAGTCGTCGAAGGCATGCAGTTCGACCGCGGCTACCTCTCGCCCTACTTCGTCACCAACGCCGACAAGATGGTTGCCGATCTCGAGGATGCCTACATCCTGCTCCACGAGAAGAAGCTCTCCAACCTGCAGGCCATGCTGCCGGTTCTCGAAGCCGTCGTGCAAACCTCCAAGCCGCTGCTCATCATCTCGGAAGACGTCGAAGGCGAGGCCCTGGCCACGCTGGTCGTCAACAAGCTGCGTGGCGGCCTGAAGATCGCCGCCGTCAAGGCTCCGGGCTTCGGTGATCGCCGCAAGGCCATGCTGGAAGACATCGCTATCCTCACCGGTGGCCAGGTCATCTCGGAAGACCTCGGCATCAAGCTCGAAAATGTCGGCCTCAACATGCTCGGCCGCGCCAAGAAGGTGTCGATCTCCAAGGAGAACACCACCATCGTCGACGGCGCCGGCAAGAAGGCCGAGATCCAGGGCCGCGTCGCCCAGATCAAGCAGCAGATCGAAGAGACCACTTCGGACTACGACAAGGAGAAGCTGCAGGAACGTCTCGCCAAGCTCGCGGGCGGCGTTGCGGTGATCCGCGTAGGCGGTGCGACGGAAGTCGAAGTCAAGGAAAAGAAGGACCGCGTTGACGATGCGCTGAACGCGACCCGCGCGGCCGTGGAAGAAGGCATCGTTGCCGGCGGTGGCGTGGCCCTGCTGCGCGCTTCGGCCAACATCAAGGCTGCCGGCGCCAATGCCGA
>NZ_JBSKBO010000042.1:0-1340 GCF_053714255.1 Mesorhizobium sp. 43Arga
CGAAAGGAACCTCTTTAGCCCCGATGAGACCCGACTTTCTGTGACGGACACCGGACGAATGCTTGGATCCGACCCGCAACATTATTTGTGTCTTGACGTCGGGTCGAACGGCAAATTGTCTGGAGGAGAGATTTCACGCCGTCTAGGTATGACAGATAAAGACAGCCGGCCCATTGGACAAGAATCCTACCAAAAGCAGTTCTGAAAAATGGCTTGGCGGTGAAGTGGTGCGTCCGCCGCGCAGCCCCCGTGTAGCGGAGCGGGGCGCACCGTCCGCTTCAGGGGATTTGTGGGGCGGTCATGCGGCGCGGTCCGTTTCTCTGTGCTCGTGATTGCCGTTGGCCATACCGAGGTACCATTGCCGGAAGGTCGAGCGGAGGGAACCGTCAGGGTCTGCGTGCGGGTTTGCAGCAGAAGATGCGCGCCGATCCTGCTCCACTGCATCTGCTGTTTCTTGGCGAAGCGCTTGGAGATGACGGCCTTGACGGTGGCCTCGACGAAGGCCGAGGAGATGCGCTCACCGGACCGATAGCGTTCGCCGTAATTGATCAGGCTCGCACAGTTGGAGGCAATGTAGGCCTGGAAGTCCCCGATGGCGGTCAGGAACTTGTGCATGTTTGGATTGCCTGTTTCCAGACCTTCCGCATCGAATTGCAGGTCGGCAATTTCGTCACGGGCAGGATAGACGTTACCATGCCAGAGATGCCACTTGATCCTGCGGAGGGCTTCAAGCAGATCCTGCCCGGCCTGCTCGTCGGTTCTCGAGACTCTGCGCGAACTGGCGAAGGACAGTGATGCGCATGGTGATATGGAACCAGTCGAGGACATGCTCGCTCGCCGGCGCGATCATCTCGGCGGGCGAGCGGACCTCTTCGCCGCCATCTGTGATGAAAGTGAAATCCTGATTGGCCTGCAGGCCCTGCTTTTTGAGATGGTCGAGGATGCGCCGCTGCGGCTTGCGGTCGTAGCCGTGGACGAAACCGATGTAGCGCGGACCGTCTTCGGGCAGCGAGCGGCCGATGATCAGCTCGAAGGTCTTCTTCCGGTCGTTGCGGTCGCGGATGGATGCGCCATCCAGACCGATGACGATGCGGCCATCCGGAATGGGCAGGTTCATCCAGTCGCGCGGGCAAGCATCCTGCATGAAGGAGACTCTTTCCTCGGTCAGCTCCCGCTCGATACGGCGGGCCGCGCGCAACGCATGCTGCCGGATCGTCGTGGCATTGGCGGTACTCATCCGGTGAAGACCGCAGACGCGCGGATCCGGCGGCCATGCGCGCCGCGGTGCTTGGATCAAGCTTTCGATGGTGAGACGCGATGATATTCTTCGAGGAGGAATT
>NZ_JBSKBO010000043.1:0-1158 GCF_053714255.1 Mesorhizobium sp. 43Arga
GGCAGGGGAATCGCATATGACGATTTTGCGCTTGAAGTTGATTTGAGAAGGGATTCTTTGGGAAGGCAGTCCACTGAGGAGTGACTGCCATTTCCAGCCTTGAGAGCTATTTCGGCGCGGTCCCTGATCCGCGCGCGGCCAACGCCACGCACCGGCTTGGCGATCTGATCGTGATGATGATCGCCGCGAGCCTGTGTGGTGCGACCAGCGCCACGGAGTTCTCGTTGTTCGCGCAAGAGCGCAAGCAGGCGCTGTCGCGCTTGATCGACTATGAGGAGGCGCCCAGTCACGACACCTTCTCGCGGTTGTTGCGTCTGCTCGATCCGGAGGCCTTCGGACGTGCGTTCGCCGCCTTTGCCGCAGGCTTTGCCCAGGCACGCCAGGGTGTGGTCGCACTTGATGGCAAGGCGCTGCGACGGGCCTATGAGAAAGGCCTTGCGGCCAGCCCGCCCCTGACGGTGTCGGCCTTTGCCAGCCAGACGCGGCTGTGTTTGGCGGCAGCCTCGCCCGGCGATGGAGACAATGAGGTCGAGGCTGCCCTCAAGGTCGTCGAACTCATTGATCTTACTGGCCGATTGGTCACGGCCGATGCCCTCCACTGCCACACGCGCATGGCCAAGGCCATCATTCAGCGCGGCGGCGACTATGTGCTCGCGCTCAAGGGAAACCGCCGGCATTGGTTGGCTCGGGCAAAACAACAACTGGCCCAGACCACTCCCGCCGTCACTGAGCTGACCGAAACCAGCCATGGCCGCAGCGAATGGCGGCAGGCAGAGGTCGTGGCGGCGGCCGAGCCGCTGATGCCTGGGCACAAGGCCTTCATCCGCATCACCAGCCGACGCGATCAGGCCAAGCCGTTGACGCGCCTGTTCATGGCCTCGACGCTGCTGTCGCCACAGCAGGCAATCGATCTCACCAGAGCCCATTGGCAGATCGAGAACGGACTGCACTGGATGCTCGACGTTCATCTGCACGAGGACCTCAGTCGTGCCCGCAAGGACAACGCTCCAGCCAACACCGCCCTCATCAACCGCATCGCCAGAAATATCCTTCAGGCCGCCGACATCGACAAAGTCCCCATTAGCCACCGCATCAAGAAATGCGCTTGGAATGACGACTATCTCATCCAGGCAATCGCTCATATGCGATAGCCCTGCC
>NZ_JBSKBO010000044.1:0-1158 GCF_053714255.1 Mesorhizobium sp. 43Arga
ATGACCGCTGACCAACAAGGGTTACGCGGATCGGTTCCAATCATTCTAGCGCGCTTTGGTGTCGCGATGACGAAGGCGGAGTGTGCCGATCCAGGTCCTGACCATTTTGCCGTGCTGCCTTTTTGCTCCTTACGCTGTTAAGGGCCTCGATTGCGGTTAAGCCGCCGCCGGGGCCCTGTATTGTTGACCTGAGGTGAGCATTGCCCAGATGACGCGAGCGGTCTTGGCCGCCTGCGCCACGACGGCGACCTTGACCGGCCGCCTGGCCAGCAGGCCGCGTATCCAGGGCGAGCCTTTGTCGGGTTTGGCCCTGACCTGACGCAGCCAGGAACTGGCGCCGAGAATGAGCAGCCTTCGCAGGTCCCTGTCGCCGGCACGGCTGATATGGCCTGTCGGCCTGTGCTTGCCGCCGGTGTCATGGCTCTTGCGGGTCAGGCCCAGCCAGGCGGCGAAGTCCCTGGCCGAGGCGAACTGACGGCCATCGCCGATGGCCGCGACGGTCGCATGCGCGATGATCGGGCCGACGCTCGGGATCGTCGTCAGCCGCGAAGCTGCCCGCTGCTGCCTGACCCGAGCCAGGATCTGCTTGTCCAGCTTGCCGATCTCGCCATCCAGCGCGCGCCATTGCCCGGCCAGAGGCACCAGGCAGATCAAAAGCGCCACGGGGATGGCTTCATCGGCCGCGTCAACGCGCTGCAGCAAGGTCTCGATGCCCGCTGCTCCTTTGGCACTTACCAGGCCCATCTCATAGAGCATGCCTCGCATGGCGTTGGCCAGTTGCGTGCGCTGGCGCACCAGAAGGTCGCGCGTGCGGTGGAGCGCCCGGGCCCATTGCTGTTCGACCGTCTTGATCGGCACGAAGCGCATGTCGGGCCGGCTCACCGCCTCGCAACAGCCTTGCGCGTCGCGGACATCGTTCTTGTTGCGCGGAACGTAGGGCTTCACATAGGCCGGCGGCATCAGCTTGACCTCGTGGCCAAGCGCGCTGAGCGTGCGGGCCCAATGATGGGCCGAGCCGCAGGCCTCCATGCCGATCAGCGCCGGCGGCTGCGCGGCGAAGAACTTCTCCACCTGCGCGCGGCGCAGCTGGCGCTGCACCACCACCTTCCCGGCAGCATCCACACCGTGCACCTGAAACACATTCTTGGCCAAATCGAT
>NZ_JBSKBO010000045.1:0-1139 GCF_053714255.1 Mesorhizobium sp. 43Arga
AAGGTCGAGCGCAAGCGCCAGCAGTCGCTGTCGACCTCCTTCATGGTCGACAAGGGCAACCGCCGGCATTTCATGGAAAAGGAAATCCATGAACAGCCCGAAGTGATCTCGCACACGCTGGCGCATTATGTCGATTTCGTCTCCGGCGTCTCGAAGCCGCTCGACCTGCCATTCGATTTCGCCAGGATCGGCCGGCTGGCGATTTCGGCCTGCGGCACCGCCTATCTCGCCGGCCTGATCGGCAAATACTGGTTCGAGCGCTATGCGCGGCTGCCGGTCGACATCGATGTCGCCTCGGAGTTCCGCTACCGCGAGATGCCGCTGTCGGCCAACGATGCCGCCTTCTTCATCTCGCAATCGGGCGAGACCGCCGACACGCTGGCCTCGCTGCGCTACTGCCGCAAGGCCGGCATGAAGATCGGCGCCGTCGTCAATGTGCGCGAATCGACCATGGCGCGCGAATCCGACGTGGTGCTGCCGACATTGGCCGGCCCCGAGATCGGCGTCGCCTCGACCAAGGCCTTCACCTGCCAGCTGTCGGTGCTGGCCTCGCTTGCGGTGCGCGCCGGCGTGGCGCGCGGCGCGATCTCGAAGGAGCAGGAGAAGACCCTGGTGCGCGCGCTTTCGGAAGCGCCGCGCTATGCCAACCAGGTGCTCAAGCTCGAAGAGCAGATCGAGCGGATCGCGCGCGAACTGTCACGCTACAAGGACGTGCTCTATCTCGGCCGCGACACCAATTTCCCGCTGGCCATGGAAGGCGCGCTGAAACTCAAGGAAATCTCCTATATCCACGCCGAAGGCTATGCGGCGGGCGAATTGAAGCATGGGCCGATCGCGCTGATCGACGAGAACATGCCGGTCATCGTCATTGCGCCGCATGACCGCATTTTCGAGAAGACCGTGTCGAACATGCAGGAAGTGGCGGCGCGCGGCGGCAAGATCATCCTGATCACCGATGCCAGGGGCGCGGCCCAGGTGAGCGTCAAGACGATGGAGACGATCATCCTGCCGGACGTGCCAGAAATCATCTCGCCGATCATCTATGCGCTGCCGATCCAGATGCTGGCCTATTTCGCCGCCGTGTTCATGGGCACCGACGTCGACCAGCCGCGCAATCTGGCGAAATCCGTGACGGTGGA
>NZ_JBSKBO010000046.1:0-804 GCF_053714255.1 Mesorhizobium sp. 43Arga
CGCCAGCGCGAGATGATCTTCTTCTTCTCCGGCCGGCCCAGCACATTGTTGTAATACCAGATCAGCTTGATGTTGGTTTCGTTGGCGTCCGAGCCGGAGAGGCCGAAATAAACCCTCGACATGCCCTTCGGCGCGCGGTCGATGATCATCTTGGCCAACGTGATCGAGGCCTCGGTGCCGTGGCCGACATAGGCATGATAGTAGGCGAGGTTCTTCGCCTGGGTGGCGATGGCATCAGCGATCTTCTGGCGGCCATAGCCGACATTGACGCAGTAGAGGCCGGCGAAGGCATCGATGCTCTTCCTGCCATCGTTGTCCCAGACGGTGACGCCTTCACCACCAGCCATGATACGGGTCGGCGATTCACCGCGTGCGTGCGTGCCCATATGCGTCGAGGGATGGAAGAAGTGGTCGCGATCCCAGGCGTTGAGTTCGTTGGACTGGTCGAGCATTTCTTGACTCCTTGAGGATGGCCGGACGGATTTATGCGACGTCCAGACAGAGATATTTTAGATCGGTGAACGCTTCGAGCCCATGGCGCGAGCCCTCGCGGCCGATGCCGGACTGCTTGACGCCGCCGAACGGGATCGGCGCGCCGGTGATCTTCACCCGGTTGATGGCGACCATGCCGTACTCGAGCGCGCGGCCCATGCGCTGCTGGCGCGCGCCGTTCTCGGTCACGACATAGGCGACCAGGCCATATTCGGTGGCATTGGCACGCTCGATCACCTCGTCCTCGTCGTCGAACGGCGTCACCGCGGCGACCGGCCCAAAAGTCTCCTCGCGCATGATCAGCGCCGCGTC
>NZ_JBSKBO010000047.1:0-768 GCF_053714255.1 Mesorhizobium sp. 43Arga
GCCAGAGGCTTACGTCCTGGATCGAGCGCATGAGCACCGACGGATTGTCCCGTGCGGGAATGAAGCCCCAGCTCTGCCAGTAGCGCTCGGCCTCGGCGTCGATCGCCCGCACCACCACCGCGCGGCCGCCGACGATGTCAGCGCCGGCGACGCAGCGATGCAGCGCGTCCTTGACCAGGCCGCTGCCGATGCCTTGTCCGGCATAGCGATGGTCGACGGCGAGTTGTCCAATCAACAGGCAGGGGATCGGATCGGGGGGCCGTCCGGTGCGGATGGCGCGCGGTTCGCTGTTTGGCTGGATCACGCCGGGCGCGAGGCCGTAATAGCCGACGACTGTTCCCTCGTCGTGAACGACCAGGACGCGGGTAAACCCGCGGGCCTGGTTCGTTCGCGCGAAGCCGGCCAGCCAAGCGTTGAGCGCCGACTTGCCGCAATCGAAGCTGTCGAGGCGGTGCACGTCGTTGAGGAGTTCGATGCCTGAAAGCGCCACCTAGCGGTCCCAGGGCGGGGACCGACGCAGCCGCTCGTCCGCCTTCGGCGGGGGCATAGCGGCGGGCGCTGAGATCGCCTGCATGAAGGCGTCATAGGCTTCCGGGGACACGCGGATGACGGTTTCGTTGAGAATGGCCGCCTGCGCCTCGTGGAGTGCTGCGCGCCGCATGAACTCCGTGCGCGACAGGCCAAGCAGCTCCGCGCCGCGGTCGATGATGGTGAGATCATCGTCGCGAAACCGCATCGAGACGGGTGTTTCCTTCCTCGTGGCTGTGA
>NZ_JBSKBO010000048.1:0-556 GCF_053714255.1 Mesorhizobium sp. 43Arga
CGCAATCCCCGCGGAAGCTTTTTTACCAGCTGGGTCGCAGGTGCAACACGCCGTCTTGCAAGAGCAGCAAGCCCGACAAATCGCGCCAGCGCCGTTTGCACGGCACTTGGCCAAGACGCGCGAGGCTCAGGACGAGCTGACCAGTATACTTGACAGGAGCAACCTCGTGAGCAGCGGGGGCATGATCATCAACAACGAACATTACACAGCGCTGTTGATACCGGCGAAGAGGCAGAGGACTGATAATCCGCAAAGCCTCGCCATGGAGCGTCGGCAGGCGCTGCAAAACCGACTGAGGGAGGAGCGCCTTCCGCACGAGCCTGCCGCAATCCACGCGGAAGCTATTTTACCAGCTGGGTCGCAGGTGCAACACGCCGTCTTGCAAGAGCAGCAAGCCCGACAAATCGCGCCAGCGCTGTTTGAAGGGCACTTGGCCAAGACGCGCGAGGCCCAGGACGAGCTGACGAGTACACTTGACAGGAGCAACCTCGTGAGCAGCGGGGGCATGATCATCAACAACGAACATTGCACAGCGCTGTTGGTACCGGCGAAGAGG
>NZ_JBSKBO010000049.1:0-545 GCF_053714255.1 Mesorhizobium sp. 43Arga
GTCACGCCCTTCATCGGCAATCCGAACGTGTTCGGCTTCTTCCTCGTCGACGAGCCCGATCCGACGGGCAAATGGGGAACCTTTGCCACAGCCGACAATCTGAAGGCGGAATCCGACTGGATCCACACCAACCTGCCCGGCGCCAAGACCTTCATCACCATGATGAACATGGGGACTTCGGAAAATCCCGACTTTTCAAACACTTACAATCCCGCCAACACGCATATCGACTATTACGGCCTGGATCCCTACCCGGTACGCACCGGCACAAGCACGGTCGACTACAACATGATCGACAGGACCGTGGCCGCGGCGGTCGCCTCGGGCATCCCGCTCAGCCAGGTCGTTCCGGTTTATCAGACGTTCGGCGGCGGCAACTACACCACTGACACGGGCGGCCAGTATGTCCTCCCCACCGCTGCCCAGGAACAGACCATGCTGGACCACTGGGCCAAGGTGGCGCCATCGCCTGCCTTCGACTATGCCTATGCATGGGGGTCTCAACAGGGCGACACCGCACTTGGCAACTCGCCGGAGCTGCAGGC
>NZ_JBSKBO010000050.1:0-528 GCF_053714255.1 Mesorhizobium sp. 43Arga
GCTCTCGGTAGAAAGTCATGGTTGTTCTGCGGTTCCGATCGCGGCGGACAGCGCGCTGCCGTTCTCTACAGCCTGATCGTCAGCGCCAAGATGAACGACGTCGACCCTCAGGCCTGGCTCGCCGATATCCTGGCGCGCATCGCGGCCCACCCAACACAGCGGATCGATGATTTGCTGCCGTGGAATTGGAGATCCGCAAAACTGCGGATCCAACCAGCGGCAGCCTGATCATGCAGCGCAATAAGGTGCATCACGTCTCCACCGTCGAACGTGTCGCCAGGGACCTCGGCGTCAGCCAAGAGCTCATCCAGGACCTGACCCTCGGTCTCGAGCCCGAGGACGGCGTCATCTGGGTGTACGGCGCCAAGGATGACGAGGGGATCTTGGCATTCACCGATGAAGGCATCGAGGAGGTCAAATTCCTCCTCGAAGAATATCATCGCGTCTCACCATCGAAAGCTTGATCCAAGCACCGCGGCGCGCATGGCCGCCGGATCCGCGCGTCTGCGGTCTTCACCGGATGAGTAC
>NZ_JBSKBO010000051.1:0-522 GCF_053714255.1 Mesorhizobium sp. 43Arga
GAGGCCCAGGACGAGCTGACGAGTACACTTGACAGGAGCAACCTCGTGAGCAGCGGGGGCATGATCATCAACAACGAACATTGCACAGCGCTGTTGGTACCGGCGAAGAGGGAGAGGACTGATAATCCGCAAAGCCTCGCCATGGGGCGGCAGCTGAGCGAAGCAACCACAACGTCCATCAGCCAAGCCTCGGATCAAGCCCGAGCGGACCTAATCGCTTCCTTCAGAAGCAGAGAGCGCTCCGCGGGACGTTGAGTTCTATGGGGTCAAGCAGAACAGCTCTTTTGACGACAGAGGTGCTGATGCCCGGCATCGTCGTCCCGGGATTCGTTCAGCTTTCTATGAATGCAGGATCATTCATCTCGATCTGGATTAACACCGATCATCATCATGAGGCAACCCCGGGGGCGAATATGAGCCGTCCGCTGCTGCAAACCCAGGATTCGAAAGGAACCTCTTTAGCCCCGATGAGACCCGACTTTCTGTGACGGACACCGGACGAATGCTTGGATCCGACCCGCA
>NZ_JBSKBO010000052.1:0-520 GCF_053714255.1 Mesorhizobium sp. 43Arga
AGGCGTCGCCATCGTCCACAACGGCATCATCGAGAACTTTGCCGAGCTGCGCGACGAGCTGGTCCGCGACGGCTATTCCTTCTCCTCGCAGACCGACACCGAGGTCGTCGCCCATCTGGTGGCGCGGGAGCTGGCCAAGGGGCTGAAGCCGGTCGAGGCCGCGCACCGGGCGCTGAAGCGGCTGGAAGGCGCCTTTGCGCTGGCCATCATGTTCAAGGGCGACGAGGACCTGATCGTCGGCGCCCGCAACGGCCCGCCGCTGGCCGTCGGCCACGGCGATGGCGAGATGTTCTTGGGGTCGGACGCCATCGCGCTGGCGCCGTTCACCAATTCGATCACCTATCTCGAGGATGGCGACTGGGCGGTGGTGCGCCGCGACAGCGTCGCCATCTTCGACATCGACGGCAAAAAGGTCGAGCGCAAGCGCCAGCAGTCGCTGTCGACCTCCTTCATGGTCGACAAGGGCAACCGCCGGCATTTCATGGAAAAGGAAATCCATGAACAGCCCGAAGTGATCTCG
>NZ_JBSKBO010000053.1:0-448 GCF_053714255.1 Mesorhizobium sp. 43Arga
CATGGCACCGGCGCATCAGGAATTTATGTTGCGGAGATTACCCAAGATCGCCTGAAACCTGGGACGAAATGGAGCCTCCGCAGCATAATCCTATGCGCAACATCTTATCGCCAGGCGCAGATCTACGCCCGGCAGGGAATCAATCTCGATCGCTCCACGCTCGCCGATTGGGTCGGCCGCGCCGCCTGGCACCTGCGTCCGGTTCACGAACGGCTGCTGGCGAAGCTGAAGTCCTCGCCTAAGCTGTTCGCCGACGAGACCACCGCGCCGGTGCTCGATCCCGGTCGCGGCAAGACCAAGACAGGCCAGCTCTGGGCCTATGCCCGCGATGACCGGCCGTACTCATCCGGTGAAGACCGCAGACGCGCGGATCCGGCGGCCATGCGCGCCGCGGTGCTTGGATCAAGCTTTCGATGGTGAGACGCGATGATATTCTTCGAGGAGGAAT
>NZ_JBSKBO010000054.1:0-448 GCF_053714255.1 Mesorhizobium sp. 43Arga
TGGCGCTGTTCTATTTCTACAGGGGCCGCATCCGCACACTGGCGCCCGAATCGAGCGTAAGGATTTTGCGCTTCGGTGCTCTGGAGCGGCTAACCCACTGGATGACTGCCACGGCGTTCATCATCCTAGCCATCACCGGCCTGAACTTTATCTTCGGCAAGCGTCTGCTGATGCCACTGATCGGGGCCGATGCATTTTCAACCTGGTCGATTTGGGCGAAATACGCCCACGACTTCGTCGCGTGGGCGTTTATGCTCGGCATATTAGTCATGCTGGCGACATGGGCCTGGGACAACCTTCCGGATCGCCATGACGCTCATTGGCTCAGAGTCGGCGGCGGCTTTTTCGACAAAACCAACAGGACGCATCCGCCGGCCGGACGTTTCAATACCGGCCAGAAGCTCATCTTCTGGGCCGTCGTCCTGGGCGGAATTGCGATGTCTGTATC
>NZ_JBSKBO010000055.1:0-429 GCF_053714255.1 Mesorhizobium sp. 43Arga
CCGGTCGACGCGCGGGTCGAGACCAAGGAAGTCGACGCCTGCGCTGAAGTCTTCGACAACGGCTTCCGGCGACGAGATGAAATGAGGCTGGCCGCCGCTTTCGCCATTGTACGAGGCGTCGTGTGCGATGGTGATGAAGCCGCGTTCCGCCATCGTCTGGGCGTAGAGTCCGGCTGTCTGCTCTTTGACACCGCCATATGGATGACCGACGATTAGCGCGGGATGGCGTTGCGAGGTGTCGATGTTCTTAGGGATATACATGTCCGCGACGAGATTGATGCCGAGGCGGTTAGCGTACGAAACCTTGCGATGCTCCACGCGCGCGCTTTGCGCGAAGGTCTTGTCCCATGTTCCAGCATTTTGAGCGAACGCAGGGCTGGCAGCGAGTGAGAGTACGCCTGCCGCAGCAGCACTTGCCCCGGCCAGCTT
>NZ_JBSKBO010000056.1:0-394 GCF_053714255.1 Mesorhizobium sp. 43Arga
GTCGGCCGAATAGAGCACCGCCGGGGCCTTGCCATTGTTCTTCCACCAATGGGCGAGCTGGCCGAATTCGACGCTCACGTCGCCAGCCTGGTGCTCAATTCCCACCTTGCAGGTGCTGCGATATTCGGTGATCGAGCCTTCGACGACGAGGATGTTGGCGGGACGAACAGTGTGCTCGTGCCAGGGCACGACACCGCCGGGCTGAACGACGAGCTTGCGCAGGCGCAGCATGTTGCCTTTCCAGGCCTCGCCCTTCGGGCTCAGATCGATCGCGGAAAGGACATCGTCGGTAACGCCTACTGGCTTGCTCGGATGCTCCTGGATATCAGTCGTGGCAGCTTGGCCCGCAGGGCAGTCGCCGGCAAAGGCCGGGGCAACGGAAAATGCAGCCGTT
>NZ_JBSKBO010000057.1:0-267 GCF_053714255.1 Mesorhizobium sp. 43Arga
GCAATCGCCATTGGCATCGTGGACCTGACCACGGATAGCGCACTGCTCGGGCTTCGGCCGCACCGGACGGCAGGCGCCGTTGCGCACCTCGGTGCCCTGCGGGCAGACGCAATCGCCATCGGCATTGCGGATCTGGCCGGGGATGCGGCACTCCTGGGGCTTCGGCCGCACCGGACGGCAGGCGCCGTTGCGCACCTCGGTGCCCTGCGGGCAGACGCAGTCGCCATCGGCATTGCGGATCTGGCCGGGGATGCGGCACACTTGGGG
>NZ_JBSKBO010000058.1:0-239 GCF_053714255.1 Mesorhizobium sp. 43Arga
TGAGCTCCCACCCCCAGCCCTGTGCAGCTTCAGCCGATCCGACTGCATGGCAAACCTGCCAAGCGGGCGAGCCTTCTTGCCTTCAACCTTGACAGGGAACATGAGAGCTAGGGTCAGGACTCATTGATCCAGAAGATGAAGGCTGCAGCGAAGGCGATCGCCGACAGGAAGGTGTGAGCACATCGGTCGTATCTGGTGTGGATGCGTCGCCAGTCTTTGAGGCGTGCGAACATGTTCTC
>NZ_JBSKBO010000059.1:0-211 GCF_053714255.1 Mesorhizobium sp. 43Arga
TGCTCCACACGCCGCACGCTGACCTTTCGGCCAAAATATGGATGCCAGCGATAATGAACTTCCACTTCGTCCCCGACATGGGCACAATGAACGGGTGATGGCTCTCGGTAGAAAGTCATGGTTGTTCTGCGGTTCCGATCGCGGCGGACAGCGCGCTGCCGTTCTCTACAGCCTGATCGTCAGCGCCAAGATGAACGACGTCGACCCTCAG